>NZ_AP023356.1:3531250-4875000 GCF_018324205.1 Actinoplanes ianthinogenes
GATGGTGCACGAGCGCTGGCTGGCCGACCGCTACCTGAACTTCGCCGAGGACGGCCACGAGGGCATCCTCGACTCGCTCCGCCTCATCGCCGACCCGGCTGCCGCGCCGGTCGTGGTGCACTGCATGGCCGGCAAGGACCGCACCGGCACCATCTGCGCCCTGACGCTCTCCCTGCTCGGCGTCTCCGACGAGGACATCGCCGCCGATTACGCCCTGACCACGGACGCGATGGCCCCGCTCACCGCCTATCTGATGAAGACGAGCCCGGAGTCCGTCAAGGGCAACGAGCACATGTTCGACTCGCCCCCAGCCGCCATGCTGATGTTCCTGGACGACCTCCGAGCCCTCCACGGCTCCGTCGAGGAATACGTCCGCGAGATCGGCCTCACCGACGCCGAGATCACCTCGATGCGCCACCACCTGCTGGATTGAGCAACCTCCGAAGATCAACTTCAAGATCTTCATTTGCGCAGGTCCGCGCGGGTACGGACCGCA
Source organism: Actinoplanes ianthinogenes (assembly GCF_018324205.1). Lineage (NCBI taxonomy): Bacteria > Bacillati > Actinomycetota > Actinomycetes > Micromonosporales > Micromonosporaceae > Actinoplanes > Actinoplanes ianthinogenes. The sequence goes on from NZ_AP023356.1 coordinate 3,531,747, forward strand.
TGCTCCCGCGCGGGCCGAGGCCGGCGATCTGGCCGCTACGCGTCCATAGCGATCGCCGGCCTCTTCACTGTCCGCGGGTGGTTCCGGAGATCAAAACCCAGCTGGTCCTGAGCGCCCTATCGCGCTCTCGAACAGGGCCCTGAGGACCAGCCACCAGTCCCCGGCTGGCCGTCAAGGCCCTATCCCGACCCGGGATAGGGCGCTGAGCACCAGCCCGGATCTGAGCTTGCGGTGGGAGCCGTTACTCGTCCGGCTTTCGGGCTCTCAAGGCAAGCCAGGGCGGTGAGCGCACCCAGTCGCAGACCGCACACGGCGGCCGGGGGCAGACAGACTCGAACCACCGTGGGGGGTCGGCCGAAGTTGGATTTTCGCAACCACCCGCGGACGTCGCCCTTTCGGGGTTCGTGTTCTGGGCGCGCAGCGCCCTTGCGAACCCCGGAAGGGTCCCTGGCGGGAGCGACGATCGGTGATCAGCGCGGCCCGAGTCAGTATCGTGAATTGATCTTGGTAATGCGAAAAGGGTCAGGCGACGCGGTGGACCCAGCCGAAGGTGTCTTCGGCGCGGCCTCGCTGGATGTCGACGAGCTCCTTGCGGAGGCCCATGGTGACGGCGCCGGGGCCGCCGTCGGCGACGGTGAAGTCGCCGTCGAGGCTCTTGACGGTGCCGATCGGGGTGATGACGGCGGCGGTGCCGCAGGCGAAGGCTTCGCGGACTCGGCCGGAGGCGGCGCCGTCGCGCCACTCCTCGAGGCTGATGGCTCGCTCCTCGACGCGGCGGCCGGCTCGCTCGGCGAGCTTGATGACCGAGTCGCGGGTGATGCCGGGGAGGATGGTGCCGGTCAGCGGCGGGGTGACCAGGGTGCCGTCGTCGAGCACCAGGAACACGTTCATGCCGCCGAGCTCGTCGATGTACTTGCGCTGCACCGCGTCCAAGTAGACGACCTGGTCGCAGCCGTGCTCGATGGCCTCGGCCTGGGCGGAGAGGCCGGCCGCGTAGTTGCCGCCGCACTTGGCCGCGCCGGTGCCGCCGGGGGCCGCGCGGGTGTAGTCCGGGGTGACCCAGACCGACACCGGCTTGACGCCGCCGGAGAAGTACGGCCCGACCGGGGAGGCGATGACCAAGAAGAGGTACTCGAGGGCGGGGCGCACGCCGAGGAAGACCTCGCTGGCGTAGGCGAACGGGCGCAGGTAGAGGCTGCCGTCCTCGTCCTCCGGGAGCCACTTGCGGTCGATCGCGATGATCTCGTGCAGCGACTTGAGGAAGATCTCCTCGGGCAGCGCCGGCATGGCCATCCGCTGGGCGGAGAGGGCGAAGCGGGCCGCGTTCGCCTCCGGGCGGAACATGGCGACGCCACCGTCGGGCAGCGTGTACGCCTTCAGCCCCTCGAAGATCTCCTGGGCGTAGTGCAGGACCGCGCTGGCCGGGTCCATCGGGATCGGCGCGCGCGCCTCGACGCGGGGCTCGTACCACCCCTTGCCGTCGGCGTAGCGCACGGTGACCATGTGGTCGGTGAAGATCCGGCCGAAGCCCGGGTTGGCCAGCATCGCGGCGCGCTCGGCGTCCGATACGGGCGCCGGGTTCGGACGGATCTCGAATTCGAGGCTGTCACCACCGCTCATGACAACGCGACCTGCTTTCTGCGGAAAGACCAAAGAGGGGCACCCGTAGTGCGCCCATGAATGTACCCCGAACGGTCGTTAACACAACGGCGGCGAGGTTGACGCCCGAGTAACCAGAGACCCGGGCGTTCCAGGAGAGACGGCGTCAGAGCGCGGCGGCGACCCGGTCGCCGACCTCGGCGGTCCGCAGCGGCGCGCCCGGCGTGCGGGACGCGACCTCGGCCGCGACCGCCTCGGTTACTCGCGCGGCCTCGGCGTGCTTGCCCAGGTGCTCCAGCAGCAGCGCGGCGGAGAGGATCGCGGCGGCCGGGTCGGCGATGCCCTTGCCGGCGATGTCCGGGGCGGAGCCGTGCACCGGCTCGAAGGTCGACGGGTACTTGCGCTCCGGGTTGACCGAGCCGCTGGCGGCCATGCCGATGCCACCGGTGACGGCGGCGGCGATGTCGGTGAGGATGTCGCCGAACAGGTTGTCGGTGACGATCACGTCGTAGCGCTGCGGGTTGCTGACCATGAACATGCTGGCCGCGTCGATGTGCTGGTACTCCGTGGTGACCTCGGGGTACTCCGCGGCGACCGCGGCGAAGGTGCGGGACCACAGGTTGCCGGCGTGGGTGAGCACGTTGGTCTTGTGCACCCAGGTGAGGTGACGGCGGTCGCGGCGCTGGGCGCGCTCGAACGCGTCCCGGATGACCCGCTCGACGCCGTGCCGGGTGTTCAGGCTCTCCTCGGTGGCGATCTCGGCGTGGGTGTCCTTGTGCAGGACGCCGCCGGCACCGACGTAGAGACCCTCGGTGCCCTCGCGGACCACGACCATGTCGATCTCGCCCGCCTTGACGCCGGCGAGCGGGCTGGTGGTGCCGGGCCAGAGCTTGGAGGGGCGCAGGTTCACATACTGATCGAAGTCGAAGCGCAGCTTCAGCAGCAGGCCGCGCTCCAGGATGCCCGGCGGGACGCTCGGGTCGCCGATCGCGCCGAGCAGGATGGCGTCGTGGCCGGCCAGCTCGGTCTGGATCGAGGCGGGCAGGACCTCGCCGGTGCGGTTGTAGAGGCGGGCGCCGAGGTCGTACTCGTTGTAGTCGACGCCGGGGAGGACGGCGTCAATGACCTTGCGGGCCTGCGCGGTCACCTCGGTACCGATGCCGTCGCCGGCGACCACCGCGATCCGCGCCACGCTCACGTCTGACTCCCCTGCACACGTCCGGATAATCAGCACTCACGGTAACCCTTGATCCCGAAGCCCGGAACGTCGGTCCCAGCTTTTGAGCGCCCGCGGCGTTTTCGCTGGATGATCTCCGGGCGGACAGGGGCTTTCCCGGACTTCCTCCGGACGCGAACAACCCCCGGACCGCGGCAAACGGTCACGGGGGCTGATGCGACGAGTACGCGTGGCTCGGTCCCGCCGGAAGCGCACGGTCCCGCGACGGACTCCGTCACCCGAAGACGTGCCCACCCGGAACGCGCGGCTGGGGACAACGCTAGCGATGCGGACTAAAGACGCGCAAGACGCATCCCCGCGTGTCGGCCCACGGGTTCTCACCCTGGGGCGGCGGTGATGGCACCATGCGCCGGTGAGTTTCGACCTAGTGGTGTGGGCGATGGACCCCGCGTCGGCGCCGGATCAGGTGCGCGCCGCCAATGCGCGGTGTGCCGAGGGCATCCACGCGCAGCGCCCGGCCGACCCCCGCGTCGTCGCCTTCTATGACGCCCTGACCAGCAACTATCCGGATCGCGGTCCGCGCGCGACGGCGCCCGGCTCGCCGTGGGCGAGCGCGCCGCTGCACGCCGCGGCGGACCACATCCAGATGCGGCTGGACGAGAACTGCCCGGACCTGGTGCTGGAGACGATCGAGCGGCTGGCCGCCGAGCTGAACCTCGACCTGCTGGATCTCCAGGACGGCACGGTGTATCCCCCACCGGTCCGCGCTCGTTAGTCGGGTCAGTCGGCCCGGAGGTCGGCGGCCGCGAAGGCCGAGGAGCCGATCTCGGCGGCCACCGTCGCGAGCAGGTCCGGGTCGACCGAGCCGTCGACGGTGAGCGTCATCAGCGCCTCGCCGCCGGCCGCCCGCCGGGCCACCTGCATCGCGGCGATGTTGACCCCGGCCCGGCCGAGCGTGGTGCCGATCCGGCCGACCACCCCCGGGTGGTCCCGGTAGCGGAACAGCAGCAGTACGCCGTCGGCCGGCAGGTCCAGCTCGAACCCGTCCACCTCGACCAGTTTGCCGGCGGCGCCGGCCACCGCGACCGGGCGGCCGTCCGGCAGGGCGCCGCGTACGGTGATCAGGCTGGAGTGCTCACCGGCGTCCTCCGACGTCGCCAGCGCCACCTCGACGCCCCGGTCGGCGGCGAGCTGGGGCGCGTTCACGTACGTCACCCGCTCCTCCACCACCGAGGAGAACAACCCTTTCGTGGTGGCCAGCCGCAGCACCGTGACGTCGTGCGCGGTGACCTCCCCGGCCACCTCGACGGTCACCCCGGCGGCGATGCCACCGGCGACCGCGGTGAACACCCGGCCGAGCTTCTCGGCGAGCGGCAGCAGCGGCGTGACCTCCTCGTCGACCGCCCCGCCGGCCCGGACGTTCACCGCCTCCGGGACGAACTCACCGCGCAGCGCCAGCCGGACGCTGCGGGCCACCGCGAGCCCTGCCTTGTCCTGCGCCTCGACGGTGGACGCGCCCAGGTGCGGGGTGACCGTCACGCTGTCGAAGGCGAACAGCGGGGACTCGGTGAGCGGCTCGGTCTCGAAGACGTCCAGCCCGGCGCCGGCCACCCGGCCGTCGGCGATCGCCTCGGCCAGCGCGCGCTCGTCGACCAGGCCGCCGCGGGCCGCGTTCACGATCCGCACCCCGGGCTTGACCTCGGCCAGCTCCTTCTCGCCGATCAGGCCGACGGTCTCCGGGGTGCGTGGCAGGTGCACCGAGATGAAGTCGCTCTCGCGGATCAGCTCGGCCAGGGTCACCAGGCGGACGCCGAGCTGGGCGGCCCGGGCCGGCTGCACGTACGGGTCGTAGGCGATCAGGTGGGCGCCGAACGCGGCCATCCGCTGGGCCACCAGTACCCCGATCCGGCCCAGCCCGACCACGCCGACGGTCTTGCCGTAGATCTCGACGCCGGTGTAGGCGGAGCGTTTCCACGTGCCGGTCTTGAGGGCGGCGCTGGCGCTCGCGGTGTGCCGGGCCGTGGTCAGCAGCAGCGCCACCGCCTGCTCGGCCGCGGAGATGATGTTGCTGGTCGGCGCGTTCACCACCAGCACGCCCCGGGCGGTCGCGGCCGGGATGTCGACGTTGTCCAGCCCCACCCCGGCCCGCGCCACGACGCGCAGGTGTGGTGCGGCCGCCAGGGCCTCGGCGTCGATCCGGGTGGCGCTCCGGACGATCACCGCCTCGGCCTCGTGCAGGGCGTTCAGCAGCGCGGGCCGGTCCGTGCCGTCCACCGTCCGGACCTCGAAGTCCGTGGTGAGCACGTCGATCGCGGCGGGCGCCAATTCCTCGGTTACCAGGACGATGGCAGTCATCGACTCTCCATCCAGGTGCGTCGGTATTGACGGACCCAAATGGTACGGAGCTTCCCGGACGCCGGTTCAGTTCATTCACGCGATCGAGGGTTTCCGGAACCACCCGCGGACAGTGAAGAGGGCGGCGATCGCTCTGGACGCGCCAGCGGCCAGATCGCCGGCCTCGGCCCGCGCGGGAGCATGCGATCCGCACCCGGCCGGGCCCGCGTACATGAAGAAATTGACCTTGATTTTGGGCAGAGAAAAGCGCCTGGCCGACATCGACCAGGCGCTGTTCCGCAAACTACGCCGTCTCGGTGATCGGGCGGTCGACCCAGCTCATCATGCCGCGCAGCTTCTTGCCGGTGACCTCGATCGGGTGCGCCTCGCCCTGCTCGCGGTACTTCTTGAGCTCGGCGCCGCCGTTCTCGTCGTCGGCGATCAGGCGGCGGGTGAACTCGCCGGACTGGATGTCGGCCAGGATCGCCTTCATCTCCTTCTTGGTCTCCGCGTTGATCACGCGGGGGCCGGAGACGTAGTCGCCGAACTCGGCGGTGTCCGAGACGCTGTAGCGCATCCGGGAGATGCCGCCCTCGTACATGAGGTCGACGATCAGCTTGAGCTCGTGCAGGCACTCGAAGTACGCGATCTCCGGGGCGTAGCCCGCCTCGGTGAGCACCTCGAAACCGGTCTGGACCAGGGCGGCGGTGCCGCCGCAGAGCACGGCCTGCTCGCCGAACAGGTCGGTCTCGGTCTCCTCGGTGAAGGTGGTCTTGATGACGCCGGCGCGGGTGCCACCGATCGCCTTCGCGTAGGACAGGGCGAGCGCCTGGCCCTCACCGGTCGGGTCCTGCTCGACCGCGATCAGCGCCGGGACGCCCTTGCCGTCCACGTACTGGCGGCGGACCAGGTGGCCGGGGCCCTTCGGGGCGACCATGGCGACGGTCACGTCGGCCGGCGGCTTGATCAGCTCGAAGCGGATGTTCAGGCCGTGGCCGAAGAAGAGCGCCTTGCCCGCGGACAGGTTCGGCGCGATCGACTCGGCGTAGATCTTGCGCTGCGCGGTGTCCGGCGCCAGCACCATGATCACGTCGGCCCAGGCGGACGCCTCGGCCGGGGTCTTCACGGTCAGGCCCTGCTCCTCGGCCTTCGGGCGGCTCTTCGAGCCCTCCTGGAGACCGACCACGACCTCGACACCCGAGTCACGCAGCGACAGCGAGTGGGCGTGGCCCTGGCTGCCGTAGCCGATGACGGCGACCTTCTTGCCCTGGATGATCGACAGGTCGGCGTCGTCGTCGTAGAAAACTTCGGCGGTCATGACTTCCTTCTTCTCTGGTCTTGAAAAATCAGGCGGCACGCAGGGCTGGGCCCGTGGTGATGGAACGAGAACCTCGGCCGATGGCCACGAGGCCCGACTGGACCATCTCTTTGATGCCGTACGGCTCGAGGTCGCGCAGCAGCGCATCCAGTTTGTCGGGGTTGCCGGTGGCCTCGATCGTCAGGGTGTCCGGAGCGACGTCGATCACTCGCGCGCGGAACAGCTCGACGGTCTCCAGCACCTGGCCACGCTGCGCCCGGTCGGCACGCACCTTGACCAGCAGGAGCTCACGCTGGACCGACTGCGCCGGGTCCAGCTCCACGATCTTCAGGACGTTCACCAGCTTGTTGAGCTGTTTGGTGACCTGCTCCAGCGGGGACGACTCGGCGTCGACCACGATCGTGATGCGGCTGACGTCCGGGTTCTCCGTCTCGCCGACCGCCAGGGAGTCGATGTTGAAGCTGCGCCGGGAGAACAGCCCGCTGACCCGGGCCAGCACACCGGGCTTGTTCTCGACCAGCACGCTGAGCGTGTGCTTGTTGGACATCAGAGGTCGTCCTCATCGAAGGTGGGACGCACGTCCCGGGCGAACATGATCTCGTCGTTGCTGGTGCCGGCCGCGACCATCGGCCACACCATGGCGTCCTTGCCGACCGTGAAGTCGATGACCACCGGCGCGTCGTTGATCTCCATGGCCTGCTTGATGACCTTGTCGACGTCCGCCTTCGACTCGCAGCGCAGGCCGATGCAGCCGAGCGCCTCGGCCAGCTTCACGAAGTCCGGGATCCGGTGCTTGTGCGTGCCGAGCTCGGTGTTGGAGTAGCGGCCGTCGTAGAACAGGGTCTGCCACTGCCGGACCATGCCCAGGTTGCCGTTGTTGATCACAGCGACCTTGATCGGGATGCCCTCCAGGGCGCAGGTGGCCAGCTCCTGGTTGGTCATCTGGAAGCAGCCGTCGCCGTCGATCGCCCAGACCTGGGTGTCGGGCTGGGCCACCTTGGCGCCCATCGCGGCCGGGACGGCGTAGCCCATGGTGCCGGCGCCGCCCGAGTTGAGCCAGGTGCCCGGCTTCTCGTACTTGATGAACTGGGACGCCCACATCTGGTGCTGCCCGACGCCGGCGCAGTAGATCGCGTCCGGGCCGACCAGCGCGCCGATCCGCTCGATCACGTACTGCGGGGCCAGGGTGCCGTCGGTGGGCTCGTCGTAGCCCAGCGGGTAGCGCTCGCGGATGTCGTTGAGCGTGTTCCACCAGTTCGGGTACTGCTCGACGCCGCCGGCGGTGGCCGAGACCGCGGCGATCAGCTCGTCGATCACGTGCCGGGCGTCACCGACGATCGGGACGTCGGCGTGCCGGTTCTTGCCGATCTCGGCGGGGTCGATGTCGGCGTGCACGACCTTGGCGTCCGGGGCGAACGAATCGAGCTTGCCGGTGACCCGGTCGTCGAAGCGGGCGCCCAGGGTGACCAGCAGGTCCGCCTTCTGGAGCGCGTAGACCGCGGGGACGGTGCCGTGCATGCCGGGCATGCCCAGGTGCTGCGGGTGCGAGTCGGGGAACGCGCCGAGGGCCATCAGGGTGGTGACCACCGGCATGCCGGTCAGCTCGGCCAGTTTGCGCAGGCCGTCGGTGGCGCCGGCCTTGAGGACGCCGCCGCCGACGTACAGCACCGGGCGCTTGGCCTGGGCGATCAGCCGGGCCGCCTCGCGGATCTGCTTGCCGTGCGGGTGCAGGGTCGGCCGGTAGCCGGGCAGGTCCAGGGCCGGCGGCCAGGTGAACGTGGTCTGCGCCTGGAGCACGTCCTTGGGGATGTCGACCAGGACCGGGCCGGGCCGGCCGGTGGCCGCCAGGTGGAACGCCTCGGCGACGATCCGGGGCAGCTCCTCGGCCGTCTGGACCAGGAAGTTGTGCTTGGTGATCGGCAGCGTGATGCCCTGGATGTCCGCCTCCTGGAAGGCGTCCGTGCCGATCGCCGGGCGAGCCACCTGGCCGGTGATCGCGACGATCGGGACCGAGTCCATGTACGCGTCCGCGATCGGCGTCACCAGGTTCGTCGCGCCCGGGCCGCTGGTCGCGATGCAGACCCCGACCTTGCCGGTGGCCTGCGCGTAACCGGTGGCGGCGTGTCCCGCGCCCTGCTCGTGCCGGACCAGGATGTGCCGGACCTTCGAGTCGAACAGCGGGTCGTAGGCCGGCAGGATCGCCCCGCCCGGAATGCCGAACGCGACCTCGACGCCGAGCGCCTCGAGCGACCGGACGAGCGCGCCGGCGCCCGTGGTGGCTACCGGCGAGGTGACGGCCGGAGCGGTGTTCACGGCCGCCGCGACGGTGGCCGGAGTGACTCGGTGGGCGAGGGTTTCAGGCGTGGGTCTCGTCATGGCAGTTCAGACCTTTTCGGTTTGGCGTCCAGCACTTGAGCAACAAAAAAGGCCCACGTGCAGAAGCACGGGACCTAGCGCACCCTCCTGGTGGTCAGGAGCGGTGCGCTTTAGATAAGTACTCGGGACGCGAAGCACATGCGGCTAACCTTGCCTCATCTCACGGTCCGAGTCAACTGATCCCACATTTTGATCACCAAGCGACGCGGAGAATTCCGGATCGGTCGGCAGCAACGCTCTGAGCTGCCGCATTCCGGGGCCGAGGCGGACCATCTGGCTGCGGGCCGGTGCATTCGCCGACGGGGCCGGACGCGGCGCCGGCAGCGGGCGCGGGCCGCTCGGGCGCAGCGTCTGCAGGCGGGACTCGAGGTGCTCGGCCGGGACGCCCCAGCCGAACAGCGAGCCCTGGCCGAGCCGGCAGCCCGCCTCCTCGACCACCTCGCGCTGGGCCGGCGTGCCGATCCCCTCGGCCAGCACCTCCAGCCCGAGCCGGTGCCCGAGCCGGACCACCACGTCGACCAGCGGGGCGGCGGTGCCGGTCCGCGACTCCGGCTCGGCCACCAGCGCGTGGTCGATCTTCAGGATGTCGACCGGCAGGGTGCGCAGCTGGGTGAGCGACGAGTAGCCCGCGCCGAAGTCGTCGAGGGCGATCCGCACCCCGGTCTCGCGCAGCTCGGCCAGCCGGCGGACCAGCTCCTCCATGTCGGTGGCGACCGCGTGCTCGGTCACCTCCAGCACCAGCCGCTGCGGCGGGACGCCCAGCTCGGTCAGAATGTCGGCGACCTGCGCGGCGTAGTCGGCGTTGTGCAGCTCCTTGGGCGACAGGTTCACCGACATCCAGATGTCGTGGCCGGCCGCCAGCCAGTCGGCCAGCTGGCGGCACGCGTTCTCCAGCACCCAGGCGCCGATCCGGTTGATCAGGCCGGACTCCTCGGCCACCGGGATGAACTCGTCGGGGCGGACCGGGCCCAGCTCCGGGTGCGTCCAGCGGAGCAGCGCCTCGCAGCCGACCGGGCGCATCGACGGCAGCGCCACCACCGGCTGGAAGACCAGGCGCAGCTCGCCACGGTCGATCGCGTGGCGCAGCTCGCCGGTCAGCGTGCCGCGGCGGCGCAGCAGCTCGTCGTATCCGGCCTGGTACTGCTCGACCCGATTCTTGCCGCGCTGTTTCGCGTAACGCAGCGCCAGGTCGGCGTCGTGCAGCAGCTCGCCGGTGGAGGCCACGCCGACGCTGGCGGAGAGGAAGATCTGGCCGCCGTCCACCTCGTAAGGCTCGCCGAGCACGGCGAGCAGCCGGTGCGCGGCCAGCATCGCCTCGTCGGCGTCGCCGTGCATCAGCACCGCGAACTCGTCGCCGCCCAGCCGGGCCGCCACGTCGCCGTCCAGCAGGTTGCGCTTGAGCCGGGCGCCGACCTCGGCCAGGACCGCGTCGCCGACGTCGTGGCCGCGCAGGTCGTTGACGGTCTTGAAGCCGTCCATGTCGATGCCGATCAGGGCCTTTTTCTCGGCGTCTCCGAGGAGAGCCAGCCGCAGGCCACGCCGATTCGCCAGACCGGTCAGCGGGTCGGTGTGGGCCAGGTCGCGGAAATGCTTCTCGCGCTGGCGCAGCTGGACCGTGTAACGGCGGACGTCGTCCAGGGCGAGGAACTGGCGGGCGACCAGGGCCAGACCGACGACACTGATCCCGAAATATCCGTACGCGTCGACCGTGCCGCCCTGGCCCAGGTGCCAGCCGAGCGCCGCCACCACGCCGAGCATCGGGATCACCGCGTACGCCCCGCCGCGCTCCAGCACGTCGCCGGTCACCTGGACCGGCTTGTCGGCGGCCCGCACCGCCCAGGCCACCAGGATCAGCCCGGCGCTGAGCAGCAGCACCGAGGTGAGCACCAGCTCGTCGCCCTTGCGGCAGATGCCGCTGGACACCCCGGCCGAGGCGATCGCGGTGAGGCTCACCCCGGCGCCGATCCGCACGGTGTGCCGCCGCGGCCGGTGCGCGTGCAGCGCCAGCACCCCGGTCAGGCCCAGCCCGAGCACCGCCAGCAGGGCCGGCAGGATCACCGCCACGCACTGATAGGGCGTGGCCGAGCCGAGGATCCGGGTCGGGCGGGCCAGCAGCACCCAGCCGACGAACCAGATCGCCGCGGCGATCACCAGCCCGTCCAGCACGTGCCGGAGCGCGGCGGCCGGCCCGCGGGCCGCGCCGGGCAGCGCCACCGTCCCGGCCAGCAGGGTGAGTGTGCCGATCGCCATACCGATCGCCATCGCGGTGGCCAGCGTCCGGGTGCCGGGTGGCCCGCCGTCGTGGTGGTGATGCACCGTGAGCAGGGCGGTGGCCAGGCCGGCCAGCGCCGCCGCGGTGACCAGCGCGCCGCCGACGGCCAGCAGCAGGTGGGCCCGCCGGGCGTCACCGGTGTGCCGGCGGCCCGACTGCCCGAGCAGGGCGACCGCCGGGACGGCGGCGAGCAGGCCGGCGAGGCCCGCCAGCTCCATACCGGACGGTGAGTGCACGGACACACTTTGCCGGATCTCTCTCGATCGCGAAACCCTTTGCGTCCCGCGCTGTGGACGTCCCTGGCGATCCCGGTCCTGGTCGGTGGCACTATGGGGAAATGCCTGAGCTGCGCTCCCGGACCTCGACCCACGGTCGAACGATGGCCGGTGCCCGCGCCCTGTGGCGCGCCACCGGCATGACAGACGACGACTTCGGCAAGCCGATCGTCGCCATCGCCAACAGCTACACCCAGTTCGTACCCGGGCATGTGCACCTCAAGGACCTCGGCGGCCTGGTCGCCGAGTCGATCGCCGCGGCCGGCGGCGTCGGCCGCGAGTTCAACACGATCGCGGTCGACGACGGCATCGCGATGGGCCACGGCGGCATGCTCTACTCGCTGCCCAGCCGCGAGCTGATCGCCGACGCGGTGGAGTACATGGTGAACGCGCACTGCGCCGACGCCCTGGTCTGCATCTCGAACTGCGACAAGATCACTCCGGGCATGCTGATCGCCGCGCTGCGGCTGAACATCCCGACGGTCTTCGTCTCCGGCGGCCCGATGGAGGCCGGCAAGACGGTCGCCATCGAGGGCATCGTCCACGAGAAGCTGGACCTGGTCGACGCGATGAGCGCCGCGGCGAACGACAACGTCACCGACGCCCAGCTGGACACCATCGAGCGCTCCGCCTGCCCGACCTGCGGCTCCTGCTCCGGCATGTTCACCGCCAACTCGATGAACTGCCTGACCGAGGCGATCGGCCTGTCGCTGCCCGGCAACGGGTCGACGCTGGCCACGCACGCCTCCCGCAAGGCGCTGTTCACCGAGGCCGGCCGGCTGATCGTGGAGATCGCCAAGGAGTACTACGAGAAGAACGACGAGTCGGTGCTCCCCCGCTCGATCGCCAGCCGCGACGCGTTCGAGAACGCGGTCGCTCTCGACGTGGCGATGGGCGGCTCCACCAACACGGTGCTGCACCTGCTGGCCGCGGCTCGCGAGGCTGGCCTGGACTTCAGCGTGGCCGACATCGACGCAATCTCGCGCCGGGTGCCCTGCTTGTCCAAGGTTGCTCCGAACAGCCCGAAGTACCACATGGAGGACGTGCACCGGGCGGGTGGCATTCCGGCTCTCCTCGGTGAGCTGCACCGGGGCGGAGCGCTGAAGACGGATGTCCGCGCCGTGCACTCCCCCTCGCTCGACGCCTGGCTTTCCAAGTGGGACATCCGGGGTGATTCGCCCGCTGAGGAGGCGCTGGAACTCTTCCACGCCGCGCCTGGCGGGGTGCGCACCACCGAGCCGTTCAGCACCACCAACCGGTGGGCCTCCCTCGACACCGACGCGGCCGCGGGCTGCATCCGGTCGGTCGAGCACGCGTACACCGTCGACGGCGGCCTGGCCATCCTGTTCGGGAACCTCGCACCCGACGGCTGCGTGGTCAAGACCGCCGGCGTCGACGAATCGATCTGGAAATTCACCGGCCCGGCCCGGGTCTACGAGTCCCAGGACGACGCGGTCACCGGCATCCTCGGCAAGGAGGTCGTCGAGGGCGACGTCGTGATCATCCGCTACGAGGGCCCCAGGGGCGGGCCCGGCATGCAGGAGATGCTCTACCCGACGTCCTTCCTCAAGGGCCGTGGCCTGGGCAAAGCGTGCGCGCTGATCACCGACGGCCGGTTCTCCGGCGGCACGTCCGGCCTCTCCATCGGCCACGTCTCCCCCGAGGCGGCCGGCGGTGGCCTGATCGCCCTGGTCGAGACCGGTGACGAGATCACCATCGACATCCCGGGCCGCAGCATCACGCTGAACGTGCACGACGACGTGCTGGCCCAGCGCCGGCACGAGCAGGAGCGGCGGGCCAAGCCGTACACGCCGGTCGACCGGGAGCGCCCGGTGTCGGCGGCGCTGCGCGCCTACGCGTCGATGGCGACCAGCGCGAGTGACGGGGCTTACCGGCGGGTTCCTGAGTAGGGTTCGCTCTTCTGTCGCGGCCGGCGGCCGGGCAGGGGCGGGATTCCGGTCCCGCGCCGCTGCCCGGTCACCGGCCGCTTCTTTGCTTTCGGTACGACCTGAAGGTCACGTACGCGCGGACCGCCTGATGCCCGCCCCACCTCCGGCAGTGCGCTCGCGCCCATCTCGGCGTCCGCCGCGGCTCCCCCTTCCAAGCGGCGCGCACCAGCCGAAACTCCGGGCTGGCCCTGGTGGCCCTATCCGGCCGCATAACAGGGCCACCAGGACCAGCCCGCAACCGTCGGGCTGGCGCTCACGGCCCTATCCCTGGTTCGGATAGGGCCACCAGGACCAGCCCGTAACTGTCCGGCTGGCGCTCACGGCCCTATCCCCGGGTTCGGATAGGGCCACCAGGACCAGCCCGCAACTGTCCGGCTGGCGCTCACGGCCCTACCCGGACGCACGACAGGGCCACCAGGACCAGCCCGCAACTGTCGGGCTGGCGCTCACGGCCCTACCCCTGGTTCGGATAGGGCCACCAGGACCAGCCCGCAACCGTCGGGCTGGCGCTCACGGCCCTACCCCTGATCCGGATAGGGCCACCAGGACCAGCCCGCAACCGTCGGGCTGGCGCTCACCGCCCTATCACTGGTTCGGATAGGGCCACCAGGACCAGCCCGCAACTGTCCGGCTGGCGCTCATAGCCCTATCCCCGGTTCGGATAGGACCACCAGGACCAGCCCGTAACTGTCGGGCTGGTGCTCACGGCCCTACCCGGACGCATAACGGGGCCACCAGGACCAGCCCGTAACTGTCGGGCTGGCGCTCACGGCCCTACCCGGACGCACGACAGGGCCACCAGGACCAGCCCGTAACTGTCGGGCTGGCGCTCATGGCCCTATCCCTGGTTCGGATAGGGCCTTGAGGGCCAGCTGGGAACTGCGAGGCGGATCTGGGTGGGTCGAGGGGTTCGGAGGGGTACTGGGAATATCAGGTTAGGGACGGGTTTGGGCTGGTCATCGGCTTACTGCAACCAGCGGCCGTGGCCCTGGCACGCGGCTTCGTGGTGGGAACAGATGATGCCCGGCCTTCGGAGAGAAGGCCGGGCATCGCTGTTCGGGGTGACCGGCGCTCGGGCCGGTCGTCAGCGGACCAGAGCGGTCAGCGGGTCAGGGCGGTGGTGGAGCGGGAAGGGCTGGGGCCGTCGGCGTTGACGGCCTGGAGGGTGAAGCGGTAGCGGGTGGTGGCGCGGACGCCGGGTGGGGCTACGAACGTCGTGGACCGGGTGGCGGCCGCGAAGGTGATCACCACGGGGGCGCCGGTGGGCTTGCCCTTGGCGGTGAGGCGCTGGGCGGTCAGGCGGTAGCCGGTGATCGAGAGGCCGCCGGTGGTGGACGGGGTGGTCCAGCGGAGGGTGGCCGTGACGGCGCCGCCGAGCCGGCCGGGGGTGGCCTTCAGGGAGCGCGGGGCGGACGGGGTGGTGTGCGGGGTGACCGGCTTGGTCACGGCGGACCAGGGGCCGGCGCCGAGGCGGTTCACGGCGCGGACCTGGAAGTGGTAGGCGGTGCCGTTGGTGAGGCGGGTGACGGTCTGGGCGGATGCCGAGCCCGCGGCGGTGCGGAGGGCGCCGACCTGGTGGTTCTTGGCATCCAGGACGCGGATCTCGTAGCGCAGGATCGGGGAGCCGCCGTTGCTGACCGGGGCGGTCCAGCGGACCACGGTCAGGGACTTGCCGGCGGTCGGGACGCCGATCCGGGCAGCGCCGGGGACGGTGCGGACGGTGGTCGGCGGGGTGGTCGGGGTGGTGGGCGTGGTCACTGGACCACCGGTCGGGGTCGGGGTCGGTGACGTGGTCGGGTGGCCGGGCCCCGTGCCGGGGTTGCCGGTGCCGCCGCCATTGCCGGAGCCGCTGCCGGACCCAGTGCCGCTACCGGAGCCGGTGCCGCTACCGGAGCCGGAGCCAGTGCCGCTACCGGAGCCAGTGCCGCTACCGGAGCCGGAGCCAGTGCCGGAGCCAGTGCCCGAGCCAGTGCCGCTACCGGAGCCGGTGCCGGAGCCAGTGCCGGAACCGGAGCCAGTGCCGGAACCGGAGCCAGTGCCGGAACCGGAGCCAGTGCCGGAACCGGAGCCGGTGCCGGAGCCGGTGCCGGTGCCGGTGCCGGTGCCGGTGCCGGTGCCGGAGGAGGTGGACGGGGTGGGGTTGGTGGTGGACGGGGCCGGGATGACGCGGTTGGAGATGGCGGAGAACTCGCTGGCGCCGGCGGCATTCACCGCGCGGACCCAGAAGGCGTAGGGCAGGCCGTTGGTGAGGCCGGTGAAGGTCAGTTCGGTCGCGTCCGGGCCGGTCGCGTCGACGCCCACCACGATGCCGGTCTCGTCGTCGAGGACCTGGATCTCGTAGCCGTAGATCGGGGTTCCGCCGTCGTTGGCCGGAGCGGTCCAGCGCACCACGGCGCTCTCGTCTCCACCGGTGGCCGCCCCGATGGCCGGAGCATCCGGAGCCACCGGCGTGACGGGCCGCCTCGGAGCCGGATTCGTCGGAACGGGGATGGCCGGAACCGGAATCGTGGGAACCGGGATGGCCGGAACCGGAATGGTCGGAAGCGGGATCGTCGGAAGCGGGATCGTCGGAAGCGGGATCGTCGGAAGCGGGATCGTCGGAAGGGGGATCGTCGGAAGCGGAGTGATCGGCGCGGGCGTGGTGATAACGGGAGACGCGGTCGTCGGGTCTGCGGTCACGGCCGGACCACCGTCACCGGTCTCGGTCCCCTCGCCGACCCCGGTGCCTTCGCCAGGCTCGGTGCCGCCGCCGGGGCCAGCCGGGTCGGCCGGGTCGGCGGGATCGGCCGGGCCGGCAGGCTCGGCGGGATCGGCGGGATCGGCGGGATCGGCGGGCTCCGCCGGGGCGGCGGGATCGGCGGGCTCCGCCGGGTCGGCGCCCTCGGTGCCGGCGACCGGCGTCACCGCCGCCGACGGCGTGCTGTAAGCCCCGGCCCCGGCCCCGGTCTCGGCCCGCACCGCGAAGGTGTAAGCCACCCCGTTGCTCAGCCCGTCCACCACCAGGTTCCGCGTGCCGGCCGGCAGCGCCGTCTCCACGGTCCCGGCCGTGCTGGTCCGCCGCAGGGTCAGACCGGTCAGTCCGGCGCCGTCCGGCACGGTGATCAGCAGGGTGGCCGACCCGTCGCCGGCGAACGCCGACACACCGAGGAAGGCGGACAGCCCCGTCACGTCCACGGTCTGGTCGTCGAACTTGAGCAGCTCGACGTTGCGCACCGTGTCGGTGCCGTCCGGCCCGGAGACCTGGACGCCGCCGGCGATCGGCGTGATCGCGTAGGCCGACCGGTTCCCGGCGAAGACCGCGGTGTCGACGTCGCGGGCCGGGGACGTGGCGATCTCGCGTACCGTAAAGATGTCCTTGGGGTTGATCTTGCCGGCGAAGACGTCGGCCTCGAGCTCGGACATGCTCCGCGCCGAGCGGATCTCGGTGCCGTCCGCGTCGCGGACGCTGAGGCGGACCGTGAGGTATCGGTCGCCGTCCAGGATGTCGTCGCCGCCGCGGCCCTGGAGGATGTCGTTGCCCGGCCCGCCGAGCAGGATGTTGCCCGCGCCCCAGACGTTGCCGTGCAGGTCACAGGGCCGGCCGGTCTGGTTGCCGACCGCCGAGACCGGCGTGGTCAGCGACGTGACGACCTGGTCGAGGCCGTGGATCCGGGCGACGCCGGCCGCGTCCAGGGCGTCGCAGCCGAGGAAGCCGCCGCCACCGACGGAGGACGGGGTGAGGTCGTCGCCGCGCAGGGTGTCGTCCTGGGTGCCGCCGGAGAGGGCTTCCACCTCGTTGTAGCGGTCCCGAAGGCCGATGGTCAGGCCGTCCAGCGGCGCGAGCGGCAACGCCAGGTCCGAGTCGATCTTTTCCGAACCGGCGATCGACCAGTCGTAGCCCGAGCCGCCGGCGTTCTTCTCGATACCGGGGCCCTGGACGCCGATGTCGTCGCCGCCCTCCATGTCGTAGTCGTCGTCGCCGCCCTGCCCGATCAGCACGTCGTTGCCGGGCTTGTTGGAGTCGTCGAGGAAGAACAGGTTGCCGCTGTCGCCCTGGAGCAGGTCGGGCGAGTTGCCGCCCTCCTCCCAGTCGTCGCCGGCGTCGCCCCAGACGCTGTCCTCGCCGTCCCCGGCGATCACGAAGTCGTCGCCCTCGCCGGCGAACGTCTCGTTCGCGTTCGCGCCGCCGTCGGTGAAGTCCTTGCCGTCGCCGGCCAGCACGATGTCCAGGCCCGGACCGGCGTCGATGGCGTCGTTGCCGGGACCGCCGCGGGGCAGGTCGTCACCGCCGGCGTCGGTCATGATGTCGTCGCCCTCGCCGCCGACCACCGCGTCGTTGCCGGGGCCGCCCTCCAGCACGTCGTCGCCCTCGGCGCCCCAGACGGTGTCGTTGTCGTTGCCGGCGCTGACCCGGTCGGTGCCCTCGGTGCCGAGCCAGACCGTCTGCGGGTTGACGGCGGAGCGGTTGCGCTGCTTGACGGTGCCGTCGGCGAGACGGATCAGCTGCGCCGACTCGTCGCACTCGGAGAGCGGGTCGTCGAGGACGCGGTTGCCGGAGAAGGTGAGGCGGGACAGGTCGTACGTGCAGTCGGCGGTGGCGAACGAGTCGGCCCGCAGCCCCTGCACGCCGGTGTTCCGCATGATCATCTCGGCGAAGGTGTTGCCTTCGAGCTGGGCGCGCAGGTTCATCCCGGGCGTGCGGGCCAGGTAGTAGAGCCGGTCGCCGTTCTGCAGCGCGGTCAGCTGGGTCTCGAAGACGTAGTCGAAGGTGCTGCCGAGCAGGCCGCCGAACGGCTGGTTGGTCTCGGCGAGCCCGCCGATCCACAGGTCGATGTCGTCGACGCCGGAGGCCGAGGCGGGTGCGTTCATGAAGTCGGCGCCGGCGGGCGAGTCGATCAGCTGCTGCGCCGCCGCACGCTTGGCGGCGACGGTGGAGGCCGCGCGGATCGACGGGTCTGTTCCGTAGGCCGCGATGAAGTTCACCAGCGACGCCGGGTGCTTCAGGTTCTCCCCGAAGTCGACCCAGCTGACGTACGGCGCGAGCCGCCCGTCGTTGGTCCGGTCGTGCAGCGCCCGCCGGAACACGTTGAGCGGCGGCACCCCCTCCGACCGGCCCCGGGCGATGTTGATCGCGGCCAGGTCGGTGGGCAGCCCGAGCAGCTTGTTGCGCAGCGTGTCGGTGACGAACTCGTCGATGTCGTTGCCGACCTGCTGGGACATCCCGGTGACCACCTCGCCGGCGGCCTGTTCCGGGCTGAGCGTGCCGTTGTCGGTGAACGCGGCCGGGTTGAGGAAGCCGTCCAGCAACGGCAGCGAGTCGTCGCTCCCGTCGGCGGCGGTCCGGGAGATCGTCTCGGTCAGCATCGAGTGCCCGAACCGGTAGACGGCGTGCGCGAACTCCGCGTAGATCGCCGGGTTGAGCTCGGCCTGGGTGAACGCGAACGGCTGGAACGGGTTGATCGCCGGCTGGATCTTGCGGGCGAACTCCTCGAAGACCAGGTGCTGGTATTCCATCTCGTTGATGAACTTGGCGGCCTGGAAAACGCGGGTGCCGGTCCACTCAGCAGAAGAACCGACGATGCGCTCGATGTCGCCGACCAGGCGGTTGTGCTCGGAGTGGAAGATCTGATGCACCGCGGTGAGGCCGATGTTCTCGTTGACCCGGCCGTCGCCGGCGATGTAGTGCTGGTCGAGCAGCGCGGCGTCGTATCCCGGCTTGGACGGGTCGGCGGCGTGCGCGATGTCGGTCAGGAACGGCGTGTCGAAGTGCAGCACGTTCGCCGGGACCGCGACCGGCGCGGCGGTGTCGCCCTCGACCAGGCCGGTGCTGGTGACGTACTGCGGGAGGCCGCGGGCCGGGCCGGGGACGAAGTTTCCGTACGCGTCGGCCAACACCGTCGGCACGTTCAGGGCGTCCGCGTCGGTGAGACGCAGGCCCAGGGTGGAAAGAGCCTGGTTCTTGACGTCGGCCCAGGTGGGCAGGCCGCCCGCGGCGCCGCCGAGCAGCCGGCCGGTGGCGTGCGCGGTGGTGTCGTACTCGCGCAGGAAGACCTGGTGGGCGGCGTGCGAGGTGTAGGTCTGCGAGTTGTCGACGTAGGGGGTGTCGGTGTTCTTCGCGTCGCTGCCGCCGGCCGCCCGGCTGAGCACCATGAACCGCAGCGAGGGCGGCAGGTGCTCGCTGATCACCAGCGGGTCGTCGGCGGCGAGCGGGATGATCACCGCGGTGCTGCCCTTGACCGTCTGGTCGACGCCGTGGTCGAAGAACTGCCCGAACAGCGTGAACCAGGAGTTGTAGGGCGCGGAGAGCCCGGCGTCCGGGGTGACGTTCGGGATGCCGCCGGCCGGGTCGCCGCCGTGCGCCGCCGCGACCGCGGCCGGGTTGGCCGCGCTCTGGTCGGCGATCAGGTTGCTGATCACGCGGGGCTGCGGGTCGGCCGCGTTCGCGCCGGTGTAGCCGCCGCGGTACTGGGCCTTGACCAGGCGCGGGAAGGTCTGGTCCGACGAGCCGTACTTCTCCTGGCCGGCCGTCAGGTGGTTGCAGCTGCCGTCCACGGTCCGCAGGCCCATCGAGAGCAGCGGGCTGGCCAGCTGGTGGGGTCCGGTGCCGAGCAGCGCGCCACACGGGCCGGTGGCGCTGGTCGTATTGGCGACATGCGCCTCAGCGATCTTGATCTGCTTGAGGATGTAGGCCAGATCGGCCTCGGTGACGGTGAATCCCTGACCGATCGGTGCGGCCTGCGCGGCGGGCGCCACCAGGACCGCGGTGACCAGCATGGCCACCATGACGACGACGGAACGGAGCTTCGGCAACGGACGCCCTCCCAGGACGACGCGAGATGCCCGTTTAGCACGGGAATTTCGTACATGTTGGGATGGGCGGCTGAGGTCCAGCTTTAGCCGAACTGAAGCAGGCCACCCCGCTTCGCGAGATGGCCTGTTTCCGGTGCGTTCTTCACTTGCTGTCCGCTTCACGCACGGTCCGCTTGCTGCTTCCGTACGCAAAAACGCGGTCAATGTCCTTGATGTTCTCCGGTGGCATTGAGCTCGGGGACGCCGTTGGAGAGGTCGACACCCTCCCCCGGCGACGTGGCCGAGACGGTCACCCGATCGGCCGAGGTCCCGGCCGCCCGCGCCATCGCCTCCCGGACCTTGCCGATCTCCCCGTCGCTGAGCAGTGGCCCGAAGTAGCCGACGGTCAGCCCGGCCGGCTGCACGGTGGTCACGTAGTGGTTGAGCGAGTCGCTCAGGATGCCCTCGGCGTCCTCGCGCTGCTTGGCCTGCTCCGGCGTCACGCCGGTGGTCATCACCGCGAACGTGACGTCGTGCACCAGCACGTTCTGGGTGATGTAGAAGGCCACGTCACCCGGCTGACGGTCGCGCATGAAGGCCTCGGCGCGCTGCACCGGGACGCCCTCCGGCAGCACGACCGCGACCTCCGGCACCAGGTAGGTGAGCATCTCCTTGCTGAAGACCGCGAACGACACGTCGGTCAGCTCGCCGATGCCGTCCGCCTTCGCCGCGGCGCGCAGCTCGGCGCGGACGTGCTCGCGGTCGGCGTCCCGGGCCGGGTGCACGGCGATCGCCGCCCGTTTGCGCACCATCGGCCCGTCGAACGTGGTGGTGGCCCAGTCGTCCCCGGCGTCGTCACTGATCGTGGCGGCCTGCGCCGGCGTCCCGGCCGGGGGCGTGGCGAACCACCCACCCGACCAGGCCGCCACGCCGACCGCGACCAGCACCATGGCCAGCGTCAGCGCGATCCCGCGCAGCTTGCCCGGCATCAGGTGCCCAGCGGGTAGCTGGGCGCGTAGGTCACCGGAACCTCGACCTCGGTCTCGTCCCAGGCCGGGTCCGCGGTGATCGGATTGTTGGTCTCCAGGTCACCGACCGCGAACTGGATCATCATGTCGCTGTCCTCGTGGACCAGGTTGTGACAGTGCGTCATGTACCGGCCGCCGGCGTTGCCGTCGCCGGTGGTGAACTGCATGAGCGCCGTGACCGTCTCGTTCTCGCCCAGGTAGAAGACGTCCTTGCCGCCGCCCTCCCACGGATGCGCCTTGCCGTTGGAGGTGGTGTTGCGCGCGATGATCTGCGCGTCGATCAGGTGGATGTGGAACGAGTGGAACCAGCCGCCGGACTCGTTGACCAGGTCCCAGATCTCCACGTCGTACGGCTTGGGGTTGCCCAGGACCCGGGTGAACTCGGAGCGCTCGACGTCCGCCCAGGTCTCCCCGTTGACGGTCCACTCGCTGTTCTTGCGCTGCACGCGCAGCCGGCGCCGGGCGGTGGCCATGTCCGGGGTCAGCTTGTTGACCTCGATCGCGCCCCGGTTGGCGAACGGCTGCGGGCCCAGGTCCAGCGCCGTGGGGATCTGGTAGGTGTCGGCCGGACCGGAGTCGGCGACCACCTCGAACTGCATGATCTTGCCGGTGTTGGCGAAGTCGACGTTGTTCTTGTTGCTCAGGTTCTGCAACTCGATCTTCTGGCCGACCTTGTACTTCCGGAAGTCGATCAGCACCTCGTAGCGCTCGGCGCCGCCCTGCCGCCAGGACTGCACGGCGTTCACCTTCGGCGTCATGCCGGCGTCGTTGCCCACCACGTAGAACGGCTCGCCGGTGCTCAGCGCGAACCGGAAGGACCGGGAGATGGTGGCCGCCAGCACCCGGAACCGGTACACCCGCGGCTTGACCTTCATCTTCGGCCACGGCACGCCGTTGACCAGAATGACGTCGCCCATGTAGCCGGCGTTGCCGTCCGGCTCGAAGGACGCCGAGCCGTCGGCGTTGAACGAGATGTCGCTGACGATCAGCGGCACGTCGAACTCACCCTGCGGCAATTGCGCCGTCTCGTAGGGATCTTTCAGGTGGTACTGGGCGGCCAGGCCGGCGTACACGTTCTGCGCGGTGTCCCCATGGTTGTGATCGTGGTACCAAAGGGTCCGTCCCTGCTGCCAGTTCGGGTACTTGTATCGCTTCACCTGACCGGGTTTTGTCTGATCATTGGCGTACCCGTCGTACTGCGGCAGAGAGGCGGAGCCGTGCAGGTGGGTGACGGTGCTGAACGGACGGCCGTTGAGCGTGTTCGTGCTCGGCAGGGCGTTGCAGATCCGGACCTCGGTCCGGGTGCCCTGCTGCACCCGGATGGTCGGGCCCGGGAAGATGCCGTTGTAACCGGCGATCGTGGTGGTCAGGCCGGGGAGGATGCTCGCGCGTCCGAGCTTCTGGGTGAGCCGGTACTTCTGGAACGGGCCCTTCTCGTCCACGCCCTCCTCGGCCGGCATCAGCACCGGCGGCCGGCGGAACAGGTTCGTGTACGGCGTGGGCATGTTCTTGGACGAGAGCTTGCTGGACAGCCCCAGCGCCTCGCCGCCGGCGGTCATCACGATCAAGCCACCGCCACCGACCGCCAGCGCGCCCTTCAACAGGTCGCGCCGGCTCAGACTCCCACGTGCCATCGGTCACCTCTTCTTCGCATGGCTTGCACAGGGATCAGCACCGTAGAAACACGCACTGAGGGGTTCCGTTGGCGATGCTGAGGTCGTCTTCTCAAGTCCGGCGCGGATCGGGCGATCTCCAGAACGTGGGACTGCGCGTCAGCGTTCTTGGACAACTCACCGTCACCGACGGTGCGGGCGCTGTGCTGCCCGCCGGTGAGCTGCCGCGCCGTGCCCGTCAGGTGCTGGCCGTGCTGGCCGCCCGGCACGACCGGATCCAGTCGAAGGACGCGCTGGCCGACGCGGTGTGGGGCGAGGACCTGCCGGGCAACCACGCGGGCGCGCTGGAGCACTACGTCTCGGTGATCCGCCGCCGGCTTCAGCCGCAGGGCTCCCCGGCGAACTGGTTCATCGTGACCCGCAGCGGCGGCTACCTGTTCGACACCGGCCGCGCCTGTCTCGACCTGGCCGACCTGCGGCAGCTGCTGCGCAAGCTGGACTCGCTGCCGCCCGGCGAGCAGCGGCTGCCGGTGCACGAGCAGATCCTGGAGCTGGCCCGGGAGCTGCCGTTCCCGGAGGACCCGTACGCCGACTGGGCCGACCCGGTCCGCGCCGAGGTCTCCGTCGCCGCGGTGAACGCCCTGCTCAAGCTGGCCGACGCGGCCCTCGCCCAGGACGCCCCGCGCTCGCTGCGGCTGGCCCAGGAGGCGATCGAGCTCAACCCGTTCCTGGAGTCCAGCTATCAGGCCGCGATGACCGCGGCGGTGGCGATGGGCCGCCCGGACGACGCGCTGCGCATCTTCGAGCGCTGCCGGCAGGTGCTGGACAGCGAGCTGGGCGTGGCGCCCTCGGCCGAGCTGGCCCAGATCAAGCGGGAGGTGCTGGCCAGCCGGTCGACCGAGGCGCCACCGCCGGCCCCGCCGCCGGTCGCCGCCCCCGCGCCGCACGTCCCGGTCGTGCCCAGCGAGCGTTTCCTGGGCCGGGTCGCCGAGATCCGTCTGATGCTGGAGCCGGAGACGCCTCCGGTGGTGCACATCGTCGGGCCGAGCGGCACCGGCAAGTCGGCGTTCCTGACCGAGCTGGGCCGGCACGCGCCGGGCCGGGTCGGGATCGGGGACGCCGGGCCGGCCGTCGGCGTGCTGCGCCTGGCCTGGCTGCGCAGCGCGCTGACCGACCTGGACGCGAAGCCCGAGGCGATCGAGGCGGTCGAGCGGGCGCAGCCCGACCAGCCGCTGGACCAGGCCGCCCTGGAACTGATCGCGACCACCTTCGACCGAGCCGAGCAGGTCTACCTGGCCGTCGACGACGCCCGGGACCTGGACGCGGCCAGCGTCGCGGAGCTGGCCTGGCTGAGCCGGCACTGCCCGGCGCTGCGGCTGGTGCTGGCCTACGAGTACCCGTCGCAGATCGCCGGGCGGCCGGTCGCCGGGCTGGGCACCCCGGTGGTGCTGCGGCTCAGCCCGCTCACCGCCGAGGAACTGGCGCCGCTCGGCGACCCCGGCCTGCGTGAGCTGACCGGCGGGATCCCGGCCCTGGTCGCGGTGGCCCGGCGGTCGCACGAGGTGGCGAGCGCGGTGGCCATGCAGATCGCCCGCCGGCGTACCGAGTGGATGCCGTCGCTGGCCTGGGAGGTGCTGCGGGTCACCGCGGTGCTCGGCGACCTGGGCGCCGCCGAGCTGGCGACGCTCACCGGGCAGCCGGTCACCGACGTGCTGGCCGCCGTCGACGCCCTCGTGCACGCGTGCCTGCTGAGCGAGGGCCCGAACGGGCAGGTCGGGCACGCGAGCACGCTGGTGCGCGAGGCCGTGGCCGCTCAGGTCTCCGCCGCGACCGGGATCTACCTGCGCAAACAGTTGGCGGCGGCCTCCTGAGGGAGACCGCCGCCAGTATTGCCGTGCCGGGTGCCTAGTTGGTGACGGTGACCGCCTGGGCGAGCGCCACCCCGCCGGTCGAGGTGACCAGGCTGATCGTCCGGACCGCGCCCGGCTGCGGGCCGGTGACCCGGATGCTGAACGCGCCGGTGGCGTCCACCGGGCCGGTCCCGATCACCCGGCCGGTGAGGGTGTCACCCAGCACCGCGGTGATCCGCTGCCCGGCGATCAGGCTGCTGGTGCCGCTGATCCGCCATTCGTTGTTCCCGGTCCGGTAACGGGTCGTGATCCCACCGGGGAAGCTCTCCGCCGCCGGCCGGACGGTGACCCGGTCGGTGGTGGCGCCGCTCGGGTTGGTCACGGTCAGCTCGAGCACCACCGGGTCGTTGTTGTAGACGAAGGTGGCGTTCGGGCCGGGCGACGCGGGCAGCGCCTGCACCGGGAAGGTGAAGCCCGGCTTCGCCGAGGCGGCGCCCACGAGGGTCACGGCCGGGCCGGACACCTGCTTCCAGGCGTACGTCTCGACTCCGGTCGACGCGGACCCGTCCAGGGTGACCGCCTTGCCGCGGACCACGGTCTGGTCCGCTCCGGCCTCCGCGGTCGGCGTGGCGGCCGCGGTCACCGTCACGGACACCGTGGCCGGCAGGCCCTCGCCGCCCGGACCGGTCACGATCAGCTGGAACGCGTAGTCACCGGGCTCGGTCGGCACGAACGACGCCGACGCCGTGGTGCCGCCGGTCAGGGTCACCGCCGGGCCGGCGGTCTGGGTCCACCGGTACGAGTCGATCTCGCCGGTCGACCCGGTGCCGTCCAGCTTGACGACCTGGTTGACCACCGAGGTCCGGTCCGCGGTGGCCCCGGCGACCGGAACACCCGGGCCGAACACGGCACCCGAGCCGGTCAGGGACGCGGTGGCGACGCCGCCGCTCGACGAGGTCACGGTGATCGCGGCCGGGGGCGCCTTCACGCCGGTGAACGGCTGACCGGTGATCGGGCCGTACCCGGTCACGCTCAGCACGCCCGGGGTGTCGTCCCGGTCGCTGCTGCTCGCGGCCACGGTCAGGGTCTCCGCGTCGGCGTCGTACTCGGCCTTGGTGACCTGCACGACGTCGACCAGCTTGCGGGTCTTCTTGGCCATCGGGCGGTCCTGGGCGTTGACCACCTCGATGGTGGGGTTCGCCGGCAGCGACCCGGTCAGCGGGAACCGGCCGTAGTAGTGACCGTCGCCCGAGCCGCGCAGCCGGGTGCCGCGAATGCCGAGCGCCGGGTTGTTGGCGACCTCGATGACCTGGTCGGGCTCGCTGGTGGCGTACACCTCGACCACGCCCTTGCCGTCCGAGCCGGTGGTGTAGGTGGCCTGGTCGACGTCGACGCCGGCGTTGGTGGCGTACCGGCCCTGGACGCTGAAGGTGTCGGTGAAGCCGACCTGGGAGAGCGTCGCGCCGGTCCGCGGGTCGAGCTCCTCGATCCGCACGAAGTTGGTGCCGTACGGGCTGCCGACCACCTTGTGCTCGACGCCCGGGTCGCCGGTGTAGCCGGCCGGGGCGGCCGGGCCGACCGACGGGTCCCACTTCAGGAACGGGCCGACCCGGCCGTTCAGCACCTGGCCGAACGCGCCGGGCGTGGTGCCGGCGTCCTCGGTCATCCGGACGCCCTTGTCGTCGGCGGTGAGGTCGTCGATGCCGTACGGATGGGTGATCCGGAACCGCTTGCCGGCGGCGGCCGGGAACCGGATGCGGACCCGGCCGAAGACCATCTGGTCACCCGGCACGACCGCGTCGTTGGCCCAGGCACCCTCGACGTTCAGGCCGATCACGGCCTTGGAACCGTCGTTGAGGGTCAGCGTGGCGTCGACCAGCTGGTAGAAGAACTCGCCCGGGAAGTTGTCCGGGTAGGAGACCGGCAGGTCGGGGTTGGGCACCTCGTCCGGCAGGGTGGCGCAGAGCGGGTCGTCCAGGGTCGTGCAGGCCTCCAGGCGGGCGCCGGTGCTGTCCCGGTACCAGGAGGGGAAGCCGTGCTCGGCGATCGGGCCGACCTGGGTGAGCCGGCCGTCGCGGGCGGTCGGCGGAGTGACCACGGTGGCGTTGGCGCTCCCCGCGAGCGGCGCGACAACCGCCAGCGTCACCCCGGCGGTGATCGACCATCGCAGCAGATGGTTTTTCATCGGACTCCTCGGTTTTGTCAAGGTGCGCCACCTTGACGGGCCGGACCGAGGACCGGCTCTCGGAAAACTGAGTGATTCCTGAGTCCTCTCTGGCAAATCCCTTGGGGCCGGAAATCCGTAAGGCTTACCCGACGACGCCCCCGAGAGGGTTCTCGATTGATCTCCCGCCGACTTAACCGGTCAAGTACACTCACTACACACGTCGGCTGGCTAAACTCGGCGGGACCTGAGGAGACTGAGTTTGAAACGGCCCACGATCGCCGACATCGCCCGGCGAGCGGGCGTGTCCAAAGGCGCCGTGTCCTACGCCTTGAACGGGCAGCCCGGTGTCTCCGAGGCCACCCGCAAACGGATCCTCGCCATCGCGCAGGAGATCGGCTTCAACGCCAACAGCGCCGCCCGCGCGCTCTCCGGGGCACGGGCCCGCGCCGTCGGCCTGACCCTCTGCCGGCCCGCCCGGATCCTCGGCATCGAGCCCTGGTTCATGGGCCTGATCAGCGGTTTCGAGGCCGAGCTCGGCGCACAGTCCTACGCCCTGACGCTCCAGGTGGTGGCCACCCCGGAGCAGGAGGTGGAGGTCTACCGCCGCTGGTGGGGCGAGCGCCGGATCGACGGCGTGATCGTCACCGACCTCCGCGAGCACGACATCCGCATGCCGGTGCTCCAGCAGCTCCAGCTGCCCGCCGTCGTGCTCGGCGGCTCCGGCGACGCCGGCGGGGTGACCCAGATCTGGTCCGACGACGGCGGCGCGATCACCGAGGCGGTGCGCTACCTGGTGGCGCTCGGCCACTCCCGGATCGCCCGGGTCAGCGGCATGCCCGACCTGCTGCATACCCAGGTCCGCACGAGCGCGTTCAACGACGTCTGCGCGTCGCTGGGGCTGGGCGACGCGGTGACCGTGCCGGCCGATTACACCGGCGAGGAGGGCAGCCGGGCCACCCGGCGGCTGCTGATCGGCGGCGACCGGCCGACCGCGATCATCTATGACAACGACGTGATGGCGGTGGCCGGGCTGGCCGTGGCGCAGGAGATGGGGCTGTCCGTGCCGGGCGACCTGTCGATCGTGGCCTGGGACGACTCGCCGCTGTGCAGCCTGGTGCACCCGTCGCTGACCGCGCTCAGCCGGGACGTCTCGGGTTACGGCGCGCAGGCCGCGCGGGAGCTGCTGAACGCGATCGACGGCAAGAAGGTGGGGAACGTCAAGGCGCAGACGGCGCACCTGACGCCGCGCGGGAGCACCGCCCCACCGCGCTCCTGAGCCGGGGTTTCACGGGGCTCCCCGCCGTACCGTAAGCATTTGATCCGGCGTCTTTGATCTTTTGGGCGCGCGGCGCGCTCATCGGCCGCGGTCCGCGCGATGGCTTTCCAGGTACGCCTCGATGCGCTCGGCCGGCGCCGGGTTGGCCAGCGCGAAACCCTGCCCGAGCCGGCACCCCGCCGCGAGCGCCCGCTCGATCTGCTCCGGCGTCTCCAGTCCCTTCGCCACGATCTCCAGCCCGAGCCGCCGGGCCAGCCCGACCACCACCTGCAACACGCCCGCCTCGGACGCCTCGCCGGCCAGCGACGCGTTCAGCTTCAGCATGTCCACCGGCAACCGCCGCAGGTGTGCCAGCGACGTCTGGCCGGAGCCGAAGTCGTCCAGCGCGGCCCGCACGCCGAGGCGCCGCAGCCCGGTCAGCGCCGCCACCACGGCCGGCACGTCCTCGGCGATCCAGGTCTCGGCGACCTCGACGACCAGCCGCTCCGGGGCGATGCCGTGCCGGCGCAGCGTAGTGCTCACCTGCTCGGGGAAACGGGCGGTGAGCAACTCCTTGGGTCGAATGTTGACCGCCAGCCAGAAGTCCTCGTCGCCGCCGGCCCAGCCGCTCAGTTGCCGGCAGGCCGCGTCCAGCGCCCACTCGTCCAGCTCGGCGGTGACGCCCAGCGCCGCGGCGATCGGCAGGAACTCGCCCGGCATGATCGTGCCGAGCTCCGGGTGCCGCCAGCGCAGCAGCGCCTCGACCCCGGCCGGATGGCCGTCCCGCAACCCGGTCACCGGCTGGAAGACCAGGTCCAGCTCGCCCCGGCCGGCCGCGCCGAGCAGCTGCCGTTCCAGCTCCATCCGGCGGTGCAGCTGGAGCTCGACGTCCGGGTCGTACCACTCCACCCGGTCCCGGCCGAGCTGGCGGGCCCGCTGCCGGGCCAGGTCGGCGTGCCGCAGCACCTCGTCCGGGTCGGCCGAGTCGGCCAGCTCGGCCAGGCCCACCGTGGTGTGCAGGATGACGTCGGCACCGGGCAGCCGGCAGGGCTCGCCGAGGACGGCCACGATCCGGGTGGCCAGCGCGTAAGCCTGCACCGCCGAGTCCGGGGTGAGCACCGCGAACTCGTCGCCGCCGAGCCGGGCCGGCACGTCCTCGCCGCCGGTCAGCCCGCGCAGCCGGCGGGCCACCTCGGTCAGCACCGCGTCGCCGACCTCGCGGCCGCGGGTGTCGTTCACCTCGGCCAGCCCGTGCAGGTCGACCACCAGCAGGGTGCCGCGCCGGCCGGGCCGCTCGTGGAAGGTGTGCAGGTCCCGCATCAGCGCCCGCCGGTTGGCCAGGCCGGTGAGCTGGTCCAGGAACGCCAGTTTGTGCAGCGTGCGCTCCAGGTGCCGGCGCTCGCCGACGTCCCGCACGTGCACCACCAGCGCGGCCACCTCGGGCACCGCGCGCTGGTCGGAGATGGTCGACTCGGTGTCCCGCCAGAGCCGGGTGCCGTCCCGCATCCGGGCGTTGACCAGCACCGGCGGACCGCCGTCGTGCTCACCGGCGAGGACCGAGCCGATCACCGCGAGCGCGTCCTCGGTGTCCTCCGGGTGGATCAGCTCCGGGAACGGCCGGCCGACCACCTCGGCGTCGCGCAGCCCGAACAACCGGGCCGCGGCGGGCGACTGCCACTGCACGGTGAGCCGCTCGTCGAGCACCAGGGTGAGGTCGGTGGCGCCGGCGACCAGCGAACGGAAGTGCGCCTCGGCCACCCGCAACCGGCCCGCGTACCGCCGGATGTCGTGGACCACCAGTAGCTCGCGCAGGACCAGCACGGTGACCATCACCAGGCCGAAGACGATCGCCTCGGTGTCGAAGCCCGGCCCGGTCAGCAGGTGCCAGGCCGCGGCGATCACGCCGACCGCGGCCGGGATGCCGAGCAGCGGATAACTCGCCAGGTACTGATCCGGGTTGCGCGGCGTCGCGGGCGGTGGCGGCAGGTCGCGGCGGGAGCCACCGGCGGCGGCCGCGGCCAGGCCGGCCACCATCGGCAGACCCAGCAACGGCACGGCCGGTCCGGTCACGCCCAGCGCCAGCACCTCGGCCAGCGCAGCGAGCGCGATCAGCACCACCGCCGCCCCGAGGCCGCACCAGACCGCGGGCACGGGGCGGGGCCGGGCCCGCAGCACCACCACGGTCACGATCGAGACACCGGCCGCGGTGATCAGCAGGGCCGGCAGCGCGGCCGGGCGGGGCTGCCCGTCGGGCGGAATCAGGTAGGCCGCGAAGCCGAGGCTGACGCCGAGCCCCAGGCCGTCGAACCCGCGGCGCAGCCGGACCGGCCAGGTCCGCGCGGCGCCGGGCAGCAGCGCGGCGCCCACCACGTAGCACCCGGCGGCGACCCCCAGGCCCACGCTCACCCAGGTGACCGTGCCGGCCGGGGACCACCACGGGACCAGCACGGTAAGTGCGGTGGCCAGCGCGCCCATCCCGACGAAACCGGCGCCCCGGCAGGCGGCGAAGGCCCGCTCGGTGTGGTGGATGGCGAGCGCCGTGTCGACCAGATAGGCCGTGGCGCAGAGACCGGTGACGCCGACCGCGAGGGCCAGCGCGACCGGGCCGGGCAGCAGGCCGGCGGCGCCGGCGAACAGCACCAGCGCTGCCAGCGGTGCGACGGTGAGAAGCACCAGCCGGCCGGTGTCCCGGGGCACAGCCACGACAAGTCCTCTGCGTTCGTGCCCGGGGAAGGCGGCTCCCGGCGGGCGGGGGCGGAACAAGAGGTCGTTGCACCCGCCCAACGACGGCGGGCGGGGTAGGTTACGGGTCGGTAGGAAATCGGCCTCTTCCCGGATCGTCGACCATGGACGGACGCCGGTCAACTCGGGCCTGTGGAAAACCCGCACCGGTCGGGTGGGAGGATGGGAACGTGAGCCAGCGTCCCGTAGTCCGCGTCCGCAAGTCCGGCACCGCTCTGGTGGCCGCCGTGATCGCGTTCGTCGGCGCCGTGCCCCTGGCCGGCGTTTCCTGGACGTTCGCTCCGGTGCTGCTGATCCCGATCGTCGTGTTCGCCTGGGCCTGGCGGGCCGGCACCGACGTCTACCCCGACCGGCTGCGGGTCCGCGCCCTGTTCGGCGGCAACGTGGTGCCCTGGAGCCGGATCGTCGAGCTCGCCCCGGACCAGCGCGGCCGGGTGTCCGCCCTGCTGGACAACGGCAATGTGATCCGGCTGACCGCCGTCACCCGGGAGAACCTGTCGCTGGTGCTGGCCGCGGCGGGCAAGGCCCCGGCCGACGAGGACGCCGCCGACGCCGCCGACGCGGAGTCGTAACCGGCTCCCCGGGAACTGTCAGGGGCCACGGTTACCCTGGTCGGCAGACAAGCTAGGGGGTGGTTCAGCCGTGCGTTCCCGCCGGGGCCGTGCCGCGGTCGCGACATGCGCCGTCGTGCTGGCGCTGACCTCGGGGTGCAGCTTCGGCCCACCCGGGCCCGACCAGGCCGGCACCGCGCCGAACCTGCCGGGGCCGTCGATCGCCGCCACCGCGAGCGCCAGTCCCGGTGGCGAGCAGGAGGTCGCCGTCACCGTGCTGGCCAAGGGTCTCGACGTGCCCTGGGGCATCGCCTTCCTGCCGGACGGGTCGGCCCTGGTCACCGAGCGGGACACGGCCCGGATCCTGAAGGTGGGCCCCGGGTCGGACGCCGACGGCCTCCAGGTCGGCGAGGCGGCCCGGCTCGCCGAGGTGCGCGCCTCCGGCGACGGCGGCCTGCTCGGCATCGCCGTCTCGCCGAAATACGCGTCCGACAAGACCGTCTTCGTCTACTACTCCACCGCCACCGACAACCGCGTCGGCAAGCTGGTGCTGGGCAAGCCGGTGCAGCCGATCGTCACCGGCATCCCCCGCTCCGTCCAGCAGAACGGCGGGGCCCTGGCCTTCGGCCCGGACGGCTTTCTGTACGCCGGCACCGGCGACGGCACCCCGGCCGGCGCCCAGGCGCAGGATCCGAAAAGCCTCGGCGGCAAGATCCTGCGGATGACCACGGCCGGCAAGCCCGCACCGGGCAACCCGGTGCCGACGTCGCTGGTCTGGTCCTCCGGCCACCGCAACGTGCAGGGCCTGACCTGGGACAAGACCAAGCGGATGTTCGCCACCGAGAACACCCAGCCCAAGTTCAGCGAGCTGAACGTGGTGCAGAAGGGTAAGAACTACGGCTGGCCGAAGGCCGACGGCGCCGCCACCGGCAAGAAATTCGTCAACCCGCTGATGAGCTGGCCGACCGACCAGTCCTCGTGCGGCGGGGTGGCAACCCTGGACACCCTGGTGGCCACCGCCTGCCTGCTCGGCAAACGCATCTACATGATCGACGTCACCGGCAACGGCACCGTCCTGGGCAAGGCGCAGGAGCTGCTCACCGACAAGTACGGCCGGCTGCGCGCGCTGGTCGCCGCACCGGACGGCTCGCTCTGGGTGAGCACCTCCAACCAGGAGGACGCCGGCGAGCCGGATCCGGAGGACGACCGCCTGATCAGGCTCGTCTTCTCGGACGGCGGCGCCGGCCGGAGCTGAGACGGTCATGACTGTTTCACGCGAGCCGGGGCGGGGCAGGTGAGCCGCGATGAGTGATCTCTCCGGACGCCTGCACGCCCTGGCCGCCCGGTCCGCCCGGGTGTGGCGGCACCGCTGGTTCCGGCGCGTCCGGGTTGCCGCCGCGGTCGGGGTCGTCAGCCTCACCGCCGCGATGATCGGGGTGATGCTGTTCGCGCACGCCGGGATCAACGTGGGACCGTTCCGCGCCGAGATGTCGATCAGCCCCAGCCTGGCCGGCGGCACCGAGGTGGACATCCCGCCGCTCGGCTCGCTGCACCTGGACAGCCATCGGGGCACCCTGCACCTGAAGGTGGCGCTCGGCTCGCTCGACCAGAGCCGCACCGAGGAGCTGATCGACAACCCGACGGCGATCAGCTCGGCCGGCGACCGCGCGGTCGACGAGGTCACCGCCGGGGTGACCCGCCTGGCGCTGCGGATGGTCGGGCTGGCCGTGCTGAGCGCGATCCTGGCCGCCGCCCTGATCTTCCGCAACGTGCGGCGCACCGCCGCGGCCGGGCTGACCGCGCTGGTCGCCAGCACCGGCAGCATCGCCCTGGCCGCGGCCACCGTCCGGCCGGACGCGATCAGCGAGCCACGTTACGAGGGCTTGCTGGTCAACGCGCCGGCCGTGGTCGGTGACGCCCGGCGGATCGCGGACAACTACGGGCGGTACGCCGAGCAGCTCCAGCAGATCGTCAGCAACGTGAGCCGGATCTACACCACCGTGTCGGCGCTGCCGGTCTACGAGCCGGCCGGCAACACCACCCGCATCCTGCACGTGTCCGACCTGCATCTGAACCCGGCCTCGTGGGGCCTGATCCGCACCGTGGTGGAGACCTTCGACATCGACGCGGTGATCGACACCGGCGACATGGTCGACTGGGGCAGCAGCGCCGAGACGGGCTTCGCCGCGTCGATCCCGTCGATCAAGGTGCCGTACATCTATGTGCGCGGCAACCACGACTCGATCAGCATCCAGTCCGCGGTGGCCCGCCAGCGCAACGCGATCGTGCTGGACGACAAGATCACCACGGTGGACGGGGTGACCATCGCCGGGATCGGCGACCCGCAGTTCACCCCGGACAAGAGCGAGACCAACAAGGCCGGCGACAACTCCGGCACCGAGCTGCTCACCGCCACCGGCGAGCGGCTGGCCACCACGATCCGCGACTCCGGCAAGAAGGTGGACATCGCCCTGGTCCACGACCCGGAGATGGCGCCACCGCTGTCCGGCGTGGTGCCGCTGGTCCTGGCCGGGCACAGACACGCCCGCTCGGTCGCGATGCTGCCGGCCCCGGCGGCGCCGACACCGGACGCGTCGGCCTCGCCGTCGCCCTCGCCGTCGCCGTCCAGCGGGGCGGTGGAGGGGCCGATGCCGACCCGGTTGATGGTCGAGGGTTCCACCGGCGGGGCCGGGTTGCGCGGGCTGGAGCACGAGGAGCCGACGCCGCTGTCGCTGTCGGTGCTGTACTTCGACGAGAACCACACGTTGAAGGCCTACGACGACATCCAGCTGGGTGGTACCGGGCAGTCCAACGTCGAGATGCAGCGGAAGGTGATCGGGCTGGGGGACGAGGCGCCTACGCCTACGCCGGCTTCCGGGGCTTCCTCGACGCCGGTGAGCCAGCCGAGCCGCTGACCGCGGCCGGTGGGTGGTCGGTCAGCAGGTCAGGGTGGGGCGGTCAGCAGCTCGGGGTGAGGGCGCTCAGCAATCCCGGCGTGGCCGCTCAGCGATCCGGCGCGCTGGCGGTCAGCGGTCCGGGCACAGGACGGTCCAGGCGTGGGGCGGTCAGCGACCCCGGCGCACCAGCGGTCAGCGGTCCAGGCACAGAATGGTCCGGGCACAGGACGATCCGGGCGCGGGGCGGGCAGCGACCCCGGCGCACCAGCGGTCAGCAGTCCGGGCACAGGATGATCCGGGCACACGACGATCCGGGCGCCGGGCGGGCAGCGACCCGGCGGGCCGGCGGTCAGCGACCCCGGCGGGCCGGCGGTCAGCGGTCCAGGCACAGGATGGTCCGGGCACAGGACGGTCCAGGCGTGGGGCGGTCAGCGACCCCGGCGCGCCAGCGGTCACCGGTCCGGGCACAGGATGGTCCGGGCACAGGATGGTCCGGGCGTGGGGCGGTCAGCGACCCGGGCGCGCGGACGATCAGCGGTTTGGGCGCCGTTGGTAGAGGCCGGCGGTGAAGGCGGCGGACAGGACGGCGGTCAGGAGCGGCACGAAGATCGCGCCGGGCAGGTGGGTGCCGGCCAGGAGGACGGGGACGGTGGCGAAGGCCGACGCGAGGATGGGTGTGGCCACGAAGGCGCCGCCCGGGAGGGGCCGGAGCACCAGGCCGCGGCTGCCGACCGCCCAGCGGAGGATCGCGGCGAACAGGGGCAGGACGGCCACCGCGGCGAAGGCGCCGTAGATCGCGGCCGGGGGCGAGCCGGCCAGCGCCAGCGCCAGGACGCCGAGCACCAGCGCGGCCGGGAACGCGCCGGCCGTGACGAGCGGCAGTACGCGAACGAGCGACGACGTATCCGCGGCGATCACGCGCAGGGCCGCCGGATGGCCGGGGGCAATGGTCAAGGCGATCCGGGCGGCGGCCACGGCGGCTTCGGTACGGCCCTGCTGGTTCAGCAACTCGGCGAGCAGTGCGTGACCGTCCGCGCTGCTCGGGTCCAGCTCGGCCGATCGGGTCGCGGACTGTTCCGCCTCGGCGATACGGCGCAGGTAGTAGAGGGCGAGCGCACGCATCCGGTGCCCCGCGGCGCTGTCGGGCTCCCGTTCCAGGGACTGGTCGGCGGCTGCCAGCGCCGCCACATGGTGGCCGAGCCCGATCCGCGCCCCGGCGAGCCGGTGCCAGGCCCGGGCATCCGCCGGGTACTCCCGCAGGAACTCCTCCAGCAGGCGGACCGCGTCCGCGAATCGTTCCTCGTGCACGGCGACGTGGGCGGCGGCGACCAGCGGCTGCTCCCCTTCGGCCCGCCAGTGGGCCGCGTCGGGCACGGTCGCGGCGTGCGGCTCCGGCGGCGCGTAGGGCATCGGCAGGACCGGCGTCTCGGCGACGTAAGGGGCCGGCGGTGCGGCGGGCAGGCCGGAGGGCGCGGGCCACGCGGGGACCTCCGGGGCCGGCCCTGCCATCGGCCCGGGCAAAGCCGTCGAACCAGGCGCCCGCGGGACAGCCGAGGGCGAGACAGGCGTGACCGGGACAGGTGTGGTCGCCGCGGGTGGCGCGGAGGACTCGGGAACGGGTGTGGCGCCGGGGCTGGACGGTGGGACGTCGGTCATGGCGGGTTCCCGGTCATCGAGATGGGCGAACGACCGCCGACTCTAATCGACCGCCACGATTGTCCGGAACGGCACCGCCCGGCCCCGTGGAGCCACGGGACCGGGCGGTGAACGTACGAAAAAAATCAGGAAGCGCCGAGCCGGGACAGGATCAAGTCGCGGACGGTCTTGGCGTCGGCCTGGCCTCGCGTGGTCTTCATGACCGCGCCCACCAGCGCACCCGCCGCGGCGACCTTGCCGTCACGGATCTTGGCGGCGATGTCCGGGTTCGCGGCGATGGCCTCGTCGACCGCGGTCTGCAGCGCGCCGGTGTCGGAGACCACCTCGAGGCCGCGGGCGGCCATCACCTCGGTCGGCGAGCCCTCGCCGGCCACCACGCCCTCCAGCACCTGCCGGGCGAGCTTGTCGTTGAGCTTGCCGTCGTCGACCAGTTTCTGCAGCTCGGCGACCTGGGCCGGGGTCGCGCCCACGGACGACAGCTCGATGCCCAGCTCGTTGGAGCGGCGGGCCAGCTCGCCCAGCCACCACTTGCGGGCGCCGGCCGGGGAGGCGCCGGCCGCGATGGTCTCCTCGATCAGCTCGATGGCGCCGGCGTTGACCGCCGACTGCATCTCGACCTCGGAGATGCCCCAGTCCTCGCGCAGACGGGCCCGCTTGACGCTCGGCTTCTCCGGCAGCTCGGCCTTGAGCTGGGCGACCCACGCCGGGTCCGGCGCGATCGGGACCAGGTCGGGCTCGGGGAAGTAGCGGTAGTCGGTCGCGGTCTCCTTGGAGCGGCCCGGGCTGGTGTCGCCCCGGTCCTCGTGGAAGTGCCGGGTCTCCTGGAAGATCCGGCCGCCCTCGTCGAGGATCCCGGCCTGGCGGATGACCTCGGAGCGGACCGCGCGCTCGACGGAGCGCAGCGAGTTCACGTTCTTGGTCTCGGTGCGGGTGCCCCACTCCTCGCCCGGCCTGTTCAGCGAGGTGTTGACGTCGCAGCGCATCGAGCCCTGCTCCATCCGGACGTCGGAGACGCCCAGCGCGCGGATGATGTCGCGCAGCTCGGCGACGTAGGCCTTGGCGACCTCGGGAGCGAGCGCGCCGAGCCCGGGGACCGGCTTGGTGACGATCTCGACGAGCGGGATGCCGGCCCGGTTGTAGTCGACGAGCGACTCGGTGGCGCCGTGGATGCGACCGGTGGCGCCGCCGACGTGCAGCGTCTTGCCGGTGTCCTCCTCGATGTGCACCCGCTCGATGCCGATCCGGTACTCCTTGCCGTCCACGGTGACGTCGACGTAACCGTCCACGCAGAGCGGCTCGTCGTACTGCGACGTCTGGAAGTTCTTCGGCATGTCCGGGTAGAAGTAGTTCTTCCGGGCCATCCGGCACCACTGCGCGATGTCACAGTTCAGCGCGAGGCCGATCCGGATCGTGGCCTCGATGGCGGCCCGGTTCATCACCGGGAGCGCGCCGGGCAGGGCCAGGCAGACCGGGCAGACCTGAGTGTTCGGCTCGGCGCCGAAGTCGGTCTTGCAGCCACAGAACATCTTGGTCTGGGTGCCCAGCTCGACGTGCGTCTCCAGGCCGATGACCGGCTCGTAACGGCTCAGGGCGTCGTCGTAGGACGGCAGCGCGATCGTGGTCATGTGCTTCGGCTCCGGCTCACTGCAACATCGGACATGGCATCGGGTTGTCGGACTACCGGACTAGCCTAGTCGCCCGGTATGACGCTCCGTCGGGGGGTTTACGCACGCCCCCCCCACGGCGAAGGATCTTCGCGATAGCGTCTGGTCATGCATCGATTTCTCGCCGTAGTGGCCCTCGCCGCGACGGTCCTGTGCGCGGCGTGCACGGATGACCCGGAGAAACCCGCGCCGGCGACCGAGCCGTCGTCCGCGCCGCCCGCCGCTCCCGCCGCCGACTACGCGGCCTGGGCGGCCGGTCGCTCCACCCCGGTCGCCGACACGCTCTATCCCGAGCACGGCAACCCGAAGATCGACATTCTCGGGTACGACCTGAAGCTCGACTGGCAGCCCCCGAAGAAGCTGCTCACCGGCACCGCGACGATCCGCCTGCGCCCGGTCGCCGCAGCCACCGAGATCAGCCTCGACTTCGCGAACCTGACCGTCGACAAGGTGACCGTGGACGACTCCTCGGCGTCTTTCACCATTGCCGAGCAGAAGCTCACCGTGCCGGCCACGCTCGTCGCCGATCAGCCCGTCACCCTGGTGGTCGACTACCACGGCACGCCCAAGGAGGTCAGCTTCCCGTCGCACCGCGACGACGCCAAGGAGGGCGTGGGCCTGCGCCCGGCCAAGAACGGCGGCATCTGGACCATGCAGGAGCCGTGGGGCGCGATGACCTGGTACCCCGCCAACGAACTGGTCTCCGACAAGGCGCTGTACGACATCGCGGTGACCGTCCCGGCCGGCTGGGCCGCGGCGGCGAGCGGCACGCCCGGGCCGGTCGAGGGGAACACGTACCACTACACCTCGAAGGTGCCGGTGGCCGCGTACCTGACCACGCTGGCCGTGGACAAGTACAAGAAGGTGACGCAGACCGGCCCGCACGGGCTGCCGCTGACCTACTGGGTGCTGCCGAAGACCGACGACAAGCTGCTGACGTCGCTGAAGAAGTCGCCGGAGATCCTCACCTGGCTGGAGCAGAAGCTCGGCAAGTACCCGTTCGAGACGGCCGGCGCCCTGATGAACGGCTCGATCTCGGCGATGGAGACCCAGCAGATGCTGAGCATGGGCCGGTCGCTGAAGTGGGATCCGGCCTTCTTCGAGGAGACCCTGGCCCACGAGTACGCCCACCAGTGGTTCGGCGACGCGGTCACCCCGGCCACCTGGACCGACCTGTGGCTCAACGAGGGCTTCGCGCAGTACATCCAGTTCCTGTACGAGCAGAAGGTGCAGAAGTTCAGCGACGCCCAGCTGGAGGTCTTCCTCCGCCAGCGGGACGCCGAGCTGCGCAAGAAGGTCGGCCCGCCCGGCAAGCCGAAGGCCGCCAACTTCGCCGAGAGCAACGTCTACCTCTGCGGGGCGGCGATGCTGAAGGAACTGAACGACGCGCTCGGAGACAAGAAGTTCTTCGCGCTGATGCAGGCCTGGGTGGCCGAGCACCGGGGCACCAACCAGGACCGGGCGGCCTTCATCGCCTTCGTCAGGACGAACACCGGCAAGGACTTCAGCAAGCTCATCAACGCCTGGCTGGACTCCCCGAAGACCCCGGCGTGAGCCGCCGGGGTCTCCGGACTCAGAGCGCCGGCGGGGTGAACGTGCCGACCGCGGACTCCAGGGCGCCGGCGACCCGGTACATCCGGTCGTCGGCCAAGGTCGGGGCCATGATCTGGAAGCCGACCGGCAGCCCCTCGGAGAGACCGCACGGGACCGAGATGGCCGGGCCGCCGTACAGGTTCGTCGGGATGGTGAACAGGTCGGCCAGGTACATCTGGTACGGGTCGCTGGTCCGCGAGCCGAACGGGAACGCGACGAACGGCGTGGTCGGCGAGACCAGCACGTCCACCTTCTCGAAGGCGGCCTCGAAGTCGCGGGTGATCAGCGTCCGGACCTTCTGCGCCTGACCGTAGTAGGCGTCGTAGTAGCCGCTGGACAGCGCGTACGTGCCGATGATGATCCGGCGCTTGACCTCCGGGCCGAAGCCGGCCTCGCGGGTCAGCGACATGACCTCCTCGAGCGAGTGCTGGCCGTCGTCGCCGGCGCGCAGGCCGTAGCGCACGCCGTCGAAGCGGGCCAGGTTGGACGAGCACTCGCTGGGGGCGATCAGGTAGTAGGCCGGGAGGGCGTACTGGAAGTGCGGGCAGGACACCTCGACGACCTCGGCACCCAGCTTGACCAGCGCCTCCAGGGACTCCTTGAACGCGGCCACGACGCCCGGCTCGGAGCCGTCACCGGCGAACTCCTTGACGATGCCGAGCTTCACGCCGGTCAGGTCGCCCTGCAGGCCGCGGCGGGCGGCGGCGACCACGTCCGGCACCGGCTGCGCGATCGAGGTGGAGTCGCGCGGGTCGTGGCCGGCGATCACCGCGTGCAGCAGGGCGGTGTCCTCGACGGTGCGGGCGCACGGGCCCGGGGTGTCGAGGGACGACGAGAAGGCGATCAGGCCGTACCGGGAGGTGCCGCCGTACGTCGGCTTGGCGCCGACCGTGCCGGTGACCGCGCCGGGCTGGCGGATCGAGCCACCGGTGTCGGTGCCGATCGCGAGCGGGGCCTCGTAGGCCGCGAGCGCCGCGGCCGAGCCGCCACCGGATCCGCCCGGGATCCGGCCCAGGTCCCACGGGTTGTTCGTCGGGCCGTACGCCGAGTACTCGGTGGACGAGCCCATCGCGAACTCGTCCATGTTGGTCTTGCCGAGGATCGGCATGCCGGCGGCCTTGAGCCGCTCGACGATGGTCGCGTCGTACGGCGGTTTCCAGCCCTCGAGGATCTTCGACGCGGCGGTGGTCGGGATGCCCTTGGTGGTCACCACGTCCTTCACCGCGATCGGCACCCCGGCCAGCGGGCCGGTGATCTCACCGTCGTCGACCTTTTTCGCCGCGGCGAGCGCACCCTCGCGGTCCACGTGCAGGAACGCGTGCACCCGCTCCTCGACGGCCGTGATCCGGTCGAGGTGGGCGGTGGCGACCTCGACGGCCGACACCTCACGCTTCGCGATCATCCCGCTCAGGGCGGCCGCGCTCAACTTGGTCAGGTCGCTCACGGTCAGTCCTCCTCGTCCAGGATGCGCGGCACCCGGAACCGGCCCTCGTACGCATCCGGCGCCCCGGAGAGGGCGGCGTCCTGCGTGAGGCTCGGCTGGGGAACGTCGTCGCGGTACACGTTGGTCAGCGGCACCGAGTGCGAGGTCGGCGGAATGTCCTCCGCGGCCACCTCACCGACCCGGGCGACCGATTGCAGGATCACGTCGAGCTGCCCCGCGAATCGATCGAGCTCCTCTTCGGTCACGGCGAGCCGCGACAGGCGCGCCAGGTGCGCTACCTCTTCGCGGGAGATGGCGGCCATCCTGCCCCCTCGTTCTGTTTGTGCGTCTGCCTGCAAACCCAGAGTCTATTTCGCCGGGATCCACGGGCCGCGAAGAACCCCGGGCCGGATCGGCCGGTACCGGGAAAGCCACTCGGCGAGCTCCGGAGCGGGCATCGGCCGGGCGTGGAACCAGCCCTGCGCGGCGTGGCAGCCGGCCGCCGCGAGCAGCCGCCAGGTCAGCTCGTCCTCCACCCCCTCGGCGACCGCGCGCAGGCCGAGCGACTCGGCCAGCCCGATCACCGACCGGACGATCGCGGCGTCGCCCGGGTCGTCGGCCATGCCCAGCACGAACGAGCGGTCGATCTTCACCTCGGCGAGCGGCAGCCGGCGCAGGTGCTGCAACGACGAGTACCCGGTGCCGAAGTCGTCCAGCGAGATCGCCACGCCCATCCGGTCCAGCCGGGTGATCGTGTCCAGCACCCGGTGCGGGTCGGCCATCAGCGCGCTCTCGGTGATCTCCAGCTGGAGCAGGTCCGCGGGCACCTCGTACTCCCGCAACAACTCGCCGACCCGGTCGGCGATGTCTCCGGCGTGCAGATCGCGGGCCGACACGTTGACCGCTGCCCGCAACGGCCTTCCTCCGGTACGCCAAGCCGCCAGCTGGGCCACCACCTCGTCCAGCACCCGGGCCGTGAGCAGCCGCATCACCGGCGTCGGCTCGGCCACCCGGAGCAGTTCCTCCGGCCCGACCAGGCCGCGTTTCGGGTGCCGCCAGCGCAGCAGCGCCTCCACCCCGACCACCTCGCCGGTCGCGATGGCGATCTGCGGCTGGTAGTAGAGCACTATCCCGTCGTCGGGCGGGTCGCGCCGGAGCGCCGCGCGCAGGTCGGCGAGCAGGGCGAGACGGTCCGGGGAGGTGTGC
This sequence comes from Actinoplanes ianthinogenes, assembly GCF_018324205.1. Taxonomy (NCBI): domain Bacteria; kingdom Bacillati; phylum Actinomycetota; class Actinomycetes; order Micromonosporales; family Micromonosporaceae; genus Actinoplanes; species Actinoplanes ianthinogenes. Next base: position 3,573,460 of record NZ_AP023356.1, read on the forward strand.
GGCGCATCCGGGCCGTGCACCGCGACCTGGTCGCCGCGCTGCTTCGCCTCGTACATCGCGGACTCGGCCTCGCGCAGCAGGGTGGCGCCGTCGCGCCGGCCGGACTGGAGCGCGATCCCGATCGAGGCGGTCAGCTCGACCGGGGTGCCGTCCAGCGGGAACGGGCGGCTCAGCGCCTCGGACAGGTGCTCGGCGATCCGGCGGGCCGAGGCGGCGCCCTCGACCCGGGTGGCGAGCACCGCGAACTCGTCGCCGCCGAGCCGGACCACCAGGTCGTGCCGGGGCACCGCGGCGGTCAGCCGGTCGGCGACCCGGGCCAGCAGGCGGTCGCCGGCGCCGTGGCCGAGCGCGTCGTTGACCGTGCGGAACCGGTCCAGGTCGAGCAGGAGCAGGGCGCGCTGCCGGTCCGGGCCGCGTTCGGACATGGTGGACTGCAGGGCGCGCCGGTTGGGCAGGCCGGTGAGCGGGTCGACCCGGGTGGCCCGCTCGGACTCGCCGGCCCAGCGGACCATCCGGTGCACGGCGTGCAGGGCCAGCAGGGCCATCGGCAGCAGGGCCGGGCTGACCCGCGCGGCGACCAGCAGGACCGGGGCGAGCAGCAGCAGGGCCGCGGTCGCCATCAGGTCCGCGCGGGCGCGGCGCCGATGACGGGTACGCCGTTCCGAGGCCCACCGCCCCACCACCGCCGCCACCGTGTAGCGCGCCGCGATCCAGGCGGCCGCCGCGGCGCAGGTCAGCGCCGCGTCCCGGAGATCGGGGCGGGGATCCATCCGCCAGGCGATCAGCCCGGCCACGATCGACGCGGCGCCCAGCCCGGCGGCGTGCTGCACGGCCAGGTGGATCGTGCGGGGCACCGGGTGGCGCATCCGCACCCCGGCGACCGTCACGGCCACCAGCTGCACCGCCAGCGCCGGCACGAAACCCCAGGCGAGGGCGATCGCGAAGGTGAAGCAGATGGACGGCAGGATCACCCGGCTGGCCCGCCGCCCGGGCAGCGGCTGCGGCCGGGCGTCGGCGACCACGGCGAGGACCGCCATGATCCAGTACGCCGGGGGCAGCGCACGGAACGTCCCCGGTGCGGCCGCCCAGAGCGCCAGGTCGGCGGCCACGGTCAGACCCGTGGTGACGATCAGCGCACGCCGTCGCCGGGGCCCGGAGGCAGCCGTAAGCGGGCGAACGGCATCCATGCGACCTCCACGACTGGCCTCGATCACCGATCGCCTACACCATAGATCCACATGGTGCGAATGCCGTGAAACCGCTTACCCGTTATTGAAACGGCATAAGATACCAACCCCCCATTTCACCCATTCGGGGGAGGTCACCCTTCCGGCGCCACCTCCGCGACCGCCCGGGCCGCGTCCGGGCCCTCGGTGAGCAGGACGGTGAAGCCGGCCTCGTCGAGGACCGGCACCTTGAGGCTGATCGCCTTGTCGTACTTGCTGCCCGGGTTGTCGCCGACCACCACGAAACCGGTCTTCTTCGAGACCGAGCCGCTCACCTTGCCACCACGGGAGGTGACCGCCTCGGCCGCCTGGTCCCGGGTGAAGCCGGCCAGGGTGCCGGTGACCACCACGGTCAGGCCCTCCAGCGGGCGCGGGCCGCTCTCCGCCCGCTCGTCGGCCATCCGCACGCCGGCCGCACGCCACTTGCGAACGATCTCCCGGTGCCACGGCACGGTGAACCACTCCCGCAGGCTGTCCGCGATGATCGGCCCGACCCCGTCCACCGCCGCGATCGGATCGACCGCCTTGGCCTTCCGCTTCGCCGCCACCACGGCCTCCGAAGCCGGCCCGCCGTCCCCGGCACCCGCCGCCTCGCCGCCGTCCCCGGCACCCGCCGCCTCGCCGCCGTCCCCCAAGGCCTCCGCATCCGACGCCTCGTCGTCCCCCGCCGCCTCCGCCAGCTGGGCGGCCTCCGCCGAGGCGGCCACCGCCTCCGGGTCAGCGGCCGTGCGCGCCAGCTCCGCCTCCAGCGCCTCCATCGACCCGTACTCCAGCGCCAGCGCCTCGGCCGCCGTCGGTCCCACGTGCCGGATCGACAGCGCCACCAGCACCCGCGCGAACGGGCGCGTCTTCGCCTCCTCCAGCGAGGCGAGCATCTTGCCGGCGTTGGTGCTGAGTTTCCCGCTCTTGTTGACGAAGAACGGAACCCGCTGCAGGTCCTCCTCGGTCAGCGTGAACAGGTCGCCCTCGTTGTGCAGCACCCCGGAGTCGAGCAGCGCTTTCGCCGCCTTGTAACCCAGCACCTCGATGTCCAGCACGCTCCGGCCGGCCAGCGTGGCCAGGCGCTCGAGCAGTTGACCCGGGCAGGACTCGCTGTTCGGGCAGCGGATGTCGACGTCGCCCTCCTTGGCCGGCGCCAGCGGCGTGCCGCAGGACGGGCACTCGGTCGGCATCACGAACGCCCGGGCGTCGGCCGGCCGCAGGTCGATCACCGGCCCGAGGATCTCCGGGATCACGTCACCGGCCTTGCGCAGCACCACGGTGTCGCCGATCAGCACGCCTTTGCGGGCCACCTCCTGCGCGTTGTGCAGGGTCGCCTGCGACACCTCGGAACCGGCGACCTTCACCTTCTCCACGATCGCGTACGGCGTGACGCGGCCGGTGCGCCCCACGTTCACCGCGATGTCGAGGAGCTTGGTGGTGACCTCCTCGGGCGGATACTTGAACGCGATGGCCCAGCGCGGCGCCCGGCTGGTCGAGCCGAGCCGGCCCTGGATCGCCACGGCGTCCACCTTGACCACCACGCCGTCGATCTCGTGCTCGACGTCGTGCCGGTGCTCGCCGTAATAGTCGATGAACTCGCGGACGCCGGCCATGTCGTCGAACAGTTTCCACCGGGTGCTGGTGGGCAGGCCCCAGGACCGCAGGGCCTCGTACGCGTGCGACTGCGAGGCCGGGCTGAAGCCCTCGCGGGCGCCGATGCCGTGCACCACCATGCGCAGGCCCCGGGACGCGGTGACCCGGGGATCCTTCTGCCGGAGGCTGCCGGCGGCGGCGTTCCGCGGATTCGCGAACGGGGCCTTGCCCTGCTCGACGAGCGTCGCGTTGAGATCGGCGAACGCCTCGGCCGGGAAGTAGATCTCGCCGCGGACCTCGATCAGGTCGGGCACGTCGTCGCCGGCCAGCCGCTCCGGGATCTCACGGATCGTCCGCACGTTGGGCGTCACGTCCTCACCGCTGCGCCCGTCACCGCGGGTCAGGCCGCGGACCAGCTTGCCTTTCTCATAGAGCAGGTTGATCGCCAGGCCGTCGACCTTCAGCTCGCACAGGAACGGGACCGGCCCGCCGGCGTCCCGGACCGTCCGCTCGGCCCACGCGTCGAGCTCGTCGAGGCTGAAGACGTTGTCCAGCGACATCATCCGCTCGAGGTGCGGGACCGTGGTGAAATCCGTGGAGAACGTGCCGCCCACGTTCTGCGTCGGGGAGTCCGGCGTCCGCAGCTCGGGGAACTCGGTCTCCAGCGCCTCCAACTCGCGCAGGAGCCGGTCGAACTCACCGTCGGAGATGGTCGGCGCGTCGAGCACGTAGTAGTGATACTGATGATCGCGGATCTCCTCGGCGAGCTCCGCGTGTCGGGCGCTGGCCTCGGCGCTCGGTGACGTCACCACAACCTCCGTGTCTCGACAACCTACGAGGCACGGTAGTCGCCACCCCCGACAATTTCGGGCTCACACCTCGGAGATCCGGCGACCCGCCTCGTGACACGCCTTCAGCAGCGCTCGCACGTAACCCGGAGTCGCCCCGGCGAGCCCACAGGCCGGCGTGACGACGACCTGCCGGGGCAGCCGCGCGGCCGGGAAACCGAGGCGCTGCCAGAGCTTCTGCACCCGCTCCGCGATCTGCTTGGACTCGGGCCGCTTGCCGCCCACCGGCCGGGTCGGCGCGGCGCCGACGAACAGGCCCAGGTCCGCCTCGATCGCCTCGCCGATCGGGTCCAGGTCCTTGATCAGCGAGAGGTCGAAGGCCGCGGCGGCGGCTTTGGCGTCCCGGATCACCTGGAGCGGCAGGTCCGGCGCGCAGCAGTGCACCACGACCGGGGCGCCGACCGCCTCGGTCACGGTCCGCAGCCGGGCCGCGGCGTCCGGCCCGTCCACCGCCTTGTACGCGCTCAGCCCGCTCTCGGTCGGCACCTGCCCGGCCAGCACGGCCGGCAGCGACGGCTCGTCCAGCTGCAACAGCACGGTCGCGCCGGGCAGCCGTTTGCGCACGTCGGCGACGTGCCGGTGCAGCCCCTCGGCGAGCGAGTCGGTGAGGTCCCGGACCGCGCCCGGGTCGCGCAGCAGCCGCCCGCCGATCGGCAGGTCGATCGAGGCCGCCAGGGTCCACGGCCCGGCCGCCTGGATCTTGACGGTGCCGGTGAAGCCGTCGCCCTGCTCGGTGAGCTGGTCGAGGTCACGTTCCAGCAGGTCGGCCGTACGCCGCAGGTCCTTGCCCGGCCGACCGGCCACCTGCCAGCGGCCGGCGTAGAGCTGAACCGGCAGCTCGACCAGGAACCCGGCGCCGCGGCCGATGATGTCCGCCCCCGGGCCGCGCTCCGGCAGCTCCGGGAGGTGGGGCAGATCGGGCAGCTCGCCGAAGACGATCCGCTGGGCCTCGGCGATGTCGGTGCCGGGCAGCGAGCCGATACCGCTGGCCGCCCCGGCCGGCCAGGGGAAGTCAGGCATGGGCCGACGCCCGGGTGCCGGCGGTGATGGTGGCCGAGCCGAGCACGATGTCGCCGTCCGGATCCGGCTTGTAGGCGACGATGGCCTGCCCCGGAGCGACGCCGCGGGCCGGAGTCTCCAGGATCGCGGTCAAGCCCGAGGACGACACCGTCACGGACGCCGGCACCACCTCGCCGTGCGCCCGGAGCTGAACCTCGCAACGGACATCTGCCGCATCCTCGTGCCAGATCGGCCGAGCCGCCTCCACCGTGTCCACCTCGAGGTCCTCGCGCGGGCCCACCGTCACCGTATTCGTCACGGGAGTGATGGAAAGCACGTAGCGCGGACGGCCGTCGGCGGCCGGAACTCGCAGGTCAAGCCCCTTCCGCTGACCGATGGTGAACCCGTAGGCCCCGTTGTGGGTCCCCAGTTTCGCCCCGGTCCGCCCGTCCACGATGTCACCGGGCGCCGACCCGAGCCGCCCCTGGAGGAACCCCCGGGTGTCACCGTCGGCGATGAAGCAGATGTCGTGCGAGTCGGGCTTGTCCGCGACGGCCAGGCCCCGGGCGGCGGCCTCGGCGCGCACCCGCTCCTTCGTCCAGTCGCCGAGCGGGAACATCGCCCGGTCCAGCTGCTCGCGGGTCAGCACGGCCAGCACATAGGACTGGTCCTTGGCCAGGTCGACGCTGCGGCGCAGCAACCCGTCGGCGCCGAGCCGGGCGTGGTGCCCGGTGACCACCGCGTCGAACCCGAGAGCCACCGCCCGGTCCAGCACCGCGGCGAACTTGATCTTCTCGTTGCAGCGCAGGCACGGGTTCGGCGTGCGGCCGGCCGCGTACTCCTCGACGAAGTCGTCGACCACACTCTCGTGGAACTCGTCGGCCATGTCCCACACGTAGAACGGGATGCCGATCACGTCGGCGGCGCGCCGCGCGTCCCGCGAGTCCTCCAGCGTGCAGCACCCGCGGGCGCCGGTGCGGTAGGTCTGTGGATTACGGGCCAGCGCCAGGTGCACACCGGTGACGTCGTGCCCGGCCTCCTTGGCCCGGGCGGCGGCGACCGCGGAGTCGACACCACCGGACATGGCCGCAAGAACTCGCATGCCCCCAGCCTATCTGGGGGTCTTCCAGGCACCGGCCCGGCGGGCGCGCTCGACCGCGCCGGGCAGCGCGCCGAGCAGCGCGTCCAGGTCCGCCTCGGTGCTGTCGTGGCCGAGCGAGAAGCGCAGCGACGAGCGCGCCCGGGCGTCGTCCGCGCCCATCGCCAGCAGCACGTGGCTGGGCTGCGCCACCCCGGCCGAGCAGGCCGAGCCGGTCGAGCAGTAGATCCCCTGCGCGTCCAGGAGCAGCAGCAGGGCGTCACCCTCGCAGCCGGGGAAGGAGAAGTGCGCGTTGCCGGGCAGCCGGTGGTCCGGATCACCGTTGTAGATCGCGTCCGGGATCGCCGCGAGCACCCGCCGGACCAGCTCGTCGCGCAGCGCCGCGACCCGGTCCGCGTACTCCAGCCGGGCCCGCACGGTCGTCTCGACCGCGACCGCGAACGCCACCACGCCCGGGGTGTCCAGCGTCCCGGACCGCACGTCGCGCTCCTGCCCGCCGCCGTGCAGCAGGGGGGTGCAGGCCACGTCGCGGCCCAGCACCAGCGCGCCGACACCGACCGGGCCGCCCAGCTTGTGCCCGGTCAGGGTGAGCGCGGCCACGCCGCTGTCCGCGAAGTCGACCGGCACCTGCCCGACCGCCTGCACCGCGTCGGTGTGGAACGGGATGCCCGCGCCCGCCGCGATCGCGGCCAGCTCGGCGACCGGCTGCACCGTGCCCACCTCGTTGTTCGCCCACTGCACACTGACCACGGCGATCTCCTCGCCGTGCGCGCGCACCAGCTCGGCGAACCCGGCCGCATCGACCCGGCCGGCGCCGTCCACCGGCAGATACGCCACCTCGGCGCCCTCGTGCCGCCCCAGCCAGTCGACCGCGTCCAGCACCGCGTGATGCTCCACCGCCGAGGCCACCACCCGGCGCAGCGCCGGGTCGGCGTCCCGGCGGGCCCAGAAGACGCCCTTGGTGGCCAGGTTGTCCGCCTCGGTCCCGCCGCCGGTGAAGACCACCTCGGAGGGCCGGGCGCCGATCACCGCGGCGATCCGCTCGCGGGACTCCTCGACCATCCGGCGGGCGCCACGACCGGCCGCGTGCAGGGAGGACGGGTTGCCGATCTCCCGGGCCGCGGCCGCGTAGGCGTCCAGCGCGGCGGAGAGCATCGGCGTGGTCGCCGCGTGATCGAGGTAGGCCATTTTTCCCACTCTAGAATGTGCTGCTCGAAACAAGCATCCACGCCCACCCCGCGAGCACCATCAAGATCTTCATTTACGCGCGTCCGCTCGGGTACGGATCGCACGCTCCCGCGCGGGCCGGGCACGGCGATCTGGCCGCTGGCGCGTCCATAACGATCGCCGCACCCTTCATTCTCCGCGGGTGGTCACCGAAACCCGCGCGCGGCCCCGGGCGTACCGAAAAACGCCGAACGGCCCGGCGGAGAACCGCCGGGCCGTGACCAGGGACTGCCTTACTTGCGCTTGCGGATCTCGTCCGCGGCCTGCGGGACGACCTTGAACAGGTCGCCGACCACGCCGAAGTCGGCGAGCTCGAAGATCGGGGCCTCGGGGTCCTTGTTGACCGCGACGATCGTCTTCGAGGTCTGCATGCCGGCCCGGTGCTGGATCGCGCCGGAGATGCCGAGCGCGACGTAGAGCTGCGGGGAGACGGTCTTGCCGGTCTGGCCGACCTGGAACTGGTGCGGGTAGTAGCCCGAGTCGACCGCCGCGCGGGACGCGCCGACCGCGCCGCCGAGCAGGTCGGCGAGCTCCTCGACCAGCTTGAAGTTGTCGGCGTTGCCGACGCCGCGGCCACCGGAGACGACGATGCCGGCCTCGGTGAGCTCGGGACGCGAGCCCTTCTGCTCGGCGACCCGCTGCGTGACGGTGGCCAGCTTGTCCGAGTCGCTGACCGCGACGGTGAGCGCCTCGACGGCCGGAGTGGCCGGCGCGGCGACCGGGGTGGTCGAGTTCGGCCGGATGGTGACGATCGGCAGGCCCTTGGTGACCTTGGACTTGACGATCGTGGAGCCGGCGAAGACGACCTGGGTGGCGGTGCCGTCGGCGGCCAGGTCGACCGCGTCGGTCAGCAGGCCGTTGTCCAGCTTGACCGCCAGACGACCGGCGATCTCCTTGCCCTCCTGGGTGGAGGCGAGCAGCACGGCGGCGGGCTGCACGTTCTTGACCAGCTCGGCGATCGCGGTGGCCTTGGGGGCGGCCCCGTGGTCCTCCACGTCCGCGCCGGACGCGGTGTAGATCTTCGCCGCACCGAACTCGGCGAGCTTGGCCTGGTCGGCCTCGCCGAACACGACGGCGGACACCTCGCCGAGCCCGCGAGCGATGGTCAGCATCTCGAGCGTGACCTTCTTGACGCCGGCCTCGACGACAACGAGTACTTCAGCCATGACGAGACCCCTTCTCAGACGAACTTCTCGGTGGCGAGGTACGCGACGAGCTGCTCGCCGCCGGTGCCCTCGTCGGTGACCTTCGCGCCGCCGGAGCGGGCCGGACGCTTCGACCACTCGAGCACGGCGCTGGTGGCGCCGGCCGAGCCGACCTCGTCGGCGGAGACGCCGAGGTCGGCCAGGGACAGGCTCTCCAGCGGCTTCTTCTTGGCGGCCATGATGCCCTTGAAGGACGGGTACCGCGGCTCGTTGATGGTGTCCCAGACGCTGACGATCGCCGGGGTCGCGGCGGTGACCACCTCGTAGCCCTCGTCGGTCTGCCGCTCGATGGTCAGCTGCGCGCCGTCCACGGTGAGCTTGCGCGCGCCGGTCAGCGCGGCCACGCCGAGGCGCTCGGCCAGCATGTGCGGGACGACCTGCACGCGGCCGTCGGTGGACTCGGCGCCACACAGGATCAGGTCGGCGTTCAGCCGGCCGAGGGCGGCGGCGAGCACCTTGGAGGTGGCCACCGCGCAGGAGCCGTGCAGGGCGTCGTCCTGCACGTGGACGGCCTTGTCGGGGCCCATGGAGAGCGCCTTGCGGATCGACTCGGTCGCGCCGGACGGGCCGACCGTCAGCACGGTCACCTCGCCGCCGTGCGCCTCCTTGATCTTCAACGCCTCCTCGATGGCGTACTCGTCCATCTCGTTGATGACGTTGCTCGCCGAGCCACGCTCGACGGTGTTGTCGCTCGCGCTCAGGGTGCGCTCGGCACCGGAGTCGGGCACCTGCTTCACCAGTACGACGATGTTCATCGCGCTATTGACCCTCCTGTATTGAACGCACCGTTGCGATCGAGCCGGTCCGTCGGCCGGCCTTGCCTGGCCGCGGACATGTCAGAAAGGTTACCCGCCAGTAGCTTTGCTGTTGCCGGCCACCCAGAGTGACACACCTCACTAGCATCTGCCGCAGGAGGTTTCATGACATGTCCGGCACGGTTAACCTGACCGGCACCCATCCTCTCGCAAACCGAGGGGAAGCGGAGCCGCACGCCCACGGCCGATCCGATCCCGACTCTCCGTGGTGCCGCTGTGGCCAGCTACGGGAGACCTGCGTGAGTGACGAAGTACGCAATCTCTGGCACCACCTTCTTGACCCGTCCGGTCAATAATCGGCGAGTGTTCGGTGGCCTGCGACAGTGGTTCGACCCGGAGAGCGCCCATACCGAGGGCACCACACCGGACTATCGGTTCTCGCTGGCCAACGAACGGACCTTCCTGGCCTGGATCCGCACCGGGCTCGCGCTGATCGCCGGCGGACTGGCCTGTGCCCAGTTCCTGCCGCCGCTGCCGATCGCCCGGTTACGAGAGATCATCGCGATCGCGCTGCTGGTGCTCGGCGGCGTGGTCGCGCTACGTGCGGTGGATCACTGGGCCCGGGCCGAGCGGGCCATGCGGCTCGGCATCGACCTGCCCCGCTCCCGGTTCCCGGCGGTCCTGGCGATCACCGTGGCGATCGGAGCGGTGCTGCTGGTCGCCGCGGTGCTGTACCGGGTCGTCGCGTGACCACCCGCGACCCCGGGGCCTCGCCGGAGCGCACCCGCCTGGCCTGGCGGCGCACCGGCCTGTCCGCCGCCGCGGTCGCCCTGCTCGCCGCCCGCCCGGCCGTCCATCCCGGCGCCGGCCCGGCCGAGTGGCTGATCGCCGGCGCCGCGCTGGGCGGCTGGGCGGCCCTGGCGGCCCTCGCCCTGCACCGCGCACCCGGCCTGCGAGCCCGTCCACCCCGGCCCGCGCCCCGCTCGATCAGGGCCTACGCGCTGATCACCGCGGCTCTCGCGGTCCTCGGCGGGCTGGTTGTCATGCTCTGATCGTCGCCGGAGGGCGTCGGGCGGGGCATCATTGCCCCATGGTCCGGTTGTTCATCTTCTTGGCCGCGGTCGCGCTCGTCCTGCTGATCCTGGCGCTCATCGCCTGCCTGTCGGCGGATCGCGTGCGTGGCATGCCGCGGCTGCTCTGGGTCCTGGTCGTCGTGCTGATCCCGCTGGCCGGGCCGATCGCGTATTTCCTGTGGGGCCGCCCGGCGAGCCCGGCCGCCCGGCGCCCGGCCACCCGGCCGTCCTCGCCGGACGACGACCCGGACTTCCTACGCTCGATGGACACCGAGCAGTCCCGGCGGGAGCGGGAGCTGCTCGCCCAGTGGGAGCGCGAGCTGCGTCACGACGACGAGCAACAGCAGTAACTTTGTGCAGATCGCGCGATCAGGCCAGCACGGAGCTGCGCGGGTAGGCGTCGGCCGGATCGGTCAGCACGTTGACCAGATAGGGGACCCCGGCGTCGAAGGCCCGCCGCAGCGCCGGCCCGACCTCGGACGCCTTCGCCACCGTCTCCCCCGCGCCGCCCAGCGCCCGGACCACCTCGTCGTACCGGATCCCCGGCTGGAGATCGGCCGCCACGTCGAAGCCGTACATGGCCCGCATCGGGTGCTTCTCCAGCCCCCACATCCCGTTGTTGCCGACCACCAGCACCACCGGCAGCCCCTGCCGGACCAGTGACTCCACGTCCATCAGGGAGAACCCGGCGGCGCCGTCGCCCAGCAGCACGCAGATCTGCCTGCCGGGGTAGGTGACCCGGGCCCCCATCGCGTAGCCCAGGCCGGTGCCCAGGCAGCCGTACGGACCCGGGTCGAGCCAGGTCCCGGGCTGGGCCGGCTCCAGGAACCGCCCGGCGTACGAGACGAAGTCCCCGCCGTCCCCGATCGTCACCGCGTCCGGCGCGAGAACCTTGCGCAGCTCGCCGTAGATCCGGGCCGGCTTGATCGGGTCGCTCTCGGCGGCCATCAGCTCGACGTCGCGGAACCGGGCGGCGTCCTCGGCCACCCGCAACCCGGCGATCCACTCCTCGTGATCACCGGTCGTCGCGGCCAGCCCGCGCAGAATCACCCGGAGGTCGCCGACCGGCGAGACCGCCGGAGTGACATGTGTCGCACGCTGCTCGGCCGAGTCGACGACGTGCACCACCCGGGCCGCCCCGAAGTCGCCGAAGCCCAGCCGGAAGTCCAGCGGGGTGCCCACCACGGCGACCACGTCGGCCTGGCCGAGGGCGACCCGGCGGGCCCGGGCGAAGGCGAGCGGATGCCCGGGCGGGAGCGCGCCGCGACCCATCCCGTTGGTGAAGACCGGGACCCGCAACGCCTCCGCGGCGGCCCGCAGCTCGGCGATCGCGTCACCGGTCCAGACGTCCGAGCCGGCCACGATCACCGGGCGATCCGCGTCCCGCAGCAACACGGCCGCGCGGGTCACCTCGTCCGGATCGGGCTCCAGGACCGGCACGGCCGGGACGCCCGGGTCGGCCGCCGCCGAGGTGGAGAAGATCACGTCGAGCGGCAGATCCAGGAAGGCCGGGCCGCGGTGCGGGGTGAGCGCGGCGGTCAGGGCCGCGCCGATCTGACCGGGGATCTCGGCGCAGTCGGTGACCGTGGCGGCGTACTTGGTGACCGGGGCGACCAGCGGGACGTGGTCGAGCTCCTGGAGGCTGCCCGCGCCCCAGCGGAAGGCGGGTGCCCGCCCGCCCAGCACCAGCACCGGCGAGCCGTTGAAGTGGGCGCTGGTCAGGCCGGAGATGCCGTTGGTCACCCCGGGACCGGCGGTGAGCACGGCCAGGCCCGGCCGGCGTCGCAGCTTGGCCACCGCCTCGGCGGCGAAGACCGCGGACTGCTCGTGCCGCACGTCGTAGAGGCCGAACCCGGACTCGTGGGCGGCCGCGTAGAGCGGGAAGACGTGACCGCCGGAGAGGGTGAACATCTCGGTCACCCCGAACGCCCGGAGCGCCGCCAGCGCCAGCTCCCCGCCGTGCCCCTCGATCGGCATCTCGCCCTCCGTCTACGGATGCACCAGGCTCACGATCTGCTTGAACACCTCGACGGCGTCCTGTTTCCAGCTCTTGCCCGGATCCCCGTACCCGTAGGCCACGATCAGCGCGGCGATCGGTACACAGATCATCGTCAGCAGGCTGAGCAGCACCTGGAAGAAGCGGAGCAGCCGGCTCTTGCGCCGCTTCGGCTTCGGCGCCGGCTGCCGCTTCTGCTCGGCTTGCTTCGGCCGGGCCGGCTTGGGAGCCTTCCTCGGCTGCTGCTGGGGCACGCTCGGCGGGCGCGGCGCGGCGACCACGGCCCGCCCGGACACCGGGCGCGCCTGCCCGGTCACCGGAGAGACCGGCCGGGCATGCGCCACCACCGGGTTCGCCGGCCGCGACGGGGCCGCTTTCGGTGCGGGTTGATTTTTGCGTACGCCGGGAGTGCGCACCTCGTGCTGCGGCGGACTGGTCGGCATCGTGGCGTCCGGGTCGTGCCGCCAGTGCGGGGGCTCGGCGTCCGGCCACGGGTCGACCGGTGGGCGCATGTGCGGGGGGACCACGAGCTCCGGACGGATCTCGGTCTCCCGGTTGTCCACGTCGGGCTCACGGGCGGTCTTGCCCTGCGATGTCGCCGGGGCGGCGGCCCGATCGAGCGGGCGGCGGCCGGACGGCTCGTCCCCGGACTCCGGCAGCGGTCCGGCGGCCGCACCCGGCACGCGGGGCGGCAACGAACCGGCTGCGGCACCCGGCACCCGCGCAGGCAGCGAACCGGCACCACCCGGCGCCTGGGCGGGCAGTGACCCGGCAATAGCGCCCGACGCCCCGGCAGCAGCCCCTGATACCTGCGCGGCCGACGACCCCCCAGCAGCCCTCGGCGCCTGGGCGGGCAACGACCCGGCAGCAGCACCCGGCGCCTGCGCGGCCGGCAACCCGGCAGTAGCGCCCGGCGCCTGTGCGGCCAGCGACCCGGCAGCAGCACCCGGCGCCTGCGCGGCCGGCGATCCGGCAGACCCGCCGGACGCCTGGGCAGACGTGCCCGGGAGCCGTGCGGGCGGCGGGCCGGCAGCAGCCCCCTGGCCTCCGGCCGTCAGCGCCGAGCCGGCCGCCTCCGGGATCGATTGCGCCTCAACCGGCTGGGTCATGATCGGAAGGTCCGATTTATCGGACCTGCCGGATGCGCCGACCGGCGGCGGCGTCGTCGGCTCACTGAAGTCCCGCACCACCGGCGCCGGCCCGCTGAAGTCCCGCACCGCAGGCGTCGTGAGCTCGCTGAACTCGGACGCCACCGGCATCGCCGGCCCACCGAACTCCGGCAACGACCGCGACGGCAGCCGCAACTCGGCCGTCGGTCCGGGCGCCGCCGGCTCCGACGCCAGCAACGCCGCCCCGGCCAGGATGCTCCCCTCGGCCACCACCAGCTCCGGCTGCTCGATCACCACCGGCGGCTCCCCCAGCTCCCGGTGCAGCAGCGTCGCCACCAACGGGATCCGGCTGGCCCCGCCGACCAGGAACACCCCGGCCAGCCGCCCGGCCGGCAGGTCCGCGAACGTCAGCAGGTTCCGCGTGATCCGGACGGTCTGCTCCAGCACCGGCCGGGCGACCTGCTCCAGCTCGTCCCGGGTCAGGTGCACCTCGGTGTCCAGCAGCGGCACCACGAAGTCGGCGGACTGCGCCCGGGACAGCCGCTCCTTGGCGATCCGCACGTCGTCCCAGAGCTGCCGGCGGGCGCGGCGCTCCTCGACCGTGGACGGCTCCAGCAGCCGCTGCCAGGCGTCCGACTGCATGTGCTCGACCAGCGCCGCGTCCACGTCCAGGCCGCCCAGGTCGTCCCGCCCGTCGACGGCGAGCACCTCGAAGCCGGTGGCGGTCCGCGAGACCAGGCTGGCGTCGAAGGTGCCGGCTCCGAAGTCGTGCACCATCAGCACCGAGCCGATCGGCACGTCCCGCCCGAGCACCTCGGCGAAGTAGGTGGCCGCCGCGACCGGCTCGGCGACCAGCCGGGCGCCGGACAGCCCGGCCCGGGCGGCCGCCTCGGCCAGCAGGGTGCGCCGGGTGGCGCCCCAGGTCGCGGGGCAGGTGAGCGTGGTCTCCGGCCGATACGGCCCGACGGCGCGATGCCACTCCTCGACCACCCGGGCGAGCACCGCGGTGATCAGGTCCACGACGTCGAACTCCCGCTCGCCGAGCAGGACCAGGCCGTCGTCGACCCGGCGTTTCGGGTTCGGCTCGAAACGGGCGGGCTCCAGGCGGGCACTGTGCACCGCGTCCCGCCCGACCAGCAGGCTGCCCGCGGCGTCCGCGAAGACGGCGGACGGCAGCAGGGGCGAGCCGTCGACCAGGATCGGCCGCGCGCGCCCATCCGGCCACCGCGCGACGGCGACGGTGTTGGAGGTGCCGAAGTCGATGCCGAGGGCGTACTTCGGACCACCCTGGTCGATGGACATGAGCGAAGTCTAGGCGGTGCCTGTGACAGGTAGGGCCACCGTCACTGTCCGGTGAACTTCGGCTTCCGCTTCTCGACGAAAGCGGTGGTGCCCTCCACCCGATCGTCGGTGGCGAACAGTCCGGCGAACAGGTGCGACTCCAGCGCCAGGCCGGCCGCCAGGTCCATGCTGAGCCCGGCGTCGATGGCCTGCTTGGCGGCGCGCAGCGCGAGGGCGGGCCCGGTCACGTAGGGCTGGACCAGCTCGACAGCCGTCTCGTACACCCGGTCGGCCGGGACCACCCGGTCGGCGAGCCCGATCCGCTCCGCCTCGGCCGCGGTCACCATCCGGCCGGAGAAGATCAGCTCCTTGGCCCGGGCCGGGCCGACCAGGCGGGCCAGCCGCTGGGTGCCGCCGGCGCCCGGGATGATGCCCAGCTTGATCTCCGGCTGGCCGAGCTTGGCGTCCTCGGCCACCACCCGCCAGTCGCAGGCCAGGGCCAGCTCGCAGCCGCCGCCCAGGGCGAACCCGGTGATCGCGGCCACCACCGGCTTGGGGATCCGGGCGACCGCGTCGAACGCCCCGGAGAGCGCCGCGGCCCGGCCCACCATGTGCTGATAGCTGACTGTCGTGAACTCGGTGATGTCGGCGCCGGCGGCGAACACCTTCGCCCCGCCCCAGACCACCACGGCACGCACCGCGGGATCGCCGGCCGCGGCCGTCGCCGCCGCCCGCAACTCCTCCTGCACCTGGGTGTTCAGCGCGTTCATCGGGGGTCGTTCGAGCCGGATCGTCCCGATCCCGTCCGCGATCTCCAGCCGTACGAACTCGCCCACGCCGAACCTCCGTTGGTTGCCGTTTCGCAGCCAGCCTACGACGGGTACCGACTAGATTGGGTCCCCTGGGGAGGACAGATGACCACGTACTACCGGGACCCGGACGTGCTGATCACTTCGTCCGGGATCCATATGAACGGCCGCGACTTCCGCCTGCCCGAGCTGATCCAGGTGTGGCACACCAAGGGCGCCCGGTCCTGGTCGGTGATCGCCAAGCGGGGTGCCTTCGGGCTCACCATTCTGCTGCCGCTGCTGGTCGGCGCGCTCGCCGTCGGGCTGGCGCTGGCGCTACGCATCGATCTCTCGCACACGATCGCGATGGTGATCGGCGGGGTGCTGATCGGGCTGGCCGTGGTGCCGGTCGCCGACCTGATGCTGGAGCGGGTCGACCGGTCATACGACCAGGGCAGCCGGACCATCGAGATCTGGGGCCGGGTGCGCGGCGGCGAGGTGCTGCTGCTGCGGACCACGAACGCGCAGCGGTTCGGCCGGATCTACCGCGCGCTGCAACGGGCCATGGAGCCGGCGGTGCGCCGCTGACTGGTTAGAGTGCCCGGATGAACAGTGCCCGTTCGAACAAGGATGCCGCGGCATTGGCCGGGTTGCTCGCCACCACGGGCGTACTGCATTTCGTGGCGCCGAAGCCGTTCGACGCGATCGTGCCGAAGTCGTTGCCCGGGTCGGCGCGGCAATGGACGTACCTCAGTGGTGTCGCCGAATTGGCAGTGGCCGCGGCCGTCGCGCATCCCCGCACCCGGCGGATCGGCGGTCTTGCCGCCGCCGCGCTGTTCGCCGGCGTCTTCCCGGCGAACGTCAAGATGGCCTGGGACTGGCGGCACGCCTCGCCCGCCAAGCGCGCGATCGCGTTCGGCCGCCTCCCGTTGCAGGCCCCGCTGATCGCCTGGGCCCTGCGGGTATCTCGCTGATTCCACCGAAAAGGCCGTCCGCATTCGGCACGATCGAATCACCATGAGAGCGACGCGGATACGGCCCACCGGGATCGAGCGCACCTTCGGTGACCACGAGATGATCGTCACCAAGACCGATCCGCGTGGCGTGATCACCTACGCCAACGACGTCTTCCTGCGCGTCTCGGCGCTCACCGAGGCCGAGGCGGTCGGGCAGCCGCACAACCTGATCCGGCATCCGGACATGCCCCGCGGCGTGTTCAAGCTGCTCTGGGACGCGCTCGGGGAGCAGCGGGAGATCTTCGCCTACGTGCTGAACCTGGCCGCCGACGGCGCGCACTACTGGGTCCTGGCGCACGTCACGCCCAGTTACGACGCCGGCGGCCGGGTGGTCGGTTACCACTCCAACCGGCGTCGCCCGGCCCCGGCCGCGGTCGCCGCGATCAGCGATCTGTACGCGAAGGTCCGCGCCGCCGAGTCTCGCCACGATCACACCCCGGACGCCGTCGCGGCCGGTCACCAGGCGCTCCAGGACATCCTCGCCGAGCGCGGCATGGAGTACGACGAGTTGGTCTGGTCGCTGACCAACGGCGGTGGTCGATGAGGGCGGCCGACGACCCGCTGGCCGTGATCACGGAGACCTGCCGGCGGATGACCGCCGGCGACTTCGAGGCCCGGCTCGCCCCGATCGGCGAGAGCGAGTCCGCGCAGGCCGCCCGGACCGCGCTGAACGGCCTGCTGGACCGGCTGGACGCGTTCGCCCGGGAGGCCGGCGCCGCCTCCGCCGCGGCCGCCGACGGCCGCTTCTACCGGCGCTTCCTGACCACCGGGTTGCAGGGCACGTTCCGGCTGGCCGCCGAGCAGATCAACGAGTCGGTCAGCGCGATGCGCCGCAACGCCGACCAGATCGCCGAGGCGACCCGGGCCCGGCACGCGCTGGCCGACGAGCTGGAGTCCGCCGTGCTGACCGTTTCCGAACAGGTGGCGACCGCGGCCACCGAGATGGGCGCGTCGGCGAACGGCCTGGCCACCTTCGCCCGCGGCGCGGTCGCCGACGCCGAGCGCGGGCTCGGCACGGTCACCTCGCTGCGCACCGCGTCCGAGGAGATCCGGCACGCGGTCGACCTGATCAACCAGGTGGCCTCGCAGACCCGGCTGCTGGCGCTCAACGCGACCATCGAGGCGGCGCGGGCCGGCGAGGCGGGCCGCGGCTTCACCGTGGTGGCGAACGAGGTGAAGACCCTCGCGAACGAGACCAGCGCGTCCAGTGAGGAGATCATGGGCCAGGTCAACACGGTGCAGCAGGCCGCGGCCGACGCGGTCGGCGTGCTGGAGGCGGTGAGCCGCAGCTTCCGTGAGATCAACAACCTGATCGACGGGATCGCGGTCGCGGTGGACGGCGGCGGCGCCGCCGGCACCACCGGATTGTCCCAGCTGGCCGAGGTGTTGCGCGCCGAGGTGACGCGTTTCCTGACGACCGCCCGCCAATCCTGAGGATCAACCCCGGAAGATCGCGTCGATCTCGTCGCGGGACGGGAGGGCGTTGCTGGCGCCGACCTTGCGGACGCAGGCAGCTCCGGCGGCGTTTGCCCAGCGCACGGCCTCGATGAGGTCGCGGCCCTCGGCCCAGGCGACGGCGAGCGCACCGGTGAAGGCGTCGCCGGCGGCGGTGGTGTCGGCGACCTCGACCCGATAGGCGGGGACCTGCTCGTCGCGGCCCTCGCGGTCGGCGTATCGGGAACCCGCGCCGCTGAGTGTCAGCACCACCCGGGGCACCAGGGCCAGCAGCGCCGCCATGTCCGAAGCTGATCCTCCGGTGATGGCCCGCGCCTCGGTCTCGTTCACCACCAGCAGGTCGACCTGGTCGAGCAGGCCGGGCGGCAGGTCCATGGCGGGCGCGGCGTTCAGCACCGTACGGGTGCCCGCGGCCCGGCCCGCGGTCAGCGCCGCCGCCACCGTGGCCAGCGGGATCTCCTGCTGGCAGAGCAGCACGTCGGCGCCGGCGACGCAGGCCCGCTCCTCGTCGGTGAGGTCGAGGAAACTCCGGTTGGCCCCCGGGCTGACCAGGATCGAGTTCTCCCCCGCCCGGTCCACCATGATCACCGCAACGCCCGAGGACCCGTAACTGGTCCGCAGGTGGGTGGTGTCCACCCCGGTGGCGGCCAGGCGGGAACCGAGCGTCACCCCGAACGCGTCAGACCCGATCGCGCCCAGGAACGTCGTGTCGCCACCGGCCCGCGCCGCCGCGATCGCCTGATTGGCGCCCTTACCGCCCGGGGTCATCACGAAGTCGTCGCCGAGCACGGTCTCCCCGGGCCGGGGCAGCTTCTCCGCCAGCCCGACCAGGTCCATGTTGGCGCTGCCGACGACAGCGATCTTCGCGCGTCCCGAAGCGGACATCTCAGGCGGCCCGCGCCGTGTACCGGTCGCCGAACCGGTCCACGACCAGCGGCAGGCCGAACGTTTTCGTCAGGTTCTCCGCGGTCATCACCTCGCCGAGCAGACCGGCCGCGACCACACTGCCCTCACGCAGCAGCAGCCCGTGCGTGAAGCCCGGCGGGATCTCCTCGACGTGGTGCGTGACGAGCACCATGGCCGGCGCGTCCGGGTCCAGGGCCAGCTCGGTCAGGTGCCCGATCAGCACCTCCCGGCCGCCCAGGTCGAGTCCGGCCGTCGGCTCGTCGAGCAGCATCAGCTCCGGGTCGGTCATCAGCGCGCGGGCGATCTGGGTGCGCTTGCGCTCACCCTCGGAGAGCGTGCCGAACTCCCGGTCCAGGAAGTTGCTCATCCCCAGTTGGGCGAGCAGCTGCCGGGCCCGGGCCACGTCCTGCGGGTCGTACTCCTCGCGCCACCGGCCGACCACCGACCAGGCGGCGGTGACCACGACGTCGAGCACCTTCTCGTCCGGCGGGATCCGGTCGGCCAGCCGTCCGGTGGTGATCCCGACCCGGGTCCGCAACTCGTTGACGTCGACCCGGCCCAGCCGCTCACCCAGCACCCACGCCTGACCGCGGGTCGGGTGCAGCCGGCCGGACGCGATGTTGAGCAGGGTGGTCTTGCCGGCGCCGTTCGGCCCCAGCACCACCCATCGCTCGTCCAGCTCGACCTGCCAGGACAAACTGTTGATCAGGTGATTCCCACCACGGACGACGCTGACGCGGTCGAACGCGATGACGGTGTCCTCGTCGGGCGGAACGGTTACGGCAGCCTCAACCACGCCGTCCATCCAACCATGTACCCACTCCACCGATCCGTCGGCGTGCCGCCGCTCACCCGGCGTGTCCACGCCGCGCCTCCGGCGACCCCGCCGCGCGCGCCGCCGTCAGTCCGTGGTGGACCCGAAGACCTCGTCGCGGACCGCGTCCAGGGCGGTGTGCAGGGCGCCGAACAGCACCGGATCGGTGTTCACGCCGGTCACCACGACCCGCGGCGAGACCAGGGTGATCTCGGCGACCTCGCGCTCCACCCGCTCGGCCAGCGCCGGCCCACCGGCCCGGCCCACCTCGCCGGCCAGCACCACCAGCGGCGGGTCGAGCACCAGGCAGGTGGCCGCGACACCGAGGGCGAGGCGGCGGGCCAGTTCGTCGAGGACCGGCTCCCCGGCCGAACCGGCGGCGACTGCGGCGCGCACCACGTCGGCGGCCTCGGCGCCCCGGAACCCGTACTGCTTCCCGATCGCCTTGACGGCCTCGGCCGCGGCCAGGGTCTGGAAGGCGCCCTTCACCCCCCGTTTCGAGGCGTTGTGCGGCACGTCGGCGCCACCCACCGGGAGGTAACCGATCTCACCGGCCGCGCCGGTCGCGCCCTGGTGCAGCCGGCCGTTGATCACGCTGGCCAGACCGACACCACGACCGATCCAGACCAGGGCGAAATCGGACACGCCGGTGGCCGCACCGGTGCTCTGCTCGGCGACGGCGGCCAGGTTCACGTCGTTGCCGAAGACGACCGGGGTGCTCAGGTCACGGCGCAGGTCGGCGAGCAGGCCACGATGCCAGCGCGGCAGGTCCCAGGCGAACGAGATCTCACCGGACTGCGGGTCGACCAGACCCGGGGTACCGAGCACCACCCGGCGTACCGACGTGATGTCGGTCCCGGCGTCACTCGCCGCCTGGACCACCGCCTGGTGCACCACGCCGACCGGGTCGTCGGTGTCCTTGGTGCTCAGCTCGGCGCGGCCGATCACGGCGCCGGTGATGTCCGCGCAGGCGGCGGCCACGGTGTCCGGGCCGACCTCGACGCCGATCACGTGCGCGCTGCTCGGGGTCACCGCGTACAGCTGCGCGTTCGGCCCACGGCCGCCGGCCTGCTCACCGACCCGGCGGACCAGGCCGCGCTCCTCCAGCCGCTCCACCAGCTGGGAGGCGGTGACCTTGCTGAGGCCGGTCAGCTCGCCGAGCTGGGCCCGGGTCAGGGGACCTCGGGTGAGCAGCAGGTCCAGCGCCGCGCGGTCGTTGAGTGCACGCAGCAACCGGGGTGTGCCCGGAAGGCGAGTGGCGGCCATGGCTCGTTCCCCTAATACTAAAGATTCTTTCCTGTTACAGTGTCGGCGCTCGACACGCAGCCGCAGCGTAACGGTCGGCAATGTTGCTCGTCCGTACGGTGGCTATCGACTCCGAGCGATCATGGCAGCTCGCCGCCACCGGTGGCCAGAGCCGCGTCATCGAGAGGACACCATGGCCATCGACCCCGGGCTTCGCCGGCTCGCCCTGCGCACCCTCCTCGCCGCCTTCCCCGGCGCCTCCGCGCCGGGCTGGGCACTCGACCTGCTCGCCGACGGGCTGGCCGGGCACACCCTGTTCGGCACCAATGTCGAGGATCCCGCGCAACTGGCCCGTTTGACCGCGAAATTGCGATCCGCGCGCCCGGACGCCCTGATCGCGATCGACGAGGAGGGCGGCGACGTCACCCGGCTGGGTCACCGCACCGGCAGCCCGTACCCCGGAAATTCCGCTCTCGGGGCGGTAGACGACCCGGATCTCACCCGCCAGGTGTACACCGCGATGGGCCACGACCTGGCCGCCGCCGGCATCAACCTGGACCTGGCGCCGACCGTCGACGTGAACACCGCCGCCGAGAACCCGATCATCGGCACCCGCTCGTTCGGCGCGGACCCGGCCCTGGTCGCCCGGCACACCGGCGCCGCGATCGAGGGCCTCCAGTCGGCCGGCGTGGCGGCCTGCGCCAAGCACTTCCCCGGCCACGGCGCCACGGTCACCGACTCCCACCTGGAGCTGCCCACCGTCGACGCCCCCGTCGAGGTGCTGCGCTCCCGCGACCTGCCCCCGTTCGCTGCCGCCGTCGCGGCCGGCGCGAAGGCCGTGATGAGCGCCCACATCCGGGTCCCCGAACTGACCGGTGACGGCCCGGCCACCTTCAGCCGCGCCGCGCTCGAAGGCCTGCTCCGCGCCGAATACGGATTCACCGGTGTGATCGTCACCGACGCCCTGGAGATGCGCGGCGCCGCGGGAGCGGCCGGTGGCATCCCCCAGGCCGCCGTCCTGGCCCTGGCCGCCGGCGCGGACCTGCTGTGCATCGGCGCGATCGTGGACCGGGACCTGGTCCTCGCCATCGCCGACGAGATCGCCGCCGCGGTCCACGACGGCCGCCTCGCCGCCACCCGCCTGGAACAGGCCGCCACCCGCAACGCCGAGCTCGCCTCCTGGGCCGCCCTCACCCGGATCACCGCCCCGGCGAACGGCGCCGTCGCCTCCGGCGAGCTCGGGATCCATGCGGCGCGGCGCGCGCTGCTCGTCGAGGGTGACCCGGCCGCGGTCGCCGGCCCGCTGGTCGTGCAACTCTCCAGCGGGTACTCGATCGCCGAGGGCAAGGTCCCGTGGGGCCTGCGGCCGTTCCTCGGCGGCGCCGAGCAGATCGACGTGCCGGCCGCCGAGACCACCGCCGACGAGCTGATCGAGCGGGCCGCCGGTCGTCCCGTCGTGCTGGTCGGGCGACGGGTCCACCAGGCTGCCGCCAGTCGCGAGCTCGCCGAGAAGCTGGCCGCCGCCTGGCCGGCCGCCGTCGTCGAGATGGGCTGGCCCTCGTCCTGGCGGCCGGAGGGCGCCCAGGCCTTCCTGGTCACCCACGGCGCGAGCCTGGCCAGCGGCCGGGTCGCCGCCGAAGCCCTGGGCCTGGTAACCGAACGTAACGCAGAGGCATAGTCACGCCGTGTAGTCGATGCCGGAAAAATCGGGCAGTCGGTGGATAAATCGGCTCATACGAACGGGCAGAGCGCACGCTCGGCACTTCTCAGCCCCCGGGTGAGTCACGTAGCGTCATGTCCGCAGGTGGATCTGGGGATGTCGCGGGATTCGCCGTAGGGAAGTGTGCGACCCGCGACGCAGACGGTGAGCCGGGCGCGGCGGACTTCGGGAGCAGTCCGCCGCAGCCCGGCCCACCAGCCTTCCGCCCCACCATCTCCGGCCGTCCGCGTTCTTGCGCCGCTCGGCTCGCGCACCGATCTCCTGCACACCCCCGAGTCTCCGCCCGCGAATTTCCGCGGACGAGTTATCCACATTGCGCGTCTGTCCACAGGGGCCGAGGCATCCGGCCCCTCGCGGCGGCAGAGTTCCGGGCATGGCACAGCTCGACGACATCAGCGACCTCCAGCGCGGGGTGGTGAGCCGCGATCAGGCTCTCCAGGCCGGCCTCGGTCCGGAGACCGTGCGCCGCCACCTGCGGTCCGGCCACTGGCAGCGGATGATCCCCGGCATCTATGCGACCTTCCCCGGCCGCCCGCCACCAGGCGCGAGGCGCTGGGCCGCGGTCCTGCACGCCGGATCCGGGGCGATGCTGTGCTGCCACTCCGCCGCCGAGGAGGCCGGGCTGGCGGCACCCGGCCGCGGCGCGATCCACGTGCTGATCCCGGAGTTCCGGCGGATCAGCCCGATCCTCGGCATCGTCACGCACCGCTCCCGGCACGCCGCCGCCCGCCGTGATCCGCTCCGGCTCCCTCCGCAGACCCGCGTCGAGGAGACCGTGCTGGACCTCGCCGCGACGGCCCGCGTTCCGGCCGACGCCCTGCGCTGGGTCACCACCGCCTGCACCCGCCAACTGACCACCCCGGAGCGGCTGGCCCGGGCGTTGGCGGCCCGCCCGCGCCTGCCCCGCCGCAAGGCGGTTGGTTCGCTGATCAGGCTCGCCGCCGATGGCCACGTCGCACCGCTGCCGTCATGGCCGCCGACCCGGTGACCGGCCTGTCGACGTAAGGCGGCGCGAGGCCGCTCCGGTCGGAGCGGCCGGTGACCGGCAGGCGCAAGCCGCCGCGGTGCTGATACGCCCCCAACAAGTACCGCGGCCGTTCCGGAAGTCTCGGGAAAGGAGCGAGAAGGACTGCCGGCGGCAACCGGCGGGCCCGGTATTCCGTGCGCCGGGCCGCCCGGGACAGGGACAAGTCCCGGGCACGGTCGGCCGGGGCAATGACGCCCCGGCCGACCCTTCACGTCACGGGAAGACCATCGCGATCAGGCCGCCGACGAGGTCTTCACCAGCGTCCTGATCTGCCGCAGCAGCACCGACAACGCCGCCAGATCAGCCGGCGACTCGTCGACGTCGCCCATCGCGTTCGACGCGCGGGCGATCGACGCCGCGTTGACCTGCTCCCACTGCGAGACCCGGTCCTCCGGGGCCGCCGACTCCGGCGTCGACTGCAACACCTCCGCCGTGAGCGCCGCCAGCGCCGCGTACAGGTCGTAGCGGAGCGCCATCCGGGCCAGCGTCTGCCACCGATCCCCGCGCGGGAGGCGGGAGATGTGCGACAGCAGCGTGTCCACGCCGAACCGCTCGGACAGCACGAAGTACACCTGCGCCACCTCGGTCACGTCCCGGTCGATGGCGGCCGCCGTCTCCAGGATGTCCAGCAGACCGAAGCCGTAGAACACCCGGCTCACCGCGTCGGCCAGTTCGGCCGGGACGCCCTTGCCGGCCAGCATCGCCACCCGCTCCTCGAACGAGCGCCGCTCGGCGCCGACGAGCACCTCGGAGAGCTGCGGCAGCAGGGTGGCCACGCCGGGACGGAGCTTGGCGATCTCGCCGACCACGTCGATCGGCGAGCGCCGGGTGCTGACCAGCCAGCGAACCGCCCGGTCGAGCAACCGCCGGGTCTCCAGCAGCGCCAGCGTCTGCGCGGACGTGGGCACCTTGTTGTCCAGCGACTCGGCGGCCTTCCAGATCTCGCCGAGCCCGTACACGTCCCGGACCACGACGAACGCCCGGATCACGTCGGCCGCGGACGCGCCGCTCTCCTCCATGGCCCGGAAGACGAACGACGTGCCACCCCGGTTGACCACCTCGTTGACCAGCGCGGTCGAGATGATCTCCCGGCGCAGCCGGTGCCCGGCCATCCGGGCGGCGTACCGCTCGCGCAGCGGGGTCGGGAAGTACCGGTGCAGCACCTGGTTGGTCCATGCCTCGTCGACCAGTTCGTCGGCGAGCACCTCCCGCTCCAGGCTGATCTTCACGTACGCGAGCAGCACCGCGAACTCCGGTGCGCTCAGCCCCTCCCCGTTCTCGTACCGGAGAGCCAGCTCCTTGTCCGTCGGCAGGGCCTCCAGCTCCCGGTTCAGCTCGCCGCGCTCCTCCAGCGCCTTGAGCATCCGCCGGTGCACCGGGAGCAGCGAGTGGGCCTGCGCCCGCGCGTTGCCCAGCGCCATCGCCTGCTCGTAGTTGTCCCGCAGCACCAGCGCGCCGACCTCGTCGGTCATCGCCGCCAGCAGCTCGTCCCGCTCGGGCAGCCCGAGCTCGCCGTCGGTGACCGCCCCGCCGAGCAGGATCTTGATGTTGACCTCGTGGTCGGAGCAGTCCACCCCGGCCGAGTTGTCGATGAAGTCGGTGAACACCCGGCCGCCCGCGCGGGCGAACTCGATCCGCCCGCGCTGGGTGAGCCCCAGGTTCCCGCCCTCGCCGACCACCTTGACCCGCAACTCGGCGCCGTTCACCCGGATCGCGTCGTTGCCCTTGTCCCCGACGTCGGCGTGCGACTCGGAGGCCGCTTTCACATAGGTGCCGATGCCGCCGTTGAAGAGCAGGTCGACCGGCGCCTTGAGGATCGCCCGCATCAGCTCGCCGGGGCTGACCGCGGAGACCGACTCGGGCAGGTCCAGGGCGGCGCGCACCTGCGGGGTGACCGGGATCGACTTGGCGCTACGCGGGTACACCCCGCCGCCCTCGCTGATCAGCTTCGCGTCGTAGTCCGCCCAGGACGAGCGCGGCAGATCGAAGAGGCGCCTGCGCTCGGCGTACGAAAGGGCGGGGTCCGGATCCGGATCGAGGAAGATGTGCCGGTGGTCGAAGGCGGCGACCAGCTTGATGTGCTCGGACAGCAGCATGCCGTTGCCGAAGACGTCGCCGGACATGTCACCGACGCCGACCACGGTGAAGTCCTCGGTCTGGCAGTCGGTGCCCAGGTCGCGGAAGTGCTTCTTGACCGACTCCCAGGCGCCCCGCGCGGTGATGCCCATCTTCTTGTGGTCGTAGCCGGCCGAGCCGCCGCTGGCGAACGCGTCGCCGAGCCAGAACTCCTTGCCGACCGAGATCTCGTTGGCGATGTCGCTGAACGTCGCGGTGCCCTTGTCCGCGGCCACCACCAGGTAGGGATCGTCGCCGTCGTGCCGCACCACGTCCTTCGGCGGCACGATCTTGCCGCTCAGGATGTTGTCGGTGACGTCCATCAGCGCGGTGACGAAGCGCTTGTAGCACTCCACCGCCTCGTCCCGGTCGCCCGGCTTCTGCTTGAGCACGAAGCCGCCCTTGGCGCCGACCGGCACGATCACCGAGTTCTTCACCATCTGTGCCTTGACCAGGCCGAGCACCTCGGTGCGGAAGTCCTCACGCCGGTCCGACCAGCGCAGGCCACCGCGGGCGACCGCGCCGAAGCGCAGGTGCACGCCCTCGAAACGCGGCGAGTAGACGAAGATCTCGTACTTCGGGCGGGGCTGCGGGAGGTCCGGGATGGCCTCCGGGTTCAGCTTGAACGCGACGTAGGACTTCGGCCGCCCGTCCGCGCCACGCTGGAAGAAGCTGGTCCGCAGCGTCGCCTCGATCAGCGTCAGGTACGACCGCAGGATCCGGTCCTGGTCGAGGCTGTCCACCTGGTCGAGCAGCTCGGTGATGCGCCCGGCCACCTCGCCCGAGCGCCGGTCCCGCTCCGACTCGCCGATCTGCAGCGCCGGTGAGAAGCGGACCTCGAAGAGCTCCAGCAGCAGCCGCGCGATCTCCGGGTAGGCGATGAAGGTCGACTCCACGTACCGCTGCGAGAAGACGTTCCCGGCCTGCCGCAGATATTTCGCGTACGCCCGGAGCACCACCACCTGCCGCCAGGTCAGCCCGGCCCGCAGCACCAGCTCGTTGAACCCGTCCACCTCGGCCTCGCCCCGCCAGGTGGACGCGAACGCGTTCTCCACCTGCGGCCGCACCTCGGCCAGCTCCCGGTGCGCCTTCGGCGGGCGCAACCCGAAGTCGTACAGATAGATGAGCCCGTCCTCGCGCCGGATCTCGTACGGCCGCTCGTCGCTGACCTGCACGCCCAGCGAGTGCAGCACCGGCAGCACGGCGGAGAGCATCATCGGCTCGCCGAACCGGTACACCTTGAACCGGATGTCGTGGTCGTCCGGCTGCGGCGCCCCGTCCGGGCCGAGCTTGCGCCGCCGGTACAGGTGCATCTCCAGCTGGCCGGGCTCCTCCAGCAGCTCCAGCTTGGCCAGGTCCTGCATGCCCTCGTACGGCGTGTGCCCGTTCTTGTAGCTCTCCGGGTACGCGTGGGCATACCGGGCGAACAGGTCCTTGGCCGGCTCGTCGCCCAGCTTGCGCTCCAGGACCAGGGAGAAGTCGTCGTCCCACATCCGGGTGGCGTCGGCCAGCAGCTCGGCCAGCGTGTTCGGGTCGAGCTGCCCGGGCGGGTCGGCCGGGTCGGTGCGCACGATGAAGTGCACCCGGGCCAGCATCCGCTCGG
The DNA here is from genome assembly GCF_018324205.1 of Actinoplanes ianthinogenes. Classification (NCBI taxonomy): domain Bacteria; kingdom Bacillati; phylum Actinomycetota; class Actinomycetes; order Micromonosporales; family Micromonosporaceae; genus Actinoplanes; species Actinoplanes ianthinogenes. Next base: position 3,600,542 of record NZ_AP023356.1, read on the forward strand.
TCACCCGGGTGGTGTAGTCCACCCCGACGCCGTTCAGCTCGCGCAGCAGGATCTCCTGCATCCGCAGCCGGTTGCCGGTGGTGAACCGGTCCCGGGGCAGGTAGATCAGGCACGAGATGAACCGGCCGTACCCGTCCCGGCGCAGGAACAGGCGCAGCTGCCGGCGGCCGGCCATCCGCAGCACGCCGATGACCGCCTCGTACAGGTCATCGGTCTTGATCTGGAAGAGCTCGTCGCGCGGGTACGTCTCCAGGATCTGGAGCAGGTCCTTGCCCGAGTGGCCGCGCGGCGACAGGCCGGAACGGTCCATCACCTCGGTGACCTTGCGCTTGACCACCGGCAGTTCCCGGACGCTGGTCCGGTACGCCGAGCTGGAGAACAGGCCCAGGAAGCGCCGCTCGCCGGTGACGTTGCCGTCGGAGTCGAAGACCTTGACGCTGATGTAGTCGAGGTAGGCGGAGCGGTGCACGGTGGCCCGCGAGTTCGCCTTGGTGATCACCAGGAGCCGCTTCTCCATGGCCCGCTCGTACGCCTCGGGCGCCATGGTGTCCAGCCGCCGCGGCCGGCTCTCGCCCCGCAGGATGCCCAGGCCGGTGCCGTGCACCGCGGTCAGGACCCCGTCGTCCAGCCGGTACTCGCGGTAGCCCAGGAAGGTGAAGTGGTCGTGCGCGAGCCACTTGAGCAGCTCGATCGAGTCGGTGACGTCCTTCTCCGGCACCGGCAGCCGCCGGTCCGACCCGCGGGCGGTGGCCAGCTCGTCGGCGATGACCAGGGCCCGCTGGCGCATCCGCGGCCAGTCCTCGACCGCCTCGCGCACGTCGGTCAGCACCCGGCGGACCTCGTTGAGCAGCTGGTCGCGGGCGTCGCTGCGGCGGACCGGGTCGATCTCGATCCGGATCCAGCTCTCCACCAGGTCACCCTCGATGGCGTCGTCCGGCTCGACGTCCGCCTCCAGCTCGCTGAGCGCGCCCAGCGGCTCCCGGCGCACCACGATCAGCGGGTGCACCATCAGGTAGACCTGGAGGTTGTGCGCGGTGAGCAGGGCGATCACCGAGTCGACCAGGAACGGCATGTCGTCGGTGACGATCTGGAGCACGGTGTGCGCCTGCGGGCCGCGCGGCTCGGTGAGGTCCAGTTTCAGCTCGCCCGGCAACCTGTTCCGGGCCAGCTCGCGGTGCTCGACCGCGGCCGTGAACATCTCCTCCGGGGTGTACCCGACCAGCTCCTCGTCGGGGGCGAACCGCCAGAAGCGGTCGACCAGCGACGCGGTGGTGTGGTCCTCGCCGGCTCGCTCCACCGCCTGAGCGACCAGGCGCTCGGCATTCGGCAGCGGCTCGTCGAGCTCTCCGGAGTCGGTGGACGCACCGAGCCGCCCGGTGAGGGCAAGCCCGGGTCCGGGCCCCGGTGAGTCGGGCACGGTCTGATCAGAATCGGTCGCTGCCTCGTCGGCGACAGGCATGGTCCGGCGCTCCCCTCACCCACGACACTGTGGGTTCGAACGTGTCGGGCACAGCCTAGAACGCCCGGGCGCGGCACCTTCACACCCAGGGTGTGCCAGCCCGACAGGTGGGCTGATATGCGAGCTTTCGACCGGTGCGGGGCGGCACGAATGGCCTCCGGCGACTACCGTGCGATCAGCCCAGCAAGACGTACCCACAGGGGGAAACCTCATGCGCCGCGCCACCGCCGGAATGACCACGCTGCTCCTGCTGACCACAGCGGGGCTGGCCGGGTGCTCCGGGGACGACGACCCCCAGGACACCGTCGTGGCCTTTCTCAACGGCTGGAAGAGCGGCGACCTGAGCAAAGTGGGCTTCGTCACGTCCGCCGGCGCGAAGATCGCCGCGGCCGACGTGCTGACCGGCATCCAGGGGTTCTACGGCGACCTCAAGGACCAGCCGCTCGCCGTCTCGGTGGCCGGTGACCCGGCGGTCTCCGGCGACCTCGCGACCACCCCGATCGACGTGAAGTGGACCCTGCCCGGCAACGTGACCTGGGACTACAAGTCCACCGTCCGGATGACCAAGCAGAACAGCGACGGCTGGCAGGTGATCTGGGAGCCGGCCGTGCTCCAGCCCGAGCTGGAGGCCGGTGAGAAGTTCCGGCTGCGCCGGGTGGCCGCGCAGCGCGGCACGATCGTGGACGCGAACGGCAAGGCGCTGGTCGGCCCGCAGGAGGTGGTCGTCATCGGGCTCTACCCCGAGAAGATCAAGGACCTGCCGTCGCTGACGAAGTCGCTGACCGCCGCCTTCACGAAGATCGGCGTCGACGTCGATCTCAAGAATCTCAAGGACCGGGTCGCCAAGGCCGACCCGGAGGACTTCATCGACCTGGTCAGCCTGCGCCGGGCCGACTACGACAAGATCAGATCTTCGGTACGCCCCCTGCCCGGCACCGTGTTCCGGGAGGAGACCCGTCAGCTCGCCCCGACCCGCGCGTTCGCCCGCGCCCTGCTCGGCACGGCGGACGCCGCCACCAAGGACGACCTGGAGAAACGTCCCGCCGAGCTGGCCGTCGGCGACGTGGTCGGGCACGGTGGCCTCCAGGAGAAGTACGACCAGCAGCTGCGCGGCGCGGCCGGGGTGTCCGTGGTGGTCTCCGCCGAGGCGGCCGACGCGTCGACCGAGGAGAAGCCGATCTTCACGTCCAAGCCGGTGGACGGCAAGAACGTCAAGGTCACCATCGACACCGCCACGCAGAACGCCGCCGACCAGGCGCTGGCCAAGCAGAAGCAGCCGAGTTCGCTGGTGGCGCTGCGGATCAGCGACGGCGCGGTGCTGGCGGTGGCGAACGGGCCGGACCCGGGCGGGGTGAACACCGCGCTGACCGGGCAGGTGCCGCCCGGTTCGACGTACAAGATGGTGTCCGCATACGGGCTGCTGTCGTCCGGGAAGGTCACCGCGGACACCGTGGTGGAGTGCCCGAAGACGCGGACGGTGGACGGGCGTACCTTCAAGAACTCGCACGACGAGGAACTCGGCAAGACACCGTTCCACGTCGACTTCGCCAAGTCCTGCAACACCGCGTTCGTCGGCCTGGCGCCGCAGCTGGGCGCGGACGGCCTGAAGCAGGCGTCCACGGCGCTCGGCATCGGCGGCACGTGGAACATCGGGGTCGACGTCTTCACCGGAAAGGTCTCCGACGGCGCGAGCGCGACCGAGCTGGCCGCCGCCACCTTCGGGCAGGGCAGCACCGCGGTCAGCCCGATCGCGATGGCGGCCGCCACCGCGGCGGTGGCCAAGGGCGCCTTCCAGCCACCCAAACTGGTGCTCGACCCGGCGCCGGCCGCCGCCGGCGCCACCGGCACGCTCGACGCGAAGGCGGTGACCGCGCTGCGGTCGATGATGCGCGAGGTGGTCACCGGCGGCACCGGCACCGCGCTGAAGGGCGTCCCGGGCGGCGAGGTCTACGGCAAGACCGGCACCGCCGAGTTCGCGAACGGGTCGGACGAGACGCACTCGTGGTTCATCGGATACCAGGGTGACGTGGCCTTCGCCGTGATGGTGCAGAAGGGCGGGGCCGGCTCGGAGGCGGCCGTCCCGATCGTCAAGGACTTCCTCACCACGCTGGCGAAGTAGTCAGACGACGCCCGCCGGGCCCGCCGGGCCCAGACCCGGGGTGTGCAGCGTGAGCGCCCCGGCGGCCGGCGGGTCGGCCGGGGGCCGCGGGCGCAGCATCCCGGGCCGGGTGGCCGGCAGCGGCTCCGAGTCGAGCAGCGGAGCGGAGCCGAGCGGGCGGGTGAGCAGCCGTATCCCGGGCGGCTCCGGTCCGTCCTCCGCGGTCTCCCCGGTCCTCTCCTCGGTCTCCCCGGTCTCCCCGGTCTCCTCCGCGAACTGCTCATCGGCGACCGCGACGACCTCCTCGACCGATGACTCGCCGACCGGGTCGTCCTCGGGCTGAGGCTCCGGTTGCGCCTCAGGGTCGAGGTGCGACTCGGGTTCGGGTTCGAGATGCGGCTCCGGATCCGGGTCGAGATCCGGCTCCGGCTCAGGGTCCGGCTCCGTGACGACGCCGTTCGGCGAGGACACGACCTCGACCGGCTCGTCCACCACCGGGTCGATATCAGGTGCGATCGGGACGGACCGGGCGGCCGGCTGGTTCGCCAGATCCCGCCGAGCCGCGATCAGATCCGGTCGCGGCGTCACCGTCCGCACCGGCGCCAGCCCACTCACCACCGCCGACGTGATCTCCTCGGCATACCGCCCGTCCGGGTCGTAGTCCGGGTCGAAGACGGTGATCTCCACCCCGAGGCAGTGCGGCGAATCCACCAGCCCGGTGAGCAGCAGCTCCAGCTCCGGAAAGGCGATGCCACCGGGATCCGGCGCGTCCACCGCCGGCATCACCGCGGGGTCGAGCACGTCGACGTCCACATGCACCCAGTAACCGGCGCAGTCCACCAGCTGATCGCGGGCCCACTGCGCGCTGCGCGCCGCCCCCTCGGCCCGCAGCATCGGCACCGGGCGGGTGACGATCCCGGCGGCCTGGAGGTCCAGCCGGTACTCGTCCTGGGCCCGGATGCCGAGCACCACCACGTCGACGTCCCGGAAATAGGGCCGGCGGCTCTCGATCGCCGCCAGGTCGGCCTGCCCCCGGCCGGTGACCAGGGCCAGGTCCTCCCCCGCGGCCGCGCCGACATAGGACGCGTTGCCGGGGTGCCGGAAATCGGAGTGACCGTCCACGAAGACCAGCCCGATCCGGCCGCCGACCGCCTCGCCGAGCCGGTGCATGGCCAGCCCGGAGCCGATCAGGATCGAGCAGTCCCCGCCGAGGATCACCGGGAACTCGCCGTTGTCGATGATCGCGCCGATCCGGTCGGCGAGCGCCCGCGAGTACGCCGCGATCTCCGGGGCGTGCGCGACGCCGTCGCCGGGGCGCCAGTCACCCGGGTCGTACCGCGGCGGGGTGAGGCAGCCGGCGTCCCGGGCCGCGAGCCGGGTCAGCAGGCCGTGGTCGCGGAGGGCGCCGGGCGCCTTGGCACAGCCCGGCACCGACGTCGCGGTCGGCGGGCGCAGGCCGAGATTGGACGGCGCGTCCAGAACGGCGATGCGTCGCACGACGCCCTCCCGCTTCCTCGAGAACTGTGGGATCTAGAAGAGTGCGCTGGCCAGTGCGCGCCGCGCGCCCGCCACCGCCGGGTCGTCCGGCCCGGCCACGGCGAACAGCGACAGCAGGTGCTTGCGTACGGCGTCACGATCCTCGCCGGAGGTCCGCTTGACCAGAGCGACCAGCCGCGCGTACGCGTCCTCCGCCTGCCCGCTGAGCACCTCGACGTCGGCGGCCAGCCGCTGGGCCTCCAGGTCGTCCGGGTCGGCGGCGGCCCGGGACAGGATCGACGCCGGGTCCTGCCCGTTGATCCGCCGATACAGCCCGACCTGCGCGAGGCCGGCCTCGGCGGCCGCGTCGGCGGGCGACTCGGCCAGAATCTTCTTGTACGCCGCCTCGGCCGCGTCCAGGTCGCCCACCATCAGGGCGTCGTCGGCCGCGTCCAGCCGCGGGTCCTCCGGCGCGGCCGCGCCGGAGCTCACCCCGGCGGCCTTGAGCACCGCGTCGATGTACTGCTTGACCTGCGCCTCGGACAGCACGCCGGTGAAGCCCTCGACCGGCTGCCCGCCGATCACCGCGAGCACCATCGGGATGCCCTGCACCCGGAACGCCTGGGCGAGCCGGGGGTTGGCGTCCACATCGACCTTGCCGAGCACCCAGGCGCCCTGGCCCTCGACGGCCAGTTTCTCCAGCACCGGGGAGAGCTGCTTGCACGGCCCGCACCAGTCGGCCCAGAAGTCGAGGATCACCGGGGTGGAGAGCGAGCGCTCCAGCACCTCGCTCTGGAAATTGCTCTCGGTGACGTCGATGATCGTCTCCGGCGCGAGGCCCGGCAGGGTGCCGGGAACGGCACCGGCCGGGGCGCTGTCGGAAGCGGCGGGACGGCTCGGCGCGGCCGGCTTGGCCGGCGCCGGGGCACGCAGCGCGCTGAGATCGACCGCGCCGCGGGTGAAGATCGACGGAGTGGTCCGTGGGTCGCTCATGGTTACCTAGTCTCGCACGCAGTCGCGCCTGTTCGCGCCGCCACCAGGCGGCCGATATCGGAGGTCACCGACCGCCGGCCGGGACCGGCTCGCTGAGATAGCGGACGCCGGTCGCCTCCTCGGAGATCCGCCAGAGCTCGGCGGCGAGCGCCGGGTCGTCGGCGGGCGCCGCCACCGGGTCGAAATGCACCCGGAGATCCGTTTTCCGGACGCCCGGGCCGAGGGCGACGCCGGTCCGCGCCTGCGCCGCGGTCGCGGCGAACGCCAGCGGCAGGGTGCCCTGCTCGGCGGTGCGCGCCAGCAGGCCGGTGGCGATCATCAGGAACGCCCGCTGGGCGAATCCCCGCGCGGTGTCGTGCATCGGCGTGGTCGCCATCCCCGGGTGGGCGACGTAGGCACGCACCGGGCTGCCGGCCGCGCGCAGGCGACGGTCCAGTTCGGTTCCGAAGAGGATGTTGGCCAGCTTGCTCTCGGTGTACACCCGGCCCGGCGAGAAGCGGCGCGAGGCGGTCAGGTCGGTGAACGGATCGCGTACCTTGATGCGCTTGTAGAAGTTGGACGTGACCGCCACGATCCGCGGATCGCGGTCCGGCCGGAACAGGTCGAGCAGCAGCCCGGTGAGCGCGAACGCTCCGAGGTGGTTGGTGGCGAAGACCCGCTCGTATCCCTGCGGCCCGATCTCCCGCCGCTGCGCACCGATGCCCGCGCTGTTGACCAGCACGTCCAGCGCGCGGCCGTCGGCGTGCATCCGGTCGGCGAAGCGCCGCACCGAGTCGAGGTCGCCGAGGTCCACCTGACGCACCTCGATCGCCCCGGTCAGCCCGGCCCGCACCCGGTCGGCCTTGGCGGCGTCGCGCACCGCCATGATCACCGAGGCGCCGCGCCGGGCGAGCTGCTCGGTCAGGATCAGGCCCAGCCCGCTGCTGGCGCCGGTCACCACCACGGTCCGCCCGCTCTGGTCGGGCATGTCGTCGAATCCCCAGGTCACAGCCATGACTTCCGCCACCTCCGGCCTTAGCGGATTTTTTATCCGCTGATCTGACGCCGACCGTAGCACGAGAACGGATGAGTTATCCTCTGCGTGTGACTCTTCGCGCCGACTCGGCCCGGGTACGCGCCCGGATGCTCGCCGCCGCCCGGGCCCGCGTCGACACCGGCGACCTGGAGCTGCCGATGAACGCCGTCGCCAAGGAGGCGGGCGTCGGGGTCGGCACGATGTACCGGCATTTCGCGACCCGGCAGGCGCTGCTCGAGGCGCTGGCCGCGCCGAGCCTCCAGGAGCTCGTCCTGGAGGCACACGCCGCCGCGGCGAGTCCGGATGCCGGCGCCGGGCTGTCGGCTCTGATCCGGGAGACGCTGCGCCGCCAGCTGACCGATCCGGCCCTGGCCCTCGTGCTGGCCTCCGGCGACGTGGAGTGCGCGGACACCCGAGGGCTCCTGGGCCACCTGATGACGGCGTCGCAGGAGGTGCTCACCCGGGCTCGCGCGCAGGGCGCGATCCGGGCCGATCTCGCGCCGGACGATCTGCGCCGGCTGACCTGCGGCATCCGGTACGCGGTGAGCAGCGGCAGCGGTGAGGACGCGACCGCCGCCCTCGACCGCTACCTGGAGATCCTGATGCGGGGCCTGCGCCCCTAGAAGCGGGCCGGCTCCCGATAGACGCCCCACTCGCCCCGCAGGGCGTCACAGATCTCGCCGAGAGTCGCCTCGGCGCGAGCCGCCTCCAGCATCGCGGGGATCATGTTCGCCGAGGTCCGGGAGACCGCGACGAGCTCATCGAGGGCGTTCTTCACCCGGCCCTCGTCACGCTCCGCCCGGCGCGCGGCCAGCACCCGCCGCTGCTCCACCTCGACCTCGTGGGAGACCCGGAGGATCTCCAGCTCCTTGGCGACCGTGCCGGTGTGCGCGTTGACCCCGACGATCCGCTTCTCGTTCTTCTCCAGCGCCTGCTGGTACGCGAACGCGGCCTCGGCGATGTGCGCGGTGAACCAGCCGTCCTCGATGCCGCGCAGGATGCCGGCGGTGATGCTGCCGTCGTGCCCGAGCCCGCGGATCCGCTCGAAGATCTCCTCGGCCTCGGCCTCGATCCGGTCGGTGAGCGCCTCCACGTACCACGAGCCGCCGAGCGGGTCGGCCACATTGACCACCCCGGTCTCCTCCATCAGCACCTGCTGGGTGCGCAGGGCGATCTCGGCCGACTCGTCGGTGGGCAGCGCGAGCGTCTCGTCCAGGGCGTTGGTGTGCAGCGAGTTCGTCCCGCCGAGGACCGCGGCGAGCGCCTCGACAGCGGTGCGCACCACGTTGTTCACCGGCTGCTGGGCGGTGAGCGAGACACCGGCGGTCTGCGTGTGGAACTTCAGCCACAGTGCTTTCTCGCTGGTGGCGCCGTACTCCTCGCGCAGGTGCCGGGCCCAGATCCGGCGGGCGGCGCGGAACTTGGCGATCTCCTCGAAGAAGTCGATGTGCGAGTCGAAGAAGAAGCTCAGGCCGGGGGCGAACTGGTTGACGTCCAGGCCGCGGGAGAGGCCGAGCTCGACGTACCCGAAACCGTCGGCCAGGGTGTACGCCAGCTCCTGCGCGGCGGTCGCGCCGGCCTCCCGGATGTGGTAACCGCTGACCGACAGCGGCTTGTACTTCGGGATCTCGCGGGCGCAGTACTCCATCAGGTCGCCGATCAGGCGCAGGTGCGGCTCCGGTGCGAAGAGCCACTCCTTCTGCGCGATGTACTCCTTGAAGATGTCGGTCTGCAGGGTGCCGTCCAGCTTGCTCAGATCGGCGCCCTGCCGCTCGGCGGCCACCAGGTACATCACGAAGATCGGGACGGCCGGGCCGGAGATGGTCATGCTGGTGGTGACGTCCTGCAGCGGGATGCCCTCGAACAGCACGTCCATGTCGGCCGCCGAGTCGATCGCCACGCCGCAGTGGCCGACCTCGCCGAGCGCCTGCGCGTCGTCGGAGTCGCGGCCCATCAGCGTCGGCATGTCGAACGCCACGCTCAGCCCGCCACCGCCGGCGGCCAGGATCATCTTGTACCGCTCGTTGGTCTGCCGGGCGTTGCCGAAGCCGGCGAACTGCCGGATCGTCCAGGTCCGCCCCCGGTAACCGGTCGGGTACAGCCCGCGCGTGTACGGAAACTCGCCGGGCCAGCCGATCCGCTCGAAACCGGGATGGGTGGCCCCGGCGGGTGGGCCGTAGACCGGCTCCACCTGGTTGCCGGAGAGCGTGGTGAAGTCGGCGTCCCGCTTGCGGGCGGCGTCGTAGCGGCGCTGCCAGCGCTCGCGCCCGGCCTCGATGTCGGCTGCGTCCATGCGCCCCATACTAGAGGCAGAACTGAACGATTACTAAGGTCACGATGGACATCAGGACAAGGGTTTTCCCCACTACCGCGCGGTAACCGCAGCGGGAAGAGTGCGGGACGGAACCCTTTCCACCCCACCGACCCCGGCAGCGCCCGCCACGCTGCCGGGGTTGCCGGTCTCAGGCCGCCGGCAGCGGCGGCAGCCGGTATTCGAAGATCCAGGCCTGCGGGTCGCCGTTGCGGGTCAGCAGCCGGAAGATCACCGGCAGCATCGCGTCCCGGATCACCGCGCCGACCGGCCCCTTCACCTTGTTGCTGTTGCCGCGCCGCCCGTGCGCGCCGACCTTCTCCACCCGCGGACGACGGACTTTTTCGTACGCCGCCAGAGCGTCGCCGATCGACGCGTGCCCGCGCAGGCTGTGCCCGAGCACGACGGCGTCCTCCAGGGCCTGCGAGGCGCCCTGCCCGGAGGTCGGCGCCAGGGCGTGCGCGGCGTCGCCGACCAGCACGATCCGGTCGTCGTGCCAGACCCGGACCGGGCCCATGTCCTCGGTGTTCCACGGCCCGACCACCTCGCCGCTGAGCCGGATCAGCTCCGCCGCCGGCGACGACGGATCCCCCTCGAACAGCTCGATCAGGTGCGCCTTCCACGCCTCGGGGGTGAAGGAGCCGGACTCGACCGGCCGCTTGCTCGGCGGGTTCGCGAACCACCAGACCGAGCCGTCCGGCGCGGTCGCCCAGCCGAAGAAGGCCCGCCGCCCGAAGGACATCTGCATCACCCCGGGTGGCGGCGCCAGGCGCGGCTCCACCGGCCCGGCGGTGAAACCGCCGGCATTGAGCAGGCCGAGGTAGTGCGGCGCGGTCGCGGCCGCATTCAACGACTGCCGGGTACGCGACCGCAGACCGTCCGCCCCGACGAGCAACTCGGCACGCACCCGCCCGCCGTCGGCGAACGCCGCCTCGACCCCGTCCGGCCCGGACACCGCCCGGGTCAGCGCGGCGCCGTGCACGACCGGGATGCCCCAGGCCTCAGCCTCCGCACGCATCGCCGCGTAGAGGTCGGCGCGGCGGATGGTCAGCGTGTCCCGCCCCAGCGACAGCTCGGCGAGCACCCGCCCGGACGCGCCGCGCAGCGCCATGGCGGGCGTCGCGAAGCCCCGGGCCAGCACCTTCTCCGGCGTCAGGCCGAGCGAGCGGAGCGCGGCCAGCCCGTTCTCCGCGACGGTGAGGAACGCGCCGCGCTCGTCGGCGACGCCGCGCTCGTGACGCTCGTAGATCACCGGGTCGAACCCGGCGTGACACAGGGCGATGGCCGCCGCGGTGCCGGCGATGCCACCCCCGATCACGGCAGCTTCCTTAGTCATATAATGACTATCCATAAAATGACTATGGCCCGTCAAGGGATCGTAGGCTGCTTGGCATGAAGCGCTCCCCACTTGCGATGCTGCTGCTGGCGCTGCTGGTGGAGACGCCGATGCACCCGTACCGGATGCAGCAGGTGATCAAGGAGCGCGGCCAGGACCAACTGGTCAACGTGGCCCAGCGCAACAGCGTCTACCAGGCACTCGACCGCCTGGTCCGGGAGGGACTGGCCCGCCCCGGCGAGACCACCCGGGAGGCCGGCCGCCCCGAGCGCACGATCTACGAGGTCACCGAGGAGGGCAGCGCGACGCTCCGGCGCTGGCTGCTGGAGATGCTGCCGACCCCGGCCCGCGAGTTCCCCGAGTTCCCGGTCGCGCTGGCGTTCCTGGCTCTGATCAGCCCCACGGAGACCCGCGAGCTGCTGCACCGGCGCGCCGAGGCGGTCGCGGAGCGGGTCGCCGCGATCGACGCCCAGGCCCCACCCGGGCTGCCCAGGCTGTTCCTGCTGGAGGACGAATATCGCGCGGCGATGCTCCGGGCCGAGTTGGCCTGGCTGCGGGGGGTGCTCACCGACCTGGACAACGGCACCCTGACCTGGGACTGGGCCATGATCCAGGCCACCATGGCCCAGTTCGCCGACTGAACGCTCCCGTCACCCAGGAGCCTCTGCCCGGCCGCATGCAGTCCAGCTGGCCCCCATGGCCCTATCCCAGCCCCGGATAGGGCCATGAACACCAGCCCGACGCCCCCGGCTGGCCCCCACGGCCCTGCCCCAGCCCCGAATAGGGCCATGAACACCAGCCCGACGCCCCCGGCTGGCCCCCACGGCCCTGCCCCAACCCCGAATAGGGCCACGAACACCAGCCCCACGACCCCGGCTGGCCCTGATGGCCCGATACCCACTCGGAATAGGGCCATGGGCACCAGCCGGGGTCTTGGCTTGCGCGGCCGGGCCGGGCGGGGGGGCGGCAGCGGGTGGGCGTGGCGACCGCCGTGGGCGGCGACCGTGACCAGCGCCGGAGGTCCCGGCGCGGTTACAGGCCGGCGAGCAGTTCGTCGGCGGCGGCGTAAGGGTCGAGCGCGCCGTCCGCGACCTTCGCCGCCAGATCGGCCAGGGCCGTGCCGCCGCGCAGGTCGCCCATCCGGGCGCGCAGCGTGCCCAGCGCCAGCGCGGAGATCTCCGCCTCGGCGCGGCGTTCGCGGCGGACGCGCAGCTCGCCGCTCTCGGTCATCCAGGCGCGGTGTTTCTCGATCGCGGCGACCACCTCGTCGACGCCCTCGCCCTTGACCGCGACCGCGCGGACCACCTGCGGCCGCCACTCGCCGGCGCCGCGCTCGCCGAGCGCCAGCATGCCCTGGATGTCGCGGTAGGTGTTGTCCGCGCCGGGGCGGTCCGCCTTGTTGATCACGAAGACGTCCGCGATCTCCAGCACGCCGGCCTTGACCGCCTGGATCGCGTCACCCATCCCGGGGGCGAGCAGCACCAGCGTGGTGTCGGCCAGCGAGGCGATCTCCACCTCGGCCTGCCCGACGCCGACCGTCTCGACCAGCACCACGTCGCACCCGGCGCCCTCGAGCACCCGGACGGCCTGCGGGGTGGCGGCGGACAGCCCGCCGAGCTGTCCGCGACTGGACATCGAGCGGATGTACACGCCCGGGTCGGCGGTGTGCTCCTGCATGCGCACCCGGTCACCGAGGATCGCGCCGCCGGTGAACGGGCTGGACGGGTCCACGGCCAACACCCCGACCCGGTGGCCGGCCGCACGCAGCGCCCGGACCAGCTCGTTCGTCGTGGTGGACTTGCCGACACCGGGGGCGCCGGTGAGCCCGACCACCTGGGCCCGGCCGGCGTAGGGCGCCATCGCCGCGGCGACCTCGGGCAGCGCCGGGTCACCGTTCTCCACCAGGCTGATCAGCCGGGCCACCGACCGCGGGTCGCCCTCCCGGGCCTTGCTGACCAGGGAGGGCACATCGCGGAGTCGGCTCACGACGGTACTTTAATGATCAGAGCGTCGCCCTGACCGCCACCACCGCAGAGACCCGCCGCGCCGGTCCCGCCGCCACGCCGTTTCAGCTCCAGCGCCAGGGTCAGCACCAGCCGGGCGCCGGACATCCCGATCGGGTGACCGAGAGCGATCGCCCCACCGTTCACGTTGACCTTGTCCTCGTCGACCTTCAGCTCACGCATCGACTGGATGACGACCTGGGCGAACGCCTCGTTGATCTCGATCAGGTCGAGCTCCTCGACGCTCATCCGGGCCTTCTCCAGCGCGTGCTTGATCGCGTTGGCCGGCTGGGACTGGAGCGAGCTGTCCGGGCCGGCCACGTTGCCGTGGGCGGTGATCTCGGCGAGCCAGCTGAGCCCCAACTCCTCGGCCTTGGCCTTGCTCATCACCACGACCGCGGCGGCGCCGTCGGAGATCGGCGAGGCGGTGGCCGCGGTGATCGTGCCGTCCGGGGTGAAGGCGGGGCGCAGCTTGGCCAGCGACGCGCCGGTGGTGCCGGGGCGTACGCCCTCGTCGGTCTCGATCGGCCCCTCGGCCTTCTTGTCGCCGGAGGGCAGCGGGACGATCTCCTCGGCGAACCGGCCCTCGGCCTGCGCCGCGGCGGCCCGCCGGTGGCTGAGCGCGGCCCAGTTGTCCTGCTCGGCACGGGTGATGTTCAGCCGGACGCCGCTGTTCTCGGTGGACTCGCCCATCGAGACGCCGGCCCACGGGTCGGTCAGCCCGTCGAGGGACATGTGGTCGCGGACGGTGACGTCGCCGAACTTGGTGCCCTGCCGCTGGTTGATCAGGTGCGGGGAGTTGGTCATCGACTCCATGCCGCCGGCCACCACGATCTCGCACTCGCCGGCCCGGATCAGCTGGTCCGCCAGCGCGATCGCGTCGAGGCCGGAGAGGCACACCTTGTTGATGGTGAGCGCCGGGGTGGTCATCGGGATGCCGGCCGCCACGGCCGCCTGGCGGGCCGGGATCTGCCCGCAGCCGGCCTGGAGCACCTGGCCCATGATGACGTACTGCACCTGGTCGGGGGCGACACCGCCGCGGGCCAGGGCGGCGGCGATGGCGTGCCCGCCGAGGGCGGTGGCGGGCAGATGTTTGAGGTTGCCCAGCAGGCGCCCCATCGGGGTACGGGCGCCACTGACGATCACGGAGGTGGTCACGGTATGTCCGATCTGCGACGGCTGGGTACGGAGCGGGTACCCGGGCAGCCTTAACGATGGGTCAGGTCAGAGACTAACGGCATGACGGACCACACATCGAGTGCCACCCATCCCGAGAATGTCACATTCTCCGGGGTCGAATTGCTCCGGATCGACCATGTCGGTATCGCGGTGCCCGACTTGGACGAGGCAATCCGGTTCTACCAGGAGAATCTGGGTTTGCGCTGTGTGCACCAAGAGACCAATGACGAACAGGGCGTCCGGGAAGCGATGCTCGCCGTGGGCGACGGCGCCGGTCCCCGGGTCCAGTTGCTCGCCCCGGCACGGCCCGACTCGGCGATCGCGAAGTTCCTCGATCGCAGCGGTCCCGGCCTTCAGCAACTCGCCTACACGGTGGCCGACGTCGAGGCGGCGGCCGACGCGTTGCGGGCGCGCGGCATGCGACTGCTCTACGACACCCCGAAACGCGGCACCGCGGGCTCCCGGATCAATTTCGTTCATCCGAAGGACGCCGGCGGGGTGCTCGTCGAGTTGGTGGAGCCCGCCGAACCGGTACACCGGTCGGGTGAATCAGCCTGACGCACGGCCGGGCGGCTGGCAGGATCAGTGCCATTGAGCAGGGCCGACCGCCCCATCGGCGGGGCGCCGATCACCTGAAGCCCCGACTCAGCAGGTGGCGACGGGACGACACCCGGCCCGCCGGTGAGTGACCGCCATCGCCCGAACGGGTCGGCACCCGCCTCCGCTCCAGGTCAAAGCTGATCTACATTGGGGTGCCACAGCCACACGGCCCTTGCATCCCCGCCCCCTTCTCGCCAGGATGGCGCAATGCCCCAGCAGCAGGATCAGTCCATGGACTTCTTCGACACCGCGAATTCGCAGCACGATTTCACCGTCGTGCTTCGTGGTTACGATCGTCAGCAGGTCGACGGACACATCGGCCGCCTGCTCGCCGCCCTCAATCAGGCCGTTCAGGCCCGCGGTGAGGCCGAGCAGCGGATGAATGACGCCCAGCGCCGGCTCCGCCAGTCGGAGCAGCGGCTGAACGTGCTGGAGCAGAAACTCGCCGACAGCAACAAGCTGCTGGAGGAGAACAACCGGCCGACGCTCTCCGGGCTGGGCACCCGGGTCGAGCAGATCCTCCGGCTCGCCGAGGAACAGGCCAACGATCACCGCAGCGAGGCCAAGCGGGAGAGTGAGGGCATCCTCTCCGCCGCGCGCCTCGAGGCCCGCGAGATCACCGACAAGGCCCGCGCCGAGGCCGCCGCGATGAAGGCGACCGCCGAGCGTGAGGCCGGCCAGGTGCGCACGCACGCCGAGCGGGAGGCCGCGGAGACCCGGGTGCAGGCCCGGCGCGAGGCCGACACACTGCGGTCGGACGCCGACCGCGAGACCAAGCAGCTGCGCACGGTCACCGCGCACGAGGTGGCCGAGCTCAAGTCGACGGTCGAGCGCGAGGTCTCCTCGCTGCGCGCCACCGCCGAGCGGGAGATCACCCAGGCCCGGGCGAAAGCCGGCCGGGAGGCCGAGGAGAAGCGCGCCGAGGCGACCAAGATGCTCGCCGACGCCCGGGACAAGCGGGACAAGGACCTCCAGGCGCTGGCCCTGGAGATCGCCGAGCGCCGGGAGAAGGCGGAGGCCGAGGAGTCGCAGCGGCACGCCGCTCAGGTCGCCGCCACGCAGAAGATGGTGGCCGAGGCCGAGGAGCGGGCCCGCGCCGCCGAGGACCGCGCCAAGGAGATCGAGCAGCGCGCCGAGAGCCGCCGCGTCGAGTCCGAGCGCACCTCCGCCGAGACCGTGGAGAAGGCCCGCGCTCTCGCCGAGAAGACCGTCTCGGAGGCCCGCTCCGAGTCCAACCGGCTGCTCAGCGAGGCGCGCACCGAGGCCGAGCTGACCACCCAGGCGGCCCGCCGCGAGGTCGAGGACCTCACCCGGCAGAAGGACGCGGTCACCAACCAGCTCGGGCAGATGCTGTCCGGCCTGTCCGGTCTGGTGCCCGGCGTCGGCGGGGCCGCTCCGGCCGCCGTGGCGCAGGCGGCGGCCGCCCAGGCGCCGGCCGCCCCGGCCCAGGCGGAGAAGCCGGCTGAGCCGGAGGAGGCCGAGGCCGGCGAGGAGCCGGTGGCCGCCAAGACCAACTCGTAGTTACCGCGCCGCCCGGTCCCTCCGGTTGCGCACTCCGCAGGAGTACGCCACCGTGGATCGGGCCGGTTTGGCTTTGTGACTCAGGCCGTACCGGAGTTTCTCCGGCGCGGCCTGACTCGTTTGGGCGCGTAGCCTGGGTTCCACACGAGCCCGGTCGGACAATTCGCTACTACCCACACAGTCCCGCCTAGTCCGGTGTGTATCGACACGCCGCGGGACTGTGCGTATGTGAGGATGGAAAGCATGTCGCACGGCGGTGAAATCTTCGGCCTTGGCGGAGACTCGGCCACCGAGCCCAGCTTCGAGACCGCCCTGCGGGGGTATGAGCGCAAGCAGGTCGAGCGATACGTCGCCCGCGCGGAGAACGAGATCGCCGCGCTGGCCGCCGAGCGGGAGCAGGCGTATTCGCAGATCCAGGCGATGGCGGCGCAGATCGAGCGGCTCCAGCAGGAGATCACCCAGACCCGGCGCAACTCCGGCGTCGTCGGCGAGGTCTCGTTCCGGCACCTCGGCCCACGGGTCGAGCAGATCCTGGCGCTCGCCGAGGAGCAGGCCGAGGCGATCAAGGCGTCGGCCACCGACGACATCGCCGGCCGGCTCGCCGAGGCGGAGCGGATCCGGGCCGAGGCCGAGGCGCACGCTCACGACGCCGTCCGGGACTTCGAGGTGGCGCTGGCCGCCCGCCGGGCCGAGGAGGAGAAGGCCGACGCCGCCAAGCGGGCCGCCGGGGAGAAGGCCGTGGCCGCCGCCCGGCAGACCGCCGAGCAGATCCGCGGGGAGAGCGAGGCCCTGCTGGCCCGGACCCGCGCCGAGGCGCAGCACCTGGCCGACACCGCCGCGCAGGACGCCCAGCGGGCCCGCGCCGAGGTGGACGGTTACGTGCAGTCCACCCGGATGCAGGCCGAGCAGGAGCTGAAAGCGCTGCGGGAGAAGGTCAACCAGGAGATCACCACCCGGCGCACCGAGGCCGACCGCGAGCACGCCGACCTCAAGGCCGCCGTCGAGCACGAGCTGGCGCTGCGCCGGCACGCGGTGATCGAGGAGCTCGGGCAGATGCGGGCCGGTGTCGAGAAACAGTGCGCCGACCTGCGCAGCGAGGCCGACAAGTATGCGGAGGAGGTGCTCCGCCGCTCCGACGAGCAGGCCACCGCCACCCGCAAGGAGATGGCCGCCCAGCAGGAGAAGATCGCCCAGGCCGGCCGGGAGCTGGAGGCCGCTCAGGCCAAGGTGAGCGAGGCCGAGCGGCGCCTGGCCGTCGCGCTGGACGAGGCGAAAGCGGGCGAGCAGGAGACCGAGCGGGTCAAGCAGCGGCTGGCCGAGGCCACCCAGCAGCTGGAGGCCGAGTTGCAGCGGGTGAGCGAGGCGCAGCGGGCCGGGGAGGCCGCCGAGCGGCACGCCGCCGACGTCCGCCGTCAGGTGCAGCAGGAGGCGAAACGGGTGGCCGAGCTGGCCGCCGCCGCGGTGCTGGCGGCCGCCGCCTCACCGGACGACCAGGAGCCCGAGCCGGACGGCAAGGCGAGCGCCACTGCCGTGGTTCCCCCACCGCCGGTGACGACCGAGCCGCCCGCCAAGGTGACCGCCTCGGCCAAGGTGACCGTCCCGCAGGCGAGCCGGGTTCCGGCCGACGCGGAGTAGTGACCCGGCTGGCGGCCGGTTGGTAACCTCCGGACTCTCCCGGTCCGTTGTGGAGGTCACGCATGTCATCGGAACCCGTCGAGGAGCCGGTGGACGCACCCGCTCCCGAGGACGACAGCCCGGATGAGGGCAGCCGCTTCGGGGCACCCGGCCGCCCGCTGAACCGGCGGAGTCCGTTCCTGTTCGGCTTCCTGTTCGGGCTGGGCGTGATCGTGGCGTACGCGCTGTTCCTCGGCGTCCGCAACGCGACCTCGATCCTGGTCCTGATCTTCATCGCGCTGTTCCTGGCGATCGGGCTGAACCCGGCGGTGGTCCGGCTGCGCAGCTGGGGCCTGCCGCGCGGGCTGGCCGTGACGATCGTCGCGCTGACCGTCGTGGGTCTGCTGGCCGGCGGGATCATCGCGCTGATCCCGCCGCTGGTCACCCAGACCACCGAGCTGATCAACAACGCGCCCGAGACGATCGAGACCCTGCGCCGCAGCGAGACGGTCAACGACCTGGTCCAGCGCTACGACATCGTGAACAAGGTGCAGAGCGCGGTGAACGCGGGCACCATCGGCGGCGCGGTGGGCGGGGTGGTCGGCGGCGCCAAGCTGATCTTCGGGACGATCTTCAACGTCCTCACCGTGCTGGTGCTGACGATCTACTTCATGGCCTCCTTCGACAAGATCAAGGAGGCGGGTTACTCGCTGGTCCCGGGCACCCGCCGCGACCGGGTGCGACTGCTCACCGACGAGATCCTGACCAAGGTCGGCGCGTACATGGTGGGCGCCATCTCGATCGCCATCCTGGCCGGCCTGAGCACCTTCGTGCTGGCCGTGCTGCTGGGCCTGCCGTACCCGTTCGCCCTGGCCGTGGTGGTCGCGGTCTGCGACCTGATCCCGCAGATCGGCGCCACCATCGGCGCGGTCATCGTCAGCCTGGTCGGCCTGGCCTCCTCGGTCCCCGACGGCATCGTCTGCATCATCTTCTTCATCGTCTACCAGCAGATCGAGAACTACCTGATCTATCCGAACGTGATGCGCCGCTCGGTCAAGGTCAGCGACGTGGCCGCAGTCGTCGCCGCCCTGCTCGGCGTCGCCCTGTTCGGCGTGGTGGGCGCGCTGGTCGCCATCCCGATGGTGGCCGCCGTCCAGCTGATCATGCGAGAGGTCCTGGCCCCCAGCATGGATCAGCGTTAGACCCGTCGACACGCCCGCAGCCTCGGTCCGGGACTCTCGTCGAGGACCATCCCCGCTGCCGCGATGCCGCCGGCATTCTTGCGGATCTTTTTCCGGTACGACGGGGAGCTCTGTGCGAGCCGGCCCGCGAGGCTGCGGCCCGCGCACGGCCGCTGCGCGTGTCGTGCGGGCCCGCTGGGGGAAACCGCCAGGCCCGCGGCCCGGGGTGCCGGCTGGGGCTCAGAAATGTTCCGAGCAGCCGAGACACCCCGGTGTGCCGGCCGGGCTGCAGGGCACGGCCGCTGCCGCACGCAACGGCGGGTGCCGCGGAATCCACACCGGGGCGTTGTCCACAGCCCCCGCCCGTGAACTCGCACTTTCGCGCCACACTGTTCTCGGGCGGCTCCCCCTGGGTGGGCGGGGAGTGGGAAGTGGGCGGGGAGGGGTCATTCCTTGAGGGGCTTGGGGACTTCCACGTCGGCGAAGGCGGCTACCGTGCGGTCGGCGTAGGCGTTCATGTCGCCGGTCTCCATCGGACCGTCCCAGGTGCGCGGCAGCGGGGTCGGCACGCCCGGGGCCACCCGGCGGACCACCTCGTCGAGCACCTTCTCCGCGTCGCCGACCCAGAGGTGCTTGGCGCCCGGCACCGGGACCACCTCGGCCTGCGGGATCGCGGCGAACCGCTCGGCGGCCTCGGCCGGGCGCAGGTAGTCGTCGAACTCCGGGATCAGGGCGGTCACCGGCTTGCCGTCGGTGGCCCAGGCGGCCAGGTGCTCCGGCCGGGAGAAGCGCAGCGGCGGGGAGAGCAGGATCGCGCCGGTCACCGCCGGGTCCAGCCCGTACATCAGGGTGAGGTCGGTGCCGAAGGACCAGCCGAGCAGCCAGATGTCCGGCAGGTCGGCGAACTCGGCGTACTCGATGGCGGCGGCCACGTCGTAGCGCTCGTCGACGCCGGCCGAGAAGCTGCCGCCGCTGGTGCCGCGGACGCTGCTGGTGCCGCGGGTGTTGAAGCGCAGCACGGCGAGGCCGGCCAGGGCGGGCAGCCGCCACGCCGCCTTGCGGTAGACGTGGCTGTCCATCATCCCGCCGTGGGTGGGCAGCGGGTGCAGGCAGACGAGGGTGGCCACCGGCTCGCGGTCCAGCGGCACGGCCAGCTCACCGACCAGGGTGACGCCGTCGGCGGTGTGCAGCTCGATGTCCTCCCGTTTCGCGGGGAGGATCGAGTTGGCACGGATCGGGTGGGTCATGAGGAAGGTGCTCTCATTCCGTTTCAGGGTGGCGGACGGGGCGGTGGAAGGGTTCACCCATAGCGGGGAGCGTTGCGCGAGCGCTCGACCGCGGGGCCGCGCCGGTCACGGGCGCGCCAGCAACCGGTGTGCCAGTGCCGCCGGTCGGCGCCGTCGCCGAAGTCGTCGGCCGGCCAGGCCACCACGTGCGCCACGCCGGGCCGGATGTCCTGCATGCAGCCCGGGCAGCGATAGGTTTTCGCCGCCGCCGCGCCGAAGATGTTGCGCACCATCCAGTCGCCGTCCTGCCACTGCTGGACGCGTTGCTCGGTGATGCCCGGACGGTCCCGGGGGGACTCCTCGTCGGCCGGGGGACGGTGGGGGCGGTTACGGCGGGGGCTCACAAGGTTAAGAGTACGTAGTGACTCATCGGTAACATTCGGCCTAGACTCCCGACATGACGGCGACTCACGTTCCCGGCCTGCCCGTGATCGCGGACGGCCAGCTGATCTCCACGAACCCGGCCACCGGCGCGGAAGCGGGCCGGGTGCCCGCCGCCGACGACAAAGCGGTGGCCGCCGCCGTCGAGCGGGCGCACGCGGCCGCCGCCTGGTGGCACGGGCTCGGCTGGGAGGGCCGCAAGGTCCGGCTGCTGCGCTGGCGCAGCCTGCTGGTCGAGCGCATCCAGGAGCTGGCCGAGCTCACCCGGCTGGAGAGCGGCAAACCGGTCAACGACGGCATCATCGAGGTCACCGCCGCCGTCGAGCACCTGGACTGGGCGGCCCGGCACGCCAAGCGGGTCCTCGGCCCGCGCCGGATGCGCACCCGCCTGCTGCTCGCCGAGCACGTCGGCCACCTGGAGTACCAGCCGTACGGCGTGGTCGGCGTGATCGGCCCGTGGAACTATCCGATCGTCACCCCGATCGGCCCGATCTCCGGCGCCCTGGCGGCCGGCAACGCGGTGGTCTTCAAGCCGAGTGAGTACACCCCGGTGGTCGGCCAGTGGCTGGTCGACTCGTTCGCCGAGGTCGTCCCGGAGCACCCGGTGCTGCAGGCGGTGCACGGCCTCGGCGACGTCGGCGGCGCGCTGTGCCGCTCCGGCGTCGGCAAGGTCAGCTTCACCGGCTCCACCGCCACCGGCAAGAAGGTGATGGCCGCCTGCGCGGAGAACCTGGTGCCGGTGGTGATCGAGGCGGGTGGCAAGGACGCGCTGATCGTGGACGCCGACGCGGACGTCAAGGCGGCCGCCGAGGCCGCCGTCTGGGGCGCCATGACCAACGCCGGGCAGACCTGCATCGGCATCGAGCGGGTCTACGCGGTCGCCCCGGTCTACGACAGGTTCGTCGCGGCCGTGGTGGAGAAGGCCGGGAAGCTGCGGACCGGCGAGGAGATCGGCCCGATCACCATGCCGAAACAGCTGGAGATCATCCGCGAGCACATCGACGACGCGCTGGCCAAGGGCGGCCGGGCGGTGCTCGGCGGCGCCGACGCGGTGAACCCGCCCTACGTCGCGCCGACCGTCCTGGTGGACGTGCCGGCGGACTCGTCGGAGATCCGCGAGGAGACGTTCGGGCCGACGCTGACCATCACCAAGGTGCGGGACGCCGACGAGGCCGTGGCGAAGGCGAACGACACCGCGTACGGGCTGGGCGGTTCGGTGTTCGGGAAGAAGAACGCGGTCCGGATCGCCCGGCGGCTGCGCTCCGGCATGGTCGCGGTGAACGGCACGCTCACCTTCGTCGGGATGGGCAACCTGCCGTTCGGCGGCG
The DNA here is from genome assembly GCF_018324205.1 of Actinoplanes ianthinogenes. Lineage (NCBI taxonomy): Bacteria > Bacillati > Actinomycetota > Actinomycetes > Micromonosporales > Micromonosporaceae > Actinoplanes > Actinoplanes ianthinogenes. The sequence continues at coordinate 3,622,323 of NZ_AP023356.1, forward strand.
TCGGCGAGTCCGGGTTCGGCCGGATCCACGGCGAGGACGGCCTGCGTGAGTTCGCCCGGGCCAAGGCGATCACGGTACGCCGGGCGAAGTCCCTGCTCCCGGCGATGACCTTCGAGCGCACCCCGGCCCAGGTCCAGCAGATCGTCAAGGCCCTGCGCCTGCTCTACGGCCGGAAACCGTAGTCTGTCCGGGTGGCCGACCACCCCGCGGTTGAGGTAAGCGATCTCACGGTGAGCTACGGCTCGGCGCCGGTGCTGGCCGGTGTCGAGCTGACCGTGCCGGCCGGCACGGGCGTCTGCGTCACCGGCGAGAACGGCATCGGCAAGTCCACCCTGCTGCGCTGCGTCAGCGGGCTGCAACGGCCGGACGCCGGGCGGATCCGGGTGTTCGGCGGCACGCCGGGCGGCAGTCCGGAGTTCTGGGCCGCCGTGGTCACCACGGTCGAGCCACCGACCTGGTATCCGGGACTGACCACCAAGGAGCACGCCGAGCTGATCTGCCGCGCGCACGGGCAGGATCCGGACGAGGCCGGCGTCGACGAGGCCCTGGAGCGCTTCGGGCTGGCCGGGCACGCCGACGCCATCCCGCCGTCGCTCTCCTCCGGGCAGAAACAGCGGCTCACCCTGGCGATGGCGCTGCTGCGCCCGAGCGCGCTGCTGATCCTGGACGAGCCGGAGCAGCGCCTCGACCCGGAGGGCCGGATCGCGGTCGCCGAGATGCTCGCCGACTACCTGTCGACCGGCGGGTCGCTGCTGATGGCCAGCCACGACGACAAGTTCGCGGTGGCCTCGGGCGCCGAACTGACCACCATGGAGTCGCTGCACCCATGACGGTCCTCGTCCCGCTGCGCCCGGTCCGTCGCTGGATCCACCAGCGGCAGGCGTCCCATCGGGAACGCGGCGCCACCCTGGGCAACCTGTACGTCGCCGTGCTGTTCGTCGCGGTGGTCGGCGCGATGCTGCACCGGCAGCTCGCCACGATCTTCTGGCCGCCGGTCCCCGACCTGGGCGCGCTGCCGGCCCTCGCGCTGGCCCTGCTCGGCGCCGGGTTCCTGCTGCTGGCGCTGCGCGCGATCGGCCCGGTCACGCTCGGCCGCCCGGCCGCGTACTTCCTGCTCACCGCGCCGGTCAGCCGCCGCCGCCTGCTGTTGCCGTCGCTGCGCCTGGCGGCGGCCGGTGCGGCGGTCGTGGCGGCGCTGGTGACCACCGCGATCGCCGGGCACGCGGCGCCGCACGACCTGGCGCCGGCCATCATCGGCGGCGGTGCGCTGCTCGGGATCGGGTTGCTGCTGGTCGCGGTGGTGGCGCAGCGTTCCCGGGGCTGGGCGACGGTGCTGGACCGGCTGGCCACGGCGGCGGTCGCCGGCGGGCTGGCGCTGCTGGTCGCCGACACGATCGGCGGGGTGGATTCGCCACCGCTGCGCGGATGGCCGTCGAGATCGGCGCTGCTCACGGTGACTGCCACGCTCGCGGTGGTGGTCGCGGCGGGGAGTGCTCTTGTCGTACGCAAACTGGCTCTGACCCCTGCCGATCGCGTCCTGGACGCCGCGAAGCTCACCGGAACCCTCTTCGACAGCGCGTTCGGTGTGGAACCTTCTTTTCTCACCGACATGGTGGAGCGACGCTACTGGGCGGGCCGGCGACTGCGGTCCGCCCGGCCGCCGGCCCGCCTGCCGGTGCTGACCGGGCAGGACTTCCTGATGGCCCGGCGGCGGCTGCCCCGCCTGCTCTGGCTGCTGGCCGCCACCCCGATCCCGCTGCTGCTGGCCGGCGGGCCGGCCTGGGTCCCGGCGGTCGCCGTGCCGCTCGGCGCCATGGTCGCCGCGGGCACCACGACCGGGACCGTCAACACCGACGCGGGCAACCCGGTGCTGGCCCGGCTGCTCGGGCTCGGCTCCCGGCGCGCGCTGGTGCAGCGGCTCTGGATCCCGGGCGCGCTGGCCTTCCTCTGGTCGCTGGCCGCCCTGCTCCTGCTGGAGGTGGCCGGGAAGCTGCCGCCCGGGCCGTGGTGGCTGCTCAGCCTGCCGCTCGGCGTGGCCGGAGGCGTGGCGGCGGTGCGCCGGGCGCGGTCCGGGTTCGTCCGCAACGACCTGCTGCCGCTGGACACGCCGATGGGCACGGTGTCGACCGGGCCGCTGGTGTACGCGTTCGCCGGCCCGGACGCCCTGATCCTGGCCGTGCCGACGGTGGTCGGGCTGATCGTGGGCGACCCGCTGAGCCTGACGCTGATCGTCTTCCAGTTCGCGCTGGCCCTGATCGGCACCCGCGGCTACCTGGTCGCCACCACCGACCCGGACCGCGTCGAGCTGTCCTCGCGCTGACCGGGGAGCGGACATGCCGAACGAACTGACTCCGGACGAGAACGCCCTGCTGCTCCAGCGCCTGGCGGCGATCGGCGAGGCGGCACATCACGGCGGCGGCCTGGGCGCGCGGCTGGCCGGCCGGTTGCTGCGGCCGGACATCTTCGAGACCAGCGTGACGCTGCCCCGGCCGGTCGGCGAGGCGGTCGGTCAGGTCGGACGGATTCTGGCCGGTCTGGGCATCCCGGTCCCGATGACCTCGCACGGCGGCCGCACGCTGCGCGCGATGATCGGCGCCGGCGCGCTGAACCTCAACCCCGCGGTGGTGACCGTCTCGCTGACCGGCGCGGGGTGGGAGGCGACAGTGGCCCGGATCCGCGGGGTGGCCAAGGAGGGGCTGATCCGCCAGCACGCCGGGCGGAAGGCCGCCGAGCGGGTCGCCCGGGCGCTCAGAACAGCGTGAGCTCGTCGCGCTCCATGCCGCGCAGCTTGTCGTAGTCGACGACCACGCAGCGGATGCCGCGGTCGGTGGCCAGCACCCGGGCCTGCGGCTTGATCTCCTGGGCCGCGAAGACACCCTTGACCGGGGCGAGCAGCGGGTCCCGGTTCATCAGTTCGAGGTACCGGGTGAGCTGCTCGACGCCGTCGATCTCGCCGCGGCGTTTCACCTCGACGGCGACCGAGCCGCCGTCCGGGTCCTTGAGGAGCAGGTCGACCGGGCCGATCGCGGTCATGAACTCGCGGCGGACCAGGGTGTGCCCCTCGCCGAAGGTCTCCGGGTGCTCGGCCAGCAGTTCCTGGAGGTGCGCCTCGACGCCGTCCTTCTGGAGGCCGGGGTCGACGCCCAGCTCGTACGAATAATCCTGGAAGACCTCCTCCAGGGTGATCCGCAGCTCCTCGCCGGCCTTGTTCACCACCTTCCAGACGCCCTCCGCCTCCTGGAGCTTGCAGGGCGGACTCATCCAGTTCAGCGGCTTGTAGGCACGGTCGTCGGCGTGGATCGAGACCGAGCCGTCGGCCTTGACCATGAGCAGCCGGGTGGCGAGGGGCAGATGAGCGGAGAGCCGGCCGACGTAGTCGACGGAGCATTTCGCGATGACCAGACGCACCCGGCGACCCTACCGGACGTCCGCTGAGCGCGATGTGCACGGCGATGCCATGCTGGCAACGTGTTCGAAGCATTGACCGGCACCGGCCTGGCGGCATCCGCCGGCCTGAATGCGTACATCCCCCTGCTGACCATGGGCCTGCTGGCCCGGTACACCGACGCGATCGACCTGCCGTCCGGCTGGTCGTGGCTGGCCAACGGCTGGACACTGACGATTCTGGCGATCCTGTTCGCCATCGAGGTGGTCGCCGACAAGGTGCCGGTGGTCGACCACGTGAACGACGTGGTGCAGACCGTCGTCCGCCCGACCGCGGGTGGCCTGGCCTTCGGCGCCGGCTCCGCCTCGCAGACGGTCACCGTCTCCGACCCGGGCTCGTTCTTCTCCTCGCACCAGTGGATCCCGGTCGCCGCCGGCGTGCTGATCGCGCTCTGCGTGCACGGGGTCAAGGCGGCCGCCCGCCCGGTCGTGAACGTCACCACGGCCGGGTTCGGCGCCCCGGTGGCGAGCACCGCCGAGGACATCGGCAGCATCACGATGTCGGTGCTCGCGATCCTCCTGCCGATTCTGGTCCTTTTCGGTCTCGCGGCCATGGTGTGGGTCACCGTCTGGGTGTTCCGGCGCCGGAAACGCCGCCGGGAAGCGAAACTGGCGACTGTCGAAACGCGTCGCCTGTTTGGTTGACTCTCCGGGTGCCCGCGCTCGCCGTACCCGTCTTCGCCCTCTGCTGGTGGCTCGCCGGTTATCTGCTCGGCCGGGATCCGGGGCGGCCGGCGCTGCGCTGGGCGGCCGGCGCCCTCACGTCGTACGCGGTCGGCCTGGTCGCCTGGACCGTCGCGCCCGGTGGCCGGACCGCCGAGATCCTGATCTGCCTGCCGGCCCTGGCCTGGGCCGGCAGCGTGGTCGCGCTGCTGCCGCTGTCGCCCGCCGAGCGGCGCCCGGTGGACATCGGCGCGCTGGCCCTGGGCGTGACCTTCCAGGTGCTGGTGATCGCGCTGCCCGGGGCCGGCAAGCTGGTCGGCCTGACCCCGCTGGCCGGCGTCCTGATCCTGCTCTGGCGGGTGCGCGCCGAGGTGGTGCCGCGCAGCCTGCCCCTGGCGCTGAGCACGATCGCCGGGCTGTACGCGGCGAGCCTGGCCGTGCTGCTGGTCCCGATGGACGCCGGCGGCCCGGCCCTGGCGCTCGCCGCGGGCGGCCTCGATCTGCTCGTCTTCGGTTACCTGATCGCGGTGGCACACGCCGTGGCCGGCGGCGAACGGCTCCGTCCCGATCTGCGGCGGTCGCTCGCCGCGGTCGTCGCCGTGCTGATCCTTATCGGTCTTCCGGTGACCTTCACCATGATCGCCGCAGACGGTGACGGCACCGTGCTGGTGCTCCAGTTCGTGGTGGTCGCGGTGGCCTCGGTGGCGGCCGGGCTGACCGGGCGGCTGAGCCGGCTGCTCGACCGGGTCGCGCTGGGCGGGGACAAGCGGCTGCGCAACGATCGGGCGGCCCTGTTCGTGAACGCGGACGCGCTGCTGCGCCGGCGGGAACGGCGCAAGCTGACCGAGATCGGCGAGCCGGAGTTCCTGCGACTGACCCGCCGGGCCCTCGCCGACTTCAACGATCTGAACCGGCTGTCCCGCAGCCCGCTCACCGACCTGCCGGTGGTGGGCCGCCGGATCGCCGGGCGCGGCGACGACCAGCCTCGCGCGCGGGCCCGGGAGCTGCGGGCGGTCCTGCGCGAGGCGGTGTCGGCGCTCCGGCCGCCGGGTCCGTTCAGCACCACCGACGAGTGGCGGTACTACAACACGCTTCAGTTCGTCGCGGTGCTCGGGCTGAATCCGTACTCCCGGCGGCAGCGGCTGGACGGGCTGAGCCGGGAGGCGCGGATGGCGGTCGACTGGTTCCGGCGCACCGTCCCGCGGGACACCATGCGGCAGTGGCAGCGAGAGGCCGCGATGGTGGTGGCGGCCCAGCTCTGGGAAGCCCTTTCTGACTACAGATCACGACACGCAATGGCTAATCCGTCTTAATGGTGGAAAATCGCTAAAATCCCCCCACATGGAGTCCGGGGGGTGGCGTGGGTAGCAACCGGAACGCGCTGGTCGCCGCGGTTCGGCAGGAACTGGCCGAGGCTCGCGGCTCCGCTCGGGCGGTGCTGGCCGCCGCCGAGTCGGCGCGCGGCGAGGCGCAGAGCCGGCGTCGGCTGGTCCGGGACGCGTACGCCACCTGCCTGACCCAGCTCGCCGCCGCCCGGGAGGCCGCCCGCGACGACATCCAGCGCCGGTTCCGCGGCGAGGCCACCCAGCTCGCCGGGCACCTGCGTGGGCTCGCCACCTCCAGCGCCACCGGCGCGGCCGGCGCGCCCTGGCGGCTGTGGTCACCGAGCGAGCCGGACCCCGGCGCCCGGCCCGGCCTGCTGCGGATCGGCGCGATCACCTTCGAGGAGACCGCCGCGCTGCCCGGCCTGATCCCGCTGCTGGACGCCGTGCACCTGCACGTCTCGGGACCGTCGCCGCAGGTGGACGACCTGATCACCGGGGTGCTGCTGCGGGCGCTGGGCAGCACCCGGCCGGGCGACGTGCAGCTGACCGTCTACGACCCGGAGAACCTGGGCGGCACGCTCGCCCCGTTCGCCCCGCTGAACCCGACCTTCGTCGGGCCGGGCGGGCTCGGCTCGCTCCTCGACGACCTGGCCGAGCACATCTGCCGGGTGAACGAGTCGCTCGGCGGGCAGTACCCGTCGCTCGCCGACCTGGCCGCCGCCCGGCCCGGCCCGCGCCCGGAGCCGTGGCGGCTGGTGGTACTGCTCGCCGACCGGGCCACCTCGGTGGAGATGACGCCGGGGCAGCGGGCGCAGCTGGGGCGGATCGTGCGTACCGGGGTGGCCTGCGGGGTGCACCTGGTGGTGCGCGGACTGGAGCTGGACGACGACCCGACGGTGGAGCGGATCACCGTGCTCCGGGACCAGCTGGCCACCTGCGGCTCGCTGGGCAGCCTGGAGATCCGGCTGGACCCGCCGCCCCCGCCGGACCGGATCGCGGCGTTCTGCCGGACCACCGCCGAGCGGCTGCGCGCCGGACCCGGCCCGGCCAGCCTGGCCGACCTGGAACCGGCCAAGCAGTGGGCCGAGTCGTCGGTCTACGGCCTGGTCGCGCCGATCGGGGACAGCACCGACGGGACGCTGGTCGAGGTGCCGCTCGGGGACGACCCGCCGCACGCGCTGATCGGCGGGCCGTCCGGCTCCGGCAAGACCAACCTGATCTACACCTGGCTGGGCTCGCTGGCCACCCGGTACGGGCCCGAGGAGCTCGCGCTCTACCTGCTCGACTTCAAGGAGGGGGTGTCCTTCGCCCGGTACGCCCCCGGGCAGCGGGACCCGAGCTGGCTGCCCCAGGTGCGGCTGGCCGGCATCAACGTCAACGGGGACCGCGAGTTCGGCCTGGCCATGCTCCGGCACCTGAGCGAGGAGCTGCGCACCCGGGCCCAGGCGGCCAAACGCTACGACGCCGGCAAGCTGGCCGAGCTGCGCGCCGAGGACCCGACCGGGCACTGGCCGCGGATCGTCGCCGTGATCGACGAGTTCCAGGTGCTGCTGGCCGGGCGGGACGCGGTCGCCGACGAGGCGGTCGACCTGCTGGAGGACCTCGCCCGGCGAGGCCGCTCGCAGGGCATCCACCTGATCCTGGCCAGCCAGGACGTGGCCGGGATCCAGGCGCTGTGGGGCCGGCCCGGGCTGATCGCCCAGTTCACCCTGCGGATCGCGCTGCCCAAGGCGCGCCGGATCCTGGCCGACGACAACCTGGCCGCCGCGGTCATCCCCCGCTTCCACGCGGTGGTGAACACCGAGTCCGGGATGTCCGGGGCGAACCGGATCGTACGGCTGCCGGACGCCGGCGACCGCGCGGTCTGGCGCGCGGTGCAGCGCAAACTGTGGCGGACCCGGCCCGCCGGGTGCGCCGAGCCGCGTCTCTTCGACGGCGACGCGGTGCCCCGGCTGCCGGCCGCGCTGCGCCCGGCCGGGCGGGTGCCGTCCGCGGACGCGCCGATCGGCTCGTCACCCGGCGCGGTGCTCGGCGAGCGGATCGACGTGGCCGCCCAGCCGGCGCGGCTGCGGCTGGGGCGGATGCCGGGGCGGAACCTGGCGGTCCTCGGGACCCGGGCCGAGGAGGCGTGCGACGTGCTCGCGGCCGCCGCGCTGAGCCTGGCGGCGCAGGGTCCGGCCCACTTCAGCGTGATCTGCCTGGACCCGGGCGCCTCGTCGGCCGCCGCCCGGCTGGTCGCCGAGTTGCCGTCGGCGGACTGGTACGACGCCACGGACGCCCGCTTCGACCTCGACTATCTCGACATTCCGCACTACGTCATCGGGTACGCGCTCGACGCGGCTCGGGACCCGGGGCTGAAGAAGCTGCTGGGCGAGGGGCCGGAGCAGCGGACCCACGTGCTCGGCTGGTGGCGTTCGGTGGCCCGGCTCCGGGACGACCTGGGCGGCATCGGGGCGCGGTTCGACGCCATCGGCGCCTGGGTCGCGCTCGACGTGCAGGGCGCCGACCTCACCCCGCTCTACCCGCAACCCGGCGGCCCGGTCTGGTACCCGCGACCGCGCCGGGCGCTGTTCTTCGACCGTTCGGTGCACCGCACACCCGAAGTGATCATCCCGTACGAGGTGAACAGTGACCACACGTGACCGGCAGCCGCCCAGCCGCGACTACCAGTTGATGGTGAGCGCCCTGGCCGAGGTGACCCGGCGGCGCGACGCCGAGCTGGATCAGGCGGAGCAGGCGTATCAGGACAACGCCGCGCGGGCCGCGGGCGAGCTGGCCCGGGCGGAGAACGACGCGCTGGCCGCCGACCGCTGGGCCGGCGCGGCCGCCGCGCAGGTGCTGGACGTCGACAGGGAGGCGGCGCGGCTCTGGGACCAGCTGCGCCGGGCGCGCGGGCTGCGGGTGCGGGCGCTCGGCGAGGTGCCGGAGCCGGCGCCGGTCGAGGCGCTGCCCCGGGTCGCCCTGCAACGCCGGCCGTCCTCCGTCGACGGAATCACCGACCGGGACGCCGCCGGCCGCCAGTCACCCCGGGCGCTGCTGGCCCGCGCGGCCGACCGGATCGACGACCGCGTCCGGCCCGGCGGCCGGCGGTCGCTGCCCCGCTGGTCGCTGCCGCTGCTCCCACTGATCGGCGCGCTCGCCTCGGCGCTGGCCGGGCTGGTCGCGGCCGGCCTGGTCACGTTCGGCCAGCAGGCCGTCTGGGGCGGCGCGGTCATCCGCGGGCTGGGCTGGCTGGCCTTCATCGTCGCCCCGTCGGCGGGCGTGCCGGCCGCCGCCTTCCTGGCCCACCGCCGGCTGCGGGCCCGGCTGGACGTCGGTGGCATCGGGCTCACCCTGCTCGGCGGCATGGTCGCCGCCACGGCCCTGTCCCTGACCTTCGCCGCCTCCCACTGACCGCGGGCCGCGGGCCGCGGGCCGCGGGCCGCGGCAACGAACGGCTCCGAAACGGCCCGGGGCACGTCACGGCCCGGCACGCGCGGGCACGGCCCGGCACGCGCGACACGGCCCGGCACGCGCGGCACGGCCCGGACCGGCGGCGGTCTCCGCGGCCGCGACCAACAGCTCCAGCCCGGAACGGCCCAGCGATCCGGCACCGGGACCACGTCGCGCGTAGCCACGGGACAGGTCGACTGCGGTTGGGGCAGCCCGGGACCGTACAGAATCGGGGTGGAAAAGCCCCGGGCCGCAGCGACCCGGGGCTTCTCAGCGAACAGCAACAGATCAGTAGCTGTAGAAACCCTTGCCGGTTTTGCGGCCGAGGTCGCCCGCGGTCACCATCCGCTGGAGCAGCTCCGGCGGGAAGAACTTCTCGTCCTGGGTGTCGCGGTAGATGTTGCCGGCCGCGTTCAGCATCACGTCCAGACCGGTCAGGTCGACCGTCGCGAGCGGGCCCATCGCGTGGCCGAAGCCCAGCTTCATCACGGTGTCCAGGTCGGCCGCGGAGACCACGCCGGACTCGACCAGCTTGATCGCCTCGACCAGGAGGGCGGAGAAGAGCCGGTTCGACACGAAGCCGGCGACGTCGCGCTTGACCTCGACGCACGTCTTGCCGACGCCCTCGGCGAAGTCGCGGGCGGCCGCCAGGGTCTCGTCCGACGTCTGGTAGCCGCGGACCAGCTCGACCAGCTTCATCATCGGGACCGGTGAGAAGAAGTGGATGCCGACGACCGACTCCGGGCGCGCGGTGATCGCGGCGATCTGGGTGATCGGGATGGCCGAGGTGTTGGTGCCGAGCACCGCGCCGGCCTTGCAGATCTTGTCGAGGGCCTTGAAGACCTCGTGCTTGGCCTCCACCTTCTCGTAGATCGCCTCGACCACGACGTCGGCCTCGGCGACCGCGTCCAGGTCGGTGGTCGGGGTGATCCGCTGGAGGGTGGCCTCGACGTCCTCCTCCGCGATCTTGCCCTTGGCCGCGAAGCGGGAGAGCGAGTCGCGGATCGCGCCGAGTCCGCGCTTGAGCGAGGCGTCGTCGACGTCCCGCATGGTGACCTGCCAACCAACCTGCGCCGAGACCTGCGCGATGCCGGAACCCATGAGTCCGGACCCGATGACCGCGAGACGACCCGCCATGCTCCACTCCTTTGTTAGAGGCGCCTCAGTCTAACGGGGTTACTTAACGGAAACTTAGGCCCGTTCCCGATCGGGGCAAAGCCGCAGAAAACCGCCCGGCGCGATGCCAGACTGTGCACATGGCCACGAGCGACGGCTGGTACCTCATCGGACCGTTGATCGCCGTCGGGCTGGTCGGCTTCCTCGGCGCCGTCTTCTGGCGCATGGGCCTGCAACCAGGTCCCCCGGACGGCCTCGCGGACGGCCTGGCGATCTTCGGAGAGCACGGCGAGCCGGAGGACTACGGCCTCCTGTGGCCCGCCGCGGTCACCGACGGGCCCGAGGTCGCCGACGAGATCCGGCGGTTGCTCTCGGACGCGGGCATCCGGGCCACCAAGGCGACCCGCCGGGACGGGCGGGTGTGCGTGCTGGTCTTCGCCGAAGAGGTCGAGGAGGCCCGGCGCCTGGTCGGGTCGAGCTAGAAGTCGAAGGTCGGCTCGGGCACGTCGGTGCGCTCCACCTCGACACCCAGCCGGGCCAGGTCGGCCACGAAGTCCGGGTAACCGCGGTCGATGTGGTGCACCTCGCCCACCTCGGTCACCCCGTCGGCGCAGAGCCCGGCGATGACCAGGCCGGCGCCGGCCCGGATGTCGGTGGCCCGCACCGGGGCACCGGAGAGCCGCTCCCGCCCGTTCACCACCGCGTGGTGCCCGTCGGTGCGGATGTCCGCGCCCAGCCGGACCATCTCGTTCACGAACATGAACCGGCCGTCGAAGATGTTCTCGGTGATCAGGGACGCGCCCTCGGCGACCGAGGCCAGGCCGATCGCCATCGGCAGCAGGTCGGTGGCGAACCCCGGGAACGGCAGCGTGACGATGTCGACGTGCTTGGGCCGCTCGGTCATCCGGACCCGGAACCAGTCGTCCCCCGGCTCGACCGTCGCGCCGGCCGCCACCAGCTTGTCCAGCGCGATGTCCAGGAACTCCGGCCGGACGCCGTGCACGGTCACGTCGCCCCGGGTCATCGCCGCGCCGTAGGCCCAGGTGCCGCCGACGATCCGGTCGCCGACGGTGGTGTGCCGGACCGGCTTGAGCGGCCCGTCCACCCCCTCGACGATCAGCGTCGAGGTGCCGGCGCCGTCGATCCGGGCGCCCATCGCGGTGAGCATCTCGCAGATGTCCACGATCTCCGGCTCGCGCGCCGCGTTGTCGATCTCGGTGACGCCCTTGGCCAGGACCGCGGCCATCAACAGGTTCTCGGTGGCGCCGACGCTCGGGAAGTCCAGCCAGATCTTGGTGCCGCGCAGCCCGGCCGGCGCCGACGCGATCACGAAGCCGTGCTCGTTGGAGATCTCCGCACCCATCCGGGCCAGGCCGGCGACGTGCATGTCCAGACCGCGGGAACCGATCATGTCGCCACCGGGGAGCGCGACCCGCACGTAACCCCGGCGGGCCAGCAGCGGACCGAGCACACAGATCGACGCCCGCAGCCGCCGGACCAGGTCGTAGTCGGCCTCGGCGCCCGGCTCGAACGGAACGTCGATCACCGCCTCGGTGCCGTCCAGCGTCACCGCGCAACCGAGCCGGCGCAGCACCTCCGCCATGATCGCGATGTCGGTGATCCGGGGCACGTTGGAGACCACGCTGCGCCCCTCGCCCAGCAACGCGACCGCCATCAGCTTGAGTGCCGAGTTCTTCGCGCCGCCGACCGAGACGTCACCGATGAGCGGGCTGCCGCCCTTGACCCTGATCACATCCACGCGGGCCATCGTATGGTCCGCCGCCCACTCATGGCGCGTAGGGCTCCTTCTTCAACCCAAGATCAAGATCAAATTCTTCCTTGCCACGGTCCGCGCTGATAACTGATCGCCGCTCCCGCGGGGACCCTTCCGGGCCGGGCAGGACGCTGGCGCGTCCAGAACGCCCGGCCCGCAAGGGCGGCGTCCGCGGGTGGTGACGATCCGCCAGTACCACAAATCAACCCCACACCCCGCCCGGCACGTCCCGCGGTCGAGGCGTGGCTAGGCTCCGGGTATGGCTGTGCATCTCACGAGGATTTACACCCGTACCGGGGACGCCGGGCAGACCCGGCTGGTCAACAACGAGGTGGCGGCGAAAACCGATCCGCGGATCGCGGCGTATGCCGACGCCGACGAGTGCAACGCGGCGCTGGGCGTGGCGATCGCCCTGGGCGCGCTGCCCGACGACGTCCGGACGGTGCTGTCCCGGATCCAGAACGACCTCTTCGACCTCGGGGCGGATCTGGGCAACCCGCTGGCCGAGGACCCGCCGTACCCGCCGCTGCGGATCACCGAGGACTACGTGACCCGGCTCGAGGGCTGGTGCGACGAGTTCAACGAGCGCCTCGCCGCGCTGGACAGTTTCATCCTCCCGGGCGGCACACCGGGCGCGGCCCTGCTGCACGTGGCCCGGACGGTGGCCCGGCGGGCGGAGCGCTCGGCCTGGGCCCTGATCGAGACCGACCCGGAGCGCACCTCGCCGCTCCCCGCCAAATACCTGAACCGTCTCTCCGACCTGCTCTTCATCCTGTCCCGGGTCGCCAACCCGGACGGCGACGTGAAGTGGGTCCCCGGCGGCCGGCGCGACTGACACCCACCCGGCCGGCACGTGGAGGTCTCCGCGGGCCGGCCGGGTGATACCGAACTCAGGCGGGAATCAGCAGGTTGCCGTCGATCGTGGTGACAGCTCGGCCGGCCAGGTCGACGCGGTCGCCGCGGTGGGTGACCTGGACCAGGCCGCCGCGCGGCGACGCCTGGTAACCGGTCAGGGAGGTGCGGCCGAGGCGCTCGCTCCAGTACGGGGTCAGGGCGGTGTGGGCGGAGCCGGTGACCGGATCCTCGTTCACGCCGACGGCCGGGCCGAAGAAGCGGGAGACGAAGTCGTATCCGGCGGACGGGTCCTCGGCCCGGGCCGTGACGACCGCGCCGCGGCTGGTGACCTTGGCCAGCGCGCCGAAGTCCGGGGTGAGCGCCCGCACGGTCTTCTCGTCGGCCACCTCGACCAGCACGTCGTCGGTGTTCGGACCGGTCCAGAACGTGGTGAGCGGGTCGGTGCCGAGCGCGGCGGCCAGCGCCGGGTCGGTGTCGATCGCGGTGAGCGGCGCGACCGGGAAGTCCAGGGTGATCAGGCCGTCCTCGGCCACCGTGGCGGTCAGGATGCCGCTCCTGGTGGCGAACCGGACCGGTCCCCTGGCCAGCCCGTCCTGGTGCAGGACGTGGGTGGTGCCCAGAGTGGCGTGACCGCAGAGCGCGACCTCGGCGGCCGGGGTGAACCAGCGCAGCGCCCAGTCGGCGTCGCCGCCGGCGGGCAGGCGGTGCAGGAAGGCGGTCTCGGAGAGGTTGACCTCGGCGGCGACCCGCTGCATCCACTCCTCGGCGGGGAAAGCGCCGTCCGGGAAGGCACCGGCCGCCGGGGAGCCGGCCGGAACGGAGTCCAGGATCAGCACGCCGGCCGGGTTGCCGGCGAACGGGCGGTCGGTGAAGGCGTCGACGATACGAATCCGCATGGTCCCGACATTAGGCACCGGACCGGACGGCCGCGACGGCCAATCGGCGAACCGTGGTCAGCTCTCCATCGGGCGCGGGCCGAAGATCGACCGGCCGGGCACGCTGCCCGGGTCCCGCGGCGGGCCCGCCTCCAGCCAGGAGAGGAAGCCGGTCACCGTGGTCTCGGCCATCGCGATCTCCACCTCGGTGCCGCCCATGGCGCAGCGCAGCACCACCCAGTGCCCGGGCATGGTGAGCCGCTCCGGCCCGGTCGGCAGGCGCCGCTCGGCGATGATCAGCACTCGCCGGTCGAGCACCCGCTTCGGCCGGAAGGCCAAGCTGAACATCTTGTGGAAGCGGAGCTCGTCACCGACGAACTGGCCCAGGCCGGGCGACCAGCCGCGGCCGGGCACCAGCGTGTTGGTGCGGACCTGGAGCCGGATGGTGCCGCCGCCGAGCATGAGCAGGCGGCGGCGGAAGAAGAGGGCGAACAGCAGCGCGAGCAGCGCGACGAGGCAGATTCCGAAGACTTCCAGAACCCGCATCGTCGGTGTCAGTGCTGCTCGGGGGTGGCCGGCGTCGCGCTCTCGGCGAGCACGGTGACGCCGTTCGCGTCGATGGAGAGGAAGCCACCGGCGACGTCGTAGGTGAGCTGCTCGCCACCGGCGAGTTTCACCCGGACCTGGGACGGCTCCTTGAGCAGGCCGAGAAGCGGAGAGTGGCCCGGCAGCACACCGATCTCACCCTCGGTGGTGCGCGCGACGAGCATCTCGGCCTCACCGGCCCAGACCTTCTCCTCGACGGCGACGACCTCGACGTGAAGCTGGTTGGCCACGCTGTCTCCCTTTGACGCTGCGAACCGAATGGGTGAAAGTCTAATCGGCGCCGCCGGCCGGCAACCGACCGGGTCTAGCTGTTCGTGTTCACGAACTCCGGGTGGGCCAGCAGAAACTCCGGAATCTTGTCGTTCTTCACCGCTTCGAAGAACTTGTCGGTGTTCGGGCCGAGGCCCTCACCGCGGTATTTCCCGCCCTCGAAGATGCCGCCGCCGGGCAGCTTGATGGAGACCATGGTGTCGGTGTCGAGCCCGCGCAGCGCGAGTCCCCAGTCCAGGACGCTGGTGCCGTTGGCCGCGCCGAACTTCACCGCGTCGCCGGCCGCGTTCAGGATCTTCAGCATCTTGGCCGGGTCGGTCACCACGCCCTTGCTCATCGCCTGCTTGGCCATCGCCTTGATGAACTGCTGCTGGTGCCGCTGACGGTCGTAGTCGCTGTGCGGCAGGCCGTACCGCTGGCGGACGTAGTCGAGGGCCTCCCAGGCCTCCAGGTGGTACGTCCCGGGCTTGTAGACCTTCTGCACACCGATGTACGGGTGCTCGCAGGTGTTGTCGGCGCACGACGGAAGGCGGTCCCGGGGCTTGCCGTTCGGCTTGAGGTGCTCGGACTTGACCGTCATGTCGACGGTCATGGTCACCCCGCCCATCGCCTCGACGATCTTCTTGAACCCGCCGAAGTTGATGATCGCGCCGGCGTCGAACTGCTTGATGCCGGTGAGCTGGCTGACCGTCTTGGTGAGCAGCTGGAAGCCCTGCTCGACGTCGTGCTTGCCGTTGCCGACCGAGCTGCCGAACGACATCGCGGCGTTGATCTTCGACTTGCCGCCGCCGAAGCCGGTGGTCGGGAACGCCGGAATGTCCACGTAGAGGTCGCGGGGGATGGAGAACAGGAAGACCTGGTCCATGCTCGCCGGAATGTGCGCCACGATGATCGAGTCGGAGAGCGGGGCCGTCTTGTTGTCCCGGGGGTCGATGCCGGCCATCAGGATGTTCAGCGGGCCCTTGATCTCCTTGGCGCCGGCCTTGGTGGCGCCGTTGGCCGGGTCGCCGACCAGTTTGGTGCCCGCGTCCAGGGACCCGGTGTACTTCGAGATCAGAGCGTTACCACCGACCAGGACGACGCCGCTGGTCACCATCAGCACCGCGCCGAAGACGGCGGTCAGCCGGGCCCACAGCGGTGCTCGGCGCTTCGCAGACTTAGCCACCCGATCCCCAACCCTGCCGGAACATGAACACGGGACTACCTCAAGAGCGCGGCCAAGCATACCCAAGCAGAACGCCGCGCCACCCCAGGGCGGAATGTCCGAATTCCGGGGGGACCTGTAGACAACGAGAAGCCGTGCCGGTGGGCACCGGCACGGCTTCCTTTTCGTCAGAGTGATGCGAAGGCCGAGATCAGCCCTTCATCAGCTCGTGCGCGTTCTTCTCCAGGTCCTCGAGACCACCGCACATGAAGAAGGCCTGCTCCGGGTAGTTGTCGTACTCACCCTCGGAGATCTTCTTGAACGCCTCGATGGTCTCCTTCAGCGGGACCGTCGAGCCGGGGACGCCGGTGAACTGCTCCGCCGCGTAGGTGTTCTGCGACAGGAACCGCTCGATGCGACGGGCCCGGGCGACCGTGACCTTGTCCTCCTCGGAGAGCTCGTCCATACCGAGGATGGCGATGATGTCCTGCAGGTCCTTGTACTTCTGCAGGATCCGCTGGACCTCACGGGCCACCGCGTAGTGCTCGGCGCCGACGAACTCCGGGGCCAGGATCCGCGAGCTGGAGGCCAGCGGGTCCACGGCCGGGTAGATGCCCTTGTCGGAGATCGACCGCTCGAGGTTGGTGGTCGCGTCCAGGTGGGCGAAGGTGGTGGCCGGCGCCGGGTCGGTGTAGTCGTCGGCGGGCACGTAGATCGCCTGCAGCGAGGTGATCGCCTTGCCCCGGACCGACGTGATCCGCTCCTGCAGCTCACCCATCTCGTCCGCCAGGGTGGGCTGGTAACCCACGGCCGACGGCATACGCCCGAGCAGGGTGGAGACCTCGGAACCGGCCTGGGTGAACCGGAAGATGTTGTCGATGAAGAGCAGCACCTCCTGGTTCTGCACGTCCCGGAAGTACTCCGCCATGGTGAGCGCGGTCAGCGCGACCCGCAGACGGGTGCCCGGCGGCTCGTCCATCTGGCCGAAGACCAGGGCGGTCTTGTCCAGCACGCCACCCTCGTCCATCTCCAGGATGAGGTCGTTGCCCTCACGGGTGCGCTCGCCGACGCCGGCGAACACCGAGGTGCCACCGAAGTTCCGGGCGACCCGGATGATCATCTCCTGGATCAGAACGGTCTTGCCGACGCCCGCGCCGCCGAACAGGCCGATCTTGCCACCGCGCACGTACGGCGCGAGCAGGTCGAGCACCTTGATGCCGGTCTCCAGCATCTCGGTCTTCGGCTCGAGGTCCGCGAACGCCGGGGGCTTGCGGTGGATCGCCCAGCGCTCCTGGACGTCCAGCGTCGACGGGTCGACGTTGAGCACCTCGCCGAGGGCGTTGAACACGTGGCCCTTGGTCACGTCACCGACCGGCACCGAGATCGGCGCGCCGGTGTCGGTGACCTCCTTGCCGCGGACCAGACCGTCGGTCGGCTGCATCGAGATCGCGCGGAGCAGGTTGTCACCCAGGTGCTGGGCGACCTCCAGCGTCAGCTTCTTGGTGCCCTCGGAGAGGGTGACCTCGACGTGCAGCGCGTTGAAGATCGGGGGCATGGCGTCACGGGGAAACTCGACGTCGACGACCGGGCCGATGACCCGGACGACACGGCCGACAGCGGTCTCCGCCTTGGTGGGCTCAGCAACAGCAGTCATCACACATCACTTCCCGCCGCGGCCAGCGCGTTGGCGCCGCCGACGATCTCACTGATTTCCTGGGTGATCGCAGCCTGCCGCGCGGAGTTCATCTCGCGCGTGTACCGCTTGAGGAGGTCGTCGGCGTTGTCCGACGCGCTCTTCATCGCCCGCCGCCGGGATGCCGACTCACTCGCCGCCGAGTCCAGCAACGCCGCGTAGATACGCGTGTTGAGGTATTTCGGCAGCAGCGCGTCGAGCAGCTCGTCGGCGTCCGGCTCGAACTCGTACGCCGGGCGCAGCCCCTCGGACCGCTCCTCGTCGTCCGCGTCCACCTGCACCGGCGCCAGCGGCTTCGCGTTCGCCGTCTGCGTCATCAGAGACTTGAACTCGGTGCTCACGATGTGCAGCTCGTCCACGCCGGCGATGCCGTCGGGGCCGAAGGTGCCCTCGGTCTCCGAACCCGCCGCGAAGCCCTCGATCAGCGCGTCGCCGATCTTCTTGGCGTCGGCGAACGTCGGGCGCTCCGAGAAGCCGGTCCAGCTGGCCGCGATGTCCCGCCCACGGAACCGGTAGTAACCGGAGCCCTTGCGGCCCACCACGTACAGCGCGACCTCCTTGCCCTCCGACTTCAGCCGAGCGATCAGCTCCTCGGCGGTCCGGATGGCGTTGGCGTTGTAGGCGCCGGCCAGGCCCCGGTCACTGGTGATCAGCAGGACACCCGCCCGCTGGACGCGCTCACGCGCGACCAGCAGCGGGTTGTCCACCGAAGCGTTCGACGCCAGGGCGGCCAGCACCTTGGTGATCGCCACCGAGTACGGCCGGGACGCGTTGACCCGTTCCTGGGCCTTCGCAATCCGGCTGGTCGCGACGAGCTCCTGCGCCTTGGCGATCTTCTTGGTCGACTTGACCGTCTTGATACGCCGACGCAGCGCCTGTACCTGACCGGCCATGCTCAGTTACCGCTCTCGGTCGAGGCGCTCGACTGGAACGACTTCTTGAACTCGGTGACGCCCGACTTCAGGCTCTCGACGTTGTCGTCGCTCAGCAGGTTCGTCGACTCGATCGCGCCGTAGACCTCGCTGTGGTGCGACTTGAACCACTGCAGGAACTCCTGCTCGAAGCGGCGCACGTCGCGGACCGGGATGTCGTCGAGCTGACCGGTGGTGCCGGCCCAGATCGCGATGACCTGCTCGACGGTCGAGTACGGCGAGTACTGCGGCTGCTTGAGCAGCTCGACCAGCCGCACGCCCTTCTCCAGCTGGGCACGCGAGGCGCGGTCCAGGTCGGAGGCGAAGGCCGAGAAGGCCTCCAGCTCACGGAACTGGGCCAGGTCCAGACGCAGGCGGCCGGAGACCGAGCGCATCGCCTTGACCTGCGCCGAGCCACCGACGCGGGACACCGAGGTGCCGACGTTGATCGCCGGGCGGACACCCGAGGCGAACAGGTCGGTCTCCAGGAAGATCTGGCCGTCGGTGATCGAGATGACGTTGGTCGGGATGAAGGCCGAGATGTCGTTGGCCTTCGTCTCGATGATCGGCAGGCCGGTCATCGAGCCGCCACCCAGCTCGTCGGAGAGCTTGGCGCAGCGCTCCAGCAGGCGGGAGTGCAAGTAGAAGACGTCGCCCGGGTACGCCTCGCGGCCCGGCGGGCGGCGCAGCAGCAGCGACACGGCGCGGTACGCCTCGGCCTGCTTCGTCAGGTCGTCGAAGACGATCAGGACGTGCTTGCCGTTGTACATCCAGTGCTGACCGATCGAGGAACCGGTGTACGGCGCGATGTACTTGAAGCCGGCCGGGTCGGAGGCCGGAGCCGACACGATGGTCGTGTACTCCAGCGCGCCCTGCGCCTCCAGGGTGCCCCGGATGCTGGCGACGGTGGAGGCCTTCTGGCCGATCGCGACGTAGATGCAACGGACCTGCTTCTGCGGGTCGCCGGACTCCCAGTTCGCCTTCTGGTTGATGATCGTGTCGAGCGCGACCGTGGTCTTACCGGTCTTGCGGTCGCCGATGATCAGCTGGCGCTGGCCGCGGCCGATCGGCGTCATGGCGTCGATCGCCTTGATGCCGGTCTGCAGCGGCTGCTTCACCGGCTGGCGCGCCATCACGTTCGGCGCCTGGAGCTCGAGCTCGCGGAAGCCTTCGTTGGCGATCTCACCGAGACCGTCGATCGGCTGGCCCAGGGCGTCGACCACGCGGCCCAGGAAGGCGTCGCCCACCGGGACCGAGAGGACGCGGCCGGTGCGCTTGACCGGCTGGCCCTCCTCGATGTTCGCGTAGTCGCCCAGGATCACGGCGCCGATCTCGCGGACGTCGAGGTTCGACGCGACACCCAGGGTACCGTCGGCGAACTCCAGCAGCTCGTTCGCCATCGTCGAGGGCAGGCCCTCGACGTGCGCGATACCGTCGCCCGCATCGGAGACGATGCCGACCTCCTCGCGGGAGACCTCGGGCGAATAGGACGAGACGTAGCGCTCTAGCGCCCCCCGGATCTCGTCCGAGGAGATGGTCAGCTCGGCCATCCTCTGCCTTCTCTGTCTAGCTCGGGACGTCGCCGCCACCGAGGGGCTTCTCGATCAGGAGATCGAGGGGAAAGGACTATTTAGCGAACGCCTGCTTGGCGGCGTTCAACCGGCGCAGGATCGTGCCGTCGTAGAGGTCGGAGCCGACCCGGACGCTGACACCCCCGATGACCGCGGGATTGACGTCCACCTTCAGCGAGACCTCGCGGCCGTAGATGGTGGCGAGCTTGCCGGCCAGGGCCGCCTCCTCGGCGTCGCCGAGCGGCTTGGCCACCGTCACATAAGCCACCTCGCGGTCGCGGCGTGCGGCGGTCAGCTCGACCAGCCGGCCCAGCGAGGCCTCGAAGCCACGGCCGCCGAAACCCTCGAGCGCGACCTGGACGAGACGCACGGTGATCGCCTTGGCCTTGCCGTCGAGGAGGTCCCCGACCAGCTTAGCCCGGGGGGCGATCGGAGCGCCGATGTCGCTGAGCGTGGCCGCGAGCTGCGGGGTCCCAGCGACGATCTGCGCGAACCGGAAGAGCTCGTCCTCGATCTCCGCCAGCGCGTCGTCCTTCTGCGCCGAGGCCAGCAGGGTGTCGACACCCAGCCGCTCGGTCGCGTCCAGCAGATCGCTCGGCTTGGAGAACCGGCCGCCCACCAGAGTGGCCAGCGCGTCGACGGTCACCTCGGCGGCCTTGCCGGTCAGCAGCGAGCGGAACAGGTCGCCGCGGTCGTCGCCCGGCCGGGACGGGTCGGTCAGCGCCCGGCGCAGCCGGGGCTGACCGCGCAGCAGGCCGGCCACCGTGAGGATCTCATCGGCGACGGTGGCCAGCTGCGCGCCCGTGGACGTGGCGGTGTCGGCGCTGAGCCGCTCCGCCGCGTCCGCGTAGGCCTGGTTGGTGACGCCCGACGCCATCAGCGCCCGCCAGCCGTGCCGGCGGCGTCGAGGTCCGCGATGAAGCGCTCGACGGTGCCACGGGTGCGGGCCTCGTCGGCCAGCGCCTCGCCCACGATCTTGCCGGCCAGGTCGACCGCAAGGGTCCCGACCTCGGCGCGGAGCTCCCGGACGATCGACTCACGCTGCGCCGCGAGCTGCTCGTTGCCGGCCGCGATGATGCGGTCCGACTCCTCACGAGCCTTGGCGAGCACGTCCTGCCGGATGCCCTCGGCGTCGGCCCGGGCCTCGTCGCGGATGCGAGCGGCCTCGGTCCGAGCCTCGGCGAGCTGCGCGCGGTACTGCTCGAGCAGCTCGTTCGCCTCGGCCTGCGCGGTCTCGGCGCGCTTGATGCCGCCCTCGATCGCGTCCACGCGAGCGCGGAACGTCTTCTCCATCTGCGGGAAGACGAACTTCATCAGGACGAAGCAGAGCACCGCGAACGCGACCGAGCCAACGATCAGCTCCTGCCAGGCAGGAATGATCGGGTTGTGCGATTCAGCCGCTTCGGCCAGGTAAAAGTTGATCATGTGAACCTCCTGTCGAGGTCAGCTAGGCCGAAATCAGCCGATCGGCTTGCCGGCCCAGATGAAGCCGAACGCGATACCCAGCAGCGCCAGCGCCTCGACGACGGCGAAGCCGATCCAGACGTACGGCAGGGTCAGGCGCGACGACTCCGGCTGGCGGGCGGTCGACTGGATGTAGGCCGAGAAGACGAGACCGACACCGATACCGGGGCCGATGGCAGCGAGGCCGTAACCGATGGCGGCGGTGCTACCAACAACTTCGGAGAGCAGCATTCTCAGTTCCTCCTGGTATCTCGCGTGACTGTCACGCGGGACGACAAAACGGGGTGGTACTTCGTGCGGGGTGAAACTCAGTGCTCGTCGGCGAGCGCGCCCTGGACGTAGCTCGCGGTCAGCACCGTGAAGACGTAGGCCTGGAGGCAGATCACCAGGAACTCCAGGAAGGTCAGCGCGATGGTCAGCGCCCAGGAGAGGATCGAGACCGGGGCGAGGAACCCGTTGGCGCTGATCATCGCGAAGCCGCCGAGCGTGAACACCAGCAGCAGCATGTGCCCGGCGAACATGTTGGCGAACAGACGGACGGCCAGCGAGAACGGGCGGACCAGGAAGTTCGAGAAGAACTCGATCGGGACCAGCAGCGGCAGGATGAACCACGGCGCCGGCGGGACCAGGGCGGTCTTGAAGTACTTGACGAAGCCGTGGTGCCGGATGCCCACATAGATGAACATCACATAGCTGATGGCCGCGAGAATCGCCGGGAAGGCGATGTGCGAGTTCGGCGAGATCTGCACGAAGGGCACGATCCCGAAGAAGTTGTTCACGATGATGAACATGAACAGCACCGTCAGGTACGGCGCGAAGGCGACGCCGCGCGGGCCGATCATCTCGACCGCGACGTTGTTCCGCACGAATCCGTAGATGCTCTCGGCGATCCACTGCCTCTTCGTCGGGACGAGCTCCGGCTTCCGGTACGCCACGAGGAAGAAGATGATGATCGCCGCCACCGCCACCCAGATCAGGAACGTGATCTTGGTGAACCAGTAGTTGTTCTCCACGCCCCACGGCAGGATGCTGGGCAGGTAGAAATCCTCGACGCTGGGCGGGAACTCCGCCGCGAGGACCGTCTGACCGATCACCATGGCCCTTTCCTGTCAGGCGCCGAGACGGCGCACGATGAGGTACACACCAAGGCCGATGCCGAGGACGGCACCGATACCGGCGAAGATGCCCTTGGTCCCGGCCCAGTGGTCAACCAGCCACCCGATCCCGCCCCAGGTCAACATGCCCGCGATGAGGTAGGTGACTGCCGTCATGCCCGCACCGGAATCCGGTGGGGTCGGGCCTTGGTCACCGCGTTTGTCGTGAGGAGGTTCTTGGCCGGTCATGACGGCCCGAACGATATCAGCAGGTGATACGAAGCTAAGCGGGACCCCCCGCACAACCGCAGTTGTCCAGGCGTCAGGGGTCTCGCAACTGGAAGCACACGGTACTCCTGTCGCGCCAAAACGGAACACGGCACGACCGGACACATCACCGGTTCGTGGCAGTCCAGCTACCAAACCTCCGCTGACCAGCGGGAACGCGCGTGCCTCAGATCACTTTTCGCAGAGTCCGGCGAGTGACCCACCAGGCCTGCACCGCGGTCCAGACGATCACGCCGGCCACCACGCCGAGCCCGAGGGCCTTCTTTCCCGACCAATCGGACGAGACTCCGACAGCAAGGATAACGCCCAGCAAAGAGTATTTGACGACATACGTCAGCATTCCCAGCGGCATGACCAGAGCCGGGCGGACCGTGTCGGCCCAGGCGACCACCAACGTGGTGAGGGTGTGGCTGACCGTCACGATCAGCACGCCGCCGGCCGCGGCGATCGCGGCGGTCGGGCCGCTGACCAGGAAGCCGATCGAGGCGGCGCAGGTGAGCAGCAGGAACGAGACCGCGGTGAGGAAGCCGAGGTGCTCGGTCTTCCAGCGCGGATCCGCCGGCAACGGGGGCAGGTCGGGCAGCGGAAGGTCGTCCTTCTCCGGTGCGGGGGCGACGCCGCTCAAGCCAGAACCTCCTGGGACGTGTAGAACGGGAAGCGCCGGACCATCTCGGTCACCTCCTCGCGGACAGCGGCCGAGCGGGACCTCCCGCCGGCCGTCTCCGGATCGCACCGCACCGCCACCCCGATGAGCTCCGCGACCTGGCGCATCTCGGCCTCCCCCATGCCCTGCGAGGTGACACCCGGCGCGCCGACCCGGATCCCGGACGCCACGGCCGGTTTCTCCGGGTCGTACGGAATGGGGTTCTTGTTGAGCGCGATCCCCGCGGCGGCGCAGCGCGCCTCCGCCTCCCGGCCGCTGACCCCCAGCTCGCGCAGATCGAGCACGGCGAGATGGGTGTCGGTGCCACCGGTGACCGGACGCATCCCCTCGGCGGCCAGCCCAGCGGCCAGCGCCTGTGCGTTGCGCACGGTCTGGGAAGCGTACCTCCGGAAGGCCGGAAGGGCCGCCTCGCGCAGCGCCACCGCCTTGGCCGCCACCGTGTGCATCATCGGACCGCCCTGGGCGAACGGGAAGACCGCCTTGTCCACCCGCTGGGCCAGGTCGGCCCGGCAGAGGATCATGCCGCCGCGCGGGCCGCGCAGGGCCTTGTGGGTGGTGCAGGTGACCACGTCGGCGTACGGGACCGGGGACGGCACCGCCCGGCCGGCCACCAGGCCGATGACGTGTGCCGCGTCGACCAGCAGGTATGCCCCCACCTCGTCGGCGATCTCCCGGAACCGGGCGAAGTCGATCAGCCGGGGGTAGGAGATCGAGCCGCAGATGATCAGTTTCGGGCGGTGCGCCAGGGCCAGGTCACGCACCTCGTCGTAATCGATCAGCTCGGTGTCCGGCGCCACCCGGTACGCGATCGGATGGAACCACTTGCCGGAGAAGTTCGCCCTGCTCCCGTGCGTCAGGTGCCCGCCGTGCGGCAGTCCCATGGCCAGCACCGGGTCACCCGGCTCGGCCAGCGCGGCGTACGCCGCCAGGTTCGCCGACGCGCCGGAGTGCGGCTGCACGTTCGCGTGGTCGGCGCCGAACAGCTCCCGCGCCCGCTCGACGGCCAGCTCCTCGGCCCGGTCGGCCTGCGCGCAGCCGCCGTAGTAACGCTGCCCGGGGTAGCCCTCGGCGTACTTGTTGGCCAGCGTGGAGCCGAGCGCGGCCAGCACGGCCGGTGAGGTGAAGCTCTCGCTCGCGACCAGTGTGAGCGTGTCGCGCTGGCGGGCCAGCTCGTCGAGCAGCACCTCGGCGATCGCCGGATCGTCGCGCTCCAGCGCGGCGAAATCCGGACCCCAGAACGTGCTCACCTGGGCCTCCCCGAGCTGGTGTGACGCGGCCTGGATCGAGCATATGGCTGAAGTGCCGCCATTCGGGGCACAGTCTGAAGTTATGCGCTGTCTCGTCACGGGAGCTACCGGGTACATCGGCGGTCGTTTGGCACCCCGATTGGTCGAAGCCGGGCATCAGGTGCGCTGCCTGTCACGCAGCGCCGCCCGGCTGCGCGACGTCCCGTGGGCCGATCAGGTGGAGATCGTCGAGGCCGATCTGGGTGACCCGGCGAGCCTGCGTCCCGCCTTCGACGGCATCGACGTCGCCTACTTCCTGGTGCACTCCCTCGGCCAGCCGGACTTCGAGCACCGCGACCGCGAGGCCGCCGCGAACTTCGCCACCGCGGCCCGCGCCGCCGGGGTACGCCGGATCGTCTACCTCGGCGGCCCCGAGCCCCCGCCCGGCGACCGCCCGTCGGCGCACCTGCGCTCCCGGGCCGAGGTGGCCCGGATCCTGCTGGCCGGTGGCGTGCCGACGGCGGTGCTGCGGGCCCCGGTGATCATCGGCTCCGGCTCCGCCTCGTTCGAGATGCTGCGCTACCTGACCGAGCGGCTCCCCGCCATGATCACCCCGCGCTGGGCGGAGAACCTGATCCAGCCGATCGCGGTCCGGGACGTGCTGCGGTACCTGATCGGCGCGGCCGGCCTGCCACCCGAGGTGCACCGCGGCTTCGACATCGGCGGCGCCGACGTGCTCAGCTACGCCGACATGATGCGCCGGTACGCCCGGGTCGCCGGTCTCCCCCGCCGGATCATCCTGCCCACCCGGGTGCTCAGCCCGTGGCTCTCCGCGCACTGGGTCGGCCTGATCACCCCGGTGCCGAACGCGATCGCCCGTCCACTGGTCGCCAGCCTGATCCACGAGGCGATCGCCCGCGAGAACGACCTGGCCGTCCTGCTCCCCGGCCCGCCCCCGCTGGGTTTCGACGACGCCGTCCGGCTCGCGCTCGGCAAGATCCGCGACGCCAACGTGGAGACCCGCTGGTCCAACGCCTCCGGCCGGGACGCCGCCGCCGAGCCGCTGCCCAGTGACCCGGCCTGGTCCGGCGGCAGCGTCTACCTCGACGAACGCTCCCGCGAGGTGCACGCCCCGGCCGACCGGCTGTGGCGGGTGATCGAGGGGGTCGGCGGGGAGAACGGCTGGTACTCGTTCCCGCTCGCCTGGTCGGTACGCGGCTGGCTGGACCGGCTGGCCGGCGGGGTCGGCCTGCGCCGGGGCCGCCGCGACCGGCAGCGGCTGCGGGTCGGCGAGGCCCTGGACTGGTGGCGGGTCGAGGAGATCGAACCCGGCCGGCTGCTGCGGCTGCGCGCGGAGATGCGGGTGCCCGGCCGCGCCTGGCTGGAGATGTGCGCCGAGCCGGACGGCGACGGCGGGTCGGTGTACCGCCAGCGGGCCGTGTTCCTGCCCCGTGGCCTGGCCGGTCACCTGTACTGGGCGTCGGTCTGGCCGTTCCACGGCATCGTCTTCAGCGGGATGGCCCGCAACATCGCCCGCGGCGCGGAGGCTAGCTTCACCGGATGAGGATTCTCAGTGGCTCGCCCTTCGAAGAGGAGTTCGCGTACGCCCGGGCGGTGGTCGACGGGGACCACGTCTACGTCTCCGGGACGACCGGTTTCGACTACGCCACGATGACCATCTCGGAGGACGTGGCCGACCAGGCCGCGCAGTGCCTGCGGAACATCGCGGCGGTGCTGGCCGAGGCGGGCGCGAGCCTCGCCGACGTGGTCCGGGTTCGCTACCTGCTGCCCGATCCGGCCGACTTCGCGGCCTGCGGGCCGGCCCTGCGCGAGGCCTTCGGCGACGTCCGCCCGGCCGCGACGATGCTGGTCTGCGGCCTGCTGGACGAGCGGATGCGGATCGAGATCGAGGTCGACGCCCGCCGCCGCGGTTAGGCCGCGGCGCGGGAGAGCCGGTCCCGGACGGCCAGCCAGTCCTCCGTCCGCGGTGGCTCCTGCACCAGGATGGTGGCCACACCGGCATCGTCGAGACGGTGCAGGGCGGCATACAGGTCGGCCGCGTACTCGCGCGGGTCGGCGGAGAGGACCTCGACGAGCTCGGCGCCCGGCTGACCGGGAACGGACGGGAGCGTGCTGCCCTCGTACGTCAGAATCGCCGAAGGCGCCGGCAACCCGGACCGGTCCGCCTCCCGCACGTCGGGCAGCAGCACGACCTTGGCGCGCGGCGCGTAGTGCCGCCGGCTCATCCCGGGCGACGGCCGGGCCGCACCGTCCGCGGTCTCCGCGTCCCGCAGCGCGATCGCGCCGGTCACGTCCCGCAGCGCGCGCAGGCTCAGCGCACCCGGCCGCAGCAGGGTCGGCACCTCGGTGGTCAGGTCCAGCACGGTCGACTCGATGCCCCACGAGCACGGGCCGCCGTCCAGCACCAGCGGCACGTCCGGCAGGCTGCGCACCACGTGCCCGGCGGTGGTCGGCGAGATCGACTCGGACCGGTTCGCGCTGGGTGCGGCGAGCGGCAGGCCGGATGCCTCCAGCAGGCGCAGCGCCACCTCGTGCGCCGGGACCCGGACGGCGATGGTGTCGTTGTCGGCGCCGGCCCCGGTGAGGTGCGCGGCACGCCGCACGACCAGCGTCAGCGGGCCCGGCCAGAAGTGCGCGGCCAGCTTGTCGGCGACCGCCGGCCACTCCGCGGACAGCTCGCGGGCCGCCTCGACCGAGGCGACATGCACGATCAGCGGGTTCCAGCTCGGCCTGTTCTTCAGGCGGTAGACCTCGGCGATCGCCTGGCGGGAGAAGGCGTTGGCGCCGAGGCCGTAGACGGTCTCGGTGGGGAAGGCGACGACCGAGTCGGCGCGCAGGATCTCGACGGCCCGGCGCAGCCCGTCAGCGTCGGGAGGAACGACACGGCTCATGGAAGCAACAACGCGGCGAGCGGGACGGTGGTGTCCTCGATCTCGTCGCCGACCCGCTGGAACGTCTGGTCGCCGCGGCCCCACGGGTCGTCCAGATCGTCGGTGAGCAGAGGCGCCTCGCCGTCGCGCAGCCGGTGCACGGCCGCCACGATGGCGGCGCCACGCTGCCGGACCACCTCGGGCTTGGGCCCGGCCGGAGGCAGAGCTTCGCGGTCGACGGCGCCGAGCAGCCGGCCGAACTCGCCGAGCACGAAGGTCCGCTCGGCGGCGTCCGGGCGCAGGGCGACCACGTAGTCGTACTGATCGGCGGTGGCGGTGAGGATCAGGTCGGCCTCGTCGATGAAGTCGCCGCGCAGCTTGCGGGCCAGGAAGCCCGCGTCGGTCCCGCGCCGGGCGCGCACCTGCCGGGCGGCCGGCGGGTTCATCTCCTCGCCCTCGTGCCAGCCGCCGGTGCCGGCGCTGACGCTGCGGACGAGCTGCTCCTCGGTGCCGCCGGCACGGTCACGGACCGCCCGGTCGAGCAGGCGCTCGGCCATCGGGGACCGGCAGATGTTGCCCATGCAGACGTGCAGGACGGTGAACGGCGCCGCCACCTCAGGCCTGCCCCTCGACGATGTCCGGCACCACGTCGCGCAGTTTCTCCACCGGGATCGAGCCGGTCCGCAGCACCCGGGGCACGTCGCCGGTCACGTCGACCACGGTGCTCGGCCACGGGTCGACGGCCGGGCCGGCCTCCAGGTAGACGCGCACCGAATACTCCAGCTGCTCGCGGGCCTCCTCGGCGGTCAGCGGCGACGGGGAGCCGACCTTGTTGGCCGTGGTCACCGCCATCGGGCCGACCTCGCGCAGCACCTCCAGGGCGACCGGGTGCAGCGGCATCCGGACCGCGATCACGCCGCCGGTGTCGCCGAGGTCCCACTGCAGGCTCGGGGAGTGCTCCACGATGATGGTCAGCGCGCCCGGCCAGAACGCGTCGGCCAGGTCCCGCGCGGCCCGGGGCAGCGAATAGACCAGGCCGTCCAGGGTGTGCCGGGAGCCGACCAGCACCGGCGGCGGCACCCGGCGGTCCGAGCCGCGGGCATGGTGCAGCTGGGTGATCGCGTGTGCGGTGAAGGCGTCCGCGCCCACGCCGTACACCGTGTCGGTGGGCATCACCACGAGCTCACCGCTCTTGGCCGCCTCGACCGCCGCGGCGACGCCGCGATCACGATCGGCGATGGCGGTGCAGTCGTAGAGCATCACGACGTGCAGTCTGCCATGTCGTCACCCGCGACGGGCGGTCGCGTATCGGGGGCGGCCGGTGAGGTCGTCGTGGGCGGTCACCTCGGTGAACCGGCCGTCGGCGCGCAGCAACGCGGGCACCGCGGCGCCGTGCACGTCGTCGTGCTCGATACCGACCCATCCGCCCGGTTTGAGCACCGCGGCGGCGAGCGCGATCACCGGCCGGATCACGGACAGGCCGTCGGCGCCGCCGAAGACCGCCTCGGCCGGGTCGTGATCGGACACCTCGGGCGGGACCGGGGTGCCGTCCGGGACGTAGGGCGGGTTGCAGAGCAGCACGTCCACCTGTCCGTGCAAGTCGGACAACAGATCGGGATCGGTCACGTCCGCCTCGACGACCGTGACCTGAGAAAACCCGGCGGCGTTGCGCCGCAGCCAGCGCAACGCGGCCGGCGAACGCTCCACCGCGATCACCCGGGCGGCCGGCGACTCGTCGGCGACCGACAGCGCGATCGCCCCGCTGCCGCTGCACAGGTCGACCACGGTGGCACCCGGCGCGGTCCGCTCGATGCCCCACCCGGCCAGCAGCTCGGTCTCCGGACGCGGCACGAAGACGCCGTCACCGACCGCGAGCTCCAGGTGGCGGAACGCCGCCGTGCCGAGAAGGTGCTGCAACGGGATCCGTTCCGCGCGCCGGGCGACCAGCTCGCGCAACCGCGCGGCCTCGTCGTCGCGGATGCCGTCGATCAGCAGCAGGCGGCCCCGCGGCACCGCCAGCACGTGCGCGGCCAGCAGCTCGGCGTCGACGCGCGGCGAGGACACACCGGACGCCGAGAGAACGGCGGCCGCCGATGCCAGCTCGGGTGCCAGACGGGTCCGGCGGGGGTGTTCGTCAGGCGGCATCACGGCATAATCATGAGACGTCGCGCACGCCGGGGATCGGCCGGGTCACCCTGCGATCGCGCCGAGGCCGTGGGAGGCGCCTGGTGGGTTGGTTGGACCAGCTCGCGGAACATGTCGACGACCTGCGCCGGGCCGGGCGGCTCCAGCAGGACGGGCGCTCGGCACGGGCCCTGCCGATCCTGGACGCCGTGCTGGCCGACACCACCGATCCCACCACCCGGGCGTACGCGCTGGTCCAGCGCTTCGGCGCGCTGATCAACCTGGGCCGGGTGGCGGAGCTGGCCACCGCGATGGCGGCTGTCGCCGAGGCGGTCCGCGAGGTGCCCGATCCCTACCTGCGCGGCCAGATGCACGCGTTCGCGGCCCTCGGCGCCCACCTGCAGAGCAATCTGGACCGGGGCGTCACCCACCTGGTGCAGGCCTCCCGCGCGCTGGCCGCGGTGCCGGAGCGGGACGAGGAGACCGCCTGGGGCTGGCACGACCTGGCCATGGCCTATTCCTATCTGGGTTTCCACGGGCAGGCGCTGACCGCGATCGAGCAGGCCCGCGAGGTCGGCGCGAGCGCCGGGCTGGCGCCGGAGGTGTTCGCCGCCCCCGGCATCCGGCTGCGCAACGCGGTCGCCCTCGACCACCAGGGCGACACCGACGGCTGCCTGCGGGTGCTCCGCGACATCGACGCCGAGCTCTCCCGGTACCTCGCGACCGACCAGCTGCGCCCGGGCAGCCGCGCGGTGTACGGCTACGCGCTGGCCCGCCGCGCCGCCCTGGGCGAGCCGACCGAGGCCGGCGCGGCCACCTGGCTGACCGGCGGCGGCGACAGCGTCCGCACCCGGGACCTGCAACACCTCGGCGCGGTCTGCCTGACCATCGCGGCCGGCAAGCCGGAGCGGGCGCTGACCATGCTGGAGGCGATCCCGGTCTCGGCCGAGGTGCTCGGCGCCCCCGAGCCGGCCCGGCTGCGCAGCATCTGCCACGCCAGCGCCGGTGACCACGCCGCCGCGCACGCCGCCGACCGGTACGCGTTCCGCCTCGTCGCCCAGCGCGTCGACCAGCTCCGGGACGGCTACCTGGACGGCGTCGCGGCCCGCCTGGACGCCCAGGAGACCCAGCGCGACCCGGGGCGGTACGGCGACGAGACCCTCAGCGACCCGCTCACCGGCCTGCCCAACCGGCGGGCGCTGGAGCACTACGTGGACGGCCTGCTGACCCGGGGCGAACGGGCCGCGGTCGGGGTCTGCGACATCGTCGGCTTCACCACGGTCAACCTGCGGCACGGCCGGCACTGCGGCGACCTGGTGCTGCAACGCATCGCCGGGGTGCTGGCCCGGGTGATGCGCCGCGGCGACTTCGTGGCCCGGTTCGCCGGTGACGAGTTCGTGCTGGTCCTGCCGGGCGCCGGCCCGCACCACGCGGCCGAGGTGGCCCGCCGGATCAGCGCCGCCGCCGCGGTGGAGAACTGGCAGGTGCTGGTCCCCGGCACCCCGATCGGGCTGGCCGCCGGCTGGTCCGAGGTGGGCGCCAACGGCCGCGGGCTGAGCGCCGCCCTGGCCGCCGCCGCGGCGAGCCGGAAACCCACCTAGATGGCCGTGATCGAGCTCGGCGAGCTGACCACGGAGCACCCCGTCCAGGACTCCCGCATCCGGCCGCGTCCCCTGCTCTGCGCCCTGCTCGCCGTGCTCACCCTGCTCGCCGTCACGGGCTCGGCCCGCCCGCGCCAGGACGCCGGCGGCCGGGTCCTCTGGTCCGCGCCGTCCGGGATGGACGATCTGATCAGCGTCGCCGGCGACACCGTCTTCCAGAGGCGCACCGGCTGGCAGTCCGACCTGGTCCTCTACGACCTGACCACCGGCGCCCGGCGGTGGGGCACCGGCGACGTGCCCTTCGACCGCTTCCTCGCCGCCGGACCGGTGGTGCTGCTGGTCACCGACCCGGAAATCGGTGTACCCGGCCACGCCGCGGGCGCCGTCACGGCCCGGCGCACCACCGACGGCGGCGTCCTGTGGCACCGCCCCGGGACCGCGGTGACCTGGGACGGCGACGCCGTGCTGATCGCCGAGCACGACGCGCACGGCCGGACGGACCGGCTCAGCCGGGTCCGGCTCGCCGACGGCACCCCGGTCTGGCGCCGCCCGATCGCCCCGGCCGACGTGGTGCAGCTGGAGAACCGGATGGCGGGCACACCGAGCCGGATCCTCGCGGCGACCGACGGCCGGATCGATCTCTACCACTGGGCGGACGGCACGCCGGACGGTTCCGGCCGGCTGCCGGTCCGGGCCACCGACATCCTGTACGCCGTCGACGGCGACCTGCACGCCAGCATCGGCGCGGCGCTGCGCCTGTACGACCTGGGCGGCTTCCGCGACCTCGGCACCTTCGGCGGCACCACCATCGCCCAGGTCATCGGCTGCACCCCGCTGATCTGCCGGATCGACGCCGGCGGAGCGAGCGCGACCGACCCGCTCACCGGCCGGGAGGTGTGGCGCCTGCCGGGCGCGACCCAGATCGACCTGGTCACCGCCGACCGGGTGCTGCTGTCCGACCCGGACGGCCTGTCCCGCACCCTGGTGGACACGGCGACCGGCCGGGTGCTCGCGAGCCACGTGCCCGGCAACGCCACCACCGAGTACACCGCCCGGCCCGCCTCGGTGCTGCTGCTGCGCGCCACCGGCACCCCGGCCGGGCAGACCTCGGTGGTCCGGCTCGACCTGGCCACCGGGTCCTGGCGCCTGCTCGGCCTGGTGCCGCCGGTCGGCGACCCGAACCGGTGCACCACCGCCGGCGCGCTGCTCTTCTGTCAGGAGAACGCCCTCATGTACGCGATGACGGTGCCCGGATGACGATGATCGACCTCGGCGACCTCAGCGATCTCAGCGCCCCTCGCGACGAGCCGCCACCACCGGCGTTCCGGCATCGCCGCCCGGCCGTCGCCGCGCTGGTCGCCCTGCTCTGCGCGCTCGTCCTGGGCGCGTCGGCCACCCCGGGGCCCGCGCTGGTGCACGACGTGTGGCGCCTCCCGGCCGACCAGCAGGACAACCTGGCCACCACCGGGGACACGCTCTACTACTCCCGCGCCACCGACGGCCGGACCGTGGTGTACGCGTACGACCTGGCCACCGGAGCGCTCCGGTGGACCCGGGACCTGCCCTGGATCTCCGGCACCAACCTGGCGAGCTTCCAGGCGGCCGACGGCATGCTGCTGATCGGCGACATGCCCCGGGTGGCGCTCGGCGACCCGCCCACCGGCGCGATGTACCCGGGCGGCGCGACGGTGCTGGACGCCGCCACCGGCGAGGTCCGCTGGCGGACGACGAGCGAGGTGCAGCAGACCACCCCGGAGAACGTACTGCTCGCCGACCGGGACACCCGGGGCGAGCTGACCACCCTGCGGCTGGTCTCGGCGTACACCGGACAGACGCACTGGACGCGGCCGGTGACCCGGGTGTTCCGGGTGGACGTCGACGCGACCCGGGTCATCACCACCTCCGAGGCCGGCGAGGTCGGCGTCTACCGGTACTCCGACGGCGTGCCGATCGCCCGGGGCCGGGTGGCCTGGAGCACCGGCGACGAGCTCGGCACCCAGGCGCTGGTCCACGACGGGCGGTTCATCGTGACGCGGACCGATCCGCTCGGGGCGACGGTCACCGCGTACTCGCTGAGCGACCTGAGCCCGGCCTGGAGCCAGCGGACGCTGCGCTCGTCGCTGATCACCGACTGCGGACCGGTCCTCTGCCTGTCCCGGGGCGCCGACGTGGCCGGGCTCGAACCGGCCACCGGCGCCATCCGCTGGGTGCTGTCCGGGCAGGGTGTCGTCAACCGGGTCGGCGCCGACCGGCTGCTCTCCGCCGGCACCGAGGCGGACGATCCGGTCCAGATGCTGGTCGACGCGGGCACCGGCCGGGTGCTCGCCTCCCTCGGCACCGGCTGGCCGGCCGACGACCTGCTGATCCGCAGGACCACCACCGCACCGTTCCGGACCGTGCTCAGCCGGATGGACCTGACCGCCGGCCGGGCCGTCACGCTCGGCACGATCGAGTCGACCGAGGGCTTCTACTGCTCCGTCGCCGGCCGCCACCTGGTCTGCCTGCGGGCCGGCCAGATCGTGGTCACCGCGGTCGGGTGACCGGGACACCTAGGATCGGCCACACCATGACGATGATCGACCTGGGCGACGTCAGCGGGCCCGGCGCCCCCGAGGCGCCGGTCGCGCCGCTCCGGTTCCGGTGGCGCGCCGTGTCCCGGGCCGCGGTCGCCGTCCTCGCGGTGCTCTGCGCGGTCGGCCTGACCGGCTCCGCGCGACCCGGTCCGCCCCGGGTCCACGAGCTGTGGTCGATGCCGCTGCGCGACGGCGGGTATCCGAACTACGTCGACGACCAGGCGGTGCTCTTCCAGGTCGATCCGGGCGGGGCGTCGCTGACCGCGTACGACCTGGGCACCGGCCGGGTCCGCTGGACGACCCCGACCGGGCCGGAGGCGACCTGGGTGATCCCCGGTGAGGCGGCCCACCGGCTCTACGTCGCCGGGCACAGCCGTTCCCTGGAGAAGGGCGACTACAGCGTTCCCTATGCCACCGACACCCTGGCGCTGGACAGCCGTACCGGGGCGGTCCGCTGGCGGCACGCCGGGCAGATGATGACCGGCGACGCGACGACCGCCCTGCTCGCCGACCGGGACGACCAGGCCCGGATCACCGCGCTGCACCTGGTCCGGGCCGCCGACGGCGCCCCGGTCTGGGACCGCGTCGTCGACCCGGCGCAGGCCCTGATCATCCCGGAGGACCTGGACGCTCCGGACCGGGTCGTGACCGTCTCGGCGGCCGGGGCGCTCACCACGTTCCGCTACACCGACGGCACGCCGCTGGCCGGCCGCCGGATCGCCCCGCTCACCGACCCGGAGTGGTCTGCCGTGCTGCTCGACGGGCGGCTCGTGCTGATGCGGTTCGGCGCCGCGCCCGCGGTGACGGCGTACCGGACGGACACCCTGGACGTGCTGTGGAACCTTCCCGGCCTGAGCCCGGACCTCAACCCCTCGCCCTGCGGCCCGGTGCTCTGCGTGGGCACCGGCATGGTCATGCACGCGCTGGACCCGGAGACCGGCAAATCCGTCTGGGAGATCCCGCAGCTGGGCGCCTCACCGATCAACGATCACCTGCTACTGACCAGCGCGCCCGGGGCGAACAGCTCGATGCTGGTGGAGGCCACGACCGGGCGGCCACGCACCGGCAAGATCGACGGGACCGTGCTGGGCCTCCCCCGGGACGACGGCACGCTGCTGGTGCTGCGGCCGTACGGATACCCGGTGATGCGGACGGCGATCGTCGAGCTGGACCCGGAGACCGGCCGGACCAGGGCGCTCGGCTCGACCCCGTACATCGGCGGCAACTGCCAGCCGGTCGGACGCTACCTGGTCTGCGTGGACAGCGTCGACCAGCTCCGCGTCACTGCCGTCGGCTGAGCTCGGTGTCGCCGGCCAGCCGGGCCTCCCGGTCCGCCGCGGCCAGCGCGTCCAGCACCCCGTCCAGCTCGCCGCCGAGCACCAGATCCAGGTTGTAGGCCGTGTAGCCGATCCGGTGGTCGGTGATCCGGTTCTGCGGGAAGTTGTACGTCCGCACCCGCTCCGACCGGTCCACGGTCCGCACCTGCGCCTTGCGCGCGTCACCGGCCGCCGCGTCCGCCGCCTCCTGCGCCTGCGCCAGCAGCCGGGACCGCAGGATGCGCATCGCCGACTCCTTGTTCTGCAGCTGGCTCTTCTCGTTCTGGCAGCTCACCACGGTGCCGGTGGGGAGGTGCGTGATCCGCACCGCGGAGTCGGTGGTGTTGACCGACTGCCCACCCGGCCCGGACGACCGGTAGACGTCGATCCGCAGGTCGCCGGGCTGGATGTCGATGTCGACGTCCTCCGCCTCGGGCAGCACCAGCACGCCGGCCGCCGACGTGTGGATCCGGCCCTGCGACTCGGTGACCGGGACGCGCTGCACCCGGTGCACGCCGCCCTCCCACTTCATCCGGGACCAGACGCCGTGGCCGCCCTCGGGCGCGCCCTTGGTCTTCACCGCGACCGAGATGTCCTTGACCCCGCCCAGGTCCGACTCCTGCGAGTCGATCACCTCGACCACCCAGCCGCGGCGCTCCGCGTACCGGGTGTACATCCGCAGCAGGTCACCGGCGAAGAGCGCGGACTCCTGGCCGCCCTCCCCCGCCTTGATCTCGATGATCACGTCCTTGGCGTCGCTCGGGTCGCGCGGCATCAGCATCTCGCCGAGCTTCTCCTCCAGCGCCGGGAGGGTGGCGGCGACCGCCTCGGCCTCCGCCGCGAACGCCGGGTCCTCGGCAGCGAGCTCCTTGGCGGCGGCCAGGTCCTCGCGCGCGGCCTCCAGCTCGGCGTGCGCCGAATAGATCGGCGCGAGCTCGGCGAACCGCCGGCCGACCCGGCGGACCAGCGCCTGGTCGGCGTGGATCGACGGGTCCTCCATCCGCTTCTCGAGGTCCGCGTACTCGGCGAGAAGCATGGTCAAACGGTCGTTGCTCATCGATCTCTCCAAGGTCTGCGGACAAGCGGCCACATGCGAACGGCGCCCGCCCCGGTTTCCCGGGACGGGCGCCGTTGAAGCAGTTACTTCTTCTTCGCGGCGTTGACCTTGGCGTACTTCGCCTGGAACTTCGCGACCCGGCCCGCGGTGTCGAGAACGCGCTGCTTGCCGGTGTAGAACGGGTGGCAGGCGCTGCAAGTCTCGACGCGGATCTCGCCGCCCTTGGCGGTGCTACGGGTGGTGAAGCTGCTGCCGCAGGAGCAGATGACCTCGGTGGTCGTGTACTCCGGGTGGATACCGCTCTTCATGTCTTCTCGGTCCCTCTCGCAATGTCGGGCCGCCGGGTCGTCCTGTGATGTATGAGGACGGGAACCGGAACCCTTACTGGCCGATGTACCAGTCTGCCATGCCTCCCGTACCGGCCGGAAATCAGGAGGTGCAACTGGTTTCGCCGTCGATAACGTGAGCGCCCCTCCCGGAATTCCCGAGCCACCTCCCACCGGCGTTCGACCGTGATGCGCATCACTGCTCTCATAGTCTCACGGCAACTAGTCTCACGACATGTCTTCGCTCATGCGATCGCGACAGAACGGCCGATTCCTTCCCGATCCGCGCACCGCCCGCCTGAAGCACGACATCTTCGCCGAGGATCTGCCCAGCTCTGCCTGGCTCGCCGGACTCCTCGCCGCGGACGGACATATCAGCACAAACCTGAAGGGCCTCACCATCGCCCAATCGGGGCCCGGCGGACGAGCGTTGATCGAAGAGATCCGCCGACTGACAAATCACAGGTTGGCCATATCCGTGCAGCAACCCGCACGGGGACGACCCTCCTACTCGATCCACTTCAGTTCCGCGCAGATGGTCAGCGACCTCCAGCAACGCTTCCGGATAACCACACGCAAGTCACTGACGTACGAGTGGCCCGACCCGCCCGGCCACCTCACCACCGCTTTCCTGCGGGGCTATGTCGACGGTGACGGATGCGTGGGCATCTACCCCACGCCTCAGGGCAACCCGATGCTGCATCTGTCCTTCGCCGGTACACCCCACTTCATCCAGGGCGCGATGCGAACCGTTCCAGCGCACGGCCTCTACCGCGTGATCAAACGCTGCAAATCATTGGCGGAGGCTCGCTACAACGGGCGGCACGCGTGGCGGGCGGCCAACTGGATCTTCTCCGACGCGGCCCTGTTCCGGTCAGAGAAGGCACGAAACGTCGACCGTTACCGCGCGGTTCTGGAAACGGATCCGCCCGCCTGGCACGAATGGGCACGACAGCGGGCGGTCGCGATGTCACACCTCGGCGCAGGCGAGACTGTCGCCGCCGCCGCCGAGGCGGCCGGCGTGTGCGAGCAAACCGTCTACACCTGGCTCGCCCGTCGGCGAAACGGCCGTTGATCACGCGCAGCGGCCCGTCGTACCAGGCACAAATCGCGAGGTACAACCGATTTCAGCCTCGCTAACGTGAGCGCTCCTCCGGGAATCTCACCCTGAAAGGGCGCTCCATGACGCTGCTCCACGACATCCTCGATCCGGCGGAACTCGCCGAGGCGGTCGCCACCGGGCTGGTCCGGCCGCAGCGTCATCCCCGCCTGCCGCTGACGATCTACAACTACACGGAAGCCTGCCAGTACTCCGCCGCGTGGACTCCGGTCACGCTCACCTGCCGGGGCCTTGTCGTGGACGCCTCGGGACGGGTTTTGGCGCGCGCGTACGAAAAGTTCTTCAACCATTCCGAGTCGCACGCGCCCGCCCTGGACCCGGAAGCGGCGGTCGCCGTCACCGACAAGGCGGACGGCAGCCTCGGCATCATCTATCACGACGGCTCCGGCTTCGCCGTCGCGACCAGGGGATCTTTCGCGTCCGACCAGGCGATTCACGCGACCGACATCTTGCGTACGCGATACGCGTCGTTCACGCCGCCGGAGGGCCTGACCGTGCTGGTAGAGATCATCTACCCGGGCAACAAGATCGTCGTGGACTATCAGGGGCTCGACGATCTGGTGCTGCTCGGCGCGGTGGAGATCGCCACCGGCCGGTCGCACGGCCCGGACGCGGTGCCGGACTGGCCGGGCCCGGTGGTCGAGACGTTCGGCTACGCCACGCTGGCCGAAGCGCTCGCCGCGCCGCCGCGCGACGGCCGGGAGGGCCTGGTCGTGCACTTCACCGACGCCGACCAGCGAGTGAAGATCAAGTACGCGGACTACGTGCGGCTGCACCGCCTGGTGACCGGACTCACCCCGCGGTCGGTGTGGGAGATCCTGGTCACCGGCGGCGACCTGGACGCCCTCCTGGAGCCGCTGCCGGACGAGTTCCACACCTGGGCCCGGGGCGTCGCCGCCGGGTTGACCGCCGAGGTCGAGGCGCGCGCCGCCGCGGTCGAGGCGGCCTACGCGGAGATCGTCGCCGGCCTGCCGGACGGATGGGGCCGCAAGGAGTTCGCGCTCGCCGCGGTGCGCAGCCCGCACCGGGGTGAGTTGTTCCAGCGCCTGGACGGGCACGACTACCGTCCTGGCCTGTGGCAGCGGGTCCGGCCGTCGGCCGACCGGACGCCCGCCCGAGGAGCCGAGGAATGACACGACTGCTGATCACGCGCGGCCTGCCCGCGTCCGGGAAGACCACGTTCGCCCGCAAGCTCCAGCCGGGCGTGGTCCGGGTCAACCGGGACGACCTGCGCCGCATGCTGCACGGGCAGCGCCTGTTCACCCAGTGGGCGGAGGCGCAGGTGACGCACGCCCAGCGGGCCGCGGTCGAGGCGCTGCTGCGTGCCCGGGCGAGCGTCATCGTCGACGACACCAACCTGCGGGCCAAGGTGGTGCGCGAGTGGGCCGAGACGGCCGCCCGGTTCGGCGCGTCGTTCGAGGTGCACGACTTCACCGACGTCCCGCTGGAGGAGTGCCTCCGGCGGGACGCCGACCGGCCGGAGGACGACCGGGTGGGCGAGGGCTCCATCCGCCGGATGCACGAGCGCTACCTGGCCGGCCGTAATCTGCCGCTGCCGGTGCCGTTCGTCGACCCGGGCGGTCCGGGGCTGGTCTACGAGCCCGACCCCGAGCTGCCGCCGGTCGTGCTGGTGGACATCGACGGGACGGTCGCGCTGATGACCGGCCGCAGTCCGTACGACTGGAGCCGGGTCGGCGAGGACGCCCCGAACCCGGCGGTGATCGAGGCGGTCCGGGCGATGCACGCGGCCGGGCACGCCGTGGTCTTCTGCTCCGGCCGGGACGAGGGGTGCCGCGCGGAGACCGAGGCGTGGCTGGAGTTGTTCGTCGGCGTGCCGTACGAAGCTCTGTTCATGCGCCCGGAGGGTGACAGCCGCAAGGACGCGGTGGTCAAGCGGGAGATCTTCGACCGGGAGATCCGGGACCGCTGGCGGGTGGTCGGGGTGTTCGACGACCGGCAGCGGGTGGTACGCATGTGGCGTGCGCTGGGCCTGACCGTCTTCCAGGTCGCGGAGGGGGACTTCTGAGGTGGTGAAGTATCCGCGTACGTTCCATCTGCCCGACTCACCGGGCGCCTCCGACGACGACCGGATCCAGACGGACCTGTCGTGGCTGGACGGCGAGCTGGTGGTGACCGAGAAGATGGACGGCGGGAACCTCACCTTCACCCGGGACGCGATGTACGCCCGCTCGGTCGACTCCGGCACCCAGCCGTGGGACCGGCCGGCCAAGGCGCTGTGGGCGATGACGTCCTGGCAGATCCCGGACGGGTGGCGGGTCTGCGGCGAGTCCATGTGGGCCCGCCGCAGCGTCGCCTACACCGACCTGCCCGGGGTGTTCCTGGTCTTCGGCATCTGGGACGAGACGGACACGTTGCTGGGCTGGGACGACACCGTGGACTGGGCGCGCCGGCTGGAGCTGCCGATGGTCCCGGTGCTGTACCGCGGGGGCAGCCTGTCCGAGGCCCGGTCCGCCTGGTCGGCGCGGCGGACCCCGGACGACTCCGAGGGGTTCGTGGTGCGTGCGGCGGGCCGGATCCCGGCCGCCGAGTTCCCCGTCAAGCTGCTGAAGTGGGTGCGCGCGGACCATGTCCGCACCGAGGCGTCCTGGCGGCACCGCGACGATTTCGCGGTCAACGAGTTCGCCTAGGCGTGGTCCGGCGGCAGGAAGCCGGTGGGGTCGGTGCCGTCGGTCCAGCAGACCTCGTACCCGTTGTGCTCCTTGTCGAGCAGGCAGCAGGCCGCGCCGGCCTCCTCCGCCAGGCCGGTGAACAGCCGCCGCACGCTGGGTGAGCGTTCGAAGAGCAGGCTCATCCCGGTGGTGGCGGCGGTGAAGTCGAGCTTGGCGTATCCCGGCCGGCGACCGCCCTCGAAGAAGACGGTCAGGTAGATGTAGCCGATCGCGGCCCGGTCACCGCCCGGCTCGTCGAGGAACTCGCGGATCTCGTCGTCACCGACCTCGAACATCAGTGAGGTGTCCAGGTTCAGGGTGCGCCCGTCCGAGCAGTCCACCGGGTCGCCCCGGAAGTTCGAGGTGAACGGCACGGTCAGCCGGGCGCCGCCGGGAAGCAGGACCGGGGTGGCCGCCTTCTCCCCCGGTGGCGCGAGGTCCACGACGGCTTCCAGGGCCCGGCGGACCCTCGTGGCCGGAAGGTGGATTTCATACGCATAGTCCAAACCCATCCGGACAAACTACTGATGATGCGGGCATCTCCGCATACCCTCCCGCGCCAGCGCGGCGGCCTCGTCGTCCAGATAGAAGTTCGGCCGCAGGTCGAGCTCCTGGTAGTAGCGGTGGAAGACCGGGGTGATCCCGCCGGACATCGGCGGCACGATCCACGTCCAGTCAGCCGGTACGGGTCGTCCGGCCTTTTCCTCGTTGCTCAGATGTTTGAGGAAGCGCTGCGACTCGGTGTGGTGGTCGCTCATCTTCACCCCGGCCTGTTCGAAGCTGTGCAGCACGGCCCGGTTCAGTTCGAGCAGGGCCCGGTCGCGCCACAGCGTGGACTCCCGGCTGGTGTCCAGGCCGAGCCGGTCGGCGACGACCGGGAGCATGTCGTACCGGTCGGCGTCCGCCAGATTCCGGGCGCCGATCTCGGTGCCCAGGTACCAGCCGTTGAACGGGGCCAGCGGGTAGTGCACGCCGCCGATGGTGAGCCGCATGTTGGCGATCGTCGGCACGGCGTGCCAGCGCAGCCCCAGCTCGGTGAACCAGCCGAGCTCGGGGTGGGTGATCGGGACCTCGCGGATGGCGCGCTCGGGCAGCTCGTACAGCCGGATCCCGTCCGCCGGGGTCTCGATCACCAGGGGCAGCACGTCGAACGCCTCACCCTTGCCCTGCCAGCCGAACGCCCGGACCGCGGTGGTGAACTCGCGCAACCGCGGATCGCCGACCGACTCGCCGCCCTCGGTGCGGTATCCGGCGTACCGGATCAGCTGCTCGTTCCACACCCGGGCGTACGGCTGGCCCGGCTGGGCCGGCGCGAAGACGCTGATCACCGGCCGGATCTGGGTGTCCCCGGCGGTCTGGAGGTGCTGCACCAGCAGCGAGTAGATCTCGTCGGCGGTCCGGGCCCGGCGCCGGTCCAGCACCAGCAGGCTGCGCCAG
Organism: Actinoplanes ianthinogenes; assembly: GCF_018324205.1. Lineage (NCBI taxonomy): Bacteria > Bacillati > Actinomycetota > Actinomycetes > Micromonosporales > Micromonosporaceae > Actinoplanes > Actinoplanes ianthinogenes. The sequence goes on from NZ_AP023356.1 coordinate 3,663,852, forward strand.
TACAGCCGGCCGATGCACCGGCTCGCGTTGCGCCAGGCCATCCGGGCGCCGTGGGTCAGCTCGTCCGGGGTGTGCGTGTAGGTGCCGGTGGCGGCGATCTGCGCGCGGACGATGGCCAGGCGTGCCTCGACCGGGCCGAGCCGGGGGTTCTCGGTGTAGCACCGGCGCAGGAAGTCCTCCGCCTCACCGGGGTCGACGGGTGCGTCAGGGTCCCAGGGCTCGGTCGGGTTGTCCCGGTAACCAGGCACGATCATCGGGGTCCTCCGGCGGATCGAGGGATGGGGATACCGGAGGTTCGCACGACCACGTACGGGCTGAATCAGACAAGCTGTGCGATAAAAGCCGCGAGGCCCACCCGATCGGGTGGGCCTCGCGGCTTTTATGCGTTTACTCGCCAGGCGTCGACTTGGCGATCTGCATCAGGAACTCGATGTTGGTCCGGGTCTGCTTGAGCCGGTCCAGCAGGAGGTCCAGAGCCGCGCCGGACTCCAGCGAGCTGAGCACCTTGCGGAGCTTGTGAATGATCGCCAGCTCCTCCTTGCCCATCAGGATCTCTTCCTTACGGGTGCCGGAGGCGGAGACGTCCACGGCCGGGAAGACGCGCTTGTCAGCGATCTTCCGGTCCAGCTTGAGCTCGGCGTTGCCGGTGCCCTTGAACTCCTCGAAGATCACCGTGTCCATCATCGACCCGGTCTCCACCAGCGCGGTCGCGAGAATGGTGAGCGAGCCACCGTTCTCGATGTTGCGCGCCGCGCCGAGGAACCGCTTCGGCGGGTAGAGCGCGGTCGAGTCGATACCACCCGACATGATCCGGCCGGAGGCCGGCGCCGCCAGGTTGTACGACCGGCCGAGGCGGGTCACCGAGTCGAGCAGCACGACCACGTCGTGACCCAGCTCGACCAGCCGCTTGGCCCGCTCGATGGCGAGCTCGGCGACCGTGGTGTGGTCCTGCGGCGGACGGTCGAACGTGGCCGCGACGACCTCGCCCTTCACCGACCGCTGCATGTCGGTGACCTCTTCCGGACGCTCGTCCACCAGCACCACCATCAGGTGGCACTCCGGGTTGTTCCGGGTGATGGCGTTCGCCAGGGCCTGGAGCACCATCGTCTTACCGGCCTTGGGCGGGGAGACGATCAGCGCGCGCTGGCCCTTGCCGATCGGCATGACCAGGTCGATGACCCGGGTGGTGAGGATGTGCGGCTCGGTCTCCAGCCGCAGGCGCTCCTGCGGGTAGAGCGGGGTGAGCTTGTAGAACTCGGGACGCCGGCGGGCCTCGTCGGGCTCCATCCCGTTGATGGTGTCCAGGCGGACCAGCGGGTTGTACTTGTCCCGCCGCTGCTCGCCGTCGCGCGGGGCGGAGCGCACCGCGCCGGTCACCGCGTCGCCGCGGCGCAGCCCGTACTTCTTGACCTGCGACATCGACACGTAGACGTCGTTCGGCCCGGAGAGGTAACCGGTGGTCCGGACGAACGCGTAGTTGTCCAGCACGTCCAGGATGCCGGCCACCGGGACGAGCACCTCGTCCTCGGCGACGTGCGGCTCCCGGCCACCGTCACGACGGCTGTCGTCACGCTGGTTGTCGTCGCGGTCGCGGCCGCGGCGACGGTCCCGGAAGCGGCTGCGCCGGCTCCGGCGGCCGCCCTCGCCGTCGTTGTCGTCGTCGTCGTGACCCTGGTCGGCGCGCGGACCCCGGTCGCCGGACCGGTCGGTGCGGTCGGTGCGGTCGTTGCGATCGGTGTTCCGCTCGCCCCGCTCGCCACGCTCGGAGCGCTCCCCGCGATCGCCCCGCTCGCCGTCGCGCTGGTTGCGCTGCCGGTCACGGTTACGGTCGCTGCGCTCGGGGCGCTCGCCCCGCTCGACCCGCTCGGTGGTGTCGGCCGGCGCGGTCTCGGTGGCCGCGGCGGCCGGGGCCGGCGCGGTCTCGACGGCCGGCTGAGCCGCCGGGGCGGTCTCGCGGGGCGCCGACTCACGGGCGGCCCGCTCGCGGCTGCGCCGGGACGGGCGCTCCGCGGCCGGGGCGGCCTCGGCGGCCGGCGGTGCGGCCGGGGTGGTCTCGGCCGGGGCGGCTGCGGTCTTCGGCTTCTCGGCCGGGGCCGGCTGCGCGGGGGCGGCGGCCGGAGCGGCCTCGGTCCGCGGCCGGGGAGCCGGCTCGGCGGCGGCGGATCCGCCGCTCTGCCGCTCGGTGATCGCGGTGATCAGCTCGCCCTTGCGCATCCGGGCGGTGCCGGAGATGCCCAGGGAGGCGGCGAGGCTCTGCAACTCGGGCAGCAGCATCGCGGACAGCCCGGTGCCGCCGCGGCGGCGCTTCGTGGCGGTCGCGGTGGTGCCGGCGCCGTCAGCGACGTCAGAAACACCCGACGTCACGTCGGTGGTGTCGCTCAATGGATTCCTTCCGTCGGAAAAACCCGAGTCCACCCGGAATGTGCAGCCTGGGCCGGGTGCCCTCGGAACCCGCTTCGCAGCAGCGGCGCGGGAGTTTCGTGCAGCACGGCAGCTCGACGGTATCCCTGCCCGTCATACCTTGACGGGTAGGTCTCGGCGAGTGCAGCGATCTATGGACTGCTGAGCGGCGTGAGCCTTGGTGATAGCTGAGACAGACCTGGACGGCCCAGAAATCTCGGGGGTGCGCCGAACCGCAGAGATCGCTTGCTTCGCGGCTGTGCTCGGTCTAGAGCGTAATCAACTCTTGCGACCTGCGGCAACAGGACCCCGCTCGGCGTGTTCCACCATACCCCCTTTCACAACAGCACCGACGCCGTCCACGCCCAGCACCTCGCTGTGCCAGTGCGCGCCCGGGTGGAAATCGCCCGGGACCTCGGTCAATGCCAGCACGGTCGGGCCGGCGCCGCTGACCACGGCGGCGACGCCCACCGACCGCAGAGCGGCCACCAGGGACGCCGTGCCCGGCATCCCCGCGGCCCGGTATCCCTGGTGCAGCCGGTCCTCGGTGGCCGGGAACAGCAGGGACGGATCACTGGTCAGGGCGTGGGTCAGCAGAGCGGCCCGGCCCGCGTTGAACGCCGCGTCCCGGTGCGGCACCTCGGCCGGGAGCGCGGCGCGCGCGGTCGCGGTGTACCCACGCTCGGACGGGACGAAAACCGTCGGGCGCACGCCCTCGGCCGGGGTGAGCCGGACCGCCCGGGCGCCGCCCGGCTCGGTCCAGGCCACGGTGAACCCGCCGAGCAGGCAGGGCGCCACGTTGTCCGGGTGCCCCTCGATCCGCGCCGCGATGCGCAGCGCGGCCGCGTCGTCGATCAGCTCGAGGCCGCCCTCGACCAGCCCGCGGGCCAGCTGCACGCCGCCCACGATGGCCGCCGACGAGCTGCCCATGCCGCGCGCCTGCGGGATCCGGTTGACGCAGGTGACGGCCAGGCCGGGGGGCCGCTCACCGAGCTCGTCGAAGGTGGCCAGCATGGCCCGCACGACCAGGTGCGACTCGTCGGACGGCAGCTCACCGGCGCCCTGGCCGCTGACCTCGACGGTGTATCCGGACTCGGTCACCCGCGCGGTGAGGTCGTCGTAGAAGGTCAGCGCCAGGCCCAGCGCGTCGAACCCCGGTCCCAGGTTGGCGCTGGTCGCCGGGGTGCTGACGGAAACCGGATCGGTGACGAAGGTCAGGCCCATCGCCACATGCTAGGGCTTGATCATCTCAGGGTGATTGCCGCGCCCCGGGAATCTCATTCCCGGCCCCCGCACGGCGGGCCTGCCGCCGGGTGGCCAGCCACCAGCCGAACGCGTACCCCACCGTGATCAGGCCGCAGACGGCCAGCACGACGGACTGGTCGACGTGGTCGACGACCGCGCTCGCGCCCAGCTGGCTGACCGCGATGGCCAGCGTCGCCAGCATCATGTCGGTCGCGAAGACCCGGCCGCGCAGCCGGTCCGGCACCTCGGCCTGCAACGCGTAGTTGGAGAGCACCCAGTTGGTGCCGCCGGCGAAGTGCGCGACGAAGACCAGGAGCAGCACCAGCGCGAACCACGGGGTCCCGGCGACAGCCAGGTAGCCGAGGCCGTACAGGCTCATCGACAGGGCCAGGCCGGGGAACAGCCAGGACGGGCGCGCCAGCACCGGCCGCATCACGAACGGGCCGACCAGCGCGCCCAGACCGCGGACCGCGAAGAGCAGCCCGGCGCCGAGTGGGCCGGCCCCGTGCGCGGCGGCGATCAGCGGAAACACGGTCAGCACCCCGTTGCCCAGGCCGACCGCGGACTTCACGGTGACCAGCGCCCGGATCCGGGGCCGGGCGACGATGTAGCGCAACGCCTCACGCAGGGCGCGCCGGGACGCCTCGGGCGCGGCCACGGCCGCGCGCTCCGCTTGCAGCGGGCGGCGGACCAGCGCGGTCAGGAGGCTGGCCGCCAGCAGACAGACGGCGGTCACGGTGAAACTCGCGTACGGCCCGAACGCGCTGCTCACGACGCCACCCAGGGACGCGCCGAGGACGGTCATGGTGCCCCAGGCCGAGCCGGCGATCGCGTTCGCGGCCGGCAGGTCGGCCGGGTCCACCACGTTCGGCAGGGCGGCCGAGCTGGCCGGCTGGTAGAACGCCTTGGCCACGGCCATCGCCCCGATCGCGACCAGGGCGAGCGGGGCGGTGACCGCCGACCGGACCGCGAACAGCACCAGCACGGCGAAGAACGAGGCGAGGTTCGCCGCGATCAGGATCTTCCGCCGGTCCAGGCGGTCGGCCACGGTTCCGGTGTACGGCAGCAGCAGCGCGTTGATCCCGGTGTCCACGGCCAGTACCAGGCCACCCCAGAACCCGTGCCCGGTGAGCTCCGGGAGCAGCACCAGCAGCGGCACCATCACGAACCAGTCGGCCCCGAAAACCACCAGCTCAGCTGCGAAGAGGCGGCGGAAGTCGCGGTTGCGGGTAAGGACCGAGAGCGTTGCTGGCACGTACGGAATCTACGTCGTACGCAAAAGGGGCCGGTGCCCGGCAGCGAACACCGGGCACCGCCCCACCTTATTTCTTGCTTATTTCTGTACGCCCTATTCCTCGGGCTTCGCCGGCCCCTTGGGCATCTTCAGCACCTCGAACTGGTCGGTGTACCCGCGCAGCGCGCCGTTCCCGGCCGGCTTCGCGTCGTCCGGCACGGTGACCGGCTCCTCGGCGGGCGGCTCGGGCGTGGCCGGCGGGGTGGCCGGCGCGCCGCCCTTGGCGATCCGCCGGGCCTCGCGCCTCGCCTCCCGCTTCTCCCGCCGCCGCTCCTTGCGCCGCTCCACGATCGTGTAGAGCGCCGGGACCAGCACCAGGGTGAGCAGCGTCGAGCTGATCAGACCACCGATCACCACGATGGCCAGCGGCTGCGAGATGAAGCCGCCCTCGCCGGTCAGGCCGAGCGCCATCGGGATGAGCGCGAAGATCGTCGCGATGGCGGTCATCAGGATCGGCCGCAGCCGGTGCCGGCCGCCCTCGATCACCGCTTCCTGCACGCCCATGCCGGCCGCGCGGTAGTGGTTGATCAGGTCCATCAGCACGATCGCGTTGGTGACCACGATGCCGACCAGCATCAGCACGCCGATCAGGGCCGGCACGCCGAGCGGGGTGCCGGTGGCCAGCAGCAGGCCGATCGCGCCGGTCGCCGCGAACGGGATGGACACCAGCAGGATGATCGGCTGCAGGATGCTGCGGAACGTCGCCACCATGATGATGAAGACGATCGCGATGGCCGCCAGCACGGCCAGGCCGAGCTGCTTGAACGCCTCCGCCTGGTCGGCGCTCACGCCGCCGATCGAGTACGACGCGCCGGCCGGCAGGGTCAGCCCGTCCAGCTTCGTGGTCAGGTCCTTGGTGACCGCGGTCAGGTCGGAGCCGGTCACCGTGCCGGTCACCGTCGCGGTCCGGTTGCCGTCCGTGCGGGTCACCTGCTCCGGGCCGTTGACCTGCTTGACCTGGGCCACCTGGCCGAGCGGCACGACGCCCTTGGGGGTGGTCAGCGGCATCGTCCGGAGCGCGTCCGGGCTGGCCGGGGGCGTACCGAAGGAGATCACCACGTCCTGGCTCGCGCCGTCGACGGTGATCTGACCGGCCGGGGCGGAGCGGAACATGCCTGCCACGGTCTGGCCGATCTGCGCCTCGGTGAGCCCGGCCTCGGCGGCGGCCTTGCGGTCCACCACCACGTCGAGCCGCGGCACGCTGGCCGCCAGGGTGGTGTCCACGTCCGCCACGCCGGAGGTCCCGGCCATCGCGGTGCGCACCTGCTCGGTCGCGGTGGTCAGCACGTCGTTGTCGGCCGCGGTGACCTCGACGGAGAGCTGGCTGCTGCCCAGCCCGGAGCTCTCCTGGCCGATCTTGATCTCACCGGCGCCGGTCAGCTTGGCGAACTCGTCGCGCAGCTGGTCGGTGACCACCTCGGCGTCCGCGTCCTCGGCGAGCGCCACCTGGTAGGTGGCCGTGCCGGCGCCGCCGCCACCGGCGAACGGGTTCGCCGAGTTGCCGCCGACGGTGACCTGGTACGTGGTCACGTCGTCCCGGTCGGCGAGGATCGCCTCGACCTTCTTGGCCGCCTCGTCGGTGGCCGCCAGGCTGGTGCCGACCGGCATCTCCTGGTTGATGGTGATGCTGTCCTGGCCGGACTGGTCCAGGAAGTTCGTCTGCAACGCGGTGGACAGGCCGAACGTGCCGATCAGCACCACGATGCCGATCAGCACCGTGGTCCAGCGGCGGGTGGTGGCGAACCGGATCACCGGCAGGTAGGAGCGCTGGAGCGGGCTGCGCGCCTCCTTCTCCTCGGCGGCCTTGCGGATCGCCTCGGTGTCGACGTCCTCGCCCGGCGGCTTGAGGAACCAGTACGCCAGCACCGGCACCACGGTCAGCGAGACGAACAGCGAGGCCAGCAGGGCCACCGTCACGGTGATCGCGAAGGACGCGAAGATCTGCCCGACCAGGCCGCCGACCAGCGCGATCGGAGCGAAGACGGCGACCGTGGTGAGGGTCGACGCGGTCACCGCGCCGGCCACCTCACGGACCGCCGCCAGGATGGCGTGGGACTTCTCCTCGCCGTACTCCAAATGCCGTTTGATGTTCTCCAGCACGACGATCGAGTCGTCCACCACCCGGCCGACCGCGATGGTCAGCGCGCCGAGGGTGAGCAGGTTGAGGGTGAAGTCGCCGACCCAGAGCGCGATCAGCGCGACCAGTACGGAGAGCGGGATGGAGACCGCGGTGACCAGCGTCGAGCGGACGCTGAGCAGGAAGATCAGGATGACCACGATGGCCATCGCCAGGCCGAGCAGGCCCTCGGTGGTCAGGCTCTTGATCGACCGCTCCACGTACGGCGCCTGGTCGGTGATCACCGTGAGCGTGGCACCGGTGTCCTTCTCCAGGTCGTCGAGCATGTCCCGGACCTGGTGCGAGATCTCCACCGGGTTGCCGTCCGGGCGGGCGGTGACCGCGATGCCGAGGCTGTTCACCCCGTCGGTGCGGGTGTACGACTCGGCGGCCGGCAGCTTGCTCTCCACCTTGGCGACGTCACCGAGGCGGACCGGGCCGCGGGCGCCGGTCAGGTAGACGTCCTGCAACTGCTCGACCGTGGTGATCGGGGTGCCCACCTGCACGGTCAGCGACTTGGTGCCGTCGGTGACCGCGCCGGCCGGGATGGAGACGCCGTTGGCCTGCAACACGGTGGTCAGCGAGGCCGGGCTCACCCCGGCCGCGCCGAGCTTGGCCAGGTCCGGCGTGATCACGACCTGCTTGGCGCGGGCGCCGGTGACCTGGGTGTCGCGGACGCCGGCGATGCCGTTGAGCTCCGGGACCACGGTCTCGTTGAGCTTGGCGAGCAGGTCGCTCTCGTCGGTCCCGCCGGAGGCGGCGAGCACGATCGCCGGGATGTCGTCGGTGCCGCCGGCGAAGACCTGCGGGTCGACGTTGTCCGGCAGCTGCGACTGGATCCGGTTGATCGAGGTGGTGACCTGGTTGACGGCTGACTCGATGTCCGTGCCGTACTCGAACATCACCACGACGCTCGACACGTTCTCCCGCGAGGTGGAGGTGACCGTGTCGATGCCGTCGATGCCCTTGACCGCCTCCTCGAGCGGCTTGGTGACCTGTTCCTCGACGGTCTCCGGCGACGCGCCGGGCAGCACCGCGCTGACGAAGGCGGCGGGCAGCTCGATCGACGGGAACAACTGTTGTTTCAAGGACGGGATCGCAAAGAGGCCGAAGCCGCTGATCACTATCGCGATCAGGGCGACCAGACCTCGGTTGGCAAGGCTGAGCCGTGTCAGAGCTGACATGGGCGCTCCCCCGAGATAATTTCGTCCGACACTGATAGTTTGCATGACGCGAACAAATGATTTTCGATGGGGGTGGGTTGATAAGGTCCGTCATCAACCGGACTCACAACGGCCATCGGCACGTCACTAAGGAGTGGGCGCTGAGCGAGAAGGAACAGCTCATCGCGGAGATCATGGGTGCGCAGGTTCGATTGCAGCACCTGTTCGCGGACGACCGGTCGGATCCGCTGTTCTCGTCACATCTGACGATGTCGCAGTTGAAAATACTTCTGCTGCTGTCCCGGCACGGGACGCTGGCCGGCGGCGAGCTGGCCCGCCTGGTCGGCGTCGGGGCCGCCGCGCTGAGCGGCATGATCGACCGGCTCGTGGTGCAGGACCTGGTGACGCGCACGGAGGATCTGCACGACCGGCGGGTCCGCCGGATCGGGCTCACGAAAGCGGGCGCCGAACTCATCGACGGGATCATCACCGCCGGGATGGCGAAACACCGTCAGCTCCTCAGCCGGCTCACAGCCGAGGAGCTGACGGTCGTGTCTCAAGCCATGGAAATCCTGGTCCGCGAAGCGGGATCAGGCCAGATCTAGGGCTTTCGCGGCGATCAGCGCGTCGTTGGCCACCACGGTCGGGGACGGCGCGGTGGAGATCGCCCACTCCGGGTCCTTGAGGCCGTGCCCGGTGACCGTGCAGACCACCCGCGACCCGGCCGGGATCTGGCCGGCCGCCGCCTGCTGGAGCAGACCGGCCACGCTCGCCGCGCTGCCCAGCTCGACGAAGACGCCGACCTCCCGGGCCAGCAGCCGGTACGCGTTCAGGATGTCCCGGTCGGTGACCGCCGAGATCAGGCCGCCCGAGGAGTCCCGCGCGTCCAGGGCCTTGGTCCAGCTCGCCGGGTTGCCGATCCGGATCGCGGTGGCGATGGTGGACGGCTGCTCGACCACCTTGCCGGTCACGATCGGGGCGGCGCCGGAGGCCTGGAATCCGAACATCTTCGGCAGCCTCGTGCTGTTCCCGGCCGCCTGGTCCTCCTGGTAGCCCATCCAGTAGGCGGAGATGTTGCCGGCGTTGCCGACCGGCAGGCAGTGGATGTCCGGGGCGTCACCGAGCGCCTCGACGATCTCGAAGGCCGCGGTCTTCTGCCCGTGCAGGCGGAAGATGTTCACCGAGTTCACCAGGGCGACCGGGAAGTCCTGGGAGAGCTTCGAGGCGAGCGAGAGGCAGTCGTCGAAGTTGCCGTCGACCTGGAGCAGCTTGGCGCCGTGCACCAGGGCCTGGGACAGCTTGCCGAGCGCGATCTTGCCCTGCGGCACCAGCACGGCACAGCCGATCCCGGCCCGGGCCGCGTAGGCCGCCGCGGAGGCCGAGGTGTTGCCGGTGGACGCGCAGATGATCGTCTTGGCGCCCTCCTCCACCGCCTTGGAGACCGCCATGGTCATCCCCCGGTCCTTGAACGAACCGGTCGGGTTGGCGCCCTCCACCTTCAGGTAGACGTCGGCGCCGACCCGCTGGGACAGCACCGGCGCCGGCACCAGCGGCGTGTTGCCCTCGTGCAAGGTGACCACCGGGGTGGCCTCGGTCACCGGGAGCCGGTCCCGGTACGCCTCGATCAAACCCCGCCACATGGTCGTACTCCCTCACTCACGCCGGGCAATCGCGCACAGCGTGCCCGAGTCATCCGATCTTTGGGACCGGATGTCCATTATTCAGGACGGTGACACACCGCTTCGACGTTGTTGCCGTCCGGATCACGGACAAACGCGCCGTAATAGTGCTCGTGGTACTCCGGGTGCAGCTTCGGCTCGTGCAGCACCTCGGCGCCGGCGGCGACGGCGGCCCCGAAGAACGCGTCCACGGCGGCCCGGTCGGCGGCGGCGAACGCGATGTGCGACTCGCGGAACCCGTCGCCCTCGCTCAGCCCGCCGATCCAGAAGTCGGCGTGGTCACCGCTCCCGTAGCCGATCGCGACCTGGAAGTCCATCTGCCGGCTCACGCCCAGCGGGGCCAGCACCGCGTCGTAGAACGCGGCGCTGGCGGCCAGGTCGCCGCATTGGAACCCCACGTGGTCGAGCACTAGCCGGCTCCTCCCTCGACGCGCAGCACGCTCGCGATCGAGCGGACGATGTCCAGCTGCGCCAAGGATTCGACGGTAGCCGCCAGTGCGGCGTCCGGGGCACTGTGGGTCACGATGACCAGTTTGGCGTCGTCCGCCCGGCCGGACTGCCGGACCGTCGCGATCGACACCTCGTGCTGGGCGAAGACCCCGGCCACGGTGGCCAGGACGCCCGGCCGCTCGGCCACGTCGAGGCTGATGTGGTACCGGGTCATCGACTCGCCGATCGGGCGGACGGTCAGCTCGGCGTAGTTGCTTTCGCTCGGCGCCCGGGTGCCGGTCAGCTTGTTGCGGGCCGCCGCGACGAGGTCGCCCAGCACCGCGCTGGCGGTCGGGCGGCCACCCGCGCCGCGGCCGTAGAACATCAGCGGCCCGGCCGCCTCGGCCTCGACGAACACCGCGTTGAACGCGTCACCGACACCGGCCAGCGGGTGGCTCAGCGGAATCATCGCCGGGTGGACCCGGACGGAGACGGAATCAGCGGTCCGCTGCGCGATGCACAGCAGCTTGATGGTGCAGCCCATCTCCTTGGCGCTGGCCATGTCGCCGGCGGTCACCCCGGTCATGCCCTCACGGAACACGTCGGCGGCGGTGACCCGGGTGTGGAACGCCAGCGAGGCGAGGATGGCGGCCTTCGCGGCGGCGTCGAAGCCCTCGACGTCGGCGGTCGGGTCGGCTTCCGCGTACCCCAGCTCGGTGGCCTCTTCCAAGGCCTCGTTGAAGCCGGCGCCGGTGGAGAACATCGAGGAGAGGATGAAGTTGGTGGTGCCGTTCACGATGCCGGTGACCGCGGTGACCCGGTCACCGTGCAGCGACTCGCGCAGCGGGCGCAGCAGCGGGATCGCGCCGGCCACCGCGGCCTCGTAGTAGAGGTCGGCCCCGCCCTCGGTGGCCGCGTCGTGCAGCGTGCCGCCGTCCTCGGCGAGCAGCGCCTTGTTCGCGGTGACCACGCTCTTGCCGGCCCGCAGCGCCTCGACCAGCCAGGTCCGGGCCGGCTCGATGCCGCCGACCACCTCGATCACGATGTCCACGTCGTCGCGCTTGATCAGGCCGAGCGCGTCGGTGGTGAACAGGTCCGCCTCGATCGGCAGGTCGCCGCGGTCGCGGCCGAGCCGGCGCACGGCGATGCCGGCGATCTCCAGCGGGGCGCCGATCCGGGCGGTCAGATCCTCCGCCTGCTCGTGCAGCAGACGGATCACTTCGGTACCGACGGTGCCGCACCCCAGAAGGGCCAGGCGGACCGGTTTCGCTGGGCTCATCCAACATCCAATGCAAGCAGGTCGTCCTCGGTCTCCCGGCGCACGATGACGCGGGCCGCGCCGTCGCGCACGGCCACCACCGGCGGCCGAGGAACGTGGTTGTAGTTGCTGGCCATGCTCCGGCAATAGGCGCCGGTGCCCGGCACCGCAACAAGATCTCCGGGCTGCACGTCGCTGGGCAGGAATTCATCCTTCACGACGATGTCCCCGGACTCACAATGTTTTCCCACAACGCGGGCGAGCATCGGCTCGGCGTCGGAGCGCCGATTCGCCAGCGTCGCCGAGTAGGACGCGTCGTAGAGAGCGGTCCGGATGTTGTCGCTCATCCCGCCGTCCACACTCACGTACGTCCGGATCCCGTCCACGTCCTTGACCGTGCCCACCTCGTACAGGGTGAAGACGGACGGCCCGACGATCGCCCGGCCCGGCTCGATGGACAGATGCGGCACTCGCAGCGCGGCCAGCTCGCACTCCGACTCGACGATCTTGTTGATCCGCTTGGCCAGGTCGCCCGGCGTGGACGGGTCGTCCTGAGTCGTGTACGCGATGCCGAACCCACCACCCAGGTCGAGCTCCGGCAGCTCCACCCCGCGCGCGTCCCGGATCTGCGCCTGCAGCTCCAGGATCCGCCGGGCGGCCACCTCGAACCCGCTGGTGTCGAAGATCTGCGAGCCGATGTGCGAGTGCAGCCCGCGCAGGTCGAGCACGCCCTCGTCGAGGATCTGCGCGCAGGCCGCGAACGCCGCCCCGCCGGCCAGCGAGAACCCGAACTTCTGGTCCTCGTGCGCGGTCGCGATGAACTCGTGGGTGTGCGCCTCGACGCCGACCGTGACCCGGACCAGCACGCCCGGGCGCTTGCTCAGCTCCCGGGACAGCTCGGTCAGCCGGGCGATCTCGTGGAACGAGTCGACGATGATCCGGCCCACCCCGGCGTCCAGCGCCCGGCGCAGCTCGGAGACCGACTTGTTGTTGCCGTGGAAGCCGATCCGCTCGGGCGGGAACCCGGCCGCCAGGGCGACCGCCAGCTCGCCGCCGGAGCACACGTCGAGGAACAGCCCCTCCTCGTCGACCACCCGGACCACGGCCTTGCACAGGAACGACTTGCCGGCGTAGTAGACGTCCGCCTCGGCGAACGCGGACGCGAAGTCGCGGCAGCGGGCCCGCAGGTCCTCCTCGTCGAGGAAGTAGGCGGGCGTGCCGTAGTCGGCCGCCAGGTCGGCCACGTCCACGCCGCCGACCCGCAAGGATCCGGACTCGTCGCGGGTCACGGTCCGCGGCCAGAGTTGCGGCACCAGGGCGTTGACGTCCTCCGGGGTACGCAACCAGGCCGGCCCGCGGTTGCCGAGGTCGCCGTGCAGCGCCCCGGCCTCGTGTGCGCGCATGCCCTACATCCTCTCCGGCGCGGAGACCCCGAGCAGGCCCAAACCGTTCGCGATCACCGTACGGGTGGCCTCGGCCAGCCAGAGCCGGGCCAGGTTCACGGCCTCGACCGGCTCCTCCGGTTTCGGCACGACCTGGCAGGCGTCGTAGAACCGGTGCCAGTCGGTGGCGACCCGCTCCTCCAGGTACACCGCGATCCGGTGCGGCTCGCGCAGCTCGGCGGCGGTGGCGACCACGGCCGGGAACTGGCCGAGCGTCTTGAGCAGGTTGGCCTCGCGCTCGTGGGAGAGCAGCGCCGGGTCGTACGTCTCTCCCTTGGCGATCCCCCGCTCGGCGGCGACGCGCAGGATCGAGGAGATCCGGGCGTGCGCGTACTGGACGTAGAAGACCGGGTTGTCGCTGGAGTGCTTGGTGATCTCCTCGATGTCCAGGGTCAGCATCGAGTCGGTGGAGGACCGGGCCAGCGAGTACCGCGCGGCGTCCGCGCCGACCGCCTCGAGCAGCTCGTCCAGCGTGATGATGTTGCCGGCCCGCTTCGACAGCCGCACCGGCTGCCCGGCCCGGACCAGGTTGACCAGCTGACCGATCAGGATCTCGATGTTCTTCTCGGGATCGTCCCCGGCGCACGCGGCGATCGCCTTGAGCCGGCCGATGTAGCCGTGGTGGTCGGCGCCGAGCAGGTAGACGCAGCGGTCGAAGCCCCGCTCGCGCTTGTTGATGTAATACGCCGCGTCGGCCGCGAAGTAGGTCTTCTCCCCGCTCGACCGGATCAGCACCCGGTCCTTGTCGTCGGTGAAGTCGGTGGTGCGCAGCCAGATCGCGCCACCCTCCTCGAAGATGTGACCCTGTTTGCGCAGCTCGTCGATGGCGTGCTCGACCGCGCCGCCCTCGTGCAGGGTCTTCTCCGAGAACCAGACGTCGAAGTGCACCCCGAAGCGCTCGAGGCTGGCCCGGATCTCGGCCAGCATCAGCGCGTAGCCCCGCGTCCAGAAGACCGGCAGCGCGGTCTCGGCGGGCTGCCCGGCCAATTCTGGATTCTCGCTGAGGATCTGCTGGGCGATCTCGCCGATGTAGTCGCCGCCGTAGCCGTCCTCCGGGGCCGGCTGACCGTTCGCCGCCGCGTACAGCGACCGGGCGAACCGGTCGACCTGGGCGCCGGCGTCGTTGATGTAGTACTCACTGGTCACCTCGGCGCCCGCGGCGGACAGCACGCGGCGCAGCGAGTCGCCGACCGCGGCCCACCGGGTGTGCCCCAGGTGGATCGGGCCGGTCGGGTTCGCCGAGACGAACTCGAGGTTGATCCGCTGACCGGCGAGCTGCTCGTTGTTGCCGTAGGCGGCACCGGCCTCCAGCACCACCCGGGCGACCGCGCCGGTGACCGCGGCGTCCAGCCGGATGTTCAGGAAGCCCGGCCCGGCGATCTCCACCGCCTTGATCCCCTCGCGGCGGCCCAGCTCCTCGGCGAGCGCGGCGGCCAGCTCACGTGGCGCCACCCCGACCTTTTTGCCCAGTTGCAGGGCCAGCGTCGAGGCGTAGTCGCCGTGCTCGGGGTTGCGGGGCCGCTCCACCGCCGTGGTCGCGGGCAGCGCGGCCAGGTCGAGGCCACGCGTCTCGAATACGGCACGAGCAGCTGAGAGAACGGTGTCAGCAAGGTTGGCGGGAGTCACTGGGCCATGCTATCGGGGGTAGACTTCAGCGTTCGGCGGCCACCCGAGCCCCGCCCTTCCCCTTTTTGACGAATCGACGAGGCACGATGAGCATGAGCACGCCGGGGCCCGAACGGGTCCCGTCCACCGTCAAGGTCGGCAAGACCACCGGCCAGGGTAAGCCGCCCGCCGGCAAGTCCACCGGCAACCGGACCGCCTCCGACCGCCAGGGCGCCAAGGGCGGCAAGAAGGGCCGCAAGCCGGTCACTCCGGTCAAGGTGTCAGGCGGGCGCAACTGGGGCCCGATCGCGGTGGCCGGCGTCGTCGTCCTGATCGCCGTCGGCATCATCGGTTACGGCGTGTATGCCTCGGTCCAGGGCTCCCGCGAGTGGACCGACAAGATGGCCGACATCTCCGGCGTGGTCAACTACCGCGCGCAGAAGAACCCGAAGATCGACGACCGGACCCACAAGGACGGCGCGCAGACGTACGTGACCAGTCCGCCGGTCGGTGGCGCGCACAACCAGTCGTGGCAGAACTGCATGGGCGACGTCTACACCGAGCCGATCGCCAACGAGCACGCGGTGCACAGCCTCGAGCACGGCGCGGTCTGGATCACCTACAAGCAGGGCCTCGCCGCCGACCAGGTCGACGTGCTGAAGAAAAAGGTCGAGGGCAAGGACTACATGCTCATGTCGCCCTACGCCGGCCTCGACAAGAACGTCTCCGTCCAGGTCTGGGGATACCAGCTCAAGACCGACGACGTGAACGACGGCCGGATCGACGACTTCATCTCGGCCGCCCGGGTCAAGGCCTCGCTGGAGCCCGGCGCGGCCTGCTCCAGCGGCAACACCACCACCGGCCCGATCACCGCCGGCGCCGGCAACGGCACCGGCATGGACCCGGCCGGCAGTTGATGATTCAGGACGTCACCTCCCCGGACGCCGCTCCGGCGCCCGGGGAGGCGCCGGCCCTGCGGCGCTTCGGCTACGCCGCGGTCGCCCTGCTGCTCGCCGGCATCGTGCTCGGCGCCGCGATCGGCCTCGTGATCCCGCACTTCCGGACCCCGGCCGACGACTCGGTCGAAGCCGGCTTCTTCCGCGACATGTCCAGCCATCACGCGCAGGCCGTGGAGATGGCGATGATCGCGCACGCCGGCTCGGACACCCCCGCCATCGTCACCCTGTCCGCCGACATCGCCACCACCCAGCAGGCCCAGATCGGCTACATGCAGGCCTGGCTGCGTGACTGGGATCTCAGCCCGACCAGCGACCAGCAGCCGATGGCCTGGATGCCGGACTCGGCCGGCTCGGTGGTCAACGGCCTGATGCCCGGCATGGCCACCCCGGAACAGCTCGCCTCCCTGCGCAAAGCCACCGGCAAGGACCTGGACGTCCAGTTCCTCACCCTGATGCGCGCGCACCACCTCGGCGGCATCCACATGGCCCAGGAGGCGGCGAAACTCTCCGACGACAAGGACGTCGACTGGCTCGCCGACAGCATGGTCACCGCCCAGCAGGGCGAGATCCAGCTGATCGACGACCTGCTCAAGCAGGCCCAGGCCGGCTGACCGCCGACACGGCGGTACCGATTGGCGGTGGCTTCAGCGAGCCTGCTAGGCTTCTGAACCACTGGGCCCCCGTAGCTCAGGGGATAGAGCGTCGCCCTCCGGAGGCGAAAGCGCAGGTTCGAATCCTGCCGGGGGCACGATTAGCAGGCGCCGTTTGTCCGCAGAGAGCGCGGACCCGGCGCCATCGTGCTTTCTAGCCTGGGGCCCGAGCCCCAGACCCCACGCCGAGGGACACCCCCGGACCCCCGTCGCTGTTCACTCGCGGTTTTCCTGGGGCACGGTTGGATCCTGTTTCGGTACGCCGGGCAGTCTTCCTTGCGGCTGGTTGCCGGTGCTCATGCTGGCGTGAGGACTTGGGCGGGCGTGCGTCGTCGGCGGGAGCGTGGTCTAGGTGGCGGGGAACGCGACCTCGAACCGTGCTGTCAGCGGGCTGAGTGGGTTCCGTGTGCATGGCACCATGGCGACGGGATGCGTCAACCTGAGCGGCCGGGTCCGGAGCCTGGGCAGCCGGGCGTCTGAGCCGTCGAGGAGGCCAGCTTGATCGACCTCATCAGCACGGCTACGTCACAGGACGAGGCGGAGCGGGATGCTGCTGTGGCGGTGCTGCCGGTGGGCAGCTTCGAACAGCACGGCAGGTACCTTCCCTTGGCCACCGACACGATCGTTGCCGGCATCGTCACAGCGCGGGTGGCCGAGGAGTATCCGGTGATGGCTCTGCCGCCCATCACCATCTCCTGTTCGCATGAGCACGCGGGCTGGCGCGGGACGGTCAGTATCAGCGCCCGGACCCTGCACCAGGTTGTCACCGACATAGCCGACTCGCTCGCAGCAAGCGGGATACACCGGCTGGTGCTGGTCAGCGGGCATGGCGGCAACTATGTGCTGGGCAACATCGCGCAGGAGGCATCCGTTGCGGGACCTCGCATCGCTGTCTTCCCCCGGTCGTCGGAGTGGGATCGAGCGCGTCGAGACGCCGGTCTGACGACCGGCGGCCACGAGGACATGCACGCCGGCGAGTTGGAGACGTCGATCCTGCTGGCCTACCGCCCCGACGTTGTCCGGCCTGGCAACGAAGCCGCCGACTGGACCGCGGACGACCGGCCGCACCTGTTGACGCTCGGCATGGCCGAGTACACCGAGTCCGGCGTCATAGGCCGGCCGTCGCTGGGAACCGCCGAGAAGGGCCGAGACGTCATAGCCAGCTTGGTGCGGTCGTTCGCGCCGGTCTACGAAATCCTGACGAGAACCGCCAAGTAGCGAAAGCCCACGTCCGCAGGAACCCGGACTGCACCAACGGCCGGGTAAGAACTTTCTGCATGATCCGGCCCTGCCGGGCGCACGGTTGGCAGGCCGTTTGTCCGCGGAAAGCGCGGACCGGCGCCATCCTGCTTTCTAGCCGGGTCCGAGCCCCAGACCCCACGCCGGGGACATCCCGGGCCCCGCCGCTTGTCGCTCACGGTCTCCCGGAGCCGAGTTAGACCCTTCTTTCGGTACGGCGGATGGCTCGCTCGGATGGCACCGGTTCCTCGAAGGTGGCGAAGGAAAGTCGGCACAGCTGACGGGTAGGTGTGTAGAGTTTCCCTCGTGGGTGGAGAGCAGGTGACGGGCGAGGATGTGTTGCGGAGGCTTCCTGCCACGTTTACGTACTCGGAGGCGCGCGAGGCTGGACTGTCAGAACGGCGGCTGTACAAGCTGAGAGATGACGGGGTCGTCGAGGTTGTCGGCCGCGGCCTCTTTCGCCGCACGGACACCAGCGGCCTTATTGACGTCGATCTGTTGGGCATCGCCCGGCGGGCACCTCTGGCAACGTTGTGCCTGACCAGCGCGTTGGCCCGTCACGGGCTGACCGACGAGATTCCATCGGCGATCGATGTAGCCCTTCCACGAGGCACGTACCGTCCCGCCGTCCAGGCGCCCGTGGCCTGGCACCTCTTCGATGCCGGCACGTTTGAGATCGGACGAAACACCCTGCCGCTCGACGAGCAGACGTCCATCGGCATCTACGACGTGCCGCGGAGCATCATCGACGCAGCTCGGCTCCGCCATCGCGAGGGCTCCGAGCTTGTCTACGGCGCTCTGAGGCGTTGGCTGAGCCTGCCCGGTTCGTCGCCGTCGGAGCTGCTTGCGATGGCCAGGCACTTCCCTCTGTCTGAACGGACGCTGCGCGAGGCAATGGAGATCCTGCTGTGACCGATCGACCCACTCGCACCTCAGTCGCAGGCCGGGCGTATCTGGATCTACAGAATCTGGCCCGCCGGACCAAGCGGCCGACGGACGAGTTACACCAGATCTATGCGCTGGAGGGCTTCCTCGCACGGCTGGTTGCGTCCACCTATGCCGATCGCCTAGTCCTCAAAGGCGGCGTGCTGCTAGCAGCGCTTCATGTCCGCCGGCCCACGCGCGACATCGACTTTCAGGGCCAGCACCTCCCCAATGACATTGACCATGTGCTTGCGATGGTGCAAACGATCGCAAGCACATCGATCGATGACGGTCTTGTCTTGCATGCCGACACCGCCACCGCTGAGACCATCCGTGATCAGGACGAGTACACCGGGGTGCGAGTCACGCTCACCGGGCAGTTGGCGGCGGCACGCGTGACCTTCCATGTCGACATCAACGTCGGTGATCCGATCTGGCCCGAACCTCGAACGGTGATGTTGCCGCGCCTGCTGGACGGCAGCATCCGCGTGACCGGCTATCCCCTGGCTATGGTGCACGCCGAAAAGCTGGTCACTGCCATCCAACGTGGCACAGCAAACACTCGCTGGCGTGATTTCGTCGACATCTACGCCCTCTCCCGGCGCCACGACATCGACGGTGACGAACTGACTTCGGCAACCCGGCGGGTAGCCGAGCATCGAGGCGCACGGCTCACATCACTGGAAGAGACGCTAGGAACCTACGCGACCCAATCTCAGAGGCGCTGGGCCATATGGCTTCGCAAGCAGCGCCTCGCGGACCAGTTTCCCAACGATTTCAGCCTGCTGCTCGGCGAAATCGGAACTTTCGCCGATCCCGTCCTTCTGGGCAACGCGGCCGGCCAGACCTGGGACGCGAAACACCTAGCATGGACCCAGACACCGCAACTCGCCGCGCAAAATCCGTCAAGCGAGGAATAGAGCAACATTCTTCGAAATTTCTGGCGAGTCGGCCGACAGGCTGAATCAGGTGTCTTCTGAGCACAGTCTTGCCAGCGCCCACTTGAGCCCGCTGGAGACATCGGCCTCCGAGGATCTTGTTACTTCAGCAATCTCGGAAATGGTGAATTGATCGAAGTAGAACAGATAGAGAAGCTCCTGATCCACTCCCGACAGCCGGCGCAACCTTCTGACAAGATTGCTATCGCCGCCTTCCCGCTCACGAGAGGCAAGGCTCATGTCGATGACATCTTGCATCAACAGGTCCAGATGCTCGGTATACAAGACATCGCTTGCCACGAACGCCTGCGCGACCTCCCGCACGACCTCCACGGGAACATCGAGATGCTGGGCGACCTCGAACTCACTCGGACTCCGGCCGAAATCCTGAAGGAGAAACTCCTCCGCCTCTCGGACTGCAAAACCGTAATCACGCAGCGCGGTGCCGACCCCGCTCTGCATCCGTGACCAGATGGCCCCGCGAGCCAACCCTCGGATCCGCGCCTTCAGGTAACCCGGCAGGAACCCTCGGCGCGGATCATGGTCGCGGACGGCCTGCACCAACCCCAGACCCCAGATCTCCTCAGCCAATTCCGGTCGCCGATATCGCCAGGCGACGGCCGAGGCAATCCTTTGAGCCATCGGCACACATTCCTCGATTATCGCGTTCTCCATGGACTTTCGGCTCGGATCACCTTTGGCTAAGTCTTGGAACTCGAAGAACTTGTCGCGAAGCTCTCGCGCCCGCTCGTCCGGCCGTAGCTGCGAGAATGCGGCGATGACATCCCTTTTCGAATAATCGGGCCGGAGGAAGGTTCGCACAAACCTTCTGATCAACGCCTCGTCAGGCAATACGCCGCGCTCGATTTCCCGCACGCAGTCAATTGTCAGGCCCAGTCTGATCGCAAATTGATTCCGCTTCAGCCCAGCCATAACGCGAATGGTGAAGAAGAACTCAGCGAAGTTCCGATGACCACTCGGATCCTTGGCCCCCCTCCACGGATGGCCCAACCTCGGCGCGACTTGGTCGACAGCAAATCCCGCGTTGGGCGCCTCATCGATGAGATCGAGAACGAAACCCATCGTCGGCACCCGCTTGCCGGCGCGGTAACGCGAGACAGTGGTGGGGGCATGACCAGTAAGCGCGGACAACTCGGCGGGCCGCATTTGCAACGCATCCAGCACTGCTTCAATGAAGAATCTGCCGGCCTGCCGTCTCGACATCTTCCGAGGAATCGTCACACACCGATTCTCTTGAGTCATGTCGGCAAATTTAGTCCCGTATCAATACGAAGGCCCATCAACGTCCGATTAGCGACGCTTCAGTCCACCTAGCGTAACCATCGCCGACTTGACTCGTTAAAGATGCTCTCCTGGTCGCCCGGCTCGACCGGCTTCGGCTCCACGGGCCTACCAGACCGCGATCGCCGCGCCCGAGCGTTTCGAGCCGGTCCCGAGTCGGCGCCGGGCTCCGATGGGCGACGTCACGGCTGCCCTGATGTGCATGGGGCAGCCGCGGGTCACCCGCAAAGGTGTGGGTCAGGAGTGGGCGGAATCGGTCGGGGTGGGGCGGTGGCGGCGGATCCACCAGAGGCCGATGAAAGGGAGGAGCAGGGGGACGTATCCGTAGCCGCTGCCGAAGCGGGACCAGACGGTGTCGTCGGGGAAGGCGATTTTGTCGGCGATGCTGAGGGTGCCTACCAGCAGGACGCCGATCAGTTCGACGGTGCAGCTGATCAAGGCGATCTTTCGGCCTCGGGGGCCGCCTACGGCCAGGCCTACGGTGGCGGCTATGTAGACGGCTCCGGCCAGCGCGGAAAGCAGGTAGGCCAGGGGGGCTTCGGAGAATTTGGTGGTGATCTGGACCAGGGCCCGGGCGCTGGCGGAGAGGGCGAACGTTCCGTAGACCAGCAGCAGGACCCGGCCCAGGCCGGTGCCCAGGGCGGCATCCGACGGGCGGGCGGCTTTGCGGGTCTGCGGATTCGCCGCCGGGGCGCCGGCGGGAGGCTCGCTGGGCGAGGGGGTTGCTGACGCGGCCAGGGGGGCGCCGGCGGGAGATTCGCTGGGCGATGGGGTTGCCGGCCGGGCCGCGGGGGTGTCGCCGGGCGGGGTGGCGGAGGGTTCGGCCGGGGGGTTCAGGGGGTTCTCAGGCACCGGTCACCGACGCTATCTGCTGGAGGCGTAGGACTAGGACGGGTAGGACGACGGCGCCTACGCCGAGGATGAGGGTGCCCCAGCGGGTGGGTTCCAGCTTGGCCAGCCAGAGGGCGGCCGGGGCGAAGGCGACGGTGGTGACCAGGTAGCCGGCGAAGGTGGTGGTGTCGGACGGGCGGGAGCCGTCGAAGAGGCCGATCACGGCGACCACCACGAGGACGGCGGCCAGGACGCTGAGCGCGGCCATGGCCAGCAGGTCGAAGCGGCTCGGCGCGCGGTCGAGCGCGCAGCGCAGGAAGAACCACGCCGCCAGGAGGAGAGCGACGACGATCGTCGCCACCGAGAGGGGACCGTTCACCCGGCACAGGTTACTGAGGGTGCCCTGGGCTGGTAACTTCCGGCCCCGGAGATCGTGACGGCGGAGAGGTGGGCACAGCGGTGCGCTTCGGATTGTTCGGGACCGGGCCGTGGGCGCACATGGTGCACTCCCAGGCACTGGCGCAGCATCCTGACGTCGAGCTCGCCGGGGTCTGGGGGCGGAACCCGGAGAAGGCCGCGGAACTGGCCGGTCAGCACGGGACCCGGGCCTACGCGGACCCGGACGAGCTGATCGCCGACGTGGACGCGGTCGCGATCGCGCTGCCGCCGGACATCCAGGCACCGATCGCCGTTCGCGCGGCACGGGCCGGACGACACCTGGCGCTGGACAAGCCGGTCGCCTTGCGTACCGAAGAGGCCGTTGAACTGGCCTCGGCCGTCGCGGACCGCGACCTGGCGTCGGTCGTCTTCTTCACCCGGCGGTTCGTGCCGGAGTGCGAGGCGTTCCTCGCGGACGCGGTGGCGACCGGGGGCTGGACCGAGGCCCGGGTCGATCATCTCGGGTCGATCTTCACGCCGGACAACCCGTTCGGGGCGTCGCCGTG
Source organism: Actinoplanes ianthinogenes (assembly GCF_018324205.1). Classification (NCBI taxonomy): domain Bacteria; kingdom Bacillati; phylum Actinomycetota; class Actinomycetes; order Micromonosporales; family Micromonosporaceae; genus Actinoplanes; species Actinoplanes ianthinogenes. The sequence continues at coordinate 3,686,270 of NZ_AP023356.1, forward strand.
GCGGCGTGAGCGCGGCGGGCTGTGGGACGTCGGGCCGCACGCGTTGTCGCTGGTCCTGCCGGTGCTCGGGCCGGTGGCGGAGGTGACCGGGCTGACCGGGGCGCGGGATCTGACCTCGCTGGTGCTGCGGCACGAGAGCGGGGCGATCAGCCGGCTCACGCTGTCGGTGGACGCGCCGCCGGCGGCCGTGCGGTCGGACGCCGAGTTCGCCGGGGAGGCCGGGGTGCGGACCGTGCCCGCGGTGGACTTCTCCGCGGTCGATTGCTTCACCCGCGCGGTGGACCAGTTGCTGGCCGCCGCGGCCGGTGGGGCGCGACCGGCTTGTGATGTCAATTTCGGTCAGCAGGTGACCGAGGTGCTGGTGGCCGCGGACCGGGCGGTCCGGGAAGGACGTGCGGTCCGGCTCGGCTGAGACCGCTCGCGAGCGTGGACCTCCGACGGCGCCGGAGGTCCACACGTTCTCACGGGACGGTGCGCTCGATCGCCGCGGCGCCGTCCCGCTCGAGTTCGGCGCGGGCTCGGGCGATGTTCTCCGGCGTCGGGTATTTTCCCTGAGCGATAGCGAGATCCTCGGGATCCCAGGGCTGCTCGGCGCCGGTGCGCCAGATCGGTGGCGTGGACTCTTCCGACGGTGTCCGGATCGTGCTCATGGTGGCCCCCTCCATGTGATCGGCCAGGCGGTTCCGGTACCCGGTTTCCCATTCTGTACGCCGGGTAGGGGCAAGGGTGGCCGAACTGAGCGCTAACTGGACAGAACCTGCGCGTTACGGATGGACGCAGGGTAGCGAGCCGAATACATTTTCGCGTGTCACGAGTGCCCGGGGCGTATCGTCCCGACAACGGCTCCGGCAGGGCCGCCCGGCGCGCGTGAGGTGAGGGGACGAATCTGCATGACGCACCGCACCGCAGCGAAGCGAACGTCGGCCGACCGGGACATCGAGCGCGGAGGTCCGGCATGACCGGCCTCTGGGACGCGGAGCGCGACGCGGGCGAGGTGGTGCGGGCGCTGACCGGCCTGGCCGCCCTGCTCGGCCGGGACGCCACGGACCCCGGCCCGGACCAGGAGACCCTGCGGATCGTGCGACAGCTGGTCGCGAACGGCGCGGCCTCGGCGGCCCGGGTGCAGGAGTACCTGCACGGCCAGGGCGCCGCCGGGGACGGCGACGCCGTCGCGGTGCCGCCGTCGCTGGCCCCGTGGCGGGATTGGGTGCCGTCGCGCGGCCACCTGTTCGGCTCCCGCCGGGGACACGGCACGCGCAGCGTGCGCCGGATCAACGAGGTCCCGCAGCCGCGCCGCTGCGACCCGGGCGAATAATCCCCGGCCGGATCGGCCGCAAGACCGCCGGCCGAGCGGAACGGCTCACCATCGGTTCGGCCGGGCGCGGGACCGCCGGCACTCACCATCGGTTCGACCGGGCGCGGGACCGCCGGCACTCACCATCGGTTCGACCGGGCGCGGGACCGCCGGCACTCACCATCGGTCCGACCGGGCGCGGGACCGCCGGTCAGGCCGGGCGGCGCAGCGTCTCGGACGGTGAGGCGCCGAACCGCGATCGATAGGCCGACGCGAAGCGTCCCAGGTGGGCGAACCCCCAGCGGTGCGCGACCGCCGCCACCGTGACCGAGGCCGGATCGGCGTGCCGCAGCGTCTCGTGCGCCCGGGTCAGCCGGACCTCCTGGAGGTACGCCATCGGCGTGCACCCGACGTGCCGCCGGAACCCCTCCTGCAACGACCGCACGCTCATCCGCGCCACCCGGGCCAGGTCGGCGACCGTGAACGCCCGGTCCGGCTCGGCGCTGATCGCGTCCAGCACCCGCCGGATCGCCCGGGGCGGCCCGGCCGCGGCCGGCGTGACCAGCTCGTCGTGGTAGCGGTGCGGGACGCTCAGCAGCAGCCCGCTGAGCACGCTGCTGCACAGGTGCTCGGCGATCTGCGGCTGGTAGATCAGGCTGGTCTCGTGTTCCAGCTCGTCGTGCAGCAGCCGGATCAGCCGGCTCCAGCTGTGCGCCGGTCCCCCGCTCAGGTCGAAGGCCGGCGGCAGGTCGATCGGTCCCTCGACCGGGTGACCCAGCAGCGCGGCAAGTTCACTCTCCAGGGCCCACCGTTCGATGCGCAGGTCGATCTCCGCGGACGGGGTCTCCGGGCGCAGATAGACCGGGTCGCCGGGGCGGAAGGCGATCGCGGTGGCCGGTCCGGCGGTGACCTCCCGGCCGTTGCGCCGGGCCAGCACCCGCCCGGCGGTCGGCAGGGTCAGGTGGTACGCGTCCGCCGCGGGAGCCACCAGAGTTACGCGCCCGGCGAACGTGAGATGACCGACGGTGAGTGGTCCGAGTTGGATCACCTCAGCGCCGACCAGCGCCTCCGCGCACTCCGGCACGCCTATCGACACCGGGTGGAAGAAACGATTCAGAACGTCACGTGCCTCGCGGACCCCGATGCCGTCGACGTGGACAGCTCCGGGGGACGCCGGACCGGGGGTCACGGTCGCCGCCTCAGGCATGCCGTCCGGAGCTCCATCGCATACGGTGAGTATTCGGTCAGATTCAGTGGACAGTCAACGTGGCCGCCACGCAGTGACCGTTCCAGCACATTCCGGCCATATGAACTACTCTGGCGTTCCGCGCCTACGTGGCGTAACTTGCAGACCAGCGGATTGTTGTAGGAACGCGGGCTCCTGTGTGTGGCGTCTCCCAGCGAACGTCGCGTGCGTACCGACCTTTCTTCGGCCGGCGCTGTGTCCCGCGGCAAGTCGGCGTCGGATCTCCCGACGCCAGAAGAGAGGGCAGCTGTGTATCTGCCGATCACGACCCGCCAGCTGGCCGACGGCACCGTCGAGATCGCCCCGAGTGGGGAGATCGATCTGGACAACGCGCACGTCATGCGGGACGCCGTGAACGACGTCCTGACCACCATGACGCCGACGAAGATCTGCTTGGATCTCCAGCGCGTCATGCTGATCGACAGCATCGGGATCGGGATTCTGGTGGCGTGTTTCCACACCGCCGCCGCCAGCGGGATCAAGCTGGTGGTGAGCCACCCCAGTGCCACGGTCTACCGGCAACTGTGGGTGTCCGGCCTGGTCGGCCTTCTGGGCTGTGCCGAGCCACCCTCCCCGCGCACCTCGGTGGGGCTGCGGCCCTCCTGACGCGCGGTCCTCGCCGCGGTTCACCCCTGCGGGGGTGGCGGCCGACCGAATCCGATTGAGCACAACATCGATGGCCCGCCACCCCCAGGGGTGACGGGCCATCGTGCTGCCGGTGTCAGTGCAGGCCCGCGCCGGCCTGCTCCTGCGCGGCGCGCTCGTCCCCGGAGAGGGTGGAGAGCGGCTTCTCCTTGATGAACAGCACCGCGACGACGGCGAGGAAGGCGATCGGGGCGCCGATCAGGAACAGGTGGGCGGTGGCCGTACCGTAGATGTCCTGAATCGCTGCCAGTGCCTCGGGTGGCAAAGCGGCCAGGTCGGGCACCTTCGCCGTGCCCCCGCCGGAGGCGGCGGCGCCGAACCGCTCGGCGGCCAGCGAGGTGACCTTGTCGGCCAGCACCGCGCCGAGCGCGCTCACCCCGATCGAGCCGCCCATGCTGCGGAAGAAGGTCAGTGCCGAGGTGGTGGCGCCGAGCTCGGCGGCCGGCACGTCGTTCTGCGCGGCCAGCACCAGGTTCTGCATGAGCATGCCGACGCCGATGCCCAGCACGGCCATGTAGGCCGAGATCAGCGGCACCGAGGTGGCCGCGCCGATGGTGCTCAGCAGCAGCATCCCGCCGGTCATGACGACCGCGCCGGCCACCAGGTAGATCTTCCACCTGCCGAACCTCGTGATCAGCTGGCCGGCCACCGTGGAGGAGACCAGCAGACCGAAGATCATCGGCAGGCTCATCAGGCCGGCCACGGTCGGCGACTTGCCCAGCGAGATCTGGAAGTACTGGGACAGGAACACCGTGCCGCCGAACATCGCGACGCCGACCAGCACACTCGCGATGATCGAGAGGGCGACCGTGCGGTGCCGGAAGATGCCGAGCGGGACGATCGGCTCGGCCGCCCGGGACTCCACCCCGACGGCCAGGGCCAGCAGCAGCACGCCGCCGGCGACGAAGGCGGCGGTCTGCGCGGAGACCCAGGCGAAGTGCTGACCGGCCAGCGTGGACCAGATCAGCAGGGTGCACACGCCGGCCGTGATCAGCAGCGCGCCCAGCCAGTCGATCCGCACCTCGCGGCGGGTGACCGGCAGGTGCAGCGTCTTCTGCAACATGACGATCGCGGCCACCGAGAACGGGACACCGATCAGGAAGCACCAGCGCCAGCCCAGCCACGAGGTGTCCACCAGGACACCGCCGATCAGCGGGCCGGCGATGGTGGCGACGCCGAAGACCGCGCCGAACAGGCCGGAGTACCGGCCCAGCTCGCGCGGCGGGATCATGGCAGCCATCACGATCATGGCGAGCGCGGACATGCCGCCCGCGCCCACGCCCTGGGCGATCCGGCTGACCAGCAGCACTTCGACGTTCGGGGCGAGGCCGGCGATCAGCGAGCCCAGCACGAACAGGCCGAGCGAGAGCTGGATCAGCAGCTTCTTGCTGTACAGGTCGGCCATCTTGCCCCAGAGCGGGACGGTGGCGGTCATCGCGAGCAGTTCGGTGGTGACGATCCACGTGTAGACGGACTGGCTGCCGCCCAGCTCGGCGATGATGGTCGGCAGCGCGTTGGCGACCACGGTGGACGCCAGGATGCTGACGAACATGCCCAGCATCAGGCCGGACAGGGCCTGGACGACCTCGCGATGGGTCATCCGGCCGGTGGGCTCGGCGGATTCGGCGATCTCGGTCATGCGCTCCCCGCTGTGGTGGTCTGAAGGCGGCGGGGAAGGCTACGACGAATTTTGCCGATAATGCAAAGTTTTTATCGGGGGCGGCTCAGGAACTCCACGGCGGCGGCGACGGCCTGACCGACGTACTCCTCGTTGTCGTAGAGGTCGACGTGGCGGGTGCAGTCCAGCCAGCGGGTCTCGTCGGCGTGCATCGCCTCGGCCAGCTCCGGGGAGCAGTATTCGTCCACCTTGCCGTGCACGATCAGGCTGGGCGGCAGCAGCGGGCGGACGCCGAGCACGTCCAGCGTCATCAGGCTGTGCAGGGAGCCGCGGGTCACCCTGTTTTCCCAGGCGCCCCGGCCGATCCAGCGGGAGTAGTAGGACCAGGGCTCCTCGCCCGGCATGGCGGCCTCACCGGACTCGGCGACCGCCGGGATCTCCTGGTCGTAACGGTCCAGCATGTCGGCCAGAGCTTTACGGTACGACTCCAGGCCCATCCGCTCGGCGAACCAGGCCGGGCTGTTGTAGGCCCCGGCGATCCCCACCACGGACCGGACCCGGGGGTCGGTGGCGGCGGCGCGCATCGCGTATCCGGCGCCGAGGCAGACGCCGACGACGGAGCGGTCGTAGCCGTCCAGCACGCCGACGGCGGCCCGCAGGTCGGCCAGTTTGCCCTGGCTGTCCTCGTGAGCCCGGCGGCCCTCGCTGGCGCCGAAACCGCGGTGGTCGAACGCCAGGGTGGTGATCCCGGCGGCGGTCAGGCGCTCCGCGTAGTCGGCGACCACCTGCTCCTTGACCCCGGTGAACGGGCCGGTGAGCACCACGGCACGGTTGCCCGGTGCGGTGCGCAGGACACCGGAGAGCCGGAGTCCCTCGCTGAAGAACGTCACTGTTTCGGTCACACGCTGACGCTAGGCTGCGAGGGCGACGCCGGACAGAAGGCACTTTCGGGTACCCATGGGGGCTGGGCTGTGGATCTTTTCGTACCGGACGTGCTGGAGGAGGGCTGCGTCACGCGGCAGGCCCTGGAGCGGCTCGCGGTCAAGTGGCGGGTGCTGCTGATCTACGCGCTGGCGGACGGGCCGCAGCGGCCGGCCCGGTTGCGCCGGCGGATCCCCGGGATCACCCCGAAGATGCTGACCGAGACGCTGCGCGGGATGGAGGCGGACGGCCTGGTCATCCGCCGGGTGTACAAGGTGGAGCCACCGCAGCATGTGGAGTACGCGCTGACCGAGCTGGGCGAGACGCTGCGCGAGCCACTCGCCGCGATCTGCGACTGGGCACGGAAGCACACCCCATGAGCTCAGTCGTTCAGCTGGGTGTGCTGGATCTCGGTGAGCGCGGCGGTCAGCCAGGCGCGCGGGTCCCGGCCGGCCAGCAGGTCGGTGAGCAGCAGCGCGGCGTTGCGGGCCAGCGCGTCCGGCTTGGGCGGCGGCGCGCCGTCCTCGTCGAGCACGCCGAGCGCGCCGGCCAGCAGCCAGAGCACCACCTGCGGGTGCGCGGCCGGGTGCGCGCGGACGCAGGAGGCCAGCGCCTCCCGGACATCGTCGGCGGTCAGCCCGTCCGGGTGCCCGTCCTCCAGGAGCAGCCGCACCGTGGTGCCGAGAATCAGCCCGGTGTGTGCGGGGTCGAGCCCGGCCAGGTCATCGACGGCCTCGTCCAGCGCCGCCTCGTCGTCCGCCCGGACGGCGGCGACCGCGGCGGTCACGGCCGCCGCCACGGGACGGGCCGGCGCCGGCAGATGCCGCCAGTTCTCACTCATCCCGCGACCCTATCGGGGCGGACAGCGAAGCCGGCACGCCGAGACCACCCGGCGGTTCGGTTCTCGGCACGTCGTTGCCACCCGCGGACGTCGCCCTTTCGGGTCGGGCGTTCTGGACGCGCCAGCGGCCAGCCCGGCCCGGAAGGGTCCCTGGCGGGAGCGACGATCAGTGATCAGCGCGGCCCGAGTCATCGATCTCTTGATTTTGATCTCGAATGGTGGGGTGACGAATGACCAACTTGGACGCGGTGAGCGGCTGGGTCGCCGGTTACCGGAAAGCGTGGGAGACGAACGACCCGGACGACATCCGGGGGTTGTTCGCCGATGACGCGGCCTACTTCACCGAGCCGTACGCCGCACCGTGGATCGGCCGGGAGGCGATCGTCGCCGGCTGGCTGGAGCACCGGGACGAGCCGGACACGACCACCTTCACCTGGCAGCCGCTGATCGTCACGGAGGAGCTCGCGGTGATCGAGGGGCACACCACGTACCCGGACCGGGAGTACCGCAACCTGTGGGTGCTGCGGCTGGATCACACCGGGCAGGCCCGCCAGTTCACCGAATGGTGGATGGAGGTGCCACGGCCACCGGCAGCGTGAGGCGGGACGCCGCGACGTCGACGGTGTGCCGGGAGGCGGCCAGGCCGGCCCCGCCGGTGCCCGGGTTGCGGGCGAACCGGGGGAACGCGCCGCCGGAGATCTGCAACCGCAACCGGTGCCCGGCGAGCAGCCGGTGGAAGCACGGGTCCAGGGTCAGGGTGAGCCGCTGCGCCTCGCCGGCCGGGACCGCCGGGTCGAGCCGCCGGTGCTGGTCGGCGAAGTTGTGCGAACGGCCGTGCGGGTCGACGTCGCAGAGCCGGACGAACACGTCCGCGTACGGGTTGTCCACGCTCAGCGTGAGGTCGAGCACCGGCGAGCCGATCACGTCCACCGCGGTCGGCAGCGGATCGGTGCTGAACACCAGCACGTCCGCGCGGGCCTCCAGCGGCCGGTTGTCCTTCACCCCCATCGAGCCGGTCAGGGTGCGCCCGCCCAGCGACGGCGTCGGGTCGGCCGGGTCGTAGCGGAACTCGGCGACGCCCTCCGCGCCGTCCGGTGCGATGGTGGTCAACCGGCGCCCGGACCGCAGGTGCAGGGTGGCCGGCTCGGACGGCGGCGGCCACTCGGGCAGCTCGTGCCAGGCTTTCTCGCCGGTCCGGTGCACTCGGACGGGTGACTTGCGGGCCGCGGCGCCACCGGCCAGATGTTGATCGAGCCAGGCCAGGCTCTCCCGGGCGACCAGACCGGCCGCATGCAGCCCGACCTGGAGATGCGTCCAGGGACCGACGGTCAGCGCGACGTCGACGCCCCGGTCGCGCAGGGTCGTGTACTGCTGGAGGGTCTGGTCCAGGAACAGGTCCTGCCAGCCGCCGATCAGCAGCACCGGGACGTCGACGGCGGTCAGCGCGGAACCGGCGCGGTACGGCTCCCACCACGGGTCGTCGCCGTCCGGGTGACCGGCCCACTCGGCGAACCACGGCGCCTTGCCGCCGAGCACCGGCCGGGCGGTCCCGGTCAGTGGCAGCCGGTCCAGCTCGGGCCGCAGGCGGCGCGGGGCGGTGGCCATGCTCAGCACCCGGCGCAGGCCGCCGTCCTCCTGGTGGACGATCTGGTCGCTCCAGCCGAGGAAGTCACCGAGGGTGAAGGCCCCGGTCCCGTAGGTCGCCTCGCGGAAGTCGTGCGGCGCCACGTAGACGACCGCGGCGCGCAGCTCGGGCGGCGGCTCGCTCATCAGCGCCCACTGGGTCCAGCCCAGGTAGGAGGCCCCGAGGGTGGCCAACCGGCCGTCGAACCAGGGCTGCTCGCGGAGCCAGGCGACGGTGTCGAGGCCGTCCGCGGCCTCCTGGGCCATCGGCGTGAAGGTGCCCTCCGAGCCGAACGTGCCGCGTACGCTCTGCAACAGCACGTGGTAGCCGCGGGCCGCGAACATCCGGCCGTTGAGGGCCGAGGTGAGCAGATTCCGCCCGTACGGCGTACGGATCAGCACGGTGCCGCCGGGGCGGTCGGTGTGCGGGGCGAAGTGGTCGCCGAGCAACCGGACGCCGTCGCGCATCGGGGTCCGGACGGACTCCACGGAGTAGTGATTCAACGCCGGCGCCTGGCCGAGCAATCGGCTCAGAATCGCGTCGCCCAGCCGCTGCCGTTTCATGCCTGAAGACCATATCGGCGGCCCGCCGAATGTGAAAGATGAATGGCATTCGCCGCGGTCTCGGATGTGCGAATCGGCGAGCATTTCGGCAAACTGCGTCGGGTGGACGAGGGAAGCAAACTCGGCGGGCGCTACCGGCTGCTGAACGAACTGGGGCGCGGCGGGATGGCCGTGGTCTGGCGCGCCGCCGACGAGGTGCTGGACCGCCCGGTGGCGGTGAAGGTGCTGGCCGGGCGGTACGCCGGTGACGAGCGCTTCCGCTCGCGGATCCTGCACGAGGCGCGCGCGGCCGCGATCCTTTCGCACCCCAACATCGCGCAGATCCACGACTTCGGGGAATCGGACGAGGTCCCGTACGTGGTGATGGAATTGATCAACGGGCCGACGCTGCAACAGTTGCTGTCCGAGGCGCCGATCCCGCCCCGGCGGGTATTCCGGATCTGCGGTGAGGTGGCCGCCGCGCTCGCCGCCGCGCATCAGGACGGCCTGGTGCACCGGGACATCAAGCTGGCAAACATCATGGTCACCCCGAAGGGCGCCAAGGTGGTCGACTTCGGGATCGCGGCGGCGGCCGGGCCGGCCGAGCCGGAGGAGGGCCTGCTCGGCACGCCCGCCTACCTGGCCCCGGAACGGCTGACCGGCGGGGCGGTCGAGCCGGCCTCCGACATCTACGCGCTCGGCGTGCTGCTCTACCGGCTGCTCGCGGACGAGTCACCGTGGACGGTGGAGACCACCACGCAGATGCTCAGCGCGCACATGTACGTCGAGCCGATGCCGCTGCCCGAGCTGCCCGGGGTGCCGGACGCGGTCGCCGACCTGGTCGACCGGTGCCTGGCCAAGGAGCCGGCGGACCGGCCGGACGCGGCGGAGGTGTCGGCGGTGCTGGCCGACGCGGTGGAGGCGTCCGTGGTGGTGGTCCGGGAGCCGGCTCCGACTCGTTTCGACGAGGAGACCGAGGCGATCGCCGCGGCCCGGCTCCCGGTTCCGGTCCGGGTTCCGGCCGCGCGCAAGCGCCGCCGGCTCGTCCTGGCCGGCGTGCTGGCCGCGCTGCTGATCTCCGCCGCCGCGTGGGGGCTCACCCGCTCGGGTGAACCTCGATCGACACCGGTCAACGCCGCGCCGCCGGCCACCCGGGACGGGACCGCGCCACCCGGTGCGGCGCCCGCGTCGCCGGGCGGGACGCCCACCCCGACCGGCACCCGGCTCTCGCAACGACCGGCCGCGGCGCTCTCGCCGATCGGATCGGTCCCGGCGGCGGCCCCGTCCGCGACGCCCTCGTCGGCGCCCGCGCCGAGCCTCAGCGGCGGCGGCGCGGCGCCCAGCTCCGCGCCCGGGGGCACCCGGCTGGAGTCCAAGGGCGGCGTGGTCTACGCGATCTGCGAGTCGGGCAACGCGCTGCTGCTGGACTGGCAGCCGGCCGAGGGGTTCGAGGTGGAGCGCGCCGACCCGGGCCCCGGCCTGACCCCGTCGGTGGTCTTCGCCGGTGTCGTCAACCGGTACCGGATGTCGGTCACCTGCTTCGCGGGGAAGCCGTCGGCGGTGGTGCTGCCGCTCTGACCAGCGTCTCCGCGGCGTCGGTGCGGGAGTTCAGCAGCAGTCGCCCGGCCCGGTGGGTGGCGATCAGGCCGGCCGCGCGCAGCACCCGCAGGTGCTGGGAGACGCCGCCCGCGGTGATCCCGGTCCGGGCGGCCAGCTCGGTGGTGGAGAGCGGCCCGGCCAGCGCGGTCAGGATCCGGGCCCGGCCGGCGCCGAGCAGTGCGCCCAGGGCGTCCGGCGCGGGCGGCGGCGCCTCCCACAGGGTGGCCACCCCGGCGGCCGGATAGGCCAGCTGCGGGGTGCCCCAGGCGGACACGGTGAGCACCGACGGCCAGGCGAAGGCCGACGGGATCAGCACCAGGCCGCTGCCGTCCGGGACGTCCGGCGCGGTGCAGTGCCGCTGGTCGACCAGCAGCGCGCCGTCCTGCCAGCGGACCCGGTCGTGCAGGTCGTTGAGGACCGCTGCGGCGCCGTCGGTGGCCAGCCGGGCGGCCCGGCGGCGGATGTCCGCGTCGAGCAGGGCGTGGATCCGGGGCCAGTGCGGAGCGATCGCGGTCGCCCAGTACTCCTCGATCTCCCCGGCGAGCCGGGCCAGCCCACTCTCCGGGTCGGCGTAGAGATCGTCGATCGCGCCGTGCGAGGAGCGCATGAGGTCCAGATGCGCTCGCACTGTTTCCGGACTCGTCCGCTTCAAGGCGGTCAGCTCCGCGTCCAGATCGGCGGTGAGTCCCGAGGGTGGCGGGGTGAGGAAATCGGGGGCATAGCCCCCGGTGGCAGGCACGAGCGCGGCAAGGAGGCGGCCCGGCGCGGACCGCTGTCGCGAGACCCATGGCTGGTGTACGGACGGCACGCCCCGATCCCGCAGCACGCGCAGACTCGCCAGCACCTCCCACAGGCACGACACGGCGAACCTGATCCGGGTGGCGGCGTCCGGCGGCAGTGCGATCGCGACCATGCTTTTAGTGTGGGCTAAAAAGCTCTCGCCGCGGCGGCCCGGGGCGAAGACTTCCCCGCGTGACTGACTTCTCCGCTCTGCATCAGCCCGGCCGCCCGCTCGTCCTGGTCAACGCCTGGGACGCGGCCAGCGCCCGGATCGTCGCCGCGGCCGGGGCCGCCGCGATCGCCACCACCAGCGCCGGGGTGGCCTGGAGCCTGGGCGCCCCGGACGGCGACGCCCTGGGCCGCGAGGCAGCCGTCGCGGCCGCGCGCCGGGTGGTCGCCGCGGTCTCCGTGCCGGTCTCGGTGGACGTCGAGGCCGGCTACGGCGACCCGGCCGCCACCCTGCGCGCGGTGGCCGCCGCCGGCGTCGCCGGGGTGAACCTGGAGGACGGCGCCCGCACCATCGCCGAGCAGCAGGCCCGGCTGTCCGCCGCCAAGGAGGCCGCCCCGGGCGTCTTCCTCAACGCCCGGATCGACACCCTGCTGTTCGGGCTCGGCGACGTGACCGAGGCGATCACCCGGGCGAAGGCGTACCTGGACGCCGGCGCGGACGGGATCTTCGTGCCCGGCACCACCGACCCGGCGGTGGTGGCCGAGCTGGTGGCGTCGATCCCGGGACCGGTCAACGTGCTGACCGGGCCGGGCGCGCCGTCGATCGGCGAGCTGGCCGCGCTCGGGGTGGCCCGGATCAGCCTGGGCTCGTCGGTGGCGCAGGCGGCGTACGGGCTGGTCGAGCGGGCGGCCCGGGAGGTGTTCGAGGCCGGCACGTACACCGGACTGGCCGGCGCCGCGGACTACGGGCGGTTGAACGCGCTCAGCGAGTGAAGGCCTGGAACTCGGCGGTGAACTGGTACTTCGACTGGGTGATCCCGCTGCACGTGGTGGACACCGTGCCGTTGTCGCAGTCGCCGTTGTCCCGGTTCACCGATCGGAACCGGAGCAGGCCCAGGCCCTTGTGCCGGGCCCAGTCCAGCAGATATCGGGCGTCGCCCGGCTTGGTGGTGCCGCCGGTGGCGTTCACCCCGATCATCGGGGTGGCGCCGAGCATCCGATAGATCTCGGTGACCGGCTTGTCCGGCCAGATCGCGGCCAGGTTCGCCGCGACCGCCGCGGCGGCCCGGGTCATCGCCCGGCCCCAGCCGCCGCCGGCCGCGTTGAAGTTCATCGTCAGCGCGTTGACCGTGACCTCGACGCCGGCCGCCTGGACCGCCCGGAGCAGCGCGATCCCGGGGCCGGTGAGGCCGTCGGCGACCCCGGCCACGGGCAGGGTCAGGGTGATCGCGGTGCCGCGCTCCTTCTGGACGGTGGCCAGCGCCTCGGCGACCGTGTCGATGGTGACCTCCTGCTCGACGTCGACGTCCAGGCGGTTGGCGCCGGTCACGTCGAGCGCCGCGGTGTACGCCGCGACCAGCTGATCCACCCGGCAGACGCTCTCCAGGTAGGCGCCGGACTCACCGCCGGTGGCCACCACGGTCTGCCCGCCGAGCGCGTCGATCAGGGCGACCCGCGTGGCCACCGCCTGGTCGGCGAGCGGGGTCCGGCCGCCCCAGGTCGCGGTGCAGTCCTCGGCGTCACGGGCCTGCACGTACCCGAGGGTGAAGTCCTTCTGCCCGGTCGCCTTCCCCACCTCGGTGACGTCGACCGCACTGTCCGTGGGGTCCAGGTAGGGCGCGAGCGCCAGGGGCTCCGGGACGGTGGTGGCGCCCAGGGCGTTGCCGGTCAGCTCCGGGGCGGGCTGCGCGGCCGGGCTCGGGGCCGGCTGCGCGGTGCGCTTCGCGTCCCCGGAACAACCGCCGAGAAGCACGAGCAGGGCGGTGGAGGCGCAGGCGAGACGGTGGAGGCGCACCTTCGCACTATCCCATCGGCAAAAGCCGCGAGTGTGCGGAATTGCGGACGTCATGGCCCCGGTGGCGCTCGACTATTGTCCGTGACGTGACCGAGACGACCTCCGTGCCAGAAAAGATCACTCTCGACGGGCTCGAACGGAAATGGCGGCAGGTATGGGCCGAGCGGGGCACCTACGCCTTCGACCGGTCGGCGCCGCGGTCACGCGTATTCTCGATCGACACGCCGCCGCCGACGGTGAGCGGATCGCTGCACGTCGGGCACGTGTTCTCCTACACCCACGCGGACGCGATCGCGCGGTATCAGCGGATGACCGGCCGCGAGGTGTTCTACCCGATGGGGTGGGACGACAACGGGCTGCCGACCGAGCGCCGGGTGCAGAACTACTACGGCGTGCAGTGTGACCCGTCGCTGCCCTACGACCCCGATTTCACCCCGCCGTCGTCCCCGCCGAGCCGGGCGGTGCACATCTCCCGGCGCAACTTCGTCGAGCTCTGCCAGACCCTGACCGCGGTCGACGAGCAGGCGTTCGAGGACCTGTGGCGGCAGCTCGGGCTCTCGGTGGACTGGTCGTTGCAGTACACGACGATCGGGGAGGACAGCCGGGCCATCTCGCAGCGGGCGTTCCTGCGGAACCTGGAGCGGGGGGAGGCGTATCTCGCGGATGCCCCGACGCTCTGGGACGTGTCGTTCCGGACCGCGGTCGCCCAGGCCGAGCTGGAGGACCGGGAGCGGCAGGGCGCCTACTACCGGCTCGCCTTCGGCCTGTCCGGCGGCGGGTCGGTGCACATCGAGACCACCCGGCCCGAGCTGCTGCCGGCCTGCGTGGCGCTGGTCGCCCACCCGGACGACGAGCGGTACCGGCACCTGATCGGCACGACGGCGACCACCCCGGTGTTCGGGGTCGAGGTGCCGATCAAGGCGCATCCGCTGGCCCAGCCGGACAAGGGCTCCGGGATCGCGATGATCTGCACCTTCGGTGACCTGACGGATGTGATCTGGTGGCGGGAGCTGGATCTGCCCACCCGGCCGGTGATGGGCCGGGACGGGCGCCTGCTGCCGGCGCCACCGGCGGGCGCCGACCCCGAGGCCTACGCTCACCTGTCCGGGAAAACGGCCTTCTCCGCCAAGGAGGCGGTGGTCGAGCTGCTCCGCTCGGCCGGAGCCCTGGACGGCGAGCCCCGGCCGACCACGCAGCAGGTGAAGTTCTACGAGAAGGGCGACAAGCCCCTGGAGATCGTCACCACCCGGCAGTGGTACATCCGCAACGGCGGCCGGGACGCCGCGCTGCGCTCCGCCCTGCTCGACCGTGGCCGCGAGATGACCTGGTCACCCGGCTTCATGCGGAGCCGCTACGAGAACTGGGTGGAGGGCCTGGCCGGCGACTGGATCATCAGCCGGCAGCGGTTCTTCGGCGTCCCGATCCCGGTCTGGTACCCGCTCGACGCGGCCGGCGAGCCGGACTACACGTCGCCGCTCACGCCGGACACGCTGCCGGTCGACCCGAGCAGCGACACCCCGCCCGGGTACCGGGCGGAGCAGCGCGACCAGCCGGGCGGTTTCACCGCCGACCCGGACGTGATGGACACCTGGGCCACCTCGTCGCTGACCCCGGAGATCGCCGGGCGCTGGGGCCTGGACGACGACCTGTTCGCCCGGGTCTTCCCGATGGACCTGCGCCCGCAGGCCCACGAGATCATCCGGACCTGGCTGTTCTCCACGGTGCTCCGCGCCCACCAGGAGTTCGGGAGCCTGCCGTGGCGTACCGCGCTGCTCTCCGGCTGGATCCTCGACCCGGACCGCAAGAAGATGTCCAAGTCCAAGGGCAATGTGGTCACCCCGATGGGACTGCTGGAGGAGTACGGGTCGGACGCGGTCCGCTACTGGGCGGTGAGCGGGCGGCCGGGCACCGACACGGCGTTCGACACCGGGCAGATGAAGGTCGGCCGCCGGCTGGCCATCAAGGTCCTCAACGCGACGAAGTTCGTGCTGCGGTTCGGCGTCTCGCCGGGTCTGTCGGCCGGTGACGTCACCGAGCCGCTGGACCGGTCCATGCTCGCCGGGCTCGCGGCCGTCGTGGCGGACGCCACCAAGCACTTCGAGGGGTACGACTACGCCCGCGCCCTGGAGCGCACCGAGCAGTTCTTCTGGACGTTCTGCGACGACTACCTGGAACTGGTCAAGGAACGGGCCTACGGCGCCGCCGGCGACCCGGCGACCCGGTCCGCACACGCCGCCCTGGCGATCGCGCTGCGGAGCCTGCTGCGGCTGTTCGCGCCGACGCTGCCGTTCGTCACCGAGGAGGCCTGGTCCTGGTGGCAGGAGGGCTCGGTGCACCGCGCGCCGTGGCCGGACGCCGCCGAGTTCGCCCCGGCGCTCGACCCGGGCGCCCCGGCCGGCCTGCTCCCGCTGGCCGGGACCGTGCTCGGCCTGGTGCGCAAGGCCAAGTCGGAGGCCCGGCAGTCGATGCGCACCGAGGTCGCCCGGCTGACGGTACGCGGCACCGACCCCGACGTGGTCTCGTTCGGCCTGGTCAGCCAGGACGTCCGGGCCGCCGGGGTGGTCCGGGAGGTGACCACCGAGGTGGTCGGCGGCCCGCTGACCGCCGACGTGACGCTCTAGGTTGTCCCAGCGCCCGCCCGCCGGCTGTTGTACGCTCCGCCCGTGCCCGACGACAAGATCAATGCTCGCCGTTTTCCTCGGTCGAAGCCGCTCGAGTTCCTGATCCTGCTCGTCGTGGCGGTGGTGGTCGCGGCCGGCGTGCGGACGTTCCTGGTGCAGACCTTCTACATCCCGTCCGGGTCGATGGAGCAGACCCTGCTCCTGAACGACAAGGTGCTGGTGAACAAGGCGGTCTACCGCTTCCGGGACCCGGAGCGCGGGGAGATCATCGTGTTCGAGCCGCCGATCGGGTGGGGCGCCGGCCCCAGCGAGCAGGAGTACATCAAACGGGTGATCGGCGTCGGCGGGGACCGGGTGGTCTGCTGCGACCCGCAGAACCGGATCACCGTGAACGGGCACCCGCTCGACGAGACCTACCTGTTCCCCGGCGACGCCCCCTCCGACGACAAGTTCGACGTGACCGTGCCGGAGGGGCGGCTCTGGGTGATGGGCGACCACCGGTCGGACTCCGCGGACTCCCGCGCCCACCTGGAGTCCGACCTGGGCACCGTGCCGGTCGACCGGGTCGCCGGGCGGGCGTTCGCGATCTACTGGCCGACGTCGCGCTGGCGCAGCCTGTCGGTCCCGCCCACCTTCAGCGGCGTCCCCGACGCCGGCTGACCGCCGGGGTCACTGCGCGCGGCGGATCTCGCAGCTCACCATCGTGCCGACCGGGCCGGTCACGCAGATGTCGCCGCGCCGCGCGGCCGGGCCGCCGTCGAGGCGGTCCCGGGCCCGCGGGTTGTTCTCGATGTACGAGTCGTCCTCCTGCTCGCCGATGAGGTGGTCGTCACCGGCGCCGCCGCGCAGGGTGTCGTCGCCGCCCTGGCCGACGAGGATGTCGGGCCCCGCCCCGCCGGCGAGGTGGTCGTTGCCGGGGCCGCCCCAGAGGTGGTTGCCGGCGGCATTGCCGATCAGCCGGTCGGCGCCCGATCCGCCGACCACGTTCTCCACGTCGGCGCCGACGGTGTCCCCCTCGCCGCGCGCGCCGTCGTCCCCCTTGGCGCCGTCGAGGTCCACGAAGACCGGTGCCCGGCGGTCGCCGTAATAGGCGGTGTCCCGCCCGCTGCCGCCGCGCAGCACGTCACGGCCGGCATCGGCCCAGAGCACGTCGTCTCCCGGACCGCCGCTGAGCCGGTCGTCGCCGCTACCACCGGCCAGCACGTCGGCGCCCCGGCCGCCGGTCAGCGTGTCCTTGCCGCTGCCACCGTCCAGATCGTCCATGCCGGTGCCGCCGATGAGCCGGTCGGCGCCGGCGCCGCCCCAGGCGAGCAGCGCCACCGAGGTCTTGTTGACGATCCGGTCGTTCCTGTCGCCGAGCTTCGCCTGGATGCCGTCCAGCGACCTCGGCGTGCACCGCACCTTGGTCCGGTCCCCGCCGACCGTGGCGCAGCCCCGGCCGGGTGTGATCGCGACCCGGTCGTCGATCGTCACGGTGCGCCCGGATCGGGTGAGCACGACATCGTTGACGGCGCCACGACCGGCTCGGAAGTACACCTCGTCGCTGGTCACCCAGGCGGACCCGGTGGTGGCCGCGGCCTGGGCCGGGGCCGGCAGGAACGCGGCCCCGGCGACGACCGCCACGGCCACCGCGATCGGCTTGATACGGATTCTCATGATCTCCCCCGCTCTCGTTGCTGACATCAGGTGCGATGCCACCCGGAGCGAGGTGGTTCGGGAGCCCGGATAACGGATGGGTAACGGCGTCAGCCGCGCAGCGGGAGCGGGGTCTCGTGGTTCAGGTAAAGGACGATCTCCAGCCGGGCGCCGTCGTCGTACAGCAGGTAGGACGAGGTCATCGGGACCGGTGCGCCGCCGTCCAGCCGGGACGCGGCCCACCCGGTGCGCACGAGGACGTAGTGGTCGTCCAGGCGACTGCTGCTCAGCGACACCAGCTCGGCCCGGCCGATCCCCAGGCCGGCGAACATCTCGGCCCGCCGGGGCAGGGCCCGCAGGAACGCCGCCCGGGTCACCGTCCGCGCGCCCGTGGCGTCCGCGACGAGGAACGGGTCGGCGAAGCAGGCTCCGATCGCGCCGGGAGCCGGTGATGTGAACGTGCGGAAGAACTGGTCGATGCGGTCCACGGAAAAGGCCTCCTGAGAACGACGATGAACGTCGCCCAGATTAGGAGGCCGTCCCACTAATCATACCACTTTGTCTATTTTCATGACAGTACCCAGCAGGCAGCCCGGGATCGGCCGAACGGTCAGTAGTCCGTCTCGATCGCGTGCGGCAGGAAGTTGCAGTGGTTCTTCGTGACCAGGCCGGCCGTGCCGAGGTCCTCACGGATGCCCATCCCGGCCGGCTCCCCGTCGATCAGCCAGGAGCCGATCACCGGGTGCACGGTGCCCTCCAGAGCGTCGAAGGACGGCAGCTCACAGAGCTCCTGCACGACGTACAGACCGTCCGAGCCGTACTCTGAGGGGTTCTCGGTGATCGGCACCCCGTCCCGGAACAGCGTCACCGAACCGCCCTCCCGGCCCCAGACCGGCTTCTTCGCGTACGACGTCAGCTTCTTCGCCCCGGTGGAGTCGGCGAAGTACGACGGCAGCAGGTACTTCCCCCGCTCCGGATCGTCACCGAACAGCTTCCACAGCACCGGGAGCAGCGCCTTGTTGCCGAGCAGCGCGGCCTTGTACGGCGGCTCGATCCACACCGTCCCGCGTTTCGCCGGGTCGGCCATGTTCCGGAAGAACGCCTTGCCGCCCTCCTCGTGCCAGAACCACTCCCACGGGTAGAGCATGAAGATCACGTCGATCGGCTGCGCCTCGTGCTCGCGCCCCGGGCCGGGCACGTACACCACCCGGTCGTCGCTGACGTCCCAGCCGATCTGGCTCATCGCGATCAGCTCGACCGGGAAGCCGGCCTCCTCGGCGGTGGACATCAGGTACGCGACGTTCATCCGGTCCTCGCCCGAGGTGTCCGACGTCTCGTACGCAAAAAAGATCTTGGGTTTCTCCGGGAGCCAGGGCCGGGCCTCGCGCAGCTTGGCGATGTTGCGCCGCCAGGCGCCCGGATCGGCCGGCTCACCGTCGGGGGTGGCCTCCCAGCCGACCAGCCGGTCGTGGATGGAGTTCCACTGCCGCCACGGGTGCTTGCTGATCCCGGTCTGGTCCATCCAGTGCCACTGGATGACCGCGGCCTCGACCAGCGCGGTCGGGGTCTGCGCGTTGAACTCCAGCAGCCGCGGCGTGGTGCCGGCGCCGTTGTACCAGAAGTCGAAACGGCCGTAGACGCTCGGCGAGAAGTCCGGGGTCTGCATCGGCACCCGGCCGTCCGGGTCCTTGTCGCGGTGCGTCCAGGTGTCCGCGTCCCCGTCGAACCAGGTCCGGATGATCTGCTCGTGGGTGTACTCGGGCACGCCGATCCGGGTCAGGAAGCAGATGTCCGGCGTGCAGACCGAGTCGAAGTAGCCACGGCGGCGGCCCTCGGCGGTGCGCCGCGGGCACTGCTCGACGATCCAGTCGCCGGCCTCCAGACACATCGCGTACAGCGTCGCGGTGGCCGTCTCCAGCTCCTCGATCTCGGCCGCGGTGAAGTCGTAGTACGGCCCCTCCTGCCAGTACGAGTACATCGACCCGTCCGGCAGCACCTCGTCGTTGTACGTCAGCCCGAGACTGAAATTGGTCAGCCGCCAACCGTCCCGGACCGGCCCGTACGCAATCCGCTTCATCCCCCCACCGTCCCGCTCACCGTGCCGATCCCACCGCTCCCGGTCGTGGTGCTGCTCCGGCCGATGACGTTGCTCTTCACGGTGCTCCCGTTGCGCACCACACCGCTCGCCGGAAGCCCGTAGTAGGTCCGGGAGTCGATGTCGTCCCGCGCGAACGACTCTCCGCCACTCAGTGTCCGTCCCGGCTTCAGCCCTCGCGGGTAGTTCGGGGAGTGCCAGAACAGGTACTCCGCGCCGTCGCCCTCGCCGGTGTCCTCGCAGAGGTCCGGGTCGACGATCACGCCGTCCTGGTCGGCGCAGTAGAAGACCTCGGCGGGCTCGGTGGTGGCCTTCGGGGGCGCGGTGGTGGCCTTCGGAGGCGCGGTGGTGGCCTTGGTCCTGGTTTTCGCCGGCGCGGTGGTGGGCGGGACGGTGAAGTCCTCGGGCTGGTCGTCGTTCGCGGCGTAGACGTCCGGCTCGTAGGAGGGCTCCTCAGCCGGGGCGTCACAGGCGGTCAGGGCAAGAAAGGAGGCCGTCAGAACGACGGCCCTCGAGGTCCAGCGTCGCGTCATCTCGGTGGTCAGCCGCCCGACGAGCCGTGGCCGGACGACCCGTGCCCGCTGCTGCCGCTGCCGCCCTTGCCGACCACGCTGGTCTTGACCGTGCCGTTGCCCACCCGGCCGCTGCTGGGCAGGCCGTACGTGCTGCGCGACGCCTTGTCGTTGTACGCGAACCGGCTCCCCCCGGACGGCAGCTTGTAGCCCACCGGGTAGCCGGAGCGGTAGCTCGGCGAGTGGTAGATGTAGTAGCCACTGCCACCGTGATAGCTGTCATCGTCGTCGCAGTAGTCCTCGTCGACGACCACGCCGTTCTCGTCGGCGCAGTAGAAGCCCTCGTCGGTGTACTGGTACGAATAGTCGTCGTCGTTGTCGCACGCCGCCGCACCACCCGCAGCGAGCAGCAGGAATGTGCTGGTCAACGTGACGCTGCGGGAACTCATGCGCCGATTCATCACTTCTTTGTAGCCGTTCTCAGCAAGTTGCCAGCATCAGTCCCGTGGCCCGCCGGCCACGTAGATCACCTGTCCGGAGACGAATCCGGCACCCTCGCTCACCAGGAACGAGACGGTGTTCGCCACATCCTCGGGACGGCCCGCGCGGGCCACCGGGATCTGACCGATCATCGCCTTCTCGAAGTCGGCGAACTCCACACCCATCCGGGCCGCGGTGGCCCGGGTCATGTCGGTGACGATGAAGCCGGGCGCCACCGCGTTCGCGGTGATGCCGAACTTGCCCAGCTCGATCGCCAGCGTCTTGACGAAGCCCTGCAGGCCGGCCTTGGCCGCCGCGTAGTTGGCCTGTCCGCGATTGCCCAGCGCGGAGGTGCTCGACAGGCTGACGATCCGGCCGTAACCGGCGTCCACCATGTGCTTCTGCACCGCCTTGGTGAACAGGAACGAGCCCTTCAGGTGCACCGACATCACGGTGTCCCAGTCGTCCTCGCTCATCTTGAACAGCAGGTTGTCCCGGAGCACACCGGCGTTGTTGACCAGCACGGTCGGCGGGCCCAACTCGGCCACCACCCGCTCCACCGCGGCGGCCACCTGGGCCGGGTCGGACACGTCGGCGCCGACCGCGACCGCGGTGCCACCGGCGTCGTGGATCGCGGTGACCGTGTTGGCACAGGCGCCCTCGTCCAGGTCCACGACCGCGACGGCCAGGCCGTCGGCGGCGAGCTTGAGCGCGATGGCCTCGCCGATGCCGCGCGCGGCTCCGGTGACGATGGCGACCCTGGACGATGCGGACTGCGACACTGCGGCCTCCGGTTGTGATCTTCGCTGCTCCCGGAGGCCGATGCTAGTCGCGGTCACGCGGTTCTGCGCAGCCGGATCCAGCGATATCCGTACCCGGTGACCGGCAGGTCGGCGAGTTTGCCCGGATCCGGGTAATCCGTGTCGGCCAGCACGTCGTTGGGCATCTCCGCCTCGCCGGCGATGCTGCTCAGATCGACGGTCACCTCGTCCGGCCCGAGGTTGTGCAGGAACAGCATGGTCCCGGTGCCGTCGTCGGCGCGGTGCACCAGCAGCCCCTTGGGCGCCGGCACGTCGACGTAGGTGCAGCTGCCGCTGCCGATCTCGGGCGCCTCGCGCAGGGTCCGGATCATCCGCTCGAACCAGGCGAGCAGCGACTGCGGGTCGTGCCGTTGCAGGGTCACGTTGATCGTGTCGTAGCCGAACCCGTCGTCGGTGACCACCGGCCGGACCAGGTCGCCCGGATCCGCCGTGGAGAAGCCGGCGTTGGGCAGGTTGGACCACTGCATCGGGGTGCGGATCGCGTCGCGCCCCTCCAGACGCAGGTCGTCGCCCATCCCGATCTCCTCGCCGTACCGCAGCACCGGGGTGCCGCGCAGGCTGAACTGCAGGGCGTAGGCCAGTTCCAGGCGACGGCGGTCGTTGCCCAGCATCGGGGCCAGCCGGCGGCGGATGCCCCGGCCGTACAGTTGCATGTTCTCGTCCGGGCCGAACTTCGCGAAGACGTCGGCGCGCTGCTCGGCGGTGAGCCGGGACAGGTCGATCTCGTCGTGGTTGCGCAGGAAGGTGGCCCACTGCCCGCCGGGCGGCAGCGCCGGGGTGTCCCGCAGCCCGTCGATGATCGGCTCCGGATCCTCGCGGGCCAGCGCGAGCACCATCTTGGCGTTCAGCATGAAGTCGAACAGCATGTGGATCCGGTTGCCCGAGCCGCCCTCGTCGCCGAAGTAGCTGACCAGCTGCGCCGGCTCCACATTGGCCTCGGCCAGCAGCACCGCGTCGCTCTTGCGCCACTGGATGTGCTGGCGCAGCTCGGTGAGGAAGCCGAAGTCCTTCGGTGAGTCCGGATTGCCGGGATCGGTCTCCTCGATGATGAACGGCACGGCGTCCATCCGGAACCCGGCCACCCCCAGCTGCAACCAGAACGCGCAGATCTTCTTGATCTCCTCGCGCACCTCGGGATTGCGGATGTTGAGGTCCGGCTGGAACTTGTAGAACCGGTGGTAGTACCAGAGCTTCGCGGTCCGGTCGTAACTCCAGGTCTCGTCCTGCTCGCCGGGGAAGACCATGCCCTGGTTGCGGTCCGCCGGAGCGGTCTCGCTCCAGACATACCAATCACGGTACGGCGAGTCCGGCGACGACCGCGCCGAGACGAACCAGGGGTGCTTGTCGGAGGTGTGGTTCACCACCAGGTCGATGATCACCTTGATGCCGCGGTTGCCGGCCTGGTGCAGCAGCTCGGCGAAGTCACCCAGGGTGCCGAACCGCGGATCGACGTTGTAGAAGTCGGCGACGTCGTACCCGTCGTCGCGGTCCGGCGAGGGGTGGATCGGGTTCAGCCAGAGGCAGGTGACACCCAGCCGGGCCAGGTAGTCGAGCCGGCCGATCAGCCCCGGGATGTCACCGCAGCCGTCCCCGTTCGAGTCGGCGAAGGTATCGATGTCAAGGCAGTAGATGACCGCCTTCGTGTACCACCGGTCACTCATACACCCCTTCTTGACCGCCACCCGCACCCGGGAAACCTGACGGCTGCTCGTCGCCCGTGCGAGTCAGGATCACCGCGAGCGCGACGGCGGCGACGATGGCGACCGGGGCGAGGGACAGCAGCGTCTCCCGCGCCGTGATCATCTCCGGGATCCGGCTGCCGGAGTAACCGGCCAGCACCGTCGCGTCCCAGGTCTCGAGGAGGGCGATCGGGGCCAGCAGCATCGCCGGGAAGAGCAGCGCCACCCGGCGGCGCACCGGCGGGTCGATGCCGATCACCACGCCGGCGAACAGGGCCAGCGGCAGCCAGACCGCGAGATCGTCCCACTCGAACACGGGTGTTTCCGCTGCCCAGGCCGCGAAGGCCGGGGTGAGCGCGGCGACAGCCAGCAGGGCGAGGCCGAAACCACCGACGACGCTGCGGACCGGGCGGGCGGTCCGGGCCGTGACGAAGGCGGCGGTCACCAGGATCGCCACGATCGGCGTCCAGGCCAGGCGCATCGACTGCCACGGGGTCAGGCCCAGCCAGAAGGTCAGGGTGCCGAGCTCGACCAGGAGCGCGGCCGCGGAGAGCACGGCGGCGGCGCGGTAGCGGCCGGCGACCGCCACGGCGGCGACGGCGAGCCAGGCAACGGCTCGCAGCGCCGGGTCGATCAGGCCGTCGACGCCGGCGAGCTGTCTCGGGGAGCCGTGGGTCAGGTCGATCGTCGCCTCGGCGAACGTCGCCAGGGCGAAGCCGCCGAGCAGCAGGGCGACCAGCACACCGGCGACGGCGGCGGCGTCGTGCCAACCCGTACGCGAAGCGGGGCCTGATCTGGCGAAGCGTGCCGTGAGGCCCGCGCGGAGCAGGTCCAGCGCATCGCCGAGGCTGGGAAACCGGCGGTCCGGCGGCGAACCCGCCAGCAGCACCCCCAGCATCTCCTCCTCGTAGGCGGCCCGGTGTGCCGCCGGATAGACCCGCAGCAGAGTGCGGTAACGACTCTCCAGAGTGGTCACGTGGTCGCTCCGCCGAGGGTGGCGCGGCGGGCTCGCAGGCGGCGGTCGGCGATGGCGGCCTGGGCGCGCAGGCGGGCGGTCTCGGCGGACAGGCTCTGCTCGCCCGCCCCGGTGAGGCGGTAGTAACGCCGCAGCCGGGACTGGACGACCTCCTCGCGGTCGACCTCGATCAGGCCGTCGACGCGCAGCCGGTCGAGGGCGGCATACAGCGTCCCGGCGCGCAGCCGGACCCGTCCGCCTGTCATCTCGGCCACATCCTCGATCACGGCATAACCGTGTCGCGGCTCCGCGGCCAGGGCGGTGAGCACCAGGAACGTGGGCTCCCGCATCGGAACGTCGGTCATGGCGGAAGAATATAACGATGAACGGTATATACGGAAGTGATTGCGCGGCGGCGTGCCGGGTAGGAGAAGTGAATGGCAGAACTGAGTGGGCTGGCCGGCTGGGTGGCCTCGGTCATCGACGCGCTCGGCGCGGCCGGCGTCGGCCTGCTCGTCGCGCTGGAAAACCTCGTCCCGCCGATCCCCAGCGAGATCGTGTTGTCGATGGCCGGCTTCCTGGCCGGCGAGGGCCGGGTCAACCTGGTGCTGGTCTGGGCGGCCGCGACGCTCGGCGCGCTGGCCGGGGCCCTGCTGCTCTACTGGCTCGGGCGGGGCCTCGGCGAACAGCGGCTGCGGCGCTGGCTGGACCGGATCCCGCTGGTCGACCTCGACGACCTGGACCGGGCGGACCGGTGGTTCGAGAAGCACGAGCGGGCGGCGGTGCTGGTCGGCCGGTGCGCGCCGGTGGTGCGCAGCCTGGTGTCGATCCCGGCCGGGGCGAACCGGATGCCGCTCGGGTGGTTCACGCTCTGCACGGTGATCGGCAGCGGCGTGTGGAACGCGATCTTCGTGGGCGCCGGGTACGCGCTCGGCTCGCAGTGGCAGGACGTGGCGAGGTACAGCCACTGGTTCGACTACGCGGTCTGGGCGTTCTTCGCCGGGGCGATCGGCTGGTGGATCGTGAAAAAGGTGCGCGGCCGCTCGACCAACGAGCGACCGCGCACCGGCGATCAGGTCAGAAACCCGCGCTGACCTTGGTGAATGCCCAGGTGTCCTGCGCGATGCCGGAGCAGTCGGAGACCACGCCGCCGCCGGCGCAGCCCCGGTCCCGGTTGACCGCCCAGAACGTGAACCGGGCCAGGCCCTTGCTCTTGGCGTAATCGCGGATCCGGGTCCAGGTGTCGACCGTGGTGACCTCCTGCTGGTCGGAGAGACCGTTCATGCCGGAGATGCCGATGTGCGAGTACGCCTGCGCGTCGGTGTACCCGAAGGTGGTCTTCACCAGGTTCTTCAGGCCCTCGGTGGCGCCGGTCGTGGCGGCGTACATGTCCGAGCCGCCGCCGAAGTCGAACGGCATCTGGGTGAAGATGTCGATGTTCGCGCCGAGCGCCTTGGCCTGCTGGACCAGCCGGGTGCCGTAGTAGCTCGGGCCGGTCGGCGTGGTGCCGAAGGTGACGATGGTCTTCACCGACGGGTTGTTCGCCTTGATGATCTTCAGAGCGTTGAGCACCCGGTCCTGGACCGCGGTGTTCTCGAACTCGTCGGTGTTCTCGATGTCGATGTCGATCGCCTTCAGACCGAAGGCGTTGATCACCTTCTGGTACGCGCCGGCGAGCGCCTCGGCGGTCGAGCAGTTCGGGCCGAGCTTGTTGCCGCTCCAGCCGCCGATCGACGGGACGACGTCCGCGCCGGCCGCCTTGATCTGGCTGATGTAGCTGGCGTGCACGCCGCCGGTCAGGCCGGACTCACCGTCCCATGCCGGGTTGCAGCCGCCGCTGGCCAGCACGAACGCCATGGTGAACGACTTGATGCCGGTGGCGCTGACGACCGTGGACGGGGCCGGCGGGTTGCCCCAGCCCGGGTAGACGTACGGCGCCGAGGCCATCTTGGTGCCGGTGGTCGGCGGCTGGGTGGTCGGGCCGGTCGGCGGCGTGGTGGTGGGCGGGGTGGTGGTGCCGCCGCAGGTGCCGTTGTCGATCCAGACGTCCCACTGACCACTGTGGGTGGCCGGCGACTCGTTCTGGGTCCACCACTTAGCGGTGTAGTTGTGGCCGTTCTGCGAGGCCACGTTGTCCTTGACGTAGGTCGCGGACGAGCTCCAGGCGGCGGCGCACGCGGCGGCCGCGTTCGACACCGTCATCGGGAGGACGGCGGCGGCCGTGCCCACGGTGGCGACTGCCGAGACCAGGGCGATCTTTCTGCTCAGCTTCACGGGGATCTCCGAGAGGGGTGTGAGGGGATCAGGGGAGAGTGGCGAGGTGCGGGTCGATCGTGTTCGCCCAGCCGCTGCCGTTCGCGACGTCCCAGTTGATCGACCAGGTCATCGCGCCGCGGATACCGGGGTAGGTGGCCGGCGGCTTGAACGTGCCGCAGTTGGTGCCGCGGGCCAGGCAGTCGAGGGCGTCGTTGACCACCGACGGGGCGACGTAGCCGCCGCCGGCGGCCCGGGTGCTGGCCGGCAGGCCGAGCGAGACCTGGTCCGGCCGCAGGCCGCCCTGGGTCTGGATGCAGGCGAGCGCCGTCAGGAAGTTCTCGGTGCCCTGGCTGTACGCGTTCATCTGGTCGCAGCCGAGCATCGCGCCCGAGTTGTAGAACTGCGTGTGCACGACGGTCAGGATGTCCTTGATCGACAGTGCCAGCGCGAAGTACGACGACCCGGTGCTCTGCATGTCGATGGTCTGCGGCGCCATCGTGATGATCAGGCTCGCCCCGGCCTTGGCCCGCAGGCTGCGCAGCGCGCTGGCCATGTACGTGGCGTTGAGCCCGTTCTCCAGGTCGATGTCCACGCCGTCGAAGCCGTAGTTCTGGATCAGCGAGTACACCGAGTTGGCGAAGTTCGTCGCCGCGTCGGCGCTGGCCACGCTGACCGAGCCCTTCTCGCCGCCGACCGAGATGATGACCTTCTTGCCGCGCGAGTGCAGGGTGGCGATGTCCGCCTTGAACTGCGCGTCGGTGTAACCGCCGACCGCCGTGGCGAGCCCGGCGTCGAGGGTGAAGGAGACCGCGCCCGGGGTCGAGGTGGCGTCCGCGAACGCGACCGCGATCAGGTCGTAGGTGCTGGGCACGGCGGCCAGCTTGAGCGGGGTCGCGCCGTTGTCGAAGTTCTGCCAGTACCCGGTGAGGAAGTGCGCCGGAAGGTTGCCGGTACCGGTGGGCTGCGTGGTCGGCGGGGTGGTGGGCGTCGTCGGCGAGGTGGTCGGCGACGACGTGACCGGCGGCTTGCTGGTGGGCGAACTGGTCGGCGACGAGGTCGGCGTGCTGCCGCCGCACACCCCGTTGTCGATCCAGACATCCCACTGACCACTGTGGGTGGCCGGCGACTCGTTCTGGGTCCACCACTTCGCGGTGTAGTTGTGGCCGTTCTGCGAGGCCACGTTGTCCTTGACGTAGGTCGCGGACGAGCTCCACGCCGCGGCACAGGCCGCGGCCGCGGACGCGTCACCCGCGAACCACGTCGCTGTGCCGGCGGCGGCCACCGCGGTGACCGTCGCGAGAAGTACCGATCGGGAGCGCTTCATAGCTGTCCTTCCATGCGCCTCCGGTGAGATACGTCAATCTTTAGGACTGTTAACAGTAAAAGTAAAGGGGTTCACAACCTTAAAAATCCTTAAAACTCGATCCGTCACCACGACGCGACGATGGGCCGTGACCCCAGGTCAGAGGTCACGGCCCATCGATAAAAATGATTACCGCCGGAACTGGATCCAGTTCACGTTGACGAAGTCCGCGGGCTGACCGCTGGTGAACGTCAGGTATACGGTGTGTGTTCCGGACACATTCGACACGTTCCCCGGGATCGACGTCCAGGCCTGCCAGCCGCCGGTGCTGGCCACCGCGAAGCTGCCGATCGGGGCGTTGCTCCGGCTGTCCACGCGCACCTCGACCAGGCCGCTCACCCCGCCGCCCGCGCCGGAGGCGACCCGGGCCACGAAGTCCCGCACCCCACCGGTCCCGAAGTTCACGTTGTCGAACTGCAACCAGTCACCGTTCGCGACGTACGCGACGTCCTGCCCGCCCTCGGAGCAGGTCTCCACCTGCACCCCGCCCGCGGCGTTGTAGGACTCCGCCTGAATCTGCCCGTAGGCGTCCCGCGTGCCACCGGTCGGCGGCGTGGTCGTCGGCGTGGACGTCGGCGGCGTGGTGGTCGGCGGCGTGGTGGTCGGCGGCGTGGTGGTGCCGCCGCCGGACTGATAGACCGCCACGTAGTCGACGAGCATCGGCACGCCGGACTGGGTCGCCGCGGTCGGGCCGCCGCCGAACGCCGCCGGGAAACCGCCGCCGATCGCCACGTTGAGGATCAGGAACATGCCGTGATGGGTGGCGTTGTTCCAGGTCGTGGCGTCGAGCTGGGACGAGTTGAGGGTGAAGTAGTTGGCGCCGTCGAGGTAGAAGCGCAGCTGCTCCGGGGAGGTGCTGCGGTCGTACTCCACCGCGTACGTGTGGAAGCCCGTCTGGCAGCCGGAACAGGCCCGCTCACCACTGCTCAGGCCGGTCGTCTCGTTGCACGGGCCGCCGGAGCCGGTGCCGCAGTGCAGCGTGGAGAAGACCGAGGACCGGCCGTTGATGTCCTCCATGATGTCCCACTCGCCGATGCTCGGCCAGTTCGTCGCGCCCACCGGACGGGCCGCGGCGCCCAGCGCCCAGAACGCCGGCCAGTACCCGGCGGCGGCCGCGCCGCTCACGTTCGGCTGCTGCAGCCGGGCCTCCATCCGGAGCTTGCCACCGGCCGGCGCGGCGAAATCAGTGCGCTGCGTCTCGACCCGCCCGGAGGTCCACTGCCCGGCCGAGTCCCGGATCGGCTTGATCACCAGGTTGCCGCCGCCGTCCTGGTAGACGTTCGCGGTCGAGTCGGTCATCGTCTCGACCTCGCCGGTGCCCCAGTTGGCCGCGCCGCCCGGGTAGCTGGTGCCGATGTCGTAGAGCCAGTTCGACCGATTCAGCCCGGTGCCGGACGCGCCGGTGAAGTCGTCGCTGAACACCAGCGACATCCCGGACGGTGGGGCGGGCGCGGCCGCTTCGGCCTGGGCGACGACCGTTACTGACGCGACGACCGCGAGGACCGCGGCACCCACCGCGAGAAATCTTCGTGGAGCTGCCATGGGGGACACGCCTTTCCAAGGGGGAGGGGGGACGTGAGAGCGCTCTCTATGTCATACAGATTGCACGCTTGTTTCAAAAACTTCAATGCGCGTCGATGCCACCCTTAAAGATCTTCATATACGCGGGTCCGCCGGTGTACAGATCGCACGCTCCCGCGCGGGCCGAGGCCGGCGATCTGGCCGCTGACGCGTCCAAACCAATCGCCGCCCTCTTCACTGCCCGCAGCTGCTCCCGGAGATCAACCCCCGAGCTGGCCCCCAGCGCCCTATCCCACCCTCGAATAGGGCCACCAGGACCAGCCGACACTCCCCAGCTGGCCTCCAGCGCCCTATTCCGTTGCTGGACAGGGCCATCAGGCCAGCCCGACACTCCCCGGCTGGCCCCCCGCGCCCTAACCCGTTGCTGGACAGGGCCATCAGGGCCAGCCCGACACCCCTCGGCTGGCCTCCAGCGCCCTATCCCATGCCCGAATAGGGCCACCAGCACCAGCCCGACACTCCCCGGCTGGTCCTCAGCGCCCTATCCCGTTCCCGGATAGGGCCACCAGCACCAGCCCGACACTCCCCGGCTGGTCCTCAGCGCCCTATCCCGTTCCCGGATAGGGCCACCAGGACCAGCCCGACACTGCTCGGCTGGCCCCCAGCGCCCTATCCCACTCCCGGATAGGGCCACCAGGACCAGCCGGGCACTCCTCGGCTGGCCGCCAACGCCTTGGGCAGACGCGGGATAGGGCCAAGCCGCTTGACATCCCTGGTGCAGGGGATGTCTTCGCTTTCCGCGGTGCTCACCGAACCCCGGAACGCGCTCAGGCCCCCTAGGTTTCTCACGAAACGCCGCCGGTGAGATGGGCTCGGCTTTTCCGACGCCGCGGGGTTTGCGGTGGCGGAAAAGACGCGCCCATCTCACCGGTTACAAGGCGTTTTGTGCGCGGAGCGAAGCGAAGCAAAGCTAGCCCAGCCAGCTCCTCCGGACCAGCTGTTCGGCGGCGGTCCAGGCCGACGAGGTGACCAGGTAGAGACCGCCGGCCAGGGGCAACCAGGCGACGGCCAGAACACTCAGCCACGGCAGATACTTCAGCATCGTGGCGGTGACGGCGGCGGCCTGCTGGGCGTTCTCCGAGCCGGACGGGGTGGGCAGGGCCGGCGGGTTCGCGGCGGCCAGGGCGGCCGCACGGCGGGACGACCACCAGGCGATCGCGGCGGCCAGGGCGAGCAGGACGGCGAAGACCGGAAGCCCGGCGGAGAGGTGCGCGGTGAGCGGGACCCCGGCGATCGCACCGGCCGGCGGGTCCATCGCGACCCGGTACATGACCATGAAGAACGGTGCCTGGACCAGGGCGGGCAACAGGCCGGCGAACGGGCCGATGCCGTGCTCACGCTGCAGGGTGAGCGTCGCGGTGGCCAGCTCCATCGGGTCCTTGTGCTTCTTCCGGAGTTTCGCGATCTCCGGGGCCAGGGCGGCACGGCGGCGTTCGGTGCGGATCTGCAGGTAGGTGAGCGGGGTCAGGCAGGCACGGACAAGCAGGGTGAACAGGACGATGGCGAGCGCCGGGGCGAGGCCGCCCAGCGGGTCGAGGGCGGCGGCGAGGCCGGTGATGGCGGAGTGAGCGGCGCCGACGACAGCGTGGAAGAGACCGGTGACAGACATGGACGTACCCCAAGGGTCCGAAGCGGAAGGGACACCGAGCCGGCAGCGAAACGCCCACCTCGACCCGCGCTCACCCTGGATCCCTTCGTCGCGACGCGCAGCGTCGAGCGACAATCGGGGCAGACCGGGAGAAACGGGGACGAGCGCGCGGGGTTACGCGGCCGCGGGGTACGCGGTGGGTGCTCGGGGGCGGGGGCGCCCGGCGGCGTCCGGGTCCAGCAGGCGCGGCGCTGACCCGCGGATGCGGCGGGTGAACGCGCGCATGCCGGGCAGCAGGCCGGTGGTCAGGACCGGGAGGGCGACCGCGGCGACGACCAGCAGAGCCGCGGTGACCAGGGCCAGCGCCAGGACCAGGCGCGGGCCGCTGCTGAGGCCGGGCTCGAGCAGGGCGGTGCCCGCCAGTGCCCAGTACCCGAGAAGCAGCATGGCGGCAAGCCTAGCTCGCCGGGGCAACGACCGGTTTTCCGGCGAGACCCGGCGGGTAAGGCTGCGCGCATGGAAGCCGCTGCCGAAGGCACGACGACGATCTCGCCCCAGCTCGCCGCCCGCGCCGAGCGGCACGACCTGCTCACGCTAGGGATCGAGGAAGAGTATCTGCTGGTCGACGCGGTCGAACCACGTGGTGTGGAGACGGTCGAGGCGGTGCTCGACGAGGTGCCCGAGGAGCTGCGGCCCGGGGTGCAGCACGAGTACCTGCGCAGCCAGATCGAGGTGGCCAGTCCCCCGCAACTGGAGCTGGTCGGCCTCTACGACGCGATGGTGACCTTGCGCACCGGGCTGGCCGACGCGGCCGAGCGGGCCGGATCCCGGCTGCTCGCGGTGGGCTGCGGACCGGCCGCCGGGCCGAACACCCGGCTGGTCGACGACCCGCGGTACCACCGGATGCGGGAGCGGTTCGGCGACCTCTCCCCCGGTCAGGGGCTGTGCGGCACGCACGTGCACGTCAGCATCCCGGACCCGGAGACCGGTGTGCGGGTGCTGAACCTGCTCCGGCCGTGGCTGCCCACCCTCCAGGCGGCGGCCGCCAACTCGCCGCTGTTCGGCGGGCGGGACACCGGGTACGCCAGCTGGCGCTCGATGATGTGGGAGCGCTGGCCGACGGTGGGCCCGACCCCGTATCTCCGGTCGCACGAGCACTACCTGACGCTGATCGCGGACCTCGAGGCGAGCGGCGCGATGCTCGACGAGGGCATGCTGTACTGGTACGCCCGGCTGTCCGCGAACTACCCGACCGTGGAGATCCGGATGGGCGACGTGACGCCCACCCTGGACGACGCCATCCTGCTCGCCGCGCTGGCCCGGGCCCTGGTCGCGACGCTGCTGCACGAGGTGCGCTCCGGGACCGAGGGGCCGGAGGTGTCGCACCCGCTGCTGATGGCCGCGCACTGGCGGGCGGCGAAGGACGGCCTGGAGGGGCTCGGGCTGGACCTCGCCACCCGGGAGACGCGGCCGGCCTGGCGGTTGCTGCGGCAGCTGGTCGACTACGTGCGCCCGGAGCTGGAGCGGCACGGCGACCTGCAGATGGTGACCGTCCTGCTCGACCGGCTGCGCTCGCGGGGTTCCGGCGCGGCCCGGCAACGGGCGCTGCTGGCGAAGGGAACGCCGGTCGCCGGGGTGGTCGACTGGCTCGCCCGGACAACTCGTGGCGAGATGTGACGCAACGAGAATCTCGGATGAAACACAACAGATATTGCCCACGTCGATATGGCCGGTGAGCAGGAAAAACCACCATAGGTGACGGCGCGATGACCGATCTGGTATCGCGCCGGATCTTGCCAACCGGTAGGCATGACGGATGCCGCCGTACACCTCGCCGCACCTGACGAGCTCCGGCGACGCAGCCGCGACGGGTGGGCGGCACCGTCGGCCGGATTCCGGGCCGGAGCAGGTCGCGCCCCGTGCCGCGTTCCTGGAGCCGTCCCTTCGCTCTGCGGTGGACCCCGCCGCCAAGCCGCGGACCCGGTCCGCCCGGCACCGCGCGGGTGGCGACACCGGATCGTGGAGCACCGTCCGCCCCCGGGACGAGGCGCAGCCGCCGGCCCACTCCCGGCGGTCCCGTGCCAAGCGCCCGGTCGTCGGCAGCCACCGCGCGCCGAACACGCTGCCGCTCGAGACCTGGCTGGAAGCGGCCAAGAACCGGCCGACCACCGTGCTCGGCACCCTGGTGGTGGCCGGCCTGCTGATCACCGCGGTGCCGCTGTCCCAGCCGAGCAAGAGCGACCCGGCCGCGCTGACCGCGGCCGCGCAGGCGGCGGCCTCGGCCCAGGCGGCGCAGCGCGACAAGGCGGCCCAGGCGGGCGGCCGGCAGAAGAGCGGCGGCGGCACGCCGCAGCAGGGCCAGCCGGCCGGCGGTGGCCCGGCCACGCCGACGCCGCAGGCGACCGTCACCGGGAAACCCGCCGAGGACAAGCCGGTGCGTCCCGTGCCGGCCGGCGCCGGACCCGGCAAGTCGCTGCTCACCACCGGCGGGCAGCAGGTGGCGCTGACCTTCGACGACGGGCCGGACCCGGAGCAGACCCCGAAGATTCTGGAGATGCTCGCGAAATACCAGGTCAAGGCGACGTTCTGCCTGGTCGGCTCGCAGGCGCGCCGGCACCCCGAGCTGGTCCGGGAGATCGTGGCGGCCGGGCACACCCTGTGCAACCACACCTTCGACCACGACCTGTCGATCGGGAAGAAGACCGCCGCGCAGATCCGGGCCGACCTGGCGAAGACGAACAAGGCGATCAACGACGCGGCGCCGGGTGCGCCCATCCCGTTCTTCCGGGCGCCGGGCGGCAACTTCAGCGACAAACTGGTGAAGGTGGCGTACGCCGACGGGATGTCCTCGCTCTACTGGGCGGTCGACCCGCGGGACTGGGAGCACCTCGAGGGCGAGAGCGACGCCGCGCACATCAAGCGGGTGATCGCCACCGTGAAGAAGCAGACCGCGCCGGGCTCGATCATCCTGTCCCACGACTTCAACCAGCCGGACACCGTCGCGGCCTACCAGGAACTGCTGCCCTGGCTGGTGGAGAACTTCCAGCTGGGCGTGCCGTCCGGCACCGGCGAGACCCCGCTCACCCCGGCGACCACCGCGCCGACCCCGGCGACGCCGACGCCGTCGGCCGACACGACCACCGCCCCCGCGGCGGAGCCGACCCCGACGACCACCGCGACGGCGACCCCGGCCGCTACCTCCTAGGCTCCTGGCAGGTCGGGCACCAGTAGAGGTTGCGGCCCGCCAGCGGGCCGATGGCCACCGGGGTGCCGCAGACCAGGCAGGGCTGGCCGGTGCGGCGGTAGACGTAGACCTCGCCGCCGTGCCGGTCGACGCGCGGCGCCCGGCGCATCGCCTCGGGGGTGTGCCGGGTGTGCACGGTGTCGATCCGGCCGCGGGCCACGCCCTCTTTCATCAGGGCGCGCAGGTCGTCCCAGAGGGCCGTCCAGAGCTCCCGGCCGGTCGCGGTGCCCGGGGTGAGCGGCGAGAGCCCGGCCCGGAACAGCACCTCGTTCGCATAGATCAGGCCGCAGCCGGCCACGATGGACTGGTCCAGCAGCAGCGCGAAGAGCGGCTTGGTGCTGGACCGGATCTTTCGGTACGCCCGGTCCGGCTCGGCGTCGTCGCGCAGCGGGTCGGCGCCGAGCCGGGCGCGCAACGCGTCCACCGCGGGCGGGTCGAGCACCTCACAGGCGGTCGGGCCGCGCAGGTCGAGCCAGTGGCCGGGCCCGGCCACCCGCATCCGGATCTGGCCGACCGGCTCGGGCAGCGGCGGCTCCCCCTCGGTGAACTTGCCGTAGAGCCCCAGGTGCACGTGCAGGGTGCGATCGCCCTCGTAGTGGTGCAGCAGGTGCTTGCCATACGCCTCGGTGTCGTGCAGCACCCGGCCGTCGAGCAGCGCGGCGCCGCTCGCGAACCGGCCCTGCGGGCTGGAGACGGCCACCGGGTGCCCGGCGAACAGCTCGCGGTGGCGGGTGGCGAGGCGGTGAATGGTATGTCCCTCCGGCACGAGCCAAAGGTATCCGTCTTCGTCGTGCTGCTCAGCCGGGCGTGATCAGTGCCACCACGGTGCCGTTCTGCCGTGAGCGGATTCGCCCTGAGGGGAATCGCTGGGTTTCGACACGCCCTGTGAGAGAAGGTGTGAGACGTAGAAGAGCGGATGCGAAAGGGTTGACCCCATGAGTGTTGACACGACCATGCGCGGTGGCGGCGCGTCCTTCGACGACCAGGTCTTCGAGCGTCTGCTCCGCGAGCGGATCATCTTCCTCGGCAGCGAGGTCAACGACGAGGTGACCAACCGGATCTGCGCGCAGATGCTGCTGCTCGCCTCCGAGGACGCCGAGCGGGACATCGCGCTGTACATCAACTCGCCCGGCGGCTCGATCAGCGCCGGGATGGCGGTGTACGACACCATGCAGTACATCAAGAACGACGTGGCCACCATCGCGATGGGCATGGCCGCCTCGATGGGCCAGTTCCTGCTCTGCGCCGGCACCCCCGGCAAGCGGTACGCGCTGCCCCACGCCCGGGTGATGATGCACCAGCTGTCCGGCGGCATCGGCGGCACCGCGGCCGACATCGCCATCCAGGCCGAGAGCATGCTGCACATCAAGTCGGTGATGAACGATCGGATCGCCTTCCACACCGGGCACACCCCGGAGGAGATCGAGCGCGACTCCGACCGGGACCGCTGGTTCACCGCCCAGCAGGCCAAGGAGTACGGCATCGTCGACCACGTGATCAGCAAGGCCTCCGACGTGAACGCGGTCTCCTCGCTGGTCTGACCCACCTTTCACCCGAGGGATGCACAGTGCTTGTGCATCCCTCGTGTCGTTTCCGGGCGGCCCGGGTATAGAGCAAGGTCAGCCAACCCCCGAGATCCCCCAAGGAGGTCCTGACGTGAGGATTCCCACCTTCTCGCGTGCGGCCACGACCGATACCGCGGAGACGGCCCGGGTGCCGGTGCAGCCCCGCCGGGACGACGACACCACGCAGGACATCACCAAGCCGCGGACCACCGACACGAATCGCGACATCAACACGCCGCGGGCGGTGAACCCGCCGCGGGTCAGCACGGTCACCCCGCCGACCGAGGCGGAGCGCAAGCCGGTCGCGGTCGGCCGCCCGGCCACCGAGCCCGCACCGGCCCGGCGCCCGCGGGCCAGCCTGCTCGCCACGCTCGGCCTGATCGTCAGCGTCGCCGGCATCGCGCTGGTGCTCTCCGGCCCGCTGGCCGGCTGGGGCATCGGCGTCGCCGGGCTCGGCCTGGTCCTCTCGC
Source organism: Actinoplanes ianthinogenes (assembly GCF_018324205.1). Taxonomy (NCBI): domain Bacteria; kingdom Bacillati; phylum Actinomycetota; class Actinomycetes; order Micromonosporales; family Micromonosporaceae; genus Actinoplanes; species Actinoplanes ianthinogenes. The sequence continues at coordinate 3,722,208 of NZ_AP023356.1, forward strand.
TGGCCGGTCTGAACGCCACCCGCAAGCAGCACGTGGCCGGCAAGACGGACGCGCTGATCGGCGTGCTGGTCGCGATCGGCGCGATCGTGCTCGGCGTGCTCGCCCTGAACGGCTCGCTGGCCTGGCTGGGCACCGACACCCAGCCGGCGTCGCATCTGCGGGAGTGGCTTGACGCACAGTTTGCGAACCGCTTCTGACGGGTAACTGACATTTACCGACGGCGATACGCTGACGGTCACCTCTCGGAACCGGGCCGGCTCTCGCCGGCCCGCCCCGAAATTGCTCCGGCGGTTCGCCGGTCGGCTCCGGCGGTTCGCCGGACAACCGCACGGGCGCCCGGGAGCGACGTGGGAACGTCGCTCCCGGGCGCCCGTGTGGCATGTGCGCAACGAATCGCCGCGCACCCCGGTGATCACGCAACGATTCCCGCCCGGGACGCATGGTCTTAGCAGGGCGGATGAAACCTTCTCGCACCTACCGTTGCCTGATGACCGCCAAGCGCTATCTGATGTGCCGGCCCACCCACTTCGCCGTCACCTACCGGATCAACCCGTGGATGGATCCCACCGCGCCGTATGACAACGCGCTGGCCGTCCGCCAGTGGGAGACGCTGCGCCAGGCATTCCTCGACCTCGGTCACACCGTCGACCTGGTCGAGCCGCTGCCCGGCCTGCCGGACATGGTCTTCGCCGCGAACGGCGGGACGATCATCGACGGGCGCGCGCTGGGCGTGCAGTTCCGCGACGCCGAGCGGGCCGACGAGGCTCCGGCGTACGCTGCCTGGTTCCGGGAGAACGGCTTCGAGGTGACGATGCCGAAGCACGACAACGAGGGCGAGGGCGACATCCTGCTGGCCGGCGGGCTGCTGCTGGCCGGGACCGGGTTCCGGACCGCGCACGCGTCGCACGCCGAGACCCAGGAGTTCCTGCGCCGCCCGGTGATCACTCTCCAGCTGGTCGACCCGGCGTACTACCACTTGGACACCGCGCTCTGCGTGCTGGACGAGCGGAACATCGCGTACCTGCCGTCGGCGTTCTCCCCCGGTTCGCAGGCCGTGCTCCGGCAGCTCTTCCCGGACGCGATCATCGCGACGCCGGAGGACGCCGAGGTGCTCGGCCTCAACGCGGTCAGCGACGGCCGTAACGTGGTTCTGCCGGTGCAGGCCACGCACCTGACCGAGGAGCTGCGCAAGGCCGGCTACCACCCGATCGGGGTCGACGTCTCCGAGCTGCGCAAGGCCGGCGGCGGACCCAAGTGCTGCACGTTGGAGGTGCGCTCGTGACGACTGTTGAATTTCGTACGCCGGAGGCTCTCGCCGACGCCGAGCGCTGGACCGCGCACAACTACCACCCGCTGCCGGTCGTCGTCGCCGAGGCCGAGGGCGCCTGGGTCACCGACGTCGACGGCCGCCGCTACCTGGACATGCTCGCCGGATACTCGGCGCTGAACTTCGGGCACCGGCACCCCGGCCTGATCGGCGCGGCACACGCCCAGCTCGACCGGCTCACGCTGACCAGCCGCGCGTTCGTGCACGACCAGTTCGCCACGTTCTGCAAGGGCCTGGCCGAGCTGTGCGGCAAGGACCTGGTGCTGCCGATGAACACCGGCGCCGAGGCGGTGGAGACCGCCATCAAGGTGGCCCGCAAGTGGGGTTACCAGGTCAAGGGCGTGCCGGACGGGCAGGCCGAGATCATCGTGGCGGACGGCAACTTCCACGGCCGGACCACCACCATCGTCAGCTTCTCCACCGACCCGGAGGCGCGGGCCGACTTCGGGCCGTACACGCCGGGCTTCGTGGTGGTGCCCTACGGCGACGCGGCGGCGCTGGCCGCGGCGATCACGCCGAACACGGTCGCGGTGCTGCTGGAGCCGATCCAGGGCGAGGGCGGCGTGCTGATCCCGCCGGCCGGGTACTTCGCCGCGGTCCGCGAGGCCTGCACGGAGAACAACGTGCTGCTGGTGGCCGACGAGATCCAGTCCGGCCTGGGCCGGACCGGCAAGACCTTCGCGATCGAGCACGAGGGCGTCGTCCCGGACATGTACGTGCTGGGCAAGGCGCTCGGCGGCGGCATCGTCCCGGTCTCCGCGGTCGCCGCGAACCGCGACGTGCTCGGCGTGCTGAAGCCGGGCGAGCACGGCTCCACCTTCGGCGGCAACGCCCTGGCCTGCGCCGTCGGCGCCGCGGTCGTCGACCTGCTGCGCACCGGCGAGTTCCAGGAGCGGTCCGCGCGCCTCGGCGAGCGGCTGGAGGCGGGCCTGTCCGCGCTGATCGGCAAAGGCCTGGCCGGGGTCCGCTGCCGCGGCCTGTGGGCCGGCGTCGACATCGACCCGGCGCTGATGACCGGCCGCCAGGCGTGCGAACGGCTGGCCGCACGCGGCGTCCTGGCCAAGGACACCCACGGCTCGACGATCCGCCTCGCCCCGCCGCTGGTGATCACCGAGGCCGACCTGGACCACGCGGTCGCCCAGCTCGCCGCCGTCCTCGCCGCCTGATCAGTCCCCACCCGCCCTGGGGGCTGACCCCGGCTCAGTGTGACCCGGATCCGCCGGCTCCCGCACGGAGCCTGTGGACAACCCGGAACTGTGGAAAACCCTGACCGGGAACCACCCGAACCGAGGCGCCACCGCCGGGACCCTTCGCCGGGTCGGCAGTGGCGCCTTCGGGTTTTCGGTGACCAGCCGCGGACCGTGAAGGGCGGGCTGATCGCCCTGGACGCGCCAGCGGCCAGATCAGCCCGCCCGGCCCGCGCGGGAGCATGCGATCCGCACCCCGGCGGACCTGCGTCAATGAAGGATTTTCAGCGGCCGACGGGTCGAATCGCCATGGTGGGCGCCTCGGCCATCACCGACTGCGGCTGGACGACGCCGCCGTTGGACCAGAGCTTGGCGCGGCCCACGTGCACGTTGGCGTAGAGCTCGACGATGTCGTCCGGCGCCAGCACGCGGCTCTCGTCGCGGTGCAGGGTGATCCGCTGGTCGTCGTCGGGTGAGCCGCCCGGGCGGACACCGGTGCCGTTGGTGCTGATGTCCTTCGCGGTGATCTCGCCGGCGCGCAGCGCGAAGCGGACGTGGCCGCGGCTGATCCACTTGCGAGCGTCCTGGGTGAGCCACTGGCCGAGCATCACCCCGCCGCCGCCCTCGGGGGCCCGGCCGACCACCACCGGCTGGTCCTCCGAGACGGTGAACCGCTGGCGGATGACGCCGTCGATGCGCACCGAGAGGACCTCGGTGGCCGGGCGCGGGCCGGCGTCCTTGAGCCGCTCGCCGTGCCGGGGGCAGGTCGGCACGCCGGCGCGCAGGGCGGGCGGCGGCTGGGCGACCGGGCTGGTGAACGTGCGCATGTCGGCGAACGGGCTGTCCGAGTCGCCGCCGGTGCCGAACGTGGTGCAGTTGAAGTCGGGGCACTTCCAGATCCGGGCGAGCAGCCGCTCACCGAGCGGCGAACGCGGGGTCGGCGGAACCGCCTCGCCCCGGCCGACCCGGGCCACCAGCGTCGGGCCGCCCTGCTGGGACACCAGGGCGAGCAGCCGGCCGGGCTCGGCCACCCACGGGCGGCCGGCGCGGAACCGGTCCTCGCGGTCGCGGGTGAGCACCGGCAGGCCGAGCATCTCGGCCACCTCCAGCACCCGGTCCTCCATCTGCGGCACGACCTCGACCTTGCCGTCGTCGGCCCAACGGCGGACGACCATCCGCTCGTTCGAGGTGAGGTCGGTGTCGGAGAGCAGACCGCGCGGGGCGATCACGTAGACCGGCACGTTCTCCTCGGCGACGTAGCGGCCGAGGGCGTCGACCAACAGACCGAGCCGGACCAGGCTGGCCGGGCGACCACCGTCGAGGTCGGCGTATCGCACCACCTCCGACAGATCGACCACGGCCCGGGCCAGCGCCGGGTCGGTGGTGAGCCGGGCCTCGATGGCGTCGAGGACCTTGCTGACCTCGAATCTCACGAGTCCTCCCCCTGTCGTGCGTGCGCGGAATACCCGACTCATCATGCCCCGGCCATGATCTGCGCGGCCAACCGGGCGTGCGGCACGCCATGGTTTGCCCGTGGGTGTCCGTTTGCCGAGTCCCACGATCGGGAACTCCCGCTATCGACAGGCGTTGACGAAAAGGAGAGCGATCATGCGGACACCACGGCTCGCCGGACTGGGCCTCGCGGCGGCCACGGCCGCGTTCGCGGTGGCTGGCTGCGCCTCGGCGGACACACCCGCGACCTCCGCGAGCTCGGCGCCGGCCTCCGCCGCCGCTCCCTCGACCAGCGCCGACCCGGCCGCGGTCCAGGCGCTCTCGGACGCGGCCGCCACGCTCGGCAGCACCAGCTTCACGATGACCATGACGAGCGGCGCCGGCTTCCAGCTGACCGCGAACCTCGACGCGCCGCACGGCGCCGGGACCGCGGAGATGGCGGCGAAGGGGGCGAACACCTCGCTCACCGTCAAGACGCTGCTGCTCGGCCAGGACCTGTACGCCCAGATCCCCGGCGTCACCCAGGCGAACACCTGGACCCACCTGGACATGGCCCGGTTGCCGGACGGCGCGAACATCGGCCTCAAGCCCGGCCAGATCGACCCGGCGAACACCGCCGACCTGCTGCGCGCCACCACCGACGTGCGCCGCAGCGGGGAGAGCTCGTACTCCGGGACGCTGGATCTGACCAAGGCGGCCGGCGTGGCCGGGATCAGCAAGGTGACCGTCGACGGGTACGGCGCGGACGCCCAGCGGGTGCCGTTCGAGGCCATCCTGGACTCGCAGGACCGGTTGGAGCAGCTCACCCTGCGGCTGCCCGCGGTGGACAACCGGGAGGCGCAGCCGCTGGTGATCAAATACTCCGGGTATGGGCAGCCGGTGACCGTGCAGCGGCCCCCGGCCGGCCAGATCACCGAGGCGCCGGCCAGCGTTTACCAGGCGCTGGGCGGCAGCTAGGAGCGGTCGATCCACAGTGGGCGCGGCGCCGGCTTGTTCTCCTCGATCCAGCCGTCGATCCGCGCCCACCAGGCATAGAGCCAGTCGATCCGCTCCTGCTCGCCGACCGGCACCTCCTCCGGCGGGACACTCCAGAACCTCATCACCAGCCGCTTGTCCATCGGCAGCTCGCGCCACACGTCGCCGACCGTGATCATCCGGTCCAGCCCGGTGTGCGCCACGAAGATCACCCCGGCGTCCGGGGCCGCGTCGATCGCGGCGAGCAGGCCGCCGGGTTTCGGCGGCAGCAGGTTACGCAGGTTCTCCGCCTTGACCGCCATCTCCTCCAGGCCGCTGGCCCGCAGCCGGGCGATCGCGGTGAGCTTGCGGCGCGGGGTGAAGTTGCCGCCCTCCGGGAAGATCACGAAGGCGTCGTTCTCGTCCAGGCCGGTGGCCAGGTCGCCGATCTGCTCCTCCAGCGTCGCCGTGGTGGTCCGGCCCGGCGAGATGAACCTGTTCGGCAGGCGGTTGAGCAGCACGTCGACGGCCGGGTCCCACTGGAGCGCGGCCTTCAGCACGATCCGCGGCTCCCGGGCGAACCAATTGACCAGCGCGTGGATGAGGGTGAACGAGTCGCCGGGCCCCGCGTGCCGGCTCACCACGATCTCCGGCCGGCCCGGCTGCGCGGTGTCCGGGTCGGTGCCGACCACGTCGATCGCCAGGTGCAGCGACCACCGGGCGAACCAGAACAGGGTGCGCAGGAACCAGCCGGTCACCACGTAGTGCGCGCGCTGGAAGACCGGGCCGCGGATCCACCGGCCACAGCCGGACGCCAGCCAGAGAACGCCCAGCACGATCAGCGCGGCGGCGTCCCAAACCACGTAGACGATCAGCAGGAAGACCAGCCGGGGCACCCGCAGCCGGCCCGGGACCAGCGGGGACACCGCCAGCGCGAAGAGCAGCCAGATCGGCAGGGTGGTGAGCAACGTCACGGCGAGCAGCACGACGGCCGGGGCGATCACGAGACGGCGGGCCCAGACCGGCGGCAATCCCATCAGCGGCCGCCCGGCTCCGGCAGCGGATGCACATTGGCGGTCAGATAGCGCCGGGAGGCGGTGTAGGCCCGGCTGATCCGGCGGCCGACCAGGGCCATGTCCCGATAGGCCCAGGGCGAGTCGTCACCGCTCTCGCCGCCGCCGCTGGGCAGCACGTGCACCCGGACGCCGTCGGGCAGCGAGGACATGTCCCGCGCGAACCGATGGCGACGGGCGATCTCGAACGCCACCTGTGCCACCTCCCACGGCCGTCTGGGCACACTGAGCTGCCGCTCCACCCGGCCCACCTGGAGCACGAAGATGAGTTTCGCGCCGAGCCGGACCGCTTCACTGATCGGGATCGAGTTTACGATCCCGCCGTCAACGAAGTGTTCCCCGCCGATCTCCATCGGCGGCAGCAGGCCGGGCACCGCCGACGAGGCGAGCACCGCGTCGACCAGCGGCCCGCTGTCGAACCAGTGCTCGGCGGCCCGCTCGATGCTGGCCGCGCAGCAGTGGAACGGCACCCTCAGGTCGGCGAACGTGGCGTGCTCGCCCAGCTCACCCTCCAGCAGCCGGCGCAGCGGGAGCGGCGAGTGCAGGTGGGTGCGGGCCGCGAACCGGCGCAGCTGCCGGCCGATCGAGTCGCCGTAGACGGCCGCCGCCTCCGGGGACGCCCAGAGCCGGACCAGCCGGTCGGTGACCGCCTCGCCCGGCTCGGCGCAGACCAGGGCGCCGTTGACCGCGCCGATCGACGTGCCGACCACCACGTCGGGGCGGAAACCGGCCCGGAACAGGGCGCGGAGCATTCCCACCTCGACCGCCCCGAGCACTCCACCGCCGCCGAGCACGAACGCCACCGGACCGTCGACCATGCCGTCCATGCTGTCACGGTGCTGCCGTGACACCGGGGTTGCCTTGACGCCGGTGTCAAGGCATACCGTCGGCGCCATGCTGCTGATCGGAGAGCTGGCGGAGCTGGCCGGGACGAGTCCCCGCACGCTGCGCTACTACGAGGAGCACGGGCTGGTCCGGGCCACCCGGGACGCGAACGGGTACCGGCAGTACGAGGACGGCGAGCTGCGCGTGGTGCACGAGATCCGCACCCTGCTGGCCTCCGGCTTCGGCCTGGACGACATCCGGCCCTTCGTCGCCTGTCTGCGCGCCGGCAACAGCGCCGGTCACGTCTGCCCGGACTCGGTGGCGGTGCTCCGCCGCAAGATCGCCGAGGTGGACGACTACCTCGGCCAGCTCACCGCGGTCCGGGAGCGGCTGCACGACCAACTGAGCCAGGCCCTCGAGCACCGGGAGACGCGATGCCGGACGACGCCCTGATCACCATCACCGACGCCACCTTCGACGAGCTGGTCCGCCGGGCCACGCTGCCGGTGGTCGTCGACTTCTGGGCGCAGTGGTGCCCGCCGTGCGGCCCGATGTCACGGCTGCTGGCCGAGCTGGCGCCGGAGTTCGCCGGGCGGCTGGTGATCGGCACGCTGGACGCCGACGAGAACCCGGTGGCGACGCGCGCCTACCAGGTGATGGCCATGCCGACCCTGCTGTTCTTCCGGGACGGCGTGGTCACCCGGTCGATCGTCGGCGCACGGCCGAAGTCGATGTTGCGCGCGGCGCTGGCCGGGGCGCTCACGCCGTACGCGAATGTCTGAGACGACGCCCTAATCCAGCTCGGGCATGGCGACCGGCTGGGGCCTGGGGTGGCAGGTGCCGCACTGCACGGCGTCCTCCACCACCAGCGCCTCGGCCCGGTCCCGCAGCACCGACCGGCTGATCTCCAGCAGGTACGGCCCGAACCGTGCGTGTTCCGCGCACACCCCCCGCCCGCAGAACCGGCAGGCGGCGCGCGCCCCCTCGGCGCAGAACCAGCACAGCATGCAGCCCCTCCCCGGGCTAGCCCGTCGTCGTCCCGTCCGTCGGCGACGTGGTCTGCTCCGGCACCGTCGTCGTGGTCGGCGCCGAGGTCGGCGTCGAGGCGGTGGTCGTCGTCGGGACGGACGTCGGCGCCGTGGTCGTGGTCGGTCTGGTGGTCGGCCTGGTGGTCGGTCTCGTCGTCGGCCTGGCCGTCCTCGTGGTCGGGCTGTTCGGCGTGGTGGTCACGCCGGCCGTCGGCGTGGCGCTGGTGCTCGACGAGGCGGAGGGGCTCGGCGACGCGCTGCTCGGTGCGGCGCTCGGCGCGCTGGTGACCGGCGCGGCCGTCTCGGACGGGAACGGCGCCTCGGACGGCTGGTCGCCCTCGGTGACCGCCGGCGGGCTCACCTTGACCCCGTCGCCGCAGTTCAGGTCGCCGCCGGTGGGCTCGCTCGCCACGCCGCCGGCGGTGACCGTGCCGTCGGCCACCGTGATCGCCGCCAGGTCGACCGCGTACCAGGCCTTGCCGGTGCTGGTGACGTCGCCCTGCACCCGGCCGATGGTCAGGCCGAGCGGCCGGTACGCCCCGCTGGTGCTCCCCGTGGCGGCGAGCACCCGCCCGCTCTCCAGGGTCAGCCGCCCGGACGGGACCGACTCCCGGCCGGTCGCCACCGCGGCCGCGTTCAGGGTGACCCGTGCGCCCGGGCAGAGCAGCACCGCGCCGCCGCCCGGGAAGGTGAGCCGGGCCCGGCCCTTGCCCTGCGCCACGACCTGCGCGCCGGAGCCCAGGTAGCGCTGATCGCCGGCCTCGAGGGTCACGGCGCCGCTGCCGCTCGCCGTGGCCACCGCGGTGCCGCGGTCGACGGTGAGCAGCGCCCGCTCGGTGGGCATCTCCGCCCAGGCCGGGCCGGCGCCCAGGTCCAGCGCCAGGCCGCCGACCAGGACCACCACGACCAGGCTGACGAAGACCCACATCCGTTTCTCGAAGTGCCGGTCGACGTCGAACTCGTCGTCGCCCTCCGGCGGCGGGCCGGGCGGCACGGCCAGCGGCGGGTGCACCGCGCCGGGCCGGACCGCGAGCGGGGCGCTGGGCCGGACGCTCGGCATCGGCGCGCCGGGGCGGGCCTCCAGGCCGATCAGCGGCGGCAGGTCGGAGGCGTCCGGGATGATCCAGAGCCGGACCGGGGTCCGGCTCTGCGCCACCATGCCCGGGTTGCCGTCGCCGACCGGGCCGACCAGGGTGCCGCGGCGCAGCTCGGTGCCGTCCGCCATGGCGATCACCCCGGACTCGACCACCACGGCGTGGGTGGGTCCGTGCAGCATCACCGGGGCGCCCGGGTCGAGGTCGACCGGGTGGGCCGCGGCGATCAGCGCGAGTTGCTGGTCCTCCTCCAGCCCGGCCAGCGCCGGGGTGTCGGCGAACAGCGCCTCGGCCTCGGCCCGCTCCATCGGCGGCGGGCCGGGCAGCGGGCCGATCACGGTGGCCACCGTCGAGGTGGGCACGGCCAGCAGGGTGGCGCCGGCGGCGGCGTGCCAGTCCAGGCTGGCGGTACGCCCGGTGAGCGCGGCGGCCAGGCCGACCACGCTGCCCGGGCCGGCGTGGTGCCGGATGCTGCCGCCCGGGTCACCCGGGCGGCGGCCGTGCAGGGCGCCCTCGACCACCACGTAGACCGCGCCCTGGTGCTCGGCGGCCAGGACCAGGTGGCGGCCGGTCGGCGGGTGCTCCCAGCGGGCCCGGGCGGCCAGCGACTGGAGCGACGGCTCGGGCAGGCCGCCCAGGTCGGACGCGTAGAGCGCGGCCATCCGGCGGGGCATGTCCTTCTCCTGGTCGCGCTCGGCGGCGCGCTGCCGCCACCGGCGCCAGCCCGCGCCGAGACGGCCGAGCAGGAAGTAGAGCGGCGGGGCGGTGAGGCCGAGCAGCATCACGGCGAGCAGCACGCGGGCGGCGGCGCCCTCGTACCAGAGGCCGACGACGAGACCGTGCACCCGGTCGGTCCACAGGCGGTAGCCCAGGGCCACGGCGGCGACCAGCCAGAAGAGGGCGAGCAGGCCGTACAGGCCGATGAGGCGGCCCTCCCGGTCCAGGGTCGACCAGCGCGGGCCGCGCCGGCGCAGCCGCCCGCCGAGCCAGGCCAGGCCGCGGGCCCGCAGGTCCGGGATCTCCAGCCAGTCCATCAGGAGGTATTGCCCGTCGAGCGGCAGCAACGGGCTCAGGTTGAAGAAGGCGTGCAGGTAGAACAGGAAGGCCAGCTTGAAGGCGAGGCCGCCGGCGGCAGGCACGGCCAGGCCGATCAGCTGGATCAGGCCGGCCAGGGCCAGCCCGGTGGCCGGGCCGGCGGCGGTGACCGCGATCCGGGCCCGGCGGCCGGCCATCCAGACGTCGCTGGTGTCGACGAAGACGGCGGGCAGGCCGAAGTGCAGCATCAGCCCGGCGGACGGCACCTCGCGGCCGACCCGCTTGGCGGCCAGCGCGTGCCCCAGCTCGTACAGGCCCTGGGCGACCACGTTGAGTAACAACAAGGCGATCGCACCGAGTAGGTAGGAGTCACCCGCCAGGAACAGCGCCTGGCTGCCGCGCTGCCAGGTGCCGAGGAACAGCACCGCGCCGGTCAGTGCCAGCAGCGTGCCGATCCAGACCGCCGGACGGGTGAAGAGCAGCTTGCCGGCGCTGTTGTAGAGGCCGGTGAGCGCGCCGTCGGCGGGCAGCGACAGCACCCGGCGGCCGCGCACGGCGGACAGCACCGAGCCGCCGACCCGTTTCGGCAACGGCTCCTGGTGCAGCTCGCGCAGCGGGCGGAAGGCGTCCCGCGGGAGGTCCTCCAGCATCCGGTTGCCGGCCAGGTCGGCGACCACCCGGCGGACCTGGTCCGGGGCGAGCCGGCCGGCGATCCGGGCGAACTCGGCGACCAGCCGGGCCACCGTGCTGGCGCCGTCCATCATCAGGGCGAGCTGGTACTCCTCCGGGGTGAGCCGGAGATAGCAGCTGCGACCGCCGTCCTCGGGCGAGCGGAGCATCACGTATCGCCCGCCGCGGACCGTGGTGCGGTGCCGGACCTCGATGCCGCCGCGCAGCTCGGGCCGGGCGCTGGCCGGGTTCAGCCGGTCGGCGACGGCGTGCCAGAGGCCGGAGTCGGCGGGGCCCGCCGGGGCTCCCGGGGACCGGCCGGCCAGGGCTTCCCAGACACTGGTCCGGGTCTCGACGTACGTCAACTCGCTGGGCCTCTCACTCCGCGCCTCTCACTCCGCCGAAGCGAAACCGCGCCACCGGCATGGCGCTGCCCATGGCGAAAGGAGATTAGAAGGAAGCCTGGGCAAACGCGAGTCCCCGCTGACGAAACCTAGCCGTTCGTCGGGAAAGTCCAGAATCACGGCATAGATAGGAATACGGCGGGTGACGTGCCCACCCCTGGTCACGTCACCCGCCGTAGCGAAAGGGACTGCGGCTTACTGGGACTCTTGGAGAGTCACGGTCACCGTCTTGGCGGCGCCGTTCCGGGTGAAGTCGATGGTCATCTTCTGACCCACCTCGCCGGCCTGGACGGCGGCGACCAGGTCGTCGGACTGGGCGATCTCCTTGCCGTCGACCTTGGTGATCACGTCGCCCTTCTGGATACCGGCCTTGCCGGCGGCGCTGTTCGCCACCACCTGGCTGACCAGGGCCCCGCCGTTCTCCGCGGTGGTCACGCTGACGCCGAGCGCCGGGTGGCTGACCTTCTTGCCCGCCATCAGCGCTTGGGCCACCGCCTTCGCCTTGTTGCTCGGGATGGAGAAGCCGAGGCCGATGTTCCCGGAGTTCTGACCGGACGTGGCGATCGCCGAGTTGATCCCGATGACCTCGCCGTTCGTGTTGACCAGCGCGCCGCCGGAGTTGCCCGGGTTGATCGGGGCGTCGGTCTGCAACAGGCCGGTCATCGTGGTGGTGCCCGACTGCCGCTGCTGCTGCGACTGGCCGAACGGATCCTGACCCTGGCCCTGCTGGTCGTCCTCGCCGCCGGACTCGATGGTGCGGTCCTTGGCGCTGATGATGCCGGCGGTCACCGAGCCCTCCAGGCCCAGCGGGCTGCCGAGCGCCAGCACGGTGTCGCCGACCTCCATCTTCGAGCTGTCGCCGAAGGTGGCGGCCTTCAGGTTGCTCACCCCGGTGGCCTTGACCACGGCCAGGTCGGTCCGCGGGTCGGTGCCGACGATGGTGGCCGAGGCCTTCTTGCCGTCCGCGAAGATGATGTTCACGGTGTTGCCGGTGGCACTGGCGAACACGTGGTTGTTGGTCACGATGTAGCCGTCGGCACTGAGGATCACGCCGGAGCCCTCACCGGACTCGGTGGTGATCGACACGACGCTGTCCTGCACCGCGGAGGCGATCTGGGCCAGCGACGAGCGGTCCACCACCCGGGTGACCGACGAGTTGCCGGACTGGACGGCCGGGGTGCCGCTGTCGTCGTGCAGCGCCAGCGCGGTGGCCGCGCCGACCCCGCCGGACAGCAGCGCGACGAGCACCGCCGCGGCGCCGGCCAGCAGGAACTTGCGGCTGCGCCCGTTGCGGGGCGGCTCGCCGGCGGGCGACTGGGCCCAGACCGGGACGACGCCCTCGGGCGGGGTGGCGCCGGGCGGGGTCTGCGGCCAGCCCGGCTGCCCCCAGTGCGGCTGCTGATAGGGCTGGTAACCGGCGCCGTAGGGCTGGCCGGAGGCGGGGACACCGGTGGCCGGGGTGGCCGAGGCGGGCACCGCCGAGACCGGCTGCTGCTGCCACGGCGACTGCGGCGCCGGCGGCGTGTGGGGCGGCTGCGGGGTGGCCGGGTGGTAGGCGCCGGGCTGGTAACCGGCGGGCTGGGCCCACGGGTTGTGCGGCGGCTGCGGGCCGGCGGGGTGCGAGGCACCCGAGGTGGGCGCCGCGGACTGATGAGCGGCGACGTGCGGGGCAACCGGCGGCTGCGCGGCAGTCGGCTGCTCAGACTCCACCCGCTCCGTGCTGTGCTCAGCGCCGGCGTCCGCGGGCCGCGGGTTGGTCTCGTTCTCGTTCATGTTTCTTACTCTGCCCCGTGCGACTCGTACCGAACTGTGCTAGTCCTGGATGTTTTCTGTGAACCCTTTATCGGGATTTATGGTGGGCAAGGTGACGCGGAACGTGGCGCCCTCGCCGGGCTCGCTCACGACGTCGACAGTGCCGTTGTGCGACCGTACAAGAGCCGCCACGATCGCCAGCCCCAGGCCGGTCCCGGTGGCCTCCCGCGCGGTGTTCCGGGTCCGCGCCCCGTCCACCCGGTAGAACCGCTCGAAGACGTGCGCCCGCTGCTCCGGGGTCAGGCCGGCGCCGGTGTCGGAGACCTCCACCACCGCGTGATTCTCCCCCTCGGCACGTAACCGCAGCGTCACCGTGGCGTCCGGTGGGGTGTGCACCAGCGCGTTCGTCATCAGGTTGCCGATCACCTGGCGCAGCCGGGCGTCGTCGCCGAGCGCCACCAGCCGCTCGTGGTCGGCGAGCACCTCCAGCTCGATGACCCGGTCCGGCGCGGTGGCCTGGGCCGCCTGCACCGCGTCCATGGCCAGCACCGGCAGCTCCACCGGCGCCAGGTTGATCGGGCGCTCCCGGTCCAGCCGGGCGAGCAGCAGCAGGTCCTCGACCAGCAGGCCCATCCGAGCGGCCTCGTCCTCGATCCGCCGGACCAGCCGGGCCACCGCCTCCGGGTCGGAGACCGCGCCCTGGCGGTACAGCTCGGCGAACCCGCGGATGCTGGTCAGCGGCGTGCGCAGCTCGTGCGAGGCGTCCGCGACGAACTGCCGCATCTTCTCCTCGGAGCGCACCGCCCGGCTCTCCGAGGCCTGCGCGGCCGCGGCCGCCTCCATGGCCTGCCGCTCGGACGCGGCCCGGGCGAGGAACGCCGCCTCGATCTGGGCCAGCATCGCGTTCAGCGCGCTGGAGAGCCGGCCCAGCTCGGTGGTCGGCTCGCCGCCGTCCACCTCCGGGTCGGGCACCCGCTGGCTGTAGTCGCCGGCCGCGATCCGGCCGGCGGTCCGCTCGATCTGCAACAGGGGGACCAGGCTCTGCCGGACCAGGGCCGCCCCGACGATCGCCAGCGCCAGCAGCACGCCGACGCCGACCAGCACGTCCGCCCAGATCAGCCGGGCGATCACCCCGTTCACCCCGGTCATCCGGGCGCCGACGTAGACCACCGAGCCGCTGTCGGTGACCTCGGCCAGGACGCGCCACACGTACTTGCCGTTGCGGGAGCTGACGGTGAACGGCTTGTCGGCGTGTTCCTGGACGGCCTCCACGCTGGTCAGTGCCGGCGGGAGGTCGTCCTCCACCGTGCGGAAGCCTTTCACCCAGGTCCCGGAGCCGCTGACCGAGGTGAAGCCGATCATCCAGTCCATCGGCATGTAGACCTTGAAGTCGGCCTGGGCGAGCGCGCCGAGGTCCTTGTAGGTGTCCCGCAGCTGGGTGTCGAGCTGATTCACCATGTACGTGTGCAGCGCGATGGTGCTGGCCGAGCTGATCAGGGTGAGCGCGGCGAACACCAGCACCAGCACCGAGGCGACCAGCTTGGTCCGGAGGGAGACTTTGCGCAGGCTCGCCTGCGGCGGGAGCGAAACGCGTACCCGCTCGGAGATCGTCATCGAGGGCGCCTAGACAGCTGGTTTACGCAGCACGTAACCCACCCCGCGGAGCGTGTGGATCAGGCGCGGCTGCACATTGTCCACCTTCCGGCGCAGGTAGGAGATGTACGACTCGACGATGTTGTCGTCACCACGGAAGTCGTACTTCCACACGTGATCGAGGATCTGCGCCTTGGAGAGCACCCGGTTCGCGTTCAGCATCAGGTAACGCAGGAGCTTGAACTCGGTCGGCGAGAGCTGCACCCGGCTGCCCGCCCGGTAGACCTCATGGGTCTCCTCGTCGAGCTCCAGATCGGCGAAGACCAGCCGGGACGGCTGCTCCTCACCGGCCGTGGTGCGGCGCAGGACGGCGCGGATCCGGGCGGTGAGCTCCTCCAGGCTGAACGGCTTGGTGACGTAGTCGTCGCCGCCCAGAGTGAGCCCACGGATCTTGTCGTCAGTGCCGTCCCGGGCGGTCAGGAAGACCACCGGGGTGCGCTGCCCGCCCTCGCGCATCAGCCGGATGACCTCGAAGCCGTCGAGGTCGGGGAGCATGACGTCGAGCACGACCAGGTCGGGCGAGGCGCTGCGGGCCGCGCTGACCGCGGCGCTGCCGCTGGTCGCGGTGGTGACGTCGAACCCGGCGAAGCGCAGGCTGGCGGAGAGCAACTCGAGGATGTTCGCGTCGTCCTCGACGACGAGCAGCTTCGCCTCACTCTGCTTGGGCTGGGTCTGAGCGGCCATGCCGCCATCCTCTCCCCGGCCGCTGCGCCCCTGCTGCGGGCTCGCTGAAAATTTTCTGTGAGGAGCATTTCCCACCCGGGCGGGTCCAGCGAACTGCCAGACGTCACGCAGCCAATCGGTAGCCGTGCCCGGCCATGCTGCGCTGCGCCGCCCGGGCCAGGACCCGCCGGTCCGCGCCCGCGGCCGGCCGCAACGCCGGCGCGGTGATCACGGTGATCGTCGTGCGGCGCGTGCGGGCGATCCGGCGGATCGAGTCGAGCAGCGTGTCGTCGCCGATGAACGACGCCTCGGCGGTGTCGTAGGAGATCGAGGCCGGCACCACCGGGGCGCCCGCGTCGATCGCCGACTGGAAGAACGCGGGGCGGAAGTCGCCACGCTCGGCCCCGCAGTACGTCGTGCCCTCCGGGAACACCGCGACCGACCGGCCGGCCCGCAGCGCGGCCGTCACCTCGCCCACCGTCTCCGGCAGCGACCGCGGCCGCCCACGGTCGACGAAGATCGTGCCGATCCGGCCGGCCAGTTCGCCCACCGCCGGCCAGGCCCGCACGTCGTGCTTGGCCACCAGGTGTGCCGGCGTCACCGCCACCAGCGCCAGGATGTCCAGCCAGGAGATGTGGTTGGCGACCAGCAGGCTGCCCGGGCGCGGCGCCGGGCCGCGCACCACCAGCCGTACCCCGAGCACCGCGAGCAGCGCGCGGGCCAGGGCGCGCAGCACGACGCCGCCGAGCATCGCCGGCAGCAGGCCGATCAGCAGCACGCCGAACACCGCGGCCACCCGCAGGCCGGCCGTCCACCGGGTGGCGTGCGGCCCGGCGCCCGACCGGCACCGGTCGCCGCACGCCGAGACCGGCTGCCAGAGCGCGGTCATCGGGTCGCTCCGAGGAAGTGCCGACGGTACCGCGGGTCCAGCCGGTCCATCGAGAACAGCACGTAGAAGTCCACGCAGTCGAAGTCCGGGTCGTACGCCGGCTCGCCGCAGATCCAGCTGCCCAGCCGCAGATAGCCCTTGAGCAGCGGGGGCACCGCCACCTTGGGGTCCGGCGTCAGGCCCGCCGGGACCGTCCACGGGTGGCGCGGGCGGATCCGCAGCGCCGGCGGGGCCAGGTGCTTGGCGTTGATCCGCTCCCGGACGCCGGCCGCGGTGATCCCGCCGTCGGCCAGCGGCACCGAGGCGCAGCCGCCGAGCCAGCGCAGGTTGTTCAGGTGCAGGTAGCGGGCGATGCCGCTCCACATCAGGTTCATCACCGCGCCGGAGCGGTGGTCCGGGTGCACGCAGGAGCGGCCGATCTCCACCAGCTGGTCGCGCAGCGGGCGCAGGGCGCTCAGGTCGAACTCGGTGTCGGCGTACCGCCGGCCGGCCAGCTCGGCGGCGCGCGGCGGGAGCATCCGGTAGGTGCCGACCACGTCCCCGGTCGCGTCGTCGCGCACGATGAGGTGGTCGCAGTAGGCGTCGAACTCGTCCACGTCGCGTCCGTCGGCCGCGGTCGTGAGGGTCGCTCCGAGCTCGCCGGCGAAGACGTCGTGACGGAGTCGCTGCGCGGCCTCGACCTGACCGGTCTCGTCCGCGATGAGGAGGGTGTAGCCGCTGGTCCCGGTGGGTGCGGCGGCCGTCATCAGAACTGCCATGTGACCTGTGTAAGGGTGACACCTGCCGATGGCGTGTCGCTTCAGGTGGCGATGTGTGGCCGGTGGATGAACGGCTTGTGCGATGGTCGTGGGATGCGCATCCCGGCACGGTTCAACGGCCCGCCCGGCACCGGAAACGGCGGGTGGTGCGCGGGCGTCTTCGCGTCCGCCGCGGGTGCGGACCAGGTGACGCTCCGCCTGCCGCCACCCCTGGAGACCGACCTCGAGATCAAAGACCGATTTGTGTACGCCGACAGCCGCGTGATCGCCGAGCTGGGCGAGGGCGACCCCGGCCCGGGCGTCGACCCGGTCCCCTGGGACACCGCGGTCGCCGCCTCCCGCCACTACCCCGGCTTCACCGCCCACCCGTTCCCCACCTGTTTCGTCTGCGGCCCGGAGCGCGCCGAGGGCGACGGTCTGCGGATCTTCCCGGGCCGGCTGCCGGACGGCCGGACGGCGGCGCCGTGGACCGCCCCGGACGAGGTGTCGGCGCCGCTGGTGTGGGCCGCGCTGGACTGCCCGGGCGGCTGGGCGGCGATCCGCGAGGACCGGGCGTTCGTGCTGGGCCGGATCACGGTGACGGTGGACGCCCTGCCGGTCCCGGGCGACCACTATGTGATCACCGGCGCGGTGGCACATCTCACCGGCCGCAAGGCGCTGGTCGACTCGGCGCTGCACGATGCGGCCGGTCAGCGCCTCGCGGCCGCCCGTGCGACGTGGATCCAGGTCTAGTCCCGCGGGCACGGTCCGCGGGAGGTGGTAGGTCACAGAGCGGACGTCCGGGCGGATGGCGCACGCGCACGGCGTAGCCTGGTACCGGATCCTAGCCCGTCCCGCGTGACGGAGAAGTCACGTGATGACAAACACGGTGAAAGAGGCGAACGCGGCAGTGTCGACGCAGCAGACTTCGCAGGACAATCCACTCGCGGATTTCGGTCCCAACGAGTGGATCGTCGACGAGATGTACCAGCGATACCTGGCCGATCCGACCAGCGTCGACCCCGCTTGGCACGATTTCTTCGCGGACTACAAGCCGGCGATGGCCTCGGGCTCGATCGTGACGCCGGACGAGGCGACCGCGGCCAACGCGACGAAGTCGGCCGCCGCGGCCGGCACCGACGCGCCCGCCGCGGCCACGGTGGCGCCGGCCAAGCCGGTCACCCCGCCCACCCCGGCGAAAAAGGCGGAGCCGGCCAAGGCCGCGCCCAAGCCCGCGGCCCAGGCGGCGCCGGCCGGCGCCAAGACCACGGTGCTGCGCGGCGTGGCCGCCAAGATCGTGCAGAACATGGAGGCCTCGCTCCAGGTCCCCACCGCCACCTCGGTGCGCGCGGTGCCGGCGAAGCTGATGATCGACAACCGCATCGTGATCAACAACCACCTCTCCCGCGGGCGGGGCGGCAAGGTCAGCTTCACCCACCTGATCGGCTGGGCCCTGGTTCGCGCGGTCGTCGCGCACCCGGAGATGAACAACATCTACGCCGAGATCGACGGCAAGCCCACCCTGGTGCAGCCGGAGCACATCAACCTCGGCATCGCGATCGACCTGGCCAAGAAGGACGGTTCCCGCACCCTGGTGGTGCCGTCCATCAAGAACTGCGAGGAGATGGACTTCCGGCAGTTCCACCAGGCGTACGAGGACGTGGTCCGCCGCGCCCGGCGCAACGAGCTGACCATGGACGACTACTCCGGGACCACGATCTCGCTGACCAACCCGGGCGGCATCGGCACGGTCCACTCCATCCCCCGCCTGATGACCGGGCAGAGCGCGATCATCGGCGTCGGCGCCCTGGAGTACCCGGCGCCCTACTCCGGGATGAGCGACGAGACCCTGACCGACCACGGCGTCAGCAAGGTCACCACGCTGACCAGCACGTACGACCACCGGGTCATCCAGGGCGCGCAGTCCGGCGAGTTCCTCAAGGTGATGCACGAGCTGCTGCTCGGCGGGCACGACTTCTACGACGACATCTTCACCTCGCTGCGGATTCCGTACGAGCCGGTGCGCTGGGTGCGCGACGTGGCCCGGACCTCCGAGGGGCAGATCGACAAGGCCGCGCGGGTGATCGAGCTGATCCACGCGTACCGGGTGCGCGGGCACCTGATGGCCGACACCGACCCGCTCGAGTTCATCATCCGCAAGCACCCCGACCTGGACGTGCTCCAGCACGGGCTGACCCTGTGGGACCTGGACCGCACCTTCCCGGTCGGCGGCTTCGCCGGCAAGCAGAAGATGAAGCTGCGCGACGTGCTCGGCGTGCTGCGCGACACCTACTGCCGCCGGGTCGGCATCGAGTACATGCACATCCAGGACCCGGAGGAGCGCCGCTGGATCCAGGAGCGCATCGAGGTCAAGTACACCAAGCCGGACACCGACGAGCAGAAGCACATCCTGCTCCGGCTCAACCGGGCCGAGGCCTTCGAGACGTTCCTGCAGACGAAGTACGTGGGGCAGAAACGGTTCTCGCTGGAGGGCGGCGAGTCGCTGATCCCGCTGCTCGACGCGGTGCTGCAGTCCTCCGCCGAGGCGGGGCTGGACGAGATGGTGATCGGCATGGCCCACCGGGGCCGGCTGAACGTGCTCACCAACATCGTCGGCAAGCCGTACGAAAAGCTCTTCAATGAATTCGAAGGCTGGATGGACCCGAAGTCGGCGCACGGCTCCGGCGACGTGAAATACCACCTGGGTCAGACCGGGAAATACACCACGCCGGACGGCGAGCACTCGACCACGGTCAGCGTGGTGGCCAACCCGTCGCACCTGGAGGCCGTCGACCCGGTGCTGGAGGGCATCGTCCGGGCCAAGCAGGACCGCCTGGACCTGGGCCTGCACGGCTACACGGTGCTGCCGGTGCTGGTGCACGGCGACGCCGCGTTCGCCGGCCAGGGCGTGGTCGCCGAGACGCTCAACCTCTCCCAGCTGCGCGGTTACCGCACCGGTGGCACGGTCCACGTGATCGTGAACAACCAGGTCGGCTTCACCACCGCGCCGGAGTACAGCCGCTCGTCGATGTACTCGACCGACGTGGCCCGGATGATCCAGGCCCCGATCTTCCACGTGAACGGCGACGACCCCGAGGCCGTGGTCCGGGTCGCGAAACTGGCCTTCGAGTACCGCCAGGCGTTCAACAAGGACGTCGTGATCGACATGATCTGCTACCGCCGCCGCGGGCACAACGAGGGCGACGACCCGTCGATGACCAACCCGCGGATGTACCAGATCATCGACACCAAGCGCAGCGTGCGGAAGCTCTACACCGAGGAGCTGATCGGCCGCGGCGACATCACGGTGCAGGACGCCGAGGAGCAGCTGCGCGACTACCAGTCCCGGCTCGAGGAGGTCTTCAAGGCCACCCGGGACACGGTCAAGAACCCGCCGCGGCCGCACATCATCGCCGAGGAGCCGGAGCCCGAGGTGGAGACCAAGGTCGACGCCGACACGGTGCGCGCGGTCGGCCAGGCGCACATCGAGCTGCCGGACGGCTTCACCCCGCACAAGCGGGTGCAGCAGCTGCTCGACCGGCGCGCCAAGATGTCCAGCGACGGCGGCATCGACTGGGGCTTCGGTGAGCTGATCGCGTTCGGCTCGCTGCTCGCCCAGGGCGTCACCGTCCGGCTCGCCGGGCAGGACTCGCGCCGGGGCACGTTCACCTCGCGGCACGCCGCGATCGTGGACTCGCAGACCGGCAAGGACTTCCTGCCGATCAGCACCCTGGCCACCGGCAACGCCCGGTTCTTCGTGCACGACTCGCTGCTCTCCGAGTACGCCGCGATGGGCTTCGAGTACGGCTACTCGGTGGAGAACCCGGACGCGCTGGTCCTCTGGGAGGCCCAGTTCGGTGACTTCGTCAACGGCGCCCAGTCGATCGTGGACGAGTTCCTCTCCTCCGGCGAGGTGAAGTGGGGCCAGCAGTCGTCGCTGGTGCTGCTGCTCCCGCACGGCATGGAGGGCCAGGGCCCGGACCACTCGTCCGGCCGGCCGGAGCGCTTCCTCCAGCTCTGCGCCCAGGACAACATGCGGGTGGCGAACCCGACCACCCCGGCGAACTACTTCCACCTGCTGCGCCGCCAGGCCCTGTCCAGCAAGCGCAAGCCGCTGGTGGTCTTCTCGCCGAAATCGCTGCTGCGGCACAAGCTCGCCGTGTCGCCGGTGGCCGACTTCACCACCGGCACGTTCCAGCCGGTCCTCGGTGACGCCGGGATCAACGGCCAGCCGCTGGACGCCGGCTCGGTGAAGCGGGTGCTGCTCTGCTCCGGCAAGGTCTACTACGACCTGTTCCAGGCCCGGGCCGAGCGGGGCAACACCGACACCGCGATCATCCGGATGGAGCAGATCTACCCGCTGCCCGTCGAGGAGCTCAAGGCGATCCTGGCGCAGTACCCGAACGCCGAGGACTTCGCCTGGGTCCAGGAGGAGCCGGCCAACCAGGGCGCCTGGTCGTTCGTGGCGCTCAACCTGCTGGAGCACCTGGAGGGCGTCCGGCTGCGCCGGATCTCCCGCCCGGCCGCGGCCGCTCCGGCGGTCGGCTCGGCCAAGATGCACGAGGCCGAGCAGCAGGCGCTGATCGAGGCGTCGCTGCCGCGCCCGTAAGGGTTCCCGGAAAGGGGCCGCTCCGCTCGCGCGGGGCGGCCCCTTTTACGATTCGAGGATGTACTTCACTGATCGGGGCATCGAGGAGCTGGTCCAGCGGCGCGGCGAGGAGACCGTGACCCTGGAGTGGCTCGGCGAGCAGCTGCGCACCTTCGTCGACCTGCACCCGGAGTTCGAGACGCCGATCGAGCGGCTCGCCACCTGGCTCGCCCGCGACGACGAGGACGAGGACTGACGGACCGCTTGTCCGTCGTCGCGGGTCCGGCCTTGGCGGGAGCGTGCACGGCTTGGCTAGGGTCGGGCGCATGTCTGATAACCGCGTCGACCCGGGTGGCAACACCGAGGCGTTCCGGGCCTTCACCCGCACGCCGGAAACCCCCGCGCCGTCCAAGGCGCCCTACGTGATCGGCGGTGTGGTCGCCGTCGCCCTCATCGCTCTGATCGCCTGGCTCGCCTTCTCCTGATCGAAGTCCCCGCCGGCGCGCTCAACCCTCCAGGGACAGCGCCCGGCGGGACTCGTTCGCGATCTCCCGCTCCTCGTCGGTCGGGACCACGCACACCGCGATCGGCGCCCCGTCCGGCGAGATGATCAGCTCCCCCGCCTCGTTGCGCGCCGGGTCGACGCTGATCCCGAGCGGTTCCAGCCCCTCCAGCGCGGCGGCCCGGACCACCGCGGAGCGCTCGCCCACCCCGGCGGTGAAGGTGATCGCGTCCACCCGCCCCAGCACCGCGAGGTAGGACCCGACGTACTCACGCAGCCGCCGGGCGTAGATCGCGAAGGCCAGCGCGGCCTCCTCGTCCCCGGCCGCGCGCCGGTCGAGCACCGATCGCATGTCGTTGTCCCCGGTCAGCCCGAGCAGGCCGCCGCGGCGGGTCAGCGACTCCTCGATCTCGTCCAGTCCCAGCCCGCCCACCCGGTGCAGGTGGAAGATCAGGCTCGGGTCGACGTCCCCGGACCGGGTGCCCATCACCAGGCCGGGCAGCGGGGTCATCCCCATCGAGGTGGCCTCGCACCGGCCACCGCGCACCGCGGCCGCGCTCGCCCCGTTCCCCAGATGCAGCGTGATCACATTGGTGCCGGCCACCGGCTTGCCGAGGATCCGGGCGGTCTCCCGCGAGACGTACGCGTGCGACGTCCCGTGGAACCCGTACCGCCGCAGCCCGTACCGTCGCGCCAGCTCCCGGTCGACCGCCCAGAGCACCCCCTCCGGCGGGATCGTCGCGTGGAACGCCGTGTCGAAGACCGCCACCTGCGGCACGTCCGGCAGCAGTTTGCGGGCCACCCGGATGCCGGTCAGCGCGCCCGGGTTGTGCAGCGGCGCCAGCGGGATCAGCTCCTCGACCGCGGCCACCACCTCGTCGGTGATCACCGTCGACGCGGTGAACCGCTCGCCGCCGTGCACCACCCGGTGCCCGACCGCGGCCAGCCCGCTCAGGTCCAGCCGGTCCAGCAGGTCCCGCAGCGCCGAGAGGTGGTCGGCCGCCTCGCCGCCGTCCTCCCCGATCCGCTCCACGTGGCCCTTCGCGGTGACGTCGTCGCCGTCGAACAGCTTGTAGCGCACCGACGAGGAGCCGCAGTTGAGCACCAGCACCCGGGTCATTTCGCTCCCGCCTGGATCGCCGTGATGGCCACGGTGTTGATGATGTCCTTGACCGTCGCGCCCCGGGACAGGTCGTTCACCGGACGGCGCAGGCCCTGCATGACCGGGCCGACCGCGACCGCGTTCGCCGACCGCTGCACGGCCTTGTACGTGTTGTTGCCGGTGTTCAGGTCGGGGAAGACGAACACCGTCGCCTGCCCGGCCACGGTGCTGCCGGGCAGCTTGGCGGCCGCCACCGCCGGGTCGACCGCCGCGTCGTACTGGATCGGGCCCTCCACCGGCAGGTCCGGGCGGCGTTCCCGGACCAGGGCGGTGGCCGCCGCGACCTTCTCCACGTCGGCGCCCGCCCCGGACTTGCCGGTCGAGTAGGAGAGCATCGCCACCCGCGGCTCGATGCCGAACGCGGCCGCGGTCTTCGCCGAGGAGAGCGCGATGTCGGCGAGCTGGGCGGCGTCCGGGTCGGGGTTGACCGCGCAGTCGCCGTAGACCAGCACCCGGTCGGCCAGCAGCATGAAGAACACACTGGACGCCACCGACACCTCGGGCACCGTCTTGATGATCTCGAAGGCCGGCCGGATGGTCGCCGCCGTGGTGTGCACCGAGCCGGAGACCATCCCGTCGGCCAGCCCGGCGGCGACCATCATGGTGCCGAAGTAGTTGACGTCACGGACCACGTCGTACGCCAGATCCAGGGTGACCGCCCGCCCCTTGCGCAGCTCGGCGTACCGGGCGGCGAAGTCGTCGCGCCACTGGCTGGCGGCCGGGTCGATCAGCCGGGCGTCACCGATCTCCACACCCAGCTCCCGGGCCCGCCGGGTGATCTCGGCCGGGTCGCCGAGCAGGGTCAGATCGGCCACCCCGCGCCGCAGCAGCGTCTCGGTGGCCCGCAGGATCCGCTCCTCGGTGCCCTCCGGCAGCACCAGGTGCCGGCGGTCGGCGCGGGCCCGGTCGATCAGATCGTTCTCGAACATCAGCGGGGTGACCCGGGCCGAGCGGGCCACGTCGAGCACCGTGGAGAGCGCCCCGGTGTCCACGTGCGCCTCGAACGCGCCGAGCGCCGCCTGCACCTTGCGCGGCGTGCCGAGCTGCGCCTGGATCCGGTCGGACAGCGCGATGGTGTGGAAGCTGTCCGACTTGGTGACCAGCATC
Organism: Actinoplanes ianthinogenes; assembly: GCF_018324205.1. Lineage (NCBI taxonomy): Bacteria > Bacillati > Actinomycetota > Actinomycetes > Micromonosporales > Micromonosporaceae > Actinoplanes > Actinoplanes ianthinogenes. The sequence continues at coordinate 3,746,309 of NZ_AP023356.1, forward strand.
GCCAGGCCGGTGTTGAGCCGCTCGATGACCCGGACGACTCGCGGGTCGGGCGGCTCGCCCAGGGTGAGCACCAGGCCGGCCAGGGTGACCGTGCCGGCCGCGTGCGCGGCGCTCGCGGCGACCAGCAGGTCGGCCCGGTCGCCCGGGGTGATCATGAGGGCCCCGTCGGTCAGGTGCTCCAGCACGGTCGGCACGTGCGCGGCGCCGACCACGTAGTCCAGCACGTCCCGGTCGAGGGCGCCGGGCGCGCCGGACAGCACGGTGGCGTCGAGCGCCTCGGCGACCTCGCCCACCGTCGGCGCGGCGATCACCGGCACCTCGGGGATCGCCCAGAACGGCACCGGCAGGTCCGGCGCCGGGCCGCCGACGGCGGACGGCGGCACCCGGTTCGCGATCACCGCGGCGACCGTGGCGCCGAGGTCGGCGAGCGAGTGGTAGGCGCTCCGCGCGGCCGCCGCCAGGGACTCCCCGCCGCGGACCACCGGGATCACCACGCTGCCGAACTCGGTCGCCAGCCGGGCGTTGAAGGCCAACTCCCGGGGCAGCCCGTCGTGGTTCTCGTCGGTCTTGTCGGCGAAGTCGCTGCCGATGATCACCACGGCGGCGCTCCGCCGCTCGACCGCCCGGTAACGCTCCACGATCCGGCCGATCAGCTCCTCCCGCCGGCCGTCCGCGACCAGCGCGGACGCCTCGGCGAGGGTGACACCGGAGGACTCCGCCACCGGCACCGGACCGGGATACCGCTCCCGGAAGCTGGTCAGCAACGGATCATGGTCGGCGTCCTGGACGAGCGGCCGGAACACCGACACCCCGGCGACCCGCCGGGACAGCAGCTCCACGATCCCCAGGGCCACCGTGCCCTTGCCGACACTCGGGCCCAAGCCCGCTACATAGACACTGCGCGCCACGGACTCAAACTACCGGCACTCGATGACCAGCGCCGGGCCGAAAGTCCTCCAACAGACCACCCTCAGGTCACATCCACCGGTCCCGGTCCGCTTCCCTCCCGGCCCGCCGCTTTCCGGTACGCCCAACCACTGGCGCTCCGTCCCGCCCCGACCCGTCGCCATCCGGCACCCCCGGCCGCCGGCGCTCAGCCGCGCCCCCGGCCCATCGCCGTCCGGCACCCCCGGCCGCCGGCGCTCAGCCGCGCCCCGACCCATCGCCTTCCCACACCCACGCCGCCGGCGCTCAGCCGCGCCGTGACCCCGCCGCTGTCCAGCGCGCCAGCCGTCCGCGGTCAGTGCTCCAGCACCACCTTGCCGAACAACTCGCCGGACAACAGCCGGGCGAAGGCGTCCGGCGCCTGCTCGAACGCGAAGCTCGAGTCGATCACCGGCCCGATCGTCCCGCTCGCGCACATCCCGAGGAGCTCACCCAGCTCGGCCGGGGTGCCCATGCTGCTCCCCAGGATCTCCAGCTGCATCGCGAAGACCCGCCGCAGGTCGACCCGCGCCAGGTGCCCACCGGTCGCCCCGCACACCACGATCCGCGCCCCGGGCGCCGCGCACTTCATCGAATGCTCGAAGGTCGGCTCCCCCACCGACTCGATCACCACGTCGACCCGCTCCGGCAGCCGGCCCCCGGGCGCCACCGCGACCGCGCCCAGCTCACTCACCCGGTCCCGTTTCCACTGCTCACGGCTGGTGGCATAGACCCGCTTCCCGAGCGCCACGCCGAGCGCCACCGCGGCCGTCGCCACCCCGCCGCCCGCGCCCTGCACCAGGATCGCTCCCGCGTCGGCGACCCGCCCCGCGTCACCAGCATGTGATAGGCCGTCAGCCAGGCCGTCGGCAGACACGCCGCATCGGCGAACGACACCCCGTCCGGAATCGGCAACAGATTCTCCCGCGGCGCGGCCACCTGCTCGGCCAGCGTCCCCGGATACCGCTCGGAGAAGAGCGAATACCCCCGCGGATCACCCTTGTCCTCGACCACCGGATAGACCAGAACCGGCCGCCCGTCCGGATCCACCCCGGCCGCGTCACACCCGAGAATCATCGGCAGCCGGTCGGCGGGCAGCCCGACCCCCGCAATGACCAGATGTCATGTTGATTGAGCGAGCTGGCCCGGACGGTAACCGGCACCCACCCGTCCGGAACGGAGAACGGCAGCTCACCGACGCTCAGGCCACTCAACGGCGCGTCAGGCTGCAACGAAGACACATAGGCGGCACGCATCACCCGACCCTAGCCCCACCAAAACATCGATCAACCCGAAACCCCTCCCCGTACGCCCTGAGCACAAGCCCAACCCCGGCTGGCCCTCACCGCCCTATCCCGCACCCGAATAGGGCCACCACGACCAGCCCGCAACCGCCAAGCCGGCACTCACCGCCCTACCCCACACCCGAACAGGACCACCAGCACCAGCCCGCAACCGCCGAGCTGGCGCTCACGGCCCTATCCCCGGGTCGGATAGGGCCACCAGGACCAGCCCGTAACCGTCGAGCTGGCGCTCACGGCCCTATCCCCGGGTCGGATAGGGCCACCACGACCAGCCCGTAACCGTCGAGCTGGCACTCACCGCCCTATCCCCGGATCGGATAGGGCCACCACGACCAGCCCGTAACCGTCGAGCTGGCACTCACCGCCCTATCCCCGGATCGGATAGGGCCACCACGACCAGCCCGTAACCGTCGAGCTGGCACTCACCGCCCTATCCCCGGATCGGATAGGGCCACCACGACCAGCTCGGAACTGCGAGGGGATCGGGGTGGTGCTGCACGGGTTCGAGGGCTTCGGGCGTACCGGAAATGTTGGGCCATGGTCGGACAGCGGGCTGCGGGCCGAGGTGGGCGCGGACCTGGATCTTGGCGGGTCGTGGCGGTGCGAAAACGGCGCGCGCCGCCTCACCGGTGGGTGAAGCGGCGCGCGACCGGTCAGAAAGCTGGGCTCAGACGGTCTGGCGGGTCTGGACCGGGGCGGCCGCCGGGGTGCGCCGGGCGACGCCGTCACGGACCGCCGCCGCGGCCACGGCCGCCGCGACCGCCGGAGCGACCCGCGGGTCGAGGGGTGACGGGACGATCGCGTCCGGGCGCAGCTCGTCCGCGACGATCGCCGCGATGGCGTCGGCCGCGGCCACCTTCATCGCGTCGGTGATCGTGGTGGCCCGGACGTCCAGCGCGCCGCGGAAGATGCCCGGGAACGCGAGGACGTTGTTGATCTGGTTGGGGAAGTCGCTGCGGCCGGTGGCGACGATCGCGGCGTATTTGTGCGCGGTCGCCGGCGGGACCTCCGGGGTGGGGTTGGCCAGCGCGAAGATGATCGCGCCCGGCGCCATCCCGGCCAGCGCCTCCTCCGGGATGTTGCCGCCGGAGACACCGACCAGCACGTCCGCCCCGATCAGCGCCTCGGCGATGCCGCCGGTGCGGCCGGAGATGTTGGTGGCCGCGCCGAGCTCGGCCTTCATCCCGCTGAGGTCGCCGCGCTCGGCGTGGATGATGCCCCGCGAGTCGACGACGATCACGTTGGCGCCCTGGACGCCGGCCGCGATCAGCGTGTTGGTGATCGCGACACCGGCCGCGCCGGCCCCGCTGATGACCACGCGCAGGTCGGCGAAGTCGCGGCCGAGCAGCTTGGCCGCGTTGCGCAGGGCGGCGAGCGTGACGACCGCGGTGCCGTGCTGGTCGTCGTGGAAGACCGGGATGTCGAGCTCGGCGTCGAGGCGACGCTCGATCTCGAAGCAGCGCGGCGCGCTGATGTCCTCCAGGTTGATCCCGCCGAACGACGGGGCCATCGCCTTGACCGCCGCGATGATGCCCTCGACGTCCTGGGTGTCCAGGCAGATCGGGATCGAGTCGACCCCGCCGAACTGCTTGAACAGCACCGACTTGCCCTCCATGACGGGCATCGCGGCCTTCGGGCCGATGTTGCCCAGGCCGAGCACCGCGGAACCGTCGGTGACGACCGCGACCGTGTTCGACGTCCAGGTGTAGTCGGGGTAGAGCGACTCGTCGGCCGCGATGGCCTCGCAGACCCGGGCGACGCCCGGCGTGTACGCCAGGGAGAGGTCGTCGCGGCTGGCCAGCGGGACCGTCGCGCTCATCGTCATCTTGCCCCGGCGGTGCAGGTCGAAGACGGGGTCGGCGGCGAGGGCGGGATCGAGCTCGAAACTGAAGAATGACACGGTGAACTCCACACAGCATCGACATTGATACGTGGCACCTGACACTGACCTGGTCGCGAGTATGCGCCAGGCGGCGGTGCATGCGGGGGTCACCCGGGAAAGCGACCGCAGCGCGGGTGTGCGCTGGGGATACTGGAGACTAACGTAACCGCCCTGGCCTGGGGTAGTAGCGAAACGACACGCGTCCGATGACATCCGCCACCCCGTAAGCCCGGGAGTCGTCCTGGACGAACGCGTTGTCCCCCTCGACCCACCACCCGCCGTCCTGTTCCCGCACTGCCCGTTTAACGACGAGCAGCCCGGGCCGGGAACGGAACCGGGCGACGACCACGTCGCCGGTCCTTACCCGCGCGCCGCGACGGACGATCAGGGCGTCCCCGTGGCGCAGGGCCGGGACCATGGACGGTCCGTTCACCAGGACGGCGAACAGTGGTAATTGCCACCTCAAGGCATCAAGCCTCCGTCGCGTTAGTCGCGGGATGTAAGGGGTAGTGTCAGTCCCGGATCATCGCAAACTCTATGGAGGAGTCCTGATGCGACTTCCGCGTTTCCTCATGCCTCGCACCGTGGTCAGCGCCCACTGCGACCTGCCGTGTGGCGTCTACGACCCGGCCCAGGCCCGGATCGAGGCCGAGTCGATCAAGGCCATCGCCGAGAAGTACGCGGCGAACACGGACCCCGAGTTCCGCACCCGGGCCATCCTGATCAAGGAGCAGCGCTCCGAGCTGGTCAAGCACCACCTGTGGGTGCTGTGGACCGACTACTTCAAGGCCCCGCACTTCGAGAAGTACCCGCACCTGCACCAGCTCTTCAACGAGGCCACCAAGCTGGCCGGCGCGGCCGGCGCCAAGGGCTCGGTGGACGTCGCGATCGCCGACCAGCTGCTCGGCAAGATCGAGGAGATCTCCAAGATCTTCTGGGAGACCAAGCAGGCCTGAGGCCTGTTCGGAGGCCGGCTCACCCCCCGGGGTGTGCCGGCCTCTGCCATAACCGGCTGTAACCGATTAGAGTCTCCACCGACAGGAGGTGGTCGCGGGTGTCCCAGCTGACCCACGCGGAGCCGGAGATCGGAGACGACGTCGTTCTCCTGACGGTTCCCGCCGACGGTGGTTATCTCGGCGTGCTCCGCACCGCCACGGCCGGTCTCGCGGCCCGTCTGCACTTCGCCCTCGACGAGATCGAGGACCTGCGCATCGCCGTCGATGAGGCCTGCGCCATGCTGCTGGCCATCGCCACCCGCGGCGCCGAGCTGGAGTGCCGGTTCGCGGTCACCGACGACGCGCTCACCGTCGAGGTGACCGTCGCGACGGTGCGTGGCGCCCGGCTGCCCTCCGAGTCCTCGTTCGCGTGGAAGGTGCTGACCGCGCTCACCACCTCGGCCGCCGCCGAGGCGAACGGGCAGCACGCGACGATCCGCCTGCTCACCCGCCGCACGGAGTACTGAGCGGTCCTTACCGGACGGCCACGGTCAGCGCGATGTAATCCAGGTGCTGCGACGCCGCCCGGGTGGCCGCCTCGGCATCCCGGGTGGTCAGGTGCTCCAGCAGGTCCCGGTGGTCCGCGTCGATCCGCGCCCAGTAACCCTCCGGCAGGTCGGCGACCACCTCCTCGCCGTACGACGCCTGGTACAGCGGACGCCCCACCAGCTCGAACAGCGGATTGCCGGTGGCTTTGGCGAGCACCCGATGGAACGCCGCGTGCGCGGTCAGCATGGTGTCGAAGTCGTCCAGCGCCGGGTCGAAGAGCGTGCCGCGCAGCTCCACGAGATGCGCCTCGCTGCGCCGGACCGCGGCCAGCCCGGCGGCCGGCACCTCCAGCGCCCGGCGCAACTCGAGCAGGTCGGCGAGGCCCACCCCGGCCGAGTGCGCGAGCAGCGCGAACCCGGTGGAGAGACCCTCCGCCAGCTGCCCGGCGTCCGGATGCGCCACGAAGCTCCCGCCGGTCACCCCGCGGGTCGTGACGATCAGGTGCTGGCTGGCGAGCAGGCGTAACGCCTCGCGCACCGTACTGCGGCTGACGCCGATCTTCACGCACAGCTCGGGCTCGGGTGGCAGTCGCTCACCCGGCTGGAGTCGTCCTGAAGTGATATCCGCCCGTAGATCATCCGCGAGTTGCTGATATGCGGGCGGGCGCACCGTTGAGCCGGTCACCCATCCAGGTTAGGCCCTGATCGGCTCCGGGGAACCCGCTAATCGACACCCAACGCTCGACTGCTTGCCGGCAGGAGCACCAGCAAAGCGGTGATCGCGGCCAGCGCGAGCAGCACGACACCCAGCCAGAGCGGTCCGACCTGGACCAGGAAACCGCCGGTGGCCAGCAAGAACAACTGCACCACCACGGCCGGCCCGCGGGCCCGCACCCGGCGCCGCCCGAGCGCCCGGGCGATCAGGAAGACCACCACGGCGGCGAGCGCCGCCATGACGGTGAGCGAGGCCGCCACGCCGACATCGGCTCCGGCGCTGGTCAGATCGAGGACGACGAGGTACGCGGTGAGCCCGGCCAGCCCCACGCTCTCCAGGTAGAGCAGCCGGACGCCCCAGTCGAGGGACGCGGCAGCGGTAGTCACGGGATTCTCACCGGTCACTGGTGCACCATACCGACAGCCAGAACCGGTTCCGGCGGGTAAGGTGCCGCCATGCGTGCGTTGCTGGTGGTCAACCCCCGGGCGACGGCGACCACCGAGCGCAGCCGTGACGTCCTGGTCCGGGCGCTGGAGAGTGCCGCCGACCTGACCGTGCGATACACCGAGCGGCGGGGGCACGCCACCACCCTGGCCCGGGCAGCGGCCGAGAGCGGCGTCGACGTGGTGGTCACGCTGGGCGGCGACGGCACCGTCAACGAGGCGGTCAACGGATTGATGACCGCCCCCGCCGCGCTCGCCGAGCTGGCCGGTCCGGCGGCGTACCGGCTGCCGGCGCTGGCCGTGGTCCCGGGCGGCTCGACCAACGTCTTCGCCCGCGCGCTCGGCCTCCCCCGCGACTGGGCGGACGGGACCAGCGTGATCCTGGACGGCCTGCGCGACGGCCGCCATCGGGTGATCAATCTCGGTCGCGCCGACGATCGCTACTTCACCTTCACGGCCGGCCTCGGTCTGGACGCCGCCGTGATCCGCCGGGTGGAGCAGGCCCGGCTGCGCGGCCGTACGTCGACGCCGGGTCTCTACCTGCGGGCGACACTCGGCCAGTTCTTCACCGGCATCGACCGCGCCGACCCGCCGATGACCATGGAACGTCCGGGTGAGACGACCGAGACCGGCCTCGGCACGATCATCGTGCAGAACACGGCTCCCTGGACGTACGCCGGTGACCGTCCGGTGGACCCCAATCCGGACGCTTCGTTCGATCTCGGGCTGGACGTCCTCGCCCTGCGCCGCCTTAGTGTTTCCGGCACCACGAGGACCGTGACACAGCTCGCGTGGCGCTCCGGCGAACCGCACGGTAAACAGGTGTTACGGCTTCATGACCTTGCGGATTTCACCGTGATGTCGTCCCGGCCCCAGGCATTCCAGCTGGACGGTGACTATCTCGGCGAGCGGCAGAAGGTGCACTTCGTGTCCGTCCCGTCAGCGCTGCGTGTGATCTGCTGACGGCGGGGTACATCGTTTCCGTACGTGCTCACGATCCGTTACAGAAACACGGGCAAAAGGTCGGCGAAGTGGCGCGGACCGTACTACATTGATGGGAGCGTTCGTCAACCGGCTCTGGCAGCAGCAGCGGAACCGGACATAAGGGTGCGTGAGGCAGCTCACCCGCTGGAAGAAACTTCCAGCGCTACCCTTGACATCGCGAGAGTTCGTGAAAGCATTCACAAGCGATAAGAAGTAACCGGTAGCCACTTGTGCGCGTTCCTAATCCAGAAGCGCAGAACAGCTACCAAACACCAAAGCTTGCTGACGCTCCGGTGAGTGTACGGGTACAACCCGTCGGCACTGCGGGCGCATGCATATAGGTAAACAGCACTGTTTTCATTACCCCATCCGAAACAAGGAGTTTGCCGCCATGGACTGGCGTCACGATGCGATCTGCCGCGACGAGGACCCGGAGCTGTTCTTCCCGATCGGGACGTCCGGCCCCGCGCTCCTGCAGGTCGAGCAGGCCAAGGCCGTGTGCCGGCGGTGCCCTGTGACCGAGTCGTGCCTTTCTTGGGCGCTCGAGTCCGGCCAGGACGCCGGCGTATGGGGCGGGATGAGCGAGGACGAGCGGCGCGCGGTCAAGCGTCGTGGCGGCCTTCGGGTCTCCGCCCCCACCGCCTGATTCAATCCCCCACACAGCATTTGCGCCCCGGGCCCACCGGCACCGGGGCGTCTTGCTGTTTCGGGTCGCTTACCCACGGTCCCCATTCCGCAGTGCGCTAATTCGATCACCGTACGTTTACCCGTACTCCCGAAATGATCTCGAAATGGGTCGCTGATCGGTTTCCGTCGCGACTCCGGCACACTCCGCTGTGGACCCTCCAATCCGGACTGCCGTTCCGGGCGCCGCATCATCGCATAGCGCAGAGTGATCGTCACCATCCGTAATCATCGACCGCTCGCGCTCCCGGAAGACAGCGTCCAGCCCCTCAGGCCGCTTTAAGCGAGCCTCTGAGCCCGAGACAGGACCACCAGACCGGCCCGGCAGACCCCGGCCGACTCCAGTGGGTGCCTCCGCGCTCGGGACACAACCACCGCCAGGACCCCGCCGGGCTTCAGCGGGTGCCCAAGCTCGGAACACAGCACCACCAGGGCTCGCCCGGGCTTCAGCGGGTGCCCGAGCTTGGAACACAGCACCACCAGGACCCCGCCCGGCTTCAGCGGGTGCCCGCGCTCGGAACGCGCCCTCCAGAGCCAGCCGAGAGAGCGCCGAGCCTCCCGCACCGAGCCACGATCACAGCCGGGCGGATGGCGCGGGTGGGCGCGTCACCCGATCGGGGTGCTACCGGCGTACCGAAAGAATCGCCCACGGCCGAGGGAAGCACGCGGGCCGCAACCGATCGCGCACCTGAATCGGCCGCTTCATCCGGCCGCCGCGACCGGCGGCCGCAACCGCGACCAACCGCCCCATGGCCTGGCAACCACACCGCAACCACCCACGAACCGGCATCCGGCGGCCGCAACCGCGACCCGGCAGGGCGTGGCCGGCGATCAAGAGCACGACGCGGCCCAGCCATCAAGAGCACGGCACTGCCCAGCCATCAAGAGAGCGGCACGACCCAGCCATCAAGAGCGGCACGGCCCACCGGCCAAAGAGCGGCGACATGGCAAACCCGGCCACCAAGACCGCTCCCACGGCCCTCAGGCCGCCGCAAGCCTCCGCACCCCAGCCGCAGCCACCCGCTCACCGATCAACCCCACCAACTCCGGCGCATCCCCGAGCGGCTCCGCCACCGCCACCGCCCCGGCCTCCCAGGCCGACGCTGCCGCCTGGTCATAGAGAAGACCGGGAGCCAGGAAGTATCCAGCGACCGCGACCCGCGCAGACCCAGCGGCCCGCAACGCCCGCACCGCCTCCCCCGCCCGCGGCCCCACCCCCGAGGAGTAGGACACCCGAGACGGCACCCCCAGCCGCGCCCCGAGGACCGCCGCCGCGTACTCCACCGTCCCCCGGGCGACCGGATCCCGAGTCCCGGCAGCAGCCAGCACGACCCCGTCGAAGCCCTCCATCGGAAGCCGCCGCACCAGCGCCTCCACGAGAAGCCGCGACATCCGGCCCGGTCCCTCGGCGACCGGCCCGAGCACCCCGGCCAGCGTCACCTCGACCGGCAGATCGGCCGCCGACGCCAGCACCGCCGGCAGGTCGACCCGCCCGTGATACGCCGACGTCAACAGCAACGGCACCAGCACCGCCCGCCGGCTGCCGAGCGACCCCAGCACCTCCAGCGGCCGCGGCCCGGCGTGGTCCAGATAGGCGGCCCGGACCAGCCACTCCGGCCGGGCCCGGCGCACTGCCCGGGCCAGCGCCTCGGTCGACGCGGCGGCCCGGGGGTCACGGCTGCCGTGGGCGACGAGCACCACGGCCGGCCGCGGTGAGGTGATCAGACGTGCAGACCGCATTCGGTCTTCTCGAACATCGCCCAGCGGCCGGCGCGCGGGTCCTCGCCGGCCTTGGTCCGCCGGGTGCACGGCCAGCAGCCGATCGAGCCGTAGCCCTTCTTGAACAGCTCGTTGACCGGCACGTTCCACCGGCTGATGTAGCGGTCCACGTCGGCCTGGGTCCAGGCCGCGATCGGGTTGACCTTGACCTTGCCCTTCTTGGCGTCGAAGGCGACGACCGGCGTGTTGGCGCGGGTCGGCGACTCGTCGCGGCGCAGGCCGGTGGCCCAGGAGTCGTAGTCGGACAGCGCCCGCTCCAGCGGCTCCACCTTGCGCAGGAAGCAGCACTCGTCCGGGCTCCGGGCGAACAGCCGGGGGCCGTACTCGCCGTCCTGCTGGCCGACCGTCATCCGCGGGCGGATCGAGCGGACGTTCACGTTCATCGTGCGGGCCACCGTGTCCCGGACCTTGAGGGTCTCCGGGAAGTGCAGGCCGGTGTCCAGGAACACCACGTCCACGCCGGGCGAGACCCGGGAGAAGAGGTGCGCGACCACCGCGTCGGCCATCGAGCTGGTGACACAGAACCGCGCGCCGAAGGTGTCGGTCGCCCACTTGGCGATCTCCTCGGCGGACTTGCCCTCCAGGTCACGTGCGGCCTGGGTGGCGAGCTCGCGCAGTTCGTCAGCACTGCGGCGGGCGGGGTCAGCGGGGGCGGCAGGAGCGCCGCCCAGGTTGATCAGGCCCAGGCCGGAGGCGTTCAGGATGCTCATTTACTTGGCTCCCTTATCCGCGATTTGTCCGGTTTTCAACCCAGACGGCACAGACAACAACCCGATGAACTTGACCGAAAACACGCGGGCGCAGGAGTGGCACTCCCACGCGCCGTGCGAGGACTCGTTGGGGCGGAGGTCCTCGTCACCGCAGTAGGGGCAGTAGAGCGGGGCGGATCTGGCGTCGCTCATTTCAAGAGCTCCTCTTCGGCCCGCATCACCCAGTTGGCGAACGTCTCCCCCGAGGACCGGCCGCCCAGGTAGTTCCGGGCGACCCGCTCGACGTACTCCGGAAGCTCCTCCGCGGTGGCCTTGAGCCCCCGCAGCTTGCGCCCGAACCCGGCGGTCTCGCCCTTGGCCATGCCGAGCGCGCCACCGAGGTGGATCTGGAAGCCCTCCACCTGCTCGCCGTGCGCGTTCAACACCAGCTGGCCCTTGAGGCCGATGTCGGCGACCTGGGTGCGGGCGCACGCGTTCGGACAGCCGTTGATGTGCACCGAGATGTCCGCGTCGAAGTCGCCGAGCCGCTCCTCGAGCCGGGCCACCAGCTCCTCGCCGCGCGCCTTGGTCTCGACGATGGCGAGCTTGCAGTACTCGATCCCGGTGCAGGCCATCGTGCCGCGCCGCCAGGCCGACGGACGCGCCTCCAGCCCGATTCCCCGGAGTCCGCTGATCAGCGATTCCACCCGGTCGTCGGCGACATCGAGAACGAGCAGTTTCTGGTACGCGGTGAGCCGCACCCGCTCGGACCCGTGAGCCTCGACCAGGTCGGCCAGCGCGAGCAGCTGCTTGCCGGAGGAGCGGCCGACGACCGGGGCGGCGCCGACGTAGTTCCGCCCGTCGCGCTGCTTGTGCACGCCGATGTGGTCGATCGGCTTCTCCGGCAGGTCCGGGGCGGGCCCGTCGATCAGTGCGCGGCCCAGGTACTCCTTCTCCAGGATCTCGCGGAACTTCGCCACACCCCAGTCGGCGAGCAGGAACTTCAGCCGGGCGCGGTGCCGCAGCCGGCGGTAGCCGTAGTCCCGGAAGATCGCGACCACGCCCTCCCAGACGTCCGGGATCTCGGCGAGCGGGACCCAGACGCCGAGACGCTCGGCCAGCCGCGGGTTGGTGGAGAGGCCGCCGCCGACCCAGAGGTCGAAGCCGGGGCCGTGCTCGGGGTGCTCCACCCCGACGAACGCGATGTCGTTCGCCTGGTACGGCCCGTCGGGCAGCCAGGAGATGACCGACTTGAACTTGCGCGGCAGGTTCGAATACGCCGGGTCGCCGACGTACCGCTTGATGATCTCGTCGATCGCCGGGGTGGCGTCGATGACCTCGTCGGTCGAGATGCCGGCGACCGGGCTGCCGAGCACCACGCGCGGGCAGTCGCCGCACGCCTCGGTGGTCTGCAGGCCGACCGACTCCAGCCGGCGCCAGATCTCCGGCATGTCCTCGACCCGGATCCAGTGCATCTGGATGTTCTGCCGGTCGGTGATGTCGGCGCTGTCGCGGGCGAACTCGGTGGCGATCTGGCCGATCACGCGCAGCTGGGCCAGGCTCAGCGCGCCGCCGTCGATCCGGACGCGGAGCATGAAGTACTCGTCCTCGAGCTCCTCGGGCTCCAGCACCGCGGTGCGGCCGCCGTCGATCCCGGCCTTGCGCTGGGTGTAGAGCCCCCACCAGCGGAACCGGCCGCGCAGGTCGGCCGGGTCGATCGAGGCGAAGCCGCGGTGAGCGTAGATGTTCTCGATACGCGCCCGGACGTTGAGCGGGTTGTCGTCCTTCTTGCTGCGCTCATTGGGGTTGAGCGGCTCGCGGTGTCCGAGCGCCCACTGACCCTCGCCGCGCGCCTTGCGGGGGCGAGCGGTCGGCGTTGCGGGAGTGTTGCTGGGCGCCATGGCGGCGGTCCTCCGGGTTTCGTGGGCACCGGAGGACAATCGCGGCCTTGGTGAGGCTCCGCGACGTCAGCGTCGGGAGAGGGCCGGCTTGTCGTCCGCGCCCGAAATAAAGGGGGGCGGCGTCAGGAAGCCGGACACATCGCGCTGAAGACACGCCCGTAGTCGACGTGGCGGCGAGCCACGAAGCGGCGGTCGATTGCAGCGGTCATGCGGGTAAGCCTCTCACGCAAACCGAATGTGGGCCAGTGAGGTCCAGAATCCGGGAGTGTGGTTCACGGCACTTGGCGGAGTAATCCTACTGCCGTTACGAAGTCGTTACGTGCCAGGTGGGACGCCGACAGCCATCGACGATGGTCCACATTTCCTGCCCCGGGCCCTCAGGACACACACAATCAAGATCTTCATTTACGCGCGTCCGCCGGGGTACGGATCGCACGCTCCCGCGCGGGCCGAGGCCGGCGATCTGGCCGCTGACGCGTCCAAACCAATCGCCGCCCTCTTCATTGCCCGTGGCTGGTTCCGGAGATCAAACCCCGAGCTGGCCCCCAGCGCCCTATCCGCTGCCCGGAAAGGGCGACCAGGACCAGCCCGACACTCCCCAGCTGGCCCCCAGCGCCCTATCCGCTGCCCGGATAGGGCCACCAGCACCAGCCCGACACTGCTCGGCTGGCCCCCAGCGCCCTATCCCATGCCCGGAAAGGGCCACCAGCACCAGCCCGACACTGCTCGGCTGGCCCCCAGCGCCCTAACCCACCCCCGGATAGGGCCACCAGCACCAGCCCGACACTGCTCGGCTGGCCCCCAGCGCCCTAACCCATGCCCGGAAAGGGCCACCAGGACCAGCCGGACACTCCCGGCTGGGGCTGGCGTCCTAGACAGGCGCGGGATCGGCCAAGGCGCTTGAGACTCCTGACACATGGGATGCCTTCACGGCCCGTGGGTGGTCACCGGAAACGCGGCGTCAGCCTTTGCGTCACCGGACGATCGGCGTTGTGGCGTGCCGGGATCAGCGTTTGCCCAGCGGGACGACCAGGACCGCCTCCGTGCCGCCGCCCGCCCGGTTGCGCAACTCGATGCTGCCGCGCAGCTCACCGGTCGCCAGCGCGCGGACGATCTGCAGGCCGAGCCGGCCGCCGGCGTCCGGCCGGAAGCCCTCCGGCAGGCCCTGCCCGTTGTCGGCGACCGTGACGTGCAACTGCTTGCGGAACCGGTGCGCCGAGACCACCACCTCGGCGGGCTGCTCCGGCGCGGGCGCCGGCTCGTCGTCCTCGCCCGCCGGGAAGCCGTGCTCGACCGCGTTGATCAGCAGCTCGTTGAGGACCATGACCAGCGAGGTGGCGATCTCGGCGGGCAGGATGCCGAACGTGCCCTCCCGGCGCATGTGCACCGACAGACTGGTCGAGGCGACCTCGGTGGCGGCGGTCGCCACCCGGTCGACGATCCCGTCGAACTCGACCGCCTCGTCGCTGGACATCGAGAGCGTCTCGTGGACCAGGGCGATCGAGGCGACCCGGCGGACCGACTCCTCCAGGGCCATCCGGGCCTCCGGGGCGTCCACCCGGCGGGCCTGGAGGCGCAGCAGCGCGGCCACGGTCTGCAAGTTGTTCTTCACCCGGTGGTGGATCTCCCGGATGGTGGCGTCCTTGGTCATCAGGGCGCGGTCCCGGCGGCGCACCTCGGTGACGTCGCGGACCAGCACCAGGGCGCCGATCGGCACGCCGGCCGGCAGCAGCGGCAGCGAGCGGGTGAGCACGGTCGCGCCGCGCGCCTCGAACTCCATCCGGGGCGGGAACTCGCCGCGCAGCGAGGCGCGGATCCGTTCGGCGACGTCGTTGCCCTCCAGCGGGTCGGCGGCCAGCCGGGTGGAGAGGTGGGCGAGCTCCTCACCGACCAGGTGCGCGTTGAAACCGAGCCGGCGGTACGCCGACTGCGCGTTCGGACTGGCGTAGGTGACCTTGCCGGAGGCGTCCAGCCGGATCAGGCCGTCGCCGACCCGGGGCGCCGAGGTGGTCATCTCCCCGGGCTGCCGGGCCGGCGGGAACGTGCCGTCGGCGACCATCTGGGCCAGGTCGTCGGCGGTGGTCAGATAGTTCAGCTCCAGCTGGCTGGGGGTGCGGGCGGTGCTCAGGTTGGTGTCGCGGCCGATCACCGCGATCACCTCGCTGTAGCCCTCCTCGTGATCGTTCTCGTCGCGGCGGCGCACCGGGATGGCCTCGTGGCGGGCCGGGGTGTCGCCGTACCAGACCGGGTCGCCCTCCCGCCAGATCCGCTCCTGCGTGAAGGCCACATCCAGGTGCGCCACCTCGGGACCGCCGAAGATCTTGCCGACCTGGTCCTCCTGGTACGCCGTGGGCGCGGTGCTCGGGCGCACCTGGGCGACGCAGAGGAAGTCACGCGGCTTCCGGGCCTCTCCCTTGATCGGCACCCAGAGGAGCAGATCGGCGAAGGAGAGGTCGGAGAGCAGCTGCCAGTCGCCGGCGAGCCGGTGCAGGTGGTCGATGTCGGCGGAACCCAGGCTGGTGTGTTCCTCGACGAGATCGCGCAGGGTGGACACGGACCAAGCCTGCCACGCCGATGTTTCGGCTAAAGCGTGCTGGTCACCTTCTTCAGACCGCGCGGCGCGTCCGGGTCCTCGCCCTTGGCCAGCGCGAGGGCGAGCGCCAGCTTCTGGAGCGGCAGGATGTCCAGCAGCGGGCTGTAGCGCTCGTCGACGGAGGGCACCACCAGCCGGCCGGCCGGGCCGATGGTCAGCACGTCGGCCTTGCGCTCCTGGAGCCGGGCGAGCACGTCGCCCATCGACCTACCGCCCGGGCCGTCGCCGACCACGGCCAGCACCGGCACGTCGGTGTCGGTCATGGCGAGCGGGCCGTGCAGCAGGTCGGCGCCGGAGAACGCCAGGGTCGGCACGTACGACGTCTCCATCAGCTTGAGCGCGGCCTCCCGGGCGGTCGGGTACGCGTAACCGCGGCCGGTGGTGACCATGTGCGGGGCGAACCGGTAGCGCTGCGCGATCTCCTCGGCGGTCCGGTCGGCGAGCGTGGCCTCGGCCAGCTCCGGCAGCTTGGCCAGCGCGGCCCGCTCCTCGTCCGGCAGCCGCCCGTCGCCGGCCCGGATCCCCTCGACCAGCAGCAGCAGCGCGAGCAGCTCGGCCGTGTACGTCTTGGTCGCCGCCACCGCCCGCTCGTGCCCGGCCGCCACGTCCACCGACAGCTCGGCGGCCCGGGCCAGCGGCGACTCCGGGTTGTTGGTGACCGCGAGGGTGAGCGCGCCGGTCTCCCGGGCGGCGGAGAGCACCCCGGTCAGGTCCGGCGAGCCGCCGCTCTGGCTGACCCCGATGACCAGGGTGCCGGTGAAGTCGGGGCGGGCGCCGTACAGCGTGATCGCGCTCGGCGAGGCGCTGGCCACCGGCAGGCCCAGGCGGATCTCGGTGAGGTACGCGCCGTACAGCGCGGCGTGGTCGGAGGTGCCACGGCCGACGAAGAGCACGTTGCGCGGACGTCGGGCCGCGATCTCGGCCGCCACCCCGGCGATCGCGGTCGCGTGCGAACCCTCCAGCAGCCGGGCGAAACCGCCCGGTTGCTCCGCGATGTCCGCCGCCATCCCATGGCCTCGCTGTGTCACGTCATCCTCCCCAGATGAGCAGTTCTCGCGCAATCGATGCGCAGTCTTGCAAGAAAAAGCTTAGTACGTCAATCTTTCGCGCACTACTGCGCAAAGCCGAGGACTGACAGATCGTCTCGCTGCCCGTACTGTCTTCACTCGTGGACCACCGGCCCCAGGTCTCCCACGACCTCACCCTCGCCCGCGCCGCCCTCGACCGCGGGGAGATGAGCCAGGCTGCCCGGCACCTGGCCGGAGCGCTGCCACACGCACCAACCCTGCCGGAGATCCACGAGTTGCTCAGCCGTTTGGCGGCACGCGCGGACGGCGCCCTCGACCTGTTCCCGCTGGAGCCGCACGCCCCGGCCGGCCGGGTGGCGGCGCACGCCCACCTGCTCGCCGCGGCCGGGCGCCCGGAGGAGGGCCTGCCGCTGCTCGCCGCGGCCAGTGGGCACACACCCGGGGTCGACTGGGCCGGCGTCCCCTGGGTCAGCGACCCGGTGCTCGGTGACCGGATCGACCCCGACGCGCTGGCCCGCACCGTGATGCGGCTGTGCACCGCGGTCGGCGACCCGGCGCCGGAGACCGCCGCCACCCCGCTGCGCCCCTACCTGACCGTGGTCCGGCACACCGTGGCCGCGCACGGCGAGCACGCGATGCTGCTCGGCGCCGGCTCGGCCCTGGCCCGCCGGCTCGGCGAGGCGCGGCTGGCCGTCGACTGGGCCACCCGGGGCGCCCGGTCCCGGCCGTCCAAGCTCGGCGAGATCTGGCTGGGGTACGCGTACCGCAGCGCCGGCCGCATCCCGGAGGCACTAGCCGCCCTGCGCCGCGCGGTCACCTACGACCCGGACGACCTCTCGGTCTACGCCGACGTCGCGGCCACCCTGGCCGACCTGGGCCGCCTCGAGGAGGCGCTGGACTGGACCGACCGCGCGATGGAGCGCGACCCGATGTACGACTGCGTGGTGCACACCGCCCACCGCCTGCGGTACCGCGCGGACGGCGACGTGGCGCACCTGATCTCGCTCGCCGACTACATCCGCGACCACCCGGACGACACCCACGAGCACACCGACCTGGCCGACTGCTGCCGCAACACGCCCTGGCTGAACGGCGTCCCGCCCGGCCTGGCGCGGCTGCGCCCGGGCCGCGCCCCGGTCAACGCCGAGCCGTCGGCGGACGCGCCGGACCGGCTGCTCCGGGTCGCCTCGGGCGCCTGGGCACACCCGCCGGCCGCGTACGACCGCGCCCTCGGCCTGGTCCTGGTCGAGCCGTGGGAGCTGCTCGCCCTGCTCGGGGACCCGGCGATCACCGAGGCCGAGCAGCCGGGCGCCCCGGAGATCTGGGCCTGCCTGGGCCTGCTGCACCACGGGAGCCAGGAGCCGTGGCTGGACTCCGGCCGGCGGCGGTTGCTGCTCGGGCTGCTCGACGCGGACGTGGACCGGGTCAGCCAGGCGGCGCTGTTCGCGCTGATCACGTACGCCTGGGTGGATCCGGGCGCACGGGCGGACGTGGCCGCGGTGGTGGCCGGACGGTTCGCCGAGACGGCCGGCGGCCCGTTCGCCCGGGCGGTGGCCGAGCTGGCCCTGATCACCCCGGAACTGGACCGGGCCACCCGGGAGCTGGCCGCCGCGACGATCCGGGTGCCGGTGGTCCCGCGCCAGCGCCGCCGGTCCTACCTGCTGCGCTGGCTGCGGAAGTGAGCGGCTAGTTGATGACGGCGATCAGGTCGCCCTCATTGACGACGTCGCCCTCGTTCACGGCCAGCTGATCGACCGTGCCGTCGGACTCGGCCAGCACCGGGATCTCCATCTTCATGGACTCCAGGATCACCAGCGTGTCGCCCTCGGCGACGGTGTCCCCCACGCCGGCCACGACCTTCCACACGTTGGCCACCATCTCGGCCCGGATCTCGTCGGCCATTCCTGATCGCCCTCCTTCGTCACCCTTTTGGGAACGTCATCAAATCACGGATCCCGCGCGGGTAGGTCCAGGCCGCGGAGAAGGGCCGACTACGATCGGCGACTGAGCAAGCGTGAGGAAGGAGGCCCCTTATGGCCAAGAAGGCTCGCAAGAAGAAGGCCCGTAAGAAGAGCAGCGCGAACCACGGCAAGCGCCCCAACAGCTGAAGATACGGAGAAGGGCCGGCGCTCGCGCCGGCCCTTCTCCGTTCGTCGTTACGGGAGGTACTCCCGGGTCTCGGCCTGCACCTCGAGCTGGTCGAGCTTGTGCCGCAGCCGCTCACGCAGCTCGGACGGTGCCCGCTCGTCCCCGCAGCAGCGGCTGACCAGCGCTTTCACGTCGTGCTCGATGCCGAACTCGCGCAGGCACCCGGCGCACTCGTCGAGGTGTTTCTGGATCAGCCGCCGGCGGTCCTCGCTGCACTCCAGATCGAGGTAGAGATACACCTCGTCGAGCACGGCGGCGCAATCGGTCTCGTGGTCGTTCTCGGAGGTCGACATCGGCCTCACGCCTCCTGCGGCTCGGACGCGGTCCGGGTGATGCCCCGGTCGGCGGCGTACCCCTCGAGGAGGTTGCGCAGGTTGCGGCGGCCGCGGTGCAGGCGGGACATGACGGTGCCGATCGGCGTGCCCATGATGTCGGCGATCTCCTTGTACGAGAAACCCTCGACATCGGCGAGGTAGACGGCGAGCCGGAAGTCCTCCGGCAGGGACTGGAGGGCCTGCTTGATGTCGCTGTCCGGAAGCCGGTCCAGCGCCTCGGTCTCGGCCGAGCGCAGCCCCGACGAGGTGTGCGACTCGCTGGAGGCCAGCTGCCAGTCGGTGATCTCCTCGGTCGGGGCCTGCACGGGCTGCCGCTGCTTGCGCCGATACGAGTTGATGTAGGTGTTCGTGAGGATCCGGTAGAGCCACGCCTTGAGGTTGGTGCCCTCCTCGAACTGATGGAACGCGGAGAACGCCTTGAGGAACGTCTCCTGCACCAGGTCCTCGGCATCGGCCGGGTTACGGGTCATCCGCAGGCCGGCGGCATACAACTGATCCACGAACGGCAGCGCGTCACGCTCGAAACGTGCACGACGCTCGTCGGTCCGCTCTTTCTGCGCCACCCTGGACTCTCCCCTCGACCGCCCCGCCGAGGATACGGGTAGTGCCCCAGTCACGCTCTCGAAAACCGGTGTGCTCACGCTCACCGCGGAGGTGACCGGCGCCGGCTCGGCGGCCGGCCAGGCCGGGGAATCCAGAAGCTCCCGCACCCGGGTCGCCTCCCGGCGCCCGTTCTTCCTGCTCTCGGTACCGGCAACCACTACAGATACCCCTTCCGCCGGACAAGTCTCCGAGGGCTGTAACGCCCGGCCCGCCGTCAGAATTCCGCCGCCCAGCCGTGCCGCCGCAACCACCCGATCGTGAGATCCACTGTGTCGGGAAGGTTCTTCTTCAGATCGTGCACCGCCCCCGGCCGGACGATCACCTCGACCGTCCCGCCCGCGGCCGGGACGCCGAACGGGTCACGGTCGCCGTTCAGCACCAGCGTGGGGATCCCGGCGGGCAGCTCGCCGGCCCGGCTCTTCTCCGGCTTATCCGGCGGGTGCAGCGGAAACGCCAGCGCCAGCACCCCCGCGGCGCCCAGCACGGGCGCGGTCCGCGCCGCGACCCGCGCGCCGCTGCTGCGCCCTCCGAGGATCAACGGCAGTTCGGGTACGGCCTGAGCCTGCACGACGGCGGACCATGCCTCGTCGAGCTGGCCGGCCGGGCCGGGCGCCCGTCGCCCGGCCACCCGATAGGGCTGGGTGACGAGCACCACCCTGACCCCGGCGGCCACCGCGGCGTCGTGCACGGCGGCCAGGTCCGGGGCGTCCACACCGCCACCGGCGCCGTGGCCGAGGAAGAGCTGACTGCGCGCGGGGCCGGCCGGTGCGGTCACCCGGACCAGGGCCGGCCCGCGGGGCGTCTCGACGGTCGTCTCGGAGCTGGGCACAGGCTCCGTTGTATCAGCGGCTCACCGGGGTGAGCGTCAGGAACCGCCGGTCCTCGTCGTCGGTGGACTCGTCCTCGACCGGGTCGCCGTTGGGCTGGACCCGCTCGCGCCACGCCACCAGCATGGCCCGCCGCTCCCGTGGCGTGGTGCCGCCCCAGACCCCGTGACAGTCACCGACCTGGAGCGCCCAGGCCAGGCACGGGCCCTGCACCGGGCAGGTGCCGCAGAGCGCGACCGCACCACCGGATGGCTCGTTCGGCGCGGGAAAGAACGTCTCCGGGTCGACCGTCCGGCAGGACCCCCTGGTCCGCCAAGCCTCGTCGGTCCGGCGTTGCGCAATTGCCTCGAGCAACCGCGGGTCGCGTCGCGCGATGGCCACCTCGTGCGGACGCGGCATGCGTGCTCGTGTCATCAGCCCACCTCCCCCGTGGGACCGGAACTGCTGCGGCGGTCGTTCCCGCACCTTGCGGATCGACACCACTCCGGCGCTGGTTTGTACCGCACGGTACAAGATCAGAACAAGGGGTTGATCTATCTTGAAGCAAAGTTTTCGATTCAGAATCCGCGCATACTCCGACAAAGAACTTCGTTGATCTTCGTCAGTTCAGAAAAGCGTCACCTCGGCGGGAGGAGTCAGTAACTCGGGTCCGTTGTTGCGGACATTGCCCACCGCCGGGCCGACCGGACACACCTCGATCGATGCCAGCGCGGCCTCGTCGAGCGGGCGCAGCAACGGCTCCGGATCGCCGCCGCCGGCCAGCCAGCCGGCCCAGCGCTCGGGCGGCAGGATCAGCGGCATCCGGTCGTGGATCCGGGCCAGCCCGCCGAGCGCCGCGGTGGTCAGCACGCTGCACGTGAGCATCGACTCGGGGCCCCAGGCCGACCAGATCCCGGCGAACGCGAGCGGGGCGCCGTCCGCCGGCGTCATGTAAAACGCCTGCTTGTGCTTGCCGTCCCGGACCCACTCGAACCAGCCGTCGGCCGGGATCAGGCAACGGCGGCGGGCGAAGGACGGTGCGAACGCCCGCGACGTGGCGACCGTCTCGGACCGCGCGTTGATCATGCGGGCGCCCTGCCGCGGGTCGGCCGCCCACGGCGGGACCAGGCCCCAGCGGGCGGTGTCCAGCACCCGGGCGGCGTGCGACTGCGACTCGCGGATCAGCGGGACCGGGTCGGTGGGCGCGACGTTCCAGCTCGGCGGCAGCTCCTCGGTCAGGTCGACCGCCTCGAAGAACTGGCTGAGATCCGCGTTGCTCCGCGTGGTCGCGTACCGCCCGCACATGGGGTGCAGCGTACGCCAACGGAAACAATGGCAGGGGGCACGGAACGCCGAGGAAAAGCGGGTCGTGGAACGAGCACAGATCAAGAATCAGTCGCCGCGTCTCGGGACCCGGGAACGCGCGGCGGAAATGTCGGTGCGCGGCGGCAGAATGGCGACCATGGCTGCTGAACTACGCCCCTGGCTCGCCCCGTCCGCCACCGGCCCGGTCACCACGACCGTGCGCCTGCCCGGCTCGAAGTCGATGACCGCCCGGGCCATGGTGCTCGCCGCGCTCGCCGACGGCCGGTCGGTGATCGAGGCGCCGCTGCGGGCGCGGGACACCACGCTGATGGCGGCCGGCCTGCGCGCGCTCGGCGTCACGGTGGACACCGCGGCCGACGACCGCTGGGTGATCGAGCCCGGCCCGCTGCGCGGCCCGGCCCGGATCGACGTCGGGCTGGCCGGCACCATCATGCGGTTCCTGCCGCCGGCCGCCGCGCTGGCCGACGGCACCGTCGAGTTCGACGGCGACCCGCACGCCCGCAAGCGGCCGATGGGCCCGATCCTCGGCGCGCTGCGCTCGCTCGGGGTGCGCCTGGAGGCCTCGCCGACCGGCGGGCTGCCGCTCACCGTGCACGGCGCCGGCCTGGTCGAGGGCGGCGAGGCGGTGGTCGACGCCTCCGGTTCCAGCCAGTTCGTCTCCGGCCTGCTGCTCTCCGCGGCCCGGTTCACCAAGGGCCTGACCCTGCGGCACGAGGGCCCGCCGGTCCCGTCCGCCCCGCACCTGCGGATGACCACGCACATGCTGCGCGCCGCCGGCGCCGCGGTCGACGAGAGCACGCCGGACGTCTGGGTGGTCGAGCCCGGCCCGCTGCACGGCCGCACCTGGGTGATCGAGCCGGACCTCTCCGGCGCGCTGCCGTTCTTCGCCGCCGCCATGGTCACCGGTGGCGAGGTCACCCTGGCCGGCTGGCCGGCCGCGAGCTGGCAGCCGGTCGAGCAGCTCGCTGAGCTGCTCACCGCGCTCGGCGGCGAGGTCACCCGCTCGGCCGCCGGGCTCACCGTGCGCGGCACCGGCACGCTGCGCGGGATCACCGCCGACCTGTCCGAGGTGAGCGAGATGACCCCGGTGATCTCGGCGCTGGCCGCGCTCGCCGACGGGCCGTCCGAGCTGCGCGGCGTCGAGCACATCCGGGGTCACGAGACCGACCGGATCGCGGCCCTCGCCACCGAGCTGGGCAAGGTGGGCGCCGGCATCACCGAGTTCCCGGACGGGCTGCGGATCGAGCCGGGCCCGCTGCACGGCGCCTCCTTCGAGACCTACGCGGATCATCGGATGGCGCACGCCGCCGCGGTGATCGGACTCTCCGTCCCGGGCGTTCAGCTCACCGACGTAGGTTGTACGTCGAAGACGTTGCCCGAGTTCCCGGAACTCTGGGCGGAGCTCACCACGAGGAGTTAGTTCTGCCAGGCCGCAAGCGGGAGTACGACGAGGACGACGTCCGGGTCCGGCCGGGGCGGTCGTCCCGCCCACGCACCCGGACGCGCCCGAAACACGACGACGCGGTCGACGCGCTGGTGATCACCGTCGACCGCGGGCGGTACGGCTGCGTCCGGGAGGACGACCCCGACGTCGAGGTGATCACCGCGATGCGGGCCCGGGAGCTGGGCCGCAAGTCGGTGGTGGTGGGCGACCGGGTGGCGCTGGTCGGTGACGTGTCCGGGGACGCCGGCTCGCTGGCCCGGATCGTCCGGATCGGCGAGCGCACCTCGGTGCTGCGCCGCACCGCGGACGACGACGACACCACCCCCGAGGGCCGGCTCGAGCGGGTCGTGGTGGCGAACGCGGACCAGCTGGTGATCGTCAGCGCGCTGTCCGACCCGCCGCCGCGCACCGGTTTCATCGACCGCTGCCTGGTCGCGGCGTACGACGCCGACATCGAGCCGCTGCTCTGCCTGACCAAGGCGGACCTGGCCGGCCCCGAGCAGGTGCTCGACTACTACGCCGAGCTGGACCTGCCGCACGTGCTGATCCGCCCGGGCAGCGACCTGACCGAGCTGCGCGAGCGGCTGGCCGGCCGCATCTCGGTGCTCGTCGGGCACTCCGGGGTGGGCAAGTCGACGCTGGTCAACCGGCTGGTGCCGGACGCGCTGCGGGCGGTCGGGGCGGTCAGCGCGGTGGGCAAGGGGCGGCACACCTCGACGAGCGCGGTCGCCCTGCGGCTTCCCCCCGTCAAGAAATCGCGCAAGGATCCCGGGTGGATCATCGACACCCCGGGCATCCGGAGCTTCGGGCTGGCCCACGTCAGTGCGGAGAGCCTGCTGCACGGGTTCCCCGACCTCGTCGAGGGCACCCTCGACGACCAGCCGAACTGCGGGCACACGGCGGCCGACGGGGACTGCAAGCTGGAGGCGTGGGTGGCCGAGGGACACGCCGACCGGCGCCGGCTGGAGTCGTACCGAAGGCTGCTCTCCTCACGGGCCGGCGAGCTGGACCCGCGTGATCAACAGGCGGACGGCGGACCGAGCGCCTGACTCGCGTCAGCGAGTCCATCAGTACAGTTTTCGCATGGCCGGATATGCCGACGATCTCGCTCTCGCCCACACCCTCGCCGACTCGGCCGACGCCATCGCGATGGCCCGGTTCCGCTCGCTGGACCTGAAGGTGGAGGCCAAGCCCGACCTGACCCCGGTGTCCGACGCGGACACCGCGGTGGAGAGGGCGATCCGCGCCACCCTGGCCCGGGCCCGGCCACGCGACAGCGTGCTGGGCGAGGAGTTCGGCCGGTCCGAGGCGGCGGCCGGTCCGGGCAGCCGGCACTGGGTGATCGACCCGATCGACGGCACCAAGAACTACGTCCGCGGCGTGCCGATCTGGGCCACCCTGATCGCGCTGATGGAGGGCGACACCCCGGTGGTCGGGCTGGTCTCCGCCCCGGCGCTGGGCCGGCGCTGGTGGGCCGGGCGCGGGCTGGGCGCGTTCGCCGGCCGGCACCAGCACGCGGCGACCCGGATCGAGGTCTCCAGCGTCCGCCGGCTCGCCGACGCGAGTTTCTGTTACGCGAGCCTGAACGGCTGGCAGGACAACGGCCGCCTGCCGCAGATGCTGGACATCCTGCTCGGGACGTGGCGCAGCCGGGCCTACGGCGACTTCTACGGCTACATGCTGCTGGCCGAGGGCGCGCTGGACGCGATGGTCGAGCCCGAGCTGTCGCTGTGGGACATGGCCGCACTGATCCCGATCATCACCGAGGCCGGCGGCAAGGTGACCGACCTGGACGGCCGCACCTGTGCCGACAAGTCGTCGGTGATCGCCACCAACGGCCTGCTCCACGAAAGCGTGCTCACCGCTCTGACCCCGCGCGGGTGATCGCCTTGGCATGAGAGCACCCGGATGGGGTACTCCCACTGCATACCCGCGAAGGGCATATGTCCGGTTCCCGAGGGTCCGGCCCGCTGCTCGCCGAGGTGCGCGGCGGGGACGCGTTATGCACAATGGAGCGATCATGCCGAGCGAGGTTCGACACCTGGTGGACCGCGACCAGAGCTTTCCCCTGGTCCGGCTGACCGGAGTGCTCGACACGGAAACCGCCGCCCCGGTCCGCGCCACGCTTCTCGACGTGCTGGCCGGCCAGCCGGAGGCGGTGGTGGTCGACGTCGCCGGCCTGCGGGTGAGGCAGGGCGACGCGCTCTCGGTGCTGCGTGAGGTGCTCGACGAGACCCGGGACTGGCCGGCAGCGCGGCTCGCGCTCTGCTGCATCGGCGACGCCGACGGCAACGGCGCGGCCTGGACGGCCACCGGCTGGCCGATCTGGGCGGACCAGGCCAGCGCGTTCGCCGCGCTGGGCCCGGCCGACTCGGGACGCCGGGTCAGCCTGGAGCTGGAGCCGTTCGTCGGCGCGGCCCGCCGGGCCCGGGAGCTGATCACCGAGACCTGCCTGCGCTGGGAGCTGGCCGAGGTGGCCGGGGACGCCTGCATCGTGGCCACCGAGATGGTCAACAACGTGGTGGCACACGCGCACACCGCGATGCGGCTGCTGCTGGCCCGGCACGGCGACACGGTGAGCGTGGCGGTGCGGGACGGCTCGCCGGTGCTGCCCGACTTCACCGGCCCGGTGGCGCCGACCGCGTACGGCGGCCGCGGCCTGCTGCTGATCGACGCGGTGTCGGAACGCTGGGGCCGGTTGGCGCTGACCGGCGGCAAGGTCGTCTGGGCCCGGCTGAAGCCGTGACCGATCACGTATGACCGGCCCGGCACGGGGGTACATGGCGGGCATGCGAGACAACGACTACCCCACCGAGGTGACCGACCCGGAGTCCGCCGGGCTGCCGGACACCGCCGATGACGACTCCACCGCGTACGACGAGGTGGACAGCGGCCGCTGGGCCGACGGCCCGGACCCGGCCGCGCTGGCCGGGACCGGTCCGGGCGGGTCGAACCGGTTCGGCGACACCGCGGAGGAAGCGCGCCAGGGCGAAGGGCTCGACCGGCGACTGCGCCAGGAGGAACCGGATTTCGGCGCCGAGAACCCGAACCCGCCGCGCCGCGACCCGTTCGACGAGACGGTCGACGACTCCGAGCGGGAGCGGTTCGACCGGGACGTGTGGGGCGACGGCCCGACCTCCGACCCGGACTCACCGGTCTCGCTCTACGACGACGGCCAGCTCGACGAGGACAGCCCGGGCCGGGTCGGCCGGCTGGTCGCGCCGGACGGCGGGTCGGGCCTCGACGACGAGGCGGAGAGCGTGGCCTGGGACGCCGGCGCGGCCGGTGGCGGCGCGAGCGCCGAGGAGCTCGCCATGCACGAGACCCGCGCTCCGGACTACGAGTGACGGTAAGGGATCAATAACGAGTCCGCAGCGCCCTTGCCCGGACCACCCCTCCCTGTGCAGAGTCGGTGCGCAGAACGCGAGGTGGGGGTGTGGGGATGGGGCACGGCGCACGATGGGTGCGGTCGTTGCTGGCGGCCGCGGTCGCGGCCGCCGGGCTGACCATGTCCGGCGTCGCGCACGCCGAGACGGTCAGCAAGACCGTCTTCAACGACGACTTCGGCGGCGAGCGCGGCACCGGGGTGAACACCACCGCGTGGGCCGGTGACACCGGCGGCCCGTGGCTGGACGGGGACGGGCACCTGGTCCTCGACTCCTGGCTGTACACCGCGACCACGTTCACCCAGGCCACCGGGCACGCCTCGGCGCGGGTCCGGGCCGGCCGGGCGAACGGCGCCTGGGCCACCTTCGGCATCCTCGGCGACCAGGGGCAGTACGTCAGCGGCTCGGTCGAGACGCTGGGCGACGACGGCGTGGACGACTACGACTTCCACACCTATGCGATCGACTGGACGCGTACCTCGTTCGTCTGGTCGGTGGACGGCCGGCAGGTGCTGCGGCTGACCCCGGACACGGCCGGTCAGCCGTTCCGGCTCGCGCTGAACCTGGGCGGCGGCGGGCGCTACTCGAGCGGGATCCTCATCGACTCGGTGAACGTCACGGCCAAGGTCATCGTGGCCAAGCCGTGGAAGAGGTACACCACGTATCAGGTCGGCGATCACGTCACCTATCGCGGCGCCACGTATCAAGTGAAGGCGATGCACACGGCCCTGCCGGGCTGGCAGCCGGGCCTGGTGCCGGCCCTGTTCGAGAAACTCTGACGAAATCTCCGCGCAATCTCTGTTATCCGGTGGTTCCGGAACCCGTCTCCATTGACCGAGAACAGTCTGTCTTTAAAGACTGTTTGGAGTAACGGCATCCTCTCCCCCCGGAGGTCTCCCCCATGCGCAAGTCCAGATTTCTCCTGGCGGCGGCCGTCGTCGTCCTGACCCTGGGCGCCGGTCTCACCGTCGCCTCCCGCAGTGACCAGGCGGAAGCGGCCGTCGTCTGGAACGAGGACTTCAACGGCGCGGCCGGCACCGGCGTCGACACCTCCCGGTGGAACTTCGACACCGGCGGCAGCGGCTTCGGCAACCAGGAGTTGCAGTACTACACCAGCGGCACCAGCAACATCGCCATGGACGGCCAGGGACACCTGGTCATCACGGCACGCAAGGGCAGCGGCGGACACAACGACTGCTGGAACGGCACCTGCCAGTTCACCTCCGGCCGGATCCAGACCGCCGGCAAGTTCACCCAGCAGTACGGGCACATCGAGGCCCGGATCCAGGTGCCCAACGGCTCCGGCCTCTGGCCGGCGTTCTGGATGCTCGGCGGCGGCAACTGGCCGACCGACGGCGAGATCGACATCATGGAGGTCGTCGGCCGGGACCCCAACCGGCTGTTCGGCACCCTGCACGGCCCGGGCTACTCGGGCGGCAGCTCGTACGGCGGCCAGCTGGTCGCCGGCTCGCCGTGGTACCAGGCCTTCCACAACTACGCGGTGGACTGGTCGCCGAACCTGATCGTCTGGACCGTGGACGGCCAGGAGTACTTCCGGGCCACGCCGGACTCGCTGCGCGCCGCCAAGGGCAACGTGAACTGGGTCTACGAGCACCCGTTCTTCATCATCCTCAACCTGGCGGTCGGCGGTAACTTCGGCCAGGGCAACCCGGCGAGCCTGCCGGCCGAGAGCAAGATGCTGATCGACTACGTGCACGTCAGCACCTCGACGACCAGCACCACGCCGCCGTCCACCGGCAACGCGCTGAAGAGCAACCTGAACAGCCGCTGCATCGACATCCCGGGCGGCAACGCGGTCGACGGCGCCCGGCTCCAGATGTGGGACTGCAACGGCAGCGGCGCCCAGAAGTGGACCTTCAACAGCGACGGCACCCTGCGGGCGCTCGGCAAGTGCATGGACCCGGCCGGCGGCGCGCTGGCCAACGGCACCCCGATCCAGCTGGTCACCTGCAACGGCAACCCGGTGCAGCGGTTCACCCTGTCCGGCGCCGGCGACCTGGTCAACGTCTCGGCGAACCGGTGCGTCGACATCAAGGACAACAACGCGGCCAACGGCGCCCAGCTCCAGCTCTGGGACTGCGCCGGCACGGCCAACCAGAAATGGACCAAGAGCTGAGGGCGTACCGAAAACTGGTCTTCAGCGTTTGATCGTGTATTTGTCGCCGTAGACGTGCCAGGTCAGCGGCGCCACCAGGTCGAGATTGCTGCCGCGCAGGAACACCCGCTGCGCGGTGTCGACCCGGGTGGTGTCGCTGTGGGCCGCCTCGCGCCGCATCTCGGCGTCCCGGGCGTCCAGGAAGGCGCCCAGGTACGCGATCTCGTCCCCACCCTGGGACGGCGTCTTCCGGGCCCGGACCGCCCGTTCGCGGACGGCCCGCAGCCCGGAGACGCCGTGCATGACCGCCGCGTCGTAGTACGCGAACTGCCCCAGCGCCCGCAGCCCGTCCGCCTGCGCGAGCCGGACCGCCGGCGTGAAGTACATCCGGTCCCGGGCGTCCTGCTGCGCCTGCTGGAAGACGGGGTCCTTGGCGGCCGCCCGCCAGGCCGGCACGAAGCCCGGGTCGAGTCCCCGATGCGAGTCGGTGCCGTCCACCGCCCGCAGCGCCGGCAGGTAGGTCGCCAGCTTGTTCGACGGCGACCGGCGGGTGTAGTCGGTGACCAGGTCGAGCATGTCGCCGGTGCCGGAACAGAACCCGACGATCCCGGCGGTGTAGCCCCGCCCGTCGCCCAGATCCTCGATGTAGTCGAACTCGCCGCGCCAGTTCAGCGTGGAGTTCTCCGCGCTGGAGACCAGCTCGAACGCGGTCTCCTTCTTGCCGCTCACGGTCAGCCCGGCCGCCACCGCGGGGGTCGCCGCGCTCGGCGCCGCGCCGGACTCGGGCACCCGGGCCGCCGGCCCCGGCCCGTACGCCCGCACGTCCCACAGCGAGTACCCACCCGGGGTCGCCCGCTGGGTGGCCAGCACCCGCAGGTACCGCCCGTGGCCGGTCAGGTTGCGCAGGTCGTCCACCCCGCCGTTGCCGGTCGTGGTCCGGTACGTGTCCGTCCAGGTCGCCCCGTTGTCGGAGAGCTGCACCCGATAGCCCTTGGCGTACGCCGAGGCCCAGTGCAACCGCACCCGGCTGACCTGCTGCGCCGCGCCCAGGTCGATCCGCAGCCACTGGGTGCCCGGCCCGGCGCCGCTGGCCCACCGGGTGCCGGCGCCACCGTCCACCGCCGCCGAGGCGAGCCAGGCCACGCTCAGCGTCGACGAGGCGAGCGCCGGGCGGCCCCGGCTGAGCAGCACGTCGGCCGACGCGTTCGCGGCCACCGCGACGGCGGGCGGGATGCCGAGCAGCACGGCGATCCCGCCACCGAGCGCCATCGATCGCCTGCTCCGCGTCCGCATGCTCCCAAGCTAGGCAGGGAGTCGTCAGCGCCGCTTGCGATTACGGGAAATCAACACGATCGCCAGAACCACGGCCGCGACCACGAACAGGCAGCAGAGCCCGCCGACGAAGAAGAACCCGAAACCACCACGGCTGCGGCTGCGGCGCTTGGCCGCCTCGATCATCACGTCGTCCACTCCCCGGCTCGCCGCCCAGGCGTGCGCCGGGACCACCAGGGCCAGCACCGCGCCGGTCAGCACGGCGGTCAGCCGGGACCACCACTTCACCACGTCAGCCATGTGCACCATGCTGGCCGATGGAAGCAACGAACGCACAGCGAGTAACCACCGATCAACCCGGGTAATGACCCGGCACCGACGGGAGGGGTACGGATGGACGCGCGACTCGAGGCGCTGGCCGCCGCGCACGGGGTGGCCACCTGGTACGAGAACTACCAGCGCCGCCGGACCGAGGTGGCCCCGGAGTCGGTGATCGGGGTGCTCGGCCTGCTCGGCGTGGACGCGTCCGCGCCGCCGCCCGCCGCGGTGAAGAAGCCCGAGGGAACCATCGTCCTGCGCCTCGGGCAGCGCCACACCCTGCCCGGACCGGCCGAGCTGACCCTCGAGGACGGCACCACCCGGACCGTCGACACGCTGGCGGACCTCCCCCTGGGCTGGCACCGGCTCGGCGACGGCACCACCGTCGTCGTGGTGCCCGAGGAACTGCCGAAACCGCCGGAGACCTGGGGCTGGATGGTCCAGCTCTACGCCCTGCACTCGGCCGACTCGTGGGGCATCGGTGACCTGGGCGACCTGCGGACCTTCGTCCAGCAGTGCGGCGACGCCGGGCTGGTGCTGCTCAACCCGCTGCACGCGATCACGCCGGTGCCGCCGGTGCCGGCCTCGCCCTACTCGCCGTCCAGCCGCCGCTTCGCCAACCCGCTCTACCTGCGGATCTCCGACATCCCGGAGTTCTCTCGCGCGGACGCGTCCCTCCAGGAGCGGATTACCGGCCTCAAGCCGCCGCCGTCCGAGCTGATCGACTACACCGCCGTCTGGGCCGCCAAGCTCGCCGCCCTGGAACTGCTCTGGCCCCTCGCCGAGCCGGTCGACCTGGACGCCGACCCCGGCCTCACCGACTTCGCCCGGTTCTGCGCGCTCGCCGAGATACACGGCCCGGACTGGCAGAAGTGGCCCGCCGAGCTGCGCCACCCGGACTCCCCGCAGGTCCGCGCGTTCCACAGCGACCGGATCGCCTTCCACGCCTGGATCCAGCACCTCATCGAGCAGCAGCTGGACGCGGCCCGGGAGGCGGCCGCCGGCATGCCGGTCGGCATCGTGCTCGACCTCGCCGTCGGCATCGACCCGTCCGGCGCCGACGGGTGGCTGTTGCAGGACTCGCTCGCCCCCGGCGTCCGGGCCGGCGCCCCGCCGGACGCGTTCAACCAGCTCGGCCAGGACTGGGGACTGGCCGCCTGGCGCCCGGACACGCTGATCGCCACCGGGTACGCCGCCTACCGGGACATGCTGCGCCGGATCTTCCGGCACGCCGGCGGCCTGCGGGTGGACCACGTCGCCGGACTGTGGCGGCTCTGGTGGGTGCCGCCGGGAATGGGCCCGGCCGAGGGCACCTACGTGCACTACGACCCGGAGGCGATGCTCGGCATCCTGGCCCTGGAGGCGCAGCGGGCCGGCGCCGTGGTGATCGGCGAGGACCTGGGCACCGTGCTGCCGGAGATGACCGACACGCTGGAACGGATGAACATGCTCGGCTCGTCCGTGCTCTGGTTCACCCGGGACTGGGACACCGGCGAGTTCCGCCCGTCCGCCGATTACCGCCGCAACGCGCTGGCCAGCATCTCCACTCACGACCTGCCGACCGCCGCCGGCTTCCTGGCCGGCGAACAGGTCGAGGTCCGCGCCAGGCTGGGCCAGCTGGCCGGCACGGTCGAACAGGAACGGGCCACCTGGCAGGCGGAGAAGGCCGCCCTGCTGGAACTGCTCCGCTCCGAGGGCCTGCTCGACTCGGAACGGACCGAGGACGTCGTCGTGGCGATGCACGAGTTCCTCGCCCGCACACCGTGCCGGCTGGTCACCGCCTCGCTTTACGACGTGCTGCTGGAGACGCGGCAGCCGAACCTGCCCGGCACCTTCGAGGAGTATCCGAACTGGCGGATCCCGCTGCGTCCCGACCTGGACGCCGTGGTCGACGACCCGCTGTTCCGCAAGGTTGCCGGAATTCTGGGTAAGCGGAACAGCGAAGTGGACGAACCAGCGAAGGGAACCGCACGATGAGCTTCCTCGACAAGGCCAAGGACTTCGCCGACGAGCACGACGAGCAGGTGGACCAGGGGCTGGAGAAGGCCGGCGACCAGGTGGACCAGCGGACCGGCAACAAGTACTCCGAGCAGGTCGACCGGGGTGTGGACGAGGCGCAGAAGCGGACCGGGGCCGGCGACACCCAGCCCTGAGCCCACCCTCTCCCCGGTCACGGCCGGGCTGGTGGCCGGTCGCGGTTTCGGCGCACCGGGCCACCGCGCCATCGCGGCTGGTCCTGGTGGCCCTATCGGGGCACGGGACAGGGGCATGAGCGCCAGCCCGGCAATCGCGGCTGGACCTGGTGGCCCTATCGGGGCACGGGACAGGGCCATGAGCGCCAGCCCGGCAATCGCGGCTGGACCTGGTGGCCCTATCAGGGCACGGGACAGGGCCATGAGCGCCAGCCCGGCAATCGCGGCTGGACCTGGTGGCCCTATCAGGGCACGGGACAGGGCCATGGACGCCAGCCCGGCCATCGCGGCTGGACCCGGTGGCCCTATCAGGGCACGGGACAGGGCCATGGACGCCAGCCCGGCCATCGCGGCTGGACCCGGTGGCCCTATCAGGGCACGGGACAGGGCCATGAGCGCCAGCCCGGCAATCGCGGCTGGACCCGGTGGCCCTATCAGGGCACGGGACAGGGCCATGAGCGCCAGCCCGGCAATCACGGCTGGACCTGGTGGCCCTGTCCAGGCACGGGACAGGGCCATGGGCGCCAGCCCGGTTCGGCTCGCGCTGCCCAGCCTGCTCGGGGCGGGACGGCGATGGGTGAGCGAGCCCGCACGACACGCGCTACGGTCCGGAGCGGGCCGGGCCTCGCGGGCCGGCTGCCACGCGACTCCGAGTCGTACCGAAAAGGATCCGCGAGGGTATGCGGCGACATCGCGGCAGCGGCAGGCTCCGGTCACACGTTGAGCGGCTCCGGCGGCGGGTCGTCGTCCAGCGCGTAGAGCATCGGATGCAACGGCAGGTACGTGTCCGGCTGACGGCAGGACGCCGGCGGCAGCAGCGACGACCGGTGCTCCGGGTGCTCGTGGCAGTGCCGCGTCGCCCGGAGGATCGCGTCCGGATGGTGGCGGCCACCGCCGTATTCCCCGCAGCTCTCGCAGTCCCACCGCCAGAACGGCAGGCCCTCCTCCGAGGTGTGCCGGCGGATCTTCAGCGGCGGCCCGGCGCGATGCCGGGCCGCGTGCAGGATCGCCGGCATCTCCAGGGCCGGCGGTGGGCCGGGCGGGCGCCGCTGCCCCCCGATGAGCTCGGCCAACACGTTGCTGGTCACCGTCACCTCCGTACGTAAGATGTCGGTGACAGTGTGAAACAGCGGCCTTGCGCCCTATATGGGTTTTGTGAAATTAAGACCGTTTCTAGCGAGCCGTGACCAGGCCCAGCGACGACGCCGCGACGCCCGGGAAGACCGTGGACAGGTCGCCGACCTCGCAGCGGGCGCGCAGGATCTCCCCGATCACCGCGCGGTAGTCCGTGGTCACCGCCAGATCGCCGTCGCGCAGCTGCGCCGCGCCCAGCCCGGGCCAGGTCCCGTAGACCTGACCGCCGCGCACCCCGCCCCCGAGCACGAACATCGCGTTGCCGTACCCGTGGTCGAGCCCGGCCGACCCGTTCTGCGTCACCCGCCGCCCGAACTCGCTGATCGTGACCAGGGTGACCCGCCGCAGCCCCTCGCTCCCGAGGTCGGTGGCGAACGCGGCGATCGCGGCGGCCAGCTTGCTCAGCTGGTCGTGCATCCGCCGGCCGGGCGCCGCGATACCCAGGTTCTCGTGCATGTCCCAGTCGCCGGAGTCCACCGTCGCGGTCATCAGCCCGGCGTCCGCCTTGATCAGCCGGGCCACGTCGCGCAGCGCCGCACCCAGCTCGGTGGCCGGGTACGCCGCGCCGTTGGCCGGGGTGTACCCCGCCGTCCGCAGCTCCCTGCCCCGCTCCAGCGCCCCGGTCAGCTGCCCGGCCGTCTGGGCCAGGGCCGCCGGCGCGCCCTGGTAGAGCGCCGCCATCGTGGCCGCCACCGGCTTGGCCGCGTCGTCGCCGGTCAGCGCGAGCCCGTCGATCGAGGTGAGGCTCAGGTAGGGCGCCGGCCCACCGAGCAGCCGGGCCGGCCGGGCGGTGCCCATCGCGATCGCGTCGAACGGGTCGTTCGCGCCGAGCGAGCCGAGCATCCGGCTCAGCCAGCCGGTGCGGATGGAGGTGCCGGGCGCGGCCCGCTCCAGCTCCTCCATCGCGGAGAAGTGCGACCGGTTCGGGGCCGGCTGCCCGACCGCGTGCACCGCGGCCAGCGAGCCCGCGGTCCAGTACGGCAGCAGCGGCGCCAGCGCCGGGTGCAGTCCGAAGAACGTCCCGCCACCGATCAGCTGCGCCTTCGGCACCCCGATGGTCGGCCGGGCGGCGTAGTACGCCGGGTCACCGGCTGGCACCACCGCGGACAGCCCGTCGAACCCGCCGCGCAGCGAGAGCAGCACCAGCACGTCGCCGGAGTACGCCGGGTCGGCCGCGAACGCCAGCTGGGTGTCGAGCTGCGAACCGGCCAGTCCGGCGAACGCGCCCAGCGCCGTCGTCCGGAGAAGGCGGCGCCGGCTCATCTCACAACAGGTCACAGTCTTCACCTCAGCGCGAAGTTCGGGGAGTTCAGCAGCATGCCGATCAGGTACGGGTACAACCAGCCAACCGCCGGATCGTTGGATTTCAGTGGCGACGCCGGTGTCTTGCCGTAGAAACCGGCCAGCGCCGCGGTCTGCGCCGGCCCGAGCCGGACCCCGAGCAGCCGCTCGGCGGTCGCGTCGATCAGCGCGGCGTACGTCGCCGGCCGGGCGCCGATCATCCCGGTCAGCAGATCGGCCGGTTTGACCAGGTCGGCCGGCCAGTACCCGGCGGCGACCGACAGGTGGAAGTTCCACCGGACCAGCAGCCCGGACGGCGACGCCCAGGCGGCCGCCACGTCCGGGTAGCCGTTCGGCGGGCCCCAGTACATCGGCGCCTGCCCGGCGTTGCGGGCCATCCAGTACAGGCTCTCGAACGTCTTGGTCCCGCTGGGCGGCGGGCCGTAGCCGAGGATCCGGACGGTGGCCGCCAGGTCCTCCAGCGGCGTCCGGGTCTTGGCCCCGGCCGACCCGGCGAACTCGTCGGAGGTGAACAGCGCGCGCAGCACCGGGACGATCGCCGAGCGGTTGTCCAGGTAGACCTTGACCAGCTTGGTGACCAGGCTCGCCGGGGGCTCGTCGGCGACGAACCGGACGCACAGCTTGGTGACGATCCGGCGGGCGGTCGACGGGTGCAGGGCCAGGTAGTCGAGGAACGCCAGGGCGGCCGCCTCGCCGCCGGTGGTGGTCGCGTTGTCGTGGCTGAAGCCGAGGATCGTGACCGCGCCGGCCACGTGGCCGGCCGCGTCGTACCGGTACGCCCCGGTCGCGGTGTCCACGGTCAGTCCGGTGAGCAGCTTCGCCGCATCCTTGACGTCCGCCTCGCCGTATTCCAGGCCGACGGTGTGCAGCTCCATCAGCTCCCGGCCGTAGTTCTCGTTCGGCGCCAGCCGGGTGGAGAACCGGTTGTCCAGGTAGGTGAGCATCGCCGGGTGCCGGGCCGAGGCCTTGAGCAGGTCGGCGAAGGTGCCCAGGGCGTGCTTGCGCAGCACGGCCCGGTCGTAGTCGGTGCGGCTGTCCCACACGTCGCCGTACGGGCAGGTGACGTTGAGGTGGTTGGCCCAGAAGTCGACCATCACCTCGTACAGCTGGCGCTCGCTCCAGATCGCCCGGGCCGGGGCGGCGAAGCTGAGCTGCCACATCGGGGTCCAGTCGTACTGCTTGAGCTGCCCGGCCGCGACCCTGGCACGGATCTCGGCGATGCTCAGGCCGGCCAGCGGCAGCCGGGCGAGCAGCTCGTCGGCGACCGGGTCGGCGATCGTGGCCGGGTTCAGCTGCCGGTCCAGCCAGGCGGCCGGACCGAGCTTGCGGATCTCGGCGATCGACGCCGGGCTGGGTCCGTAGGTGGCCCGGCGCAGCAGGTGCAGCAGCGGGTCGGCGGGCAGGAGATCGGCGGCCGGGTCCGAAGGGAACTCGACACCGGGCTCGACCGTGGCGTGGAACTCGGTGTCGGCGTGCGCGGGCGTTCCGGTGGCCAGCACGGTGGCGACACCGGCCGCGGCCGCGCCGCCGAGCGCGGTCCGCCGCTGCAGAAGCTGCTCGAAAACACTCACATGCCAAACGTCGGAAGTTTTCCGCGGCGGCATCGGCTTCCCGCCGCGGTGCTACCGAGCTGCTCCCGGGACAATGGCCGGATGGCACAGCGCAAGGCGTCGCGGGGACGGGTGGAGACGGTCGCCTCGGGCGTCGCCGAGCTGGTCCCGGACCCGGACCGGGACACCGCGTTCACCCTGCTCCTGGACGGCGCCCCGCAGTCACACGTGGACCTGGCCGACCCGACGCACCTCCAGTTCGAGTACGTCCGGCGGATCGCCGCGGCGATCGACCTGGCCGCCGCGCCCGGCCGGCCGCTGCGGGCGCTGCACCTGGGCGGCGGTGCGCTGACCCTGCCGCGCTACCTGGCGGTGACCCGGCCCGGTTCGGCGCAACGGGTGGTGGAGATCGACGGTCCGCTGGTCGAGCTGGTCCGCCGCGAGCTGCCGCTGCCGGAGCGGGCGAACATCCGGGTCCGGGTGGGTGACGCGCGCGAGGCGGTGACCGGCATGCGCGACGCGGGGTACGACGTGATCGTCCTCGACGTCTTCGCCGGCGCCCGTACCCCGGCGCACCTCGCCTCGGTCGAGTTCATCGAGCAGGTGGCCCGGGTGCTCGCCCCGGACGGCTGGCTGGTCGCCAACATCGCCGACGGCCCGCCGCTCCGGCACGCCCGTGCTCAGGTCGCCACGATCCGCGCGGTGCTGCCGCAGGCCTGTCTGGTTGCCGACGCGGCGGTGCTGCGCGGCCGCCGGTTCGGCAATCTTGTAGTGCTCGCCGGCCGGACCCCGCCTCCGGTGGCCGAGCTGACCAGGCGCGCGGCCGGCGACTGGTTCCCGGGGAGGGTGGAGATCGATCTTGATCGTTTCGCGGCCGGCGCGGCCCCGGTCCCGGATGCCGTGGCAGTCGCCTCCCCACCGCCACCGGATACCCTTTTCGGTAACCGAAAGTAGTGGTTTAATCGGCCGATGGTGCACCGGTCATCACTGTCCGGTGTCACTTTCGCCAGTCCCGGTGTGATTCGCGTCGGACGACTGGCAACACTGGTAGGAGAAGGCTGTAATCGTTTCGGCCGCGCATTCCTACTCCGCGGCGTGAACGGGGAAGGCAACCATGTTCCACCAGCACTTCCTGTCCGCACCGGGCACCGACCTCGGACCGCTGGACAGCGGCGAGCGGGTCCTGTGGCACGGCCGCTGCGCCGTGGCGGAGTATGCGTTCGACGAGGCGTCGTCGCTGCCGCGATGGACCCTGCCGGAAGGCGCCGAGGTCCTGGTCACCGACCGCCGGGTTCGCTATACGTACGCGGACGAAAACACGCTGAGTAACGGCGAGTTGTTCTGGTTGTGGCCGCAGCACCTGCGCGTGCAGCCGGGCAACCGGGACGTCGGCCGGAACGCGACGGTCACCCAGATCCAGCTGGTCTGCACGGGTCCCGCGGGCAGTTACCCGGCCCTGGTGTTCGCCGGCGGCGACCTGGCGACGGTCGGGGACGCCGACAAGCTGGCGAACGTGCTGCGCCAGGCGATCGCCCGGTTCCGGGTGGAGAACGCCACCGAGATCGGGGTGGCGCCGGCCCACGCGCGGATGCTGGCCAAGCTGGTGATCGGCCCCGAGTTCACCAACTACCAGGGCGGCGAGGGGCAGACGGTGACGCTGCTGGGGGCGGTCCCGGTGCCCGCCCCGGAGCCCGCTTACGACGAGCCGGTCTACGCCGAGGCCTCCTACGACGCGCCCGCTCACGAGGAGTCCGTTTACGCGGAGCCTGTTTACGACGAGCCCGTCTACGCGGAGCCTGTCTACGAGGAGCCCGTCTACGAGGCCGTCCCGATCTCGGGCTCTCGCGCCTATGCGGACCGTCCCGGCCGCGACGCCGACGCCGAGCGCGCCGAGCAGGCCCTGCGCGCCGAGCAGGACTCCCGGTACGCCGAGCCGGACCTGGCCTCCCGCGCGTCGAGCCTGGCCGCCCGGGTCGCCAGCCTGGTCTCCGCCGGCACCGACGACGACCGGGGCGACGGCCGGTTCACCAACCTGTCCGCGTACCTGAACGACGAACCGCACTCACGCCGCTGATCGCTCCGGCCGCACGAAACAGCGGCCGGCCGCGACCCGTTCGGTGTGCGCCCGGTGCGCCCGGTCCAGCAGCTCCCGCAGGTCGGTGTGCCGCTGGACCCGGTCCTGGTACCGCTCCGGCAGCCCGTTCAGGTGCGCCTCGTCCGCCAGCAGCTGGTGGTACAGCTCGTCGCAGTACTCCGGATCGGTCTCCACCTCGAGGAAGTCGACGGCCCGGCGACGGGCCCCGGCCACGTAGGTGCGGGCCCGCCCTTTCGGGCTGAGCAGCGACGCCACCACGGTGATCAGCAGCACCGCCACGATGATCCCGAGCGAGGCCAGGGTCGGGATCTCGGTCACCCCGATCGGCTCGCCGTCGTTGATGAACGGCACGTTGTTCTGGTGCATGGCGTGCAGCACCAGCTTGACGCCGATCAGCGCGAGGATCGCGGCCAGGCCGTAGGACAGGTAGACCAGCCGGTCCAGCAGGCCGTCGATCAGGAAGTACAGCTGCCGGAGGCCGAGCAGCGAGAACGCGGTCGCGGTGAAGACCAGATAGACGTTCTGCGTGAGGCCGAAGATGGCCGGGATCGAGTCCAGCGCGAACAGGATGTCGGTGCCGCCGATCGCCACCATGACCAGCAGCATCGGGGTCAGCACCCGCTTGCCGTCGCGGTAGGTGACCAGCTTGTCCCCGTCGTAGGTGTCCGAGGTGCGCAGCACCCGCCGGGCCAGCCGGATCACGATGTTGTCCGGCGCCTCGTCGCTCTCGTCGCCGTGGCCGCGGACCAGGTTGCCCGCGGTGATCAGCAGGATCGCCCCGAACAGGTAGAAGATCCACGCGAACGAGTTGATCAGCGCGGCGCCCAGGAAGATGAACGCGGTCCGGGCCACCAGCGACACCGCGATCCCGACCAGCAGCACCTTCTGCTGGTCGGCGCGGGGCACCTTGAAGCTGCCGAGCAGCAGCAGGAAGACGAACAGGTTGTCGACCGAGAGCGCCTCCTCGGTGACATATCCCGCGAAGTACTCGGTGCCCATCTCGGACCCGCCGAACACCCAGACCCCGGCGCCGAACAGGATCGCGATCGACACGTAGATCGAAGTCCACAGTGCCGCCTCGCGCAGCCGCGGCACGTGCGCGCGGCGGACGTGGACGAAGAAGTCGAAGAGCAGCAGACCGACGATGCCCAGAACGGTCAGCAGCCACACCACACCGGACACTTGCTGCATCGCTTCAGCTTACGGCCGATCGGTGTCGGTCACTGCGGCGCGCAGCTGTGATCTCGTGAGGAACAGCGCCCCGGTCAGGTCGGCGCCGCGCAGGTCCGCGCCGCGCAGATCCGCACCGGTGAAGTCGGCCCGCCGCAGGTCAGCGCCGCTCAGGTCGGCACCGATCAGCAACGCCCCACGGAAACTGGCGCCACGCAGGTCGGCCCCGCGGAACCGGCGGCCGATCAGATCCGCGCCGCTGTGGTCCGGGCGGCGGGTCCCGGCCCGGGCCAGCTCGCTGGCCTTGCGCAACAACGGCACCACCGCTTTCCGGTACGCCCCGACGTCCAGCCCGCGCAGCGTCTCCGGCGCCCCGCCGGCCGCCGTGTCGATCTCGTCCCGGGCCGCCCGCAGTTTCGGGTGCAACCGCCGGGCCTCGTCCAGCCTCAGCGCCTCGTCGAGCAGCCAGAGCAGCTCGTGCAGCTGACGCATGACCGGCAGGGTGGCGAACATCGGTCCGGCGATCTCCGGGGCGCTGCGCCAGTCCCGCCCGCCGAACGTCTCCTGGGTGATCCGCTGCCCGGCCCCGAAGCAGTCGAACACCACGCACCCGCGGAAACCGCGCTCGGGCAGCTGCTCGTGGATCCGGCAGCGGAAGTCCCCGCCCAGGTTCCGGCACGCCTGGCCGGCCGGCTTGTCGATCGCGAAATCCGACGACTTGGCGAAGGCCGGGGCCACACAGCAGAGTCCCGCGCACCGTGCGCAGTCCGCTTCCAGTACCGGCAGTTCTTGCTTCTCCATAGGCCGGCAAGTCTCCCGCACCGGCCCGGCCGCGCGGAAATCGGATCCCGCGGAAACGACCCGGACCGGTACGTACGATCGGTTGATGTTCCAACTACGGAAAGTAATCATCGGGCTGGGCGGCGCCGCCGGACTGCTCGGGGCGACGCTGCCCGCGCCGGTGTTCGCGGCGCAGCTGCCGACCTTCAACCGGATCCCGGTGGCCAACGGCTTCGACGACCAGCACCCGATCACGCTGTCCGGGACCGCGCAGCCCGGTGACACCGTCACGCTCTACGAGGAGGCGTACATCTACGGTGCCAAGCACAGCAAGACCGAGCTGGCCCAGCATCCGGCGAACGACTACAGCAAGGCGGAGACCTCGCCGGGCGTGTGGCCGCCGCTGACCACCAAGGCGGACAGCAGCGGGCACTGGAGCATCAAGCGGCCGCTCGACTCCGGGCACGTGATGATGGTCGGCACCGACGACGGCTGGTCCAACCGGCGGTTCGCCGCGGTCCGGGTGCAGCCGGAGCTGTCCGCCTCGGCGACCGGCGACAACGCGGTCGCTTTCACGGTGACGGTCAACCCGGGCGAGCCCACCCTGCCGGTGACCATCCAGCGCTACACCAGCGGCGGCTGGACCAGGGTCACCTCCGGCACGGTCGGCGAGGATCCGATCCAGTACCGCGGCAGCGCCACCGGCCAGCCCGGCGGCACCCCGGCCTACCGGGCCTTCGTCAGCGACAGCGCGCACCCGGACTGGGCCGACCCGGACAACTTCGTGATCGCCAACTACTCGGCGAACGTCACGGTGACCGTGCCGGGCACGGCCGGTCCCACGCCGGCGCCGGCCGCGGCCAACCCGGTGCCGAACCCGGCCTGGACGGACCCGGACAGCGCGTCGACACCCACCCCGGCGCCGGGCACCCCGGCGGCCGGCTCGGTCCGGTTCACCCGGATCCAGTACAACGCCCCGGGCCGGGACAGGCGGACCAACGCCAGCATCGACGGCGAGTACTTCCGGCTGACCGGCAAGACCTCGAAGACGGTCGCGCTGACCGGCTGGACGGTGCGGGACCGGGCCGGGAACACGTACACGTTCGGCAGCTACTCGCTGGGCGCCGGCAA
The DNA here is from genome assembly GCF_018324205.1 of Actinoplanes ianthinogenes. Taxonomy (NCBI): domain Bacteria; kingdom Bacillati; phylum Actinomycetota; class Actinomycetes; order Micromonosporales; family Micromonosporaceae; genus Actinoplanes; species Actinoplanes ianthinogenes. The sequence continues at coordinate 3,787,826 of NZ_AP023356.1, forward strand.
GAGCGTGACCGTCCGGACCGGCAAGGGCACGAACAGCACCTCCACCCGGTACTGGGGCAAGACGTATCACGTGTGGAACAACGGCGGGGACAGCGCGACCCTGCGGGCCGGCGGCACGACGATCGACTCGTGCTCGTGGAGCTCGGCCGGCAAGGGGTACACCACCTGCTGAGCGTCGGGGGGTGAGTGCTCAGCGCGTACCGTAAGCGGCGCTCACCGCTCGCCGACGCGGACCTTGGCCGGACGCACCACCCGGTGCCCGACGCCCAGCTGGGCCGGGATCGCGGCCGCCTCCGCGTCCCGGGCCGAGGCCGTGCGCACCTCGGCGAACGCCTTCCGCAGGCTGTCGCGCATCCGTCGGGCCAGCGGTCTCTCGACCAGCCGGTAGACCAGCCAGGCCAGGCCCAGGGCCAGCAGGATCGCGCTGGACACCAGCACCTCGGCGGGCAGCCGGGTGGCCTCGTAGGCGTGCCGGATGAACGTGTACCCGATCCGCTGGTGCAGCAGGTAGAACGGGTAGGTGAGGGCGCCCGCGGTGGTCAGCCAGCGCCAGCGGATCCGGTCGGTCCAGCCCAGCGCGATCGCCAGCAGCGCGCCGAAGGCCAGCGTGATGATCACCGGACCCGGCCAGGTGGGCACCGGGAAGCCCGGGTTCACGTGACTGACCCGGCCGATCACCCGCGGGATGCTGATCAGCCAGGCGAACCCGATGATGCCGAACAGCAGCGGCGACCGCCCGAACCGGTGGATCAGGAACGCGGCCACCCCGGCGATGAAGTACGGCGCGTAGTCCGGGATGGCGAGCACCTCGACCGCCTTGCTGCCGAGCATCGGGCCGATCACCGCCACGGTCATCCAGATCGCGCAGAACAGCACCACCCGGCGGTAGGTCAGCCCGAACGCGGCCAGCGCCGCGAACAGCAGGTAGAACCGCAGCTCCACGAAGAGGGTCCAGTACACGGTGTCGACCGAACCGACACCGAGCGGCTCCTGGAGCATGGTCAGGTTGACCGCGATGTCGCTGAGGCCGGGCGCGCCGGTGACCGGGACGCCGCCGGTGATCGGCGCCAGGGTGACCACCGTCGCGGTGATCAGCAGGCAGACCCAGTAGGCCGGGTAGAGCCGGCTCACCCGCGAGGTGAAGAAGTCGCCCAGGCTGCGGTTCCAGCTGCTCATGCAGATCACGAAGCCGCTGATCAGGAAGAACAGCTCGACCCCGAGAAAACCGTAGATGGTCAGGTGGGAGCCGTGCGGCAGGAAGTGCTCCGGCTGGCTGTGCCCGTCGATCCGCCACGAGACGGTCAGGTGGTAGGCCGCCACCGAGAGCGCCGCGACCAGCCGCAGCGCGTCGAGCGTGCCGAGCCGCACGTTCTTCTGGGTCTTCGACCAGGTTCGCACACCGTTGGCCAGGCTCACGTTCGTCATCGGTGCGGAGGATAGCCGCCGAGGTCAATATCAAATACCCGGGCGAATTTTAAAGAAATCAATGTTTACCGTACGGCCGGAGCGGTCCCGTTTAAGATCCACGCCGAATGTGCCGTCACCGACCGTGAGGAGTGACCGATGCAACCCCGGCCACTGCCCGTGCACTACAGCCGCCGCGAGGCGCTCCGGCACAGCGCCGCCGACCCGCGCGGCCTGCCGCCCGGCGCCCGCCGTCCGGAGCCCGGCGCCACCCCGGACCCGGCGACCGTCCCGGTGATCCTGGTGCACGGCACCAACGGCCGGTCCGCCAGCGACTGGTTCACCCTCGCGCCCCTGCTGGCCAACCAGGGCCGGACGGTCTACCCGTTCGACTGGCGGCGGGCCCGGCCGGCCGCGGACGCCAGCGCCACCCACCGGCACGCCGAGGAGCTGGCCGCCTTCATCGCGTCGACCGGCGCTGCCCACGTCGACGTGGTCGGCCACTCGTGGGGCGCGGTGCTCGCCCACTACCTGGTCCGCTGCCTGCCCGGCGAGCCGGCGGCCGGCGCGGTCCGGTCCCTGGTCGGGCTGGCGCCCACCTACGGCGGGACCACCCTGCACGGGCTGCTCCGGCGCCCGCACCGGCTCCCGGCGAAGCTGCGGCACTGGCTGGACGCGAAGATCCCGACCTGGCGGGAGCAGCTGCCCGGCTCGGCGGTGCTGACCGCCATCCGGGACGCTCCGCCGGCCGCCGGCACCCGGTTCACCACGATCGTCACCCGGTACGACCAGATGGTGACGCCGTACACCGCGTCGCTGACCGCGCTGCCCGTGGCCACCCCGGTGGTGCTCCAGCAGCACGCCCGCCGGGCCGTGGTCGGCCACCTCGGCATCCTGCACCACCCGGCCGCGCTCAAACAGGTGGTGCGGGCCCTCGCCGCCGCCTGATCAGTACGTCCACTTCTGCAGCGTGCTGCCGTTGCAGGTGCTCAGCTGCAGCGCCGCGTTGTTCGCGGTCGACGCCGGGGCCAGGCACATCGTCGTCCCGCCGATCGGCCGGATGGTCCCGTCGGCGCCGAACTGCCAGGTCTGGGCCACCGTGTTGTTGCAGGTGTACGCCCAGATCCTCTGCCCGTTCACGAACTTGCGGGACGGCACGTCGAGGCAGTTGCCGATCACCCGCAGCGTGTTGTCGCCGGGCAGCCGGACCAGCGCCTGCGCCTTGGTGCCGTTGCAGGTGTACGACTGGAGGTAGGTGCCCGGCGCGGTCTTGGACGACGGGACGTCCACGCACTTGGCCGCGCTGTTGTTCTTCACCGGGGTGAGCAGCGGGTTCGGCCCCTTGGCGACCTGCACCATCTTGGCGATGGACGGGACGCCGTTCGCGTCGACGACGAAGAGCATGTAGTAGCCGGGCGGAGCCACCCCGCCGTTCGGCGGGCCGGTGACGGTCAGCGTCGTGCCGGAGGTGGTGAACTTCAGCGGGACGTACCGCTGGCCCTGGTCCACGGCGTGGGTCACGTCGCCGAGGCCGACCAGGGCGACCTTCTTGATCCCGGCCGCGTCCGGCGAGGTGACGGTGAAGGTCGTGTTGATCCCCACCCCGGCCGGGGCGGTGGCGATCGTCGGCCGGGTCGCCAGGTCGCCGCTGCCGTCCTTTTTGTACAGATACGGCGGCGTGAAGTACTCGACGTTCTTCTCCAGGTACCCGACCGTCATGCACCGCGCGCAGACCCCGCCGCCACCGGTCATCACCCGGCCGTCCGGCAGCAGGATGGCCGTCGAGTGGTACTGCCGGATCCGGCTCGCACCGGCCAGCAGGGACCACTGGCCGGTCGCCGGGTTCCACAGCTCGGCCGCCGTCGCGGCGTTGTTCAGGTCGACGAGCGGCGAGGTGGCCGCGCTGGTCAGACCACCGGTCGCCAGCACCGTGCCGTCGGCCAGCAGGGTCGCGTTGAGGTGCCGGCGACCGGTCGACAGCGATCCGGTGGTGGTGACCGTGGGCGCCAGGCCGGCCGAGCTGTTCATCACCACCGCGGTCTTGGTGGGCACGTTCGGCACGCCGCCCTCGGTCTGGTTGCCACCGCCGACCACCAGCGTCTTGCCGATGTCGTACGTGGAGAAGCTGCCGTACTCCCGGCTCCACGCGTCCCGGGTGGCGGTCGCCGTGATCAGCCCGTCCCCCACCGTGGTGATCGTGTACGCGGCCGGGTACGGCCCGAAGAGCCCGAGCTGGGCATCCGGGCGCGAGCCGAGGAACGGATAGATCCGCGCGTCGTACTTGGTGAAATTCTTCAGCGGACGCAGCGCGCCGTTCGCCTGGTAGACCTCGGCGGTCGCCGGGCCACCGCCGATGATGACCTCCTCGCCGTTGGCCGTCTCCGCCACCGACGGGTACCAGCGCGCGCCGGCCATGTCGTTGCCGCGGGTCCACGTCTCGGTCTGCCAGTTGAAGACGTGCGTGTGCACGCTGCCGTCCAGCGCCTGGTTCGCGTTCCCGCCGGCCACCAGGATGTTGCCGTTGGCCAGGTGGGCGAACCCGGCGCAGAAGATGTTGGTGCCCTGCAGGTCCACCCGCTTGGAGGTGTTGTCGGCCGGGTTCCAGACCATCGCCCGGGTGAAGTCGTGATCCGGGTACGACTCGGCCGCGTTGTCGCCGACCGAGTCCCAGATCAGCACCTTGCCGTTCGGCAGCAGCGCCTCGAACACCGGGACGACCGGGGTGTCGACGACCGCGCCCCAGGCGCCGGTCTGCGCCGGGTCGGCCGCCAGTTTCGCCTGCTGGCGTGCTGTTCCGGGGCGCTGCCCGGTGGCCTTCTGGATCCGGTTGGCGTTCGCCGCGGTCTGCTTCTCGATCTCCGAGATCGGCGTGCCGACCAGGTCGTCGGCCATGTGCCGGCGATCGTCGCCCGGCCCCTCGGCGTGGACGTGTGCCTCCGGCTGCTCCGCGGCGGCGGGCGCGGGACCGGCGACCGCGGTGGCCGGATCGGCGGCCGAGGCGCCGAATCCGAAGAGGAGCAGCGCGGACAGTGCTCCGGACGCGAGATGACCGCTACGCCTGCGCATGCCGAAGGTCCCTTCGCCGAATGCGGACGGCGGAAGCCGCCGGGCGGCGCACGGACCCATTTCGCGCTCCGAAATGGACTACCGGACCATCACCTGTGGACGCCCGCCTCCTGTGGCTGGTCCGGCAACCTTAGACCCTCATGAAGGCCGCCTTCAATGCCCGAACGGCCCAGGTCCGGGCGTCCTCCCGGGAAATCCGGGTAATAGGTACCGAACGAACGCCTCTGTCACCAACAGGTCAGGCGCTGATCGGGGAGCCGGGCGAGACCACCACGTAGTCGCCCTTGCCGCCCTGCTTGATCCGGTACATCGCCTCGTCCGCCTCGCGCAGCAGCCGGTCGCCGTCCGCGTCGTCGGCGACGGCCACGCCGACGCTCGCGCCGATGGTCACCGGGCCGGCCGCGAGGTCGAACGTCCGGCCGCACTCGGCGACGATCCGGGCGGCGATCTGGCCCGCGGTCTGCTCGTCACCGTCCGGCAGGAAGATGGCGAACTCGTCGCCACCGAGGCGGGCGACCGTGTCGTCGGCGCGTACCGCCGCCCGCAACCGGTCGGCCACCCCGACCAGCAGCTCGTCGCCGGCCGCGTGGCCGAGCGTGTCGTTCACCGGCTTGAAGTTGTCCAGGTCGACCAGGAGCAGGGCGCGCCGGCCCTCGGTGGCGAGCAGCTCGCTGAGGGCCCGCCGGTTGGGCAGGCCGGTGAGCGGATCGTGCAGCGCCTGGTGACGGACCAGTGCCTCGTGCTCGGCCAGCGCCGCGAACGCGGTCCGCTGCTGGTGCAGGAGCTCGTCGGCGGCCCGCCGGGACGCGCGGTGCTCCCGCTCGAAGCGGAAGAGCAGCAGGCCGATCATCACCAGGGCGGCGGACATGGCGGCGATCAGGGTGACGTCGGCGATGTTCTTGCTGACGCCGGCCGCGTCCCTCTCCTCCTTCTCCCGGCGGGCCAGATCACCGGCGAGCGCGCTGAACCGCGGGTCGGTCTGCTTCTGCTCGATCGCCAGCGCCTCGGCGGTCTTGCCGACGCCGAGCAGGCCGAGCTCCACGTCGAGCACCGCGTGATAGCCCTCGACCTGGTCGATCAGCGACGACTTGGCGAACTGCGGCAGGGCGAGGATGTCCGCCTCCTGCTTGCGCAGCTTGCCCAGCTCCCGGGCGACCTTCATCGGCGAGTTGCCCTTGGCGAGCGTCTTCCACTGCACCGCGCTCTCCTCGTGCAGCAGCGTGTCCAGCTCGTTGAGCCGATACGCGCTGCCGGAGTGCTCGGCGCTCCGCCCGTGCAGCATGATGTTGGCGCCGGTCACGCCGCTGAGCAGCAGCAGCGTCAGGGCGAGCACCCGGGGCCACCGCCACGAGAGCACCGATGCCACGCCAGCATGCATGAACTGCCTATCGTCAAACTTCCGCCCGATTTCAGGACTTCGGTTCATTCATCTCGGCCCGGTGCCGATAGGTCCGATATGACCAGGGACACTCCCGTCCGCCGCCGTGCCCTGCTCGCCGCCGCCGCGGGCCTGCCCCTGGCCCTGGCCGCCTGCGGGGACAAGGCGGACAGCAGCGCCGGTGGCACGGCCGAGACGGTCGGTTACGCCGCGGACCAGCCACCGGTGACGCTCGATTTCTGGTACATGCCGTACGGCGGCCCGATCCAGGACCGGGCCGTCGTCCAGGAGGCCGAGAACTTCCACCGGGCGCACCCGAACATCACCATCAATCCGGTACGCATCCAATGGAGCGACGCGCTGACCCGGCTGAGCACCGCGACGACCAGCGGCCAGGGACCGGACGTCACGGTGCTGGGGACGACCTGGGTGGGCGGGTTCAGCGCACTGGACGCGCTGCGGCCGTACACCGCCGCCGAGATCGCGGCCGTCGGCGGCCCGGACGTGTTCGCCACGGCCAGCTGGAGCGCGAGCCACCTGCTCGGCTCCGACCAGATCACCGCGCTCCCCTGGCTGACCGACGTGCGGGCGCTGTTCTATCGCAAGGACGTGCTGGCCAAGGCCGGCGTCGACCCGGCCACCGCGTTCACCGACTGGACCGCGTTCGCCGCCACCCTGAAGAAGATCAAGGCAGCGAACACCGGCGTCTGGCCGCTGGCGATCGGCAACGCCAACAATTTCGGCATCATCCACAACGTGGCCCCGTTCATCTGGGGCGCCGGCGGCAACCTCCTGAACGACACGGGCGACCAGTCGCGGCTGGCCTCCCCCGCCGCCGTCGACGGCGTCACCTATTACCAGCAGCTGGTCGGCGCCTACGATGACCCGAGGGCGATGAAACTGGAGTCCGACGCCGTCCCCGCCGCTTTCGCCAACGGCATCGGCGCCATCACCGTCGACAATTCCCAGTCGGTCGGGGACTACCTGGCCGACCCGCACCGCCCCGGCCTCCGTAACGGTTGGGGCACCGCCCCGCTACCCGCCGGGAAGGCCGGCCGTTTCGGTTTCTTCGGCGGCTCCGGCCTGGCCATCCTCAAGGCCGCCAAACACCCCGACGCCGCCTTCGAGTGGGTCAGGTACCTCACCAGCGAAGAGAGTCAGCGCCGATACAGCGTCTCCTCCGGCCTGTGGCCCGCCCGCTCCGCCGCGGTGAAGGGCACCCGCCTCGAATCCGACCCGGCCTACGCCGCCTTCCAGACCATGATCGCCGCCGGCCGCATGTACCCCTCCATCCCCGCCTGGATCGTGGTGGAGAGCATCATCGCCAAGGACCTCGCCGAGTTGTGGCACGCCAACGCCCCTCTCCCCCGCTCCGAGATCCAGGCCATCCTCACCAAGACCTCAGCCGACATAGACGCCTCCCTGAAGGACCCCACCCAGACCGGAATCAAATAGGCCGGCTGTGCCCTCGGGCACACTCCCGTTTCAGCGGGGTGTCCCGCCGGTTCCGAACTTGCTGCGACGAGCTACGGGCCAGCCCTTCTGGCAGGGATATTCGTCACATCGTGAATCGAAGGTCGCTGGAGGTCTCCGGGCCGCAGACCTCCGCGCTGGCACCCCCGAGACGACCGCTGAGCAGGCGTTCCTGAGCGCGCACCTGTTCAAGCCGGTCGATTGAGGCATAGTCGGGCGTATCCGCTTGATCGCCACCCGCAAGTTACCGCGCGTGTTCGTTTTGTCTCTGTTCACGTTCTTGTCTGGAGTTGTACACCTGCCTTAACCTCACAAGCCGCTGCGACGGGATCAGCAGGAGTAACGACTCCAGAACCGGTGAGCAGCAGAGGGCTCGGGGGAACTCTGGTGCGGATTGTCATTCGCGTCGGCCAGGATGGCCGGCGGCAGTGGTGTGCTGCGCGCTCGTGGACGGGTGCGGCATGATCGCGCTGCGCTTCTACCGCCTGCTCCCCAAGGACTATCGCCTCCGGCTGGTGGAGCTGCTGCCGCCGCACCGCCAGTTGTGGCTGGTCCGGCGGCTCACCCGGCAGCCCCGCCTGCCCGCGCCGGCGGCGCCCGGGACCCTGGTCAAGACCCGTGACGCGGGCCGGAGCATCCAGGCCCGCGTGGTGCCGGACATGACCCCGGCGACGGCATGGCAGCTCAACCTGGACGGCGTGACCGCCGCGCTCGACCGGGCCGGCATCGAGTACTTCTGCCTGCGCCCGGCGAGCGAACGGCACAGCGCGGTGGCGGTGCACAAGCGGGACCGCGAGCGGACCCTGACCGCCCTGAACGCCGACGAGCGGCTCAAGGACGCCCAGATCCGGACCGGGTCGGTGGGTGACGACGGTTTCCGGGCCGGGAAGGGCAAGAACGCGGTTCAGGTCTACTTCCCGTTCACCAGCCCGTACGGGACCACCGTGCTGGGCAGCGGCTCGGCGTGCGAGATCGAGTTCTGGCACACCACGAAGGGCGTGGACGGCGCACCCGACACGATCACCGGGCCGCGCCGCAACGCGGTCGCGAGCACCCTGCCGGCTCAGAGCGAGCACGAGACGGTGGCGCCGATCGCCCTGAACCCGTCGATGCCGCCGGCCGACAGCCGGCCCCGTTACCGGACCCGCTCGGAGTTCGCGGCCGTGCCGGCCGAGGACGTCCGCTTCCCGATCGACGTCGTCTACACCTGGGTCGACGGCAACGACCCGGACTGGCTGGAGCGCAAGAACGCCTCGCTGAGCGCGCTCGGCAAGGAACAGATCAACACGATCGCCACGAACGCCTCCCGGTTCATCAGCCGGGACGAGTTGAAGTACTCGCTGCGGTCGATCGCCACGTACGCCCCGTGGGTCCGCCGGATCTTCCTGGTCACCGACGACCAGCTGCCCCCGTGGCTGGACGACTCGCACCCCGGTCTCACGGTCGTCAGCCACCGGAAGCTGTTCGGCGACACCGGTGTGCTGCCCACCTTCAACTCGCACGCCATCGAGTCGCGCCTGCACCGGATCCCAGGGCTGGCCGAGCACTTCATCTACTTCAACGACGACATGTTCCTGGGCCGTCCGGTGCCGCCGACCGCGTTCTTCCACGGCAACGGCATCGCCAAGTTCTTCCAGTCGAAGGCTCAGCTCGAGGCCGGCCCGGCGACCGTCTTCGACGCGCCGGTCACCGCGGCGGGCAAGAACAACCGGTCGCACATCGCCGAGAGGTTCGACCGCAGCATCACGCAGAAGATGCAGCACGTGCCGTACCCGCTGCAGAAAAGCGTGCTGGAGGAGATCGAGCGGACCCTGCCGGACCAGGTCCGCGCGACCGCCGAGCACCCGTTCCGGCACCCCGGTGACCTGTCGATCCCCTCGTCGTTGCAGCACTACTGGGCGTTCCTGACCAAGCGCGCGGTTCCGGGGTCGATCAAGTACACCTACGCCGACCTGGCCCATCCGTCGACGCCGGTGCAGCTCGCCTTCCTGCTCGCCCGCCGGCACTGCGACGTGTTCTGCCTCAACGACACCGACTCCGCGGTCGTGGCGCTCAGCGAACAGGCCTCGATGATGGCCGACTTCCTCCCGCAGTACTTCCCGTTCCGCTCGCCGTACGAGCTGCCCGACGAGGTCACCGCGGAGCGAGCCCGGTACAGCGCCACCACGCTGGGCCGCTCCGACCCGGGCGCGACCGTGAAGATCCCCCGGCAGGGCGGTACCTCCATCGGAGCCGGGGCCGGTGACTCCGGTGCCGTGGTCGGCTACCGCAGCCGCACGACTCCGTAAGCGTGCAGCAATGACCACCCACCGCGGGCGCCGGGTCCCGGCCCGGCTCTCGCGCCTGTGGCCGCCGCTCGCCCTCGCCGCCCGCGACGGCCGTCCTCCGGTTCCCCGGCAGGCCCCCTCCGGCGCACCGACCCCGACGGGATATCAGCATGTTTGATCTGACCAGCGCGGACCGAGTGGAGATGTCCATTCAGATGATGCCGCGGACCGTGCACATCCACTCCGGTCTGACTCCGTTGCAGGTGCGCACCCGCAACCACGTCGCCGTCGAGCAGGTGCTGGCGAGGTCGGGGGTGGAGTACTTCGCCGTGCGCGGCCTGGACGATCGCGTCCCGGTGATCGGTGTCCGTGCCGACCAGCGGTCCGCGGTCGTCGCCGCACTCGTCGATCTGGCCCGGGAGACCCAGGCCTACCTGGCGCCGATCCTGCCGAAGCCCGCCGTGCGCGACGTGCTGATGGACGGCTCCGAGGACACCGCCTGGGCCAAGGTCGCCGACGCCAAGGTGCTGCGCATGGTGTGGTTCCGCACAGATCCCACGCGGAGCCTGGTGTACGGCCGCGAATACGGCTGTGAGATCGAGTTCTGGGGTACCGCGCGGGACGGCCGGCTGTGGGGTCCCCGGCACAACCGGGTGGGGCGGGTGCTGCCCGGGGAGAGCAACCCCGTCGAGGCGCCGATGGAGAAGTTCACCCGGCTGGCCGGCGTCGGACAGGACCTGCCTCCGGTGCGCACCCGCCCGGAGATGACCGTCACGCTGCCGGACGACATCACCTTCCCGATCGACGTCGTCTACACCTGGGTCGACGGCACCGACCCCGCCTGGCAGCAGCGGCGCGCCCAGGTCACCGGCGAGACGTACCACGCCGAGTCGGCCAGCGCCGCCCGCTTCCTCAGCCGGGACGAGCTGCGGTACTCCCTGCGGTCGATCCACGCGAACGCGCCGTGGGTGCGCAACATCTACATCGTCACCGACGACCAGACGCCCCGGTGGCTGGACGACAGCCGGAGCAACATCCGGGTGGTCAGCCACAAGGAGATCTTCAGCGACGCCTCCGTGCTGCCGGTGTTCAACTCGCACGCGATCGAGAGCCAGCTGCACCACATCGACGGCCTGGCCGAGCACTTCCTCTACCTCAACGACGACATGTTCTTCGGCCGGCCGATGGCTCCGCAGACGTTCTTCCTGGCCAACGGATTGTCGAAGTTCTTCCTGTCGCAGGGACGAGTGCCGGTCGGGCCGATCCGGGAGGACGACACCCCGGTCGACGCCGCGCACAAGAACAACCGCCGGCTGCTGGAGGCGAAGTTCGGCCCGGTGACGACCCAGGTCTTCCAGCACGTCCCGTACGCCCTGCGGCGCAGCGTGATGACCGAGATCGAGTCCGAGTTCGCGGCGGACTACGCCCTGACCATGGCGTCGCGATTCCGGCACACCGAGGACCTCTCCCCGGTCTCGAACCTCTACCACCACTACGCGTTCCTCAGCGGCCGGGCTTTGCCCGGCTCGGTGAAGTACGGCTACGTCCAGCTGGCCGTGCCGGACCTCGCCGCCCGGCTCGCTCGTGCGCTGGAGCGGCGCGACTGGGAGGCGTACTGCATCAACGACGCCTACTCCACCGAGGATCAGCTGGCGGCTCAGGACGCGGTGCTCCGCCCGTTCCTGGACGGTTATTTCCCGGTGCCCAGCCCGTACGAGAAGCAGGGCTGACATGCGGATCGCCATCCTCATCCACAACATCTACGGCGTCGGTGGCACCAACCGCACCGTCATCAACCTGGCCGCCGAGCTCTCCGAGCGGCACGACGTCGAGATCGTGTCGATCCTGCGCCGCCTCGACCGGCCGATGATGGAGATCCCCGCGAAGGTCTCCGTCGTCGGCCTCGTCGACCTGCGACGCAACTCGGCGGACAGCAAGGACCCGCGCAACCGCGAGATGTCGCAGATGGTGCCGGTCGAGGAGGAGTTCTACCGGTTCTACAGCCGGCTGACCGACGACCGCGTCGCCGACTACCTGCGACGCACGCCGTACGACGTGGTGGTGGGCACCCGGTCGGCGCTCAACCTGTACGTGGCCCGGCTGGGTCGTCCGGGCAGTGTCCGGATCGCCCAGGAGCACATGACCCAGGACATGATTCCCGGATCCGTCCATGAGGCGATGCGCCTGCACTACCCCCGGCTCTCCGCGGTCACCACGGTCACCGAGGCCGACGCCACCGCGGTGCGCGAGCTGCTGGGCCCGGACGCGCCGCCGGTGTCGGCCATCCCGAACAGCGTGCCGGAGCCGTCCGTCACGCCCACCCGCGGCGACCGCAAGATCGTGGTGGCCGCCGGCCGCCTGCACCCGATCAAGCGGTACGACCTGCTGGTCCGAGCATTTGCCAAGGTCATCACCGAGCGGCCGGACTGGACGCTGCGCATCTACGGCGACGGCGGCGAGTCGCGCCGGCTCGGCACTCTGATCGCCGATCTGGGCCTGCAGAACCACGTTTTCCGGATGGGCGGTTACTCCCCTCTCGACGCGGAGTGGGTGAAGGGCTCGATCGCCGCCGTCACCTCGGACAAGGAGTCCTTCGGGATGACCATCGTCGAGGCGATGCGATGCGGCCTGCCGGTGGTGAGCACGGCGTGCCCGGTCGGCCCGGCCGAGATCATCCGCGACGGGGAGGACGGCCTGCTCGTCCCGACCGGTGACGTCGATGCCATCGCGACGGCTCTGCTGCGCCTCATGAACGACGACGAGTTGCGGGTCCGGTTCGGCGTCGCAGCCCGGGAGAACTCGCGCCGCTACGACCCGGCGCTGATCGCCGGCCGGTACGAGAGGCTCTTCCAGGAGCACCTCGCGGCCGGCCGGCCGCTGCGCTCGGTCGCCGCACGTCTCCGGACGCCCGCCCGCACGCTGCGCTCCAGCGGCCGGGCGCTGATCCGTGTCCTGCCCGATTTCAAGGTCCGCAAGGACGTCTCACCGGTCGCCTCCTGCCACCTGGAGAACGGGCAGGTGATCGTCACCGTCCCGGGTGACGGCCTCCCGCGCCACCTGACCCACCTGGTCTGCCGGCCCCGCCGGATCGAGGGCGTCCGGAAAGCCGTCAAGATTCCGCTTGCCGGTGACCCGGCACAGTGGTCGGCCGCTTTCCCCGCCCGGTCCGAGGTGTTCGCCGAGGGCCGCTGGGACTTGTACCTGTCCGACCGCCGGAGCCGCCTGTACCGGCTGAGGGCCGGCGTGCTGGACGTGCGGGACTTCATCGGTGGCGATGAGACCGCCCCGTTCACCCGCAACGTGCCCTACCCGACCAAGGACAAATTCGTCGCGGTGGCCGCGTGGAGTCGCGCCGAGCACGCCGAGCTCGGGGAGATCCGGTACGGGCTGGAGACGATCACGGTCACCGGACGGCTGATCGCCGGCGATTTCGGGGGCACGACCCCGACGCTGGTTCTCACCGCCCGGGAACGCGAAGAGACCTTGACCGTCGACGGCGCCGACGAGGGCGCCGGACATTTCAGCTTCGACGTCCCGGTCGCCCGGCTGGCTGCCAGCCGGCTGCGGCGGTACGAGGACTGGGATGCCGCCGTCTCCCGGGGGCCGGACGGGACGGGGATCACGATCGCCCGGCTGATGGACGACGTCGTCGAGCGCAAACGCACCTACGTCTACCCGTCGGTCCGCGTGGATGACGAGCAGCCGCCCGAGCTCTTCGAGGAGACTCCGGTAGCCGAGGTCCGGATCACCCCGTACCTGACGATCCAGAGCGGCCTGGCGTTCGTCGTCACCGATCGCCCCGTCTGACCACGGCCTGTGCCGCACGAGGGAAAATGCAACTGATGGAGGTTATCGAGGTGCGAGGCACGGCGGAACACGACAACGCGCGGCAGCCATGGTGACCGCCTGGCTGCGCTCGCTGCTCGGCGGCTCGAACCGCCGGGGCGAGACGCCGGGCGCCTGGCAGCCGGGGCCGGCCATGACCGTGGTGGCGCACCCGGACGACGACCTGTACTTCATCAATCCCGGCGTCCGGATGGCGATCGCGGCCGACGTGCCGACGGTCGGCGTGGTGCTCACCGCCGCCGAGGGGGACGGGCGGAACGTCGACACCAACGACCAGGACCGCCAGTCGGCGCCGGTGGACCACGCCGCCTACTCCACCGCTCGGCACGTGGGGCTGCGCCGGGCGTACGCCCGGATGGCCGAGCTTCCCGCGGACAGCGAGTGGGTGCAGGAGGCGGTCACGCTGGCCGGTGGCCTGGTTGTCGAGCGGGACACCCTGAAGGCCGCGCCGCACGTGGTCCTCTACTTCTTCAACCTCGCGCACCGGCAGGGCGAGACGCGCTCGTATCACACGTTCCCGCCGCTGCTCGACGGCGAGATCGAGCAGGCGCCGACCCTGTCCGCACTGGACCTTGCGACCCCGGAGCAGAAGGTCGCCCGGGAGACGCTGCTCTCCGCGGTGGTGGAGCTCATCGAGAAGTACCGGCCCACGGTGATCCGCACGCTGGACCCGGACCCGGAACACGACTGGGGTCGGAGCGATTACCACAACTCGGACCATCCGGAGCACACCGCGACCGCCCGCCTCACGATCGAGGCGGTGCATCGGGTCAGCCGCGACAACCCGAGGCCGCCGGTGGTCGAGTACTACCGGGCCTACGCCAACCGCTACTGGCCGTACAACCTCAGCAAGCGGATCCACCAGGAGAAGGCCGACTTCCTGAGCACGTACGCCGGCGCGGACGGGGCCGAGAACCCCGGATTCCCCTACGGGCACGGCGACTACCAGCTCGGCACGAACCCGTACCGCAGCACCCACATCTACAGCACGGCACAGCGGTACGTGTCGACGTCCACCTGGCTCACCCGGCTCCCGTCCGGCGCGCTCGCCGCGTTCGCGGTGCTCGGCGACCGGCTCGCGATGTGGTCGGAGCAGAAGCCGGGCTCCGGCAAGTGGCAGGGTCCGGTGCTGACCGGCGACGGGCTGATGCCGACCCTGGCGGTGGCCGCGAACGGCTCCGGCCCGGTGCGGGTCGTGGCGCTCCGGCGCACCGATGCACTCGGCAAGATCGACGTCGAAGCCGGTTACTTCACCGTCGGCCAGCACGGAGACTTCTCCGGCTGGCAGTCCCTGGACGGCCCGGACCGGGCCGACCCGGACCGCCGTAAGCAGCGGGAGATCGGTGTGCCGGGGGCCGTCGTCGACCCCGACGGCTACCTGTGGGTCTTCCTGCGTGACTTCACCGGTGGGCTGAGCGTGCGCCGGCAGACGTCCGACGGCTGGCAACCGTGGGAGTCACTCGGTGGCGGACCGTTGCAGGACGGGCCGGTGGCGACGGTCAGCGGCGCCGGCCTCGTGCAGGTGTTCGTCCCGGCCAAGCGGAATGTCGCCCACTGGCGGCAGACCGAGAAGGGTGGCCCGCTCGTGCCCTTCCACACGTTGCGCTCCACTCCCGTGGCCAGCGGCGGCCTCCACGTGGCACGCACCGCCGGAGATCGCCCCTGCCTGCTCTTCCGGCAGGCGGGGACCGGAACGGTGCTGGCCTACCGGGAACACGAGGAACCGGGCACCTGGCCCGGCAAACCCGCGGAGTTCGGTGGCTACGACGGGCTCGGCCCGATCGCGGCGATCGACAACCCCCAGCGAGGCGCCGGCGACCTGCTGCTGGCCCAGCGGAACCGTTTCGCGACCGTCAGCGTGTCCGTGCACCCCACGCCCGCCAAGGGATCGCGGTGGCGCCGGTTGCCCGGACCGCTCTGCGGCGGCCCGTCCCTCGCCACCGACCAGACCGGGCGGGCGGTCCTCGCGGTCCTCGGCCAGGACGGCCGCCTCCACGTCTGCCGGCAGGACAAGCCCGAAGCAGCCGCGGCCTTCGGGGCCTGGACTACCGTCTGATCGACACGAAAAAGGCTGGTCCGGCACTCCGGACCAGCCTTTTCTCGTTCCCGCGAACGGCTATGCCGTCGGCGCGGTGATCCGGTCGCCGGCGGCGGCCGCCACCAGCGGCTCATGCGCCGGTGCCGGGAGCCCGTCGCCGGCCGGGGCCGAGGTCGCTCCCCGGCCACCGGTCACCGGTCGTTTGCTGCGGCCGGTCAGCAGCCGCATCATCGGCTTCTCCACACCCTCGTACAGGATCACCGCGGCGACCAGGGCCAGGCAGAAGGTGGCCAGAACCAGCACGCCCGCCGCCACCGTCGGCCGGTGCGGCTCGTCGTCGCCGAAGGTGTGCCGGACGGCGTACAGGCAGATCTCGTGGACCATGTAGAAGGCGAACGACACCTCGCCGAGCCAGACGAGGCGCGGCGCACGCCAGATGGACCGGGTCCGGCGGACGTCCGCCAGCGCGGCCGCCGGGATGAGCAGGGTGAAGCCGACGACCGTGCAGGCCGCGTCCCGGGCGAGTCCGTACTGCTCGGGCAGCGTCGCAGCGACCGCCATCCCGGCGATGATGACCACGAAGCTGACCCACATGCCGGGCCCACGCCAGCGGCCGTCCCGGACCAGCAGGGCCAGGCACATGCCGAGCAGGAACTCGGCGATCCGGATCGGCGGCAGGTGGTACACGATGAAGTGCTCCGACCAGCCGAACGGCTCGTGCAGCAGCTTGATGGCGAACGGCAGGACCGCGATGAAGACCACCGAGCCCGCCGTGATCGCCCACCACGCGGCCGGCCGCAGCCGCTTCAGCCCGGCGTAGATCAGGGGAAAGCAGAGGTAGAAGAACGCCTCGCAGCTCAGCGACCAGGACGGGCCGTTGAACGAGTACCAGATGTCGTCGCGTTGGGGCACCCAGGAGTGCAGCAGGGTGAGGTTGTAGAAGATCCGCTCCGGGTTGAACACCTCCATACCCCGCCAGGAGAGCAGGAGCACGGCGACCAGGAACGTCACGAAGTGATTCGGATAGATCTTGGCGAAGCGGCGCCACAGGAAACGCCGAGTCGTGTCGGCCGGTCGCACCGACCATGCCAGCACGAACCCGGAAAGGATGTAGAAGAACGACACCCCGGACCGCCCCGCTGCGAGCACCACGTCGAGGAAGTGCTGCGCACGGCTGTCCGCGACGAAGTAGTTGCTCTCGCTCTGGATGTGCAGGCAGAAGATCATCAGAGCCGCGATCCAGCGCAAGCCGGTCAGTGAGTCGAGACGTGCCGCCGTCGACGGGTTGTCACGCATGGTCGCAGGGGCAGTCGTCATGCAACGTCCTTCGCGTCGGCGGGGAAGATCTCCGGAAGCGCAGCACCGGCGCGGAGAACGGCATCTTAACCAGAAGAGAGGGATTCTCGGGAACCGCCTGAAAGGCACCGCTCACGCCGTGCCTGTCGGAGATCTGAGCGGTGGTGGGCACAGCACGCCACCGGAGCGAGCCGCGTGCCGAAGCCCGAACCGAGAAAGGTCCGGCCCACCTTTTCGGTGGACCGGACCTCTTCATTCGTAGCGGGGACAGGATTTGAACCTGCGACCTCTGGGTTATGAGCCCAGCGAGCTACCGAGCTGCTCCACCCCGCGTCGGTAGAACTAGCTTAGCTCGTCTGCCCGCACCGGCTGCACCCGGGTCCGCCCCCGGCCGTGTTCCGTCGGTCACCATGGGGGTTGACCAGCGGAAACGAGCGGCCGGGAGGCGGGCGGGGTGGGTCAGCTGGCCGTCGCCTCGGCCGCGAGCCGGTGCCGGCCGCGGGAGCGGGCCGAGACCATCGCCGCCACGTTCAGCAGCAGGCCGGCCAGGGCCACTCCGGTGACCAGGTTGACGCCGGGGCGGAACGGGGCGAAGTCGGCCGAGGCCGCGGTGGTCGCCGAGGCCACCAGGGCGGTCACCACGGCCAGCACCAGCGCGGTACCGACCTGGCCGGACGACTGGACCAGCCCGGAAGCCAGTCCCTGTTCGGAGTCGTCGATGCCGTCCGTCGCCTGGGCCATGATCGAGCTGAAGCCGAACGCGAACCCGCCGCCCAGCAGCAGCATCGTCGGCAGCACGGTGACCAGGTAGTCGGGGCGGGTGCCGGCGGTGGCCAGGAACCACACGTACCCGGCGCTGAGCGAGGTCATCGCGGCCACGATCAGCGGCGCGGTGCCGTGCCGGTCGATCAGCCGGCCCATGAACGGCGAGCTGAACGCGACCAGCAGACCGGCCGGCAGCAGCGCCAGCGCCATCCGCAGCGGCGGCCAGTGCAGCACGTCCTGGAGGTAGAGCGTCATCATGAACTGGAAGCTGACGTAGGAGCCCATCAGCGCGACCATGCTGGCGTTGGCCCGCACGATCGAGCCGACCCGGAAGATGCTCAGCCGCACCAGCGGGTGCTTGACCCGGCTCTCCGCCACCACGAAACCGATCAGCAGCAGCACCGCGAGCACGGCCGCGGTGATCGTGACCGCGTCGAGGCCCCGCTGCGGGGCGGTGACCACCGCGTACACCGCGAGCAGCATGCCGCCGACCAGGGTGACCGCGCCGATCAGGTCGTGGCCGCCCTCAGCGGCCGGCTTGTCCCGCGGGATCAGGTAGATCCCGGCGATCAGAGCGCCGAGCGCGAGCGGCACCGGGACCAGGAACGTCCACCGCCAGCCGAGGCTGGTCAGCAGGCCGCCGAGGATCAGGCCGGAGGAGTACCCGCTGGCGCCGAAGACCGTGAAGATCGATAGCGCCCGGTTGCGGGCCGGACCCTCGGCGAACGTGGTGGTCAGGATGCTCATCGCGGTCGGTGCGGTGAACGCGGCGGCCAGGCCCTTGACGAACCGGGTGGCGATCAGCAGCCCGCCGTCGTCGACCAGCCCGCCGATCAGCGAGGCGACGGTGAAGACGCCGAGCGCGACCAGGAACACCCGGCGCCGGCCGAGCAGGTCGGCGGTGCGCCCGCCGAGCAGCAATAGACCGCCGTAGCCGAGCACGTAGCCGTTGACGATCCACTGAAGGGACGTGGTGGAGAGGCCGAGCTCGGCGCCGATCGAGGGGAGCGCCACCCCGACCATCGAGACGTCCAGGCCGTCGAGGAAGAGCACCGCGCACAACACCGCGAGCACGCCCCAGAGCCGGGGTGTCCAGCGCTGCTCCGCGGCGGCGCGCGCCTCCGGCGCACCGCCCGCGGACTGGGTCTGGGATTCGGTGATAGTCACGGTGGAGACATTAGATGCGTGCGCATCTAATGTCCACGCATTCGATGTCGCTGCATTTATTTCAGATGCATCAACTGCCCGGTACGGGGTAGGATGCCCCGCATGGAGCCGGAAGTAGTCCTCGTCGAGCGCTGGCAATCGCTCCTGAGCTGCTACAACCAGGTCGCATGCCACCTGGAGCGGGCATTGCACGACGGTCACGGCCTCACCCTGAGTGAGTACGAGACACTCGACCGTCTCACCACCCAAGAGTGTGACAAGCGACGCATGCAGGACCTTGCGGACACCATGTACCTGAGCCAGAGCGCCCTGTCCCGTACGGTGAGCCGCCTGGTCAAGGAGGGTCTGGCCGAGCGCACCCACTGCGAGGCCGACCGCCGGGGCGTCTTCGTGGAGATCACCCCGGCCGGCCGGGAACGCTGGGCCGAGGCCCGCAAGACCCACCTCTCCGTGCTCGCCGAACACCTGACCCCGGCGACCGCCTGACCGTGACCACCCTGTCCCGGTGCTGAACACCGCAGGTGGCCTGGGCTAACGACCGACCGGCTCCGGTGTTCGCGCGGCGGCCGCCACCCGGCTGGCCGGGGCGGTCTGGGCGATCAGCAGCACCAGCGCGCCACAGCCCGCGACCAGGATCCAGCCCGGCCGGCTGGCCACGGCCAACCCGGCCGGGGCGGCGTCCGCGACCAGCCCACCGGCCAGCGCGATGCCGAGCGCCGCACCGACCTGGCGAGCGGTCGAGGCGATGCCTCCGGCTACCCCGGCCCGCTCCGGCGGCAGCCCGCTCACCGCGGTGTTGGTGATCGGCGCGTTCGCGAAGCCGATTCCGGCCCCGGCACACAGATATGCCGCCAGGAGCACCGCCATCGAGGTCCGGTCGCTCAAGCCGATGAGCAGCAGTCCGCCCAGCACGGTGCTCGCCCCGGCCAGCCGCAACGGCAGCCGCGGACCCAGCCGCCCGACCAGCCGCCCGGAGAGCGGTGCACAGACGGTGGCGGCCAGCGCCATCGGCAGCGTCACCGCACCCGCCGCGATCGGGCTCAGACCCCGCACCCGCTGCAGGTACAGCGTGCCGAGCAGCAACGTCACGTTCAGCGCGACGAACATCACCACCGCGCCACCCACGGCCGCCGCGAACGGGAGCCGGCGAAACAGCCCCATCTCCATCAGCGGTTCGCCCCGGCGGCTCTCCACCCGCCCGAAGGCAACCGCGGTGACGGTGATCACGGCGTACCCCAGCAGGGCCCACCCGGACCCGAAGCCGACCCGCGGCCCTTCGATGAGAACCGCGACCACCGCGCCGACCAGCACGATCAGCAAGCCCTGCCCCGGCAGGTCGAGCCGGCGCGGCCGGGGCGCCCGCGACTCGGGCACGTAGACCGCCGTCAGCACCAGCACCACCGCGATGATCGGCAGATTGGCCCAGAACACCGGCCGCCAGCCGCCGCCGCTGATCAACACCCCGCCGAGCACCGGTCCCGCGGCCATGCTGAGCCCGAAGACCGCGGCCCAGATCCCGATGGCCTGTGCCCGCTCCCGAGGCTCGGTGATCACCCCGACCACGATCGCCAGCGCCACCGGGCTCAACATCGACCCGCCGACACCCTGCACCACCCGGGCGGCGACCAACGTCCCCAGCCCGGGCGCCATCGCACATCCCACCGAGCCGATCGCGAACAGCACCAGCCCGGCCCGGAAGACCCGCCGCCGCCCCACCCGATCCGCCAAGGCCCCCGACGAGATCAACAACGCGGCCACCACCATGGTGTACGCGTCGACAGCCCACTCCAGCTGCCGAACGTCCAGCCCGAGGTCCCGCCCGACAGCCGGCAACGCCACGTTCACCGCGGTCGTGTCCAGCCCGACCACAAAGATGCTGACGCAGCAAACCGCCAACACCACCCACCGCCGATTTCTCTCCATCACGCGAGAGATGCTCCCGGCAGCACCCCGCCCTTCCCAGCAAACTTGCGAAGACCGCAAACTGCTCCCATGGACCGCGAGCTGGAGGACCTGATCAACGGCATAGGCCCGCGCCTGCGCCACATCCGGCAGGAACGCGGCCTCACCCTGGAGGCCCTGGCCACCGCCACCGGCCTCTCGGTCAGCACCCTGTCCCGCCTGGAGTCCGGCAAACGCCGCCCCACCCTGGACCTGCTGATCCCGCTGGCGCGAACCCACCGCCTCGCCCTGGACCATCTGATCGGCGCCCCACCCACCGGCGACCCGAGAGCCCACCTGACCCCACACCGAACCGCCCCGAGAACCCGCAACGCCAGCGTGATAGTCCCGCTGACGACCTACCCCGCCCGCCTGCAAGCCTTCAAACAGATCCTCGGACCCACCCCGGGCCCCCACGACCTGGTGGCCCACCCCGGCCACGCCTGGTTCTACGTCCTGTCCGGCACCGTCCGCCTACGCCTCGGCCCCACCGAACGCCTGCTCTCCCCGGGCGACACCGCCGACTTCGACACCACCGAACCCCACTGGTTCGGCCCCGCCACCCCCACCCCAGCCGAAGTCCTCCACCTCTACGGCCCCCACGGCGACCGCCCCCGCCACCCACCCACCAACGACCAGCCCCCGCCCTAACCCGCAAGACCCAAAGCCAAGCGCCCCCAGCCCGCCATCCACAAGCAGCCAGCCACCGCCACAAGCCCAACCGCCCCAGCCCGTCACCGACGAGCAGCCAGGCACCGCCACAACATGCAGTTCCCGAAGACTCCCGGCCGCCCCAACCCGTCACCCACGAGCAACCAGCCACCACCGCAACGCCCAACCGCTCCAGCCCGTCACCCACGAGCGAGAAGCCACCGCCGCAGCAACGGAACCCCCGAAGACTCCCAGCCGCCCCAACCCGCCATCCACAAGCAACCAGCCACCACCGCAACGCCCAACCGCTCCAGCCCGTCACCGACGAGCGAACCGTCACCGCGATAACGCCCGAATTCCCAAAGACTCCCGGCCGCCCCAGCCGCGTCACGCACGAAGCAACCAGCCACTGCCGTAACGCGGAATTCCCGAAGACCCCCGACCGCCCCAACCCGTCACCGACGAGCGAACAGTCACCGCCGTAACGCGGGGTTTCAGGGGGCTCGGCCCCCTGAGCAGATATGCGAAGAGGGGCCCCCGTCCGCGCTTTCCGCGGACAAGGACCCCTCACCACTCGTAGCGGGGACAGGATTTGAACCTGCGACCTCTGGGTTATGAGCCCAGCGAGCTACCGAGCTGCTCCACCCCGCGTCGGTAGGTAAAGCCTAGCGCACCCACTCCGGGGGCTGCAAAACAGCCCCCGGAGTCGGAGTTCGTGCTGGTCAGCCGCCCGCGGTCGCGGACGGTGCGGCAGACGGCGCCGCCGACGGCGCGGTGCTGGGCCCCGCGGTCGGGCCGCCACCGGCCCCCTGGGCCTGCTGGAAGCGGGTCATCGCCTCGTCGAGGGCCTTCAGCGCCTGACCCTGTGCCGCGAAGTCGCCGGCTTTCTGGGCGTTCCGCAGGTCCTCGATCGCCTTGTCCACGTCGGCGGCGGCCGCTGCCAGGCTCGGGCTGAGCTGCCCGGTCGGTGCGCCCGGCTGGGTCGTCGTCGGTGGCGTGGTAGTGGTGCCGGAGTTGTTGTTGCCGCTCTTGCCGAGGGCGGCCAGCGCTTTCAGGCCGTCGGTGAGGTTGTTCTCCAACACCACGTCGGAGCCGTCACCGTACGACATCAGCACCTTCTGGAGCAGCGGCGGCGCGTTGGCCTGGGTGCTCTTCACGTAGACCGGCTCGACGTACAGGATGTCGTTCTTGAGCGGCAGTGAGATGAGGTTGCCGTAGAGCACGGTGGCCTGGCCGTTGCGGTTCAACCCGAACAACTGTTGCGAGATGCTCGCGTTGTTGACCATCAGCCGGTGTACCTGGATCGGGCCGGCCGAGACCGATTGGTCGGGTAGCTCCAGCACCTCGATTTTCGGCTTGCCGCCGTCCTGGTAGGAGGCGGAGATCAACGCGGCCATGTTCTCCCGGTTGGCCGGGGTGACACCGGAGGTGAGCTGGAACGTGGTGGCGCTCTGGTCGGGCAGTTTTACGTTCAGATAGAACGGCGGCTGCTTGACCCCGGTCTGCGGCTGGTCGGGCGCGTTCGGCACCTGCCAGAAGTCGTCACCGTTGAAGAACGTCTGCGGGTTGGTGACGTGGAACTTGGTCAGCAGGTTGCGCTGCACCTTGAACATGTCGGCCGGGTACCGGAAGTGCGCGGCCAACTCGGGCGGGATCTGCCCCTTGGGGATCACCAGGTCGCCGCCGAAGGCCTGGTTCCACGCCTTCAGCACCGGGTCCTGGTCGTCGAACTGGTAGAGCTTGACCGTCCCGTCATACGCGTCGACGGTCGCCTTCACCGAGTTGCGCATGTAGTTGACGTCGTCCCGGGCCAGCGCGAACGAGCCGGTCCCGGTCAGTTCGTCGCGGGTCTCGGTGGCGAGGTTGATCTTCTGCGAGTACGGATAGGTCTGCGCCGTCGTGTAGCCGTCGAGGATCCAGACGATCCGGCCGCCGATCACCGCCGGGTACGGGTCGCCGTCGATGGTGAGGAACGGCGCGACCTTCTCCACCCGCTCGCGCGGGGTGCGGATGTACATCAGCCGGGAGTTCTCGTTCACCCGGTCGGAGAGCAGGAAGTTGCTCTCGGTGTTCTTGATCGCGAACACCAGCCGGCGGAAGAACGAGCCGATCGGGACGCCGCCCTTGCCCTCGTAGGTGTAGTTCACCGAGGCGTCTTTGTTCTCTTCCTGCGGGCGGTCGAACTCGACGTTCGTGCTCTTGTCGGGCGCCCCGACGATGGCGTACTCGGTGGACTGCTCGCCGAAGTAGATCCGGGGCTGGTCGGCCTCGAGCTCGTCACTCGGCGCCGAGCAGGTGTTGGTCTGGCTGTCACCGAGGAAGCCGGAGACGAAGTACGGCAGGCCGGTGCCGCCGCACACCTTGTTGGCCGGGGCGGCGACCAGGCCGTACCCGTGGGTGTAGACGGTGTGCCGGTTGAGCCAGTTCCGCTGCTGGGCGGAGAGTTTCTCGTCGTTGATCTCCCGGGCGCCGACCACGTAGTCCTGGGTCTTGCCGTCGATCGTGTAGCGGTCGACGTCGAGTTTCTCGCCGAAGTCGTAGAAGCCGCGGGACTGCTGCGACTGGGTGAACGCCTGGGAGACCAGCTGCGGGTCGATCAGCCGCACGTTCTGCGCGCTGGTGTCCTCGGCCAGGTCGGCCGGCGGGTTGGTGTTGGTCGGTTTGTACTCGCTGACCTCGGTGTCGGTCAGCCCGAACGCCGCTCTGGTGGCGAGGATGGATCGCTCGATGTAGGGGCGTTCCTTGTCCGACAGGCTCGGCTTCACCTGGAAGTTCTGCACCGCGAGCGGGTAGATGCCGCCGATCGCCACGGCCGAGATGGCCAGCAGCGCCAGCGAGACGCCCGGCCAGACCAGGTTCCGCATCACCGCGTTGGAGAAGACGATGATCGCCACCGCGACCACGATCGAGATGTACGCCAGGATCTCCTTGGCCGGCAGCAGCGCGTGCACGTCGGTGTAACCGGCGCCGTACAGCCCCGGGGAGACGTGCTGCTCGAGCAGCAGGGCGCGCTGGTCGAGCACGTACGCCACCGCTTTGAGCAGCACGAACACGGCGACCAGGGAGGTCAGGTGAGCGCGGGCGGCGGTGGTCATCCGGTCGCCGACGCCCTGGAGGCGCACGCCGCCGAAGATGTAGTGCACGGCGAGCGCGCCGAGCACCGACAGCACCACCGCGGTGAAGCCGACACCGAGCAGGTACCGCAGCAGCGGGTAGTCGAAGATGTAGAACCCGATGTCCACGTTGAACTGCGGGTCCTTCTGGCCGAAGGACTGCGCGTTGCGGAACAGCATCCAGTCGCTCCACCGGCCCTGCGCGGAGAGACCCGCGAAGAAGCCGATGATCACGCTGAGCACCGTGATCCACAGGCCCAGGCGCGGGGCCAGGACCATCCGGTAGCGCTCGAGCGTGGCCTGTTCCGCGGAGTGCGGTCGCAGCAGCGGCCGCAATCGGTACGCCAGATAGAGGTTGCCACCCACGATCAGGGCCATCACCGCACCGATCACCAGGAACAGCGTCAGCCTGGTGAGCAGCACCCCGGAGTAGACGCTCGTCTTGGCGACCTCGGAGAACCACAGATAGTCGGTGTACGCGTCGATGCCCCAGCCGAGCAGCGTGAAGAGAATGAAGACCCCCACCAGGACGCCGACGGTGACGCGACCGCGCCGGCTCATCCTCGGTAGCGGACTGTTTCGCATTACCAACGTTGGCTCCACACTTCGTCGGGCCGGTGTTTCACCTTAGATTGTCGTATCCAGCTTCGATACGCGGCGGTACGTGGTCGATTACGGCCGGTGGCGTCACTGCGCCGTGCAAGGCGCCGGGGTGCCACCGGACGTGAACGTCTTGAGCGCGGTGAGCGCGTCGTCCACGGTGGCCACCCTCGCCATCGGCAGGCCGTCCACCGCGTTACGCAGCGCTTCCGCGCAGTTGTCTTTCGGAACCAGGAAGAGTTTCGCGCCGGCGTCGTGCGCGCCGACCAGTTTCTGCGGGATGCCACCGATCGGGCCGACGGTGCCGTCGTCGCTCATGGTGCCGGTGCCCGCGATGACCTTGCCGCCGGTCAGGTCCTCGTCGCGGAGCTTGTCGATGATGCCCAGGGTGAACATCAGGCCGGCGCTCGGACCACCGATCTTGTCCAAGTCGATCTTGATGTCGAACGGGTGCGGCTGCTTGATGTCGATCTCGATGCCCAGGCGCGGGGTCTTGCCGTCCTCGCCCGCCTTGGTGGTGACCACGACGGTGCCCGGCTTGCCGTCCCGCGTGTAACCCACGCGCAGCGCGGTGCCCACCGGCTTGGCCCGCACAAGGGCGGTGAGCTGGGCCGGCTCGCTCACCGCGGCGCCGTCCACCGAGGTGAGCACGTCACCCTCCTGGAGCAGGCCGACCGCGGCGCTGCCCGGAGTGACCTTACGCACGTAGGTCTGCACCGGGTAACCCAGCTCGCGCAGCGCCACCGTCTCGGCGCTGGTCTGCGACTGCTTCCACTCCTGCGCGTTCTGCTCCTGGACCTGCTTCTCACTGCGGTCCGGCGGGTAGATGAGCTCGCGCGGGACGACCGCGTCCTGGTGGCTCAGCCAGCCCTGCACCGCCGCCACCAGCTCCACCTGGGACTGCACGTTCACCGTGGTGAGGCGCAACTCGCCGGTCGAGGCCGAGGTCTTCGCCCCGGTCACCTGGATCACCTCGGTGCCCTGGGAGGAGCCGAGGGTGTTCACCGTCGGGCCGGGCTTGAGCACCACGTACGGCAACGGGGCGATCATGACACCGGCGGCCAGCAGGGCGGTTATCAGGGCGCCCAGGATGACGGTGACACCGCGTCGTCTCATGCGCGTGAGACTACCGACCCTGTCTGAGTTCTCTCTGAGCTGACACCTCCATCAGTCCGCGGGGCGCTTTTCGCGCGTACCGTTGGGGTCGTGCCTGATATCCCGTTCGGCTTCTCCCTGCCGGGCGCACAACCGCCCGACCCGTCCGACCCGCAGCAGATGCAGCAGTTCATGGCGCAGTTGCAGCAGATGTTCGCTGCCCCCGGCAGTGGCCCGGTCAATTGGGACCTGGCCCGGCAGGTCGCCGCCAGCCAGCTCTCGGCCAGCGGCGACCCCGCGGTGAACATGCACGAACGCCACCAGGTCGAGGAGGCGCTGCGGCTCGCCGACCTGTGGCTCGACCCGGTCTGCGCGCTCCCGACCGGCATTCACAAAGCCGTGGCGTGGAACCGCAACGAGTGGATCTACAACACCCTCGACGTGTGGAAGAAACTGTGCGAGCCGATCGCCGGCCGCATGGTGGGCGCCATGGGCGACCTGGTGCCCGAGGAGGCCCGGGCCCAGCTCGGGCCGATGCAGTCGATGGTCGCCACGCTCGGCGGGGCGCTCTTCGGCGGCCAGCTCGGGCAGGCGTTCGGCCAGCTCGCGGCCGAGGTGCTCTCGGCCGGCGACATCGGCCTCCCGCTCGGACCGGCCGGCACCGCCGCGCTGATCCCGGCCAACATCAAGGCCTACGGCGAGGGCCTGGAGCTGCCGGAGGACCAGGTCCGGCTCTACGTGGCCCTGCGCGAGGCGGCCCACCAGCGGCTCTTCGGGCACGTCCCGTGGCTGCGGGCGCACGTGCTGAGCGCCGTCGAGACCTACGCCACCGGCATCACGGTGAACCGGGACGCGATCGAGGAGGCGATGAGCCGCGTCGATCCGACCGATCCGGAGTCGATGCAGGCGATGGCCCTGGAGGGCATCTTCACCCCGGAGGACACCCCGCAGCAGAAGGCCA
Organism: Actinoplanes ianthinogenes; assembly: GCF_018324205.1. Classification (NCBI taxonomy): domain Bacteria; kingdom Bacillati; phylum Actinomycetota; class Actinomycetes; order Micromonosporales; family Micromonosporaceae; genus Actinoplanes; species Actinoplanes ianthinogenes. The sequence continues at coordinate 3,814,887 of NZ_AP023356.1, forward strand.
GCCTGGCCCGTCTGGAGACGGCGCTGGCGCTGATCGAGGGCTGGGTCGGACACGTGGTCGACGACGCGGCCGGTGACCGGCTGCCGTCGGTGGCCGCGCTCGGCGAGGCGTTCCGCCGCCGCCGGGCCGCCGGTGGTCCGGCCGAGCAGACGTTCGCCGCCCTGGTCGGCCTGGAGCTGCGGCCCCGGCGCCTGCGCGAGGCGGGAGCGTTGTGGACGGCGGTCACCGAGCACCGCGGCTTCCAGGGCCGTGACTCGCTCTGGGACCACCCCGACCTGCTCCCCACCGACGAGGACTTCGCTCACCCGGACGTCTTCGCTCGCAGCCAGTCCGACTGGGACATCAGCGAGCTGGAGGGCCTGGAGAGCAACCCGGAGCCCGGCCCTGAGGAGCCGGAGAAGTAATCCGTGGCCCGGCCGGGGCGGTCACATCGCCCCGGCCGAGCTCCATCGGGCCGGTCAGCCGCCCAGGAGGACGCGGGTGTTGTCCCAGCCCTCCAGGGCTACGTCCAGGGTGGCCAGGTCGGCGGGGCCGCGCAGGCGGCGCCAGGGTGGGGTCGAGGTGACATCGCCGGGCGCCGGGGCGGTCCGGCGCAGCAGCTGCGCCGAGCCGGTGTCCAGGTCGTGGTCGGCCAGCCAGGCCGGGGCGGGCAGGCTGGTGGCCACGCCCAGCAGACCCCCCGACGGCCCGCCGGGCGCGACCGCGACAGCCTTGCTGTCCAGCGGCCGCAGGAGTTTGCCCAAAATCATTCCCGGTACGTCCGGCGCGTCGGCAGCGATCACGGCCGCCTGGTCGAACCCGTCCGCGGCGGCCGCCGCCAGGGCCGGCAGCACGGTGGCCTGCGAGATCTCGTAGATCCGCATGCCCGGCCAGGCGATCTCCTCGGCCAGCTCGCGGTCCTGGGGAGCGGCCGCGATGGCGGCTTCGGCCTGGGCCAGCCGGGCGAGCAGGTCGACGACGTCCTCGGCGAGGGCGGCACGCCAGGCGTGCAGGTCCACCCCTGGCGGACTCCACGGCACCGGGACCAGCATCGCCACCACCACACGCCGCGTCACAGGAGCACCCTACTCAGGCACCTAGGTCTCCTGCCCGCGTGGCGCCGCCGGAATCCTGCCGATTGGTCGGTGATGGCGGTGGGCGCGCTTCATGGCGTACCGAAAACTCGGACCGCGGCGAGTCCGGCGGACCGCGACCTGAGCACGGACCGTGACCGAGCGGACCGTGCGTTACTCGGCCATGACCAGGGAGCCGGCGGCGGCGACGCCCTCCAGGTAGCCGCGGGCCCGCTCCGCTTTCGGGAAGCGGTTGACCAGCTCCCAGAAGCGCGCGTTGTGGCTGGGCACGACCAGGTGGGCCAGCTCGTGCAGGAGCACGTAGTCGATCACCCAGTCCGGCATCTCCTGGATGCGGTGGGAGATGCGGATGGTGGCGTCGTCCGGGGTGCAGGAGCCCCAGCGGCCGTTCTGGTTGGTCACCCAGCGGACGCTGGCCGGGGTGACCAGGTCGGCGTAGTCGTCCAGGTAGCGCGCGGTGAGCCGGCCGGCGCGGGCGAACAGCTCGGCGTCGGTGTGCCGGAGGCGCTCCTCACGAGCGGCGAGCCGGGCGAGCATGCGCTCGACCCACTCGGTCTCCTCGGCGCGCGAGAACCGGTCCGGGATGAGCACGACCACGCGCTCGCCGTCGCGATAGGCGGACACCGTCCTGCGGCGACGCTGACTGCGCCGCACTTCCACGACAGGTTTGCGCGCGCGGGCCATTACCGGCTCGCGCGGCCCAGATTCGGGTTCACGTTGAGACGCTAATCCGCGAGACCCTGGTCACCGCAAGAGTACGCCCAATGACTGTCACGGAATACGACTGTTACGTCCGCATATACCCGAAAAAATTTTCCCCAGCCGCAACATCGGAGACAGCCGTCAACCTAGACCATCGTCGACTCAGTGGGCTACTCGGGGCGCAACTCCCTTTCGTGCCGATATGAAGGTAATCACCGGCGTGTCCCGGCAAATCTGTACGAAAAGGGCACTTCCTCCCGGCACACTCACGTCGTCGGCGACACCGCCGACGCCGCGCTGACATGGAACCGGCCTGACCTGGGTAAGTCCACGCCCCGGACGGATGGCCACATCCACGTGGCCGCCTGGCGGTCAGCGCCGCAGACAGGTTCGCGCCCGTCGCCGCGAAACAGGCACGGGGCCCAGCGGCCGACGACACGAACGAGGAGGAACCGTGGCCGACACCACGTACAACGGCTACTGCGTGAAGTGCAAGGAGAAGCGTGACTTCCAGGGCAACGTGGAGGTCTCCAAGACCGGCATGAACATGGCCAAGGGCAAGTGCCCGGTCTGCGGGACGACGATGAACCGGATCCTGGGAAAGGCCAAGCCGGCCAGCTGACGCGCGTCCTGGGGAGGCCGGTCACGCCGGCCGCCCTCCCCCTCGGACCCGTAACCGTGTCCGAGCCAGCACGTTGAGTTATCCGGAGCCGGTGCATCCACCTGTGGATAACTCGGCTCGGCTTGTGGATAACGCTGCGGGGCGGACCGCAGGGCTGTGGATAACCAACTCTCTCCGCAGCCCCACAGTGACACGCTGTCACTCATGACCCAGCCGCCCCGATCACCGTCACGCACCCCGCTGTCCCGCCCCACCCTGATCCCGGGTCTCACCCGGGTCTGGCGCGGGCCGGTGGAGTTGCAGCTCGGGCTGGACCCGGCGCGCGCCGTGCGTCTGGAGATGCCCGACCCGCGCCTGGCACGGGTCCTCGACCTGCTCGACGGCAACCGTCCGGAGCGGCAGGTCCTGGAGCACGCCGCCGAGCTCGGGGTGCCTCCGGAGGAGGCCCGGCAGCTGCTCGACCTGCTGCACCGAGCCGGCCTGGTGCTGCCCTCGGCGGCACTGCTGCCGGCCGGGCTGCCCAGCGCGCAGCGACGGCGGCTGACCGGCGAGGCCGCCGCCCTGGCCCTCGGCACCCCGTTCTCCTCGCCGGCCCGCATCCTGCGCCGCCGGCAGGCGGCCCGGGTGGTGGTGGCCGGGCGGGGCCGGCTCGGCGCGACCATCGCGGTCGCCCTGGCCGAGGCCGGGGTGGGCCACGTGCATCCGGACCTCGCCGGCATGGTCGGCACGGGTGACCTGGCCGGCAGCCCGCTCACCGCGGCCGACCTGGGCAACCCGCTGCACACCGCGGTGGCCGCCGCGGTACGCCGGGCGGCGCCCGACACCGAGGTGCGCGAGACCCGCCGCGCGACCGTCGACCTGGTCGTCCAGCTCGCCCACGACCAGCCGGTCGCCCTGATCGCCGCCGGGCACACCGCCCGGCGCCAGCCGCACCTCGCGGTCCGGATCCGGGACGGCGCGGCGATCGTCGGCCCGTTCGTCCCGGCCACCGGGCGGCCCTGTCTCCACTGCCTGGAGCTGCACCGGCGGGAGCGCGACCCGGACTGGCCCGGCGCCCCCGCGCCACCCGGCCCGGCCGCGGGCGAGCCGTGCACGGTGGCCACCGTGCTGACCGCCACCGGACTCGCCACCGCCGAGGTGCTGACCTTCCTGGACGGCGGCACCCCGGACACCCTCGGCGCGGCTGTCGAGATCAGCGCGCCCGGCCGGTCCCGCCGGCGGAGCTGGTCACCGCATCCGGCGTGCGACTGCCGTCGGCGGACGCGCCGAATTCCGGATCCCTGATCCGAACCTTTGTCGCATAACACTGCAAACCCACGTTCGACGGGCAGAGGAAGAGCCGGACGTCGGTCACAATGATCTGGTGACGGACATACCGCGCCGCGCGGCTTCCCGGACGGCCAAGCTCGCGGCTCTTCCCCTCGGCTTCGCCGGCCGGACCGCGCTGGGCCTGGGCAAGCGGGCCGTCGGAATCGCCGCCGACGTCATCTCCGCGGACATCCAGCAGCGCACCGCCGAGCAGCTGTTCAGCGTGCTGGGGCAGCTCAAGGGCGGGGCGATGAAGTTCGGCCAGGCCCTGTCGGTCTTCGAGGCCGCGCTGCCCGAGGAGATGGCCGGGCCCTATCGGCAGGCCCTGGTCAAGCTGCAAGAGGCCGCGCCGCCGATGCCGGTGGCCAGCGTGCACAAGGCCCTCGCCGAGCAGCTCGGGCCGGACTGGCGGGAGAATTTCGCCGAGTTCGACGACAGCCCCGCCGCGGCGGCCAGCATCGGCCAGGTGCACCGAGCGGTCTGGAAACTGCCGCCGGCCCGGAGGAACGGGAAGCCCAAGCTGCTGCCCGTCGCGGTCAAGGTGCAGTACCCGGGCGCCGGCGAGGCCCTGGTCGCCGATCTGAAGCAGCTCTCCCGGCTGGCCGGGATGTTCAAGATCATTCAGCCCGGGATCGACGTCAAGCCGCTCCTCGCCGAGCTGCACGAGCGGGTCGTCGAGGAGCTGGACTACGAGATGGAGGCGGCCACCCAGCGGGCGTTCGCCGAGGCGTACACCGACGACGAGGACATCTTCGTGCCGCGGGTGGTGGCCTCCGCGCCGCGGGTGCTGGTCACCGAGTGGGTCGACGGCACCCCGCTGGCGAGCGTGATCGCCGACGGCAGCACGGAGGAGCGGGACGAGGCCGGCCGGCTGATGGCGATCCTGCACTTCTCCGCGCCCGCCATGGCCGGCCTGCTGCACGCCGACCCGCACCCGGGCAACTTCCGGATCCTGCCGGACGGCCGGCTCGGCGTGATCGACTTCGGCGCGGTGGCCCGGCTGCCCGAGGGGCATCCCGAGCCGATCGGGCGGCTGGTCCGGCTGGCCCTGGACGGCGACGCCGACGCGGTCGCCGACGGGCTGCGCGACGAGGGCTTCATCAAGCGGGACGAGCAGATCGACGCGGCGGCGGTGCTGGCCTTCCTCCGGCCGATGATCGAGCCGGTCGCGGTCGAGCGGTTCCGCTTCACCCGCAGCTGGCTGCGCGGCGAGGCGGCCCGGCTCGCCAACCCGCGATCGCCGGCCTACCAGCTCGGGCGCAAACTCAACCTGCCACCGTCCTACCTGCTGATCCACCGGGTCACGCTGGGCTCGATCGGGGTGCTCTGCCAGTTGGAGGCCGAGGCGGCGTACCGGGAGATCCTGGAGGAGTGGCTGCCGGGCTTCGCCCCGGTCGACTGAGGAACGACGGACGAAAGCCCGGCCGCAGAAGCGACCGGGCTTTCGTCATTCCCTGGTAGCGGGTCTCAATCGGGGATCAGTAACCGCCGACGCCGAGCTCACGGGCGGCCTGCTTGCGGCCTTCCATGGCAATGCGACGGGCGGAACGGTAAGCCTCAGGTGCACGGTCACTCTGAGGCCGACGCATTCGAGCCCTCGACAACGCTTCTTGGATGAGTCTCACTTTGATGGCTCCATTCGGACGCACGGTTTCGGTGCTCGGCTTTCGCACTTCGGTGGGGAGGGTCACGTCGGTCATCTCAGGCCGCCAGCCGAACGCTGCTGCGCGAGTCGAGACCGTTGGCGGCGAGCCGCTCCTCGACCTCGACGGCCAGCTCGGCGTCGCGAGCGACGTCGGCCTTACGCGGACGGCCACGGGGCCGCTTGCGCGGAACCACGGCGCCGCGCTCAAAGATCTCGCCGCCCCAGACGCCCCAGGGCTCGCTCCGCTCCACCGCGCCGGCGAGGCACTCGACGCGCAGCGGGCAGTCCCCGCAGAGCGACTTGGCCAGCTCCAGCTGGGCCGGGGAGTCGGAGAACCACAGGTCCGGGTCGAACTTCCGACAGGGCAGGTTTGCCTCGAGCTCGACGGTGATGTCGATCGGGGCCAGCGCCAGACTCATAAAGCCCGGTCACCTCTCTCTTCTCTTCGATCTCATGGATCGTGTTTCCGGGGTCGTGCACCGGCTTGGTGAGCCGGCAAAAAATTAAGGCCGCGGATCCCGGTTACGGGTTCCGCGGCCTCGAGGTGAGCCGGAGGTCTGGTCTGTCAGACCGGCCGTCCTCGAGGCGGGGCGCCGTCACCATCCGTGTAACGCTTGCTGGAGATGTCGTTGCCCGTGAACCCAGTGGTGCCATTGGTGCCAGTGCTGCCCTTGATGCCGCCCGCGAGCACCTGCTCGACCGCCCATTTGCCCAGCTCGGCCTGGGACGGGACGACGACCTGGTGCGCCTGCGGAGCCAGGACCCGCTCAGCGGCCAGCAGCGCCGACGGAGCGGCGGTGGCAGGCAGCGAAGCGGACGGAGCGCAGACAGACGGCAGCAGCGCCGAACGCATCAGCATGGTGTTGATCCTCATCGGTGCCACCTCCTCCGTAAAACTGCGCTCGTAGTTTGATCTCGCCCGGGACGGTCCCCCGGCAAGGTGTGTCCTGAGGCTATGCCTGCCCTACACGGGAGGGCAAACGAATTAACGGACTAGTTTTCAAAGTTTTTTCGGCCAAGATCATCGGGGCTCGCGCCGCCCACCAACGCGAAGACGGCGTCGCCGTACTGGCCCAGCTTCCGCGCGCCTATTCCGGCGATCGCCAGCAACTGGGCAGGATCGGTCGGGCGGCGTTCCGCGACGGCGACCAGGGTGGCATCGGTGAACACCACGTAAGCAGGAACTTTCAGCTCCGCGGCGGTGCTCGCCCGCCACTGCTGCAAACGCTGGAAAAGGTCCTCGTCCATGTCCGAGGGGCAGGTCGGGCAGCGGCCCAGTTTCCGGTCGGCGCCGGCCAGCAGGGTCGCCCCGCAGACCCGGCAGGAGGACACCTTCGGCGGGCGACGGTCGGTTTTCTGACTCCGCTCGCCGGTCGGCCGGACGGCACCCGCGCCGGCCCGGTCCAGCTGCGGCAGGAAACGGCACGGCCGGCGGGCCCGGCCGCCCGGCGCCCGGGACTGCCCGAGGGAGAGCCAGAGCAGCTGGCGGGCCCGGGTCACCCCGACGTACAGCAGGCGGCGCTCCTCCTCCAGCTGGTCGGCGGTTTTCGCGTACGTCGTGGGCAGCGTCCCGTCCGCGAGCCCGACCAGGAACACGGCGTCCCACTCCAGGCCCTTGGCGGAGTGCAGCGAGGCCAGGGTGACACCGGCCACCGTCGGCGCGTGCTGCTGCTCAGCGCGACGGGCGAGCTCCTCGTTGAACGCGGCGAGGGTGACCGCCCGCTGCACCCGGCCGGCGTCGCCGATCGGCAGGATCTCCGGCTCCGCGGCGTACTCCTCGGCGAGGGTGACCAGGGCGGCGAGCGCCTCCCACTGCTCCCGGGCGGCACCGCCGGCCGGTGGGGCCGAACGGTTCCAGCCGGTCGCGGACAGCCCCTCGACGACCGCCTCGACCAGCGGGGTCTCGCCGGGGATGGACCGCACGGCGGCGCGCAGGGCGACCATGGCCTGGCGTACCTCGGCGCGCTCGAAGAACCGTTCGGCGCCGCGGACCACGTACGGCACCTGGGCCTCGGCGAGCGCCTCCTCGTACGACTCGGACTGCGCGTTCGTCCGGAAGAGCACCGCGATCTCGCTGGCCGGCGTGCCGGACGCGATCAGCTCCCGGCACCGGCGGGCCACCGCGTTCGCCTCGCCCGGCTCGTCCGGGAAGACCTTGAGCGTCGGCTCCGGCCCGGACGGGCGCTGCCCCTCCAGCTCCAGCCGCAGTTTCGCCTCGGTGCCGCGGGCCTGCCGGATCACCGCGTTGGCCAGGCCGACCACCTGCGGGGTGGAGCGGTAGTCACGGACCAGGCGGACCACCACGGCGCCCCGCCAGCGGCGCGGGAAGTCGATCAGGTACGACGAGGTGGCGCCGGTGAACGAATAGATCGTCTGGCTGGCGTCGCCGACCACGGTGAGGTCGTCCCGGTCGCCCAGCCAGGCCTCCAGCAGGCGCTGCTGGAGCGGGTTGACGTCCTGGTACTCGTCGACCACGAAGTGCCGGTACTGCGCCCGGATCTGGTCGGCGACGTCGCCGTGCTCCTCGATGCCCCAGACCGCGGCGCGCAGCAGGTCCTCGAAGTCGATCACGCCCTGACGGCGTTTGAGCGACTCGTAGGCGGCGAACACCTCGGCCACCCGGGCCGGCTCGAACGGGGGCTCACGGAGCGCCTTGGCGGCGGCGACGGCGTACTCGGACGGCTCGACGAGGGACGACTTGGCCCACTCGATCTCACTGGCCAGGTCGCGGGCGATCGCCCGGTCGGCGCGCACCCCGGCCCGGGCGGCGGCCAGGCCGACCACCCGGATCTTGCTCTCCATCAGCTCCGGCATGCCCCGGCCCTCGAGCAGGCGGGCCGAGAAGTAGCGCACCTGGCGCAGGGCGGCGGCGTGGAAGGTGCGGGCCTGCACCGCGCCGGCGCCGAGCGCGGTGAGCCGGGCGCGCATCTCGGCGGCGGCCCGGGCGGTGAAGGTGACCGCGAGCACGTGCCGCGGGTTGATCTCGCCGGAGAGGGTCCGGTGCGCGATCCGGTGGGTGATCGCCCTGGTCTTGCCGGTCCCGGCGCCGGCCAGGATGCAGACCGGACCGGCCGGGGCCGTCACCGCCGTACGCTGATCCGGGTCGAGCCCGGCCAGCACCGATTCAGTCCGCACGGTAGGGAATCATGACACCCCCGCGAGGTGTTGTGCTTTTCAGCCGCACCACCGTGTGACCTGTCTCGAAGGAGCCTTGACCGATGCTGACCATGTACTCGACGTCCTGGTGTGGGTATTGCCACCGGCTCAAGAGCCAGCTCGACCGCGAGGGCATCGCCTACGACGTCGTGGACATCGAGCAGGACGAGGCCTCGGCCGCGTTCGTCCGCAGCGTGAACGGCGGCAACCAGACGGTGCCCACGCTCAAGTTCGACGACGGCTCGGCGCTGACCAACCCGTCGATCGTCCAGGTCAAGCAGCACCTGGCCGCGATCTCCGCCTGATCCCCGCAAGCACGAAAAAGGGCCGTCCTCCCGGACGGCCCTTTTTTCGGTGCTCAGATCGTCACGGGATCAGGGCCGGGATGCTCGAATCGAGCAGGCCCCGCTCCTTGAGCGCGCCGTAGAGCGGCGTGGTCTCCGGGTAGTGGCCCCACTGGTGGTCACCGTCACCCTTGCCGAACCCACCGAGGAGCTGCTTCTGCACCTCGGTCATGGACGCCCACTCGGGCTTGCCCGGCAGGTCGGCGACCTCGTCGCGGATGGCGATCCAGCGCGGGGTGTATCCGAAGAACGCGCCGACGCGGGTGATGTCGGAGTAGTTGTCCGACCGGGCGTGCCAAATGCGGCGGTCGAAGACGACCAGGTCACCCGGGTTCGCGGTGATCTGGACGGCGCCCTCGGGCTGCGGCCACGGAACGCCACGGCTCGGCGGGCCGGGCAGCCAGTTGGTCTTGTGGCTGCCGGGCAGCACGGTGAAGTTGCCCCGGCCGGTCTCGCTGACGTCGGAGAACCAGTACGCCAGCTTCACCGAGAGCATCGGGCGCGGGTCGGTCTCGATCTCCCGGTTCTGCCGGCCGCCGTCCTGGTGCCAGTGCCACCACTGCTTCTGCTGCTCGTGCAGCTGCGGGTGGACGTCGATGTGCGAGTGGTAGACGTGAACGTTCCACCCGAGCAGCGACCAGATGTATTTGAAAGCCTTGGGGTGGTCGAGCAGGAAGGCCAGCTCGGGCACGTAGTTCACCGGCGACAGGCGGTGCAGGGCACCGGTCGCGCTGAGCTCGCCCGTGCTCTTGGCCTTCTCGTAATACCCCAGGATCGCGGCCCGCCCGACCTCGATCTCGCTCTCACTCAGCACCGACGGCACGACGATGTAACCGTCGCGGTCGAACGCCTCCCGCTCCTCCGCGGACATCGGCGTCCACGCCGGCGCTTCCACCTGGGTCATCGGATCCCCTCTCGTCTTTGTAAGTCTTGACGCACCGGGACGGTATCCAGGTTGCCTGCTAAACGAGAAATTCTCTGATCAGCTGTTTAAACGTGATCTTGAACACTACCGCCGAGCCACTTCTCGATCAGGTAGAAAGCGATCGAGGAACGCATCGGCAGGCTCATCGGGACACCGGTCTCCGGGTGCACGAAACCGCCGGCAATCATCTTGGCGATGTCGTCCCGGGAAAACCAGTGCGCCTCGTCGATCTCCTCCGGATCGAGCCGCAGCGGCTGGGTCGCGTCGGCGGTGGCCAGGAAGCCCAGCATCAGCGAGCCGGGGTAGGGCCAGGACTGGCTGCCCTGGTAGGTCAGCGAGCGGAGGCGGATGCCCACCTCCTCGCGCACCTCGCGGGCCACCGCGGCCTCGGCGGACTCGCCGGGCTCGACGTAACCTGCCAGGCAGGAGAAGCGGGTCAGCCCGTCCGCCCCGCGTCCCCAGGCCGCGTTGTGCCCGAGCAGGCAGCGACCGGCCGGGCCGGCGACGCCGTCGTGCACCACCACGATCATCGCCGGGTCGGTCCGCGGCCACATCAGCCGGCCGTCCGGGTCGGCGCGCGCCCAGCCGGCCTCCACCGCGACCGTCGGCTTGCCGGTACGCGGTGAGAACTGGTGGCTGGCGTGCCAGTTGGCCAGCGCGGCGGCCGCGGTGAACAGGCCGGCGTCCCGGTCGTCGAGCAGGTGACCGATGTCCCGCAGGGTCACCGCCCGGGCCCCCGTGGTCTCCGGCAGGGCGGCGTCCATGGTCCAGAGCGGGGTGCCGTCGGGGTCCACGCCGAGGAACCAGCGCTCCGCGTCGGGCGCCTCGGCGGCGGGCACCAGGACCAGCGCGGCGCCGCCGTCGGCCCGGTCGGTGACCAGCGCCCGGCCGCCCGTGGCCAGGTCCACCACGAGCACCTGCCCGCGGGTCCAGGCCGCGGCCAGCCAGGCCTCGTCCTTGCGGTGCTCGGCCGCGCGGTCCAGGGTGGTGCGGGCCAGCGGCGGGGTGCCGGGCTGCTCGCCGCCGAGGTCGGGCTGCTCGGGCTGCTCGGTGCTGGTCACTGCGCGCTGCGCTCCACCGCGGTCAGGGCGGTCAGCTGGGCCTCGATCTTGTCCGCGTCGCCGAGCACCACGGTCACCGCCCGGGACGGGGCCAGGTGCCTGGCGGCGACCTCGGCGACCTGCTCGCGAGTGGCGGCGGCCAGTGCGGCCGAGTGCTCACGCAGGTGGTCGAGGCGCAGGCCGAACCCGGCGTAGACACTGGCCAGCCCGGCCAGCCCGGCCTGGGTGGACATGCCCAGCCGGAGGGTGCCGAGGGCGTACCGCCGGGCCTGCTCCAGCTCCTCCTCGCCGGGCGGGAGGCTGGCGATGCGACCCAGCTCATAGGTCGTCTCGAGCAGCGACGGGCCGGTCACCTCGGTGGCCACGTCGGCCGCGGCGAGCAGGGCCGAGCCGGCCGCGAAGTGCTCGACGACCGAGTGGGAGCCGTAGGTGTAACCCTTGTCCTCCCGGATGTTCTCCACCCAGCGGGACGAGAAGTAACCGCCGAAGACCAGGTTGCCCAGGGTGAGCGCGGCGTAGTCCGGGTCGGTGCGGGTCAGCGCGGGCAGCGCGATCCGCAGCGAGGACTGCACCGAGCCGGGCCGGTCGACGAGCAGCAGCGGGCCGGTCTGCAAGGCCGGGGTGGGCGGGATGTCGCCGTCCCGGGCCTCGCCGGTCCAGCCGCCGAGGGTTTTCTCCGCCACGTCGATGGCCTGCTCCGGGTCGATGTCGCCGACCAGGACCAGGATGGCGCCGCCCGGGCGGACCCGGTCGGCGTGCAGCTCGCGCAGGGCCTCCGGCTCGACCGCGCGGACGTCCTGGGGAGCCGGGGTCTGCACCGCGTACGGGTGGGTCGCGTACATCCGCTTGAGCAGCGCGACCCGGGCCAGGTGCGACGGCTGGCTGAGGGCGACCTGGATGTTGTCGACCAGGCGCTCCCGCTCGGTGACCACCTCCTCGCCCGGGTAGGCGGCGCCGGTCAGCACCCCGGCCAGGATCTCCAGCGTGCGGGACAGGCCGTCGGCGAGCGCGTTGCCGCTGATCTGGAGCCGGTCCGGGTCGAGCCCGGCGGCCAGGCTGCCGCCGACCGCTTGGAGCTCGGCGGCGATGTCGAGCATCGACATCGTGCCGGTGCCGGTGAACAGCGCCTGGGAGAGCAGGGTGGCCGGGGCCAGCGGGGCCCGGCCGAACGGGATGCGCAGGCGCACCTCGACCAGCGGCACCGCGGCGCGGCGGATGGCGATCACGGTCAGCCCGTTCGCCAGCTTGCGCTCGGCCTGCGGGGGAAGGGTCAGCTCGGTGTCCGGAATGAGGTCCGGCAGGGTCTTGGTCACGATCCGGCTCCGGGGAGAACTTCGACGACGGCACGGCTCTCGGGCCGCAGGGTGGCGGCGGCGGTCACGATCTGCTCCGCGGTGACCTCGCTGATCAGTTTGGGCAGCTCGTTGAGCAGGCCCGGACGGCCACGCTGGAGCTCCAGCACGGCCATCGGCAGGGCCCGGCCGAGCACCTCGTCGGTGCCCTGCAACAGGCGGGCGGCCATCCGTGCCTGGGTGCGCTCCAGCTCGCCGGGCTTGAGGCCGTCGGCGACCAGGCGGTCCAGCTCCTCGTCGACGGTGCGCAGCACCTTGCCGGCGTCGCCGCCGGGCGGCATGTGCGCCTGGAGCAGCAGCGCCGTCGGGTTGCGCACCTGATACTCGTCGCCCATGAAGCCCAGGTAGCCACCGATGTTGGTGACCGTGCGGTCGCGCTGGACCAGGCGCTCCACCAGGCGGGACGCGTCGCCGTCGGTGAGCACCTCGGCCAGGACCGAGAACGGGAGGTACGCGTCGAAGGCGCCGATCGGGTCGGGCACCCGGTAACCCGCGGCGACCGCCGGCAGCGGGGCGATGCGGTCGGTGTACGACTCCCGGCGCTCGCCGTCCAGCCCGGGCTCGTCGAACGCGGGCAGCACCGGGGCGGGCCGGGCCGGCACGTCGCCGAAGTGCCGCTCGATCAGCGCGGTCGCCTCCGCCACGTCGAAGTCACCGGCCACCGAGAGCACCGCGTTGCCGCAGGCGTAGTAGCGGTCGAAGAAGCCCTGCGCGTCCTCGACGGTGGCGCTCTCCAGGTCCTCGAACGAGCCGTAGCCGTCGTGGGCGTTCGGGAACGTCTTGAACATCACCGGCGGGAGCTTCAGCCAGGGGAAGCCACCGTACGGCCGGTTCAGCACGTTGACCCGGATCTCCTCCTTGACCACGTCGACCTGGTTGCGCAGGTTCTCCTCGGTGAGGCGGGGGCCGCGCATCCGGTCGGCCTCGAGGAACAGCGCCCGCTCCAGCGCGCCGGCCGGCAGCACCTCGAAGTAGTCGGTGTAGTCCAGGTGGGTGGAGCCGTTGAAGCTGCCGCCGGCGCCCTGCACGTGCCGGAAATGGGCGAGTTTCTCCAGATTTTCCGAGCCCTGGAACATCAGGTGCTCGAAGAGGTGCGCGAAGCCGGTCCGGCCCTCCGGTTCGCTGCGGATCCCCACGTCGTAGACGACGGCGACACCGACGACCGGGGCGCTGCGATCGGGTGACAGGACCACCCGCAGACCGTTGGCGAGGGTGAACCGTTCAACCGGATATTTCGTCGCGGGGATCTGGATTCTGGACGCCACCAGGTGACATTAGCGCGCTGCGTGACCACCCGCGCGACTACGTGTGGCGGTCCGGCCGAGTCCCGTCATCCGGTCGTCCACTTGACGCACCAAACCCATCTGATCCAGTATTCCCATCCAACAGATAGATTTAACGAAGTTTGATCCGTGGGGAGGGTGCCCGCCGTGTACGTCTCGGCACGCACGGACTATGCCGTCCGCGCCATGCTCGCCGTCACCGCGGCGCATCCGCGTCTGGTCAAGGCCGCCGGGCTGGCGGCCGCGCAGGACATCCCGCTGAGCTTCTTGCAGGGCATCCTGCTCGACCTGCGCCGGGCGGGGCTGCTGCACAGCCACCGTGGCGTGGACGGCGGGTACGCCCTGGCCCGCGCGGCCGAGGAGATCACCGTCGGGGACGTGGTCCGCGCCGTCGGCGGCGCGCTCACCACGGTCCGCGGCCTCCCCACCGCCACCGCGACCTATCACGGCGCGGCGACCGCACTGCACGACGTGTGGATCGCCGTCGAAGCGGCCATCGAGGGCGTGGTCGATCACCGGACCCTGGCCGAACTCTCCACCACCTCCATAAAGCAGAACTAGGAGTCCTGAGCATGCGCTCCCGCACCCTTCGTGCGTTCGCCCTTGCCACCGCCGCCGTTGCGGCGACGACCGCGCTGGCCGCCTGCGGATCATCCGACGACGACAGCAAGAAGGCCGACACCCCGGCGGGTGCGGCGGCCGAGTCGAAGACCCTGAAGCTGGGTTACTTCCCGAACATCACCCACGCCCCGGCCCTGGTCGGCGTCAACAAGGGCCTGTTCAAGGACGCCCTGACCGGCACCGAGCTGACCACCCAGACCTTCAACGCCGGCCCGGCCGCGCTCGAGGCGCTGCTCTCCGGCGCGATCGACGCCACCTACATCGGCCCGAACCCGGCGATCAACGGCTGGGCCAAGTCCAACGGCCAGGCCCTGAAGATCATCGCGGGCAGCACCTCCGGCGGCGCCGGCCTGGTGGTCAAGGAGGGCATCAACAGCCCGGCCGACCTCAAGGGCAAGAAGATCGCCACCCCGCAGCTGGGCAACACCCAGGACGTCGCGCTGCGCGCCTGGCTGAAGGAGAACGGCCTCAACGCCGACACCAACGGCGGCGGCGACGTCTCGATCCTGCCGCAGGACAACGCGACCGCGGTGCAGGCGTTCGCCCAGGGCGCGATCGACGGCGCCTGGGTGCCGGAGCCGAACCTGAGCAAGATGCTGCTGGAGTCCAAGGGCAAGCTGCTGGTCGACGAGAAGACCCTGTGGCCGAACGAGCAGTTCGTCACCACGCACCTGATCGTCAGCCAGAAGTTCCTCAAGGAGTACCCCGGCACGGTCAAGAAGCTGCTCCAGGGGCACCTCGCGGCGGTCAAGTACATCAACGACAACAACGCCGACGCACAGACCGCAGCGAACGCCCAGATCGAGAAGCTGACCGGCAAGGCGCTCAAGCCCGAGATCCTCGCCTCGGCGTTCAAGAACCTCAAGTTCACCAACGACCCGATCGCGTCGTCGCTGTACACCAGCGCCAAGCACGCGGAGGAGGTCGGCCTGCTCAAGCCGGTCGACCTGAAGGGCATCTACGACCTCGGCCCGCTGAACGAGCTGCTCCAGGCGAGCGGGCAGACCGCGGTCAGCGACGCCGCGGCATCCTGACGGACTGACGGGAGGGCGAGTACGAGCATGAGCATCCTCGACACCACCAATGTCACCACCGAGTCGGTGGTACGCATCGAGAACGTCTCCAAGACGTACGGTTCGGGGAGCAATGCTCTGCTCGCCCTCGACCGCGTGTCCCTGGACGTCCGGCAGGGCGAGTTCGTCTGCCTGCTGGGCGCGTCCGGCTGCGGCAAGAGCACGCTGCTCTCGCTGGTGGCCGGCCTCGACCGGATCAGCGGCGGCACCCTGGACACCGGCGGGCGCAAGGTCGCGCTGATGTTCCAGGAGGCCGCGCTCTTCCCCTGGCTCTCCGTCTCCGGCAACGTCGAGCTGCCGCTGCGGCTCGAGGGCGTCGGCAAGGCCGAGCGCAAGAAGCGGGCGAGCGAGCTGCTGGAGATCGTCCGGCTGGGCGGCTTCGGCGACAAGCGGCCGCACGAGCTCTCCGGCGGCATGCGCCAGCGCGTGGCGCTGGCCCGGGCACTCGCCCAGGACGCCGACATCCTGCTGATGGACGAGCCGTTCGGCGCGCTCGACGCGATGACCCGGGACATCCTGCACGACGAGCTGGAGCGGATCTGGCGCGAGCAGGAGCTGACCGTGCTCTTCGTGACCCACAACGTGCGCGAGGCGGTCCGCCTCGGCGACCGGGTGATCCTGCTGAGCAGCCGGCCCGGCCGGGTGATCGAGGACTTCCCGATCAAGCATCCGCGCCCGCGGCGCATCGATTCCCCCGAGGTCTCCGCCCAGGCCGGCGAGATCACCGACCGGCTCCGCGCGGAGGTTGCCCGTCATGCCAGCTGAACCACCCGCCCCGATGAAGTACGCGGGCGCCCGCGCCGGCCTGGACGGCCTGGCCGGGGACGAGGGCATCGGCCCGGTTCCGCAGAAGATCAAGACGTTGAGTGACGAGGAGGTCCGGGGTCTGGACGCGCTCGAGCGCGACCCGAAACCGGACAAGGGCCGGCTCGGCCTGCGGGTCTGGAACAGCGCCTGGCCGAAACTGCTGGCGATCGCCATCGTGATCGTCGTGTGGCAGGCGGTCTACCTGGCCGAGTGGAAGCCGGCCTACGTCTTCCCGTCCCCCCTCGACGTCTTCACCACGCTCAAGGACCTGGTCACCACGGCGGACTTCTGGGGCGGCGTGCGGCTGACCATGACCCGGGCGATCACCGGGTTCGCGCTGGCGGTGGCGATCGGCACGGTCGTCGGCGCGGCGGTGTCCCGGTTCGCGCCGCTGCGGGCCGCGATCGGCTCGCTGATCACCGGCCTCCAGACGATGCCGTCGATCATGTGGTTCCCGCTCGCCATCCTGCTGTTCCAGCTCGGCGAGCAGGCGATCATGTTCGTGGTCGTCATCGGCGCCGCGCCGTCGGTGGCCAACGGCCTGATCAGCGGCATCGACTACGTGCCGCGTACCTGGCTGCGGGTGGGCCAGGTGATGGGCATGAAGGGCCTCTCCCGGTACCGGCACCTGATCCTGCCGGCGTCGCTGCCCAGCTTCGTCTCCGGGCTCAAGCAGGGCTGGGCGTTCTCCTGGCGCAGCCTGATGGCCGGTGAGCTGCTGGTCATCGTGCCCGGCACGGTCTCGATCGGCGTGCGCATGCAGAACGCCCGCGACCTGACCGACACCCAGCTGGTGATCAGTTACATCCTGGTGGTGCTGGTCATCGGCATCCTGATCGACCAGCTCTTCAACTTCGCCGACAACGCCCTGCGCAGGCGCTGGGGCCTGACCGGCAGCTGACGGGTCCGCTTCATCCTGAGATTCGCCATTTTCGGTACGCCCAGCGCGTACCGAAAATGGCGTTTCTTGCTCACAGGGGGCGAACGGAGTTCAGAACGTCCTCGACGACGTAGTCGAACTGCTTGTGGGTGCCGGGGATCGAGACGTAGAGGACGGCGGCCGTGGTCTTGCCGACGTCGATGACCGCGACGCCGGAGAACTCCTCGGTGGCGCTCAGCCCGTCGGCCTTGAAGTGCAGGCGGAACTCGCTCACGTAGGCCGGGCGGCCGCCCAGCGTGGTCAGCTCGTCGCGGATCTGGTCCAGCGTGTTCGGCTGCGGGTAGTACTCGGCGCGGACGTCGGCGGCGACCTGCCGGCCCACGCACTCGAGGTCCAGCGTCACCGCGTCGTTGTCGGCGGCCGGAACCGCCGCGGACAGGATCGAGGCGTGGTACTGCCCGCCGCTGTAGGTCTCGGTGACGAAGTGCTGGCCCACCTTGTAGGGCACCTCGAGGGTGCCGGCCCGCCACACCTCGTCCCAGGTGATCCAGGGTGCGCCGTATTTGCGGTAGGAGATGCCGGCGTCCTTGTCGACGGTCCGCGGGCCGGTGACCGGGGGCAGCGCGGCCGGCGGACGGGTGGCCTGCTCGCTCGGTGACGACGTCGGCGCCGGGCAGGCCTGGGCCAGCGGCGGGCGGACGTCGGTGGGCGCGGACGCCCTGTCCCGGAACGGGTTGGCGGTCCCGCTGAAGGTCAGCACCAGCAGCACGACCAGGCCGCCCGCCAGGATCAGGCCGGCGATCCCGCCGAAGATCAGCAACTGCCGGCGGCGCTGCTCGGGACCGGTCCGCGCGGGCGCCACCGGCGGGTCCGGCGGGGGCGGAGGCGGCACCAGCGACGGCACGCCGGAAGCGGTCACCGTGCCCGACGACCACGTCCCGCCCGGCCGGGACCAGACAGGCGGCGGCTGCTGCGGCTCGGACATGCCCACCAGTGAACACCACGGCTCCGGCAAGCGCCGAAACGCACCTGCGAAAGTGCCCCCGACCCAGTCGTTTCCCAGAAATGTCCGCTACCGTGCTGCCATGGAACTGGTGTATCCCCCGGTCGTCGCCTTGGCCAAGACGATGTTCCGCGTGCTCGACCTCAAGATCGAGGTCGAGGGCGGCGAGCACATCCCGAGCACCGGCGGGGCGGTCCTCGCCAGCAACCACTCGAGTTACCTCGACTTCATCTTCTGCGGCCTGGGCGCCCAGCCCGCCAAGCGGCTGGTGCGCTTCATGGCGAAGAAATCGGTCTTCGACCACAAGATCAGTGGCCCGCTGATGCGCGGCATGCGGCACATCCCGGTCGACCGCAAGGCGGGCACCGGCGCGTTCCGCGAGGCCACCACGGCGCTGGAGCGCGGCGAGGTGGTCGGCGTCTTCCCGGAGGCGACGATCAGCGAGTCGTTCACCGTCAAGGAGCTCAAGACCGGCGCCGCGCGGATGGCGCAGGAGGCCGGCGTCCCGCTGATCCCGATGGCGGTGTGGGGCCCGCACCGGCTCTGGACCAAGGGGCGCAAGAAGGAGCTGACCAAGCGCCACGTGCCGGTCCTCATCAAGATCGGCGAGGCGATCCCGTTCCCCGAGGGCGCGACCGCCGAGGCGGTCACCGCGACGCTCAAGCAGCGGCTGAGCTCGCTGCTCGACGCGGTCCAGCGGGCCTACCCGGAGAAGCCGGCGTCCGAGGACGACCGCTGGTGGCTCCCCGCGCACCTCGGCGGCACCGCGCCGCTTCCCCGCCCGGCCGCGGCTGTCTGACCGAAAAAGATCGCTGAAGGCTCCGGGCGTGCCCGGAGCCTTTCGTCGTGCCGCCGATCGCGGGTCCGTTGCTCCCGGCCCGGAAACAGCAAAGTGCCGCACCCATCGGGTACGGCACTTTGTCACGCGCTGCCGGCAGCCGCCGTGCGGCGGCCGCTGACGAGGGCGTGAATCAGACGGAACGGATGTTCGCGGCCTGCGGGCCCTTCTGGCCCTGGGTCACCTCGAACTCAACCCGCTGGTTCTCCTCCAGGCTGCGGTAGCCCGACATCTGGATCGCGGAGAAGTGGGCGAAGACGTCGGCGCCGCCGTCGTCAGGGGTGATGAATCCGAAGCCCTTGTCCGCGTTGAACCACTTCACTACGCCGGTAACCATGATCGTCTCCTCGACGGTCGATCGTTCTCCGCCCATTCTGGACGAGAACGAGGTAATAAGACCCGCATTCTGCGGGGCTCGTGTCGCCGTACTGATCGCCCGTACCGGAGAAACCCGGGTTACGACAAAGAGCGCCTGGGGCAGACTTCCCCACAGGCGCTCCTGAGTACTTGGGAACCAAACTGACAACGCTGGTGAGCCTATCACGGGTACGGAGGTCAAAAAGTGCTCGGCATGCAGAAGGCGCGGCAGCTCAAGGCGGCCGGACTGATCTGGAAGCCCCGGCTCGGCGACCGGTTCGCCATCCCCGACCGGGACCTCGACGACGAGATGTTCGTGCTCAGCAACATGACGATCCAGGTGCACGACCGGCCGGAGGGCCGGATCATCGGCTTCAACGGGACCACCGAGTGGGCCCTCGACGACGTGGAGATCGAGGAGACCATCTGGCTGCCGCGGGAGGACCAGCTGCGGGAGTTGCTCGGCGGGACGTTCCGGTCACTCGATCGGGACGCCACCGGTTTCCGGGCGCGGATCGAGCTGCTCGGGGAGACGCTGGATTTTCCGGGTGACTCGGCGGAGGAGGCTTACGCGGCAGCGTTGCTGCACCTGCTCGGCGCCGCCGGGGCCCAGGGCGAGCCGGCCCGTCCCGTCTGATCGGGAAACCGGCGCCAGGATCGCCGTTACGCAGCGCGGCCTAAAGGGCCTCTTCCGGGATCTCGGTGATCAGGGCGGTCAGCGACGCCGTGTCCATCAGGTCGGTGGGGCGGACGGTGACCTGCTCGCGGACATAGTGGAAGCCGGCACGGACCCGGGTGATCGGGACGCCGGCCAGGGTGGCCCAGGCGATCCGATAAGCGGAGAGCTGCACGGCGGCGGCCTCGGCGGCGGCGCCGGTGGGGCGGCGGCCGGTCTTCCAGTCGATCACGTCGAAGCGGTCGCCCGGGTCGGCGAAGACCGCGTCCATCCGGCCGCGGATCACCACGCCGCCGACCGTGGTGGCGAACGGGACCTCCACGTCGATCGGGGTGCGATCGGCCCACTCGCCGGTCAGGAACGCCTCCTGCAACGCGGCCAGCTCCTCGTCGCCGACCGCCTGGTCGTCGGCGGCGCCGGGCAGCTCGTCGATGTCGATCAGGCGGGCCGCGCCGAACCGCTGCTCCAGCCAGACGTGGAAGGCGGTGCCGCGGCGGGCGTGCGGGGCCGGGCGCTGCGGGAGCGGGCGGCGCAGCGAGCGGGCCAGGGACTGCGGGTCGCGGCGGAGGACGACCAGCTGGGAGACCGAGAGGTGCGGGGGCAGGGCGACCTCGATCGGGCCGTCCCGGCGGGTGCGTTCGGCGCGCTCGGCGAGCAGGAGCTGGGCCTCGCGGCGCCAGCGGGCGATGTCCGGGTCGACGACGGCGGTGACCCGGTCGGCGGCGATCGCGGCGGCCAGCAGGGAGTCCCGGTCGAACGCGGGCACGGCTTCCGGGGCGGCTCCAGGTGTGGCTTCCGGCGGAACTCCGGGCACGGCTCCGGGCTCGAGTCCAGGCGCGGCCTCCGGCGCGGCTCCGGGCCCAGGTCCAGGCGCGACTTCGGGCGCCCGGGGTGTGGCTTCGGGCCCGGAGGGCGCCGAGGGGGCGGCTTCGAGGGCGGGCTCTGGGCGTACCGAAAGAGGGCGGTCCGGGGAGGAAGCGGCCGGGAGCGAACCGGAGGGTGCCAGACCGGCCAGGTCGGCCGCCAGGCCGGCACGGGCCGCGACCTCGGGATGGGCCGTCGCGAGGTCGGCGAAGGCCTCGGCCGCGGAGGCGTCCGGGTTGGCGATCATGCGGCGGATCAGGTCGGCGGCCGCGGCCATCGCCGGGCGGCGCAGGCCCAGCGGATCGGCCGGCCACTCGGCGGTGGCCACCAGCTCCTCGCTCGGGTTGGTCTCGCCCGGGGCCGGCTCGGGGGCCCAGGTGGTCACCACGCCGGCGCCCGCGTCGCAGGTCGCGCGGATCTCGTCGAGGAAGACCGACGGGCCGCGCGGGCGTTTCACGCCGTCGCCCCACCAGTAGCCGGAGCAGAGCAAGAGGCGGCGCGGGCGGGTCACCGCGACGTAGGCCAGGCGGCGCTCCTCGCGCTCGTCGTGCTCCCGCCAGGCGCGGGCGAACTCGCCGAGCGCGTTGTTCACGTCCTTCTGGTCGACCGCGTCGTCGAGATCCAGCTCGGGCAGCCCGGACGCGTCGCCACGCAGCGGGAACGGCAGCACGCCGATGCCGCCGAGATAGTGGTCGGAGCCGCGGACCAGGCCCGGCCAGACGCCGCGGCACAGGCCGGCGACCGAGACGACGTCCCACTCCAGACCCTTGGCGGCGTGCGCGGTGAGAATCTGCACGGCGCCCTCGGCCACCTCGACCTGGCCCGGCTCGAGTCCGCGCTCCTCCTCCTCGGCGGCGGCCAGGAAGGCGAGGAAACCGCCGAGCGTGCTGGTCTCGTTCTCACTGACGTAACGGGTGGCGGCCTCGCCGAGCGCGTCCAGGTGGCCGCGGGCCAGACCGGCGTCACCGGCCGCCCAGCCGCGGATCGCGACCTCGACGTCCAGCCCGACGGTCCGCTCGATGTCCGCCAGCAGGTCCGGCAGCGGCTGGTCCAGACGCTGCCGGAGGGCGCCCAGCTCCCGGCTGTAGGCGGCCAGCCGGGCGAAGCCCTCGACCGAATACTGATGGGGGCTGCCCAGGTCGGCCATCGCCTCGATCAGCGTGGCGTCGTCGAGCCGGTCGGCCATCACCTCGTCCGGGTCCCCGGCCGTCTCGGCGTGCCGCGCCGCCCGGTCGGCCGCCAGCGCGCGGGCCCGGCGGTGCAGGGCGACCAGGTCACGCGGGCCGATCCGCCAGCGGGCGCCGGTGAGCAGCCGCAGCAGGGCCGCGCCGTCGGTCGGGTCGGCGAGCACCCGCAGCGTGCACACCACGTCCCGGACCTCGGGGGTGTCCAGCAGGCCGCCCAGCCCGACCACCTCGACCGGCAGGCCGCGGGCGCGCAGCGCCTCCTCGATCACCGGGATCTGGCTGCGCACCCGGACCAGGACCGCGCTGGTCGGGCGCAGGTCCAGGGGAATCTCCTCCGGCAATGCCTTCGGCATGCCGGCGACCAGGCGCCAGGCGGTCAGCATCGAGTCCGCGATCCACGAGGCCTCTTCGGCGTACGTCGTGAGCAGCGCACAACTGACCGTCCGCCCGCCCACCGCCTCGGCCACCCGATCCGCCGGTTGCAGCGTCCCGACCTGGGCTCGCAGCGGGGCGGACAGCACGTTCGCCACCTGGAGGATCTCCGGGCGGTTGCGCCAGCTCCGGGTCAGGCTCTGCACCCAGGCCGGGCGGCCCGCGGCGTCCGGGAACTCGCCGGGGAACCGTTCCAGCGTGCCCGCCGACGCGCCCCGCCAGCCGTAGATCGACTGGCACGGGTCGCCCACCGCGGTCACCGGGTGCCCGCCGCCGAACAGGTTGTTCAGCATCGTGACCTGGGCGTGGCTGGTGTCCTGGTACTCGTCGAGCAGGACCACCTTGAACCGGCCCCGCTCGATCCGGCCCACCTCGGGATGGTCCCGGGCGACCAGCGCGGCGCGGGCCATCTGGTCGCCGAAGTCCATCGCCTCCAGGTCGAGTTTGCGTTTCTCGTAGAGGCGGACCAGGGGCAGCAAGGTGAGCCGGTGCTGCTGCCGGCGGAGCATTTCGGTGACATCCCTGTACATCCGCCCGGGGAAGGACTGCACCTCGGCGAAGAACCGGCCGGTCCAGGCGGCCAGGTCGTCCGGCGACTTCAGGTGCTCGGCGAGCTCGGCGGAGAGCGCGAGGACGTCGTCGGTGACCGTGCCGGGCGCCCGGTTCAGCCCGGTCATCTCCCCGGTGTACGCCCGGACCAGCGAATCCACGATCTGCCAGCGGGCCGCCTCGGTGAGCAGCCGGGCGGACGGCTCGAAACCGCCGCGCAGGCCGTGCTCGGTGACCACCCGGGCCGCGTACGAGTGGTAGGTGGAGATGGTGGCCTCGCCGGCCAGGGCCTCGTCCCGACCCAGGCGGCGGGTCAGCTGGCCGAGCCGGGTGCGGACCCGGTGGGCCAGCTCGCCGGCCGCCTTGCGGGTGAAGGTGAGGCCGAGGATCTCGCCGGGGTGGGCGTACCCGTTGGCGACCAGCCAGACCACCCTCGACGCCATGGTCTCGGTCTTGCCGGAGCCCGCCCCGGCCACCACCAGCAGCGGTTTCACCGGGTGCGCGATGATCGCGGCCTGCTCGTCGGTGGGCGGCGGGAGGCGCAGCAGGCGGGCCAGCTCGACCGGCGTGAAGCGGGGGCCGGCGTCTGCTCTCATGGCTGATCCTTCGGTGGTTCCACGACCTGCCGGCCCTTTCCGGAGATCGGGCAGCTGGTGCGGACCGGGCAGACCCGGCAACGGCTGTTCGCCACCGCGGAGAAGGTGGCGGCGGCCATCGTGTCGGCGGTGCGACGGACCATCTGGTAGGCCCACTGCGGGTCGGTGGCCTCGGTGATCGGCACCTGCATCTGCTCGCGGGCGTCCTTGCCCGGGCCGAGCTGGACCAGGGCGGCGCCGCCGCTGTCCGTGCCGAAGTCACCGAACGCGCCCGCGTCGACCGCCGCCTGATAGCCGGCGAGCTGCGGATTCTCCGCCACGTCGGCGGAGAGCGCGGTGGACTTGCCGGTCTTGAGGTCGATCACCACGAGCCGGCCGGCCTCGTCGATCTCCAGCCGGTCGACCCGGCCGGTGAGCTGGATCGGGCGCTGCTCGTCCTCCAGCCGGACGGTGAACTCGTGCTCGATCGCCAGCAGCCGCCGCGGGTTCGCCGCCAGCCAGCGCAGCAGCTTGTCCACCATGGCCTGGGCGCGCTCCTGCTCGGGACCGGCCATCCAGCGGGCGGCCAGCTCGATCGAGTCGAAGCGGGCGGAGACGTACTCGACCAGTTTCTCCCGGTCGGCGTGGGCGTCCTCGGCGAGCATGGCGGCGGCGTGCACCAGGTTGCCGATGCCCTGCGCGGGTCCGGCCGGGGCCGCGCCGCCGTGGCGTTCGAGCAGCCAGCGCAGGCTGCATCGGAGGGCGCTCTCCATCGCGGACGGGGTGACCTTGACCGGGTCGCCGTCGTCGACCAGCGGGCGGTCGTCGGAGAGCGGGCGCAGGCCCCACCACTCGTCCGGATGGGCGCCGGGCACGCCGGCGGACGCGAGGCGGGCGAGTTCGGCGGCCGCGGCGCGGCGGCGGGCGGGGGTTTCCGCGGCGGAGACGACTACGGTACGCAACTCGGCGACCAGTGCGGCCAGGGTGAGGGCTCGGGGCGCCCGGCCGACGGGGAGTTCCTCGTCGGGGGCGGGCTCGTCGTCCGGCTGGTCGTCGCCGTGCCCGGGGTCGGCGGGGCCGGGGTCGGCGTCGGCGGGGCCAGCGGGGCCGGGGTCGTCGGCGGCGTGGCCGGCGTCGTAGGCGTGGCCGGCGTCGTAGGCGTGGCCGGCGTCGTAGGCGTGGCCGGCGTCGTAGGCGTGGCCAGCGTCGTAGGCGGCGTGGCCGGCGTCGTCGGCGGGCGGGGCCGGATCCGCGGGGCCGAGGCCGTGAGTGGTGTCCGTTTGGCCGGGTTTGACGGTGGAGGCCGCGTTGACGGTGTGGCCCGAGTCGGCGGCATCGCCCGAATCGCCGGCGGGACCGGGGTCGCCGGCAGGGCCGGGGTCGCCGGCGGGACCGGGGGCGCCGGCAGGACCGGGGGCGCCGGCAGGACCGGGGTCGTAGGGGTCGGTCAGCTCGGGTGGCAGCGGGATGCCGCCGTCGGGACCGTCGTCGTCCGGGCTCGGGGGCTCCGGCGGGGGCGGGGTGCCGGCGTCCGGGTCGTCGCCGGGCGGGCCCGGCTGGGGGCGGGCGGCGGCCAGCTCGGTCAGGAAGCGGCTGGGTTGCTCCTCGATCGCCGCGCCGCCGGCGCTGGCGGAGGCGACCGCGGTGACCACCAGGCGGCGGCGGGCGCGCGTGGTGGCCACGTAGAAGAGGCGGCGCTCCTCGTCGAGCAGGGCGGACGTCTCGGCCACGATCGCCTCCGAGCCGGACGCGGGGCGACCGGCGACGGCGTCGACCAGGCGTTCCGAACCGAGCAGGCTGCCGCGCAGGCGCAGGTCGGGCCAGATGCCCTCCTGTACGCCGGCGAGGACCACGACGTCCCACTCCAGGCCTTTCGCCGCATGGACGGTGAGCAGGCGGACCGCCTCGCCGCGGTCGGCGCTCGGGGCGATGGTGTCGGCCGGGAGATCCTGGCCGAGCACATGGTCGAGGAAGACGCGGACACCGGCGCCGGGCAGCCGGTCGACGAACCGCGCGGCCGCGTCGAAGAGCACCACCATGGCGTCCAGGTCCCGGTCGGCGGCCTCGGCGCGCCACTGGCGGGCGCGGGCGGCCTGCGCGGGGTCGGTGATCCGGAGGTTTCCGGTGCTCATCGCATACCACCGGTCGGCCAGGCCGCTCGCTCGCCAGACCGTCCAGAGCACCTCCTCGGCGGAGGCGCCGGGCTCGGACGCGGCGGTGCGGGCCACGGTGAGCAGGCGGGCGATGGTCTGTGCCGGGCGGGCCCAGCGGCGCTCCACCAGGTCCAGGCCGGCCGGGTCGCGGACCGCGTCGACCAACAGCTCGCCGGAGGGTCGCCGGTCGCCGGCGGCCACCGCGAGCGCCCGCAGGCCCTGGCGCAGCCGGCGCTCGGCGAGCGGGTCGGCGCCGCCCAGCGGCGAGTGCAGCAGCGCGACGGCCGCCTCCTCGTCGAGCACCTCCGGCTCCAGCGCACAGCGCAGCAGCAACAGGAACGGGGCGACCGCGGGTTGCAGGTGCAGCGGCAGGTCCTCGGCGTGGATCACGGTCGGCACGCCGGCGGCGGTCAGCGCCCGCTGCACCGAGGGCTGCTGAAGCGTGGCGGACCGCATCAGCACCGCCATCCGCGACCAGGGCACGCCGAAGAGCAGGTGCGCCTCGCGAAGGGCGTGCGCGATGAACGCGGTCTCGGCGGCGGGCGACCGGAAGGTGCGCACCACCGCCTCGGCGACCGGCCCGAACGGCGAGATCTCGTCCCCGGTCACCGTCTCGGAGGGCGCGGCCTCCGGGACAGACCCGGCGGCTGACGCGGGCCCGGCAGCCGTGGCCGGCCCGGCACCAGCGCTCGGCCCGGCAGCTTGTTCGGGCACGGCGGCCGGGGCGGGCTCGGCGCCCGGGGTCGGCTCGGCGTCCGGCGGGGGCGGGGGGAACATCGGGCGGTGGGCGAACGGGCCGCGCATCCGGCGGGCCACCCCGGACGTCGCGGTGAGCAGGGCCGGGGCGGCCCGGTAGTTGGTGTGCAGGGTGATCGTCTCGGCGGGGGCGCCGGCCGGGGTGCGGAAGCGAGCCGGGAAGCCGGTCACCACCTCCGGGTCGGCACCGCGGAAGCCGAAGATCGACGAGTCCGGGTCGGCGAAGGCGACCAGCGGCTTGCCGCCGCCGGCGACCTGGGCGAGCAGGTCGACCTGGGCCGGGTCGGTCTCGGCCAGCTCGTCGACGAACACATGGGCCAGGCGGCGGCGCTCGGCGGCGAGCAGGTCCGGCTCGTCGGCGAGCAGGCCGGAGGCGGCCCGGACCAGCTCGGCCGGGTCGTAGGCCACCGAGCCACGGGTGGTGGCGTCGCGGAGGGAGAGGACCGCCACATATTCGTCGAGGAAGCGGGCGGCGGCGGCCCAGTCGTCGCGGCCCAGCCGGGCCGCGTAGCGCGCCAGCTCGATCGCGCCGACGCCGCGCTCGGCGGCACGCTGCATCAGGTCGCGCAGCTGCTGGGCGAAGGCGCGGGTGGGCAGGGCCGGGCGCAGCGACTCCGGCCAGCCGATGGTGTCGGCGGCCTCCGGGTCCTCCACCACGGCGAGCAGCTCGCGGATGATCAGGTCCTGCTCGGGACCGGTGAGTAGGCGGGGAGCGGGCTCGCCGCGCTCGGCGGCGGCCCGGCGGAGCAACCCGAACGCGTACGCATGGAAGGTCCGCACCAGCGGCTCGTGCACGATCCGACCGGGGTCGTCGGCGACCCGCGCCTCGATCCGGTCGCGGAGCGCGGCGGCGCCGCGGCGGCCGAAGGTGAGCACCAGGATCCGCTCCGGGTCGACACCCTCGGCGATCCGGGCGGCGACCGCCTCGACCAGCGCCGTGGTCTTGCCGGTGCCGGGCCCCCCGAGCACCAGCAGCGGTCCGGTGGTGTGCGCCACCACCCGGGCCTGCACCGGGTCGGCGCGCAGCTCGGGCGCGGCCGGGCGCGGACGCCGGACCAGGCGATAGGCCGGCCGGCGCACCGGGGAGAGGGGGGCCGGCGTGCTCACGGCATCTATGAGAGCACGCCGGTACGACGATTCCGGGAGGTCACCCCGCCAGCGCGGCCTCGATCGCGTCCAGCGCGTCCGGGATCGAGCGGGCCACCAGCACCGTCTCCATCGCCCCGGCGCGGACGAACTTCGTGCCGACCAGGCTGTTCAGCCAGGTGAGCAGGCCGTCGTAGAAGCCGTCCGGGTCGAGCAGCACGATCGGCTTGCGGTGCACGCCGAGCGTCGCCGTGGTCCACACCTCGAAGAGCTCGTCGAGCGTGCCCAGGCCGCCGGGCAGGGTGAGGAAGGCGTCCGACCGCTCGATCATCACGTTTTTCCGGGCGCCCATGTCGGCGGTGACGACCAGCTCGTCCGAGGCGGTGTCGGCCACCTCCCAGTCGACCAGGCACTGCGGGATGATCCCGAGGGTGTGCGCGCCACCGGCCCGGGCGCCGTCGGCGACGGTGCCCATCATGCCGACACAGCCACCGCCGGAGACCAGGGTGTGCCCGCGCTCGCCGAGCGCCCGGCCGGTCGCCTCGGCCAGGTCGAGCCAGCGCTGTTCCAGGGTGTCCGACGAGGCGCAGAACACGCAGATCGCGGCCATCAGGAGGCCACCTGCGCCGCCCCGGCGTCCACGATGATCCGGACCGCCTCGGCGACGTCGTCGGTGGTCTGGATCAGCTCCAGGTCCGCCTCGCTGATCTTGCCGTCGTCGAGCATCCGCCGTTTGATCCAGTCGAGCAGGCCGCTCCAGTAGTCGACGCCCATCAGGATCACCGGGAACCGGGTCACCTTCCGGGTCTGTACCAGGGTGATCGCCTCGAACAGCTCGTCCAGCGTGCCGAAGCCGCCGGGCAGCACCACGAACGCCTGCGCGTACTTGACGAACATGGTCTTGCGGACGAAGAAGTACCGGAAGTCGATGCCGATGTCGACCCAGTCGTTGAGACCCTGCTCGAACGGGAGCTCGATGCCGAGCCCGACGGACATCCCGCCGGCCTCGGTGGCGCCCCGGTTCGCCGCCTCCATCACGCCCGGCCCGCCACCGGTGATCACCGCGTAGCCCGCCTCGGCGAGCGCGGCGCCCAGGCCGGCGGCCAGCTCGCACTCCGGGCTGTCCAGCGCGCTGCGGGCCGAGCCGAAGACGCTGACCGCGGGCGGCAGGTCGGCCAGGGTGTCGAACCCCTCGACGAACTCGGAGAGTATCCGCAGGGCGCGCCAGGCGTCCTTGGTCTTCCACTCACCGCGATGGTGGGAATCGAGGAGCTTCTCATCAGCGGTGCTGGGGGGTACTGCCTCTCGACGCAGCGTGACCGCACCTCGATGACGTTGTGGCGTGGCCGGCGGTCGCCCGTTGGTGCTCTCCGTCATGCGTCCAAGGTAGTGCGGACGGTCAGTACGAGGTGAATAACGGGCTGCGTTTCGGCAAGAGGATTGCGACTCGGAGACCTTTTTGCCAGATTGAAGCAACGGACGGTAGCTCTGGCGCGTCTATACAGTTACCGAACCGCGTCCACACGGCAGGCACGGCACCCGAGTCGGGGTGTCCCGGTGAAAGGGCGGCCACCGTGACGAATCGCTACGAACGCCTCAAGATGCACCGTCGCATGCAGCGGCGGATCCAGCTGGTGGTGGAGGAACGCCGGATGGCGTTCGCGGCCCGCCACGACGAACCGGTCGCCGACCTGGAGACGACGATGGAGATCCCGCCCCCCGACCTGCCGATCGTGGTCCCGCAACGGGCCATCGGCCGGGTGGCCGTCCCGCAGGCCTGACCGGGGGCTACCCCGCCAGCCAGCGGTGCAGCGTGGCCGCGCCGTCCCGGATCTGCCCGATCTCCACGTGCTCGTCCGGGGCGTGCGCCAGCGCCGGGTCACCCGGCCCGTAATTGAGCGCCGGGATGCCCAGCGCCGCGAACCGGGCCACGTCGGTCCAGCCCAGTTTCGCGGCCGGGGCCACGCCGACCGCGGTGAGGAACTCCCGGGCGGCCGGGGCGGACAGCCCCGGCAGCGCGCCCGGAGCCGAGTCGGTGATCTCCAGGTCGAAGCCGTCGAACACCTCGTGCAGGTGCTCCAGCGCCTGCTGCTCCGAGCGGTCCGGGGCGAACCGCAGGTTGACCTCGACCGCGCACTCGTCCGGGACGACGTTGCCGGCCACGCCGCCGGAGATCCGTACGGCGTTCAGCCCCTCCCGGTACGTACACCCGTCGATCGTCACGGTCCGCGGGTGGTAGTCCTCCAGCCGGCGCAGCACCTCGCCGGCGGCGTGGATCGCGTTCACCCCGCGCCAGGCCCGGGCCGTGTGCGCGCGGCGCCCGCGGGTCCGCACCGACGCCCGCATGGTCCCCTGGCAGCCGGCCTCGACCACCCCGTACGTCGGTTCGAGCAGCACCGCGAAGTCGGCCCGGAGCCACTCCGGGTGCGACGCCGAGACCAGGTTCAGCCCGTTGTACTCGGACTCGATCTCCTCGGCCTCGTAGAACAGGTAGGTCACGTCGTACGCCGGCTCGGGCAGCGTGGCGGCCAGGTGCAGCGCGACCGCGACCCCGGACTTCATGTCCGACGTCCCGCAGCCGTAGATGAGATCGTCGACGACGGTGGACGGCCAGTTGTCGTTGATCGGCACGGTGTCCAGGTGACCGGCCAGCACCACGCGCTGCCCACGGCCCAGGTCGGTCCGCGCCATCACGGTGTGGCCGACGCGCTCGACGGTCAGGTGCCCGGCCCGGCGCAGCACGTCCTCGACACAGTCGGCGATCACCTTCTCGTCGCGGGAGACGGACTCGATGTCGACCAGGGCACGAGTCAGCTCGACCGGGTCGACCAACACGTCCGGGGTCAGCGGGTTGGCCATGACCGCACCATACAAGGCCGTCCCGAGCACCGGACGCACCCGATCCGGACCCCTGAGCTTTAGTAGGGTTCCTCTCGTGGATACCGCGATCTCGACCTCGCCCGCCTGGGGCATCGGCCTCGCCACCGTCACCGCCGAGGGGCAGGTGCTCGACGCCTGGTTCCCGGCCGGATTCCTCGGCCTGGGCGACGAGCCGGCCGAGGCGCCGGCGCTGCCGGCCGGCCTGACCGGCCCGAAACTGCTGCCCGGCCTCTCCACCGTCGAGGTGCGCGCCACGACCAAGTCGCTGGCCGAGCCGATCGCCGACACCGCCGAGGCGTATCTGCGGCTGCACCTGCTCTCGCACCGCCTGGTCCGGCCCAACGAGCTGAACCTGGACGGCATCTTCGGCCTGCTGGCCAACGTGGCCTGGACCTCGGCCGGCCCCTGCCCGCCGGATCGGGTCGACGAGCTGCGCTTCCTGGAGCGCGCCGCGGGCCGGCACCTGGCCGTCTACGGCATCGACAAGTTCCCGCGGATGACCGATTACGTCGCGCCCAGCGGCGTCCGGATCGCCGACGCGGACCGGGTCCGGCTCGGCGCCCACCTGGCCCCGGGGACGACGATCATGCAGGAGGGATTCGTCAACTTCAACGCCGGCACGCTGGGCACCTCGATGGTCGAGGGCCGGATCGTGCAGGGCGTGGTGGTCGGCGACGGCTCGGACATCGGCGGTGGTTCGTCGATCATGGGCACCCTCTCCGGCGGGGGCAAGGAGAAGGTGCGGATCGGCGAGCGCAGCCTGCTGGGCGCCAACGCCGGTGTCGGCATCTCGCTCGGCGACGACTGCGTGGTCGAGGCCGGCACCTACATCACCGCCGCGTCGAAGATCGCGCTGCCCGACGGCCGTGTGGTGAAGGCCATCGAGCTGTCCGGTGTGAACAATCTCCTGTTCTGGCGGAACTCGGTGAGCGGCGCCCTGGAGGCCCGCCCGCGCAAGGGCACCGGCATCGAGCTGAACAGCGCCCTGCACGCCAACGACTGATCTAGCGCAAAGCGGTGACGGCCGCCGTGCGTACGGCGGCCGTCAGCTCGTTCAGCAGAGCGGACTCGATCCGCCAGTACTGCCAGTAGAGCGGGATGTCCAGATGCTCGCCCGGGAATATCTGGACATACTGCCCGGAGGCCAGCAGCGGTTCCGCGTTCTGCTCCGGCACCGTCCCCCACCCCAGGCCGATCCGGATCGCCTCGTTGAAGGCCGCGGCCGCCGGCACGTAGTGGATCCGCTCCGGCGGACGGCGGCCGACCATCGCCAGGAAGCGATGCTGCAACTGGTCCTTGCGGTTGTAGACGATCATCGGCGCCGACTCGAAGGACAGGCCCGGTGCGGCGATCGCCAGGTAGCGCATCGCGCCGAGCCGCTCGACCCGGCAGCCCTGGACCGCCACGTTCTCCGCGGTCACCGCCGCCATCGCGGTCCCGGACCGCAGCAGGTCGGCGGTGTAGTCCTGGTCGTCGGTGTGTATCTCGAAGGTGGCCGCCGGGACTTGCGTCAGCACCGGCAGGAACCAGGTGTTCAGCGAGTCCGCGTTCACCACGATCGAGACCCGGGTGCCACCTCGCGCCTGGTCGAGCGCCTCCTTCTCCAGGAGCGCGACCTGCCCGGCGAACCGGATCAGCGCCTCCCCCGCCACCGTCGCGGTGCACGGCTTGGCCCGGCGGACCAGCACCTGCCCGATCGCCCGTTCCAGTGCCTTGATCCGCTGGCTGACCGCCGACGGGGTGACGTGCAGCACCCGGGCCGCACCCTCGAAACTGCCCTGCTCCACGACGGCCTGGAAGGTCTCCAGCTGCACCTGGTCCACGATTAAGTATCGCTAATTCATCCTGAAAATCTTTAGCTGGATTCACCGTGGAGTGGACCTTAGCGTCGGGACGTGCTCACCTCCGCCGTCGCCGGCTTCGTCGCCTCCGCCGTGTTGATCATCGCCATCGGCGCTCAGAACGCCTTCGTCCTCCGCCAGGGCCTGCGCCGCGAACACGTCCTGCCAGTCGTCCTGACCTGCGCGTTCTCCGACCTGGTGCTGATCTCGGCGGGTATCGCCGGCCTCGGCGCGATCATCGCGGCGCAGCCCGGCCTGGTCACCACGATCCGCTGGATCGGGGCCGCCTTCCTGATCGGGTACGCCCTGCTCGCCGCCCGCCGCGCGCTGCACCCCACCGGCAGCCTGGACCCGACCGGCAAGGCGCCCGCCACGCTGCGCGCCACCCTGCTCACCACCCTGGCGCTGACCTACCTCAACCCGCACGTCTACCTGGACACCGTGCTGCTGCTCGGCTCGGTCGCCCAGCAGCAGCCGCACCGCTGGCTGTTCGGCCTGGGGGCGGCCGCCGCCAGCCTCTCCTGGTTCGCCCTGCTCGGCCTGGGTGCGCGCCGGCTCGGCCCGCTGCTCGCCCGGCCCGGCGCCTGGCGGATCCTGGACGGTCTGATCGCGGTGGTGATGGCTGTGGTGGCCGCGACACTCCTGCTGGGCGGCTGACACTTGACCCTCCAGTTGGTCGAGGCACCAGGGTCATGGGCGTGAGGAGCGAGATGCGGAACATCGGCGAGGCTGCTCGGGCGAGTGGCCTGACGGTCAGCGCGCTGCGTTATTACGACGGCGCCGGCGTGCTGGTCCCGGCCGTGGTCGACCCGGTGACCGGCTATCGGCGATATTCGGCCGACCAGATCAGGGCGGCCCGGTTGATCGCCGGGCTGCGCCGGGTGGGCATGCCGGTCGCCGAGATCGCGGAGGCCGTGCGTGATCTCGGGCAGCCGCATGCCGTGCGCAAAAGGCTCGATGAGCATTGGGCTCGGTTGGAGTCCGGCCTCGCCGATGCCCGCCGCGAGCTCCTCCGCCTGCACACGCTGCTCGATCTGGAGGAGAGCCCGATGACCCGAGTCACCCTGCCCGCCGCCGAGTTGACGGCCGCGCTCGCCGCGGTCCGGTTCGCGACGACCGACCCGATCCCCGGTTCGCCCTTCCCCGGCGGCGTGCTGTTCGAGACCGGCGACGGCACGCTGACCCTGGTCGCCACCGACCGCTACCGGCTCGCCGTGGCCACCGTCCCGGCCACGATCGAGGGCCCTCCGGCCCGGCAGTACCTTCCGCTGGCCTTCGCCGACGAGCTCCGCCTGATCGGTCCCGGTCCGCTGTCCCTCGAGATCGATCCCGTTTCCGTACGCGTGGAGCACGCCGGCCGCGAGCTGCGAACCCAACCGCTGGACGTCGACTTCCCCGACCATCGCCGGCTGGTCAGCCCCGGCGGCGAGGCGGGCCGCCGGATCACCGTCGACCCCGGCGAGCTGCGTGAGCTGGTGACCGGCGCCCCCGAGGTGCGGCGTGAGCACGAGGGGGCGGAATACCCCGTCACCGTCCTCGCCGTCGCCCCGGACGGCGGGTTGCGGCTGGCCGCCGAGGCCGAGTGGACGGCCGACGACACCGCACGCGTGGCGGTGAACCGGGAGTTCCTGCTCCAGGCCGTGGACGCGGGCGGGCCCGGCCAGCTGCTGCTCGACCTGGACGGCCCGGTCCACCCGCTGACCATCCGCAGCGCCGCCGACGACTCCCGTTTCTCCCTGCTCATGCCGGTCCGCGCCGGACTGTCCTGAGCGTTTAGTCGCGGATTGAACACGGTTCAGCCACGACTTCTGTGAACGGTGAGACCACCGCGACTTTGCGCGACCGCTCTGGTTACCGTCGGCGTGTGCGCAACAGCCCGCCGGATGACGACCTCAACACCGCGGCGGCCGGCGCGTCCATGACCGGGTGGGAGTTCGCCTGGCTGGACGGCCTGGCCGTCGCGTCCGAGCCGTCCTGGTCGTTCCCGGAGATCGCTCGTCCGCTGGTGCGCACCGCCGGCAGCCTGCTCGACCTGGACACCGGCGGCGGCGAGCTGCTCGCCGAGTTCGTCCCGCTGCCCGCGCACACCGTCGCGGTGGAGAGCTGGGCCCGCAACACGCCTGCTGCCCGGGAGCGGCTGGCCCCGTTCGGCGTCGAGGTGCTCACCGAGCTGCCCTCCGGGGAGAACGAGTTCGACCTGGTCCTCAGCCGGCACGGCCGGCTCCCGGCGGCCGACATCGCCCGCCTGCTCAAGCCCGGCGGCGTGCTGCTCACCCAGCAGGTCGGCAGCGATGACCTGGCCGAGCTGAACGACGCGCTCGGCGCCCCGCCGCCGCACCCGCGGCGCTGGGACGCCGAGGCCGCGGCGGCCGCCCTGACCGCGGCCGGCCTGCGGGTGACCGACGTGCGGGAGGAGCACCCGGGGCTCGCCTTCCGGGACATCCGCGCGGTGGTCCACCACCTGCGCACGGTGCCCTGGCAGGTCCGCGACTTCAGCCCGCAGAAATACGAACGGGAGCTGGCCCGGCTCACCGCGGTCATCCGGGCCCGCGGCGAGTTCACCGCGCGGGCGCACCGGTTCCTGCTCCAGGCCCGCCGCCCGGCCGAGGCATAACCACGGCCCCACCGGGTCCCACCCCGAGGCCCGCCACTGCCGCGGCACCACCACGGCCCACGGGTTCTCGCCCCAAGTCCGCCACCCGGCCGCGGCACCACCACGGGCCCACGGGTTCCCACCCCAAGTCCGCCACCCGGCCGCGGCACCACCACGGGCCCACGGGTTCCCACCCCAAGTCCGCCACCCGGCCGGGACACCACCACCGGCCCACAGGTTCGCGCCCCGAGTCCGCCGCCCGGCCGGGACACCACCACCGGCCCACAGGTTCGCGCCCCGAGTCCGCCGCCCGGCCGACGCACCACCACGGGCCCACGGGTTCCCGCATCGAGTCCGCCGCCCGGCCGACGCACCACCACGGGCCCACGGGTTCCCGCATCGAGGCGGCCGTCCGGCCGAGGCATAACCGCGAGCCCACCACGGAACACCGGTTGCTGGTCCGAGGCCGTCGCCCGGCCGGGGGCACAATCACGGGCCCAGCACGGGGCACTGGTTTCGGCCGTGGGTCTGCCTGACAGAGGCGTCGCCTGGAAGCCTCTTTCAGGGGACGAGGGCGGCGATCGGCTTAACCCGAACGAGGTGGGTGGCGGGAAATCTCGTGGGAGAACTTGAGCTCTCCACCATTCCGGCCGGGGTCCGCCGCGTCGGATCGGGCGTGTGAACGACGTTCGGGCTTGCGCTGTCCTGTGCCGCAACGCCGCAGGTCAGCGCGTTGCGGCGGGGCGACGGGGCAGCTTGCGCTCACGCTTGCGGAGTAACCGGAACGGCCGGGTGAGCGGGGCGGATCATCCCGAACAGGTGGCCTGGACGCCCTATCGCCGGGTCTGGGCGGGTCGGTCATCTTTGTCGCAGTGCCGGGACGCCAGACAGGGCTCCGGCGACACCGATCCGACCCGCGCCCGCTGTTTCCGCCGCTCCGCAACCGGGGAAGCGCGCGTCGCGACACCGTTCCAGGAGGAACTCCCCCATGCGCAAGATGACCAAGCGTTCTGCCACCGCCGTCGCCGCTGCCGCCGCCGTGGCCGTCATCGGGGCCGGCACGGCCTACGCCGCCTGGACGCTCTCCGGCAACGGCGACGCGTCCGCCACGGCCGGCAAGGTGGTACCGCTGGACGTGTCCGGGGTCGCTCCGGCCGACCTGGTCCCGGGCGGGAAGTCGGCCCTGAACGTCACGGTGACCAACAAGAACAAGTTCGCCGTGAAGATCACCAAGATCACCATCGGCGCGATCAGCACCAAGGCCAAGGACTGCCCGAGCACCAGCGTCGTGGCCACCGGCGCGGCGATCCCGGCCAACCTGGTCGTGCTCGCCGCGGGCAACAGCCCGACCACGGCCACCGTCGCCTATCCCGATGCCCTCCAGATGAGCGCGGACGCCCCCAACGCGTGCCAGAGCGCGAAGTACGAGTTCACGGTCGCGGTCGACGCCGAGAGCACGGTCGCCCAGAACGGCTAGGAGACCGGCGGGCCGACGACATGGCCGGCCAACCCACCGGCCGGGAGCATGTCGCTCCCGGCCGCTCGTCCGTCGAGGGGAACGCACCGAATGCGGCGTAAGGAAGCGATCACGCTGGTAGCGGCTGTCACGGCCGGTGTGGTCGCGGCGGGGAGCGGGCTGACCGCCTGGGCCGGTTGGATGCTCGGGGCGGCTTCGGCACGCGGTGCGATCGAAGGCGGAACGCTGCCGGTCGTGCCGAGACCAGCCGTGCGGCAGGACAGGGGTCATCCGGTCATCACGTGGGATCCGGTCCGGTTCCGGTCCGGAGCGCCGGTCGGCGGGTACCGGGTGGAGGAGACCGATGGCGCCCCGCAAGAGGTCGGCGGAACCCGGCAGGAAGCCGACGGAAACCGGCAGGGAGCCGGCGTAACCCGGCAGGAGACCGGCGAGGCCGACGGAATGCGGCAGGAGACCGGCGAGGCCCACGGAGGGCGACAGGAGACCGGCTTGGCCGGCGGAGGGCGGCGCATCGTCTGTGACGTTCCGGCGGGCACGCTGAGCTGCGTCGACACCGCGGCCGGTCGAGGGCGCCGGAGTTACGTGGTGCGAGCACGGGCGGGGACCCGGTGGCTGGGACCGGCGAGCGCGGCGGCCATCTTCGTACCGAAAAACGAGGATCGGGCGCGGGGCGCGGAGACTGCGGTGACCAGCGGCGGATCTCGCGGAACGGCGCCGCGGGCGGCGGCCGAGCCCGAAGCGGCCGAGACCGAGCCGCCTGCCCCGACCCGCACGCCGGCGACCTCGCCACCCGCGCCGTCCGTCTCGGCCCCCGCGCCGTCCGTCTCGACCGTCGCGGTGGACAGCGCGAGCACGCAGCCGACGGTGGCTGCTGGTTAGAAGGTCGCGGATTTGAAGCGGTCGGCGGTGACCGCTAGGAGAGCGTTCATGCAGGTCGGCGGCGTGTCGAGGGGCACGTTGGACAGTTCGGCGGCGACCCTGGGGGGTGACCGATCCCTCCGGCGGGTTAATCCGCTCGGGCAGATCGTTCCGATTTATGCGCCTACAACGGCGGACGGAAAACCGATCACATCGGACATCTCTATCAGGGAACGTTGTATGAACGCCAGCCCGGCCTTTTCCACCGGCGTCCGAGGAGGAACGAGCCGCATGCCACACCTGAGCGACCCGCCCGCGGCCGCCGCCTCGGGGGCGGACGCGTGATCCGGCGTGACGTCCTGACGAACCACCCCGACGGCAGCCGCTGGGGCCGGAAACCGGAGGGCCGCATCGAGCTCGACCCCGCGGATCATGAGGAGCCCACCTGGGAGGTGCGGGAGCCGCGGCGGCGCCGGTTCGACCGGCGGTCGCAGACCATCCTGGGGCTGGCCGCGATCGCCGCGATGCTGGCCAACGCCGGGGCGGCCTGGGCGTACTGGCGGCTGACCGAACCGGAACCGGTCGCCGCGCCGGCCCCGGCGCCGATCGACATGGTGCTGCCCGGGCGCAACGACCTCGGCCAGATCCTGCGGCCCGGCGAAGACGGGAACCTGCTGGTCACGGTCACCAACGACCGGAACGTGCCGATCCGGATCACGTCGATCGGGGTCGGGCCGGGCAACGTGATCGCCGACCCGGAACATCGGGACGCCGGCTGCGTCGAGCCCCGGGTCCGGGTCAACCAGATGTCCTACCCGGTCTCCTGGGAAGTGGCGAAGAACACCGTGGGCGCGTTCACCCTGCCCCGGGCACTGTCCATGGACCACGACACGGCGAGGGCCTGCGTCGGGGCGAACTTCACGGTGCCGCTGCGGGCGAGGGGCACCGAACGCTGAGGTTTCCGGCCGTGGGATCCGGGTCATTCACCTGACATGACCAGGATTTCGGTAGTTACCGGCGCGAGTGGTGGCATCGGGCGGGCGGTGGCCCGGCGGCTGGCGGCCCGGGGCGACACCGTCGCGCTGCTGGCCCGTGGCGAGGAGGGCCTGGACGGCGCGGCCGAGGACGTCCGGCGGGCCGGCGGCGTGGCCCTGCCGATCGAGGTGGACGTCGCCGACTACCAGGCGGTGGACGCGGCGGCGGACCGGGTGGAGAAGGAGCTCGGGCCGATCGGGCTCTGGGTCAACAACGCGTTCTCCAGCGTCTTCGCCCCGTTCGTGGAGATCGAGATGCCGGAGTTCGTGCGGACCACCGAGGTCAGCTACCTGGGCTACGTATACGGCACCCGGGCCGCGCTGTCCCGGATGCGCACCCGGGACCAGGGTGTGATCGTGCAGGTCGGGTCGGCGCTGGCGTATCGCGGGATTCCGTTGCAGAGCGCGTACTGCGGGGCGAAGCACGCGATCCAGGGGTTCACCGAGTCGCTGCGGGTGGAGCTGCTGCACGAGAAGAGCAACGTGCACGTGACCATGGTGCAGATGCCGGCGGTGAACACCCCGCAGTTCGGCTGGGTGCTGTCCCGGCTGCCGCGCCGGGCCCAGCCGGTGCCGCCCATCTACCAGCCCGAGGTGGCCGCGCGTGCTGTCGAGTACGCCGCCGACCACCCGAAACGCCGGGAGTACTGGGTGGGCGGGTCGACCGCGCTGACCCTGGCGGCGAACGCGATCGCGCCCGGGATCCTGGACCGTTACCTGGCCCGGACCGGCTTCAAGGGGCAGCAGACCGAGCAGCGCCGCTCACCGGACCAGCCGGCCAACCTGTGGGAGCCCGCCGACGAGCGGACCGACGCGGGGGCGCACGGTGACTTCGACGACCGGTCCAGTGATCGGAGCCTGCAGCTGTGGGCTTCGCAGCACCACGGTGTGCTGGCCGCGGCAGGGGCCGGGCTGGTGGCGGCGGGGGCGGCTTGGGCGTTCGGGCGGCGGTGATCCGCTGCCCGCTCGCAGGCCCGCCCTCCCTGGGGGCCACCACTGGCCAGTGTGCCGGACATCGGCAAGATCAGGAGCGGGCGCTGTGGACAGACCGCCGCTGTGGACAGCGGTACCGATGATCGCCCGGACGCCCTACGCGTCCATCCGGGCCCGATAGAAGCCCGGCTCAAGATCGGCGGGATCCACCACCACCGCGGTGTGCAGGACCGCCCGGGCCCGGTCGGTGGCGGCGCGAGCCAGCTGCACGTCATGGCTGGCCGCTTCGATCCCGTCGGCGATCACCTTGGCGGTGGCGTCGCCGTAGGTGCGGGCGTCGTGCACCTCGCGTTCGTGGATCAGCGCCGCTTCGTGCTCGCGGAGGCGGGCCGCGCGGGCCTCGTTGCGTTCGTAGGCGTTGCCCCGGGAGGCGAACTTGAGGCCGATCGCGGCGCAGTCCAGCGCCACCATCAGCAACGCGATGCCCAGGTAGTACACGCCGACGCCCCAGAAGTCCACGGTGACCAGCCGCCACATCGCGGCGGTCCGAGCCCCGAAGCCGGAGTCACCGCGCACCACCGCGGCGTTGGCCGCCCGCTCCGTGGTGAGCAGCGACGCCAGCCGGGACTGCTCGGCGGCTCGGGCGGCGCGCTCCGGCCGCTGGTCGCGCTGCAACTGGGCGGCCTGCCGGTCGAGCGCGGCCGCCTGGGCATCCAGTGACCGGGAGCGGCGGACCAGGTCGTGGCAGTAGCCGCCACGTGGGCAGCCGGGGCTGTGCGTGACACCGGAGCCGCGCGAGTCGGCCAGAGCCTGGCGGTAGAGGATGCGGGCGTCCTGGCGTTTGCCGGCCGCCCGGTCGGTGAGCGAGCGGACCGCGGCGTCGTCGGCGCCGGCCTGTCCGCGCAGGTCGGCGAGCCGCGCCTGGTACCCGGCCACCGCGCCGCCCGCGTCCAGCCGGTCGAGCTGGGCGTTGTGTGTCTCGGCGAGCCGGGCGTCGATCTCACCGCGGTACCGGGCGAGCATCAGCGGCTCGGTCACCACCACCGCGAACAGCAGTGCCAGCCCGATCCGGCCCAGGTAGAGGCCGAGCGTCGGCGGGCGCAGGAGCAGGTGCGGGTCGGTGGAGTCCAGCCGCTCGTAGTTGACCGCGACCCGGCCGACCACGGCCCGGTCGTAGGCGACCACCCCGACCGCGACGAGCGGGCCGACCAGCCACTGGTACCAGGGATGCCGGTAACCGGTGCTGGCGTCGATGAACGCCGCGCCGCCGATCGTCGCGTAGAGGAAGTAGAGCAGGATGAAGACGCCGATCGAGCGGTACAGTACGCGATCCGAATGCGTCGTCACGCTGCGCGGATTCACGTTCGCCACCCGCAGCAGCAGGTGCCCGAGGCCCGTGCGCATGCGGTCGAGTCTGGCCGACCGGGGCGCGGCGCGTGCCCGGAACGCTCAGATCGGCGAAGGCTCAGGCAGGGTCGGCTCGCTGATCGTGACGGTGACCCGGACCTGGGCCTGCACCGTCTGCAACTCCGGCTCCAGCTGCAGCTCCAGTGAGCCGGCGTCCTCGGCGGACAGGTTCCGGAACCCCGCGCTGCCGGCCGCCATGCCGTAACCGCTCTCGGCGAACGAGTCGGTGATCTCGATCAGGCGGTCCACCTGGGCGCCGACGGCGGCGGCGTACTCCCCGGCCCGGCGCAGCGCGTCGGCGACCGCGGCCTGCCGGACCTCGGCGGCCGCCCGGGTCTCCGGGCGCAGCCGCCACCACGGGCCGGAGACCGTGGTCAGCTCCTCGCCGCCGAGTCGCAGCAACAGGTCGCCGAGCACGGTGAAGTCAGTGACGATCACCCGGGTGGCGATCACCCCGTGATAGGCGAGGACCTCCTCGCCGCGCCGCTTCAGCTGCGGGCGCACGTGGAAGCCGGCGCTCTCCCGCCGCTCGATCGCGGCGGCGAACTGGTCGAGAACCGCGCCGATCGCCGCGGACCGCTCGGTCAGCCGCTCCAGCACCGACTCGCGACTGCGGCCCTTGGCCGCCGACTCGACGTGGACGATCGCCTGCTCGGGCAGCACCTCCCGGACGGCCTCACCCTTGGCGACGACGACCGGGAGACGCTCCATCGACTAGATCCCCTCAGCGAGTCGCTCGGCGGCCGCGGCCACCCGCTCGTCGGTCGCGGTGAGCGCGATCCGGACGTGCTGAGCGGCGGCCGGGCCGTAGAACGCGCCCGGCGCGGCCAGGATGCCCCGCTCGGCCAGCCGCTCCACGGTCTGCCAGCAGTCCTCGCCACGGGTCGCCCAGAGGTAGAGCCCGGCCTCCGAGTGACTGATCTCGAAACCGGCCTTGACCAGGGCGGACCGCAGGATCTCCCGGCGCGCCGCGTAACGCTCGCGCTGGACGGCCACGTGCTCCTCGTCGGTCAGCGCGGCGACCATGGCCGCCTGCACCGGCGCCGGCACGATCATGCCGCCGTGCTTGCGCACCGCGAGCAGCTCGCCGACCAGGGCCGGGTCGCCACCGACGAAACCGGCGCGATAGCCGGCCAGGTTGGACCGCTTGGAGAGCGAGTGCACGGCCAGCACGCCGGTGTAGTCACCGCCGGTCACCTCGTCGGAGAGCACCGAGACGGGCTCGGTCTCCCAGCCGAGCGAGAGGTAGCACTCGTCGCTGACCACGACGGCGCCGCGCTCGCGGGCCCAGGCGACCACCTTGCGCAGGTGCTCGGCCGGGAGGACCTTGCCGGTCGGGTTGGACGGCGAGTTGATCCAGACCAGCTTGACCGGCGCCGGCCCGACCGCGGTGAGCGAGTCGGACCGGATCACCTCGGCGCCGGCCAGGCGGACGCCGACCTCATAAGTCGGGTAGCAGACCTGGGGGATGACCACCCGGTCGCCGGGGCCGACGCCGAGCAGCGTCGGCAGCCAGGCGACCAGTTCCTTGGAGCCGATGGTGGGCAGCACCCCGAGCGCACCGGAAGCGCGGCACGCCCGCGCCAGCCAGCCGGCGATCGCGGCCCGCAGGGTCGCGGTGCCGGCGGTCAGCGGATAGCCGGGCGTGTCGGCGCTCTCCACGAGGGCCTGCCGGATGACCTGCGGGACCGGATCGACCGGCGTGCCGACCGAGAGGTCGACGATGCCGTCCGGGTGGGAGGCGGCGCGGGTCTTGGCCGGCTCCAGCAGGTCCCAGGGGAAATCCGGCAGGGCCGACGACAGAGCGCTCAGTGTGCGTCCCC
This sequence comes from Actinoplanes ianthinogenes, assembly GCF_018324205.1. Lineage (NCBI taxonomy): Bacteria > Bacillati > Actinomycetota > Actinomycetes > Micromonosporales > Micromonosporaceae > Actinoplanes > Actinoplanes ianthinogenes. The sequence goes on from NZ_AP023356.1 coordinate 3,857,061, forward strand.
ACGCGGCGGCTGAGCGGCGACGAACGTCGCGTCCTTCTCGATCTTGCCGACCTTGGAGGCACCACCGGGCGAACCGAGATCCTCGAAGAACTCGTAGTTCGCGTTGGTGTAGTCCTTCCACTGCTCCGGGACGTCGTCCTCGTAGAAGATCGCCTCGACCGGGCAGACCGGCTCACAGGCCCCGCAGTCCACGCACTCATCGGGGTGGATGTAGAGCATCCGGTTGCCCTCGTAGATGCAGTCGACCGGGCACTCTTCGATGCATGCCTTGTCGAGAACATCGACGCAGGGCTCAGCGATGATGTAGGTCACGGGTCTTTCCCTTCAAAGCCGCGCCGCGTGGACCGCCGACGACAAATGCAGAGCCTAGTATTCCCGCCGAAGGAGGTAATACGTGCTCCGACAGCAGGATGTGGGACACCGGGTGGTGGTACGGCGAATTGTAGGCGTATCCGAGGATCGCCCGCTCTACACGGATGCGCTGGGCGAGCTCGTCGACCTCACCGAGACCGATCTCACAATCGCGACCGACAAGGGCACCCTGCGCGTGCCGCTGCGCGAGGTGCACCGGGCGAAGCGGGTGCCGCCGGCCCGCCGCCCGCACGCCGCCGCGGTGATCGCCCTGGAACTGGCCGCCGACGCCGCCTGGCCCGCCCCGGTCCGCGCCCGGCTGGGCAACTGGCTGCTGCGCGCGGCGGACAACTGGACCGGCCGGGCGAACTCGGCGCTCGCCGTCGGCGACCCGGACCGGCCGCTGGAGGCGGCGATCGACGCGGTCGAGCGGTGGTACCACGACCGCGGCCAGCGCCCGATGATCAACGCGCCGATGCCGCTGGCCGCGCCGGTCAACGCGACCCTGGACGAGCGGGGCTGGACCGCCCGGCCGCTCACGCTGGTGCAGACCGCGCCGCTGGCCCCGCTGCTGGCCGCCGCGGTCCGCGCCGACCTGCCGCCGGTCGACCTGGCCGACTCCCCCGGCGACGACTGGTATGCGATGGTCGCGGCGCACAAGGGGCACCTGCCGACGGCCGCGGTGCGGATCCTGACCGGCGTACCGGAAAAGGTCTTCGCCCACGTCCGCGACGCGGACGGTGAGCTGATCGCGGTCGCTCGCGGGGCGATCAGCGGGCCGGACCGCTGGCTGGGCATCTCGCTGTTGCAGACCACGCCGGCCGCGCGGCGGCGCGGCCTGGGGCGGCACGTGGTCCGCGGCCTCGCGCAGTGGGCCGCGCAGCATCAGGTGAGCCGGGCGTATCTCCAGGTGGAGGAGCGGAACGCGGGCGCCGTGGCGCTGTACGGTCAGCTCGGTTTCAGTACCCATCACACCTATCTGACGCGGGAAGCGCCGCTCGCCTAGCGGCGGACGATCTTGCGGGGCCGGGTGGTCCGGCGCTCGCTGTACGCCTTCAGCGAGCGGGAGCGGAAGTCCAGGCCGAGCAGCACCGCGGTCCAGTAACCGAGCAGGGTCCCGACGATCGCGCAGGCGGCGTAAAGCCAGATCTGGGCGAAGAAGTCGCCCGCCCCGTTCGCCAGCGGGCGGCTGGCGCTCAGGAACGGTCCCACCAGGACGGTCAGCAGCATGCCGCCGAGCGCGCCGCCGCCGAGGTCGGGCAGCCAGTCGGTGAGCCGCCGGCGGCGCGACCAGGTGAACGCGAGGATGCCCAGGGTCACCGCGACCAGGCCGAACATGACGATCGAGCCACGGGTCTGCGCGGTGTCCGAACTGTCGAATCCGAAGCGGACGACCAGCCTGGTCACCGCGTTGATCGCGAACAGGGCGACCGCCAGCACCGTGATCCGGAACCAGCGCTGCTGCCTCATCAAGTCCTCCCGGGAACGAATGATGCTCGATTCCCGGTCATCTTGGCCCATGGTGCGCCACAGTTCCTAGAGGCAGGCTGAGAGTCGTCTGACAATCAGCTCGGCCTCGGGACCGCCTTGAGCGGTTTCATGATCATCCGGTACGCGTAGACGGCGAACGTCACGCTGCCGACCAGGATCATCACCAGGGCCACCCAGTTGTCCCCGCCCAGCAGATAGTCCCCCTCGGCGGTGCGAGTGCCGGCGGCGCCCAGGGCCAGCAGTGTCCAGAGCGCCCACGGCACACCGATCGCCCAGCTCCGCCCGATCGTGGCGACGGCGAACCAGGCCAGCGCCAGGTTGACCGCGACGGTGATCGGGATGGCCAGGCCGATCAACCGGCCGGTGCCGGTCCAGACGTCGACATCGCCGCGGAACAGGCCGGTCACGCCGCCCACCCGGAGCGAGCTCAGCTCGAACTCGAGCATGGTCAGCACCACCGTGGCGAGGACCGTGACCAGCACACCCGCGGCCAGCGTCAGCCGCCCGCTCATCGGGCGTCCAGATCCAGGCCGGCGAACAGGTCGCTCTCCCACTTGTGCGGGCCCTCGCCGGGACCGCGCTCGCCCTTGACCAGCGTGTAGTACTCCACACCCATGAACTCGCCGCCGAAGTCGCCGGCCATGCCGTAGAGCCAGGAGTTGTCCGGGATCTGGGTGGCGTGGGCGCGCATGGCGGCCGTCTTCTTCGCATAGTGCTCGGTGCCGTCGATCCGGGCGGCGATCTCCTCGTCCGGCGTGCCGAACGGCAGGTCGTCGATGGTTTCGACGTCGGCGAACGGGTTGCTCTCCGACTCCTTGAACGCCTCCATGCCGTCGCGCAGGACGCTCAGCGGCTGGGCGGTCCAGTAGATCTTGGCGGGGCCGTCCGGGCCGGCCAGCTCGGCGGCCCGCATCGCGACCCGGTGGGCCTGGATGTGGTCCGGGTGGCCGTAGAACCCGTTCTCGTCATAGGTGATCATGACCTGGGGACGGATCTCCCGCATGATCTCGACCAGGTGGGCGGCCGCCTCGTCCAGGTCGGCGCCCCAGAACGCGCGCGGGTGCTCGTTCGTCTCCAGGCCCATCATGCCGGAGTCCCGGTAGCGCCCCGGTCCGCCCAGCATGCGCCGGTCGGTGACGCCCAGCGCGTCGCAGGCCCGCTCCCACTCGACCAGGCGCCAGCCACCGAGCTGGTCGGCCTGTCCGGCGGCCAGCTGCGACAGGGCCGGGACGTGGATCTCGCCCTCCTCGCCGAGGGTGCACGTCACCAGCGTCACGTGGGCGCCGGTGGAGACGTAGTGCGCCATGGTCGCGCCGGTCCCGATGACCTCGTCGTCGGGATGGGCGTGCACCAGCAGCAGTCTGCGGGCGGGCAGCGAATCGGGTGCGGTCTGCTCGACGGTCACGGCGGATACTGTACGCGCGACCACCGACAGGTTCGCTCGACGAGCCCATCGGTTTACCCGGCGGGAGTCCCCCTTGATCAGCGATGCTGAGGACGTGGACTACCCCGGACTCGCCGAGCGCACCGGCAACTTCAGCCACGGCGCGCCGCATGCCGTGACGGTCGGCGCCGACGGCGCGCGGGTCGCCTTCCTCCGCTCGTCCGGCGCCTTCCAGCCGGATCCGGCGCTCTGGGTGCTCGACCTGACCTCGCTCGACGAGCACCTGATCGCGCCGGGACCGGTCGACTCGTACGCGATCGACCGGGACGCCCGGACCGCGGCGTTCGCCCGGGGCGGCCGGCTGTTCCGGGCCGACCTGATCTCCGGGGCGGTGACCGCGGTCCCGACCGGCGAGCCGGTGTACGACCCGCGGCCCGACCCGCAGGGCGTCCGGATCGGCTACGTCACCGACCCGGGCGGGTCGGCGACGCTGCGGGTGCACGGGCCGGACGGCGATCGGCTGCTGGCCGGCGAGCCGGGCAGCGCCTGGCGCGAGCACGGCGGCAGCATCGCCTGGGGAGTCGCCGGGACCGGCGCGGGCGAGTTCGGCCGGACCCGGGGCTGGTGGTGGTCGCCGGACGGGAACCAGGTGCTGGCCGTCCGGACCGCCGGGTCGACCAGCCTGCACCTGCTCGACCTGGACGACGGCTGGGTGGACGTGCACTGGGACCGGGAGACGTACCCGCATCTGGCGCAGGTGCGCTGGGCCGGGGGCGGGCCGTTGATCACCGTGCTGCGCCGGATGCAGCAGCACGGCCTGGTGCTGTCGGTGGACCCGCGGACCGGGGAGACCCAGGTGCACGCGGAGCTCGCCGACGCCCGCTGGGTGGAACCGATCCCGGGCACGCCGCGGCACCTGCCGGACGGCCGGGTGCTGGTCGGCGGCGAGCTGGCGCACGACGGGTTCGACGCGCGCTGCCTGTTCGCCGACGGCAGCCTGCTCACCCCGCCCGGGCTGTACGTGCGGCGGGTGGCCGGCACGCTGCCCCGCGCGGCGGGACCGGCCGGGGCGCCGGACCTGATCGTCGAGGGGAGCATGGGTGACCCGGCGGTGCGGGAGGTGTTCCGGGTGCGTACCTCGCTGGGCGGGGGCGGGCCGGAGGTGACCCGGCTGACCGGGGAGTTCTCCGGCGACCTCGTCGCCGGTGGGGACGTGCTGATCGCCGGGGACCAGGTGTGGCGGGGCGACCGGCGGATCGGGACGCTGCGAACGGTGGCGGCGGAGTTGCCGTACCGGCCGGAGCCGGTGTTCGAGCGGGTCACCGACCGGCGGCTGCCGGCCGGCGTGCTCTACCCTGCCGGGCACCTCGGCGGCAGCCTGCCGGTGCTGGTCGCGCTCGGCGACGGCCCGGGACACCAGCAGGTCCGCGCGGAGGACGCCGCCTGGCAGGAACGGCAGTGGTGGGCCGATGCGGGGTTCGCCGTGCTGAGCATCGACTCGCGGGGCACGCCCGGGGTGGCGCCCAGCTTCGAGAAGGCGGTGCACCGGCGCCTCGCCGACCTGGCCCTCGCCGACCTGGTGGACGGCCTGCACGCGCTCACCGGCAAGCACCCGGACCTGGACCTGGGCCGGGTCGCGGTGCGCGGCCGGGGGCTGGGCGGCTGGCTGGCCGCGCTCGCGGTGCTGCGCCGGCCGGACGTGTTCCGCTGCGGGGTGGCCCGGGAACCGGTGCGGGACTGGACGGCGCTGCCGCGGCCGATCGCCGAGCGGTACCTGGGCGATCCGGCCGACTCGGCGCACGTCTACCGCAACCACAGCCTGACCGAGGCGCTCACCGACGCCGAGCCGCACGGCCCGCTGCTGATGGCCGGCCCCGAGCTGACCCTGTCCGGTGAGCGCGACTGGTTCCGGGAACAGTTGGCCGGCTGACCGGTTTTGTCGTACCGGGCTCATAAAGTCGGGGCATGAGCCACTTCGATGAGGCGGGCGCGGCGGTCCAGGCCGCGCTCGACGCCGGCGCCCGCTATGCGGATGCCCGGGTCATGGTCTGCCGCACCGAGTCGATGACGGCCCGCGACGGGGCCGTCGAGGATCTCGGCTCCGACGAGAGCGCCGGCTTGGGGGTTCGCGCCCTGGTCGGCTCGAGTTGGGGCTTCTACGCCGTTCCCGATCTCTCCGAGCCCGCGGCGCGCGCCGCGGGCCGCCGCGCCGCCCAGATCGCCGCGGCCAGCGCCCGGGTGGCCGGTCCGCCGGCCGAGCTGATGCCGTCCGCGCCGGTCACCGCGAGCTGGGCCAGCGACTGCGCGATCGACCCCCTGTCGGTGCCGCTGTCGGACAAGGGCGACCTGCTGGTCCGGGCCACGCTCGCGGCCAAGGAGGCGGGCGCCGACCTGGCCCAGGCGGGGTACGCGATCTGGGACACCCACAAGTGGTTCGTCTCCAGCGAGGGCCACCGCATCGACCAGCACATCCGGGAGTGCGGCGGCGGGGTGACCGCGAACGCCATCGGCGACGGTGAGGTCCAGCGCCGCTCCCTGCCGGGGCAGTACGGCACTCGCGGCTGGGAGCTGGTCGACGAGCTCGACCTGGTCGGCAACGCGCCGCGCCTGGCCGAGGAGGCCCGCGAGCTGCTCACCGCCCCGCCCTGCCCGGCCGGCGAGACCACCCTGGTCCTCGGCGGCTCGCAGCTCGCCCTCCAGATCCACGAGTCCGTCGGGCACGCCATCGAGCTGGACCGGATCCTCGGCTGGGAGGCCGCCTTCGCCGGCACCAGCTGGCTCGACCTGACCAGGCTGGGCTCGCTGCGATACGGCTCCGAGCTGATGAACATCACCATCGACCCGACCTTCCCCGGCGCCCTGGGCAGCTTCGGTTTCGACGACGAGGGCACCCCCGCGGCGAAGCGGCACGCGGTCCGCGACGGGATCTGGGTGGGCGTGCTGGCCGGGCGGGACTCGGCCGCCGTCGCCGGGCTGGACTACGCGGGCAGCGTGCGGTCCGACGGCTGGTCCCGGCTGCCGATGGTGCGGATGACCAACGTCGGGCTGGAGCCCGGGCCGCACACCCTCGACGAGATCATCGCGGCCACCGACGACGGTGTGTTCATGGAGACCAACCGGTCCTGGTCGATCGACGACCGGCGGCTGAACTTCCAGTTCGGCTGCGAGATCGGCTACGAGATCAAAAACGGGAGGCGCGGCCGGATGCTGCGCAACCCGACCTACACCGGGATCGGCCCGAAATTCTGGCAGTCGATGGACATGCTCTCGTCCGAGACGGTCGCCTGGGGCACGCCGAACTGCGGTAAGGGACAGCCCGGCCAGATCGGGCACACCGGGCACCCGGCGGCGCCGGCCCGGTTCACGAACGTCAGGGTGGGGGTGCACGGATGAGCGCCGAGCTGCAGATTGCCGCGAAGGTGGTGGAGCTGGTCCGGGAGCTGGCCGGCCGGTCCGCCGAGGCCGAGGTCACGGTTCGGCACCACGCGCTCGCGCTGACCCGATTCGCCAACTCGGCGATCCACCAGAACGTCGCCGAGGCGACCACCGGGGTCCGGCTGCGGCTGCACCTGGACGGCCGGACGGCCAGCGGCTCCAGCACGCTGACCAGCGTCGACGGGCTGCGCTCGCTGGTCGAGCGGACCCTGTCGGCGGTCCGGGTCACCCCGCCCGACCCGGCCTGGGCCGGTCTCACCAAACCGGCCGCGCTGCACATCTCGGCCGGTCACCCGGGCTCCGGCGAGCATTCCGGGCTGGCCTTCGGCTTCGACGAGGCGACCGCCCGGGCCACCCCGGACGAGCGGGCCGCACGGGTCCGCGCGTTCGTCGACGCCGCCGGCGGCCTGGAGACCGCGGGGTACTGCCGCACCGTCTACGTCTCCGCCGCTTTCGCCAACACGGCCGGTCAGGCCGTGGAGGGCCGCACCGCGGAGGCCGCGATGGACGGCATCGCCCGCGACGCCGGCGCCGACGGCGTGGCCCGGCTGGCCGCGTCCCGGCTCGCCGACCTGGACGGTGCCGCGCTGGGCGCCCGCGCGGCGGCCAAGGCACGCGCCGCCACCGCCCCCGCCGAGCTGCCCTCGGGGCAGTATGAGGTGGTCCTGGAGCCGACCGCGGTCGCCGACCTGTTGCAGAACTTCGCGGTCTTCGGCTTCAACGGCAAGTCGTTCGTGCAGAAGCAGTCCTTCGCCGAGCTGGGCAAGGAGCAGTTCGACCCGTCGGTGACCATCGTGGACGACCCGCTGGGCAGCCGTGGTGAGCCGGCGCCCGGCCTGCCGTTCGACGACGAGGGCACCCCGGCCCGGTCACTGGTGCTGGTCCGCGACGGGGTGACCCAGGCGGTGGCGCACGACCGGACGTCGGCGGCGCAGGCCGGCACCGAGTCGACCGGGCACGGCACGTCCACCTCCCGCTCCTGGGGGCCGTACCCGTCGCATCCGCGCCTGGAGGCCGGCCCGGCGCCGGCCGCCGGCAGTCCGGGCGCGTCGGCCGCGGTCGCCGAGTCGGCGCGCCCGCTGGTCGCCCGGATGCGGCGCGGCCTGCTGGTCACCGACCTCTGGTACACCCGGGTCCTGGATCCGAAGACGCTGGTGGTGACCGGGCTGACCCGCAACGGGGTGTGGCTGGTCGAGGACGGCGAGATCGTCCGGCCGGTGAGCAACCTGCGGTTCACCCAGTCGTACCCGCAGGCGCTGGGCCCGGGCCGGGTGCTCGGGATCGGCGGCGAGTCGGTGCTGCTGCCCGGCGCCTGGGAGGACGCGCGTTACGCCGCGCCCGCGCTGCACCTGGCGTCCTGGAACATCACCGGCAACGCATCTGGATAGATCCATTAGCTTATCGGTGATCGTCTTTGCGGGCCGGGATGATGTTTTTGTGACCTACTTGGCATCCCCGGCCCGCAAACTGTCGGACCTTCGGCGTAACGTGTGCTCCACATCACCGTCGTGCGAGGACGGCCGAGGCAGGGCACCCGTGTGTCCGCTTCCGGTCGGCCCGCGCAGCTGACGCGGCACCGGCAGGGGGATGGCATGACGACGACGGCATCGAGGCCGGGCGCGGGGCGGCCCCGCGCGGCGATCTCGGCGCGCACACTGCGGACGGATCGCTGGTGGCTGGCGCCGCTGATCACGTTCCTCGGGCTGACCGCCTGGGTGGCGTATGCGACGGTCCGGGTGTTCCTGCACAAGTGGTTCTACGTCGACGAGTATCACTACTTGACGCCGTTCTACTCACCGTGCATCACCGATCGGTGCGGCGACGCGGCCGAGTTCGGCACTCCCCTGCCGAGCTTCTGGCTGATCCCGGAGGCGGCGTTCACCCTCCCGTTCCTGCTGCTCTTCCGGCTGACCTGCTACTACTACCGGAAGGCGTACTATCGCGCCTTCTGGTTCTCCCCGCCGGCCTGCGCGGTGCCGGACGGCCACCAGACGTATTCCGGCGAGACCCGCTTCCCGCTGATCTTCCAGAACGCCCATCGGTACGCGTTCTACGCCGCGTTCCTGATCTCGATCATCAATACCTGGGACGCGATCCGGGCGCAGACCACCGGCCTGGGTCTGGGCAACCTGATCCTCTGGGTGAACGTGCTGATGCTCTGGGCGTACACGGCGTCCTGTCACTCCTGCCGGCACATCATCGGCGGCCGGCTCAAGCACTTCTCCAGACACCCGGTGCGTTATCGGTTGTGGACCGTGGTGTCCTCGCTGAACACCCGGCACATGCAGCTGGCCTGGATCACTCTCGGGACCCTGGCGCTGACCGATTTCTACATCATGGCGGTCTCCGCGAACTGGATCTCCGATCTGCGGATCATCGGCTGAGGGAGCGCGACGATGACCACTACCGAACGCCATCTGTACGACGTCGTGGTGATCGGCGCCGGCGGCGCCGGCCTGCGCGCGGCGATCGAGGCCCGGCTGGCCGGCAAGAAGACCGCGATCATCTCCAAGTCGCTGTTCGGCAAGGCGCACACGGTGATGGCCGAGGGCGGCGCCGCGGCCGCGATGGGGAACGTGAACTCCCGGGACAACTGGATGGTGCACTTCCGGGACACCATGCGCGGCGGCAAGTTCCTGAACAACTTCCGGATGGCCGAGCTGCACGCCAAGGAGGCCCCGGAGCGGATCTGGGAGCTGGAGACGTACGGTGCGCTGTTCGACCGTACGAAAGACGGAAAAATCTCCCAGCGGAACTTCGGTGGGCACGAGTACCCGCGACTCGCGCACGTCGGTGACCGCACCGGCCTGGAGCTGATCCGCACCCTCCAGCAGAAGATCGTCTCGTTGCAGCAGGAGGACTACGCCGAGACCGGCAGCTACGACTCGCGGATCCGGGTCTTCCAGGAGACCACGATCACCGAGCTGCTGCTCGACGGCGATCGGGTGGCCGGCGCGTTCGGCTACTACCGCGACTCCGGCGAGTTCCTGCTCTTCGAGGCGCCCGCGGTGGTGCTCGCCACCGGCGGCGTCGGCCGCAGCTACAAGGTCACCTCGAACTCGTGGGAGTACACCGGCGACGGGCACGCGCTCGCCCTGCGCTCCGGCGCCACGCTGATCAACATGGAGTTCCTCCAGTTCCACCCGACCGGCATGGTCTGGCCGCCGAGTGTGAAAGGCATCCTGGTCACCGAGTCGGTCCGGGGCGACGGCGGCGTGCTGCGCAACTCGGAGCAGAAACGGTTCATGTTCGACTACGTCCCCGACGTCTTCCGCAAGCAGTACGCGGAGACCGAGGAGGAGGCGGACCGCTGGTACACCGACCCGGACAACAACCGCCGCCCGCCCGAGCTGCTGCCCCGCGACGAGGTGGCCCGGGCGATCAACAGCGAGGTCAAGGCGGGCCGCGGCAGCCCGGCCGGCGGCGTCTTCCTGGACGTCTCCACCCGGCTGCCGGCCGAGCAGATCATCAAGCGGCTCCCGTCGATGCACCACCAGTTCAAGGAGCTGGCCGACGTCGACATCACCAAGGAGCCGATGGAGGTCGGCCCGACCTGCCACTACGTGATGGGCGGGGTGGAGGTCGACCCGGACACCGGCGCCGCGTTCGGCTCGGTGCTGGGGCTGTTCGCGGCCGGCGAGGTGTCCGGCGGCATGCACGGCTCCAACCGGCTGGGTGGCAACTCCCTCTCCGACCTGCTGGTTTTCGGCAAACGGGCCGGCGAGCACGCCGCGGCCTACGTCGACACGCTGCCCAAACGGCCCAAGGTCACCCGGATCGACGTGGCGGCGGCGGCCGAGGTGGCGCTCGCCCCTCTGGTTCGCACCGAGGGGGAGAACCCGTACACGTTGCAGCAGGACCTCCAGGCGGTGATGGGCGACCTGGTCGGCATCATCCGCCGGGAGGGCGAGCTCAGCGACGCCCTGAAGAAGCTGCACGAGCTGCGGCTGCGGGTGGCGAACGTCGCGGTCGGCGGCGGCCGGCGTTACAACCCCGGCTGGCACCTCGCCCTCGACCTGCGCAACATGCTGATCGTCTCGGAGTGCACGGCGAAAGCCGCACTGGAACGCGAGGAGTCGCGCGGTGGGCACACCCGGGAGGACCACCCGGCGATGAGCCCGGAGTGGCGGCGGGTCAACCTGGTCTGCTCGCTCGACGAGGCCGGTGAGGTGCACCTGGAACGCAAGCCGGTGCCCACCATGCGTCCCGAGCTGCTCGACCTCTTCGACCGCAGTGAGCTGGCCAAGTACCTGACCACAGAGGAATTGACAGGGCTGGGGGAAGAGTGAAACGCCACTTCCGTGTCTGGCGGGGCGACTCGTCCGGCGGCGACCTGGAGAACTTCGACGTCGAGGTGAACGACGGCGAGGTCGTGCTCGACATCATCCACCGGTTGCAGGCCACCCAGGCGCCCGACCTGGCCTGCCGGTGGAACTGCAAGGCCGGCAAGTGCGGCTCCTGCTCGATGGAGATCAACGGCATGCCGCGGCTCGGCTGCATGACCCGGATGTCCACGTTCACCAGCGACGAGACGATCACGATCACCCCGCTGCGCACCTTCCCGGTGATCCGCGACCTGGTCACCGACGTCTCCTTCAACTACGAGAAAGCGCGCGAGACCCCGGCGTTCGCCCCGCCGCCCGGCGTCGCCCCCGGGCAGTACCGCATGCAGCAGGTCGACGTCGAGCGGAGCCAGGAGTTCCGCAAGTGCATCGAGTGCTACCTCTGCCAGAACACCTGCCACGTGGTCCGCGACCACGAGGAGAACAAGGAGGCGTTCTCCGGCCCGCGCTTCTTCATCCGCGCCGCCGAGCTGGACATGCACCCGCTGGACGACCGTACCGACCGCAAGCAGTACGCCCAGCAGAGCCAGGGCCTGGGCTTCTGCAACATCACCAAGTGCTGCACCGAGGTCTGCCCGGAACACATCAAGATCACCGACAATGCGATCATCCCGATGAAGGAGCGCGTCGTGGATCGCCGATACGATCCCCTGGTCCGGCTCGGCCGCAAGATCTTCCGCCGCGACCAGCTGGAGGCCGAGGCCACCGGCGGCGTGCCCACCCCGCGCCGCCCTCCGCTCACCGCCGAGACCCCCAACGGCCAGCGCCTGCCCGAGGGCCCGCCGGTCGGCCCGGACGGCCGGATGGACATCGCCGAGCTGGCGGCTCCGCTGCAAGGCGGGCTGTCGCCGTTCGGCGAGGACATGGAGTTCCCGCTGCCGCCGGAGCGGGTCACCTATCACCACCCCGAGGCCGACCCGTCGGTCCCGCCCGCCGATTCGCCCGCGGCAGGCGGTGGCCAGGCTTAATTCACTTTTCGGTACGCCCTGAGCCCCGCCGGCCAGGGCCCACCCCACCAAGGGGATGCCCCCGCTGGTCAGTGTGGCGGAAAAGCGGGGTGGTGTGCCGAAGCCTTGTGGACAACTCGCGGCTGTGGACGACGCGGAGTGCGGTCTCGGGTGCGCATAGAGTCGGCGGATGCCTTTGCTTGTTACGCCTGCGCTGTCCGCCGGGACGCTGGCCGCCATCGCCCAACCCGAGATCGCCGGGGACGGCGTGCTGTTGCGGCCCTGGCGGGTGACGGATCGGGAGGCGGTCGTCGCCGGGTATGCGGATGCGGCGATTCAGCGCTGGCACTGCCGGACCATGACCGACGACGAGGCCGCGGCGTGGATCGATCAGTGGCCGGGGCGATGGCGGGACGAGACCGGCGCGGGCTGGGCCGTGGTCGACGGTGACGCGGTCGCCGGGCAGATCAGTTTCCGGCGGATCGACCTCGGGGAGGCGGCGGCCGAGCTCTCCTACTGGGTGCTGCCCGGGTTTCGGGGGCGCCGGATCGCGCCGCGGGCGCTCGGCGCGCTGACCGGCTGGGCGTTCGGGACGCTGGGGCTGCACCGGCTGGAGCTGAACCATGCGACGGCCAACACCGCGTCCTGCCGGGTGGCTGCTCAGGCCGGCTATCCGGTCGAGGGCACCAAGCGTGGCGAGGCGCGCCATGCCGACGGGTGGCACGACATGCACCAGCACGCCCGGCTCGCCACCGACTGATCCGGACAACGACCGGCCGGGGTCAGCGGGGAGCGGCGGGCGGGGTGAGGGCCAGCTGGGCGATGGCCACGTCGTGCCAGGAGTGGTGTTTCCAGCCGATGCGGGGGTGGGTGCCCACGGGCTGGAAGCCGAGGGCGGTGTGCAGGCCGAGGCTTGCCTCGTTGGGCAGGGTCATCTTGGCCACGGCGACCTGGTAACCGCGGGTGACCAGGCGCGGGAGCAGCACCCCGTAGAGCGCGCGGCCCGCGCCGGTGCGGCGGCGGCCGCTCTCCAGGTAGACGCTGACCTCGCAGGACCAGCGGTAGGCCGGGCGGGTGGCGAACGGGCCGGCGTAGGCGTAACCGATCACCCGTCCGGCGTCCTCGGCGACCAGCCAGGCGTGGGTGGCTGCGGCCGAGGCGATCCGGGCGGCCATCTCCGCGGTGGTCGGCGGGTCGGTCTCGAAGGTGATCGCGGTGTCCAGCACATAGGGCCGGTAGATGGCGGCGCACGCGTCCGCGTCGGCTGCGGTGGCATCCCGGATGGTCAGCGACATGCGCCCAGCGTAAGCGACAATGGGCACGATAGTAAGCAGCAGTGACGACTATAGTGGCGATCATGTCGGATGAACTCACCGCGGATCTGGCCGCGACCCTGCGGGCCGTGCGGGCCGAGCGGGAGATGAGCGTGCAGACCCTGGCCGAGCGGTCCGGGGTGTCCCGGGCGATGATCGCCAAGATCGAGCGGGGTGCGGCGCAGCCGACCGCGGCGCTGCTCGGGCGGCTCGTGGCGGCGCTCGGGATCACGTTGTCCGAGCTGTTCACGCGCACCGAGCAGGACGGTCGCCGACTGGCTCGGCGCGCGGACCAGCCGGTGTGGACCGACCCGGAGACCGGGTATCGGCGGCGGTCGGTGTCACCGGCCGGTGGCCCGGCACAGATCGTCGAGGTGGAGTTGCCGCCCGGCGCCTCGGTGGCCTACCCGGCGGATGCCTATGCGCTGGCCCGGCACCAGATCTATCTGCTGGACGGGCGGTTGCGGTTTCGCGAGGGTGACGTGACGCATGAGCTGGAGGCCGGGGACTGCCTGGAGCTGGGTGCGCCCGCCCCGGGTGAGTACCACAATCCCGGCGATGCGCCGTGTCGCTATCTGGTCGTGCTCAGCGCGCGGCGGCACTGAACGCCGGGGCCACGGCATCGAACGTGCGTACTAGAATGGCGGGATGAGCAGCGCTTATCAGCCCTCGATGCTCGATCTGATGGCCGGTTCGGGCCCGACGCTCGAGCCGCTGTCCGGGGCGACCCGGCACCGGCTCACCGCCGGGGCCTGGGTCGACGTGCTGCCTGGCTGGCTGCACGGGTCGGACGCGGTGTTCGAGACGCTGCTCGGCATCGACTGGCGCGCCGAGCGGCGGAAGATGTATGACGACGTGGTCGACGTTCCCCGGCTGCTGCGCTGGTTCCGGGAGGACGAGGCGCTGCCCCACCCGGCGCTGGTCGAGGCCCGCACCGCGCTGAACGCGCACTATGCCGAGGAGTTGGGCGAGGAGTTCGCCACCGCGGGCATGTGTCTGTATCGGGACGGGCGGGACAGCGTGGCCTGGCACGGGGACACGATCGGACGGTCGGCCACCGAGGACACGATGGTGGCGATCGTGTCGGTCGGCTCGCCGCGCAACCTGCTGCTGCGGCCGCGGGCGGGAGCGCACGAGACGTTGCGGTTCCCGCTCGGGCATGGGGATCTCATCGTGATGGGCGGCTCCTGCCAGAGGACCTGGGAGCACGCGATTCCGAAAACGGCGCGGCCGGTCGGGCCACGAGTGAGCGTGCAGTTCCGCCCGCGGGGCGTGGCCTAGCGTCCGAGACCGACGGCGCAGACCGCCACAGGGCTCGGCCTCACGTCCCCACCGGGCGAATACCGCTGCCCGCCGCGGGCTTGGCCCCGCCTCCCCGACATCGCGAATACCGGCAGCCGCCGCGGGCTTGGCCCCGCCTCCCCGACATCGCGAATACCGGCGGCCGACACGGGCTTGGCCTCGCTCCGCGACATCGCGGATACCGGTGCGGGCCCCAGCGCAGGCCCTCACCTCCGCGACATCGCCGATACCGGTGCGGGCCCCAGCGCAGGCCCTCACCTCCGCGACATCGCCGATACCGGTGCGGGCCCCGGCATGACCTCGCTCCCCGCCATGGCGCGATACCGGCGCCGGCGGGAGGCCTGGCTTGATATTCGCGGGGGGATTCGGGGTCGGCCGTATCGGTCGAGAGGGCAGCGGTCAGAACGGGGTGGGCTGGACCAGGCGCTGCTGGTCGGTGGTGATCCGGCGGATCAGCAGGATGGCGGCGACAGCGGCGACCGGCGTGGTGATCAGTGACAGGCCGGAGAACTGCTCGGCGCCGTTGCTGGCGTAGCCGTCCACCACGATGCCGATGGTCCAGGCGGCCGCCCAGGTGACGAAGAGGCCGGGGCCGTGGTCGCGGCTCTGCTGGTCGATCTCGCGGAACACCAGCAGGGGCAGCACCAGGTTGGCCAGCGGGATGAACCAGGCGCCGATGGCCCAGCCGGGACGCCACTTCAGCCGGTGGCCGGTGTTCCAGAGGTTGGTCGAGGCGCGATGCAGCCAGACCAGGAACGTCACCACGGTGAAGAGGAAAACTCCGAGATAGCCGAGGAACACGGCGATCAGACCGTTGTCGGTGCCGACGGGCAGTGACCGGGTCAGGAGTTCCAGGACGAGCGAATAGACCATGGTCAGGGCCAGGCCGGTGCCGGCCAGGATCGCCGGGCCACGCAGTGAACGGGCATATCCCGGGGCGTAAGCGGGCGGGTAGGCGTAGGGCGCCGGCGGGACACCGGCACCGGGCGGGACGGCGTAGGCGGAGACCGGCGCCGGATAGGCCGACGCCGGTGCGGGATATCCGGGAGGGCCCGACGCCGGCGCCGGATACCCCGGAGGGGCCGGTGCCGGATACGCGGGGTAGGCCGGAGCCGGCGCGGGATAAGCCGGAGGCGCGGTCGGCGCGGGAGAGGCCGCCGCTGAGCCGGGATAGGCCGGAGGCGCGGTCGGCGCGGGAGAGGCCGACGCCGGGCCGGGATAGGCCGGGGGCGCGGTCGGATCGGCATACGCCGGAGGCGGAGCCGAGGTGGGATACGCCGACGCGGGCTGGGCCGGGGCGGCCTGGGCCGCGGGCGGGGCCGGCGGCGGGGCCGGCGGGGCCGGGGGCAAGGTCGCCGACGGCCAGGTTTCGGTCGAGGCCTCGGCCGACCAGGGGTCGGCGGGCGGGGTCAGGCTCTCCGGCCGCGAATCGTCCGGGACGGGCGGAGGCTGCTGGGCACTCATCGGTCTCCTCGCGGGTCGATGGACTCTGCCGCAGGGTATCCGGACCGGACAACGCCGGGCGGACGGGCGTTTTCGCTGATCACGCACCGGATAGCGGACGTAACGGTCGCGGCAGGTAACGGAGATGTTGCGAGTAGTTGACGCGCCCGATCAGAAAGTTACACTCCTAGTGTAAATAGTTGACCATCACGCTCCACTGTGGACCCTTGCTGTCCTGACGAGGTGGGTATGTCGACGGAATCCCCTGCTCATGAGCTTGCGCTCGACCACATAACGGTTCGCTTCGGCGGCCTGACCGCGCTCGATGACGTCTCCCTGCGGGTGCCCGCCGGGCGGATCGTCGGGGTGATCGGGCCGAACGGAGCCGGCAAGACCACCCTGTTCAACGTCATCTGCGGTTTCGTCACGCCGACCGCCGGGGAGCTCACCCTGGACGGCCGGGCCTGGCGGCCGCGACCGCATCACCTCAACCGGCTCGGCATCGCCCGCACGCTGCAGGGGGTCGGCCAGTTCAGCGGCCTCACCGTGCTGGAGAACGTGCAGGTCGGCATCCGCGGCGGCCGGGAGCGGCAGTCCGGGAAGGACGCGCTCGCCGCGCTGGAGCGGTGCGGGGTCGCGGAGTACGCGTTCGCGCCGCCCGGCGCGCTGCCCTACGCGATCCGCAAGCGGGTCGAGCTGGCCCGCGCCCTGGCCTCCCGTCCGCGGATCCTGATGCTCGACGAGCCGGCCGGCGGGCTGGACGCCGACGAGATCCAGTGGCTGGCCGGCCTGATCCGGGATGCCGGGACCACGGTGCTGCTCGTCGAGCACCACATGGACCTGGTCATGTCGGTCTGCGACGAGATCCTGGTGCTGGACTTCGGCAAACCCATCGCGCTCGGCCCGCCCGCCGAGATCAGCGCGAACGAGAAGGTCACCGAGGCCTACCTGGGAGCGGCGGCATGAGCGCGCTGCTGGAGGTCGACGACCTGACCGCCGGGTACGGGGCCGCACCGGTGCTGCACGGCATCCGGTTCACCGTCAAGCCGGGCGAGATCGTCGCCGTGCTCGGGGCGAACGGGGCCGGCAAGACCACCCTGCTGCGCACCCTCTCCGGCCTGGTCCGGCCGACCCGGGGCAGTGTCGTCTTCGACGGCGAGGACCTGCGCGGCGTCCGGGTCGAGCACCTGGTCCGCCGCGGGATCGCGCACGTGCCGGAGGGCCGTGGCGTGGTCACCGAGCTGACCGTCGACGAGAACCTGCGGCTCGGCGGGCTGTGGCGGCGCGACCGCGGGGACGCGGCGCGCGCCCTGGACGAGGTCTACGACCTCTTCCCGGCGCTGGCACAACGGCGTGCCAGCGCCGGGCATCAGCTCTCCGGCGGCGAGCGGCAGATGCTCGCTCTGGGCCGGGCGCTGGTCGGCCGGCCCCGGCTGCTGCTGCTCGACGAGCCGTCCCTGGGGCTGGCCCCGAAGATCACCGCCCAGATCCTGGCACTGCTGCGCGACCTGCGGGAACGCACCGGCCTCGCGGTGCTGCTGGTCGAGCAGAACGTGCGCAGCGCGCTGTCCGTCGCGGACGAGGGCATCGTGCTGGCGCTGGGCCGGGTGGTCACCCGCAACAAAGCGGTCGAGCTGCGCGACGACGCCGATCTGCGCCATGCCTACCTCGGGTTCTAGGACGACACCATGGACAGATTTATCTATCTCACTTTCGACGGGCTCAGCCGGGGCGCGGTCTACGCCGCGTTCGCGCTGGCCCTGGTGCTGATCTGGCGGGCCGCCCGGATCGTCAACTTCGCCCAGGGCGCGATGGCGGTCGCCGCCGTCTACGTGGCGTACTCGGTGACCAGCGCGACCGGCTCCTACTGGCTCGGCTTCGTCGCGGCGATCCTGTTCGGGCTGTTGCTCGGCGTCGTGGTGGAGAAGACGGTGATGCGCTTCGTCGACCACTCCTCGCCGCTCAACGGCGTGGTGGTCGCGCTCGGGCTGGTCCTGATCGTGCAGGGCGTGCTCGGCATCATCTACGGCAGCGAGTACCGGCCGGTGGAGACGCCGTTCCGGCGGGACGCCTTCGAGGTGGGCGGCATCGCGCTGCTCAGCCGGTACGACGTGTTCGTCTTCGCCGCCGTGGGCGCCGTGGTCGTCGCGCTCAGCCTGCTGTTCACCCGGACGGCGGTGGGGCTGCGGATGCGGGCCGCGGCGTTCGCCCCGGACGTCTCGCGGCTGCTCGGCGTGCCGGTCGGCGGGATGCTGACGCTGGGCTGGGCGCTGGCCGCCGCGGTCGGGTCGCTGGCCGGGATGCTGGTCGTCCCGACCGAGCTGGGGCTGCACCCGACCGCGATGGACGTGGTCTTCGTGTCGGCGTTCACCGCCGCCGTGGTGGGTGGGCTGGACAGCCCGATCGGCGCGGTGACCGGTGGGCTGGTCGTCGGGCTGCTGCTCTCCTACGTCAGCGGCTATCTGGGCGCCACGGTCGCCCCGATGGCGGTGCTGGTGCTGCTGGTGGTCGTGCTTCTGGGCCGGCCCGGCGGGCTTTTCTCCAGCGCGAAGGCGAGGACGGCATGACTGATTTGAAGGAGAAGCAAGTCACCACCTCCGCGGTGACCACTCCCAAGAGACGAATAAGCCCATTTGTGTACGTCATAGCCGGCGCCCTCGTCATCCTGGCGCTGACCTACACCCTGCCGCCGTTCCGGAACTATCAGTTGGCCACGGTCGGGGCGTACTTCACGGTGACGGCCGGGCTGACCGTCCTGACCGGACTGAACGGGCAGCTGTCGCTGGGACACGGGGCGCTGATGGCGACCGGGGCCTACACGTTCGCGCTGACCCAGAACAAGTGGCTGCACACGCCGGTCAGCTTCGTCGCGGCGATCCTGGTGACCACCCTGGCCGGGGTGGTGATCGGGCTGGCCGCGGCCCGGCTGCGCGGTCCCTACCTGGCCGGGCTGACGCTCGCGGTGGCGGTCGTGGTGCCGTCGGTGACCAGCACGTTCGACGAGGTCTTCAACAGCGACATGGGGCTGTCGGTGGCGCTCGACCCGCCGCCCGGGGTGATCCCGATGGAACGCTGGCAGGCCTGGCTCTGCTGGACGGGCGCGCTGGTCACCGCGTTGCTGCTGGCCACCCTGGTGCGCGGGCGGTTCGGGCGGGACCTGCGCGCGGTGCGGGACGACGAGACGGCGGCGCGGCTGGCCGGGGTCAACGTCGCGCGTACGCAAGTCCTGGCCTTCGTGGTCAGCGCGGCCTGCGCCGGCCTGTCCGGCGCCCTCTTCGCGGTCCTGGCGCAGAGCGTCTCCCCCGGCGCGTTCCCGCTGACGCTGTCGCTGTTCCTGGTGATGGCGATCGTGATCGGCGGCCTGGGCCGCCTGGCCGGCGCGCTGCTGGGGGCGATTCTGCTGGTCGCGCTGCCGGCGCTGGCCCAGTCGGCCGCGGAGAGCTCCGGATCGCAACACCTGGAGGGGAACCTCGCCCTGGTGATCTTCGGCGTGGTGCTCGTCGTCGTCATGCTCGCCGCCCCGGGCGGCATCGCCTCGATTCGATTCGATTTCTGGAGGAAACGATGAAACGCACCACGGCGGTGTTCCTCACCGTCCTTCTCTTCGCCGGCGCCTGCGACAGCGGTTCCGGCGGCGGATCCGGCAGCAGCGGCAGCGTTCCCGGGGTGACCGACAGCGAGGTCGTCGTCGGCACGCACATGCCGCTGACCGGCCCGGCAGCCGCCGGATACTCCAAGATCGCGCCGGCCACCAAGGCCTACTTCGACTTCGTCAACGCGAACGGCGGGATCAACGGCCGGAAGATCACGTACAAGGTCAAGGACGACGGGTACAACCCGGCGACCACCCAGCAGGTGGTGCGGGAGCTGGTGTTGCAGGACAAGGTCTTCGCGATCCTGAACGGCCTGGGCACCCCGACGCACACCGGCGTGCTGGACTTCCTCAAGACCAACAAGGTGCCGGACCTCTTCGTGGCCAGCGGCAGCCGCAACTGGAACCAGGTGGACAAGTATCCGGGCACCTTCGGCTTCAACCCGGACTACACCGTCGAGGGCAAGATCCTCGGCACGTACGTGAAGCAGAACCTGGCCGGCAAGAAGACCTGCTTCCTCGGGCAGGACGACGACTTCGGCAAGGACAGCCTGGCCGGCGTGGAGAAGACGCTGGGCCCGGTGGCCGACAAGCAGACCTACGTGACCAGCAACCCGAACGTCGGCCCGCAGATCGGCGCGTTCAAGGCGGCCGGCTGCGAGGTGGTCGTGCTGGCCACCATCCCGGGCTTCACCGCGCTGTCGCTCGGCACCGCCGCGAAGATCGGCTACAAGCCGCAGTTCGTGGTCAGCAACGTGGGCGCCGACCCGGCGACGGTCAGCAAGGCGCTGGGTCAGGCGGCGCCGCTGCTGGAGGGCGTGGTCTCGGCCAACTACCTGCCGCTCACCACGGACGACTCCAGCCCGTGGATCCAGCTCTACAAGAAGGTCAACGCGCAGTACAACAACAACGCGGAGTTCGACAACAACGTCGTCTACGGGATGTCGGTGGCGTACCTCTTCGTGCAGTCGCTGCAGAACGCGGGCAAGGACCTGACCCGCGACGGGATCGTCGCCGCGGTGGAGAAGAACGGGTTCCAGGGTCCGGGTCTGGTGCCGCTGCGCTTCTCCGACAAGGATCACGCGGGGTACGGCGGCACGCAGCTCACCAAGATCCAGAGCGGCAAGGCGGTGTTCTTCGGTACGGCGTTCACCACCGACGACGCGGACGCCCCGGTGCAGCCCTATACCGCGCAAGCTGTGACACCGCCGCAGAACGGAATTCCGGCAGCGTAATATCCGCACTCTGAGTGCAGAAAACCTAGGAGGTTGTGCGATGGCGGATCAGGTGGCAATCGTGACAGGGGCCAGTCGCGGAATCGGGTTCGCCATCGCGCAACGGTTCGTCGCCCAGGGCGCGAAGGTGGCGATCACCGGGCGGGACGAGGACGCCCTCCAGGCGGCGGTGAAGGAGCTGGGCGGCCCCGACGTGGCGATCGGGGTGGCCGGCAAGGGTGACAACGGGGACCACCGGGCGGTCGTGGTGGACGCGGTGACCGCGAAGTTCGGGCCGGTCACCACGCTGGTCAACAACATCGGGATCAACCCGGCGTACGGGCCGCTGGCCACCCTCGACCTGAACGCGGCACGCAAGATGGCCGAGGTCAACCTGATCGGCACGCTCGGCTGGGTGCAGGAGGCGCTGCGCGGCGGGCTGGGCGAGGGCGGCTCGATCGTGAACATCTCCTCGGTCTCCGGGGTGCGCCCGGCGCCCGGGATCGCGTTCTACGGCACCACCAAGGCCGCCCTGATCCACCTCACCGAGGAGCTGGCGGTTGAGCTGGCCCCGAAGATCCGGGTGAACGCGGTGGCGCCCGCGGTGGTCAAGACGCGGTTCGCGGCGGCGCTGTTCGAGGGGCGCGAGGAGCAGGTCACCGCGACGTACCCGCTGAAGCGGCTGGGCGCGCCGGAGGACGTGGCCGGGACGGTGGCGTTCCTCTGCTCGCAGGACGCCTCGTGGATCACCGGGCAGACCATCGTGCTCGACGGTGGCGTCACGCTGACCGGGGTGGTCGAGTGAAGCGCGTGGTCGTCACCGGCGCCGGCGGGGGTATCGGCGCCGCCATGGCCCGGCGGTTCGCCGCCGACGGCGCGCACGTCGTGGTCAGCGACATCGACGCGGACTCCGCCGCCGCGGTCGCCGCGGAGATCGGCGGGGTCGCCGTGGCCGCCGACGTGGCGGTCGAGCAGGACGTCCGCCGGCTGGTCGAGGCCGCCGGCGACATCGACCTCTTCTGCTCCAACGCCGGCGTGCTGACGGCGGGTGACGAGAACACGCCGGACCACCTCTGGGAACGCGATTACGGGGTGAACGTGCTGTCGCACGTCTACGTGACCCGCGCGCTGCTGCCGAAGTGGCTGGACTCGGAGACCCCGAAACGGCTGCTGATCACGGTGAGCGCGGCCGGGCTGCTGACCCTGCTCGGCAGCGCGTCCTACTCGGTGACCAAGCACGCGGCGCTGGCGTACGCCGAGTGGCTGCGCGCCACGTACGCCCACCGCGGTCTGATCGTCCAGGCGCTCTGCCCGCAGGGCGTCCGCACCGACATGCTGACCGGCGGCAACGCCCGGGGCAGCGGCAGCGCGGCGCTGCTCGCCGAGGGCGCGCTGGAGCCGTCCGCGGTCGCCGACCTGGTGGCCGAGTCGCTCGACGAGAGGTTCCTGATCCTGCCGCATCCGGAAGTCGCCGACTACTACCGCTTGCGCGCGGCGGATCCGGACCGTTGGCTGGGCGGCATGAACAAGATGCAGCGTGGCTTCGAGGGCGTCCGGTGAAGGGGCTCGACCTGGACCGGCTCCAGGCCTATCTGGACAGTCCGCCGCTGACCGCGACGATGTTCGCGGGCGGGCGGTCGAACCTGACGTACGCGGTGACCGACGGGACGAACCGGTGGGTGCTGCGTCGCCCGCCGCTCGGGCACGTGCTGCCGACCGCGCACGACATGGCCCGGGAGCACAAGGTGCTGTCCGCGCTCTCCCAGGCGGGTTTCCCGGTCCCGAAGCCGGTGCTGCTGTGCGCCGACAGCGACGTCATCGGCGCCCCGTTCTACCTGATGGAACACGTCGACGGGAAGATCTACCGCGATGTCGCGGACCTGGTCACCGTCGACCTGCACCGCCTGACGCTCACCCTGGTCGACACCCTCGCCGACCTGCACTCGCTGGAGCCGGAGAAGATCGGGCTGGGCGACTTCGGCAAGCCGGAGGGCTTCAACGAGCGCCAGGTCCGCCGCTGGAAGAAGCAGCTCGACGCGTCGCGCAGCCGGGAGCTGCCCGGCATCGAGGAGTTGCACGCCCGGCTGGCCGCGGACATCCCGGCCGGCGGCCCGGGTGCTGTCGTGCACGGTGACTTCCGCCTGGACAACGTGCTGATCGGCGCCTCGCTGGAGGTGCGGGCCGTCCTCGACTGGGAGATGTCGACGCTGGGCGACCCGCTCAGCGACCTGGCCCTGATGCTGGTCTACGCCGGGCGGCCGTTGCTGCTCTCCGACGGCAAGCCGTTCGCCCCGATCGACCTGCCCGGCCACCCGTCGCTGGACGAGATGGCCGCCCGGTACGCCGAGCGCAGCGGCCGCGACGTCGGTGACCTGCACTGGTACGTCGGGTTCGCCGCGTTCAAGCTCGCCGTCATCCTGGAGGGCGTGCACTACCGCTACACCAAGGGCCAGACTGTCGGCGCCGGTTTCGACACCGTCGGCGCGATGGTGCCCGAGCTGATCGAGCAGGGCCACCGAGCGCTGGAAGGACACTGATGGACTTCGAGTTCGACGCGACGACCGAGGACTACCGCAAGCGGCTGCTCGCGTTCATGGACGAGCACGTGTACCCGGCGGAGAGCGAGTTCCACGCCGGCGGCGACGGCTGGGAGCCGCCGGCCGTCCTGAAGCGGTTGCAGGCCAAGGCCAAGGAGGCCGGCCTGTGGAACCTGTTCCTCCCGGGCGAGCACGGTGCCGGGCTGACCAACCTCCAGTACGCGCCGCTGGCCGAGATCATGGGCCGCAGCCCGGCGATCGCGCCGGCCGCGTTCAACTGCAACGCGCCGGACACCGGCAACATGGAGGTGCTGGCCGAGTTCGGCACCCCCGAGCAGCAGGAGCGCTGGCTGAAGCCGCTGCTGGCCGGCGAGATCCGGTCGGCGTTCGCGATGACCGAGCCGCAGGTCGCCTCGTCGGACGCGACCAACATCGGCACCCGGATCGAGCGGGACGGCGACGAGTACGTCATCAACGGCCGGAAGTTCTACATCACCGGCGCGATGAACCCGAACTGCAAGATCTTCATTGTGATGGGCAAGACCGACCCGGAGGCGGACCGGCACGTCCAGCAGAGCCAGATCCTGGTGCCGCGGGACACCCCGGGCCTGACCGTGAAGCGCGGCATGACCGTCTTCGGCTACGACGACGGCGACCACGGCGGCCACGCCGAGCTGATCTTCGAGAACGTCCGGGTGCCGGCCGGCAACCTGATCGGCGTCGAGGGCGGCGGGTTCGCGATCTCCCAGGCCCGGCTCGGCCCGGGCCGGATCCACCACTGCATGCGGCTGATCGGGATGGCCGAGCGCGGCCTGGAGCTGATGTGCAAGCGGGCGCTGACCCGCACCCCGTTCGGCAAGCCGCTCGCCGAGCAGGGCGTGGTCCAGGACTGGATCGCCGAGGCCCGGGTGCGGATCGAGCAGGCCCGCCTGCTGGTGCTCAAGGCCGCCTGGCTGATGGACACGGTGGGCAACAAGGGCGCGCACACCGAGATCCAGGCCATCAAGATCGTGGTGCCGCAGACCGTCGAGTGGATCCTGGACAAGGCGATCCAGGCGCACGGCGCGGTCGGCACCAGCCAGGACACGCCGCTGGCCCAGCTCTGGGTGGCGGCCCGCACGCTGCGTCTCGCCGACGGCCCCGACGAGGTGCACAAGCGCTCGCTGGCCCGGCGGGAGCTGAACCGATACCGGAGTCGTCCGTGACCCAGCCGCCGCGCATCGACGGCCGCACCGCCCGCTCCGAGCGGACCCGCAACGCGATCGTCGACGCCCACCTCGAGCTGATCCGCGCCGGTGACCTGCGTCCCACCGCGGATCGGATCGCCAAGCTGGCCGGGGTCTCGCTGCGCGCGCTGTGGAGCCACTTCGCCGACATGGAGTCGCTGATGGCGGCCAGCGGGCAGCGGGTGCTGGACCAGCGGGACGAGTCCTACCGGCAGATCTCCCCGGACCTGCCGCTGGACGAGCGGATCGACCAGTTCTGCCGGCAGCGGGCCCGGATGCTGGAGGAGATCGCGCCCGCGGCCCGCGCCTCGGCGCTGAAGGAGCCGTTCTCCAGCGGGTTGCAGCGCTATCGGCGGCTGCACGTGTCGCGGGTGCGGGACGAGCTGACCAGCACGTTCCCCGAGGAGATCGGGTCGGACGAGGAGTTGCTCAACGCGCTGACCACGATCAGCCTCTGGCCGGCCTGGTCCACGCTGCGCGAGGCGATGGACCTGCCGGTCGAGGCCGCGCGGGCCGCCCTGGCCCGCGGGGTCCGCGCCCTGCTCACCCACTGATCCAGCCGATCCAGTAACGCCGTCGCCCAGGCCCGTCGTGGGCGGCGGCGGGACTCGGTCCCGAGCATCGAGCGGGCCAGTTCGGCCTCACGGAGCCGGATCATCTCCTGGTGCATCTGCCACGGAATAGTCATGCCTCGACGCTAGGAACGGGGAACGGTCCGGGAATCGGCGCGACTGCCCAGGAAACCCGGTTCCGGGGCCCAGGTCTGAAGATCGATGGTCGTCACACGGCGGACCCGCACGACACGCGTAGCGGTCGTGCGGGGGCCGGGCATCGCGAGCCGACCGCCACGGGACGACAAGTCGTACAAAATGATGTTCTAAGGGGTTAATCCTCGGCGAGCGGCCTCGGCCGCGGCCTGGCCCCGCCGGGAGACACCGAGTTTCCGCAGGATCGCGGAGACGTGGTGGTGCACGGTCTTGGTGGACAGGAACAGGCGCTCGGCGATCTCCACATTCGACAGGCCCTGCTGCACCAGGCCCAGCACCTCGACCTCGCGGCGGGTCAGCTCGGCCGGGTTGTCGCGGGTCCAGCGCTGCGGGCCGCGAGGGATGTCGCGGACGCCGCGGGCGCGCAGCCGGCGGGTGACGATCGCGGCGGCCGGGCGGGTGCCGAGCCGCTGGAACTCGGCGAGCGCAGCCCGCAACCCGGCCTCGTCGGCGGCGCCGGCCAGCGCCAGCGCGGCGTCGTAGGCGCAGTCCCGTTTCCGCCAGCGTTCCGCGGCCCCCTCGACGTCGCCGGCCAGTTGCCGCGCATACGGCTCCAGCAGGGGGATCCCGGCCGGTGCGGTGTCCGGCTCGGCGGCCAGCCGGCGCAGCCAGGCCAGCTCGCCGAGCACCCACTTCGCCTGCCGCCGGACCGCCAGCTCCCAGGTCCCGGCGAGTTCCGGCCCGACCGGGGCGCCGGCCAGCCAGGCGGCCTCGGCGCGGGCGGTCGCGACCGGGGCGAGGTACTGCAACTCGTTCTTCCCGGCGGCCAGGTCGCGGGCCTCGTCCAGGACCGGCCACGGATCGAGGTCGCCGCCGCGGGCCCGGATCAGGCCGATCACGGCCAGCGCCATGAGCCGCAGCAGCGGCACCGGCTTGGCGTCGCGCAGCACCTCCTCGGCGTCCGCGAGCGCCTCGTCCCAGCGGCCCAGGTCCAGGTGGTAGCGGGCCCGGTAGGCGAGCACGTAGTGCTTCCAGGCCTCCAGCCCCAGGTCGGCGCAGGCGGTCACGCCGCGGTCCAGCCAGGACGCCAGGTGGTAGGAACGGACCCGGGTCATCGACCAGCCGGCGTGGATGTACGCCCGCCCGATGTGCTCCTCCAGCCCGGCCTGCTCGGCCAGCGCCAGGCTGCGCTCCAGCTTGCCGATCCCCTCCGGCTCCCCGGCGAGCAGCTGCATGGTGCCCAGGTTGTTGAGGCTGTGCACGACGACCTCGGTGAGCCCGTGCTGCTCGCCCAGCCGCAGCGCCCGGGTGCCCAGCGCGATGGCGTCCGGGTAGTCCTCGATGTTGAGCGCGATCGCCGCCTGGTTGGTGCAGGCCATCGCGTACTCCGGCCCGGACGGCATGTCGTCGAAGAGCCGCAGCGCCTCCCGGCCGGAGGTCGCCGCCTCCTCGATGTAGCCGCCGCACCACAGCCGCCGGGACAGCACGGAGAGCGCGGTGCCCTCGCCGCGCCGGTCGCCGATCTGCCGGCGGTGCCGGATCGCCTCCTGCAACGCCGCGATCGACTCGTCGGTCTGCTCGGTCAGGTAGCACTCGTAGGAGCGGCGTTCCAGCAGGTCGGCGCGGTCGGCCGGGGCCAGGCCGGCGGCGAAGCGCAGTGCCCGGGCGTACTGCGCGGCGGCCTCCCGGTGCGCGCCCGAGTCGGCGGCCTGGACGGCGGCGCGCGGCGCCCAGGTGAGCACCACGCCGGCGTCCCCGGCGGCCTCGGCGTGGTGGGCGACCCGGCTCGGGTCGGCCCGGTCCGGCTCGGCCAGCAGCGCCCGCAGCACGCCGCGGTGCAGGTCGAGACGCCGGTGGGCGGGCAGCGACTCCTCGATGGTGAGCCGGGCCAGCTCGTGCCGGAACGCGACCCCGCCGGGCACGCTCTCCAGCATGCCGGCCCGCAGCGCCTCGTCCAGCCCGGCCGTCTCGGCCTCGGCCAGCAGGCGCAGCTCGGCATAGGGCGGGGTGACGGAGACGGCGTCCAGCACCGCGGTCGCCTCCGGGCCGAGCCGGGCGGCCCGGGCCAGCACCGCGTCGCGCACGGTCAGCGGCACGTCGCCGTCGTCGCGGGCGAGCACCTCGGTGACGAAGAACGGGTTGCCGCCGGTGGCCCGGTGCAGCGCCCGGCCGTCCCGCCCGTGCGACTCGGCGAGCGCGCAGACCGCCGCCGGGGAGAGCGGCTCCACGCCCATCCGGATGATCCGGTCGCCTTGCAGCTCGCCGAGGAGCCGGCGCAGCGGATGCCGCCGGTCGGTCACCTCGTCGCTGCGGTAGGTCGCGATGATCATCGCGGGGATGGCGCCGATCCGCCGGCCGAGCAGGCTGAGCACGTCCAGGGTGGCCTCGTCGGCCCAGTGCAGGTCCTCCAGCACGAGCGGGAGGCCGGGACGTTCCCGCACGTCCCGGATGATGCCGGTGGCCAGCTCGTAAGGTTTCGCGCCGTGCCCGATCAGCCCGCTGAACTGCGTCATCTCCAGGAACGGCCCGAGCGGCCGCGGCGTCCACAGCGGATCACAGCCGCCCCAGAGCACCGGCCGGGCCGCCCGGCACTCCGCCCGGAACCGCCGGACCAGGGCGGTCTTGCCGCCCCCGGCCTCCCCGCCGAGCAGCACCACGACACCACCCCGGCCGGCGCGCACCGCCTCGTAGGCCTGATGCAGCGTGCCGAGCTGTCCGGACCGCTCCAACAGCCCGGACTCCGCAGAGAACTCCACCATCGCCGCACCCTGTCACCGAGTGCCGCCGACCTCCATCACCTATCTGACATCTGAGAACACCGATCTTTTTCGCACCGCCGGTCCGGCTAGTCAGGTGTAGAACTTTCTAAACTTCAGCCGACTTGAAAGAGCTGCGACCTGGATCCTCCGGAAGCAGCGAGGTCCGCATCCTGTTCGCCTTCGACCCCTGGCGGTCGGCCATCCTGCTGATCGGCGGCGACAAATCGGGCAACTGGTCCGGCTGGTATCGGCAAGCGATCCCGGCGGCCGAGGCGTTGTACGTGCGGTACCTGAAGGACCGCCAGACCGAGGAGAGCCAGTAATGACCGGCTACCACAAATGGAGTGACATCCGGGCCGAGTTCCTCGCGCAACCGGGTGCCGAAGAGGCGCTCGCCAAGGCGCGCAGGAAGAACCAGGCCTATGTCGACGGCTACCACCTGGCGGAGCGTCGCAAGGCGATCGGGCTGACCCAGGCCGAGGTCGCCGAGCGGATGGGCGTGACCAAGGGCCGGGTCTCCCAGATCGAACGCGGCGACGTCTCCACGCTCGAGGCGATCGGCCGGTATGTCGAGGCGCTGGGCGGCCGCCTCCAGATCTCCGCCGTCTTCGGCGACCACAAGTACACCCTGCACAGCAAGGATCCGCAGGCCGCCTGACCCCGTTTTCGGTACGGTGGGTGGCTCATCGCGTACCGAAAACGGGGGGTTGATCGTCAGAGACTGACGACCGAGCGGGCGCCCTCGCCGCGGGCCATGCGGTCGAAGGCGGCCGGGACGTCGGCCAGCCGGATGCGGTCGGTGATCAGGTGGTCCAGGGAGAGCTTGCCGTCGAGCACGTCGCGGGCCAGCGCCGGCACCTCGACGTCCGGGTCCGCCTGGCCGTAGACCGAGGCCCGCAGCGTGCGTGCCGAGGAGAAGATGTCCAGCGCGCCGAGCTGCACCATGTCGTCGGCCGCGCCCATCCCGACCACGGTGACCTGGCCGCCGCGCCGGGTGGCCCGCCACGCGGCGCGGATCGTCGACGCCCGGCCGACGCACTCGATGGCGTGGTCGGCGCCGCGACCCTCGGTGCGCACCCGCACGTCCTTGGAGAGCGTGTCCGAGGAGACCACGAAGTCGGTCGCGCCGGCCGCCTCGGCCAGCCCCTTCTTCGCCTCGGTGACGTCGACCGCGATCACCTGTCCGGCTCCGGCCGCCCGGGCCGCCGCGACCACCGACAGCCCGACCCCGCCGAGGCCGATGACCAGCACCGACTCGCCCGGCTTGACCTGGGCGGTGTTGCGGACCGCGCCGGACCCGGTCAGCACCGAGCACCCGAGCAGGGCGGCACGGTCGAAATCGAGCTCTTTCGGTACGCCGATGACGGCATTTTCCGGCGCCACCACCTGCTCGGCGAACGCGCCCAGCCCGAGGCACACGTGCACCGGCGCCCCGTCCAGGGTGATCCCGTTCTCCAGGGCGGCCACCCCGGACGAGGTGGCGCAGAGCCAGGGCTGTCCCTGCTCGCAGAACCAGCAGCTGCGGCACGGCGGCTGCCAGTTGAGCACCACGTGGTCGCCGACCGCGGCGCGGGTGACGTGCTCGCCGACCTCGACCACCTCGCCGGCCGCCTCGTGCCCGAGGACCAGCGGGTGCGGCGGCCGCAGCGTTCCGTTGACCATCGACAGGTCGGAGTGGCAGACGCCGGCCGCCCGGATCCGGACCCGCACCTGGCCGGGGCCGATCTCGGGCAGCCGCAGCTCCTCGACCGTCGCCGGGACGCCGGCCGTCCGGACCACCAAGCCGGGGATGTATTGGACGCTCATCGTTGGATCGCCTTCACCTGCTGGAACTCCTCCAGACCGAACTTACCCAGCTCCCGGCCCACGCCGGACTGCTTGTAGCCGCCGAACGGGGCGAACGGGTTGAACGCGCCGCCGTTCACGTCGACGGCGCCGGTGCGCAGCCGCCGGGCCACCGCGAGCGCCCGCTCGTCGCTGCCCCAGACCGCGCCGGCCAGCCCGTACTTCGAGTTGTTGGCGATCGCCACGGCCTCGTCGTCGGAGCCGAACGGGATGATCGACAGCACCGGGCCGAAGACCTCCTCCTGGGCCAGTTCGCTGTCCGGGTCGACGTCGGCGAAGACGGTCGGCGCCACGAAGTGCCCGGTCGCCGGCACCGGCGCGTCCAGCCCGCCGGCCACCAGCCGGCCCTGCGCCCGTTCGATGAAGCCGCGGACCCGCTCCCGCTGCCCGGCCGAGACCAGCGGCCCGAGCCGGGTCGCCGCGTCGAACGGGTCGCCCACGGTGTAGCCGGCCGCGGTCTTGGCCGCCAGCTCGACCGCCTCGTCGTAGTGGTCGCGGTGCACCAGCATCCGGGTCCAGGCCGTGCAGGTCTGCCCGGAGTTGAGGAACGCGTTGCCGACCCCGACCTTGACCGCCTTGACCAGGTCGGCGTCCGCCAGGATCACGTTCGCCGACTTGCCGCCCAGCTCCAGGGAGACCTTGGCGATCCGGTCGGCGGCGGCCTTGGTAATCGCCCGGCCGGTCGCGGTGGAGCCGGTGAACGAGATCATGTCGACGTCCGGATGCCCGGCGATGGCCGCGCCGACCACCGGACCGGTCCCGGTGACCAGGTTGAGCACGCCGGCCGGCAGGCCCGCCTCGTGCGCCGCGTCGAACAGCAGGTACGCCACCAGCGGCGTCAGCTCGCTCGGCTTGAGCACCACGGTGCAGCCGGCCGCGAGCGCCGCACCCACCTTGGCCACCACCTGGTGCAGCGGGTAGTTCCACGGGGTGATCGCGCCGACCACGCCGGCCGCCTCCCGGACGATCAGCGAGTTGCCGATCGTCGCCTCGGTCACCGGCTGGGCGGCCAGCTCGGCGTACCCCTTGAGCACGGCGATCGGCAGCCCGGCCTGAACCGCCTGAGCGATCTTGAGGGGGGTGCCCAGCTCCTGGCCGACGGTGCGGGCGATGTCGGCGGCCCGGGCGGCGAGCGCCTCGTGCAACCGGCCCAGGGCGGCCCCGCGCTCGGCCATCGGCAGAGCGGCCCAGCCGTCGAAGGCCTGGCGGGCGGCGGAGACCGCGAGGTTCACGTCCTCGGCGGTGCCGGCCGGCACGTGCCCGATCACCTGCTCGGTGTACGGGTTCTCCACCTCGATCCGGTCACCGGAGTCGGGCGGCACCCACGCGCCACCGATGTAGAGCTGTTCCCGGAATTCCGACGTCATCGGCGTACCCCCTGGTCGTAGTGGTCGGACAGGCCGGCGAGCAGCACGTCCAGCCCGAGTTCGAACGCGCCCTCGTCGACGGCGGCACGGTGGGCCGCCAGCTCGTGGGCGCGGTGCAGATGCGGATAGGTGTCGTACAGCTCCGGATCGTCGGCGAAGCCGAGCGCGAAGGAGCCGAGCGCCGCCCCGGTGATCAGGTAGCGCATCAGCGCGCCGATGTGAGTGGCCCGGGACCGCGACCAGCCGGCGTCGATCAGCGCGCCGTAGACCGCCTCGGCCATGGCCAGCCCGTGCGGCCGCCGGCCCGGCCCGGTGGCCAGCACCGGGACGATGTTGGGGTGGGCGGCCAGCACCGCGTGATACGACTTCGCCCACAGCCGCAGCCCCTCCCGCCAGTCGCAGTCGGCGAACACCCCGATGTCGACCTGGGCCACCACCGCCTCGGCGACCGCGTCGACGATCTCGGCCTTGGTGGCGAAGTGGTTGTAGAGCGACGGGCCCTGCACACCCAGCTCGGTGGCGAGCCGCCGCATCGAGAGCGCGTCCAGGCCCTCCGCGTCGATCAGGGCGGACGCGGCCTCGACGATGCGCTCCCGGGTGAGCAGCGCCTGCCGGGGCCGGGCCATCTGGCAACTCCCTGGAGATTCGGGCCTGGAAATCAGGAATCAGCACTGGACGCGCAAAAACTTACGCCGCTAGTTTATGCGCAAGCTGCGACGTACATCACTCGGAGGGGATCCGCATGACGACTCTGTCCCTGGCCACCGTTCTGGCCGAGAGCGCGCGCCGTTACCCGGACAAGGTCGCGGTGATCGACGCGGGCGCCCGGATCACCTATCGCGAGCTGTGGCAGCAGACCCGGGAGTACGCGGCCGGGCTGCGCGAGCTCGGCATCGGCCCCGGCGACACGATCGCCGTGATGATCCCGAACGTCGCCGACTTCCCGCGGGTCTACTACGCGGCGCTGGCCGTGGGCGCCCGGGTGGTGCCGGTCTCGCTGCTGCTCAACGCCGAGGAGGTCGGCTACGTGCTCGCCGACAGCCAGGCGAACCTGCTGGTCACGCACTCCGCGTTCCTCCAGGTCGGCGCGGCCGCGGCGCAGCTCGCCGGCACCCCGCTGGTGAACGTCGGCCCGCTGCCGGCCGAGCTGCCGGCCGCGCCCCGGCGCCTGGAGGAGGTGGCCGCGTCGGTCCCGGCGCTGCACACCTACGTGACCCGCCAGGCCGAGGACGTCGCGGTCATCCTGTACACCAGCGGCACCACCGGGAAGCCGAAGGGCGCCCTGCTCACCCACCTCAACCTGGTGATGAACGCGGCGATCAACGTGTTCGACGTGCACCCGCTGACGGGCGACGACATCGTGCTGGGCTGCCTGCCGCTGTTCCACACGTTCGGCCAGACGGTCGGGATGAACGCGACGTTCCGGCTCGGCGGGACGCTGGTGCTGCTGCCCCGGTTCTCCGGCGAGGCGGCGATCGACCTGATCCTGCGGGAGAACGTGACGATCTTCCACGGCGTGCCGACCATGTACATCGGCCTGCTCGAGGCGGCGGCGAAGGCGGAGCGGCTGCCCAAGCTCAAGCTCTGCGTCTCCGGCGGGGCGTCGCTGCCGGTGGCGGTGCTGGAGCGCTTCGCCGAGGCGTTCGGGTCGCACATCTGGGAGGGCTACGGGCTCTCCGAGACCTCGCCGACGACGACGACCAACCAGCCCGCGTACGGGGCGAAGCCCGGCACCGTCGGCCACCCGATCTGGGGCGTCGAGGTGGAGATCGCCCGGCCGGAGGTGCCGGAGCGCATCGAGTTCCTGCCGGACGGCGAGCTCGGCGAGATCGTGATCCGCGGGCACAACGTGTTCGCCGGGTACCTCAACCGGCCGGAGGCGACCGCGGAGGCCATCGTCGACGGCTGGTTCCGCACCGGTGACCTGGGCGTCAAGGACGACGAGGGCTTCATCAGCATCGTCGACCGGACCAAGGACCTGATCATCCGGGGCGGCTTCAACGTCTACCCGCGGGAGGTCGAGGAGGTGCTCGCCCGGCACCCGGCGATCCAGCAGGTCGCGGTGATCGGCGTGGCCGACGAGACGCACGGCGAGGAGATCTGCGCCGTGGTGGTGCTGGACGACAAGGGCCTGACCGAGCAGGAGCTGATCGACTGGTCGCGGGAGCGGCTGGGCAAGCACAAGTACCCGCGGCAGGTCCGGTTCGCCGAGTCGCTCCCGCTCGGGCCCAGCATGAAGGTGCTCAAGCGGGAGCTGCGCGCGCAGTACTCAGGCAAGTAACGCCGGGAGCTCGGCGACGATCGGGACGTCGGCGGGCAACCACGGGACGCTGTCCAACTGGTCCACGGCCAGCCAGCGCATGGCGGCATGCTCCAGCGCCTCCGGGACGCCGCCGTCGAGCACCTCGACGGCGAAGACCCGGAGCACGGCGCGGCCGTGGGCCAGCGGCACGTCCGGGCCGACCCGGGCGCCGACCTCGACGGAGATGCCGAGCTCCTCGCGGCACTCCCGGGCCAGCGCCTGCTGGTCGGTCTCGCCCCGCTCGACCTTGCCCCCGGGGAACTCCCACTTACCGGCCGCCTCGGGCGGGGAGCTGCGCTGGCAGGCGAGCACCCGCCCACCCGCGATGATCACCGCCGCGACGATCACCCTGGGTGATGACGGGGCCTTGACGTATTGTTCCGACGGCATGGCATCCAAGATCGCACAAAACTAGGCCGATCAGGTTGCCCGAGGCGCCCCGATCGTCCCCCAAACACGGATATGTGGGCGTGGACATCACTGTCCCAACGGACGAGACTGTGCGTACCGACCATGACGACACGGCGACAGTTCGGCCACAAGCCGGCAACAACGCTTTGGGGGGTGCGGCCATGCGGGCTAGGAAACGCCGGGGCAACAACGGCACGGACTATCTGAGTGACGCCCTCGCGCTGTTGGGCGGCTGGACCCGCGACGGCGTCCAGCTACGCCGCGATCTCGCGTGCGACGACAGTCAGCATGCCGCATTGACCGAGCGGATTCAGGTCGCCGCGGACACCCTGTCGATCCGGCCGAGCATCCGGCGGATCGAGGGGCACACCCAGATCTGCCTGGGTGACCGGGACGGCGCGGCCCTCACCGACCGTGACGTCACGCTCGCCGCGCGCATCGAGGATTTCTATCGCACCGTGCTGGAGCGCCCGTAGTCCCCGCGGACTACGCTGCGCCGCATGAGTGACGTCGCATACGACAACAAGGGCCAGCTGGAGCAGATCCAGAGCGGCCTGCTCGACGGAGAGACGATCATCGCCGTGTACGACGCGATCGGCGCCGGCACCGGCTTCATCGGGCTCACCACCCGGCGGATCATCATCCAGGACAAGTCCTTCGTCGGGAAGAAGTTCGCCATCACCAGCATCCCGTACTCCAAGGTGAGCGCGGTGAGCGTGGTCAGCAACAAGAGCTGGGCCGGCCAGTTCTTCTCCAGCGGCGAGATCGCGATCACCGTCGGCACCCACGTCTACGAGATCGAGTTCCGCGGCTCGGAGAAGGCGCACCACGTGCACCAGGTAATCCTGGCCTACGCGTCCTGACCTTCAGGGCCCGCCGACGGCTTGCGTGAGATCCCAGACGTAACGCCGGCCGGCGGGCTTCTCGTCGCGCCAGACCACCTCCCAGCGGCCCAGGTGGTCCCGGACCGGATCGCTGAACACGCCGTACCCGGCCCGCTCCTTCACGCTCGGCGGCTGGTCGCTGTCCGGGAACGTGAAGGTCACCACGAAGCGGGTGAAGGCCGACGGCGTGCCGCTCGCGGTCGGCAGCCGGTCCTCCCAGACCAGCTGGTCCCAGCCCCGCTCGCGCAGCGGCCGCCACAGCCCGCGGGGCCGGTACGCCACCTCCCACTCGGTCGGCACCGTCATCGCCGGGTCGAAGATCAGCCACACCCGCAGCAGCCGGGTCTGCTCCAGCGGCAGCGGCGTGATGGTCCCGCCGACCGGCCGTACCGCCTTGAACTCGATCTCGTCGAGCCGGGTCAGCCGGTCCGTGTCGGTGGGCACGATCGGCCGCATGGTCCGATGGGTGACCAGCGGTTCCGGCGTGGTGGTCCGCTTCTCCACGATCCGGTCGGTCTCGTCGTCGTCGCCGACCGTCACGATCACCTCGAGGGTCTCGCTGAACAGCGGCTTCTCCCGGTCGCTGATCCGCTGGATGGCGTCCAGGTAGTGCTGGTGCCCGGCCCGCTGCAGGGCCAGCGCCTTGGTGGCCTCCAGCAGCTCGGCGCGCAGCTGGCGGATCTTCAGGACGAACGCGATCTGCCAGAACCGGACCACGAAGTAGAGCAGGCAGGCGAGGAAGACCGCGGTCAGCGCCCACTGGGCGGCCCGCGCCGGGATCTCGGCGAGCTGGGCGACGCCGGAGGCCAGCCCGATGAGCACGATCAGGACGTTCAGGGTGCCCCTGAACACGGTCTGATACTGGGACGGCGTTGCTGGCATCATTCCTCATGATGCCGAGCTGATCCGGCAGGACAAATACCGTTAAAGAGTGATGTAGCCCGATTCGGGACGGCTGTTCGACCGATGTTCGACAGCCGTACGGAGGAGAGGGCATGCCACACCGGCCGCCCCGCGAACGGTTACTGGCGAGTAACCATTGCTGCCCGCCGGAGCCGCGCCGCATGCTACCCGGAGGTCCGAACACCGCCATCTATCGATGCCCCTGACCCCCCGGAGGCGATCACCGGTGCTGGCTCATCTGCAAAAGCCGCTGACCCGGAGGCCGAGCCGCGAGTTGCTCGGCAGCGACCTCGATCCGGCGCCCGCCGGCGGCGGTGGAGAAGGGGGTCAGCCACACCGGCTGGCGGTGCTCCTCGGCGCCAACACCGTGTTCGCGATGGCGCTGCTGCTCTCGGCCGTCCTGGTCGGACTGGCCACGATAGCGCTGTACTGACCCCCGCGCCGGCCTCAGCGGAAGCTGCCGCCCTCGCCGCCGTGCTTCGCCATCGTCTTCATCGCTCTCCCTCTACAGATGACTCCGCAGGACCCAACGGAATCGATCGCGGTGCGGTTGTGATCCGCGGGGTAGTTTATTTCCGGTACGCCGGTCAGTTCGGATATTCCGGAAGAATCCGCGCGGGCAGCACCGTCTCGGTGACGCTGCCGTCGGCCGCGCGCTTGAGCTCGTACCCCGAAGGTCCCTCGCGGTCCGCGACGACCTCCTCCAGTGACGTGCCGCGGAACACCAGCCCCGCGCCGTCGTCGGTGGCGTAGCCGTCCGACAGCGTGCCGTCGCCGATCAGCTCGTGCATCTTCGGCCGGCGCTCGCCCTCGCCGTCGTAGTGCACCCCGTTGCTGTACGGCAGCCAGCCCAGCCCGTCGGTGAACCCGCGCAGCCGCAGCCCGAAGCTGTCCGTGGTGCCGCCCTGGTGCCAGCAGATCGAGCCGGCCGACGAGCCGCTCATCACCACGCCGGCCTGCCACGCCTCGTGCAGGATCTCGTCCAGCCCGTGCACCCGCCAGACCGCGCACAGGTTCGCCACGCTGCCGCCGTCCACCCAGACGACGTCCTGGGCCAGCAGGTGCCCGCGGATGTCGTCGATGTTCGGCATCGGGAACAGCTGGAGGTGCGACATGGTGAACCGGGTGCCCGCGAAGGCCGAGTAGAACGCGCCGATCCGGGCGTCGGGGTCGCCGGTCGCCTGGGTCAGCACGCAGATCTTCGGAGCCTTCGTGGCGTTGGCCAGCTCCGCCGCGAAGTGGTGGATCCGGCCCGGAAGGATGTCGAAATTGCCCCGCCGGCCCCGCTGAAATCCGGCGCTGGTGGCAAGAATGGTAGGAATGTCCGCGGTCATCGCAACATCATCGCGCACGCCTCGGTGGTCTCCAGCACGAGATCAGCGGCGATGTCGATGGCCAGCGTGAGGTGCAACGGATCGCTGTTGATCGCGGAGAACGCGGCGTCCACCCGCTCCCGGAACTCGGCCGGCGCGCCGGGCAGCCGCCCGGCCGCGGCCACCGCGCCCTTCTCGTTGATCAGCCACTGGCCGGCCGCGCCGTGCAGCGCGTGCGCGCACACCCCGACCAGCCGGAACAGGCAGCCGGCGACGTAACTGGTGTCGAACCGGGAGACGCCCTTGCGGGCCAGGCCGACCAGGAAGTCGGCCTCCCAGAGACCGGACACCAGCGCCTCGGCGAGCGGCCGCGGGAACACCTGGACCCGGCGGCGCAGGGCGGTGAGCTCGCCGGTCGGGTCGGCCAGCACCCGGCTCACGGCCAGCTCGCCGGCGTACGCGAAATCCGGCACGCCGAGCGGGTGCCCGCCCTGCGCGTGAAACTCGTACCGCCCCTGCTCGGCCTCGTCCCAGCAGCGCAGCACCCGGTCCAGGTCCCGATAGATCCAGTCCACCGGGTGGTCGTCGATCCGCAGCCAGCCACCGCCGTCCACCCACGGCCCCCACTCGCCGACCGCGGTGACCCGGGCCTTCTCCCCGGCCACCGCCACGGCCAGCTCGCCGAGCCGGTCGGTGTCGAACGGCGCCCGGTAGTACAGCCCCAGATCGGTGTCCGACTCCGGCGAGTGCGCCTGCCGCGCCCGGCTGCCGCCGAGCACCACCCCGACCACACCCGGGACGGTGAGCAGACGCTGGGCCATCTCGGTCAGCGCGGCGTCGGTGAGAGCCATGCCGCCAGCCTAGGGCGATTCAGCACAGGGTGGCCGGTTCCAGCCGGACATCGGCGAGCGACTCCGGGTCGAGCAGCGACAGGTCCTCGGCGGTGACGGTGAGCGGCCCGCTCTCCGGCACCGTCGCCGACGCCTTCGACGGCTCCGGCTGAGGCTGCCCGCTCACCTCGGGGCAGGCGGTCCGGCCCAGCGGGACGCAGAGGTCCAGGGCGCAGGACGTCTCCTTGCGCATGCCGAAGACCACTACCCGCTGCTGCGGCTGCCGGGTCACCGTGGTGTCCAGCACACGCCGGCCGGACGGCTTCCCGTCGACCAGGGTGACCAGGTAGCGGACCAGCTCCTCGCCCGGGGCGCCCGGGGACTGCACCTTGCGGACGCCCCGGGGCAGGGTCTCGTCGCGGACCACGCGGGTGCGGAACGGGATGGGCCGGGTCGTCACGTCGGTACGGGTGGTGACCACCGGCTCGGCCTTCGCCGGGCTCTTCGCGCGCTTCTTCGGCGCGCGCGGTGACCGCGGCCCGGTGCGGTCCGCCGGGTCCTCGGCGCGGGCGCGGCTCAGCTCGGCCCCGGTCTCGGTGGCGGAGTGGGCCTGCCGTTCGACGCCCGGCGGCGCCGGCTGGACCGGGACGTGCACGTGCCGCCGCGGCACCGGCTCGGCGGCGGCCGCCTCCCGGCTGACGATCTCCGGGTCCTCGTCCAGGCGCGCGGCGCCCGGGTCGGCGGCGATGGTCTGCTCGGCGGTCGCGGCGGACGACTCGGCGCCCCCGGCGAACACAGTGGCGCCGGCCACACCGCCGCCGAGGAGCACCAGCAGCGCACTGGTGCCGGCGGCCATGCGGACACCGAACGGCAGGCGGGCCCACCAAGACTTTCGTGGCATTTCGAGCAAATGCTGCCATGAGTCACTAGTTGTCTGGTTTTGCACCAAAGCATTGTGGCTTGTCCGCCTTCGAAGGCAAGCATCTGACGGTCGCTCGAAAAGGTGACATCCGGGCAAAACGTCCCCGTTTCCGCCCCGCGACCTGCGTGCACTCCCGCCGTACGATCACACTCATGCCACCAGCCTCCGGACCCCTCGTCCCGTTGAGCCCGGCGGAGGAAGACGTGATGCGAGCGCTCGGCCGCTTCCTGCTCGTCATCCCGCGGGCATTGGACGCCGACCTGATGCGCGAGCAACGCATGTCGGCCAGTGAATACTCGGTGCTGCGGCACCTCTCGGAGACCCCGGATCAACGGATGCGGATGAGCGAGCTCGCCGCGGCCTGCGACATGTCGCTGAGCGGGATGACCCGGCTGGCCGCCAAGCTGGAGTCGCTCGGCTACCTGAAACGGATCCGGTGCGAGGAGGACGCGCGCGGGGCCAACGCGGTGCTCACCGAGCGCGGCCTGGAGCGGCTGCGCGAGGCCTGGCCGACCCATCTGGCCAGCGTGCGCCGGCACATCTTCGACCACCTCGGCGGCCTCGACCTGGAACGGCTGGCCAGCGCGTTCTCCGCGATGGCCACGGACTCATAGGACCCGCTCGAAGCACCTCGAGATCGGGGAGCCGACGTACTTGCCGTACAGCGGGATCTCCCGGTAACCCTCCCGCTCGTAGAACCGGATCGCGTCCGGCTGGGCCGCGCCGGTCTCCAGCCGCACCGTCGTCCAGCCACGCCGCACGGCGGCGTCCTCGAGGGCCCGCAGGATCGCGGTGGCCACCCCGGAACCGCGGCTGGCCGGCACCACGAACATCCGCTTGACCTCGACGCTGTGCTCGTCGAGCCGCCGCAGCGCCCCGCAACCGATCGCCTCGCCGTCCCGCGTCGCCACCAGGAAGACGTCGATCTCGGCCGCGACCGGCGCGCCGCCCGGCTCGTGGTCGTCACATCCGTAGCGCTCGTCCAGCTCGGCCCGCTGCGCCCGGCGCAGCGCCGCGCCGGCCGGGTCGTCCCAGGGTCGCTCGTCGATCGTCCAGCTCACCGGTTACCTCCTGCCGCTCATAACAAGCGTTACGGTAACATCCGTTACGTGTCCCGATCCGCCGACCTTTCCGCACAGGGCGAGGCGCTGTCCCGCGCGGTCTGGGACGTGCTGGCCACCCAGGGCCTGGAGCGTCTCACCGTGCGCGCCGTCGCGGCCGCGGCCGGCTGCACCACCGGCCTGGTCATGCACCGCTTTCCGAA
Organism: Actinoplanes ianthinogenes; assembly: GCF_018324205.1. Taxonomy (NCBI): domain Bacteria; kingdom Bacillati; phylum Actinomycetota; class Actinomycetes; order Micromonosporales; family Micromonosporaceae; genus Actinoplanes; species Actinoplanes ianthinogenes. The sequence goes on from NZ_AP023356.1 coordinate 3,897,146, forward strand.
CCGGCAGGCGCTCCTGCGGCACGCCCGGCAGCTGCTGCACGAGAAGACCCGGGCCCGGGTCGAGGCGCTGGAGGCCGCAGCCCCGACGTCCCGGGCCGCGCTCCGCGCGATCCTGCTCCAGGGCATGTCGACCGACTCACAGACCCGGCAGGAGTCGGTGGTCTGGATGGGTTTCCTGGCCGCCGCCGTGTCCGACGAGTCGCTGATCGCCGAGCACCGGCGCAACAACCGGTCGTGGCGGTCCCGGGTGGAGCGACTGACCGCCGCGGCGGCGCCGGACTGGCCGGCGGGCCGGGTCGCGACGGTGGCGCTGGCGCTGATCGCGATGGCGGAGGGGACGGCCGCCTTCGGCGCGGCCGATCCGGACGCCTTTCCCGCGACGCAGCAGGTGGAGATGTTGGATGCCGCGCTGACCGCTTTCGATCTCGCTTGACGGTACGAGCCGGCGGCGCTCCTCCCGTCCGCCGGTCAGCGCAGCTCCTCCCGCCCCGCCGGTCAGCGCAGCGCCGGGAACACCGTGCCGGCCACGATCGCGCCGGCCAGCGCGCCGACCACCACCTGCGCCGGGGTGTGCGCCGTCAACCGCACCCGGGCCCACCCGCCGAGCACCACCAGCGGCGCCCCGAGCAGCGCCACCGGCCCGTAGATCGCGGTCATCGTGGCCAGCGTCCCGGCCGCCACCCCAGCGTGGATCGACATCTTCCACCAGTGCGTCACCAGCGCGAAGATCACCAGCCCGAGCCCGCCCGCGACCAGCAGCGCCAGCACCTCCCGGGGCGCGCCGAGCAGCAGCATCAGCACCAGCCCGGCGGTCAGCGACCCGACCCCGAACAGCAACGGCATCCGTCGCGCCGCCCGGTCCGGGATGTGATGGTCGGTGAGCCGGCCGGTCCGCACCCCGTGCAGCACATACCCCAGCGGAATCACCGCCGCGAAGACCGCACCCGGCAGCCCCCACCACCGCGACACCCCGGGCGCCTCCCCGGCATGCCACCCGACCACCACCAGCAGCGCCGCCACCAGCACCGCCGGAGCGAGAACCTCCGAGACAACGTGGGCGATACGGTCGCCCACCACCCGCCGTGCGTTGATCACGCCCCATTCTGGCAGGCGGCTCCCGGATTTCCGGGTCCGCTCGCCCGGGCTTTTACATATGCCCATCGCTGAATAGCGGGAAATACCGATCAGATTTGTCCACGGCCATCGATAGATCCTATTTCGCGGATACAGTTCCGGCATGCAATCTCCGCACAGCCGAACCGCCGTTATGGAGTGCTACGGTGGCGGCATGACCGCGGTGCCCGAGTGGATGAACCCGCCCCGCGTCGAGGGCTGGTTCGCCGAGGATCTCGACCATCTTCCCGAAGCACCGCCTCATACGGAGCTGATCGATGGAGCTCTCGTTCTCATGATGTCCCCTCAGCGAGCCTGGCACGGCCGCGTCCTCACGTCGCTGGTCAACGTGCTGACCAACCAGGCGCCGGAAAACATCGAGGTCGAGCGGGAGATGACAATCCGGCTCGACGAGCGGAACCGTCCCGAACCAGATCTCCTGGTGACAACGGCGTCTTTCCAGCCGGACCGCACGTTCTACACCCCCGACCAGGTGATCCTCGTCGCCGAGGTGATCTCCCCGGAATCAGCGCACCGCGACCGAACGGTCAAGCTGCGAAAATACGCGGAGGCCGGCATCGCGCACTACTGGATCGTCGAGGACGAGAATCAAGAACCGGTCGTCCACACCTACGAACTCGACAGGCCCACGAACGCCTACGTAGCCACCGCAATCCACCGCGACGAATTGCGCACCCCGGTCCCGTTCCCCGTCGAGATCAACCTGACCGACCTGGTTCCCGGCCGCCGCAGCTGAGCCGGGCGCGGTGCGGCCCCGGGGCCGATCACAGCCCGATGATCCGAACCCACCGCCCGCACAGTCAGACCTTGCGCGTCTTCGCCAATACCGCGGTGTCACCACACGAGGCGGGCACACAGAAGCCCGTGACACCCGCCCCAAACACGGCGACCCGCCTCCTTACCGGGGCGGGCCGCTCTGCTATTCGGCGGCGGGCGGCTGGGCGTATTTCCCGAGGGTCGCCTTGCTAGTGCTGGCGTCCTGGAACGTCAGCTCCCACGGGCCGGTGTTGACGTCCATGTCCTTGCCGAACCCGATCCACTTGCCGGCCAGCCGGCGACCGGTCGGCTCGGCCAGGAGCTGGATCGCGCCGTGGTACCGCGCGCCCTTGTAGTGCCCCTGCGGGTCGGTCTGCTCGGTCCACGTGCCGGTCAGCACGTTTCCGTCCACCGTGAGGTCCATGGTCAGTGTGGACGCCGCCGAGCCGGGCACTGAGCGCATGGTGAGCCGGTCGTCGTGCTGGAGCAGGACGACGTAGTGCAGCGCGGCGTACGTGCTCTCGCGGCTGCTGCTGAAGAACTCGTAGCGGCTGAGCCAGACGCCCGAGTAGCCGCCGGCGGACCGGGTCGGCCCGGTCGCCGGAACCGGGGTCTGGCGCACTTCGAGGTCGTGGCCGCCACGGCCGTCGTCGACCACCACGGCGTCGACGTCCGCTGGGAAGCCGAGCGAGGAGATCGGGAGCCGGGTGACGACCTCCAGGGCCCGCGCACTCGCCGGGCGCGGGTTGGCGATCTCGCCAGACTCGTATCGCTGGATGGTCCGCTTCGTGGTGCTCGACGCACCCGCTTCGCGCATCCGTCCGGCGAGTTCGTCCTGGGAGAGCCGCAGGGCGAGCCGAGCGGCGCGAAACGCGGTGTTCGGCCGGGGCTGCGTATTCATGGTCAACACGGTACGCCGTACGTCGCCGGAATGTCGCCTCATATGTCGTCGGAATGTCGCCTTGGCCGTCGTCGCGAAAGGCGACGTTCAGGCGGCATTCTGTCGATCAGGTGCGCGGCCCGCCATGACAGGCTCTCGGCGCTGCGGCCTACGGCGACGAGGGGGTGGTCCTGGAGGACTCTCCTGATCGCGAGGCCCGCCCGTCACCGTCCCCCACCAGATCAGCGAGCGGGGAGGCCCGATGCTCGTCGAGGTCATGCGCCACGTCCTCTACATCCGCCGCTTGGAGATCGTCACGGCGTGGCGTGACGCCGAGCGGCAGCAAGCCACCGAGCACGAATCCGCTGTACGTCGCATCATCGCCCAAGACGTGCCCGACCCATCGGGAAGGCGGGCGGAGCGGTGAGCCGGCTCGGTGGACCTCCCCGCCCGGACGAGCCCCCGCCGGCGACGGTGGTGATCACCCCAAAGGACGGCCCGGACGGACAGCCCGGCGAACTGATCTGGGTGGACACCGGAAGCGGCCCGGGCCGGACGTTCTGGGTGCCCGACCCGGAATCGCGACCCGACCGGGCCTAGCTGGTGACCAGCTGATGCTCCTGGACTACACGTTGAAGCGGAACTCGACGACGTCGCCGTCCTTCATGACGTAGTCCTTGCCCTCCATGCGGACCTTGCCGGCCGCCTTCGCCGCGTTCATCGAGCCGGCCGCCATCAGGTCGTCGAAACTGACGATCTCGGCCTTGATGAAGCCCCGCTGGAAGTCGGAGTGGATCACACCGGCCGCCTCGGGAGCGGTCGCGCCGACCGGGATCACCCAGGCGCGGGCCTCCTTCGGACCGGCGGTCAGGTAGGTCTGGAGGCCGAGGGTCTCGAACCCGACCCGGATCAGCCTGTTCAGCCCCGGCTCGGACTGGCCGGTGGACTGGAGGAGCTCCAGCGCCTCCTCCTCGTCCAGCTCGATCAGCTCGGACTCGATCTTCGCGTCCATGAAGACCGCCTCGGCCGGCGCGACCAGGGCACGCAGCTCGTCGAGGAACGCCTCGTTGCCCAGCTCGGCTTCGTCGACGTTGAACACGTACAGAAAAGGCTTGGTGGTCAGCAGGTGCAGCTCACCCAGAAGCGACAGGTCGACCCCGGCCGAAGCGGCGCCCTGATAGAGCGTCACACCGTCGTTGAGCAGCTTGAACGCGGCCTCGGCCGCGGCCACCGTGGCCGCCTTCTCCTTCTTGAGCTTCGCTTCCTTCTGCAGGCGCGGCAGCGCCTTCTCGACCGTCTGGAGGTCGGCCAGGATCAGCTCGGTGTTGATCGTCTCGATGTCGTCGGCGGGCGACACCTTGCCGTCGACGTGCAGCACGTTCGGGTCGGAGAACGCGCGCACCACCTGGCAGATCGCGGACGCGTCCCGGATGTTCGCCAGGAACGCGTTGCCCCGGCCCTGCCCCTTGGAAGCGCCGCGGACCAGGCCGGCGATGTCGACGAAGCTCACCGGCGCGGGCAGGATCTTCTCACTGCCGTGCAGCTCGGCGAGCTTGCCCAGCCGCTCGTCGGGCAGCCCGACCACGCCGACGTTGGGCTCGATCGTCGCGAACGGGTAGTTCGCGGCGAGCACGTCGTTCCTGGTCAGGGCGTTGAACAGGGTGCTCTTGCCGACGTTGGGCAGGCCGACGATTCCGATGGTGAGGCTCACGGAACGCCAGTCTACGCAAGCGTCATCGGAAGAACTTCCGCAGTTCGGCGGCGACCAGCGCGGGCTTGCCGCTGTTGTCCGCGGCGAGATGCCCGACGCCGCTCAAGGTCACCCTGCGCACGCGCGGCAGCACCGGCTCAAGACCGAGCAAAACTGCTTTGAGGTACGCCGGGGAGCGCTCCCCGCCGAGCAGCAACGTCTCCGCCCCGACCGTCGCGTACGTGCTCAGCGGCCCGGCGGCGTCCTCGACCACCGCCGCGTCCAGCCGCATCGTCGGCACCAGGGCGGCGATCTCCGGATTGCGCACCGCCAGCCCGGCGAGCGGCAGCAGCGCGGGGCGGGGCAGGAACCGCGCTCCCCCGGTGCCCTTCACGACCGTGGCGAACGCGGCGCCCTTGCGGCCACGGGACAGCTCCGCCTCGTACCTCGCAAGCCAAGCGACCGGATCGTGCCCGCCGTGCTTGAGCGGCGGATCGTAGAGCGCCAGGCGCTCGATCGGCAGCTCCATCGCCGCCCGCAGCGCGACGACCGCCCCGGAACTGAGCCCGAACACGTTGCGCGCGCCGGTCTCGTCGAGCACCGCGGCCAGGTCGTCGATCTCGGCCCGCAGCCCGTGCCCGGGCGCGGCCGGTCCGCTGCGCCCCCGCCCGCGCCGGTCCGGCACGTAGACGGTGAAGTCGCCGGCCAGCTCGCCGGCCAGCCTCGTGAGATTCGCCGCGCTCTGCAGTCCGCCGTGCAGCAGCACGACCTTGGGCCCGCCGTCACCGAGGGCCCGCCACCGGATGTCCGTCCTCGCCAAAGCCATCATGCGTCAACCGTAGTTGACACCATCCCCCGCGTCAACCTAGGTTGACACCCCGGCGCTGTCGTCGCCGAATGGTCATGTCCGAAACCCGCCAGCCGATGAGGGGGCGTGCGGAGCAGACTCGGTGACATGGAGCTGGATTTCGAGCGTTGCTACCGCGCTGTCGACAGCCGCGACCAGCGGTTCGACGGATGCTTCTACACCGCCGTGCGGACCACCGGGATCTACTGCCGGCCCTCCTGCCCGGCCGTCACGCCGAAGCGCGAGAACGTCACGTTCTACGTGAGCGCGGCGGCCGCGCAGCGCGGTGGCTTCCGGGCCTGCCGCCGGTGCCGGCCGGACGCGGCGCCCGGCTCACCCGAGTGGGACGCGCGGGCCGACACGGTCGGACGCGCGATGCGGCTGATCGGCGACGGCGTGGTCGACCGGGAAGGCGTCTCCGGACTGGCCTCACGCCTCGGATACACCGAACGGCACCTCAACCGGATGCTGACCACCGAACTCGGGGCCGGTCCGCTGGCACTGGCCCGGGCACAGCGGGCGCAGACCGCGCGGATCCTGGTCGAGACGACCGACCTGGGACTCGCGGAGATCGCGTTCGCGGCCGGGTTCGGCAGCGTGCGGCAGTTCAACGACACGATGCTGGAGGTCTATGCGCAGGCGCCGGGGCGGCTGCGGGAAACGCGCCGGGCGGTGCGGGGCGAGGCGGGGACGATCAACCTGCGGCTGGCGTATCGGGCGCCGTTGCACGTCGGGGCGCTGCTCGGATTCCTCGGGGCGCGGACGCTGCCGGGGGTCGACGAGTTGGACGGGGAGACGTATCGGCGGGGCATGACGCTGCCGCACGGAAGCGCGAGTGTGGCGCTGCGGCCGGGGCAGCGGTGGGTCTTCGCGACGTTGCGGCTGAGTGACGTGCGGGACCTGGCGCCGGCGGTGGCTCGGTGCCGGCGGCTGCTGGATCTGGATGCGGATCCGGACGCCGTCGACGGGATGCTGGGGGGTAATCCGGCGCTCGGGGCGGCGGTCCGGGCGGAACCGGGGGTGCGGGTGCCTCGGGCGGTGGACGGGTTCGAGATGGCTGTTCGGGCTGTGGTGGGGCAGCAGGTGAGTGTTTCGGGGGCTCGGACGACGTTGGGGCGGATTGTTCGGGCTGCTGGGGAGGTCGGGGCTTCCGAAGCTCCTGACGCACTCGGCCCTTCGGGATCCGCACTCGGCCCTTCGGGCCCCGCCCTCGCCCCCGCCGCCACCACCAAGTTGCTCACCGGATTCCCGCCCGCCCACGTCGTCGCCGAGCTCCCGGACGCCGCCTTCGGCATGCCCGCCGCCCGCCGCGACACCATCCGGGCCCTGGCCACCGCCGTAGCCGACGGCAAACTCGACCTGGAACCCGGCGCCGACCGCGCCGAAACCACCGCCCGTCTCCTGGAACTCCCCGGCATCGGCCCGTGGACCGCCGGATACGTAGCGATGCGAGCCATCGGCGACCCCGACGTCTTCCTCTCCACCGACCTGGCCGCCCGCCGGGGCGCGGCCGCCCTGGGCCTCCCGGACTCCGCAAAGGCGCTGGCCACCCACGCCGAGCGCTGGCGCCCCTGGCGCTCCTACGCCTTGATCCGACTCTGGCGAGCCGCCTGACCCGAACCTACTCCCCCACCCTGCCCGGACCCGCGGTTGTCCACAGGCGACACCGCTGTCCACAGGCAGCAAAGAATTCTCTGCCCGGCCGTCCGGAACCGGCCAGGCTGAACCCCCGACTCGAGGAGCTGATGAAGCATGTTGCGTCACACGACGATGGACACCCCGACCGGCCCGTTCACCTTGGTGGTCGCGGATTCCGGCGCGGTCCGCGCCGCCGGTTTCACCACCGACGTGCCGGAGCTGGTCACACTCGTGCACCCTTCGCTGCGGGAGCCGCTGGAGCCGGCGGACGACGTCGGCCCGGCCCAGGCCGCGGTGCGGGCCTATCTCGCCGGTGACCTGTTCGCGCTGGACGCCGTGACGGTGGAGCAGCGCACCCGCGGCGAGTTCATGGGCCACGCCTGGCGGGTGATGCGTGAGATCAAGCCGGGCGACCCGGTCACCTACACGAAGTATGCCGAGCTGTCCGGCCGTCCGGCCGCGATCCGGGCGGCGGCCGCGGCCTGCGCGCGGAACGCGGTGGCCCTGATCGTCCCGTGTCACCGGGTGCTGCGCACGGACGGTTCGCTGGGCGGCTACCGCTGGGGTCTGCCCGTGAAGTCGTGGCTGCTGGAGCACGAGTCTGCCGCCTGACGGGCCGCGACGCCCGGGATCGCCGCTTCCCGGTACGCCTGTGACCGGCGGCCGGGACAGCGAACGGCGGGGCGGGTGGCAGCCCCGGGGCACACTGGGCGCAAATCGCATGCCGATGACGTGAGGCGCCATGATTCTGCCGCGTTGTGCCGCGTGCGGGCGGATCATGACGTTGACCGGCTATGTCACGTCGAACGGCGAGTTGGTGTGCCAGCGGCACACCGGCGCGCAGCCGTCCGTCTGCTGTGGTCTGCCGGCCGATCTCTCGCTCGGCGCGGATCGCCCGCTGTGCCCGCGGTGCGCCACCTCCGCGGTCCGCACCCAGCAGGACGTGAAGCGGGTGTTGCCGCCGATCGCCGCGCGCCTTCGGTCGCTGTCGATCCGGACGACGACACCGGTGCGGGTGCGGCTGGTGCCGTTCGGCGAGGTGCAGGGTCTGCTCGGCGGGCACGGTGAGGTGCTGGGCGTGACTGTTTCGCTGGGCAGCGAGGTGGTCGATCTGATGGTGGTGCGGGATCTGCCGCTGGCCCGGTTCGGGGCGGTGGTGGCGCACGAGGTGATGCACGCCTATCTGGCTCAGCAGGGGTTCGGGATGTTGCCGCCCGAGGTGGCGGAGGGGCTGTGCGAGTTGCTGGCGCACGCCTGGTTGAAGGATCAGCCGGGTGCTCCGGCGCAGTGGGAGCGCCGCCGGATCAGCGAGAATCCGGATCCGGTGTACGGCGGCGGGTTCCGGGCGGCCCGGGCCGCGGCGATCCGGGTGGGCGGGGTGCGCCGGATGCTGGAGCACGTCCGCCGCTGCGGCGAGTTCCCGTGAGCGCGCGGGGACAGGGCCCGCGTGCACGCGCTGTCTAGGCTGATCGACGACCGTTCCCACCCGCTCCGGCGCTGGAGGAACCATGGTTCCCGACGACCGTACCCTCGCTCTGGCCTTCTACCTGCTGGTCGACGTGTCGTATTCGATGAACGGCGAGCCGCTCGACGCGGTGAACCGGATCCTTCCCGAGGTCGTCGACACCATCGAGGAGAGTCCGACGCTGGGTGACGTCGTCCGGTTCGGCGCGCTGGACTTCTCCGACGACGCGCGCACGGTGCTGCCGCTCGGTGACCTGCGCGACGTGCGGTCGATCCCGCGGTTCACCGCGCGCGGCGGCACGTCCTATGCCGCCGCGTTCCGGCAGCTGCGCCTGGACATCGATCGTGACCTGGCGAAACTGCGGGCGGACGGGTTCCAGGTGTACCGGCCGGCGGTCTTCTTCGTCACCGACGGGGCGCCGACCGACGACGTGCCGGAGTTGCGGGCCGCGTTCGCCGAGTTGACCGATCCGACGTTCCGCGGCCGGCCGAACATCATTCCGTTCGGGGTGACGCCGGAGCTGCCGAAATCGGTGCTCGACCCGTGGGTGTTCCCGAAGCCGGGCGACAGCGGCAAACCGATGCGCAGCTACGTCTACAGTGGCGCCGGCGATGCCGCGACCGCGATCCGGCAGATCGCCGAGGTGCTGATCACCAGCATCGTGGCGTCGGCGAATTCGGTGAGCGACGCGGGCACGGCGGGCGGGTTCGTGCCGCCGGACGACGAGGACCTGGGCGACTGGATCTGAGGCGATGACCGAGACGGCCGACGACCCGGCGGACCGGGACCTGCTGACCCCGGCCGGGCCGGAGCACGACGCCGGCGGCGGCGCGCGGCCCTGGGCGCGGCTGGAGAGCCGTCGCTGGGTGGTGGGTGACGCCGGGCGGCAGGCGGCGGTGCGGGCCCGGGTGCCGCGGATGTTCCGGACACCGCCGCCGGACGTGGTGGCCGACGGGGCGGAGGCGGGCGCGCTGACGTTCCGGGCCGCGTCGGTGCGGGGTCTGGGGCATCAAGAGCGTGGCGAGCCGCGGCAGGACGCGTACGCGGTCCGTTTCACCCGCGATCAGCGCTGGCTCGCCGGTTGTGTGGCGGACGGGGTGTCGGCCGCGAAACGGTCGCACGAGGCGGCCGGGATGATCTGCGAGACGGTGGCGCAGTCCCTGGTCGACCATCTGATGACCGGCCGCCCGGTGCCGGAGTTCCGCTGGGACGCGGCGGTCCGGGCCGCCGGTGACGCGGTCACCGAGCTGGCCCGCCCGTTCCTGCCGGACGGGCCGGTGACGTATTCACAGGTCCGCCCGATCATGTCGGCGACCGCGCTGGCGTTCGCCGTCGAGACCGAGCCGTCCCCGGCCGGCGCCCACCGCGCCGTGCTCGCCAACCTGGCCGGCGACTCGGCCGCGTTCGTGCTGACCGGCGGTGACGGCGGCTGGCGGCCGCTGACCGCGGTGAAGAACGACGGCGCCGCGATCGTCGACAGCCGGGTGCGGTCGCTGCCCGCCGAGGCCGACGTCACCGCGCACGAGTTCACGCTGCTGCCGGGCCAGGTCCTGGTGGTGATGACGGATGGGCTCGGGGACCCGTTCGGTTCCGGCGCCGGCGCGGTCGGCGACTTCCTGCGCAGCCGCTGGGTCACCCCGCCCGATCCGCTGGCGTTCGCCCAGCAGGTCGCGTTCTTCCGCAAGTCGTTCACCGACGACCGGACCGCGGTCGTGGTCTGGCCGGCCCGATGACCGAGCTGCCGCTGCGCGCCCTGGGCCGGCTGCGGCAGCTCGCCCGGGGTGGCACCGCGACCGTCTTCCTCGCCCCGGAGCTGCGGATTCCCGGTCTGCCGGGCGAGCGGTTCGTCTACAAGCGATACACCGACGCGACCAAGCGCCGGGCCGGGCCGTCGCTGACCACGGGCCTGGCGGGCTTCGTCCGGTTCCGCGAGCGGCTGCCGGAGCCGCAGCGGGAGGCGTGGGACGCCCGGATCATCTGGCCGGTCTGCGTGGTGGTCGACGAGGCGGGCGCGGCCGACGGCGTGGTGATGCGGCTGATCCCGGACCGCTACTTCCAGGATTTCCGGAAAAGGGCGGGCGGGGTGCACCGCAAGCCGCGGGAGATCGAGACGCTGTTCGGCGACGACGAGACGGCGCTGCGCAAGGGGCTGCCGCCGGTCGGGGTGACCGACCGGTTGCGGCTGGTCCGGGCGGTGGCCGCGGCGTACGGGATGATGCACAAGCAGGGCGTGGTGGTCGGTGACATCTCCGGGCGCAACATCATCTACGACCCGGACCCGGCCCGGCCGTCGGTGCTGGTGGTCGATGTGGACAGCGCCCGGGTCAAGGGGAGCCGGGCGGTGTTCGGGATGCAGCCGCACACGCCGAACTGGCAGCCGCCGGAGGCCCTGGCGGCGAGCGCCGAGCTGACCGGCCTGACGGATCCCGACGAGGACACCCGGGACCGGCTGCGGGACCGCTGGGCGATCCAGAGCACGCGGACCGACGTGTACAAGTTCGCGCTGATGACGGTGCGCATCCTGGCGAACGGCCGGGGCGGCGCGGTGAGCCGGGAGCCGTCCGGGGCGCGCCGGGTCCTGCGGGACCGGCTGGGCGAGCCGGCCGCGGCGCTGCTGGACGCGAGCCTGTCCCCGGAGCCACGGGACCGGCCGGCGATGCGGGACTGGTACGAGCTGCTCCAGCCCCGGCACCGGGCGCAGCCGCAAGCGGCGGCCCGGCAGGTGAGCGGTGGCTGGGTGTGGGTGGACGGGCAGGGCTGGGTGCGCGGCTCTCAGGCCTGTCCGTAACGCTGGATCGGGCTCGGGTGCCAGCGCCCGGTCCCCTGCTCCGCCGCCGCACCCCCCGCGAGCCAGGCCAGGTCCGCTTCGTCCCAGGCCGGATCACCCGGTTCCCGTACGCGAACCGCGTCGCAATCGGTGACCAGCAGCTCCACCGTGGGCGTCAGCCGGTAGTGCACCGAGTCGAGGGCGTGCCCGCCGAGCCGGACGTCGTGCCGGTGCGCGAGCGCGACCAGGTCCCGCACGGCGGCCCGGAGCAGCTCCCGGTGCTCGGGCGGCGCGCCGAGGAGCCGCCGGTCCCGGAACCGGTCCGGGATGTCCGGCGCGAGCAGCCCGGTGACCGCGGTCGCCCCGTCCCCGACGACGAGCCGCAGCGGCCACAGCATCCGGCCGGTCAGCTCGGTGGCGTGCTCGCGCAGGGCGACCATCCGCAGCAGCGGGGCGAACGGCTGGTCCGGGTCGAGGAACCGGCGGTAGACGAGCGGCCGCCGGTCCGGGTCGGTGACGCCCGGCACGACGGCGGGGTGCACGTCGGTGAGCGGGGCGTGGCGGTGTTCGTACCCGAGGACGAGGCTGTGCTCCGGGACGACCCATCGGTCGTACGCGACCCGCGGAGCGCCCGCCCCCAGTGCCCGCCGGACTGCCGTGACCACCCGGAAGGCGACGCCCGTCAGGGTGTCGTCGGCGCCCGCCAGGGCGATCTCGACGTCGCGGCCCGCGCCGAGCCCGGCGAGCAGGTCGAAGTCGGCGCCGGGCAGCGCGACGACCAGCACCCGGGGCGCCCAGTCGCGGGTCTGGTCGGCGTGCAGGTTGCGGGTGAGCAGGGTGTCGAGGGCGGCGGCCCGCTCGTGCGGCTCGTCGGCCGAGCGGCCCGCGGCGATCACGACGAGGCACGGGGGGCGCACGTCGGCGGTGTCGTCCTCGAGCATGGTGATGTCGCTGCGGATCAGCCGGCGCACCGCGAGCAGCGCGGCGGCGAGCCGGGCCGGGCCGGTGGCGGTCGTGGTGAGCCGCGGCGGCCGGACCGCGGCGTCGGCCTGCTGCAACTGGACCAGCGGGACGAGGTCGTCGGCGCCGGTGTGCAGCTCGACGCTCCAGCGGACCGCGGCGGCCAGCTCCGGGTCGGCGGTGAGCTGCTCGGCCAGGTGGGCCAGGAGCAGGTCGATGGTGGCGCGCCGCCGGTCGGTCAGGTCGCCGGCGACGTCGCAGAGCAGGTACAGCGGCTGGATGGTCAGCCGTTCGGATTCATCGATCACCGCAAGCCCCCGCGCCCGAGGTTATCCACCACCGGCCACCCGCCGCACGAGGTTGTCCACAGGAGACGAAAACGCTGGTGCGGGCCGGCCGGGACGGTCCTAGGCTGACCGGCATGACTGATACGGGAACCGGGCGCCCCGGCCTTCCCGAGCGGCCGTCGCTGGACGGTCTCGAGGACAGGTGGGCGCCGCGCTGGCAGGAGGAGGAGACGTACGCGTTCGACCGCTCGAGAAAGCGACCGGACGTGTTCGCGATCGACACCCCGCCGCCGACCGTATCGGGCGAGTTGCACGTCGGGCACGTCTTCTCCTTCACCCACACCGACCTGGTCGCGCGGTTCCAGCGGATGCGCGGCAAGGCCGTCTTCTATCCGATGGGCTGGGATGACAACGGCCTGCCCACCGAGCGCCGGGTGCAGCACGTGTTCGGGGTCCGCTGCGACCCGTCGCTGCCCTACCAGCCGGACTGGGAGCCGCCGGCGAGTCCGCCCCGGCCACCGGTCGCGATCTCCCGGCGCAACTTCGTCGCGTTGTGCGCGCGGATGACCGCGCGGGACGAGCAGGCCTACGAGGCGGTCTGGCGGCGGATCGGGCTGTCCGTCGACTGGGGACTGGGCTACACCACGATCGGCGATCGGGCACGGGCCGTCTCCCAGCGGGCGTTCCTGGCGAACCTGGCACGTGGCGAGGCGTATTCGTCCGAGGCGCCGACCTTGTGGGACGTCGGTTATCGCACCGCGGTCGCGCAGGCCGAGCTGGAGGACCGGCTCCAGCCGGGCGCGTTCCACACGCTGCGCTTCGACGGGCCGGGCGGCCCGATCGAGGTCGACACGACCCGGCCGGAGCTGCTGCCGGCGTGCGTCGCGCTGGTCCATCATCCCGGCGACGCCCGTTTCGCCGGTCTGACCTCCGCGCGGAGCCCGCTGTTCGGCGTCGACGTCCCGGTCCTGCCGCACCCGCTCGCCGAGCCGGACAAGGGGACCGGCATCGCGATGGTCTGCACGTTCGGCGATCTGACCGACGTCACCTGGTGGCGTGACCTGGACCTGGCCACCCGGGTGGTCCTGGGCCGGGACGGCCGGTTCCTGCCGGAGCCGCCACCGGGCGTCCCGGCCCAGGCCTATCGGCCGCTGGCCGGCCGGACCGTCGCGGCCGCCCGGCGGGAGATCGTCCGGCTGCTGGGCGAGGCCGGCGCGCTGGCCGGGGAGCCGCGGCCGGTCACGCATCCGGTCAAGTTCTACGAGCGGGGCGACGCGCCGCTGGAGATCGTCACCAGCCGGCAGTGGTTCATCCGCAACGGTGGCCGCGACGCGGGGCTGCGCGAGCGGCTGCTGGCGCGGGGCCGGGAGCTGCGCTGGGTCCCGGAGCACATGCGGCACCGCTACGAGACCTGGGTCGGGGGCCTGACCGGGGACTGGCTGATCAGCCGGCAGCGGTTCTTCGGCGTGCCCATCCCGATCTGGTACCGGCTCGACGACGCTGGCGAGCCGGATTACGACCAGCCTCTCATACCGGACGATTCGGCACTGCCGGTCGACCCGACATCGGACTGCCCGCCCGGCTTCGAGGAGGCCGCGCGGGACCGGCCGGGCGGCTTCACCGCCGACCCGGACGTGATGGACACCTGGGCCACGTCGTCGCTCACCCCGTGGATCGCGGCCGGCGACCTGGCCGACCGGGTTCTCCCGATGGACCTGCGGCCGCAGGGCCAGGAGATCATCCGGACCTGGCTGTTCACCACGCTGCTACGCGCCGAGCAGAGCACCGGGGCGCTGCCCTGGCACACCGCGGTCCTCTCCGGCTGGGTGCTGAACTCCGACAACCGGAAGATGTCCAGTTCCCGGGGCCGGCTGGTGGCCGCGAGCGCGCCGATCGAGCAGTTCGGCGCCGACGCGGTGCGCTATTGGGCGGCGAGCGGGCGGCCGGGCGTCGACACGGCGTACGACCCGGGACAGATGCGGGTCGGGCGGCGGCTGGCGACGAAACTGCTGAACGCGTCGAGGTTCGCGCTCGGGCTGGGCGCGGAGCGGGCGTTGCGGCAGCCGGTCGGCGAGCCGCTCGACCGGGCGATGCTGGGCCGGCTCGCCGAGGTGGTCGTCACGGCGACCGAGGCGTTCGACCGGTACCAGCACACCGACGCGTTGCAGGCGGCCGAGACGTTCTTCTGGACGTTCTGCGACGACTACATCGAGCTGGTGAAAGAGCGGGCGTACGCGGACGGGCCGGGTGCGGACTCGGCGCGGGCCGCGCTGGCCGCCGGGCTGTCGGTGCAGTTGCGGCTGTTCGCGCCGTTCCTCCCGTTCGTCACCGAGGAGGTCTGGTCCTGGTGGCGTTACGGGTCGGTGCACCGCGCCACCTGGCCGACGAAGTACGAGCTGACCCGGGTGGCGCCGGAGAGCGAGCCGGCGCTGCTGGATCTGGCCGGTGACGCGCTGCGCCAGGTGCGGAGGGCGAAATCGGACCGCAAGCTGTCGATGCGGGCCGAGGTGCCGCTGGCCGAGGCGCTCGGCCCGGGTCCGATGCTCGACCGGCTGGCGCTGATCGACGCCGACGTCCGGGCGGCCGGGCGGATCGCCAAGCTCGACCTGCTCCGCGACCGGACCCCGGAGCTGGTGATCGCCTGCGCGTTCTGATCCGGCAAAAGCCGGGATCGCCGGAGGTGGACCCGCGGTTCGGTCCACCATAGGAGACATGCCGATCGCCCCGGAGGAGGTCGAGGCGCCGGCCGGTGACACCGTGCTGTTCCGGTCGTCGCCGGCCCGGACGTTCGTCGCGGTGTTCGCCGTGCTGATGGTGTCGTACCTGCTGGTCTCCCCGATCGTGAGCCGGCTCGCGCGGGGCAGCGGCGATCCGTGGTGGGTGACCGCGGCGCAGGCGGTCGTCGTCGGCGCCGCGGTCGCCGCGTGCTACTCGCTGTCCGCGCGCGCCGCGCTGACCACCTGGGTGCGGGTGTCGGCCGGTGGGCTGGAGCTGGCCGCGCAGGGCAGCGACCCGGTGCTGCTGGCCTGGCCGGACGTGGCCGCCGTGACGGTGCGGCGCAGCGGGCTGCGCACGGTGCTCGAGGTCGTCCCGGTGGACATGGACGCCGTCCATCCGGTGCAGGGCTCCGGCGCCGGGTGGCCGGCCGTCGCCGTCACGGAACGCGGGCAGGCCTTCGTCGCCGACCTGACCCAGATCTGGCCGGGTCCGCGGGCGCTGCGGCACGAGCTGGTGCGCCGGCTGCACCCGTACCCTCAACCGGCCGCGGCCGTCCGCCCACCGCAACCCTGGTGAAGGACACGAGGCGGGCCCGCAACGCCCGTTCCGATCCACGACCCTGGTGAAACGGACAAGGCGGGCCCGCAAGGCCCGCCTTTGTCCTTTCGGTCCGCTCCGCCACGGACCACCGATTTCCGGTACGCCCGGAAGCGCCGCGCCCAGCAGCGGCCCTGGGGCCGTACCGGAAACTGGCGGACCGGACGGGCAGCGGATCTCGGGTGGCCCGCCTGCCGTGCCGGACGGGTCAGAAGTCTCCGCCGAAGTCGCCACCGAAGTCGCCGCCACCCCAGTCGCCGCCACCCCAGTCACCACCGCCGCCGGTGTCGCCGCCGCCGAGGTCGCCGAGGCTGTTGACGTCGCCACCGCCGTCGAAGTCGCCGCCGTCCTGGAAACCGTCCTGGTAGCCGTCGGCGTACCCGCCGACGTCGCCGAAGGCCGGGGAGAACAGCGCGTCGAAGATCAGCATGCCGCCGAGGACACCGGCGCCGGCGCCGAGCGCGGTCTTCCAGACGGGCGTCGAATACCACCCGGCCGGGACCGGGCGGCCCTGCACGCGGCCGCCGGGGTAGTAGTACGGAGTGTCCGGGCCGGGGCGCGGACCCGCCTTGTAGGCGTGGCCCTGCACGCTGACCTCGCGCTCCTGGGTGAGCTGGCCGCTGCCGCGGGCGGCGGCCAGCGGGGGCAGGTCGGGGCCGGGGTCGAGGCCCATCGCGAGCCGGGCGGCCCGCACGTAGGCCAGGCCCTCCAGGGCGGACTCGCGGGCCAGCTCGAACTGACGCACCGTGGTGGCCTGCTGGAGCTGGCCGCCGGCGGCGTTGTACCGCTCGCCGGCGTCGGCCAGGGCCTGCCGGGCGGCGGGCTCGTCGGCGTGCAGGTTCATCACCTGGCCGCCGAGCCGCTCATACCACCGCTGCGCGTCGGCGCGGGCGTCGGCGAGCTGGGTCTGCTGGGTTTTGCTGCCGCCGCGTTGAACGCCGACGACGATCAGGGCGACGATCGCGACGATGGCCAGGATGAGCAACACGCCGTTCATGTTCCCCAAGGTACTCCGGGCGGTCTTGTCGCACCCTTCTGGCAATCTGCGGTGGTGACGTTCTCGACGCTCGCCGTGATCCTGGTCTGTCTGCTGGCCGGCGCCGCCCTGGGCTGGCTGGCCGCCCGCGCCCGGGCGGCCGCCGACATCGCCCGGCTGGAGGCCACGGTGGCCGCCGCCCGCGACGGTGAGCAGCGGCTGGAGCAGTCGATGCGGGCGCTGTCCTATGAGGCGACCGCCCAGTCGCAGGAGGCGGTGGCCCGGGCGGTCGCGCCGTTGCAGGACACCCTGCGGCGCTATGAGCAGCGGGTCGCCGAGCTGGAGCGGGACCGGGTGGACGCCTACGCGGAGCTGCGCGAGCAGGTGCGGGCGATGGGCACCGTCTCCACCGAGCTGCGCGGCGAGACCCGGCAGCTGGTGTCGGCGCTGCGCACCCCGCAGGTGCGCGGCCGCTGGGGCGAGCATCAGCTGCGCCGCATCGTGGAGGCGGCCGGGCTGCTGGAGCACTGCGACTTCGCCGAGCAGGTGACCGGCGAGACCGACGCCCAGGGGGTGCGGCCCGACCTGGTGGTCCGGCTGCACGGCGGCCGCACCGTGGTGGTCGACGCGAAAGCGCCGCTGGAGGGCTACCTGTCCGCCATGGAGGCGCGCGACGAGCGGGACCGCGATCTCTATCTGGACCAGCACGCCCGGCACCTGCGGGCACACGTGGACGCCCTCTCGGCGAAACAGTATTGGACCGCGTTCGCGTCCAGCCCCGACTTCGTGGTGCTGTTCGTGCCGGCCGACCCGTTCCTGGACGCGGCGCTGCAACGCGACCCGGTCCTGATGGAGTACGCGTTCCGTCGCAACGTGGTGCTGGCCACCCCGGCCACGCTGATCGCGATGCTGCGCACCGTGGCGTTCTCCTGGCGGCAGGAGACGCTGACCGGCAACGCGGTCGCGGTGCACAGCCTGGCGAGGGAGCTCTACGGCCGGCTGGCGACGCTGGGCGAGCACGTGAGCCGGCTGGGGGTGTCGCTGAACGGGGCGGTCAGCGCGTACAACAAGGCGGTCGGCTCGCTGGAGTCCCGGGTGCTGGTCAGCGCCCGCAAGCTGGCCGAGATGGGGGTGTCCGACGAGGAGCTGGCGCAGCCACCGCAGATCGAGATCGCGCCGCGCCAGCCGCAGGCCCCGGAGCTCAGCTAGCGGCCGCCGCCTTCGCGGCTTCCGCGGCCTTCATGTCCCTGCGCAGCTCCTGCGGGAGGGAGAAGGTGAGCCGCTCCTCCGCGGTGGTGAACTCGGTGACCTCGCCGAAACCCCGCTCCGCGAGGTGCGCGAGGACCTCCATGACCAGCTCGTCCGGGACGCTCGCGCCGGATGAGACGCCGACCGTGGTGACGCCCTCCAGCCACTCGTCCTGGATCTCCGCGGCGTAATCGACCAGGTGCCCGGCGCGGGCGCCGGCGCCGAGGGCGACCTCGACCAGGCGCACCGAGTTCGACGAGTTCGTCGAGCCGACCACGATCACCACGTCGCACTCCGGCGCGATCTCCTTGATCACGTGCTGCCGGTTGGAGGTGGCGTAGCAGATGTCGTCGCTGGGCGGCGACTGCAGCAGCGGCAGCCGGGTCTTGAGCCGGGCCACGGTCTCCATGGTCTCGTCGACCGAGAGCGTGGTCTGCGACAGCCAGACGACCTTGGCCGGGTCGCGGACCACCACGTTGTCCACGTCGTCGGGGCCGTCGACCAGCTGGATGTGCGCGGGCGCCTCACCGGACGTGCCGATGACCTCCTCGTGCCCCTCGTGACCGATCAGCAGGATGTCGTAGTCCTCGGCGGCGAACCGTTTCGCCTCGTGGTGCACCTTGGTGACCAGCGGGCAGGTGGCGTCGATCGCCTTGAGCTTGCGCTCGCGGGCCTGCTCGTGCACCTCGGGGGCGACGCCGTGCGCGGAGAACACCACGGTGGCGCCCTCGGGCACCTCGTAGTTCTCCTCCACGAAGATCGCGCCGCGGGCCTCCAGCGTGCTGACCACGTGCTTGTTGTGCACGATCTGCTTGCGCACGTAGACCGGGGCGCCGTACAGCTTCAGCGCCTCCTCGACGGTCTGCACGGCGCGGTCGACACCGGCGCAGTAGCCACGCGGCTTGGCGAGCAACACCCGCTTACGAGGTTCAGTCACCCGGCCATGGTACGTGCCCCGCTCCGCGCCCCGCCCGGCTGCGACCACCGCCACAGCGGGCGCTCACCGATTCGTTCAGGATCTTTCGGTACGGACGGCCGGGCACCCGGTGGCCGATTGATCCGTTTCAGCCCGTAACGGGGGTTACCAACGGGATAATCGGGATCATGAGTGCCGAGCGGGACGACGGGTGGCCCTCGATCCCGACGGTGCTGCGGGTGATGGCCGGCTGGTTCCTGTTCGGGATCGGGCTGCTGAACCTGGCCTGCGGCGGGGACGGCACGACGTACCGGGTGTTCCACGTGACGGTGACGCTCGGCGGGATGATTCTGCTGGGGCTGCACCGGGTCGGGGCGAGCCGGGCCGGGCAGCTGATCGCGACGGCGGCCGGGGTGGCCGGGTTCGGGCTGGGGTTGCTGCGGGTCGCCGATCGCGACGCCGGGTGGCGCGGTTATCCGTACCCGTTTCTGCAGACCGCCGGCGGGATCCGCGCCGACGGCCGCCATCTCGTCTTCGACCTGGTGTTCTGGCTGTGCGCCGGGACGCTGGCGCTGGTCGTGGTGCGGACGGCCGAGCGCTGCCTGCCGGAGCGGCGTACCCCGGTCGACCTGGCCGGCTACGTGGGCCGGCACGCGGAGGCGCCCCCGGCCGGGGGCGCCGAGCCGGCGGGCGGCGTCGCGGCGGCGGAGCTGGGGCGGCACGCGGAGGCACGCGTCTACGTGGCGCAGCATCGCGCGGACGAAAATGTCGGTGGGCTGACCTAGTCTGGCCGGGTGACCGAGACCCAGGCCGCCGCCGGCCCGCCGAAAAGCTCCCCCGAGGAGCCGTGGCCGGTGCGTGTGGTCAGTCAGAAAGTGGGCGCCTGGATCAGCAAGCTCGGCTGGGTCTGGGTGGACGGCCAGGTGGCCCAGATCAGCCGCCGGGCCGGGTCCGGCGTGGTCTTCCTGACGCTGCGGGACCCGTCCGCCGACCTGAGCCTGACCGTCACCGTGCACCGCGACGTGCTGGAGATGGGCGCGCCCGAGCTGTCCGAGGGCGCCCGGGTGACGATGCACGCCAAGCCGGAGTTCTACCCGGCCCGCGGCACGCTGAGCCTGCGCGCCGACGAGATCCGCCAGGTCGGGCTCGGCGAGCTGCTGGCCCGGCTGGAGCGGCTGAAAAAACTGCTCGCCGCCGAGGGCCTGTTCGCCCGGGAGCGCAAGCGGCGGCTGCCGTTCCTGCCGGCCCGGATCGGCCTGATCACCGGGCAGAACACGGCGGCCGAGCGGGACGTGCTGATGAATGTGCGGCGTCGCTGGCCGGCCGCCCAGTTCCGGGTCGCCCACGCCACCGTGCAGGGACCCAACGCGGTGCCCCAGATCGTCAACGCGCTCAAGGTGCTCGACGACGACGAGACGGTCGACGTGATCGTGATCGCCCGGGGCGGCGGCAGCGTGGAGGACCTGCTGCCGTTCTCCGACGAGGGGCTGTGCCGGGCGGTGTTCGCGGCACGCACCCCGGTGGTCAGCGCGATCGGCCACGAGACCGACACCCCGCTGCTGGATTACGTCGCCGACCTGCGCGCCTCCACCCCGACCGACGCCGCCAAGCGGATCGTCCCGGACCTCGCCGACGAGCTGCGGCTGATCGGGCAGGCCCGGCAGCGGCTGGACCGCGCGGTGCTCAGCATGATCGACCGGGAGGAGCACCGGATCGAGGCGTGGCGCTCCCGCCCGGTGCTGGCCCGCCCGGAGACGCTGGTGGAGCAGCGGTCCGACGAGGTGGTCGCGCTGCGCGACCGGGCCGGGCGCAGCCTGGAGCACCGGGTGCGCCGTGCCGACGACGAGCTGCGGCACACCCTGGCCCGGCTGCGCGCGCTGTCGCCGCTGGCCACCCTGGAGCGGGGTTATGCGATCGTGCAGCGTGGCGACGGGCACGTGGTGCGCGCGGCCGGTGAGGTGGGCGAGGGGGATCCGTTGCGGGTCCGGCTGGCCGAGGGTTCGGTGACCGCGGTGGTCACGGCGGGAGAGGGCGCATGAGCGAGCTTGCGGGCGAGTCACCAGGCACAGTTGTCCGCTCAGGGCGGGGCCGGAGCGCGGCGGAGGGGGCGGCATGAGCGACGAGAGTCTCAGCTACGAGCAGGCGCGGACCGAGCTGGCCGAGGTGGTGGCGCGGCTGGAGCAGGGCGGCGGCAGCCTGGAGGAGTCCCTGGCCCTGTGGGAGCGCGGGGAGAAACTGGCCGACGTCTGCCAGCGGTGGCTCGACGGCGCCCGCGAGCGCATCGACGCGGCCCGGGCCGCCCGCACCGCCGGCTGACCGCGCCGCGGGCACGACCGGGTGGGCGCCGCGGCCGGCGGCTATTTCAGGGAGGCGGCCAGCTTCTGCAGGTTCGCCTCGGAGGATCCGCCGACGATCAGGACGGTGCGGGTGCCCTCGGCGAGGATGTACGCGGTCTCGCCGGGCCGGCCGGTGTAGATCATCCAGGCGTGGTCGTCGGTGCGGAAGACGCCGGTCCGCTTGCCGTCCTTGCCGACCTCGGCCGGGACCAGGGTGGCCGACGCGACGGTGCTCTCCACCACCTGGACCGGGGCGTCGTCCGGGTCGACATAACCCAGGCGCAGGGTCGCCCCGCCGTTCTCCCGCTTGAACGCGGCCGCCGTGACCCGCCAGTCGTCGCCCAGGCCGGTCGGTGTCAGCACGGTGAACTCCTTCGACGCGAGTTCGATCGAGGAGCCCGGGTCGACGGTCAGCGGCTCGTCGCCGCTGAGCACCACCCGGTAGAACACGAGCAGCAGCGCGATCGGCACCATGAGCACCAGCAGGGACAGCGCCATGTCGCGCGGCGACCGGCCCTCCCGTTTCGTCAGGCGGGGCTGGGCGGGCACGGTCTCGGTTGCAGCGGGTTCCACGAGGCCCATTGTCGCCCATGTCGCCGGACGCGATTGCGGGGGCGGGCCCGGCGGGGACTGTTAACCATGTCGCTGAACCGGGACTTGGCCGGGCCGAGATGCCAGGATCGGGGGAACCACCAGCCCCGCAACGACGCGAGGAGGCCGACATGCCTGCCCGGGTTCCCCAGGATCTCGACCGCAACATCGCCCTCGACCTGGTCCGTGTGACCGAGGCGGCCGCCATGGCGGCCGGCCGCTGGGTCGGCCGCGGCGACAAGAACGGCGGTGACGGCGCCGCCGTCGACGCCATGCGCAAGCTCATCAACTCGATCCAGATGCGCGGCGTCGTGGTGATCGGTGAGGGTGAGAAGGACGAAGCGCCGATGCTCTTCAACGGGGAGCTGGTCGGCGACGGCACCGGCCCGGAGGTGGACGTCGCGGTCGACCCGGTCGACGGCACCACGCTGATGAGCAAGGGCATGCCCGGCGCGGTCGCGGTGCTCGCGGTCGCCGAGCGGGGGGCGATGTTCGACCCGAGCGCGGTCTTCTACATGGACAAGATCGCGGTCGGCCCGGACTGCGCCGACGTGATCGACATCAACGCCGGCACGGCGGAGAACCTGCGCCGGATCGCCAAGGCGAAACGGTCCAGCGTCTCCGACGTGACCGTCTGCATCCTGGACCGGCCGCGGCACGCGCGGCTGGTCGAGGAGGTGCGGCAGGCCGGGGCGAACATCAAGTTCATCTCGGACGGCGACATCGCCGGGGCGATCTCGGCGGCCCGGGCCGAGTCCGACGTCGACGTGCTGATGGGCATCGGCGGCACGCCGGAGGGCATCACCGCGGCCTGTGCGATCAAGTGTCTGGGCGGCATGATCCAGGCGAAGCTGTGGCCGCGCGACGAGGCGGAGCGGCAGAAGGCGATCGACGGCGGCCACGACCTGGACCGGGTGCTCACCACCGACGACCTGGTCACCGGCGACAACTGCTTCTTCGTGGCGACCGGCGTCACCTCGGGCGACCTGCTCAAGGGCGTGCGCTACCGCTCCGGCGGCGCGCACACCCAGTCGATCGTGATGCGCTCGAAGAGCGGCACGATCCGGGTCATCGACTCCTACCACCGCCTGGAGAAACTCGCGCTGTACTCGGCGGTCGACTTCGACGGCCACCTGCCCACCGTCCCGATCGGCGACGACCCGATCATCTGACCGGGGTCGGCGGCCCACGCGGCGACGGCCCGGACCACCGGGCCGTCGCCGCGCCGTCTCCGGCGGCCGGAAATACAGGAAACGGCCGGAAATCGCGCAGGGAAGCAGCGACCGGACGGCGCGGGAAGCGACGGCCGGGGACAGCGCGGCGCGATCGATGTCGAGGGCACCGCCCCGGCCCGTCGCTCACATGACGCGGCCGGTCAGCCAGAGCGGGCCGCGCATCGGTGGCCAGGGCGTCACCCCGGCGCTCGCCGCCAGCCGGTGCAGAGCGAGCAGGCTCAGGCCGAACACCGCGAGGTCGCCGAGGATCAGGGGCAGGACATGCTCCACGCCGGTGTCCGTCCACACCTCGAAGATCAGCAGGTCGGCCGCCGCGGCGAGCCCGGTCACCAGGGCGGCGCCGCCGAGCCACCGGCCCCGGCGGACCAGGCGCGGGACGGTCCGGGTCAGCGCGACGACCAGGACGATCGCGCTGAGCCCGGCCAGCGGCACGGCGCCCGCGAAACCCAACCAGCCCATCACCTGGTTCGGGTCGGCCCGGCCGAGTACCTCCAGCAGCAGCACCGGCGGCCCGAGCAGCAGGACCGGGGTGGCGAGCTCCCACGCCTTGCCCTGGGCGCCGGCCCGTTTCGCGATCTGGACGCAGCCGATCAGCAGGGCCGCCACGGTGAGGAATCCGGCCAGGATTCCCGCGTACCAGCGGTCGATCGACAGCACCCGGTCGTCGGGCAGTTGGTACGGCACGAGGCGCTCGTCGCCCAGCCAGGGGAACCCGATCCGGTGCCAGGCGCCGGTGGTGTCGCGCAGGGCGAACCCGTCGCGCCCGTTCGCCGCCGCCACGAGGTAGCCGCCGGCCGCCGGTGCGGTCACGACGTCGACGGTGGAGAGCTGGCGGTCGATGTCGTCGAGGTCGCCGTACGCCCGGTACAGCGTCCACCGGTCCCGCGGACCGAACCCCCAGCTGGTGGTCCACGGCCCGTAGCCGGCACGGCTCTGCACCCCGAGCGCGCCGGGCGCCGCCCGGTAGCAGACCTCGCCGGCGCACGACTCGGGCTCCCGGTCACCGGCGGGCGGCGCCTCGGCCCGGGTCCAGGTCCGGCCGCCGTCGCGGCTCACCCCCCAGCTCTTGACCTCGCCCCACGAGTAGCCGGCACCGAGATAGATCCGGCCGTCGGCGACCTCGACCCGCTGCGCCTCGAACACGTAGGACGCCGAGGTGGCGGCCACCCCGGTCAGGGCCAGTGGCAGCAGCACCGCCACCCGCAACGCCCGGAAGCGGCGCGGGCCGAGGCGGACCGGGGTGCGGTGCGCGCGCCCGAGCGACCACCACGACACGGCCAGCGCCGGCAGGGCCAGCAGGTCGGTCACGTCGGCCCGGACCAGGGACGGCGTCACCAGGCTCCAGGCCGCGGAGGCGAGCTGCGCGGCGTACGGGAAAGCTTTGACCAGACCGAAACCGGCCGCGACCGTGAGCATCGCGATCTGCCCGGTGCGGCGTGCCGACAGGCGCGGCGCGATCAGCGTGGCCAGCACCGCGAGCAGCGGCGGCGCCAGCACCAGCCCGGCGACGTCGCTGAGCTTGCCGGTCAGCGGGCCCGGGAACGTGGCTTTGAGCAGGTGGTCGTTGATGACCAGGACGGCGAGTGCGACCACCGTGGACGGATGGCCCAGCCAGGCGAACGTGATCCCCCGTGACGTGTTCACAGTGGAGAACATCACAGCGTCAGGTCACGGGGCCGACACGCTGCGACACCGAATCAGCGCCGCCGGAACAGGAAGGCCGCCACGAAGCCGCCGATCAGGCCGAGCAGGTGGCCCTGCCAGGAGACGGCGCGGTCGGTCGGGAGGATGTTGTAGACCTGGTACCAGTAGAGCAGTCCGATGAAGGCGGCGACCGCCAGGTTCCACCAGCTGTGCTCGACCAGGCCGCGGCCGACGAGCAGGCCGAGGTAACCGAAGATGACGCCGCTGGCGCCGACCACCACGGTGCCCGGGTCGCCGATCAGCCAGACGCCGACGCCGCTGATCAGCATGATGGTCAGCGTCGACCAGATGAACCGGCGCGCGCCGCCGGCCAGCGCGAACGTGCCGACCAGGATGAGCGGCACCGCGTTGCCGTACAGATGGTCCCAGCCGGCGTGCAGGAACGGGCTGAACAGCACGCCGTCCAGGCCGTCCAGGTGCCAGGGCTTGATGCCGCCGGCCACGTCCAGGGTGCCGGCGCCGACGGCCACGTCGAGCGCCTCGATGAGGAACAGGATCGGGATGATCGCGCACATGGTGACGAACGCGCGACCCAGGGAGGCGTAGAAAGCCTCGGTGCCGAACTTCGCCGCGGCGTCGCCACGCGTCTCGGGGGCCCAACTCATCCCTCGATGCTCCCAGGCGGGCGCACCCCCGGCCAGTCAGGACAGCTTGCGGGTGGCCGCCAGGATGGCCGTGCGGAACTTGGAGATCTGCGTGTAGACCCCCGGGTACGCGTCCCGGGCGCAGCCCAGCCCCCAGCTCACGATGCCGACCTGGGCCCAGCGCCCGTCGCGGGCGCGGCGCACCATCGGCCCGCCGGAGTCGCCCTGGCAGGTGTCCACCCCGTGCCGGCCGGCGCAGATCGAGTCGGTCCGGACCAGGGTGACCTTCGCCGCGAGGTACGCCTTGGCGCAGGTCGCGTCCGGGATGGTGGGCACCGTGGCGTAGTGCAGCTTGCGCTCCTGCCGCAGCGACCCCTCCCGGGTCTGCCCCCAGCCCATCACGGTGACGTCGCCCTGGTCGGCGCTCGCGTCCGGGACCAGGTCGAGGGTGGGCAGGGTGAGCACCCGGTCGAGCTTGACCACGGCCCAGTCGTCGCCGCGGGTCTCGGTCTGGAAGCCGGGCGCGCGGATCACCTCGACCGAGTGCGCGGTGACCGCGTTCTTCGCCTTCAGATCGGTCACCCCGGCGGTCACCGTGATCTTCTTGTTCACCCCGGTGGCGTCGACGCAGTGCCCGGCGGTGAGCACCACCCGGGGCGCGGTCAGCGCGCCGCCGCAGCCCATCGAGAGCCGGACCACCCAGGGAAACTCGCCGGCCTTGGCGACGTTGCCGCCGACCACCTCGAGGACGGGACGGCCGCTCGCGACCGCGGGAGCCGGCGTGACCGCGACGGCGGCTGCCAGCAGAACCGAGGCGACAATCCGGACCATACGGACATTTGATCACAGCAGAAGGGGCCGCGCGGCATGCCGCGCGGCCCCTTCGTCAGCTCAGTACCAGCCGACGCTCTCGGAGTGGTTCCAGGCGCCGCACGGAGTGTCGTAGCGGCCCTCGATGTAGCCGAGGCCCCACTTGATCTGGGTGGCCGGGTTGGTCTTCCAGTCGTCCGCGACCGAGGCCATCTTGCTGCCCGGCAGCGCCTGCGGGATCCCGTACGCCCCGGAGCCGCTGTTGGTCGCCTTGTAGTTCCAGCCGCTCTCCCGGTCCCAGAGCTTCTCCAGGCAGGGGAACTGGCTGATCTTGAAACCGGCGTCGAGCATCAGCGCGCAGCCGGTCTTCTTGGCACCCGAGTACTCGTTGCACGAGGACGGGATCGGCCCGGTGAACTCGACCGGCCCACCCGTCTCCTCCGCCTTCTTCTCCGCGGCGGCCTTCTCCTCGGCCTCCTTGGCGGCGATCGCCTTCTTCTCCAGCGAGCGCGCCTTGGTGGCGGCGGCCTTGGCCTCGACGGCGGCCTTCGCGGCGGCGGCGTCCTCGGCGGTGCGCCGGTACGCCCGGGCCGCGGCATGCTCGGCCTGGCGCTCCTTCAGCAGCTGGACCTCCTCGGCGTTGGCCTGCATGACCAGCTGGGACTGGGCATTCTGCTGCTGGTCGTCGCGGTCCTGACCGAGGTACACACCACCGCCGAGACCCGCCACCAGCAGACCGACAGACGCCGTGCGAACTCCGAGCCGGCTCCAGAGCCGATTCACGAAGGTTCCCTTCGTCGGGGGCAAGAACGGGCACCCCGACGACGCGCTCTTCCTACGTCCGCCATGGCCGGTGCCCGCCAGACACCATGGCGCAGCGTGACGACGATGTGAAATGCCAGCGCGGATCTGTGATTTTAGTCACCGTACTTTTTACTTCATTCGGGACAAAGATCCGCGCTGGCGTCACCTCACAGGGGAATGTCCTCCAACAGGTCCGTAACCACCTCGGCAATCGGCGAGCGCTCCGAACGGGTGAGGGTGACGTGGGCGAAGATCGGATGCCCCTTCAGCGCCTCGATCACCGCCGTCACCCCGTCGTGCCGGCCGACCCGCAGGTTGTCCCGCTGGGCCACGTCGTGCGTCAGGATCACCCGGGAGTTCTGCCCGATCCGGGACAGGACGGTGAGCAGCACGTTGCGTTCCAGCGACTGGGCCTCGTCCACGATGACGAACGAGTCGTGCAGGCTGCGGCCCCGGATGTGGGTCAGCGGCAGCACCTCCAGCAGGCCGCGGGCCATCACCTCGTCGACAACGTTGGCGTGCACCACGGCGCCGAGCGTGTCGAAGACCGCCTGCGCCCAGGGCGACATCTTCTCCGCCTCGCTGCCGGGCAGGTAACCGAGCTCCTGGCCGCCGACCGCGTAGAGAGGACGGAACACCACCACTTTCTTGTGGCGGTTGCGCTCCATGGTCGCCTCCAGGCCGGCGCAGAGCGCCAGCGCGGACTTGCCGGTGCCGGCCTTGCCGCCCAGCGAGACGATCCCGATGTTCTCGTCGAGCAGGATGTCCAGCGCCACCCGCTGCTCGGCGGAGCGGCCCCGCAGACCGAAGGCGTCCCGGTCGCCGCGGACCAGTTTCACCGTCTTCTCAGGGGTGACCCGGGCCAGCGCCGAGCCGCGCGCGGAGTGGATCACCAGGCCGGTGTGGCAGGGCAGGTTCTCCGCCTCCTCGGCCTCCAGCTCCTCGCCGGAGTAGAGCGCCTTCACCTGGTCCTCGCCCAGCTCCAGGTCGGCCATGCCGGTCCAGGTGGGGTCGCTGGCCTGGCCGTGCCGGTACTCGTCGGCCGTCAGGCCGACCGAGGCGGCCTTGACCCGCAGCGGCATGTCCTTGCTGACCAGCGTGACGTCGCGGCCCTCGGCCGCCAGCCCGAGCGCCACCGACAGGATCCGGGTGTCGTTCGAGTCGTTGCGGAAGCCGTGCGGGAGCACGCTCTGATCCGCGTGGTTGAGCTCGACACGCAGCGTGCCGCCCTCGTCGTTGCAGAGCACCGGCTGGTCCAGGCGGCCGAACTTGATCCGCAGCTCGTCCAGCATCCGCAGGGACTGCCGGGCGAACCAGCCGAGCTCGGGGTGGTGACGTTTGCCCTCCAGTTCGGAGATGACCACGAGGGGAACGATCACCTCGTGGTCGGTGAACCGGCGGAAGGCCGCCGGGTCGGACAGCAGGACCGAGGTGTCCAGGACGAAGACCTTGCCAGCGGGGGCGGGTTCGGCATCGGCGTGCCGGTCCCGCACCTTGCGGCGGGAGGCGGTGGCACGGGTCTTGGTCACCTTGTCGGCCGGGTCGGATGAGGGGGCGACACCGGCATCGGTACGGCGAGATGTCACAGGCCTGCTCCAGCGGGCGTGCAACCCGCCACCCGCGGTCCGCCACCTCCGGCCGCCGGCACATGCACAGGGTCGGATTGCGGGCCCTGTGGCGCAAGTTGTCGCAGGTCCGGGCCGGCCGGCTGGCTCGGGATGACCCCGTGCCATGACACAAACGCTAGCGGTCAACTGCCTCCTGCGGTAGTGCGCAAAATCGGGCACCCCGGGGTGACGCTCGCCCCACGCGAATTCCGCCGCGCATAAAAGAGGACCTTCCGCGGGTAGTCTGGCGACGTGGCAGAGACCCCGCGTCCGACCCATCCCGCGAGCGCCGACCACGCGTGGGCGCGCACCGTCGAGCATGCCTCCCGGACCACGTTCTTCTTCGATTTCGACGGCGTGCTCTCCCCCGTCACGAAAGACCCTTCGGCCTCCCAGCCGGTGCCCGAGGTGCCCGCCGTTCTGGAGCGTCTGGCGGCCAGGGTCGCCCGGGTGGCGATCGTCTCGGCCCGTCCGGTGGACTTCCTGCGGTCCCGGTTCGCCGCCCTGGAGCACGTCGACCTCTTCGGCCTCTACGGCCTGGAGGTGCTGCACGAGGGCGAGATCGTGACCAAACCGGCCGCCCTGGAGTTCGAGCGCCCGATGGCCGAGCTGGCCGCCGAGGCGCAGGCCGCCCTGGCCAAGCCGGTCCTGGTGGAGTTCAAGCGGCTCTCCGTCGCCCTGCACTATCGGGAGTGCCCGGAGCGCGCCGCCGAGGTCGAGCAGTGGGCGCACGAGCGCGCCGAGCGGGCCGGCCTGGCGATCCAGCACGGTCGCATGGTCGTCGAGCTGAAGCCGCCGGTCGATCAGGACAAGGGCATGGTGATCACCGAGGCCGTCCGCGACGCCGGCTGCGCGTGGTATTTCGGGGATGACATGTCCGACATCAAGGCGTTCGACGCGCTGCGCGCGCGGGAGGCGGTCGACCCGGGGTTCTTCGGGATGGCGATCGCGGTGGCCAACGACGAGACCGGCGCCGAGGTGTCCAGCGCCGCCGACCTCACCCTGGCCTCGCCGGCCGCGGTGGCCGCTTTCCTCACCGACGGCCTCGACCGCTTCTAGGCCCCTCCTGCTTGACGGACCACCTCGCTGCCGCGATGTCCGCCGGCAATCTCGCGGATGCTTATTTTGTACGACTCGGAGCCCCGTGCGAATCGGCCCGCGAGGCCGCGGCCACGCACGACCGCAACGCGTGTCGTGCGGGCCCGCGTGTGGTGACGCAAGGCCGCGCACCGCTCCGACGCGAGTCGCGCGGCTCCACGGACCGCGGCTCGCGCCGCGGCCACGAGTGAGCCGCAGCCGATCCCCCGACGAATCCGCACGGCTCGCGCAGCGGTCACGAGTGGGCCGCAGCCTCGCGATCCCCAGGCGGACCCGCACGACACGCGCAGCGGTCGTGCGTGGGCCGGGCATCGCGAGCCGACTGCCACAGAGCCGCCAGTCGTACAAGAAAAAGATCCGCAAGGGTGCGGACGGCGTCGCGGCAGCGGGCATGGTTTGTCAACGGCCAACCGTGCGCCGCACGAAGGAAAAGGCGTCAGGCGCCGTAACGGCGCTGGCGGTTGCCGTAGGAGCGCAGGGCGCGCAGGAAGTCGATGCGGCGGAAGTCCGGCCAGTTCGCGTCGTGGAAGTAGAACTCCGAGTGCGCCGACTGCCAGAGCAGGAAACCGGACAGCCGCTGCTCGCCGCTGGTGCGGATGACCAGGTCGGGGTCGGGCTGGCCGCGGGTGTAGAGGTGCTCGGCGATGTGCTCGACGTCGAGGATCTCGGCCAGCTCCTCCAGGGTGCCGCCGGACGCCGCGTGCTGCTGGAGCAGCGAGCGCACCGCGTCGGTGATCTCCCGCCGGCCGCCGTAGCCGACCGCCATGTTGACCTCGACGCCGCCGGAGCGGTCCTGGGTCTTCTCCTGCGCGGCCTTGAGGGTCGCCGCGGTGGCGGCGGGCAGGATGTCGAGCGCGCCGACCATCCGCAGCCGCCAGGGGTTGCCCTCCTCGGCCAGCTCGGTCGCCAGGTCCTCGATGATTTTCACCAGCGGGTCGAGCTCGGCGGCGGGGCGCTGCAGGTTGTCGGTGGCCAGCAGATAGAGCGTGACGTGCTCGATGCCGGACTGGTCGCACCAGGTGAGCAGGTCCTTGACCCGGACGGCGCCGACGCGGTGTCCGTCGTTGGGGTCGACGAAACCCATCTCGCGGGCCCAGCGCCGGTTGCCGTCGCACATGACGCCGACATGGCGGGGCACCGGCTTGCCGGCCAATTTGCCGGCGAGCCGCCGCTCATAAAAGGAGTAGACCAGCGAACGCACACTCATCACCGGCAAGGGTAGCCACCCCGCCGGCGTGCTCGAGCGGGGGCGGCCCAGATGCGGCGAAACGTTCACGGCGCCCGCCCCTCGGGTGAGGGGCGGGCAGCGTGTCAGGCGTCGGCGAGCCGGGCGCGCAGCGCGTCCAGCTCGGCCCAGAGCACGGCCGGCAGCTTGTCGCCGAACTTCTCGAACCACTCGGTGACCTGCGGCAGCTCGGCCAGCCACTCGTCCTTGTCGACGCGCAGCACGGCCTCCAGGGCGGCCTGGTCGATGTCCAGCCCGGTCAGGTCGAGCGACTCCGGCGTGGCGACGTGCCCGATCGCGGTCTCGCGGGCGTCGGCCTTGCCGTCCAGGCGCTCGCAGACCCACTTGAGCACCCGGCTGTTCTCGCCGAAGCCCGGCCAGAGGAACCCGCCGTCCTCGTCCCGGCGGAACCAGTTCACGTAGAAGACCTTGGGCAGCTTGGACGCGTCGCCGGAGGCGCCCTTGGCCATGTCGATCCAGTGCTGGAAGTAGTCGCCGGCGTGGTAGCCGATGAACGGCAGCATGGCCATCGGGTCACGGCGGACCACGCCGACCTGGCCGACCGCGGCCGCGGTGGTCTCGGACGACAGGGTGGCGCCGAGGTAGACCCCGTGCACCCAGTCGCGGGCCTCGGTGACCAGCGGGATCGTGGTCTTGCGGCGGCCACCGAACAGGATCGCGTCGATCGGCACGCCGCGCGGGTCGTGGTACTCGTCGGCGAGGATCGGGCACTGCTCGATCGGGGTGCAGAAGCGGCTGTTCGGGTGGCTCGACGGCGCCTCCGACTCCGGCGTCCAGTCCTGGCCCTTCCAGTCGGTGAGGTGCGCGGGCGGCTCGCCCATGCCCTCCCACCAGATGTCACCGTCGTCGGTCAGCGCCACGTTGGTGAAGACCGAGTTGCCCTTGGCGAGCGTGCGCATCGCGTTCGGGTTGGTGTGGAAGTCGGTGCCGGGCGCGACGCCGAACAGCCCGAACTCCGGGTTGGTCGCCCAGAGCCGGCCGTCCTCGCCGAAGCGCATCCAGGCGATGTCGTCGCCGACGGTCTCCACCTTCCAGCCCGGCAGGGTCGGCTCGAGCATGGCCAGGTTGGTCTTGCCGCAGGCCGACGGGAAGGCGCCGGCGATGTAGCGGACCACGCCCTCCGGCGAGGTCAGCTTCATGATCAGCATGTGCTCGGCGAGCCAGCCCTCGTCCCGGGCGGCCACGCTGGCGATGCGCAGGGCGTAGCACTTCTTGCCGAGCAGCGAGTTGCCGCCGTACCCGGAACCGAACGACCAGATCTCCCGGGTCTCCGGGAAGTGCGAGATGTACTTCGTCTCGTTGCACGGCCAGGCGACGTCGCTCTGTCCGGGCTCCAGCGGCGCGCCGATCGAGTGCAGGCACGGGACGAAGTCCGCGTCGTCACCCATCGCGCTCAGGACCTCGGCCCCCATCCGGGTCATGATGCGCATGCTGGCCACGACGTACGGGCTGTCGGTGAGCTCCACGCCGAACATCGGGTTGTCGGCGTCCAGCGGGCCCATGCAGAACGGGACGACGTACATCGTCCGTCCCCTCATCGAGCCGCGGTACAGCTCGGTCATCAGGGACTTCATCTCGGCCGGGTCCATCCAGTTGTTGGTCGGACCGGCGTCGGCCTCGTCGGCCGAGCAGATGAAGGTGCGCTCCTCGACGCGCGCCACGTCGGACGGGTCGGTGCGCGCCCAGAACGAGTTGGGCTTCTTCTCCGGGTCCAGCCGGACCAGCGCGCCGGACTCGACGAGCGCGTCGGTCAGCGTGGTCCATTCGTCGTCCGAACCGTCACACCAGACGATCCGGTCGGGCGTTGTCAGGGCGGCGACCTCGTCGATCCACGCCAGCAGGCGGGGGTGCGAGGTGTGGGGGTGAGACAAGGTGAAGCTCCTTCGGTCGGCACTGACCAATGACTGACCGGCCGGATATTCCGGCGGTAGTCATGGGAGTCACATCAGGTTAAGCCCCATACCCATGCAGTTCATCGGTCGAACCTGTGGACAACCGCACAATCTTTGGCCGCCGTGCGCGATGACGATTGATTCTTCGCCTCTTGGCGCACGAGCGCGCACCCGCGCCGGCCGAACCGCCACTCCCGACAACTTTCGCAAATTGGACTTAACGCCTTAGACTTTCACGTAATCGGGCTTACCTCGCAGTTCCGGCCAAACGGAGGCGGAATGACGACCCCGGGCAACACCGACTCGGACACGGATCTGCTCGCCGCCGTCCGGGCCGGCGACGCCGCCGCCTACGGGACGCTCTACGAGCGGCACCACGCGGCGGCGCGGCTGTTCGCGTACGGCCTGGCGCGCGACCCGTCCGACGCCGACGACCTGGTCGCCGAGACGTTCGCCAAGGTGTTCGCGTCGCTGCGGGCCGGCCGGGGCCCCCTGGTCGCGTTCCGCGCCTACCTGCACACCACCATGCGGCACGTCTGCTACCAGCGCGCCCGCTCGGACCGGCGGCTGGAGTTCACCGACGACCTGAGCCGCTACGACGCCGGCGAGCCGTTCACCGACCCGGCCCTCGACCAGCTGGAACGCAGCTTCGCGGCGGCCGCGTTCCGGCAGCTCCCGCCGCGCTGGCGGGACGTGCTGTGGCAGACCGAGGTGGAGGGCAGCACCCCGGCCGAGCTGGCCCCGCGGATGGGCCTGACCCCGAACGCGGTGGCGGTCCTCGCCCACCGGGCCCGCGAGGGGCTGCGCAGCCTGTACCTCCAGCAGCACGTCACCGCGGCCGAGCACCCCGAGTGCCGGTGGGCCGGCGAGCGGCTGGGCGGGCAGCTGCGCGGCCGGCTCGCCCCTCGCGACGCCCGCCGGATGCGGACCCACCTGGGGCGCTGCGCCGAGTGCCGGGGCCGGCTCGCGGAGATCCGGGAGATCGACAGCTTTCGACACGGTCCGTACCGGCAGCGTGACCGTGCCGGAACCGCGGGTTGAGGTTGTGCAACGAGACCAGCGCCGGGAGTCCGACCCCGGTACCCTCGCATCCGTGCCCCCGACCTCACCGCGGCCGTCCGGACTGCGCACCCGGCTGCGGGCGCTGGTGCGGGAGATCGGCAAGTTCAGCGCCGTCGGCAGCATCGCGTTCGCCATCGATCTGCTCATCTACAACCTGCTGCTGAACACCGGCAGCGAGACGCTGACCGCCAAGACGATCTCCACGATCGTGGCGACCACCCTGGCCTTCTTCGGCAACCGGTACTGGACCTGGCGCCACGGCGATCACACCCATCTGGCGCGGCAGTACACCACGTTCTTCGTGCTGAACGCGATCGGCCTGGGCATCGCCCTGGCCTGCCTCGCGATCAGCCATTACGTGCTGGGCGACATCTGGCCGGCGCTGCGGAGCCAGGCGGCCGACAACGTCGCCGGCCTGCTGGTCGGCACCGCATTGGGTACCATATTCCGATTCTGGTCATATCGAAAATTCGTCTTCCGGGCCGCCGACGTCCCGCCTCGTGATCCGGCGTACTCGCCGCCGTCCCCATAAGGTTGCCCCCATGCCCTCAGCCATGTCGCTGACGGAACGCCTGCGTCGCCTCGCGCCCGAAGCCATCGCCTTCGGCATCATCGGAGCCGGCAACACCCTGCTCTACATGGCGATCACCTACGTCGCGCTACCGATCGGCGCGGTCAAGGCGAGCATCATCGCGACGGTCGTCACGACCACGCTGGCGTACCTGGCGAACCGCTACTGGACCTACCGCAACCACACGCGCACGGCGCTGCGGCGCGAGTACACGCTGTTCTTCGGGTTCAACCTGGTCGGCATGGTGATCCAGTCCGGCATGGTGGCGATCGGCAAGTACGGGTTCGGGCTCACCGAGGAGCACGACAAGTTGCTCTTCCTCGGCGTCACCCTGGTCGGCATCGCGATCGCCACGGTGTTCCGCTTCTGGGCGTACCGGACGTTCGTCTTCCTCAAGCCGCCGGTCGACGGGCACGAGGGCGCGATCACCGAGATGGACGCGACCGCCGGGTTCGCCGAGCTCAGCGCGGTGGACGTGCCGGGCAGCGCGGCCGAGCTGGACACCCAGCTCAAGCGCTGACCTCGGCGTCCTCCTCTTCGTCCTCGTCCGGGCTCAGCTCGATCAGCTCGTAGAGCGTGGTCTGCACCCGCTGGGCGTGCGGCACCCCGGACAGCCGCGCGCTCTGCTCGCCGATCGAGTCGATCACCAGCGTGCCGGTGCCGAAGACCCGGTCGAGCAGCGACTGGGTGAGCGCATGGTCGTTCACCCGGTTCAGCGGCAGGTCACGGCGCTCCCGGACGAGGATGCCGGACTGCGTCAGCAGACGCTCGCCGGTCAGCACGTAGTGCGTGCAGCGCCACTGGACGATCGGGTGCACGCCGTAGCGAACCGCGTGGTACAGCATGATCGCCGCGACCAGGGCCAGCCCGATCCGGCCGCCCTCGTTGCCGGGCAGCAGCACCCAGGCCATGATCAGGCCGGCCAGGGTCAGCACCAGCACCAGGACCGGGCCGACCACCGACTTGCCGTGGGGACGCAGGTGGAGGACGACCTCCTCCTGTTCGGACAGCACTTCCGCCGGGAACGCCACCCGGTCAGCGTACGTGCAGCACGTCACCCGCCGAGACACGATGTTCCGCGCCGTCCACCGTACGGATCACCAACTGGCCGTCCCGATTCACCGTGACCGCCTCGCCGAGCAGCTCACCGCCGCCGGGCAGCAGCACCCGCACGTCCCGGCCGATCGTCGCGCACCGGCGCTGATACTCCCCGAGCAGCCCGCACATCTCGGCGTCGCCACCGGCCTCGCGCCACCCCGCATACCACCGCTCCAGCCCGCGCAGCAGCGCCCGCAGCAGCGGATCGCGGTCCACCGTCTCGGCGCCGGACAGCCGCAGCGAGGTGGCCGGCACCCCGGTGGTCGCCGGCAGCTCGTCGGCGCGGGTGCTGACGTTCAGCCCGATCCCGACCACCACCGCGTCGCCGGACATCTCGGCCAGGATCCCGGCACACTTGCGGTCGGCGACCAGCAGATCGTTCGGCCACTTGAGGTCGGCCTCGACGCCGGCCACCCGGGACACCGCGTCGGCCAGCGCCACCCCGGCCAGCAGCGGCAGCCAGCTCACCGCTTTCGGCTCGACGGCCGGCCAGCCACGCTCCGGGTCGGCGACGCCGGGGCGCAGCAGCACGCTCTGATAGAGACCGGCCCGCGCCGGGCTGACCCACTGCCGATCCCGCCGGCCCCGGCCGGTGATCTGCTGCTCGGCGACGATGACCAGGCCCTCGGGGGCGCCGTCACGGGCCGCGTCGGCCACGTCAGCGTTGGTGGAGCCGGTCTCCGGGCGGACCTCCAGGCGCGACCAGAGAGCGCCGGGCTGGACCAGGGCGCGGGTGAGTGCCCGCTCGGAGAGCGGCGGGCGGTCCAGATCGGTGTACCCGGAAGCGGCCATCCCGGGAGCCTATGCCCCGGGCCGGCGGGGCTCAGCCGTTGGGGCCCGCGGCGTGCCGGCTGATGTAGGACGAGTCGGCTTCGGGGACGGGAGCCGGGCGGGGGCGGGGCCGGGGGCGCGGTCCGCGATCACGGTAGCGGCGCGGTTCGGTCCAGGAGGCTGCTTCGGCACGGTCCTTTTCGGTACGCCCGGAGCCGGCGGTCCTCGCCCGTGGCCGGTCCTCGCCGGTCGCCCTGGCGGTGCCCGCCCGCTCGCCGGTCGCCCTGCCGCTTCCCGCCTTCTCGCTGGTCGCTCTGCTGTTGCCCGTCTTCTCGCCGGTCACCCTGCCGCCTCCCGCCCGCTCGCCGGTCACCCTGCCGCTTCCCGTCTTCTCGCCGGTGGACCACGAGCGCGGGAGGCGGATGCGGTGGTCGTCCGGGGCGGGCGGCGGCCAGCTGGGCACCAGGGTCGTCGGCTCGGCGGCCTGCACCGGGGTCAGATCGAAACCGGTCGCCGGCTCGTAGTCGGGGACGGCGGGCAGGCGCTCCACCGGGACCGGCCAGCCGTAGCCGCGGGCGGACGGCTCCGGGTCGGCGTAGAGCTCGCCGGGGACCGGGGTCCAGTAGTCGCCGGACGGCGGGCGGTCGTCGAGGTCCGGGTAGCGGGGGCGAACCCAGCCGTTGATCCGGTCGCCGTAGCCGCGGTCGGACCGGTCGATCGGGGCGGTGCGGGCGGGGCGGGCTCCGGCGTACCGGCGGTTCGGGGCCTGCCGGTCGCCGGCCCGCCAGGCCGTGTTGTCGATGAAGCGGGAGTCCTCGCCGGTCGGGTCGTCCTCGGTGGCGTCCGCCCGGTAATCGGCGATCGCCGGTGCGGCCGGCTCCTCGCCGTGCCACGACTCGCCGG
The DNA here is from genome assembly GCF_018324205.1 of Actinoplanes ianthinogenes. Classification (NCBI taxonomy): domain Bacteria; kingdom Bacillati; phylum Actinomycetota; class Actinomycetes; order Micromonosporales; family Micromonosporaceae; genus Actinoplanes; species Actinoplanes ianthinogenes. Next base: position 3,934,337 of record NZ_AP023356.1, read on the forward strand.
GCGCCCAGGCCCGCTCGCCGTGCCACGAGCCCTCACCGTGCCACGACTCCTCGCCGTGCCACGACTCCTCGTGCTGCCCGTCGTTCCACGAGCCCTCGCCGCGCTCGTCGGTCCACGAACCTTCTCGCCGTTCCTCGGCCCACGAACCGTCGCCGCGCTCCTCGGCCCATGAATCCTCGTGACGCTCCTCGGCCCACGAATCCTCGTGACGCTCCTCAGCCCTCGAACCCTCGCCGCGCTCGTTCGTCCACGAACCCTCGCCGTGCTCGTCCGGCCAGGAGCCCTCGCCGCGGCGGGGCCGGGCCGGGTAGGCGGGATCCTCGTCGAGCTCGATCGCGGCGTGGTCGGCGTACTCCTCCGGTGCGGCGGCGGGCGGCTGCTCGTCGTACGCGAAGCTCTGCTCGGGAAGCGGACCGTCGGCGAACGGATCGTCCTGGTCGAAGGGCGGTCTGTCGGTGGGGTCCTCGTCGGCCAGGCCGATCGAGGCCAGACCGGCGCCCTGATCGGCGCGCGGCGCGGAGCGGCCGCCGAAGGCCGCGGCCAGCCGGCGGCGACGGCCGGTCGGCGCCCACTCGTCGTTGTCCACAGGCTCGGCGGCAACCTGGGGAAACTCGGGTTCCGGCGACGCCGCGCGACGCGGACGCCGGGGCGGCGGGTCGCCGGCACCGAACAGCACGGCGCGGAAACTGATCAGCGTGGCGAGGCCCCCCGCGATGAACGCGAGCCCGGCCGCCGTCATCCAGTTCGTCACGTGAGGCGTAACGAATGGGACAACAGGTATGAAACGGACCCGTAGCGACGCCCCCTTCGTGAGCCGGATTCGCGGCTACGATCATCGTGAGTGAGGGTTGTTCGCGATCCGGCGTGAGCGTGCGGTCACCGCGGGCGTCCGCGCCATCGCGACCATCCGAGCCGCACCGCCGCCTCTGGAGCGTGGAGAAAACCGTGACAACGCAGCCCGACATCCACACCACCGCCGGAAAGCTAGCCGATCTCGCGAACCGCTCCGAGGAGGCGGTCCACGCGGGTTCCGCGCGCGCTGTCGAGAAACAGCACGCGCGCGGCAAGAAGACCGCCCGGGAGCGGATCGAGCTGCTGCTCGACAAGGACTCCTTCGTCGAGCTGGACGAGCTCGCCCGGCACCGCTCGACCGCCTTCGGCCTGGACCGCAACCGGCCCTACGGCGACGGCGTGGTGACCGGGTACGGCACCGTCGACGGCCGGCAGGTCTGCGTTTTCTCGCAGGACTTCACGGTCTTCGGCGGCTCGCTCGGCGAGGTCTTCGGCGAGAAGATCGTCAAGGTGCTGGACCTGGCCATGAAGATCGGCTGCCCGATCGTCGGGATCAACGACTCCGGCGGCGCCCGGATCCAGGAGGGCGTGGTCGCCCTCGGGCTGTACGCCGACATCTTCTTCCGCAACGTCCGGGCCAGCGGCGTCATCCCGCAGATCTCGCTGATCATGGGCCCGTGCGCGGGCGGCGCGGTCTACTCCCCGGCGATCACCGACTTCACCGTGATGGTCGACCAGACCTCGCACATGTTCATCACCGGACCGGACGTGATCAAGACGGTCACCGGTGAAGAGGTCGCGATGGAGGAGCTGGGCGGCGCACGCACCCACAACACCCGCAGCGGCAACGCGCACTACCTGGCCTCCGACGAGGAGGACGCGATCGACTACGTCCGGGCGCTGCTCTCCTACCTGCCGAGCAACAACCTGGACGAGCCGGTCGCCTACGAGGAGCCCGCCGACCTGTCCGCCGGCAACGCCGACCTGGCCCTGGACACCCTGGTCCCGGACTCGCCCAACCAGCCGTACGACATCAAGACCGTGGTCGAGACGGTCGTCGACGACTTCCTCGAGGTGCAGCCGCTCTACGCGCAGAACATCGTGGTCGGCTTCGGCCGGGTCGAGGGCCGCCCGGTCGGCGTGGTGGCGAACCAGCCGATGCACTTCGCCGGCACCCTCGACATCGCGGCCAGCGAGAAGGCCGCCCGCTTCGTGCGCACCTGCGACGCGTTCAACATCCCGGTGCTGACGTTCGTGGACGTGCCCGGCTTCCTGCCCGGCACCGGCCAGGAGTGGGACGGGATCATCCGGCGCGGGGCGAAACTCATCTATGCGTACGCCGAGGCCACCGTCCCGAAGGTCACGGTGATCACGCGGAAGGCGTACGGCGGGGCCTACGACGTGATGGGCTCGAAGCACATCGGCGCGGACATGAACTTCGCCTGGCCGACCGCGCAGATCGCGGTGATGGGCGCACAGGGCGCGGTCAACATCCTGTACCGCGGGGAGCTGGCGGCGGCCGAGGACCCGGCGGTGCGCCGGGCCGAGTTGGTCCAGGAGTACGAGGACACGCTGGCCAACCCGTACATCGCGGCGGAGCGGGGTTACGTGGACGCGGTGATCCGGCCGTCGGAGACGCGGGCGCAGGTCACTCGGGCGCTGCGGATGCTCCGGACCAAGCGGGAGACTTTGCCGCCGAAGAAGCACGGCAACATCCCGCTCTGACCGAACAGCCCCCGCCCTCCTCAGTGAGTGTTTGAGAGTGCTGTCGCACGGCGTGTCCCTGTACGAGACGAGAGCGGCTTGAAGCTGTTCTGGTGGAGCGTGAGCGGCGATATCCGTCTGATCTGACCGATGAGCAGTGGGACTTCGTCGAGCCGATGCTTCCGTTGATCAAGTCGCCGGGCCGGATTCCGAAGCATCCGCGCCGAGCGATCGTCGATGCGATCTTGTAAGTCGTCCGTAGTGGCTGCTCGTGGCGGCAGCTACCGGCCGATTTTTCGCCCTGGCAGACCGTGTACCGGCAGTTCCAGCAGTGGGAGAAACGCCAGGTCACGAGCGGATTCTTGAGGAACTACGTGAACAGTTGCGGCTGGCCGAGGGTCGTGAGGCGCAGCCCTCGGCCGCTGTCATGGACTCTCAGTCGGTCAAGGCTGCCGATACCGTCGGCAGCGACAGCCGCGGCTACGACGCCGGCAAGAAGATCAATGGCCGTAAGCGGTTCATCGTCACCGACACTCTCGGCCTGCAGATGGTGGTGTGCGTGATGTCGGCGTCCTGGCAGGACCGCGACGGCGCGAAGACGTCCCTGCTCAGCACCTATCTGTTCACGCCGATCCGGCATGTGTTCGCCGATCAGGGCTTCGCCGGCCGGCTGGTCGACTGGGCCGAGCAGATGCTCGACACCACGGTCGAGATCGTCCGCAAACCCGCTGACCAGCACGGATTCGTCGTGCACCCGAAACGGTGGGTGGTCGTTCGCAGCCTCGCCTGGCTCACCGCACACCGCCGGTTGGCCCGCGACTACGAACGCGATCCCGCCGTCTCGGAGGCCTCGATCCGCTGGGCCGCGATCAACACCATGATCCGCCGCCTCGACCGTGGCCGGCCCGCCACCCGCCAACGTCGCCGGACGTTCAGCACGCCCGGATAGCAGTCCTCTCAAACACTCACTCAGGGGGCGGCCCCGATCCCATTGTCACGAAGCCGCAGCGGCCGCGCCGACGGCCTGTGGACAGACCGACACCGTGGAAAACGCCGCGGCTCCTCGCCGCCGTGCTAGACGGCCGCGGGGAGCCACTGGCCGGCCAGCAGGAAGGCGCCGGTCACCAGGGCCGCCAGGTCGACGACCAGGAAGACGCCGACCCAGAACAGGGCGGGGACGTGGGTGATGCGGGCCAGCTGGTCGGCGTCGGAGTCGCGCATGCGGCCCCGGTTGCGGAGGGTCTGCAGTTCGAAGACCGGGCGGACGCCGCCGAAGAGGAGGAACCAGACGCCGGTGTAGGCGAAGGCGGACTGGACCTCCGGGGAGGCGTACCAGGAGACGGCGAAGACGATGGCGCCGGTGATCAGCAGGGAGATCACGCCGAACGCGTTGCGAATGTTGATCAGCATGAGCAGCAGGAGGACCACGGCCAGCCAGAGCAGCAGGGTGATCCGGTTGCCGCCGAGCAGCCAGGCGCCGAGCAGGCCGATCAGGGACGGCGCGATGTAACCGCCGAGCAGGGTCAGGATCATGCCGAAGCCGGTCGGGCGCCCGGCCGACAGGGTCAGGCCGGACGTGTCGAACTCCAGCCGGATGCCGCGCAGCTTGCGGCCGGTCAGCAGGGCGAACAGGGCGTGGCCGCCCTCGTGGGCGATGGTCACCGCGTTGCGGGCCACCCGCCAGATCGGGCGGATCGCCACGGCCAGGAACCCGGCCACCGCAGTGAGGAGAACCAGCAGCTCGGGCGGGTCGGGCTGGGCACCCAGCAGCTGGTCCCAGAGGTCACTCACACCGTCGATCGACAACACGCCGGGGACTGTAGCCGATCTCGCTGTCCAGATGTTCTAGGCACGTCGCCTGATCGAGGACTCGGCCGTCGTCGGGGCCCGGTTGCCGAGGCTCCGGGCCGCGTAGACGCCGGCGGCCGTGACCACCAGGCCGGCGATCAGCAACAGCATCGTGATCGGCCCCGCGGCGGTCGCGACGATCGCGAGGTCCGCCAGGGCGACCAGCATCCAGAGCGCCAGGGTGGGCTTACTGCCGTGCGGTCGGCAGTTCATGGAAGCACCTCCATTCGTGATTCTCGACAACTACCCCGGTTGCCGGGGAATCACGCATGGAGGTTCAGTTCAGGGTGAAGCCCGCCAGGACCGCGTCGAGGTCCTTCCTGGCGGCGTTCCAATCCTCCGGCGAGGTGTACCAGCAGATTTGGTACGTCTTGTCGCCGACGGACATGCTCCGCTTCAGCACGTGCTGCCGATGCCCGTTGGAGCTGTTGTAGAAGTACTCCCAGTCGGCGGCAGGCCGGCCCTGGTAGGTCACCGCCGCCGGACCGCTGACCGTGTCGTAACCCTGCTCGGCCTGGGCCTCCTGCAACGCCTTCAGCGGATCCGCGCCGCCGTCGTCGAAGCGGAAGATGATCAGCAGCCGGTTACCCCAGTTGAACCGGGTCTCGGTGTCACCGCGGCGGTCGACCTCGGCTTTCGGCGGCAGGGCGACCGCATAGCCGGACTGCGAGCTGACCTTCCAGCCTGCCGGGACGCCCGCGGCCGGCGCGCTGGTCGACGGGGTCGCCGCGCCCTTGCTCGGCGTCTCGCCCTTGCCGGCCGGGCTGGACGGCTTGCCGGTGGCGGCCACCGCGCCCGGGGTGACGCCGGTCGCCTTGTCGTCGTCGGTGCTCAACGCCTGCACCAGGATGATGCCGACGAGCAGCACGAACGTGAGCACGATGGAGGCGCCGATCACCGCCTGCCGGCGGGTCAGCGTGGTGCCGAACACTGTGATGCCGTTGACCCGGCGGACGACCGGGCGCACCGGCATCGGGGTCCAGGCCGGACGCTGCGACGGGGTGAACCCGGCGGACGAGGGGACCACCCGGGTCGCGCCGTCGTCGCCGGTGGCGGGCCGGGGCAGCGAGGTGACCATGCGGGTCGCACCGTCGTCCTCGGCGGGCGGTGAAGTGACCACCCGGGTCGCGCCGTCGTCATCGGCGGCCGACGGCTGCGGGGCGATCGCGGCGAAGTCGACGACCGAGGTCTTGTCCTGGTCCTGGACCGTCGAGGCGGGGCGCCGGCCGGGGATGAGGGCGGTCGCCGGGCGCTCAACGGCGGCCGAGGGCTCGACGGCGGCCGGGGGCTCGGCCGGCTCGGCCTCCTCCTCGGAGTTCTCGTCCTGCTCGGCGTTCTCGGTCTGCTCGACGGCCTCGGGCTCGGCAGCGGCCTTGACCGGCGCGGCCTGCTCCTTGGCTCGCTCGGTCTCCTCGGCAGTGTCGGCCTTGTCGTCTTTATCGGTCTTGTCGGCTTTGTCGTTCTGCCCCGCCGTCGGCGCATCGTCCTCGCCGGACTGCGGCTCAGCGGCCTTGTCGGCCACGGGCTCCTCGGCCTCGGCGGTGTCGGTGGTTTCCGCGACCTCGGTTGCGGTCTCGGCCACGGCCTCCGGCGCCTCGGACGACGCCGCCGTGGCCTCGGGCTCCGGCGTCACCGGAGTCGCCTCGACGACCTCCTCCGGCTCCGGCGCAGGCACCACCGGGTACGCGCCGGTGGCGGCGGCCAGCGAGGCCTCGTGCTCCGGCGCGGCCTTCTTGCGCCGGTTGGCCGCCACGTCGGCGGCGGTGAACCCGACCCGGGCGGTGTTCACCACTGGCGTGGACGGCGGGGTGGCCCGGCCGGGCGGCGTCGCGCCGGAACCGGGACGGGTGCCCCGCGGGGCGGCCGGCGGTGCTGGTCGCGTACCGAAAGCCTGGGGGTTGACCGGCTCGTCGCGGACCGGGGGGCCGTCGACCTTCGTCTGGTCCAGCGGTCTGCGGCCTTTGGGCTGGTCCTGCGGGCGCTGGTCGGGTCCGGCCGGGTTGCCCACGGTGGCTTTGCCGGGGGTGAAGATCGGACGGCCGCCGGGCTGCTCCGGAGAGTTGCCGGCCGGCGCGTCGGCCGGACGGGGGCGCGGCGTGGGCACGACCGGGGCGGAGCCGGTGGCGGTCACGAAACCGCTGCCCGGCAGCACCGGCGGACCACCCGGACCGCTCGGCAGCGACGGCCGCTCGCGGCCGACACCCGGGCGGCGCATGGTCGGGCTCATCGGGAAGCTCAGCTTCGCGCGCCGCCCGGCGGCGCGCGCGAGCAGCCGCTCCGCCTCGTCGGCATCGATCCGGTGGGCCGGATCCTTGCGCAACAACCCGTTGAGTACGGGTTTGAGCGGTCCCGCGTTGCGCGCCTGCGGCACGTTCTCGGTGGCCAGGGCGGCGAGTGTGGCGATCGCCGAGGGACGGGCGAACGGGGACTGGCCCTCGACCGCGGCGTAGAGGGTGGCGCCGAGCGACCAGAGGTCGGCGGCCGGGCCGGCGGTGCCGTCGCGGGCGCGTTCCGGAGCGATGTACGCCGGGGAGCCGAGCACCAGGCCGGTGCGAGTCACATTCGGGTCGCCGGGGACGGTGGCCAGACCAAAATCGGTCAGCACGACGCGGCCGTCGCCGCCCATCAGCACGTTGCCCGGCTTGACGTCACGGTGCACGACGCCGGCGCGGTGCGCCGCCTTCAGCGCATTCAGCACGCCGAGGCCGATCTCGGCGGTGCGGACCGCGTTGAACGGGCCGTCCTTGGCGAGCGTGTCCTGCAGCGAGCGGGACGGCACGTACTCCATGACGATCCACGGGTCGGCGTCCGTGCGCAGCACGTCGAAGACGCGGACCACGTTGATGTTGTTGAGCCGGGCGATGGCCCGGGCCTCGCGCAGGGAGCGCTCGCGCATCTCCTGCCGCTCGGCGGGGGTCAGCCCGGGCGGCGGGACGAGTTCCTTGATCGCCACCTCGCGGTGCAGGACGACATCGGTCGCCCGCCAGACGCGACCCATCCCGCCCTGACCGAGCGGCGCAACCAGCCGGTACCGATCAGCGACAATGAGCGGGGGAGAAGAAGACATCACGCAGAAAATACCTGGTTCTGTCGAGCGGCCGCGAATTGATCAGCCGAGTGTGGGACACGTGTCACCGGAAGCCGGGGCACCCGTCGTACGCTCGGCCAATGAACGATGAACCGCTGGTCGGAGTCGTACGTGGAAGCCTAGACGATCATGAGGTGGCCGCACTGGTCGCCATCCTCGCAGTCCGATCAACCCCGGTCAATTACGACACCCCGCCTCGGACCGGTTCCGACTGGATCCGATCAGGGCGCCCAGCAGCGGGTCCGCGATCCTGGAAGTCGTCGGCCCTCCCCCGCTGACCAGGTTGTCCACAGGGGATTTCCACAGGGGTCGATGTCGCATGCTGTGAGCGGTTAGCCTCGCTGCGTGGCCCCGAATGACGACCTCATCCCGCTGAGCTCCGCCATCGCGGCTGACATCACCGCGATGGAGGATTTCGCCAAACGCCTCCTGGCCGAGGTCGACAAGGACTACGCGCCACACGCGGACAGTCTGGCCAATCGGATGATGTCCGGCCTGCCGGCGGTGGCGGGGTTCGCGGAGCTGTCCGCTTTCGCCGTGGTGCTGGGGTCGGCTCAGGAGACCTGCCAGCAGAACATCTACAACTTCGCGAACGGAACTCATGGGTTCGCGAAGGCCGCGGAGCAGGTCGGGGGGATGTATCGCGGGGCGGATGCGTTTGCCCGGGCCCGGCTGGCGGATGTGGAGTCGGCTTTGGTTACGGCGGGGGTGTTGCCGCCGTCGGGTGTCGGGTCCAGCCCTTCGGGGGCCTCCTCGGCTTCCGCCGCATCCCCGGATTCGCCTTCGGGCTCGGCTTCCCCTTCGGCCTCTTCGCTGCCTTCCGTGTCGGGCTCCCCTTCGCCTTCCGCCTTGCCTTCCTCGCCGCCTTCCTCGTCGGCTTCCGGGGTGCCGTCTTCTTTGCCTTCGGCCTCGCCTTCCTCGCCGGCTTCCGGGCTGTCGTCTTTCCTGCCTTCCGCCTTGCCTTCGGCGCCCGGGCTGCCACCCGCGGTCGAGGTTCCTTCCGGGTCCGATTTTCTGCCGGCGCCGGCGGCGTCTTCCGCTGCCGACTCACCTGCATCGGGGTCGGCTTCCTCGTCCTCGACGGGCCCATGGGACTGGGACACCCCGCCGGCGACCTCAGCCTCACCTGCCCGAAAGGGGGACGCCTGATGCTCGCGAACACCGACAACGGCGGCGGCACCGACTGGACGACCCAGTCGGTCCCACAGATGTGGTCGATGCTGGAGAGCCAGGACGGGACCGCCCACAAGGATCTGCTCGTCACCTGGAAGAAGTCAGCCGACCTGCTGGTGGACCATTTGTCCCGGGTCAAGAATTACCGCGACAGTCTCGCCGAGGTGTGGCCACCCGAGAAGAGCGCCGCCGCCGCCAAGTATCTGGATCGCCTGGACGACCTGATCAGACACTTGAGCGAGACGTATCACGCGACGGTCCAGAACCACCACGCGCTGGGCGGCGCGACGTCAGCTCTGGTGAGCGCCCGCGTGAAACTGGCGGGGATCTATGAGGAATACATGTCCAATCAGAAGGTCCTGGACGCGTACGCCCTGAAGCAGCAGAGCTCAGCCCAGACCTTGAGCAAATGGCGAGCCGTCAGCCTCAGCCCGTCGGCCGCGGTCGAGTCACGGCAGCTTGATTTGCAGGTGCAGGCACAGGTCGTGATGTCCACCCTGAGCACGGACTTGGCCCAGGCCCAACTGAACATCACCACTCCCCAGCCCTACATCCCAGGACTCTCAACACGGGAAGAAGGCAAGGGCCAAGGAGGAAGATCCAGCGGAATCAATAATGCACCTGGCGGACCGCCCTCAAAATTGCAGCAAGGCGGAGCTGCACCCACGCCTTCAAGTAACATAAATTTGTCGAATGCAGGCGGCGGCACCAATTCGGCCGATCAGCACCCAAACGGTAGCGGCTTAAGTTCTCGAAATGATAAACCTGACGGACACCCCACAGGCCCTATCCTTGCTGGCTCTACATCCAACACCAGCACACCCGTTGCAACCCCACCAACTTTGCCCCCTCAAAGCGGATCATTCCCTTCACCGGCAAACGGACTCGCTATTCCTCCTGCCGTAGGATTGCCGCCCCTATCGCAACAAGGAACACCACCTCACGAACCCTCTCCTAGTCACTCATGGCAAGGGCCCTCTAGCGGTACCAGCGCAGGAAAAAGCAGCAGGCAAATAGCTCCCGGGGGAATAATTGGAGGAACCTCGAACGCCATCCCTGCTCGAACCAACAGCGGGCTCACTCAGCGCGTGAATCCGACTGGAGGCCTCATTGGCCAGTCTCCCCCAGCGATCATTCAGCCGAGACGGCAGTCCCCCAATGATCGCAACGGAGCACCCGAGATTCGAGACAGCTGGGACCCGGAAAACCCGTGGCTGGTCGACAAGGGAACGGACCCGATCATCCTTCCTCCTGAGAGGAAAGCGATCGACCCGGGGCCCGCCATAGGACTATGAGATGAAACTTCTTGTCACAATAGCGATCACAGCACTGCTTGCACCATCGCACACGACAGGAATAGCCGAACCTCAGACCCTAGAATTCAACAAAGACGCGTGGTTTGCCGATTATCTAAGGCTCGATCAGGTACACGAACTTAGCCTTGGATCAGGAGTATCGATAGGGATTCCTGATAGCGGAGTTCATCCGCATCCGGATCTCGCAGGAAACGTGATAGATGGGCGCGATATGGTCCAAGGAGGTGACGGTCGCGGGCAACTTGACCAGACAGGCCATGGTACACACATGGCGGGACTAATAGTCGGCCACGGAAAACCGGGCGGCATCACTGGAATCGCCCCCGCCGCTCAGATAATCCCCGTCAAGATTATCGGGACAACAGAAGAGACGCCTCCCCTTGCTGTAGCGATAGACTGGCTGACGCACAAGGGAGCCCAGGTAATCAATGTCTCCCTGTCGGTATCACCGTCGGCTGACCTTAACAAATCAATCAAGACTGCTATTGCTGCCGACATAGTCATCACAGCAAGCGCTGGAAGCACTTCGAAGGATTCGCGAATTGCCTTCCCCGCGTCCATACCTGAGGTTTTAGCCGTCGGGGCTGTCGATCAAACCGGGCGCCCGGCCACCTTTTCACCTCAAGGCCCATCGATTGATCTGTGCGCGCCCGGGGTTGACCTCAGAACTACAGGTACCACCGACGACTATGTCAACGTGGACGGCACCTCACCCGCTACTGCGATTGTTTCGGGGGCGGCGGCGTTGGTTCGGGCTCGGTTTCCGGGGATTTCGGGGCGGGAGGTTGTTCATCGGCTTACTGCTACGGCTACCGATATTGGGGCTCCGGGGTGGGACGAGCAGTGCGGGTACGGGGTGCTGAACATCGTTAAGGCGCTGACCGCGGATGTTCCGCCGCTGGAGGGCGGGCCTGGAGTAGGCACCAGCGCAGGCGGAACTTCCGGTGGAGTGGGCGTGACCAGCGGCAGCCAACCGGGCAGTTCAGGTGGGCAGGATAGGGGTGACGGTCGGAACATTGGCCTGCTCGGGGGATTGCGGCCATCCTGACGGGCGGAGTGGTCGCTGGGTTTTTCGCTGCTCGACGGCGGAGCCGGAAAAGGCCGTGACGCTTGGCTGAACGGCGGGGTTCCGGCCCGAGGGCTGGCATCGGGCCGAGGCTGAGTTCGGCCCTGGGGCATCGGGCCGAGGCTGGGTTCGGCCTGGGAGGTGTCGGGCCGAGGGTGGGTTTGGCCTGGGAGGTGTCGGGCGCTTAAGCAGTAGCCGCTGCGGAGGGGCGAGCGCCGCCGGACATGGCGTGCCGGCGAGTCAGCATCCACTCGGGCCAGGGCTAACAGCGTCTTGCACGGCAAGGCGGCTTTGTCAGGTTTCCCGGCGGAACATGGGGCTTGCGGGCACTTTTGGGTGTGCCGGGCTTGTAGTCTCACTTTTTGTGCAGAGTGACAACGTGTATCGGCTGATTCTTGCCTCCGCCAGTCCGGCTCGGCGGGCGCTGCTCACCGGGGCCGGGATCGACGCGGAGATCATCGTCAGTGGGGTGGACGAGAGCGTCGTGGAGGCTGAGGACGCGTACACGTTGAGTCTTGCGCTGGCTCGGATGAAGGCTCGGACGGTGGCGGCGGAGTTGCCGGCCGATCCTGGGGCGTTGGTGCTCGGGTGTGATTCGGTGCTGGCCTTCGAAGGGGAGATCTTCGGGAAGCCGGCGGACGCCCGGGAGGCGGCGCAGCGCTGGATGGCGATGCGGGGGAAGTCCGGGGTGCTGCACACCGGGCATCACCTGACCGGGCTGGTGAGCGGGCGGCAGGCGGAGGCCGTCGGGACGACCGTGGTGCACTTCGCTGATGTGACGGATGCCGAGATAGAGGCGTATGTCGCCTCCGGGGAGCCGTTGCAGGTGGCTGGGGCGTTCACGCTGGACGGGCGTGGAGGCGCCTTCGTCGAGCGGATCGAAGGGGACCCCGGCAACGTGATCGGGCTGTCCCTCCCGCTGCTGCGCACGCTGCTCGCCGAGATGGACGTCCCGATCACCGCCCTCTGGCGCAACTGACGGACACCCTGTCGCCCCGGGAACAACGCAAGGCCGCGGGACAACAGGACAAACCGCGAGGCGACAGGACAGACCGCGAGGCGACAGGACAGACCGCGGGGACAACAGGACGAACCGCGAGACGACAAGACAGACCGCGGGGACAACAGGACAAACCGCGAGACGACAAGACCAACCGCCGATGACGGCAGAACGGGCCGCGAGGCGAAACCGACGGGACGAGCCGATCTACTCCACCGGCAACGGCGAGCCCGTCTCCAGGAAAGTCTTCAGGTTGGACAGGATCGACGGCCATCCCTGGCTCACCTGCTCAAGGACCGTGCTCCCCGCGTCGAAATCGTCGTGGGTCACGGTCAGCTTCACCAGCTTCCCCATCTCCTCGATCTCGAAGGTCACCTTCGACCGCCCCTCCGCGGTGACCGCCTTCAACCAGTCCTCCGAGAACCCGTGCTTCCCGGCGAACTCCGGGGTGAAGGTGTGCCACGTGTACGACAACCGCTCATGCGGAACCGACTCCAGCACCACCTGCTCCGGATCAGCGATCTCGAGCCCACTGACCTTCCACACCACCGGCGCCCCGGCGGTCCACTCGCTCACGAACTCCACCCCCCAGTACCGGCTGGTGAAGGCGGGATCGACGAGCGCCTGCCACAGCTTCTCCGGCGTCGTCGCGATGTACGTCGTGTAGACAAAGCTCATCGGTGAACCCTCCAACGCGGTCTTCAGATCGGCGAGCGCCTGAACGCGCCCGCGGTGATACCGGCTGATCCAGCGATCGGCGATGGCGTTGACCGGTTCGACGTTGAGGTGGTGCAGCTTCTCCCGGCCCCGCCAGGTGGTGGTGACCAGGCCGGCGGCCTCCAGCACGGCGAGGTGCTTGCTCACCGACTGCCGGGCCATGCCCAGGCCGGAGCAGAGTTCGCGCAGCGTCTGACCGTTCTGCCGGTTGAGACTGTCGAGCAGGTGGCGCCGGCTCGGGTCGGCCAGCGCCTTGAACACCTCGTCCATGGAGCCATCATCCGAGGATAGGAAATGCAGCCGGTTGGCTGCCTGAATAATAGGCAGCCTCGCGGCTGCATTTCAAGACGGGAGAGGGAGCGACTATGAGCTGAACTCCCGTTAGGCTCTAGCCGTGCGGAAGATATTGATCGCCAACCGCGGCGAGATCGCCCTCCGGGTCATCCGGGCCTGCAAGGACGCCGGCCTCACCAGCGTCGCCGTCTACGCCGACAGTGACCGCGATGCCCCACACGCCCGGCTCGCCGACGAGGCGTACGCGCTGGACGGCGAGACGGCCGCCGACACGTACCTGCGGATCGACAAGCTGATCGAGGTGGCGCGCAAGTCGGGATCCGACGCGGTCCACCCCGGCTACGGCTTCCTGTCGGAGAACGCCGAGTTCGCTCAGGCCGTACAGGAAACTGGTCTGACCTGGATCGGGCCGAGTCCGCAAGCGATCCGCGACCTGGGCGACAAGGTCACCGCGCGGCACATCGCGCAGCGCGCGGGCGCGCCCCTGGTGCCCGGCACCCCCGAGCCGGTGGTGGACGCCGCCGAGATCGTCGCCTTCGCGACCGAGCACGGCCTGCCGGTCGCCATCAAGGCGGCCTTCGGCGGTGGCGGCCGCGGGCTCAAGGTGGCCCGCACCATCGAGGAGATCCCGGCGCTGTTCGAGAGCGCGACCCGGGAGGCGGTGGCCGCGTTCGGCCGCGGCGAGTGCTTCGTCGAGCGCTACCTGGACCGGCCGCGGCACGTCGAGGCGCAGGTCATCGCGGACACGCACGGCAACGTGGTGGTGGTCGGCACCCGGGACTGCTCGCTCCAGCGCCGGCATCAGAAACTGGTCGAGGAGGCGCCCGCGCCGTTCCTCAGCGACGAGCAGCGCGCCAAGATCCACGAGAGTGCCAAGGCGATCTGCCGCGAGGCGGGCTACCACGGCGCCGGCACGGTGGAATACCTGGTGGGCCAGGACGGGACGATCTCGTTCCTGGAGGTGAACACCCGGCTGCAGGTGGAGCACCCGGTCAGCGAGGAGACCACCGGCATCGACCTGGTGCGGGAGCAGTTCCGGATCGCGGCCGGCGAGCGGCTGGCGATCACCGAGGACCCGGTGCCGCGCGGGCACGCCATCGAGTTCCGGATCAACGGGGAGGACGCCGGGCGCGGCTTCCTGCCCGCGCCGGGCACGGTCACCGCGCTGACCTGGCCCTCCGGGCCGGGCGTGCGGGTCGACTCGGGTGTCGAGCAGGGCAGCGTGATCGGCGGCAACTTCGACTCGATGCTGGCGAAAATCATCGTCACCGGCGCGACCCGGGAGCAGGCGCTGGAGCGATCCCGCCGGGTGCTGGACGAGACGGTGATCGAGGGCATCGCCACGGTGCTCCCGTTCCACCGCGCGGTGATCCGCGACGCGGCGTTCACCAGCGAGCCGTTCACCGTGCACACCCGGTGGATCGAGACCGAGTGGGTCAACGAGGTGGCGCCGTTCGGCCCGCCGGCCGCCGCCGGCGGCGAGACCGTCGAACGCGAGACCGTCGTGGTCGAGGTGGGCGGCCGGCGCATCGAGGTCCGCCTCCCCAAACACCTGATTTCCGGTACGCCCGGAGCACCGTCCCCGAAACGCCCGGCCTCCCGCACCCGCAGTGGTGCGGCGAGCGCGGCCGCGAGCGGGGACAGTCTCGCCGCCCCGATGCAGGGCACCATCGTGAAGGTCGCCGCGCAGAACGGTGACCAGGTCAACGAGGGCGACGTGATCGTGGTGGTCGAGGCGATGAAGATGGAGCAGCCGCTCCCGGCACACAAGTCGGGCACGGTCTCCGGGCTGTCGCTGGAGGTCGGCGCGACGGTCACGGCCGGCGCGGTGATCTGCACGATCGAGGACTAGCTGTCCACAGCGGGCGGTTGTCCACAGGGCACTCTCGCGGTCGTCCGGTGTCGCACGACAATGGTGCCGGGGTCGCCCCCCGAGGAGGGCGGGGGTCTGAGCCGGGGTGGGCTCAGGCTCCCATCTGCCGGACGCGGTCGAGGATCAGCCGAGCCGCCTCGATCGGGTCCTCATGGGCGCTGTCCGGAAAAGCCCCGCTCAGCCACAAAGTCGCGAACCCGTGCACCATCGACCACGCCGCCAGCCCCACCTCCCGCACCTCATCCGAGGCCAGCTCCGCCGCCCCCTCCGGAGCGGGCCGGGCCGGCACCTCGACCTCGGGCCCGGCCAGCGGCGCGTCCGGCAGATCCGTCATCCCGGCATACAACGCGTCCGCCGCCTGCCGCCGCGCCGCCACCAGATCCGGGTCGGCGGCGTGGTAGAGATCGGTCCGGAACATCACCTCGAAGACCGCCCGGTTCGCCAGCGCGAACCGCAGATAGGTCACCCCGAGCTCCAGCAGGCTGCTGCTCGCCAGCCGCGACGTCGCCAGCGCCTTGGCCAGCTGCTCGAACCCATCGGTCGCGAGCGCCGTCAGCAGCCCCGCCTTGTCCGAGAAGTGGTGCGCGGGCGCCGCGTGCGACACCCCGGCCCGCCGGGCCAGGTCACGCATGCTGAGCGCGGTCACCCCCGACTCCGCGATCGCCTCGGCGGCCGCGGTGAGCAGGGCACGACGCAGATCGCCGTGGTGATAGCTCTGCCTGGGCATGGATCAAGGATAACTAGGCATCGACAAGATGCTCAGCGCAGGAAGATGATGGTCACTTCCACGCCCTGCCCGGTGCTCGCGGCACGTCGTCGTGCCCGCGGTGTTTCCGTTCTCCGTCCGGAGGCGGGCCGCCAGTACGGGACCTACCGGCGGCCCGCGGCTGCGGCGTCGGAACGGGGGATCCGGCGCCCGCAGGCACGGCCCACGGTACGCCCCACGTCTGCGGACACCGGGAAATTCGGGGGCGGGACCGGACGTTTCGGCCGTACCGTGGCGGGCATCACGGTCTGCCCGCAGGGTTTGCGGCGCATGCTGAACACAGCGCCCTCTCAGCAGCGTTCGCGCAGAATGCCGTGAACCCCGAACCCGCGAGGTGGCCCTGCGATGACCGAGCTGCTGACCATGTTGGCCTCGCCCGCCTGGGTCTATCTCGCGCTGTTCGGCTTCCTCGCGGTGGACGCCCTGATCCCGGTGGTGCCGATCCAGGCCATCATGATCACTTCAGGAGCGCTGACCGTCTACGGCGATCTGCACCTCGCCGTGGTGATCCTGGTCGGGGCGCTCGGCATGTTCACCGGGGACGCGATCGCCTTCGTCCTGGGCCGGTCGACCGGGCACCGGCTCAGCGCGTTACGCGCCCGGTTTGCCCCGCGCGGCGAGGATGGCGGGAATTCACGCACTCGGCAAGCGGCCGAGCGCTTCACCCGCGGCCTGCGCCGGCCCGGCCCGCTCGTGATGCTGCTCTGCCGGTTCGTCCCGGGCGGCCGGATGGCCTCGGGATACCACGCCGGCCGCACCCACTACCCGATCAAGCTCTTCGTCGGTTACGACGGCGCCGCCGCGCTCTGCTGGGCCTGTTACGGCGGGCTGATCGGCCACCTCGGCGGCACCGCGATCACCCAGTCCGCCTGGCGGCTGTTCGCGATCGCGGCGACCGCCGCGCTGATCTTCGGCACGGCCGGCTGGATCCTCGCCCTGTTCGGCGGGAAACCCGCACCCGGCGAGAGCGGGGAACACTCGCCCGGCGAGAGCGGGCAACGCTCGCCCGGCGCGAGCCGGAAACGCTCGCCCGGCGGGAGCGGCGACCCGGAGCCGGCCGCCCCGGTCACTGAATCTCGTGCTGCATCAGCTGACGCGCCGCCTCCGCGATCGAGCCCGACAGCGACGGATAGATCGTGATGGTGTGTGCCAGCTGGTCCACGGTCAGGTTGTTCTCGATCGCCATGGTGATCGGCAGGATCAGCTCGCTCGCCTTGGGCGCCACCACCACGCCGCCGATCACCTGACCGGTCGCCGGGCGGCAGAACAGCTTGACGAACCCGTCCTGCAGGCCGGCCATCTTGGCCCGGGCGTTGCCGGTCAGCGGCAGCATCACCTGGCGGGCCGGGGTGCGGCCGGAGTCCACCTCGTTCTGCGAGACGCCGACGGTGGCCAGCTCCGGGTCGGTGAACACGTTCGCCGAGACGGTGCGCAGCCGGAGCGGGGCGACCGCCTCGCCCATCGCGTGCCAGATCGCGATCCGGCCCTGCATGGCGGCGACACTGGCCAGCGGGAGCACGCCGGTGCAGTCACCGGCCGCGTAGATGCCCGGCACGTTGGTGCGGGAGACCCGGTCGACGGTGACGTAGCCGCCGTTGCCGACGGCCACGCCGTACTCCGCCAGACCGAGGTCGCCGGTGTTCGGGATGGCGCCGACCGCGATCAGCGCGTGCGACGCCTCGATCACCTTGCCGCCGGACAGGGTCACCCGGACGCCGTCGCCGGTGTTCACCACCGAGTCGCCGCGGGACTGACTGAGAATGGTCATCCCGCGGTCGCGGAACACCCGCTCGATCGCCATCGCGGCGTCGGCGTCCTCGTGCGGCATCACCCGTTCGCGGCTGGAGACCAACGTCACCTTCACGCCCATCGCGAGGTAGGCGCTGGCGAACTCGGCGCCGGTCACACCCGAGCCGATCACCACCAGGTGCTCGGGGAGCTCGGTCAGGTCGTACACCTGCCGCCAGTCGAGGATGCGCTCGCCGTCCGGGCGGGCGGTGGGCAGGACCCGCGGGGTGGCGCCGGTGGCCAGCAGGACGGTGTCCGCCTCGACCGCGTACGGCGCGCCGCCGTCCGGGGTGATCAGCACCTGGTGGGTGTGCCCGAGCCGGTCCTCCCCCATCCTCGCCCGGCCGCGGACCACGTCCACCCCGGCCTTGACCAGCTTGGTCTGGATGTCGCCGGACTGCGCGAGGGCGAGTTTCTTGACCCGCTCGTTGACCGCGACCGCGTCGACGCTGACCCCGTCCAGGCCGCTGGAGCGGATCCCGAAGGCCTCGTTGTTGCGGTACCCGGTCATCACCTCGGAGCTGGCGATGAAGGCCTTGGACGGCACACAGTCGGTCAGCACGCAGGCGCCACCGGGGCCGTCCGCCTCGACCAGGGTCACATCGGCATCGAGCTGAGCGGCGACCAGAGCCGCCTCATAACCGCCCGGTCCCCCGCCGATGATCACGATCCGACTCACGATTTTCCGACCTCCAAAAGAGCGGCTCTGGTTCGCCGCGGCAAAAAGCGGTTGTGCCGACACGCACTCCTCATATTCTCACCACCCGCTCATACGACTATCGTCGTCGCCGTGCGTCATTACGCCGCGTATGGCTCGAACCTGGACCCAGCTCGCATGCTGGCCTACTGTCCGCACTCGCCCATGGTCGGCGTGGGGTGGATCGAGGGCTGGCGTCTCACCTTCGCCGGAGAGGGGGAAATGGGCTGGGAGGGAGCGGTGACGACGATCGTCGAGTCGCCCGGCGACCGCGTCTTCGTCTCGCTCTACGACGTCCATCCATGGGATGCCGCACAGCTCGACGAGGTCGAGGGCGTGCCCGCCGGGACGTACCAGAAACTCACCGTGCGTGTATCGACGCTCGACGGTGAGGTGCCCGCCTGGGTCTACGTCTTCGCCGGTTACGAGGGTGGCCTGCCCACCGCGTGGTACCTGTCGGAGATCGCCAGCGCCGCCGAGAAGGCCGGCGCGCCCGACGACTACGTGAGCGAGCTGCGCCACCGCCCGACCGGGACGGCGTCGCCGGAAAACTAGCGCCGGGCCGCCGCCACGGTTGTCTGGTAGACATTCGCCCGGTAGAGCGGGGTCATCCCGACCTTCCGGTACAGCCGTGCGGCCTCGGTCGGGTTGGCCAGATCAACCCCGAGGCCGACCTGCGGTCGTCCCTTGCCCGCATAGACGGCAAAGGCCCGGCGCAGCAAGGCTTCCCCCAAACCCCGCTTTCGGTACGCCTTGAGCACCGCCAGACTGCGCACCCAGGCCTCGTTCGTCTCCTCGTCCGGGTCGGCCGACTGCAGCACGCCCGCCAGGTCGCCGTCGACCTCCGCGACGAACCACTCGTCGAAGGAGACCGAGGACTCGGCCTCGAACTGCCGCCGCCACTCCGCGTAGCCCACCGACGGGTGGTCCGAGTCGAGGAACGCCTCCTCGATCACCGCGTGGAAGCGGCGCATCTCGGCCTCGTCCGCGTGCCGCACCGGCCGGATCGTCACGCCCGGCGGCGGCGCCGGGACCGCGGACCCGACGCCGTCCAGGGGCATCCGCATCCGCGCGTGCTGCTTGAGGAAGGTGAACCCGGCCGCGCCGAGGGCCTCGATGTACCGCTCCTCGCCCGGCAGCGCCGCGGCCCGCACCGTGTACGGGTCGTGCCCCAGCTCGGCGGCCCGCTCAGCCATCCGGGCCAGCATCAGGGCGAGCAGCGGGCGCTGCGCCGGGATCCCGCGCTCCGGCCAGACGTAGACCTCCAGCAGGTCGCGGTCCTGGCCGGTGGGATTCCGCGGGTACGCCCACCCGGCGATCTCGCCGTCCGCGTCGAAGGCCAGCCAGGAGTCCCGGGACATGTCGGTGTGCGGGCCGGTCAGCTCCTCGCGCACCTCGTCGGCGGTGAAGTCGGGCTCGCCGACCGTGGCGATGTCGCTGGCGTGCACCAGGCTGAGGATCAGCGGCACGTCGTCGAGGGTGGGCCGGCGGGTGCTCCAGCCAGGCGGAAGCGCACTCATCCGGGCATCGGACCACCGCCGGCCCGCCGCTGCCAACCGATTTCCGGGCGGCGGCACGAACATCAATCTTGGGAGCGTTTCCTTAAAACGGTCAGGGAGAGCAGAATCGGGCGGGTGACCCCGGAACAGGCCGCCGCCAACGCCAAAGCGGGCCTCGCCACCATCGTCGGAGCCTTCGCCGAGTCGCCGCAGACCCTGCGCCGCGCCCGATTGCTGGGGCTGTCCGGGTGGGCGTACCACGTCTCGGCCCGGGCCGGCGCGCTCGGCGACGTCCGGCCCGAGACGGTGGCCGCGGCGCTCGCCTTCATCGCGCCCGAGGCAGTGACCGAGGGCTGGGAGTCGACCGCGAAAAGCTCACAGCCGGCCGAGGTGGCCAGCTGGCACCTGCGCGAGCTGTGCTCCTGGGGGGAGAGCCAGGTCGGCGGCTTCCCGCGGCTGAACCGGCTGGTCGAGCTGGCCGGGCGGGTGGTGGACGCGGTGGACCCGGCCGGTCTGCCGCTGTTCGCGGCCTGGCGGGCCATGCCGCTGCCCAGCCAGGAGCCGGGCGCGCAGGCCGCGATGCTGCTGCACCTGCTGCACGAGCACCGGCAGGGGGTCTACGTGATCGCGGTCCGGGCCGGTGGGCTCACCCCGCTGGAGGCGATCATCGCGGGGCCGGAGGGCGAGACCGGCGCGGTGGCGTTCGGCTGGCAGCCGCCTTACCCGCCGGCCGGGCCGCTGGTGCGCCGGCTGATGTGGGCCGAGGCGGTGGCGAACTCGCTGGCCGGCCAGGCCTACGCCGCCCTGGACCGCCCGGAGCGGGTGGAGTTCGCCGGTCTCCTGGAGTCCCTCACCCACCGCTTCGCCCGCTGACCCCCAGCTGGCCCTCACAGCCCTAACCCACGCCCACACAGGGCCACCAACACCAGCCGACACCACCGGGCTGGCCCTCACAGCCCTAACCCGGGTTCGCACAGGGCCACCAACACCAGCCGACACCACCGAGCTGGCCCTCACCGCCCCAACCCACGCCCACACAGGGCCACCAACACCAGCCGACACCACCGGGCTGGCCCTCACCGCCCTAACCCGGGTTCGCACAGGGCCACCAACACCAGCCGACACCACCGGGCTGGCCCTCACCGCCCTAACCCGGGTTCGCACAGGGCCACCAACACCAGCCGACACCACCGAGCTGGCCCTCACCGCCCCAACCCGGGCCCACACAGGGCCACCCACACCAGCCGACACCACCGAGCTGGCCCTCACGGCCCTATCCCGGGCCCGCACAGGGCCACCAGCACCAGCCCGGGGACTGACCGTCAGCCTTCGGACAGGTCGTCGAGGGCGGCCTGGACGTCGCCGACTCGGCGGCGGGCGGCGGCGGTCTCGCGTTCGGCGGTGCGGCGCGCCTGTTTGCGGCGGGCCACGTCGGCTACCGCCTCGGTGCGGCGGCGCTCCAACTCGGCCAGCTCCGCCTCCAGGTCGTCGACCAGGTTCTGCGCGTCCTGCTCTGCGGTCTCGGCCCGGTGCAACTGCTCGTCGGCGCGGCGCTCGGCGGCCTCGGCGGCGGTCAGGTCCCGCTCCAGCTCCCGGCGGCGGCGCTCGATCTCGCGACGGCGGCGGTCCTGCACCGCTCGGTCGTGGGCCGCCCGATCCGGCGCCGGCTCCTCGTCGGGCAGATCCTCGGTGGCCTCAGCGGACTCGACGGCCTCGTCGCCGCCGGTGATCAGGCGCAGCCGGGGGCGCGGCACCTCGCCGAAGCCGGCGTAGGCCGCCGACCGGATCAGCCGCCCGGTCCGCACCTGCGCCGCGATCTCCGGGTCCGCGAGCGCCGCGGTCAGCGTCGCCTCGACCTCGCCCAGCGGCAGTTTCCCGGCGCCGGCTCCGGCCGCCACGGCCAGCTTGCGGGCCGCCGCGACCAGCGCCGACACGAACTGCCGACGCTGCTGTGAGAGCTCGCGCAGCTGGTCGCCGTGCAGCTCGCGCTGGGCGGCCCGGAGCGCCTCGGAGAGATCGACCAGCTCGCCGATCAGGTCGGGCCGCTTGCGGGCCAGCAGGTTGACCACCCAGGCGGCCACGGTCGGCTTCTTCAGCGCGGCGAGCCGCTTGGCGGCCTCCCGGTCACCGGCCGTCCGGGCCTCCTCGATCGCGGCGGCGCGGGTCGCCACGAAACCCTCCGGCGGCTCCTCGTAGAGCCGCCGGACCACGTCGTCGATCAGGCTCGGCACGTCAGTCGAGCGTCGTGCCCGGCGCGAGGTGCTGGTACTTCGTCTCGGCGAAGCCCTCCAGGTGCTTGTCCGAGACGGCGGCGCCCCGCGCGTTGAGCAGCCCGTCGTGGATCGCGAAGGCACGGCCCGGCTTGACCGCGCGGGCGAACTCGAGTGTCTCGGCCACCTTCATCCACGGCGCGTTGAGCGGGACACCGAGGGTGTCGACGGTGGCGTCCTGCGGCACCACGAACGAGTCCCCCGGGTGATACACGTTCGTGGCGCCGTCGCTGATCAGGAAGCCCAGGTTGGCGATCCGCGGAACGTAGGGATGGATGATCGCGTGCTGCCCACCGTACGCCCGGACGGTGAACCCGGCCGCCTCGAACTCCTCCCCGGCCGTCACCGGCGTGGTCGCCTCGGCCACCTCGCCGAGCAGCTTCAGCACGTCCGCGTGCGCGAAGACCCGCAGGCCGGGCCGGCGCCGCACGGCCGCGGTGACCGCCGCGACGTCCAGGTGGTCGGGGTGCTCGTGGGTGACGACCACGGCGTCCGCCCCGTCCAGCGCCGACTCCCATTCCTCGGAGAACTCCCCCGGGTCGACGACGAGCACCCCCGCCCCCTCGATCCGTAGACAGGAATGAGTGAACTTCGTGATACGCACGGTGCTCCTCCGTCGCTGAATCGTGACCGCTCATCTCGCAGTCTGCCGGAACCGGGCAGAGCCCACCGTACGTCTCAGCGGTCAGTCGTACCGATGACAGGAGTGCTCATGCGGAAACGGGGATATCTGACGCTCGGCGCCGTTGTTCTGTGCGGCGCCCTACTGGCCGGCTGTGGCAGCTCGTCGTCTTCCGACGGCGTGTCGAGCGACAGCGGCAAGGTGGCCGCGCCGGCGGCCGGCGGGGCCGAGCCGGCGCTGGGCGAGGGGCAGGCCGCCGACTCGACCGCCCAGGGCGGCAAGGACACCACGGCCGAGGCGCCCGATCTGCGGGTGGACCAGCGGTCGATCATCTACACCGGGACGATCACCGTGCAGGTGAAGGATGTCAACGCGGCCGCCGCCCGGATCACCGGGATCACCTCCGGGGCGGGCGGGTTCATCGGCGGCGACGACCGGCAGAGCGGGGCCGGCGGCGCGGACACCGCCACCATGAAGCTGCGGATCCCGGCCACCAAGTTCGACGCGGCACTCAAGCAGATCGGCGAGCTCGGCGAGGAGCAGAGCCGGGCGATCAACACCGAGGACGTCACCGAGGAGGTCGTCGACCTGGACGCCCGGATCGCGGTGCAGCAGGCCCGGGTGGACAGCGGCCGCCGGTTGCTCGGCCAGGCCAAGTCGCTCAACGACCTGGTGATGCTGGAGAAGGAGGTAGCCACCCGGGAGTCCGACCTGGCGTCGTTGCAGGCCAAGAAGCGCCGGCTGGCCGATCTGACCGCGCTCAGCACGGTCACCGTGGTGCTGCTCGGCCCGACCGCCGCGCCACCGGCCCCGGCCGACGAGCCGAGTGGCTTCCTGGCCGGCCTGAGCAGCGGCTGGAACGCCCTGGGCGATTCGCTCACGGTCCTGCTCACCGTGCTCGGCGCGCTGCTGCCCTGGCTGATCGCCCTGGGCCTGCCCGCGGCCGCGGTGTTCTACCTGCGCCGCCGTTACCGCCGCGGCCACCCCGACAAGGAGCTGCCGGCCCCGCCGGCCGAAGCCCCGGCGACCCCGTAACGACCAGCTCAGAGCCGGTGCCCCCGCCCAACAACGCAGTCCCGCCCACCCCAGGGGGACCTTCCCTGGACAGTGTGGCCTGATTTCGAGGGCCACGGCCGACGAGTTGTGGACAACGGCGGGTTGTGGATAACGGGGCAACGCGGACGACCGAGACCGCGGACAACCCAGGACCGCGGACAACCCAGGACCGCGGACAACCGGGGACCGCGAACAACCCGGGACCGCGAACAACCGCCGGATACGGACAACAGGGTGGCGCCGGGCAACGGCGTTCGGCGACCACCCACGGACAGCGAAGGGAACGGCGATCGTCATGGACGCAAAGCGGCCAGACCGCCGTCCCCTTGCCCGCCCCGGGACCACGCGACCCGCACCCCAGCGGACCCGCGTATACAAAGACCTCAGAAGGCCCCGGTCGACAACGCCGCCAATGCGGTGTGCGTCATCACCCGGATCCCATGACCGATGCACGCCTCGTCGACGTCGAAGTCCCCTTGGTGCAGGTCGTGGCGGATGTCCGAGCCGGGCACCCCGGTGCCGAGGCGGATCATCGCGCCCGGGACGTGTTCCAGGTAGAACGAGAAGTCCTCGCCGCCCATGCTGATCTCGGCCTCGACCACCCGGTCGGCGCCGAGCGCGGCCCCGGCCGCGCCCGCGATGATCGCGGTGGCCATCCGGTCGTTGATCACCGGCGGGACGCCGCGGCGGTATTCCACCTCGACCTCGGCGCCGGTCGCGGCGACCACGTCACGGATCAGCTTGGTGATCATCTCGGGGGCCTCGCGCCAGGCATCCCGGTTGAGGATCCGGACCGTGCCGCTGACCTCGCCGGAGCCGGGGATCGCGTTGAACGCCTGACCGGCGTGCACCGAGCCCCAGACCAGCGACACACCGGCGCGCGGGTCGACCCGGCGGTCCAGCAGCGCGGGCACGTCGACGATCACCCGGCCCAGCGCGTGCACCAGGTCGGCGGTCAGGTGCGGGCGCGCGGTGTGCCCACCCGGACCGGAGAGGGTGACCTTGACGGTGTCGGCGGCCGCGGTGAACGGGCCGGAGCGGACCCCGACGAGCCCGGACGGCAGCTGCGGGTAGCAGTGCAACGCGTAGATCGCGGCGACGTCCTTGAGCCCGCCGGCGGCGATCACCT
Organism: Actinoplanes ianthinogenes; assembly: GCF_018324205.1. Lineage (NCBI taxonomy): Bacteria > Bacillati > Actinomycetota > Actinomycetes > Micromonosporales > Micromonosporaceae > Actinoplanes > Actinoplanes ianthinogenes. The sequence continues at coordinate 3,959,035 of NZ_AP023356.1, forward strand.
CGGGCGCGCCGGACGGGATCGCCTCCTCGGCCGGCTGGAACAGCAGCCGCACCCGGCCGGGCAGCTCGCCCTGCTCGTCGAGCTGGGCCAGGGCCAGGCCGAGGCCGAGCAGGACGGTGGTGTGCACGTCGTGACCGCAGGCGTGGGCCAGCTTGTCGACCGTGCTGCGGTACGGCACGTCCTTGAGGTCGTGCAGCGGCAGCGCGTCCAGGTCGGCGCGGAACGCGATCACCCGGTCGCCCTGACCGATGTCGCAGATCACCCCGTTGCCCCGGGGCATCATCCGCGGTTGCAGGCCGGCCAGGGTGAGCTCACGGGCGACCAGCGCCGCGGTCTCGAATTCGGAGTGTGACGGCTCCGGGTGGGCGTGAATGTGCCGACGAATCGCTACCAGCTCGGCTCCCCGGGCGGCAAGCCAGCGGTCCAGCCGGCCGGGCAGGGGGTCGGCGCCGGGCAGCGGCCCGGGCCAGGCCGTATCGGCGCCCTCCGGCGCCGTCAGAGCAGTAGTCACGTCGGGATCCAGATCACTCGCGAAGGACTTCGTCGGGTTTTGCGACGCGCGACAGCTTAGTCCGTTTTCGGTCACGCTGTGTAACGGTCAGGTAAATAAGCCGGGAGGTCGTCCCGGGCCGCCAACCCATCAACGGGTAGTGAATCGTCGAGGTGACGCGACACACTACGAGTACGTTTCGCGGATCAGAAGCGCTCGACCGGTCGGTAGACGCCCCACACTCCGCGCAAGGTGTGACAGACCTCGCCCACGGTCGCACGGTGCCGCAAGGCGTCCTTCATCAACGGTAGGACGTTCCCGGCTCCGGCGGCGGTCTTCGCCAGATCCGCCAGGGCTCGCTGCACGGCCGGGTCGTCCCGCTCGGCCCGGAGTCGGGCCAGCCGGGCCGCCTGGGCGGCCTCGATGGCCGGATCGACGCGCAGCGGCTCGTACTTCTCCTCGGCGTCCATGGTGAACCGGTTGACACCGACCACCACCCGGTCACCATTGTCGATCTCGTTGGCGATCCGGTACGCCGACTGTTCGATTTCCGCCTTCTGAAAGCCCTGTTCGATGGCGTCGACGGCGGAACCGTACTCGAAGACGCGCTCGATCAGGGCGGTCGCCTCGCGCTCCACCTCGTCGGTCATCGCCTCGACCGCGTAGGAGCCGGCGAACGGGTCGACCGTGCCGGTCAGGCCGCTCTCGTAGGCGAGCACCTGCTGGGTACGCAGAGCCAGCCGGGCGGACTTCTCGGTGGGCAGGGCGATCGCCTCGTCGTACGAGTTGGTGTGCAGCGACTGGGTGCCGCCGGCCACCGCGCCGAGCGCCTGGATCGCCACCCGGATCAGGTTGACCTCCGGCTGCTGGGCGGTGAGCTGCACGCCCGCGGTCTGGGTGTGGAACCGCAACATCATCGACTTGGGGTCCTTGGCGCCGAAGTCGTCGCGCATGATCCGGGCCCACATCCGGCGGGCCGCGCGGAACTTGGCGATCTCCTCCAGCAGCGTGGTGCGGGCCACGAAGAAGAAGCTCAGCCGGGGCGCGAAGTCGTCGACGGCCAGGCCCGCGGCGATCGCGGCCCGCACGTACTCGATGCCGTTGGCCAGCGTGAACGCGATCTCCTGCGCGGGCGTCGCGCCGGCCTCGGCCATGTGGTAGCCCGAGATCGAGATGGTGTTCCACTTGGGGATCTCGGCGCGGCAGTAGGCGAACGTGTCGGCCACCAGGCGCAGCGACGGCTTGGGCGGGAAGATGTAGGTCCCGCGGGCGATGTACTCCTTCAGGATGTCGTTCTGGATGGTGCCCTGCAGGGCCGCGCCAGGCACCCCCTGCTCCTCGGCGACCAGCTGGTACAGCAGCAGCAGCACCGAGCCGGGCGCGTTGATGGTCATCGACGTGGAGACCTGGTCGAGCGGGATGCCGTCGAACAGCTGCCGCATGTCGTCGATCGAGTCGATCGCCACGCCGACCTTGCCGACCTCGCCGTGCGCGATCGGGTCGTCCGAGTCGTAGCCCATCTGGGTGGGCAGGTCGAACGCCACCGAGAGGCCCATGGTCCCGGCCTTCAGCAGCTGGTGGTATCGGGCGTTGGATTCGGCGGCGGTGCCGAAGCCCGCGTACTGCCGCATGGTCCAGGGCCGTTTCGTGTACATCGTCGGGTACACACCGCGGGTGTAGGGGAACTCACCCGGCTGGTCGGCGCCGGCACTCGAAGGGACGTCATCCGGGCCGTAAACCGGCTTGATGGAGAAACCCGACTCTGCGTTCACGAAGTGATCCTAAGGCCTCGTTCAGGTCCGGACGGAGCCCACGGTCGGCCACATGGCCACTACCCAGGGTCGTTTCCCGGTGAACACTGCGGGCGCGACTTTCGTTGCGGCTGACGACCGGGCAAGATAGCTGAGTTGGCCCAGCCCCCTAGACCCCCTCGGTGGCATTCTCAGTGACTCAGATTCCGACGTGGAGCAGCGGTGACGCTGCCTCCCTCAACGGACGCGCCGCCCCGGGCACGCTGATCGGCGGGCGGTACACGCTGCGCGCCGCGGTTGGTCACGGCGGCATGGGCACGGTCTGGCGCGCGGCGGACACGCTGCTGCGCCGCGACGTGGCGATCAAGGAGGTCATCCTCCCGCCGGGTCTGGCCCCGAGCGACCGCGACGCGATGTACGAGCGCACCATGCGCGAGGCCCGGGCCGCCGCCGCGCTGCAGCACCCCGCGGTCGTCCAGGTCTACGACGTCGTCCACGAGAACGGCCGTCCGTGGATCGTGATGGAGCTGCTGGAGGCGCGCAGCCTGGCCGACATGGTGATCGAGGACGGGCCGGTCGCGTCCCGGGTGGTCGCCAAGATCGGCATCGCGCTGCTCGGCGCGCTGGAGGTGGCGCACGCGCACGGCGTGCTGCACCGCGACGTCAAGCCGGCCAACGTGCTGATCTGCTCGGACGGCCGCTGCGTGCTGACCGACTTCGGCGTCGCCCGGATGCCCACCGACGTGCAGCTGACCACGCCCGGCATGGTGCTCGGCTCGCCGCACTTCATCTCCCCGGAGCGGGCCATGGGCCACGACTTCGGGCCGCCCAGCGACCTGTTCTCGCTCGGCGTCACGCTCTACACCGCGATCGAGGGCCGCCCGCCGTTCGACAAGGGCGACCCGATCGAGACCATGCACGCGGTGGTCGAGGACCCGCCCGCCCCGGTGGTCCGGGCCGGCTCGCTGACCCCGGTGCTGATGGGCCTGCTGGAAAAGAACCCGGCTCAGCGGATGGACGTGCAGACCGCCCGCACGCTGCTGCGGCAGCAGCTGGCCGGCCCGCTGGCCAGCAAGAACCCGCCGCACATGATGACCGACCCCTACTCGGTGGTCCCCTCGCCGCGGCCGGTCTCGCCGCCGCCGGCGGCCGCCGAGACCCAGCAGATCCCGCCCAGCGGCCAGATCGGCGGCCGGGCCATGCTGGCGCCGGGCGAGTCGCTCACCGACCACCTGACCAAGCTGGAGCAGCAGAACGCGGCCGGTGGCCGGCGTCGCGCCCCGGAGCCGGCCGAGGCCGGTTTCCCGACCGGCGCCATGCCGGCCCACCAGGTCCCGCAGCCGGACGGCGCGACCAGCGTCATCCCGCCGCAGGGCAGCTGGCAGCCGCAGGGCGCCCGGCCGGGCACCGTGGTGACCAGCCCGGCCGCGAAACGCCGGATGGCGTTGCAGAACGCGGTCCAGTCGGTGAAGGACACCACCGCCCGCGCGGTCGCGACCTTCAAGGGCTGGCCGCGCAACAAGCAACTGGCGGTCGGGGGTGGCGGCGCCGCCGCGGTGCTGGCGCTGATCCTGATCGTCTCGCTGACCGGCGACGGCGACGGGGCGCCGGCCGCGACGCCGACGGTCGCCCCGGCGACCAGCGCGCCGGGCTCCGGCGCGGCCGCCGACACCCAGGACTACAAGGGCAACAAGGCCATCACGGTGAAGGTGCCGGCCGGTTGGAAACGGACCGCCGGCAAGACCTACGTGGATTACATCGACCCGGACGACGAGCTGCGCAAGGTGCGGGTGCTGGCCGAGGACGGCAAGGCCTCGCCGACCCGGTTCGTCACCGAGATCGCGCCGAACGGGTTGAAGAAGTCGAACAACTGCCCCAAACCGTTCAAGTCGCTGGGCAGCACCACCGACGGGGTGCAGATCGCCGGCCACCCGGCCGCGCAGTTCGAGTACACCTGCGGCACGGGCGACGCCATGCGGCACGGCATCTGGCGGATGACGCAGGTCAACGGCACGATGTACTCGTTCTTCCTGTCCACGCCGGCGGCCGAGTTCGACGACAGCAAGAAGTACTTCGAGGCGATGGCGGAGAGCTTCCAGCTCAACCTGTGACCGCTCTGTGCTATCAATCCGGAATGGCACCAGAAGTTGATATTGACCTGAGGGCGGCGGCCGAAGCCTGGCTCGCGGACGATCCGGATCCGGCGAGTCAGGACGAGCTGCGTGAGCTGATCGACGGTCTCCCGGCCACCGCCGCGGAGCTGCGCGACCGGTTCGCCGGACCGCTCACCTTCGGCACCGCCGGCCTGCGTGGCCGTCTGCGCGCCGGACCTAACGGGATGAACCTCGCGGTGGTCACCCGGGCCGCGGCCGGCCTGGTGGCCTGGCTGGCCGCCCAGGGCGGCGACGGGCCGCTGGTGATCGGCTACGACGCCCGGCACGGTTCCCGTGAGTTCGCCGAGCGGACCGCCCGGGTGGCGACCGGCGCCGGGCGCGCCGCGCTGCTGCTGCCCGGGGTGCTGCCCACCCCGGTGCTGGCCTACGCGGTGCGGGCGCTGGACGCGGTGGCCGGCGTGATGGTCACCGCCAGCCACAACCCGCCGCAGGACAACGGTTACAAGGTCTACCTGGGCGCGGCGCTGGGTGGCCCGGCCGGGGACGGCGCGCAGATCGTGCCGCCGGCCGACGCCGGCATCGAGGCGGCCATCCGGTCGGTCGCGAGCGCCGCCTCGGTTCCGCTCGGCGACGCGGGCACGGTTCTCGACGACAAGATCATTTCGGCGTACGTACGGAGCGCGGCGGCCGTGGTGGACCCGGACGGACCCCGCGACCTCGTCGTGGCGTACACCCCGCTGCACGGCGTCGGCGGCGACACGCTGGCCACGGCGTTCACCGCGGCCGGGTTCACCCGCCCGGCCGTGGTCGCCGACCAGGCCACGCCGGACCCGGAATTCCCCACCGTCACGTTCCCCAACCCGGAGGAGCCGGGCGCGATGGACCACCTGGTCGCGCTGGCCGGCAGCACCGGGGCGGACCTGGCGATCGCCAACGACCCGGACGCGGACCGCTGCGCCGTGGCGATCCCGGGCCCGGACGGCTCGTGGCGGCCGCTGCGCGGGGACGAGCTCGGGGTGCTGCTGGCCGATCACCTGATCCGGCGCGGGACGCCCGGCACGTACGCCACCACGATCGTCTCGTCCACCCTGCTCGGTCGCCTGTGCGCGGCCCGGGGCGTGCCGTACGCGGAGACGCTGACCGGCTTCAAGTGGATCGTCCGGGCCGCCGAGGACCTGGCGTTCGGTTACGAGGAGGCGCTGGGTTACTGCGTCGCCCCGGCCATGGTGCGCGACAAGGACGGGATCACCGCCGCGCTGACCGTGGCCGAGCTGGCCGCCGGGCTCAAGGCGCGGGGGCACACCCTGGCCGACCGGCTGGACGAGCTGGCGGTCGAGTTCGGCGTGCACGCCACCGATCAGCTGTCGGTGCGGGTGGACGACCTGGCCGAGATCGGCGCCGCGATGGGCCGGGCGCGGAGCAACCCGCCGGCCACGCTGCTCGGCGCGCCGGTGAGCGAGGTGCTCGACCGGCTGCCGGAGAACGACGTGCTGACGTTCCGCACCGCGACGGCCCGGGTCGTCATCCGTCCTTCGGGGACGGAGCCGAAGCTCAAGGCGTACCTCGAAGTGGTGGAGCAGGCCGGCGACGGTGACGTGGCCGCGGCCCGCAACCGTGCCTCCGCCGGGCTGTCCGCGCTGCGCGCGGAGATCGCGACGGTCCTCGGCGTCTGATCCGCCGCCCTGGTTTCTGGCCGGCCCGGGCCGGCCAGAAACCGGGCGCTGACCTCCGGTCCGGGTGTCAGGAGACCTTGGGGGTGCCGAGCGCGGCCGAGATAGCCTTGCCCAGGGTGGCGACCACCAGCGCGACGCTGGGTCGCACGATCGAGTCCTCCATGGCCGCGCCACCGGCGAACCCGGCGCCGGCGGAGATCGCCTCGAGCCGGCGGTGGGCGTGCTCGGCCTGCTCGGCGGGGAGTTTCAGGGCCGGCTCCATGCGGGCCGCGCAGAGCAGGGTGGCCAGCGCCGCGGTCCGCTCGTCGGGCACCTGGTCGCTGGTCAGCGCGTCGGCGAGGCGACCCCGGATCTCGGTCTCGTAGGCCGGGTCGGTGGTCGGGTAGCGGTGCACGTGGATGAAGTCCAGCTGGGTCTCGTCGACGTCCTTGATCACGCCGCGGGCGCACAGGTCCTCCAGGACCCGGGTGCGCAGCCGGTGCCGCAGGCGCTGCAACCACTGCGCCGGGGTGTGCGGCGGGTCTCCGGCGATCTTGGTGAGCACCGCGTCGGCGATGGTGTCCCCGATCGGCGACGGGTCGGCGACCTTCAGGTAACCGTCGACATAGGCGACCCGGCCCGCCAGCGCGAGATCGATCAGCACAGCCGCGGCCATGCCGAGATCGAGCCCGATCCGGGAGCCGGTCGCTTTACCCGTCTGATCGTCGTACGCGAGAAGTAGAAGTTCCTCGGCGAGCGGAATGGAGGTCATGGAGAAAACATAACGGCTGTGCGCTCCACCGCCAGTGGTCGGTTGGGGGGCATCCCGGTTGCTAACGCCGGCCCGGTGGATCATGCGAGGCCGACCGCCGGGCATGCCGGAAAAATCGTCCGATCGGGGGATCATCGGCCGAACACTCGGCGGACCACCCGCTCGGCGGCGTGTCCGTCCTCCAGGGAGCAGAATCGCTCCCGGAACCGGGCCCGTGCCGCGGTCGCCCCGGCGCTCGTCACCTGCCCGCCGCGGAACGCCTCGACCAGCTCGGTGAAGGTCCGGACGAAGGTTCCGGCGTGCTCCGTGGACAGATCGAAGGAGACCCCGCGGACCGCCCGGTAGACCTCCCAGTCCGGCGCGAAGATCACCAATGGCCGGTCCAGCACCGCGTAGTCGAACATCACCGAGGAGAAGTCGGTGATCATGGCGTCCGAGGCCAGGCTGAGCTGCTCGATCGACGGGTGCCGGGACACGTCGAGGACCCGCGGGTGCCGGGGCGGGAAGCCCAGCGAGTCGTAGAAGTAGTGGCCGCGCAGCAGCACCCGGGTCTCCGGGCCGAGCGCCTCGGCCAGCTCGTCGACGTCCAGCACCGGGGTGAAGACCGGGTGCCACTCGCGGTGGGTGGGCGCGTAGAGCACCACCCGCTCGTGCGGGGCGATGCCCAGCGCGGCGCGGGCCGCGGCGGTGTCCGCGGGGGTGGCCAGGGCGAGCCGGTCGTTGCGCGGGTAGCCGGTCTCCAGGGTCTGCCCGGTGATCGGGAACTGCCGGTCCCAGAGCAGCGTGGTGTGCCGGTTCGCGGAGACGCTGAAGTCCCACTTGGCGATGTTGCGGCGCATCCGGTCGATGTCGAAGCCGCCCAGCGAGGCCGGGAACCGGGGCTGGTCCAGGCCCATCGTCTTGAGCGGGGTGCCGTGGTGGGTCTGCACGTGCACCTGGCCGGTGCGCTTGACCACGTACGGCGGGAAGGTGGCGTTGTTGATCAGGTACTTGGCGCGGGCCAGGGCGCGGAAGTACGCCCGGGTGCCGGGCCGGACGACCGGCACGCCGTCCGGGACCTCGCGGCCGTTCTTGATCACCCAGACGCCCGTGACGTCCGGGACCAGCTCGGCGGCCTTCTCGTAGATCGCCGCCGGGTTGCAGGCGTAGCCGCGGTACCAGTACGCGGCGTAGACCGCGAGCTTCTCGTCGATCGGGCGGCGCAACTGCGCCTGGTAATACAGCCGGAGCAGAGCCTTGCGCGCGGTGCGGCGCCCGCGGCGCAGCGGGCGGCGCAGGCGGCTCGGCAGCGCGCGGGCGACCCGCCACACCCGGTACGTCCGGTACGCGTCGTGGGCCAGCAGCCGGAACCGCATGCCGTCCAGGGGGCCGGTCCGGTGCCGGCGCAGCAGGGCCGCGATCCGGCCGAACATCGTGCGCCGGTCGCCGGGCGGGACCAGCCCGCGCCGCAGCACGCCGAGCAGGTCGTCGACCGCCCGGACCAGGGTCCGCGGGCCGGCCCCGGGCAGGCCGAGGACGTGCTCGTACTGGGTCACCGCGTCGGCGTGCGCCGGGGACGGGGTGCCGCGCAGCGCGCCCGGCCGGTCCGGGCGGAACACGTAGCAGGCGTGCTCGACGGTGGCGACGGTCGCGGCGGCGGCCAGCACGTCGTACGAAAAAGCGATGTCCTCGTAGCGGCCCGGCCGGAACCGGATGCCCGCCTCGGTGAGGAACTGCCGCCGGACGATCAGACCGCCCAGCGGGACGGGCGGCGCGGCCAGCGCCGCCGTCCCGATCGGCGTGCCCGACGGGGCGGTCCACCGGCTCACCTTGCGGTTCCACGCCTCCCGGGCCACCCCGACGACCAGCACGTCCGGTTTCTCGGCGGCCAGCCGCCCGGCGATCACCGGGAGCGCGCCGGGCACGATCCGGTCGTCGCCGTCGACGAACCACACGTAGTCGCCGGTGGCCCGGTCGAGGCCGGTGTTGCGGGCCTCGCCCGGGCCGCCGTTGCTCTCCCGGTGCACGACGACGAGGCGCGGGTCGGTCGCCGCGCGCTCGTCGAGCAGGGCGCCGCAGTGGTCGGGAGACGCGTCGTCGACCGCGATCACCTCGGCGTCGGCGCCGATCGATTCCAGGCACTCCGACAGATATCCCTGCACCCGCCAGACGGGCACCACCACGGTGAGCATGCGTGCGCTTTCAGTTGTCAGTGCTCGGGCAGGTCAGGCCTTTGCTAGGGCTTGCCGGCCAGGTCGGGAAGGATCCGCTCGCGCTGGGCGAACCAGTTCAGCGAGTCCCGGATGCCGTCCGCGACGCTGTGCTCGGCCCGCCAGCCGAGCAGGTCGGCGGCCCGGCTGCTGCGGGTGTAGGCGCCGGCCGAGTCGCCGGGGCGGCGCGGCGCGTGCTCGATCGCCACCGGGCGGTCGGCCACCTGGTTGAACGCCTCGACGAACTCCAGCACGGTGGTGCCGGTGCCGGTGCCCAGGTTGATCGCCAGCGAGCCGGCGCTGTCCGCCGGGAACAGCTCGTCGAAGACCTCCAGGGCCCGCAGGTGGGCGCCGGCCAGGTCCCAGACGTGCACGTAGTCACGGATGCCGGAGCCGTCCCGGGTCGGGTAGTCGACGCCGGTGACCGGGAACGGCCGGTCCGCCCGGTACGCCTCGATCAGCTTGCCCAGCGCGTGGCTCGGCGACGGCAACTGGAGGCCGGTCCGCATCTTCGGGTCGGCGCCGATCGGGTTGAAGTAGCGCAGCGAGAGGACGCGCAGCGGGGTGGCCGCGGTGATGTCGCCCAGCATCTGCTCGACGATCAGCTTGGTCCGGGCGTACGGGCTCAGCGCCGTCAGGTTCGAGTTCTCGTCGACGGTGAAGTCCTCGCCGGGCTCGTAGATCGAGGCGGACGAGCTGAACAGCAGCCGGGTGACGCCCTTGGCGATCAGGTGGTCGACGAACTCCAGGGTCTTGGCGACGTTCTCCCGGTAGTAGTGCACCGGGTGCTCGACCGACTCGGGGACCACGATCAGCGCGGCGCAGTGCACCACGGCGGTGATGTCCGGGTGCTCCGCGAAGACCCGGTCGAGCACCGCCGGGTCGGCGATGTCCCCCTCGTAGAACGGCCGGCCCTCGCAGAACTCGCGGCGCCCGGTGACCAGGTTGTCCAGAATTACCGGTTGGTGGCCGGCATCGAGCAGGCACGACGCGATCGTGCTCCCGATGAACCCCGCGCCTCCCGCGATGAGCACCTTCACGCGAAACATCCTCTCGATCTGCGATTTCCGGGGACGAGGCTAGCCGACCACCTCACCGTGGCGGGTATGACGTTCACCCGGGCGTGATCGCGAGAAAGGGCCTGTGTCCCTAGCTGTAACCTATGATGCTGACCGCCGTGGACCCCGCGCCCCCTGTCCACAACTTCCGCTCTTCTGAAGTCGAAGGACCCCTCACCCGTGACCTCGCCTGACCCACGACCGCCGGATGTCACAGTCGTGGTCATCGTGTACAACGACGCGAAACGGATCGCGACAGCGGTCCAGTCGGTTCTTGATCAGTCGCTGCGCAGCCACGAGGTCATCGTGGTGGACGACCACAGCACGGACGAGACGCCCGCGGTGATGGAGAAGATCGTCGCGAAGCACCCGGACCTGGTGCGCTTCATCCGCCTGCCGAAGAACTCGGGGCACTGCGGGGCGCCGCGGAACGCGGGGGTGGCCCAGGCGCGCGGCCGCTTCATCATGTTCCTGGACAGCGACGACACCCTGGACCGGCACGCCTGCCGGAACATGGTGGCCGAGGCCGAGCGGACCGAGGCCGACCTGGTGATCGGCCGCTGCGTGCGGGTCGACGTGGCGACCGGCCGGGAGACCTCGTGGATGCCGTGGCTGGTCCACCAGAAGGTGGTGTACTCGTCCATCCACGAGCAGCCCGACCTGCTCTACGACGTGCTCTCCACCAACAAGCTGTACCGCAAGGACTTCCTGAAGCGGGAGAACCTGGTCTTCCTGGAGGACCGGCTCTACGAGGACAACCTCTTCTCCGCCTCGGCCTACCTGGCGGCCAAGAAGATCGCGGTCATCCCGCAGCGGATCTACAACTGGATGATCGAGACCAAGGCGGCCAACCTCTCGATCACCCGCCGCGCCGCCGACCTGCGCAACATCACCGACCGGATCGCGGTCACCAAGCAGATCGACGAGCTGCTGCACGCGCACGACGCCGACGAGCTGCGGTTGCAGAAAGACATCCGGTTCATCGAGAACGACCTGCGGGTGCACCTGGCCCGGCTCAGCCAGCTGCCCGAGGAGAACCAGCAGGCCCTGGTCGAGACCGCGCGGCCGTACGTGCAGACACTCCAGGAGGAGGCGTTCCGGCGGGCCAAGCCGCTGCCCGCGATGGCCGCCTACCTGGTCCGGCAGGGTGACCACCGGGGCGTCGCCGCGGTGCACGACTACCTGGTGAACCGCGGGATCAAGGCCCGGCTCACCACCGACCTGGTGATCGACGGCGGCCGGGTGTACTGGACCGACCGGCACCTGGACGACGCGCTGGGCCGCGACGTCCTGGACGTCACCGAGATGGGCTTCCAGGACCGGCCGATCAGCAAGCTGCGGCTCGGCAGCGAGATCCGCGAGGTACGCCTGTCCGGCGAGAAGGTCGTCCTGACCGGCGTCTTCACCAACCCGCTCGGCCGGATCGGCGCGGAGGGCAAGCCGAAAGCCCGGCTGATCTTCGAGAACCGGCGGAACAAGCAGCGCTCGTTCGCCACCGGGGTGAAACTGGCCGTCGGCGAGCACCGGGTCACCTGGACCGCGTCGTTCGACTCGGCCGCGCTGCTGCGCCCGGTCGGCCTGGTCGACCCGGTGTGGTCGGTCAAGCTGGCGCTGCACACCGGCGGCGAGGTCGCCAACCTGGCGCTGTTCGCCGACCCCGAGGTGATGGACCAGCTCAAGCTGCCGACCCGCCCGCGGCTGAGCCGGCTGACCGCCGACGTCTTCGAGGCGTACCAGGCGGACGGCCTGAACATCGCGTTCCGGCTGGCGGCCGAGGGGTCCGCGGCCAAGGCCGGCGCCTCGGTGATCACCGCGGTGCGCGACACCCACCTCGGCGACCGGGCCTGGGGCCTGGTGGCCGAGTTGCAGCGGACCACCCGGCAGAAGAAGAACCAGCGCGCCACCAAGCTGTCCTGGTACGAGAACGTCTTCACCAAGATGCCCATCAAGAAGGGCAGCGTGGTCTTCGAGAGCCACATGGGCAAGCAGTACTCGGACAGCCCGCGGGCGATCTACGAGGAGATGAAGCGGGCCGGGATCAAGTTCGACCCGATCTGGGTGCACGCCGACCCCAACCCGACCGGCTTCCCCAAGGACGTCAAGCTGGTGCATCGGCAGTCGTACGCGTACCTGCGCGCGCTGGGCACCGCCGAGTTCTGGATCGACAACCAGGGCTTCCCGCACGACCTGCGCAAGCGGGCCGGGACCACGTACATCCAGACCTGGCACGGGTCGGCGTTCAAGCGGATGGGCTTCGACCAGGCCGCCGTGAAGCAGCAGACCGAGAAGCAGCAGGAGCGGCTCCAGACCGCGATCGACCGGTTCGACTACTTCCTGGTGCGCTCCGAGCACGACGTGCGCACCCTGGCCAAGGGCCTGCGGATCGGCGCCGAGCTGCTACGCGTCGGCTACCCGCGCAACGACGCCCTGGTGAACAACGACAACCAGGCCGAGCTGGCGCAGCTGCGCAAACAGCTCGGCCTGACCGACGGGCGCAAGGTGGTGCTCTACGCGCCCACCTTCCGGCCCGAGGAGGTCAACCGGAAATCCGGCCTGGAGCTGCCGTTCGACCTGGGCGACTTCGTGCACCGGTTCGGTGAGGAGGTGGTGCTGCTGATCCGCCCGCACTACCTGGTCTCGTTCGCGCTCCCGCCGGCCTACGAGCACTCGGTGCGCAACGTGCAGCACGTGCACGACGTGACCCCGCTGATGCAGATCGCCGACGCGCTGATCACCGACTACTCGTCGCTGATGTTCGACTATTCGCTGCTCGACCGTCCGATGATCTTCCACGTCCCGGACTACGACGACTACGTCAACACCAGCCGGGGCGCCTACTTCGACCTGGCCACCACCGCGCCGGGCCCGATCACCCAGACCTCGGACGAGCTGCTGGCCGCGGTCGCCGACCTGGACGGGAACCTGACGGCGTACGCCGCCAAGCGCCGGGAGTTCGTGGCCGAGTACGGCGAGTTCGACACCGGCCAGGCCGCGAAGGCCGTGGTGGACCACTTCTTCCGGACGGGGAACCGGCGTGGCTGACAACCGAGACGTCTTCCTGGTCGTCAACAGCGTCGACGAGCTGGGCGGGCTGACCAAGTGGGCGCACGACATCGCCCACCTGTTCACCGCCCGTGGCCACCGGGTCACCATGATCGGCGTCGAGCCGGCCACCGACTTCCGGGACTACGGCAGCGACCTGCCGTTCGAGAAACACACCCTGCACGCCGAGAAGCTGCCGCGCCGGCACAAGGTCACCGGCCTGGCCGCGCTGAACCCGGCGCACGCCCGGCAGGTCCGCCGGCGCGAGCAGCTCTTCGAGGGCGGGGTGGCCCGGCTCAACGAGCTGCTGCGCACCGGCGGTCCCGGTTCGGTGGTGATCGCCGCGCAGGTCTGGGCGGCCGAGTGGGTGGTCGCCGCGGACACCACCGGCATGCACGTGATCGGCATGTCCCACGAGTCCTGGGCGGCGTGCAAGGCGAGCAGCCGGTTCCCCCGGGTGCTCAAGTACTACGGCGACATGGACATGCACCTGTCGCTGACCGAGGCGGACTCGGACGCCTGGGCCCGGTCCGGCATGTCGAACGTCGGCGCGATGCCGAACCCGTTGATGACGGTGCCGAAAACCAAGCCGACGCTGGACGAGAAAACCCTGGTCACACTCGGCCGGCTGAACCACGAGAAGGGCATGGACCTGCTCCTCGAGGCGTGGGCCCCGGTCGCCGCCCGGCACCCGGACTGGCAGCTGAAGGTCTTCGGCGCCGGGCCGGACGAGCAGATCCTGCGCACCCAGGCCCGGGACCTCGGCCTGGACGACACGGCGATCTTCCAGGGCACCACGACCGACATCGACGGCGCGCTCAGCTCCGCCTCGGTCTACGTGCTGCCGTCGCGGGCCGAGGGCTTCCCGATCGCGGTGATGGAGGCGATGGCGTACGGCCTGCCGACCGTGGCCTTCGACTGCGCCCCGGGCATCCGGGAGCTGATCGAGGACGAGGTCAGCGGCGGCCTGGTGGTCACCGCGGGCAACGTGCCGGGCTTCACCGCCGGGATCGAGCGGCTGATCGACGACCGGGAGCTGCGGGCCAAGCTGGGCTCGGCCGGCCGCGAGTCGGTGCAGCGGTACAGCCCGGACAGCATCATGGACCGCTGGGAAGCCGTCTTCACCCTGCTGGACAGGTAGCCGGCTAGCCGCCGATGAGCAGGCGGCGGATGGGGGCCAGGCGGGTGGGGTCGGTGATGCGGCGGCCGTCCACCAGCACCGTCACACCGGGCAGGTCGGCGGGGGTGAGGGTGCGGTACTCCGCGTGGTCGGCCTGCACGATCGCCGCCTCGACCGGCTCGCCGGTCCAGGCCGGCAGGCCCAGCGCGGTCAGCTCGGCCTCGCTGTACATCGGATCGGCGACGTACGCCGTGGCCCCGCGCCGCCGCAGCTCGGCGACCGTGGGAAAGACCCCGGAGAACGCCGTCTCCTTCACCCCGCCCCGATAGGCCGCGCCGAGCACCAGCACCGCCCGGCCGGTCAGCGGCCCCAGCGCGGCGGCGAGCAGGTCGACCGCGTACCCGGGCATCCCGGCGTTCGCCTCCCGGGCCGCCCGGACCACGGTGGCCGCCGGGTCGTTCCACAGGTACAGCCGCGGGTAGACCGGGATGCAGTGCCCGCCGACCGCGATCCCGGGCGTGTGGATGTGGCTGTACGGCTGCGTGTTGCACGCCTCGATCACCGCGTGCACGTCGATGCCGAGCGTGCCGGCGTACCGGGCGAACTGGTTGGCCAGCCCGATGTTCACGTCCCGGTACGTCGTCTCGGCCAGTTTCGCCAGCTCGGCGGCCTCGGCACTGCCCAGGTCCCAGACGCCGTTGGGCCGGGACAGGTCGGCGCGCTCGTCGAAGTCCAGCACCGCCCGGTAGAACGCGACCCCGCGCGCCGCCGACGTGGCGTTCACCCCGCCCACCAGTTTCGGGTACTTCCGCAGGTCGGCGAAGACCCGCCCGGTGAGCACCCGCTCCGGGCTGAACACCAGGTCGAAGTCCTCGCCGGCGACCAGGCCGGAGCCCTCGCGCAGCAGCGGCGCCCAGCGCTGCCGGGTGGTGCCGACCGGCAGCGTGGTCTCGTAGCTGACCAGCGTCCCGGGGCGCAGCCCGCGGGCGATGTCCCGGGTGGCCGACTCCATCCAGCCGAAGTCCGGCTGCCCGCCGTCGTCGACGAAGAGCGGCACCACCACCACGACGGCGTCCGACCGGGCGACCGCCGCGCTGGTGTCGGTGGTCGCGGTGAGCAGGCCGGCGGTGACCGCCTCCTTGAGCCGGATGTCCAGGTCGGCCTCGCCGGGGAACGGGACCAGGCCCTCGTTCACCGACCGGACGGTCGGCTCGGCCACGTCGGCGCCGAGCACGGTGTGCCCCTTGCCGGCGAACTGGACGGCGAGCGGCAGTCCGATCTTGCCCAGGCCCACCACGCAGATCCTCATCCGACCCTCTCCTCCAGCAGTCCCCGGTAGACGTCGATCAGCACCTCGGCCTGGCTGTCCCAGGTCCAGGTATCGAGCAGGCCGGGCTTCTCGTACGCCGCCCGGTAGGCCTGCGGGTCGGCCAGCACCTGCCGCACCGCCCGCAGGTAGTCGTCCAGATCCTGGGCCCGGAACACCTCGCCCTGCCCGGTCTCCCGCACCGCCGCGGCCATCGTCCGCACGTCGCTGACCACCAGCGGCAGCCGGGCGTGCGAGTACTCGAAGAACTTGGTGATCAGCGCGATCTCGTGGTTCGGCCAGTGGTGGATCGGGATCACCCCGGCGTCCGCCCCGGCCAGCATCGGCACCACCTGCCAGTGCGGCACGTAGGAGAGGATGTGCAGCCGGTCCCGGACGCCGAGCTCGCCGGCCCGCTTGCCCAGCCCGGTCAGGAACGCGCCGTGGTGGTTGTTGGTGACCAGCGCGACATGCACGCCGGGCTGCCGGGGCAGCGCCTCGACCATGATGTCCAGGCCGCGTTGCGGAGCGGCGGCGCCACTGTAGACCAGCAGCGGGGTGTCCGGGCCGACGCCGCACATGGCGCGCAGGTCCGCGCCCGGCTCGGCGGGCTCCTCCGGCCCGTGGTCGAAGGCGGGCGCGTTCAGGATCACCCGGGGCGTGCCGCGCAGGCCGTGCGCCGTGCGCAGCATGCCGGCCAGGTCGTCGGAGACCGTGGTGACCGCGTCGGCGTACGGCGCGTACTCCCGCTCGTGCGCCATGTGCCCGAGCCGCCAGCGGGCGTGCTCGGTCCACGGGCGGACCCCGGGCAGGAACTCGTGCGCGTCCCAGACCAGCTTGACGTCGCGCCCCCGGGCCCGGGCGCGGATCTTGGCGCGGGCGCCGACGCCGAGCATCCGGAAGTCGTTGGCGTGGATCAGATCCGGATCAAGACCATCGACCACCTTTCCGTACGCCAGCTCCCAGTCCCACAGCCCGGGCTCGATCCGCCGCCACGACCGGTCGCCCAGCGTGGCCTGCCAGAACCAGGTGTAGAGCCGGTCGGCCGGGGTGTCCAGCCGCTTGCGGGCGGCCCGCGACCGGGTGGTCTGCCGCCGGCGCAGGGTCACCCACTTGCCGGTGGCCCGGGCGGCCAGCGACTCGGCCCGCAGCAGTGCCGCGGCCGGCCCCTGCGGCCCCATCGCCCGGCGCACCTGGAGGTCGGCCTTCCACGCCTTGACCGCCTGGGCCCGCTGCGTGCCGACCCCGGTCGGCGGGTACGCCAGCGGCGCCGCCACCCAGGGCCGGCGGAACTCGTGCGGGCGCTTGTGCAGGGGCGTCGGCATCGGCACCAGCCGGACCTGCGCCGGCCCGAGGGTCCAGGTGTGCTCCTTGCCGTCCGGCGACCGGCCCAGCAGGGTCACCTCGAAACCGGCCTCGGCGGCCGACCGGGCCTGCTTCTGCACCCGCGAGTCGCCGTGCACGCCGTTGTCGACGAGCATGACGATCCGCTGCCCGGCCTCGGCCCCGTCCATCGCGCTCTCTTTCCGTCGAAAAATCCACGTCGGAGGCGGAATGTTCTCCGCAAAACGTATGATTCGTCACCAAAGGTAACCGCCGAACCGGGCGCTTTCCGGATACGACATGGGCTGAACCAGCATGAAAAGACCGCACCCCTCGATCGGCCGGCGCTGGGCCCGGGTGACCGGCCCCCGCCGGCGACCGGATCACGGCCGTCCGCACGCGTACTACCTGGCCATCGGCTTCCCGCCGGCGGCGAAGAGCTCCGCCTACCGGATGCGCGAGACCGCCAACCAGCTGTACGCGCACGGCTGGGACGTGACCGTGCTGACCATCTGCCAACAGGCGTGGGAACGCGAGTTCGGCCTGGACCACAGCCTCTCCGCGGACGTGCACCCGGCGATCCGGGTGGTCGAGCTGCCGCTGGAGCGCGCCGAGCTGGACACCGAGATCCGCCACTTCTCCCGGGCCCGGTCGCTCGACCCGGCGGCCTGGGCCGCGCAGGCGCGCGAGGAGCGGCTGACCACGTTCCCGGAGCCGTCGTTCGGCGGCTGGGCGCCCGCGCTCACCGAGGCGCTTCTCCGGCTGCACCGGCGGGACCCGGCCGACCTGCTGGTCACCACCTGCGCGCCGTACGTGACGCTGGCGCCCACCTGGGCACTGTGGGAGCGGCACCGGGTGCCGTACGTGGTCGACTTCCGGGACGGATGGTCGATCGACGTGATCGGCGGCGAGCCGGCCTTCCCGCCCGGCTCGATCGCCGGGCGCTGGGAGAGCCGGGTGCTCGGCTCGGCCCTGGAGGTGTGGACGGTCAACGACCCGATCGCCGGGCACTACCGGCAGCGCTATCCGGCGATCGCGGACCGGGTGCACGTGGTGCGCAACGGCTACGACGACGACAGCGTGCCGCGGACGTTCCGGACGCCGGACCCGGAACGCGGGCTGCGCTTCGGGTACCTGGGGACGATCACCTTCCCGGTGCCGCTGCTCACCGCGGTGCTGGACGGCTGGCGGATCGCCCGGACGGAGGATCCGCTGATCGGGAACGCCACGTTCGAGCTGCGCGGGCACATCGGGGCGGGGGCGGCGCGGGAGGACAACGCGTACGCGGAGATGCTGCGCGCGGCCGAGCCGGACGGTGTCCGGTTCGGCGGGCCGGTGCCGAAGGCCGAGGTGGCCTCGGTCTACGGCGCGTGGGACGCGCTGGTCTTCATCGTGTCCGGGGGACGGTTCATGACCTCGGGGAAGGTGTACGAGGCGTACGCCAGCGGGCTGCCGGTGGTCTCCGCGCACGAGGCCGACCACGACGCCTCGTTCGTGCTGGAGGGCAACCCGCTCTGGACCGGCGCGGTGGGGCAGGACGCGGACCGGCTGGCCGAGTCGTTCAAGACCGCCGCCAAGCTGGCCGTGACCGCCACCCCGGACCAGCGGGCGGCCACCCGGGCGGCGGCCACCCGGTTCGCCCGGGCCGCGCAGCTCGCGCCGGCGGTCCGCCGGGTCACCGAGGCGGTCCGATGAAGGTTCTGATCGTCAGCAACGGGGTGCCCGGACGGCCCGCGGTGCTCACCGACACGCTGCGCCGGATGCGCGCGTCCGGCGCCCTGGTCACCCTGGTCTCCGGCGCGCCGGCCGAGAAGATCCCGCTGTCCGCGGGCGACGCGGTGGTGCACGCGCTGCGGCCCGCCAAGCACCTGCCCCGGCCGGACAAGCGGGCGTACCCGGAGGCCGGGAAGGGCCGCAAGCTGTGGCTGCGCGCCCGGCACGACCAGCGGCTGCGCGCCCTGGTCCGGGCGGCCGACGTGCTGGTCGCGCTGGACCAGCACGCGGTGCACACGGTCTGGCAGCTGGCCCGGCGCAACCGGGCCGCCGACGGGGTCTTCGGGCTGGCCCCGGCGCTGCGGGCGGTCGCCGCCCGGGCCGCGGCCCCGGGCCGGTACCGGCTGCGCCGGCTGCTGCGCCCCGGGCCGTCCCCGGCCGTGGCGGCCGAGGCGCTCGGCGAGCGGGCCGATCGGCTGGTGGAGCGGGTGGCTCGCAAGGGAACGGGCCGCCGGGTGCTGCGGGACCCCCGCGGGCGGCGGGCCTGGCGGCTGCTGCTCGGCGCGCCGCTGCTCGGCGAGGCGCGGCGGCTCCGGTGGACCGAGCGGGTCGCCGAGCGGCTGATCGAGCTGGACCTGCCGGCCGAGGCGGGCGCGGTCCGGGTGGCCGCGGCCCGGCGCGCCCGGCACACCGTGGCCGGCGCGGACAGCCTGGAGACGGCGGCGCACGCGGAGTTCGCGGCCGGCCGGATCCCGGTGTTCCTGCGCGCGGCGGCCGCCGCTCAGCTGCACCTGGCCGACCGGGCGCTGGCCCGGGACGACCTGGTCGAGGCGACCCGGCGGTTCGCCAAGG
The DNA here is from genome assembly GCF_018324205.1 of Actinoplanes ianthinogenes. Lineage (NCBI taxonomy): Bacteria > Bacillati > Actinomycetota > Actinomycetes > Micromonosporales > Micromonosporaceae > Actinoplanes > Actinoplanes ianthinogenes. The sequence goes on from NZ_AP023356.1 coordinate 3,978,417, forward strand.
TGATCCCGCTGCTGTTCAACCGGGCGGTGCACTTCGACTCGCTGACGTCGCCCAGCGCGCGGGATCCGTACGGATATCTCGGCGATCTGCACGCGAGCGCGACCGGACGGGCTCTCGCCGCCCCGCGCGGCCGGCTGGTCCCGGCGGCCCCGCCGCCGGCCGGACGGCCGCACCGGCTGCTCTTCGTCACGCACACCAACGTCTACTTCCTCACCGAGATCATCGAGCGTTACCGGAACCGCCCGGACGTCGAGGTACGCCACCTGGAGCTGACCACCGACCCGGACGTCACGCTGCTCAGCAAGCAGACCGGCCGGCTGATCCGGCACCAGCTCGGCGGCGCCTCGGATTACGGCGACGCGCTGCACGACGTGTTCGCGCCGGACCTGGAGTGGGCCGACACGGTCTTCGTCGACTGGTGCCTGGGGCACGCCGCGATGCTGGCCACGCTGGACCCCGGCACCGCCCGGGTGATCGTCCGGCTGCACAGCTACGAGGCGTTCACCGTCTTCCCGCACCTGCTCGACCTGTCCCGGGTGGACGACCTGGTGTTCGTCTCCGAGCCGCTGCGCGAGTTCGCCACCGCGGCGATCCCCCGGCTGCGGCAGTCCGGCGCGCCGCGCACCCCGGTGCTCACCAACGCGGCCCGGCTGGAGCGATACCGGCGGCCGAAGCCGGATGCCGCCCGGTTCACCCTCGGCCTGGTCGGGGTCGGCGCGATCGCCAAGGACCCGCGCTGGGCCTTCCGGGTGCTGCGCGACCTGCGCCGGCACGACGAACGGTACCGGCTGGTGCTGATCGGCAAGGAGCTGGACGAGGGGCCGAACCCGACCGCGGCCGCCTACTTCGCCGAGTACGCCGCGGACGTGGCCGACCTGGAGCGCCGGGGCGTGCTGCGCCGCACCGGGCAGACCGGCGACGTGCCGGGCGCGCTCGCCGAGGTCGGCGTGGTGCTGAGCACCTCGGTCCGGGAGAGCTTCCACCTCGGGCTGATCGAGGGGGCGGCCAGCGGCGCGGTGCCGGTGGTCCGGGACTGGCCGTTCTTCGCCGGGCAGCGGGCCGGCGCGCGGAGCATCTTCCCGGCCGACTGGGTGGTGCGCGACCCGGCCGAGGCGGTCCGGCGCATTCTCGACCGGACCGCCACCGAGGAGACCTGGCGGGCGGCCGGCGCGGCCGCCGCCGACCACGCCCTGGCCACCTGGGACTGGTCGGTGACCGCCACGGAGTACGACGAGCTGATCCTCGGCGCCCGGCCGAGGTGACCGCCGCGGAGCACGACGAGCTGCTCCGGGACGCCCGGCTCAGCCGCGCCTGAGCGTGCGGCGCAGCCGGCCGGCCACCCGCCGCACGGTGATCGGCCGGACCTCGACCCCGACCCGCCCGTCCGGCCCGCACACCACACTGACCAGGAAGAACCGCCCGCCGACCCGGTGCACCCGATGCCCCGCCGCGGCGACGCCGGTGACCGTCACCGGGTATTTCCGCGGCCCCCGGCGGACCGTGATGTCCCGGAACCGGCGGTGCGACTCCCCGTGGACCAGGTCGTCCATCGGGATCGCGGCGCCGGCCGTCACCCCGCTCAGCTCGGCCGGCACGCCCGGCCCGCGCCGCACCTTCACCGTCGGCGCGGGCTCGCCGTCCTGCCGCGGGACCCAGGTGGACCAGCGCAGCAGCAGCGCCGGGCGGCCGTCCGGGCCGCGCCCCCAGCCGACCGTGGCCGGCCCGTCCTGCCGGTCCAGCTTGACCGCCTCGGCGGTGGCGTCGAACCACTCGTCCGGGAAGCCCCGCCCGGCGGCCCGGAACCCGGGGAACGCCACGTAGTAGCGCTCTCCCTCGGCGACCGCCGGACCCAGCCGGTGCTCGGCGTAGTGCCGGGCCAGCGCGAGCACGTCGTCGGCCGTGCCGTGCTGGGCCACGCTGATCGCCGCCCGGTGCCGGACCGGCAGCTCCCGGCGGGCCTCCTCGGTCAGATGCGCGTCGGCCAGCTTGCGGACGCCCTGGTGGATGGTGTCCCGGTCGTCCGGGCCGGCGGTCAGGAAACGCTCGCCGAGCAGCTTGCCGACCTCCCAGGCGAAGTGCCGGACCAGCACGTTGTGCCGCGCGCGCGGCTCGGTGACCAGGTCCGCGGCCCGGGCCAGCAGCAGCGCGGTGTCGTGCAGCAGCCGGGTCGGCGGGGTCCGGAAGGTGATGTTGCCGGCGTCGGCGCGGCGCATCGCGTAGTAGAACTCGTAGCCGGTACGGACCGCGATCCGCCGGGCGGCCAGCACCGCCCGGATCGTGAACGGCTGGTCGGAACAGGACGCCATGTCCTCCGGGAAACGGATCCGGTGCTCCTCGACCAGCGACCGGCGGAACAGCTTGGTGTTGGAGAGCGCCCAGGCCAGCGGCGAGTCGGCCAGCGTGATCGCGTCCCGGTCGCCGCCGGCGAAGACCGCCTGGTCGACCCGGCGGCCACCGGCACCGACCAGCCGGCCCAGCACGATGTCGGCGCCGGTCTCGTCGGCCGCGCCGACCAGCCGCTCCAGCGCCTCGCGGCCGAGCCGGTCGTCGGCGCCGACGAAGAAGACATAGCGCCCGGTGGCCCGGTCCAGGGCTCGGTTGCTGGGGCCGGCCGGGCCGCCGGAGTTCGGCTGGCGCAGCACGGTCACGGTGTCCGGGAACCGGGCCGCCCAGGCGTCCAGCTCGGCGCCGCCGCCGTCGGTGGACCCGTCGTCGACCGCGATCACCTGGAGCCGGTCCGTCCCGATGGACTGGGTGAGGATCGACTCCAGGCACTCGGTGAGATAGGGCATCGTGTTGTAGACCGCGACCACGACGGTCACGTCCGGCACCCGCGCGGCCACTAGCTCACGCGTTCCGTGAGCCATTCCCGGGGCGAGGTGGCACGGTGCGGGTGGACGCCGATCGGCTCCCGGACGTCGACCGTGCCGCCCTCCCGGGCCGAGCGCAGCACCGCCTCGGCCACCTCCACGGTCCGCATCGCCTGGCGCAGGGTGACCGTGTCCTCGGAGACGCCGAGCACCGCGTCCCGGAATCGTTCGTGCTCCACCAGCAGCGGTTCCCGTTTCGGAATGGCGTAGCGGACCATGTCACCCTCCGCGACGCCCCGGAAATTGCGGAGGGCCTCCCATTCGGTGCCGATCGCGCCGTTGGCATAGAAGGTGAGATCGGCGGTGAGCGTGTCGGCCACGAAACTGCCGCGCTCCCCGGTGATCACGGTGGAGCGTTCCTTGAACGGGCTCAGCCAATTGACCAGATGATTGGCCATCAGCCCGCCGTCCAGACCGGCCACCGCCGAGACCATGTCCTCGTGCGGGCGGCCGCTGCGTGACGCGGTCCGGGCCGCGACCTGCACGTACTCCCGGCCGGTCACCCAGGCGGTCAGGTCGATGTCGTGGGTGGCCAGGTCCATCACCACACCCACGTCGGCGATCCGGCCCGGGAACGGCCCCTGCCGCCGGGTGACGATCTGGTAGATCTCGCCCAGCTCGCCGGCCTCCAGCCGGGCCCGCAGGCTTTGCAGCGCCGGGTTGTAGCGCTCGATGTGCCCGACCGCGCCGACCAGCCCCCGGCTCGCGAACGCGTCGACCAGCCGCCGGGCCGCCGGCACCGACGGCGCCAGCGGCTTCTCGATCATCGTATGCACGCCCGCCTCGGCGAGCCGCAGGCCGATCTCCTCGTGCAGCGCGGTCGGCGAGGCCAGCACCGCGTAGTCGAGGCCGAGCGCGAGCAGGCCGGGCAGGTCGCGGACCACCGGCACGCCGTAGGGCGCGGTCACCCCGGGCGCCGGGTCGAGGACCCCGGCCAGCTCGACGCCGGCCAGCGCGTTCAGCACCCGCGCGTGGTTGCGCCCCATCGCACCCAGCCCGATCAGACCCGCGCGCAACGCCCGGCTCACGCGGGCACCGCGGCGGTGGTCACGGCCTCGGCGATCCGCTCCAGCTCCGCTCCGGTCAGGGTGGGGAAAACCGGGAGGGAGACGACTTCGGCGGCCGCCCGATCGGTTTCCGGCAGGTGCGTTCTCCCCTTTTCGTACGCCCTGAGCCGGTGAATCGGCGTCGGGTAATACACCGCGCTGCCCACCCCACGCTCGGCCAGCGCCGCCTGGAACGCGTCCCGGCTCCCCGGCACCCGCACCGTGTACTGGTGATAGACGTGGTGCGCCCCGGCCGCGACCGGCGGCGTCACCACCCCGGACAAGCGCTCGTCCAGGAATGCCGCGTTCGCCCGCCGCCGCCGCGTCCACTCCGCCAGCCGGCCCAGCTGCACCCGCCCGATCGCCGCGGCCACGTCGGTGAGCCGCATGTTCGCGCCCACCACCTCGTTCTGGTACCGCTGCTCCATCCCCTGGTTGCGCAACAGGCGCAGCTGCCGGGCCAGGTCCGGGTCGGCGGTGGTGATCATGCCGCCTTCCAGCGAGTGCATGTTCTTGGTCGGGTAGAAGCTGAAGCAGCCGGCCACCCCGAACGCGCCGGCCGGGACGTCGTGCAGCGCCGCGGCGTGCGCCTGGGCGGCGTCCTCCACCACGGCCAGGCCGTGCTTCGCGGCGAGCGGCATGATCCGGTCCATCGCGGCCGGGTGGCCGTACAGATGGACCGGCATGATCGCCACCGTCCGGGGTGTGATCGCCGCGGCCACCGCGGCCGGGTCGAGGCAGAACGAGCCGGGCTCGATGTCGGCGAAGACCGGGGTGGCGCCGGCCAGCCGGACCGCGTTGGCGGTGGCGGCGAACGAGAACGACGGGACGATCACCTCGTCGCCCGGCTTCAGCCCGAGCGCCAGCAGGGTCAGGTACAGCGCCGAGGTGCCCGAGTTGACGGCGACGCAGTGCCGTCCGGCGACCAGCGCGGAGAACTCCTCCTCGAACGCGGCGACCTCCGGCCCCTGCACGACCAGGCCGCTGCTCAGCACCCGGACCGCGGCGGCGATCTCGTCCGGGCCGATCACCGGGCGGGCCGATGGAATGGACGCCGTCATCTGCGCTCCCTCACCACAGAGCAGGCGGAATCCGCCCCGGCAGTGACGGGGCAATCACCTGCTGTTACCTGGGGGTGGCGCGAGTCACGTTACCGCACCAACCGGCGCATTTTGGTTAATGTGCGCTGCGGTCGCTCCATTTCGACAGGAGAAGCATGCGGGCCGTACTCGCCACACTGGGTTATGTTTTGTCGCCCGATTCCTCGCGGGTATTGATGATCCGCCGGGACGCCCGGCCGGACGACATTCACTTCGGCTACTACAACGGGCTCGGCGGAAAACTCGAACCGGACGAGGACGTGGCGTCCGGGATGCGCCGGGAGATCGCCGAGGAGGCCGGGCTGGAGTGCGGGCCGCTCGATTTCGCCGGCACCGTCTCCTGGCCCGGCTTCGGGCGGGACGGGGAGAACTGGTTCGGTTTCCTGTTCCGGATCCCGGAGTGGACCGGCACGCCGCACGCCGCGAACGACGAGGGGTCGCTGCACTGGGTGGACCGGGCGGATCTGCTCGGCGGGAAACTGCCGATGTGGGAGTCGGACCGGCATTTCCTGCCGTTGGTGTTCGCCGACTCCCCGACCGTCTTCCACGGCGTGATGCCCTTCGCGTCCGGCAAGGCGGTGTCCTGGTCCTACACCACGTGACCGATGCTCAGGGCGTACCGAAAGGTCGGCAGCAAGCGCGACCGAGCCGCCTCCCGGCCCCGCCCGGGGTAACCGCAACCAGCACGCACTTCGCCCGTCGTTGACGAGAGTGCCGAAAAACGACAAGCGAAGCGGAGTCGTTTTTCGGTGCTCTCGTCAACGACTCAAAGGGGCGAAGTGCCCGCCGAGCGGAGCGAGGCCATCAAAACCTCCGCATGCCGCCGAACTGGCGGTCACCGGCGTCGCCGAGGCCGGGCACGATGTAGGCCTTCTCGTTGAGACCCTCGTCGATCGAGGCGGTGATCAGGCGCAGCGGCAGGCCGGATTTCTCCAGGCGCTCGACGCCCTCCGGCGCGGCCAGCACGCAGCAGACGATGATGTCGGTGCAGCCGCGGTCGGCGAGCAGCCGGCAGCAGTGGATCAGCGATCCGCCGGTGGCCAGCATCGGGTCGAGGACCAGCACCGGCTGCCCGGCGAGGTCGGCCGGCAGCGACTCCATGTACGCCCGCGGCTCGTGCGTCTCCTCGTCCCGGGCCAGGCCGACGAAGCCCATCGACGACTCGGGGAGCAGGGCCAGCGCGGCGTCGGCCATGCCCAGGCCGGCCCGCAGCACCGGCACGATCAGCGGCGGGTTGGCCAGCCGGGTGCCCTCGGTGGGCGCGACCGGGGTCTCGATCGGGAACTTCTCGACCGCGAACAGCCGGGCGGCCTCGTAGACCACCATGGTGGTCAACTCGTGCAGGGAGGCGCGGAAGACCCCGGACTCGGTCTCGGTCCGGCGCATCGCGGTGAGCCGGGTCTGGGCCAGCGGGTGATCTACGACTAGGACGTCCACGGCGCCCAACCTACCGTTCAGCCAAGATCAACTGTCACCAGGTCGCATAGAATCGTTTTCATGACTGCGACAGCGCCCATCGGGCTGTCCGATCTCCGCTCCTTCCTGCACGGCCTCCCCGGGGTCGACAAGGTCGGCGTGGAGGCGAGGGCAGCCGCGCTCGGCACCCGATCGGTGAAGACGAGCAGCAAGGCGAAGGCCATCGACCTGGCGATCCGGATGGTCGACCTGACCACGCTCGAGGGCGCCGACACGCCCGGCAAGGTGCGCGCCCTGTGCGCCAAGGGGAGGCGGCCGGATCCGGCCGACCCGGGCTGCCCGCCGGTCGCCGCGATCTGCGTCTATCCGGCCATGGTGCCGGTCGCCGCGGCCGCGCTGGCCGGTTCCGGGGTGCACCTGGCCAGCGTCGCCACCGCGTTCCCGTCCGGGCAGGCGCCGCTGGAGGTCAAGCTGGCCGACACCCGGGCCGCGGTCGCGGCCGGCGCCGACGAGGTGGACATGGTGATCAGCCGGGGCGCGTTCCTGGCCGGCGACTACACCAGGGTGTTCGACGAGATCGTCGCGGTCAAAGAGGCGTGCGGCGGCGCGCACCTCAAGGTGATCCTGGAGACCGGCGAGCTCGCCACCTACGACAACGTCCGGCGCGCCTCCTGGCTGGCCATGCTGGCCGGGGCCGACTTCATCAAGACCTCCACCGGCAAGGTCTCGGTGAACGCGACGCTGCCGATCACGCTGGTGATGCTGGAGGCGGTCCGCGACTTCCGGGAGCGGCACGGGCGGCAGATCGGGGTCAAGCCGGCCGGCGGGATCAAGAACACCAAGGACGCGATCAAGTACCTGGTGCTGATCAACGAGACCGTCGGCGACGACTGGCTGAGCCCCGACTGGTTCCGGTTCGGCGCCTCCTCGCTGCTCAACGACCTGCTGATGCAGCGCACCAAGCTGACCACCGGCCACTACTCCGGTCCCGACTACTTCACCCTGGACTGAGGCCGTGCCTGCCCAGGCGGCTACGCCGCACGTCAAGAGCCGAAAATCGTGGTGAAAATGTTCGAATACGCACCAGCACCCGAGTCCCGCTCGGTCGTCTCCCTCGACGCGTCCTACGGCCTCTTCATCGACGGCGCCTTCGACCCGGCCAAGGAGGGCGGCACCTTCAAGACGGTGAACCCGGCCACCGAGGAGGTCCTCGCCGAGGTCGCCGCCGCCGGGCCCGAGGACGTCGACCGCGCGGTCGGCGCGGCCCGCCGTGCCTTCGGCCCGTGGTCCGCGCTGCCCGGCGCCGAGCGCGCGAAATACCTGTTCCGCATCGCCCGGATCATCCAGGAGCGCTCCCGCGAGCTGGCCGTCCTGGAGTCGCTCGACAACGGCAAGCCGATCAAGGAGTCGCGCGACGTCGACCTGCCCCTGGTCGCCGCGCACTTCTTCTACTACGCCGGCTGGGCCGACAAGCTGGCGTACGCCGGCTTCGGCCCGGACCCGCGGCCGATCGGCGTGGCCGGCCAGGTCATCCCGTGGAACTTCCCGCTGCTGATGCTGGCCTGGAAGATCGCGCCCGCGCTGGCCGCCGGCAACACCGTGGTGCTCAAGCCGGCCGAGACCACCCCGCTCTCCGCGCTCTTCTTCGCCGACGTCTGCCGGCAGGCCGAGCTGCCGCCGGGCGTGGTCAACATCGTCACCGGCGCCGGCGACACCGGGGCCTACCTGGTCGCCCACCCGGACGTGGACAAGGTGGCGTTCACCGGCTCGACCGAGGTGGGCCGGGAGATCGCCCGGACGGTGGCCGGCACCGGCAAGCGGCTCACCCTGGAGCTGGGCGGCAAGGCGGCGAACATCGTCTTCGACGACGCGCCGATCGACCAGGCGGTCGAGGGGATCGTCAACGGGATCTTCTTCAACCAGGGTCACGTCTGCTGCGCCGGGTCGCGCCTGCTGGTGCAGGAGTCCGTCGCCGGCGAGCTGCTCGACTCGCTGAAGCGGCGGATGGCCACGCTGCGCGTCGGTGACCCGCTGGACAAGAACACCGACATCGGCGCGATCAACTCCGCGGCACAATTGGCGCGTATTACGGAATTGTCGGAAATCGGCGGGCAGGAGGGCGCGGAGCGCTGGTCGCCGGCCTGCGAGCTGCCCGAGCGCGGCTTCTGGTTCGCGCCGACGATCTTCACCGGGGTGACCCAGGCGCACCGGATCGCCCGGGAGGAGATCTTCGGGCCGGTCCTGTCGGTGCTGACGTTCCGCACGCCGGCCGAGGCGATCGAGAAGGCGAACAACACGCCGTACGGGTTGTCCGCCGGCATCTGGACCGAAAAGGGCTCCCGGATCCTGGCCGTGGCCGACAAGCTGCGCGCCGGGGTGGTCTGGGCCAACACGTTCAACAAGTTCGACCCGGCGTCGCCGTTCGGCGGTTACAAGGAGTCCGGCTACGGACGCGAGGGTGGCCGGCACGGCCTGGAGGCGTACCTTGCCTAAGACATCGAAAGCGGCGACCGTCTCGGAACCCACGCGACTGGCCGTCCGCAAGACGTACAAGCTCTACATCGGCGGCAAGTTCCCGCGCAGCGAGTCAGGACGGACCTTCGTGGCAGACGGCGACAACGTGGCGCTCGCCTCCCGCAAGGACGCCCGCGACGCGGTGGTCGCGGCCCGGGCGGCGCAGGCCGGCTGGGCCGGCGCCACGGCGTACAACCGCGGGCAGGTGCTCTACCGGGTGGCCGAGATGGTGGAGGCGCGCCGGGCCGAGTTCGCCGCGCTCGGGGTGTCCGGGGACGAGCTGAACGCCGCGGTGGACCGCTGGGTCTGGTACGCGGGCTGGTCCGACAAGATCGCCCAGGTGGCCGGCGGGGCGAACCCGGTGGCCGGGCCGTTCTTCAACATCTCCGCCCCGGAGCCGACCGGTGTCGTCGCGATCGTCGCCCCGGCCGGCCTGCTCGGGCTGGTCAGCGTGATCGCCCCGGCGGTGGTCACCGGCAACACCGCGGTCGTGCTGGCCGCCGACCCGCAGATCGCGATCACCCTGGCCGAGGTGTTCGCCACCTCGGACGTGCCGGGCGGCGTGGTGAACATCCTCACCGGGCGCTACGCGGAGACCGCACCCTGGCTGGCCGCGCACGCCGACGTGAACGCGCTGGACCTGACCGGCGTGGAGCACCGCGAGCTCGCGGCCGAGCTGGAGCGCGCCGCGGCCGGCACGCTGAAACGGGTGATCCGGCCCGCCACCGGTGCGGTGGATTTCTCCGCCGACCCCGGTCTGAAACCGATGACCGCGCTGTTGGAGACCAAGACGGTCTGGCACCCGAAGGGTTATTAGGCCCGCGCTGAGGAAAGTGGAGGGGACGGGGCCGCTGTCACACAGCGTTGCGGACTAGGGTATGTGCCCGTAGTCACCCGTCCGCCCACTCTCAGATCAACCCGGAGGTCAACCGTGACCAGCCAGTCCGACGAGCCCGAGGCGTCCGCGCCGGTGGCCGAGAAGTCCTCAGCGGAAGGACTCAACGGGCGTGAGCTCTGGGAGGAGGTCCGCGTCGAGCCGGTCGAGATCGCTCTCCCCGGCAGTGTCGGCCTGACCCTCCGGGCGTACCGGAAGGTCTCCGAGCTGACGCCGACCGAGATCGAGGCCGAGGAGGAGGACCCCTTCGACGCGCACAAGCGCGCCGCCCTCGACGAGGACGGCGAGGAGGGGATCATCGTCGACGAGGAGTACGAGGCGCTCCTCGCCGAGGACGACGACCAGGACGAGAAGTCCGGCGACGAGAAAGCCGAGAAGGCCGAAGGGTCCGACTCCGAGGACGAGACGGAGGAGGTGAAGGACCAGCCGGAGGACGAGGAAGTACCCATGTTCCTCAGTCACAAGGGCCGGTTGCTCGCCTTCAAGGACGCCGAAGCGCTGGTCTCCTTCATTCGTTCGGGTGCTCCGCACGATCTCGCACAATTGGACACCTGGGGCGACCTCGCGGAGCGGGTACAGTCGAGCGACATCGACCCGCTGCCGGAGGAGCGCTACGAACTCGATCTCGTGGTGGAGAACCTCCGCGGCGGGCACGACACGTGGGATCTGCCGCTGCTCATCGCCGCCGGCGAGGTGGCCCGGGATCTCGGGTATGCCCTCCGGCTCAAGCCGGTGATCCTGGCCCTGTCTCCCGGTTCTCCGCTCGATGACCTGGACGACTCCCTCCGTGCCGCGCAGAGCGGTGGAATGGGCGGTTTCTTCGGTCGTCGGCGATTGAAGAAAATCGGGGCACAACAGGCGAGTCTCGGCTGGCGTTCGGTGATCGGCAAGATCTCTGCTGCTGTGGACTGGCGTGACTGACCGATTACCAGGGAACATCAGTCCTTGGCCACACAGAAGCAGTCCCGGGGAGGAGGACGACGCCGTGGCGCTCGTGCGCGTGTACTGCGGTCTGGCGTCGGCTGATGATGCGGTGCGTGCGGCCTCGGCCGCGCCGCTGACCATCGCCGTGGTGGACGACGCAGGCCGGCTGCTCGGCGTCCACGAGATCAGCGACGACCCGGCCGGTTACGCCCTGCTGGGGACGCTGCTCGTGGAACGGACGACGGGATTCAGCGACGCGGCGGTGGCCGCCGACAGTGACGACCACGTCGTCACCTCGCTGCTCACCGCCGCCGGCCGGCCGCTGGTCGTGGTCGACGACGACGACGCCGACGACTTCGCCGAGCGCTTCTCGGACGACGACTCCCCGGACGAGATCAACGCCCCGGCCGCCGCCCGGCGGGCGGTCGGGCTGGCCCGGGCTCTCCAGGCCGGCGCGATCGCCGCGGTGAACCTGCCGGCGCCGCGCGAGCTGGTCAGCTACAAGCCGGTGTTGGCCGCGCACGTGGCCATGCTGGTCGGGCGGAACGCGGCGGCGATCGCGCTCCGTGAGGTCCTCCGCGAGCTCTACCCGGCCGCCCTCCGGGCGTATCCGGACCCGGCGCACCCGCTGGCCATGGCCGTGCTCGAGGCGATCCCCGAGCCCGGCCGGCTGACCGGGCGCGGCGGTGACCCGGCGCGCGCCGTGCAGGACATCGCGACCACGCTGGCCCGCTCCGGCGCCGCCGACGAGGACCAGGTGATCTCCGCGGTCACCGCGCTCCAGGTGGCGATCAGCGAGTCGCCGCGCCGCGGTGGCGTCAACAAGTCGCTGGCCCCGGCCGCCGCCGAGGCGGTCCGCCAGGCCGTCGCCGCGGTGCGCACCTGTGACGCGGCGTGTGCCGCGCTGGTCGGCACGCTCGCCGCCCGCGCCGGCACTCCGGCCACCGAGCCGAACGTGGGGCGTCGCGCCTCCCGCCGGGCCGCCGAGCCCGCCGGGCTGCCGCCGGCGTCCGCCACCCCGGCCGAGACCCCGTCCCGGTTCGGCCGTCGCGGCCGTCCCGAGCCGGCCGTCGCCGGCCTGGGCACGGGCCCCGCCGTCCCGCAGCCGATGAATGCTCCGCCGGTCGCCCCGGACCCGATCGCGCCGCCGCCGGTGGCGCCGGCCGCGGCCAACGGCCTTCCCGGCCGGGTCGGCACGCCGGGCAACCGTCCGGTGTCGGTGCCGCCGCCCCCGCCGGGCATGACGCCGATCACCCCGGGCACCCGCCCGGTGCCGAGCACCCGGACCCCGGGCACCTCGTCGACGCCGGTCTCCCCGGCGGCGCGCAACCCGATCTCGCCCGCGGCCCGCAACCCGATCTCGCCGGCCGGCGCGCCGAGCCCGGCCGACGCGGGCGAGCCGTTCCGGGCGACGCTCACCCACGCCGAGCTCAACCGGGCGCGGGCCGAGCGGCAGCGCACGGTCATCCCGGCCCGGCCGAACACGCGGACCACCCCGCCGCCCGCCGCGGCGAACGGGACGGCCGCGAGCCCGACCGACTTCAGCCTGCCGATGCCGACGCCGCGTTCCACCCAGGAGACGCCGGAGCCGGGGTCCCGGGCGAACTGGCCGCTGCTCAACAACGGCAGTGACGACGCGGCGGTCACCCCGCCGGCCGCACCGGCCGCCTCCTACGGTCCGGCAGCCGCCTCGGTCAGCCCGGCCGGTGGCGCCGAGGGCCGGATCCGGCCGCCGTGGCAGGACATGCCGAAGGAGCCGCCGGCCCTGCGCCTGGTGGAGTCCCAGCTCAACGCGGGTGGCCGGGCCAAGCTGCCGGGTCTCGACCAGATCGGCGACCCGCCCTCGCTGCGGGTGGTGGACGGCGGCTCCCGTGGCGCGGACAGCCTGCCGCCCCGGGTCACCGCGCTGGACCGGAGCAGCACCCCACCGGTCCCGGCCGACGGCAGCGACGGCGATCTGCTGATCTTCGCGGCCGCCCGGTCCGCCTGGTTCACCGGCGGTCCCGCCGACTCCGGCACCGACTGGACCAACCCGAACGACAGCGGCTGGCGCGCCGCGGAGAAGGCCGCCACCCCGGCCATCGCCGCGGAGACCTCGGCCGGCCTGCCCAAGCGGGTGCCCCAGGCCAACCTGGTGCCCGGCTCGCCGCTGCGCGAGGAGCGCCCGCTGCGGATCGTCCGGGACGCGGCGTCGATCGCCGCGCACACCACCGGATACTTCCGCGGCTGGCGGCGGGGTCAGGAGATCGGCGGCTTCGCGATGGGCGGTCGCCCGGGTCGCGAGGCGGCCGGCGGGTGGGACTTCACCCGCGACCGCGAGGGCGCCGACGAGTACCGGAACAACGGCGCCGGCTACGGCGGCCGCTGAGATCGCTTCATGAGGGAGGGCCGCGACCCGGTGGGGTCGCGGCCCTCTCGCTGTCTCCGGCGATGCTTACGGCATGCGGGCCATCATTTTCGACTTCTTCGGTACGCTCAGCGACCCCTCCGCCGAGGCCGATCGCCTCGGCACGTTCGCCGTCACCGCCGCCGCCCTGGGCGTGCCGGCCGACCGGTTCAGCGCGGTGATGGCGGAGCACTTCCCCCGCCGGGCGACCGGCGTCTACGGCGGCACCCGGGACACCCTGCTGGCGATGGCACGGGCCTGCGGGGTGGAACCGGCGCCGGAGCGGCTCGCCGCCGCGCTCCGGAGCCACCGTGCGGGCGCTGAGATCGTCCGCAGGCCCCGTCCGGAGGCGCTGGGGGTACTGGATCGCCTCCGCGGGCACGGTTACGTCCTGGGGCTTCTCAGCGACTGTTCCAGTGAACTCTGCGAGGCCTGGCCGGAAACTCCGTACGCGCCGCGGATCGACGCCCCGGTCTTCTCCTGGCGCGAGGGCCGCCTCAAGCCCGACCCCCGCCTGTACGCCACGGTGGCCGACCGGCTCGGCGTGCCGCCGGGCGAGTGCTGGTTCGTCGGCGACGGCGGCGGCCGCGAGCACGACGGCGCCCGCCGGGCCGGCATGCGTCCGGTCCTGATCACCAACGACGCCTACCCCGAGGTCCGGCACCTGCGCACCAACCCGGACAGCTACCTGCCGCCGGACCGGCTCCCGGACCTGACCGGGTTACCGGCACTGCTTGGTCACGCCTGACCACTCTCGGTCAGCAATCACGCACCGTTGTCGATCGACTGCGCCCGGCACCGGTCCGGAGACGCGCGAAAGCCCCGCTCCGACTCGCGGAGCGGGGCTTTCACACTTCGTCAGGCGGGCGCTACCGCGCGCGTGCGACGCATCGTCAGCACATACTCGACGAGCGAGATGAGGACGTTTTTCGTCGACTCACGGTTGCGGGCGTCGCAGCTCACCACCGGCACGTCGCCCGAGATCGCCAGCGCGTCCCGGACGTCCTGCGGGTTGTGGTACTGCATGCCGTCGAAGCAGTTGATCGCCACGAGGTACGGCAAGCGGCGGTGTTCGAAGAAGTCGATGGCGGCGAAGCAGTCGGCGAGCCGACGCGTGTCCACCATGACCACCGCACCGATCGCACCCCGGACCAGCTCGTCCCACATGAACCAGAAACGGGTCTGGCCGGGGGTGCCGAACAGGTACAGGATCAGATCACGGTCGATGCTGATCCGGCCGAAGTCCATGGCGACGGTGGTGGTCATCTTGCCCGGCACCTGCCGGTTGTCGTCGACGCCCACACCGGCCGAGGTCATGATCGCCTCGGTGGTCAGTGGGGTGATCTCCGAGACCGAGCCCACCAGCGTCGTCTTACCGACGCCGAAGCCACCGGCGATGACAATCTTCGCCGATGTCACGCGTCCGCCCGCAGCGGGACGTTGCGACATGTCAGAGCCTGCGAAGTCCACTCAGCACCCTTTCCAGCAGTTCCGTGCCTACCGCGTCGGTCTCGTCCTCTAGCGAGGTGGGCTCGTACACCGCGAGTAGGCCGTCGGAGGCCATGTCGGCGACGATCACACGTGCCACACCGAGCGGCAGTTGCATGCGTGCGGCGATCTCGGCCAGCGACTGAACTCGGCCGCCGTCGCACATCGCCGCGATGTACTGATGCTCGCTTCCACCCTGCCCGCCGCGGATCATTCCGGAACGGCCGCGCACGGTTGTCTCGACCAGCGCTTCCAGCGCTATCTCAAGTTTGGGCCGGGTTCGACCACGGGTCACGGCATACGGCCTGACCAGCGCGCCGGTCGGCTCATCGCGTTCAGGCATTGTCACCGTCAACCCCTCCCTCGGCCACTCGAAGTGTATTGGTTCTCAAGTTTTTGGACAGTAGCCGGATGGGCCGGCTCACCGCGCCTTCAGCCCAGCACCCCGGCCGCGGACCGCGGCGCGGGGGTCAGCGCCTCGCCGACGCGGTCGACCAGCAGGGCCATCTCGTAGCCCACCTGACCGACGTCGCAGCTGCGAGCCGCGAGCACCGCGAACGAGGAACCATCGGAAATGGACATCAGGAACAGGAACCCATTGTCCATCTCCACGACTGTCTGGAGAACAGCACCGCCCTCGAAGCACCGAGCGGCGCCCTGGGTCAGGCTGACCAGGCCGGACGCGATCGCCGCGAGCTGGTCCGCACGGTCCCGGGGGAGGTCCCGCGAGGCCGCCAGGAGCAGGCCGTCGGCGGAGACCGCGATCGCGTGCGCGACCCCGGGAACGCGGTCAGCAAAGTTGGCCAGGAGCCAACCGAGATCCTGCGTAGATGTCATGCCTCATGCTCCTTGCCAGCCTGCGAGGGCTGCTGCCCTCCCGGAGTCTCCTCCAGGTTGGTCGATTGTTCCTTGGTGCGACCGCGCTGCACACCCCGGTGGTACGCGGACAGCAGACCGCGAACCCCTTCGGGCGTACGGCGCTGGACGGAGTTACCGCCCCGGTCAACACCGCCGGGGACGAGTTGCGCCATCGGCGTGCGCTTGGGAAGGCCCGCCGTGGTGGTCGTGTCGATGGAGACTTCGGACGCCTTGCGGGCGGCCGACCAGCCGTCGTCGGCCGCGGTCCGCCACGGGTTCGTGGCCGCAGCCCCGTTGCCGTAGGAACCCGCGTTCGACGCGCCCGCCGGAGCGGCGCCGACCGACGCCGTGTCCAGTTTCCGGGCCTCCGGGGAGGCCGCCTGCTGCGGCACACCGGCAGTGCGCGCCGGCTCGCCGGTGGAGATCCGCTGCGAGACCACCGCCTCGTCCCCGCTGCCGGAGACGGACGGCTTGCCGGTGGTCGCCTGGGTCGTGGTGAACCAGGCCGACTCGAGCTCCCGGAAGATCGGCAGCTCCATGGTCTCGTCGGCGAACGGCACCGCGCCCTCGCGGGCCGGGGCCTGCGCCGCCGCGATCTGCGCCGCCGCGGTGGCCTGCGCGTCGAACGTCGGCGCGCTCACCGGAGCGACCGCCTCGTAGGCCGGCGGGGCCGACGCGGGCAACGCCGCCAACGGCGGGTTGACCGGACGGGCCACGTCGGGCTGCGGCTCGGCGTTCTCCGGACGGTACCGGGGAATCTCGGCGGTCATGTCGAGCGCCGCGGCGAGGTTCTCCGGGACGTGCGGGGTGGCGCTCTCCCGGTCACCGGCGACCGGCGGCCAGGCCGGCGGCGCCGAGGCGAACGGGTTCGCCGAGACCGGGTCGACGGGGGCCGCGGAGACCGGCGGCGCGGACGGGACCGGCGGGACCGAGGTCACCGGCGGCGCCGAGGTGACCGGCGGGGCGGACGGCACCGGCGGCGCGGAGACCGGCGGCATGAACGGGGTCCGGCCCTGGCTCTCCGGGTTGGCCGGGAGCTGGCGCGGGATGGTCGCGCCGAAGCCGTTCAGGTCCCCGTCGGGACGCTGGTAGTCGTTGCCGTTGCGGCGCTGGGCCAGCTCGTCCAGGCCGGCGAAGCCCTGCGGGCCGGTGCTGATCGGGCCGGACGGGAGCGGCGGCAGCGGCTCGTTGCTGCGCGGGCCGAAGCCGTTGGCGCCGCCGAAGCCGTTGGCGCCACCGAAGCCGTTGGCGGAACCGTTGTAGCCGTTCGTCCCACCACCGAAGCCGTTGGACGGCGCCGCGCCGGTCAGGTCCGACCAGGCCGGGACGCCACCGTTGGTGCCGTTCACCGCCGGGTCGTACGGCCGGTTGCCGGGGAAGCCGCCGCGGCCGCTCTCCAGGGCCAGCGGCTCGCCGAACGACGGCATCGCGGGCGGCGCGTCGTAACCACCCGGCGCGCGGGACGGTGTCCCGCTGGCCAGGACGGAGACGGGCAGGCCCACCTCGGCGACAGTGCCGCGCTCGCGGTCGGCCGGCCGGAGCTCGACGCGGACCGCGTGCCTGTTCGCCAGGCGGGCGACCACGACGAGGCCCATCATCCGGGAGACGGCCACGTCCACGGTCGGCGGGTTGGCCAGCCGCTCGTTCAGGTCGCGCAGCTGCTCGCGGCTGATGCCGATGCCGTGGTCCTCCACGGACAGCACCGCGTTGTCACCGACCCGGCGGGCCTCCACCAGAACGTTCGAGTTCGGCGGGGAGAACGCGGTCGCGTTGTCGAAGAGCTCGGCGACCAGGTGGACCATGTCGTTGACGGCGTGCGCCGCCACCTCGATCTCCCGGTCGATGACGCCGAACTCGATCCGGGTGTAGTGCTCGACCTCGGACTGCGCGGCGCGCAGCACGTCGATCAGAGCGGCCGGCTCGCGCTGCACGCGGGTGGAGTCGGCGCCCGCGAGAACCAGGAGGTTCTCGTCGTTACGCCGCATTCGGGTGGCCAGGTGGTCGAGCTGGAAGAGCTCGGCCAGCCGGTCCGGGTCCTCCTCGCCGCGCTCCAGCCGGTCCAGGTGACCGATGAGCCGGTCGACCAGGATCTGCGAACGGCGGGCGAGGTTGACGAACATGGTCGCGACGGAGGCTCGCAGGGCGGCCTGCTCGGCCGCGGTGCGGACGGCCTCCAGGTGGACCGCGTTGAACGCCTCGGTCACCTGCCCGAACTCGTCCCGGCTGCGCACCGGGAGGGGCTCGGCGATCTGGTCGGCGACCTGGGCCGGGGTGAGCGACGCGGAGAGCGCCGGGTCACGCAGCCGGGACACCGCGTGCGGCAGACCGAACTGGGCGACCGCGAGCGCACCCTGCCGCAGCTCACGCAGCGAGCGGGCCATCGACCGGGCGACCAGCCAGGCGAACAGGATGGCCAGCAGCAGCATGCCGAGCAGGATGCTGGTCTCGACGAACACCCGGCGGTTCGTGGTGTTCCGCAGGTCGGTGGCCTGGGCCACGATGTCCTTGTCGAGCTTCGACTCGACCTGGCGGAACGTGTCGTTGTACCCCGTCATCGCCTTCTCGTACTCATCCGTGGTGAGCACGCTCGATTCGATGGCGTTGCCGGTACTGCTGAGCAGCGGGCCGGTGAGGTTGGTGGCCTCACGCTGCTGCGGGTTGTGGTCGGTGGTGTTGGTGAAGTACTCGAACTCACCCTGGGTGGAGACCGACTCCAGAGTGCTCTGGGCGAGCTTGAAGCCGGTGTCCGCTTTCAGGAAGGCCTGACGCAGCGTCGGGGTGAACTCCTTCGTCCCGATCACCTGGTGGCCGAGGTAGCGCTCGATGGAGATGTACTCCTTGGCGCGGGCCACCTCGGCGACGGCGCGGAGCCGGTCGCTCAGGGCGGTGTCGCTGGCCTGCTGGGCCGCCACGTCCCGGACCGCGATCAGGTCGTCGATCAGCTTGGTGTACGCGCCGTCGACGGCCGTGATGCTCTGCGTCTTGTTCGCCACCTGGCTGCGGAACGCGGCCAGGTCGCCCAGGTTGTGGTCCAGGCGGGTGAGCAGGATGTCGACCCGGCCGGGCACGTCCTCCAGGGCCGCGCGCTGCTGCGCGTACGGCTGGTTGGCCGCGTCGACCTTGGGGTGCTCCTCGGAGTACTTCGCGGTCGCGTACTTCAGAAGCGTCTCGTCGGGCTTGCCGCCGTTGTTCTTCTTGTTCAGGTTGTCGTCGGTCGCGATCGCGATCATCATCGCGTACGACCGCTCGGATTGAAGCTGGTCGACCAGCCCGCCGGCGGCCTCGGACAGCGCTGCGAGCGTCCGGGCGTTCTCGGCGTTGTCAGCCTCGTCGATGTGGTCGACCAGGCCGTTGACGCCGACGATGATCGTCGCCACGGTCGGGACCAGCATGATGAGGCCCAGCTTGGACCAGATGGGAAGGTCTCGCAGTCGACCCGTGGGTCGCCGCAGACGCGACATGACGCCGTCCGCCTCACTGGGGCGCTTGCTCACGTCACCGTCCTCCTGATTCGGGCCCGGCATTCGGCTCGCCGGGCTCCGCGCACGACCGACTCGCCGGGTCGGGCCCCCGAGATTCCATCACGACGAGTGTCAAAGAGAAAGACCAGGCGGACACGGACCGGTTGTGTGACGCGATGTTGCAACGTCGCAGTTGGACATCGCCGGTCTGAAATCACTACCTGTAGAGGTGCAGGTCTCTCAAGGTCACTCAAGATGTCGGCGCGGCGTTGGGGGGTGGGCGCAGGCCGACGGGTCAGATCGTAGTCGATCGCGACAGGAACGACGATGGCTCGGTCCCCCGCGATCGGCAAGGCAAGATGCCGGATTATGCCAAGTTTGTAGGCGGGAGTGTAGCCGAACGGTGGACCCCGAGAACCGGACAGGTAATTTCGACCGACGTACGTTCGCTCCTTTCCAAGAAAAGGGGAATATCCACAAAAAGTCGGATTTCAGCCCAGCAACTTGGCATAGGCGGGCTTGATCACCTCGTTGATCAGCACCAGTCGCTCGTCATACGGGATGAACGCCGATTTCATCGCGTTGATGGTCAACCACTGCATCTCCGCCCAGCCCCACCCGAACGACGCGGCGAGCAGGCTCATCTCCCGGCTCATCGAGGTGCCGCTCATCAGCCGGTTGTCGGTGTTCACGGTGACCCGGAACCGCAGGTCGTGCAGCAGCTTGATGGGGTGCTCGGCGATCGACGCGGCGGCCCCGGTCTGCACGTTCGACGACGGGCACAGCTCCAGCGGGATCCGCTTGTCCCGCACGTACGCCGCGAGCCGGCCGAGCACCGGCGGCGCCGCCTGAGTTCCCCCTGTCGGGGTAACCGCGCTGGGCCCGGACGCCGCCACGGTGATGTCGTCGACCAGGCGCACGCCGTGCCCCAGCCGGTCGGCGCCGCACCACTGGATGGCCTCCCAGATCGACGGCAGGCCGAACGCCTCACCCGCGTGGATGGTGAAGTGGAAGTTCTCCCGCTGGAGGTACTCGAACGCGTCCAGGTGCCGGGTGGGCGGGAACCCGGCCTCGGCGCCGGCGATGTCGAACCCGACCACCCCGGTGTCGCGGAACCGGACCGCCAGCTCGGCGATCTCCTGGGACCGGGCGGCGTGGCGCATCGCGGTCAGCAGGGTGCCGATCCGGATCGGGGTGCCCTGGGCGGCCGCTTCGGCGCAGCCCTCCCGGAACCCGGCGTGCACCGCCTCGACCACCTCGTCCAGGGTGAGACCGCGCTCCAGGTGCTGCTCCGGGGCGTACCGGACCTCGGCGTACACCACGCCGTCGGCGGCCAGGTCGAGCGCGCACTCCTTGGCCACCCGGTGCAGGCCCGCCTCGGTCTGCATCACCGCGACGGTGTGCGCGAAGGTCTCCAGGTACCGTTCCAGCGAGCCGGAGTCCGCCGCGGCGACGAACCAGTCACCCAGCCGGGCCGGATCGGTCTCCGGCAGCTCGTGGCCCACGGCCGCGGCCAGCTCGACGATCGTGGCCGGGCGCAGACCGCCGTCCAGGTGATCGTGGAGCAGGACCTTGGGAGCCTTGACGATGTCCGAGTGTGCGATGGCTGCCATCAGCGAAGCGTAAAGGGCCATCCGACCACCCCGCCCACCACCCTAAAAAGGAAAAAACTTCTTCATGATCGATGGCGCATTGCCGTACCTGAGGTGCCCGGTGTGTCGACAGACACTCGACCGGCACGACCGAGCCCTCCGCTGCCCTCGCGGGCACAGCTTCGACATGGCCAAACAGGGCTACGCCGACCTGAGCGCCGGTCGCCTCCCGCACACCGGCGACAGCGCCGAGATGATCGCGGACCGCGCGGACTTCCTGGCCGCCGGCCACTATTCGTTCATCGCCGAAGCCCTCACCCAAGAATCAAGACCCTTTACGGTACGACCTGAGCCCGCTCTGATCCTCGACGCCGGCACCGGCACCGGCGACTACCTGGCGCACGTGCTCGACGCCTGTCCGGCCGCCACCGGCCTGGGCCTGGACGTCTCGAAACCGGCCCTGCGCCGGGCCGCCCGGGCGCATCCCCGAGCCGCGGCCGTGCTGACCGACCTGTGGCGCCCGCTCCCGGTCGCGGACGCCGCCGCCACGGTGATCCTGAACGTCTTCGCCCCGCGCAACGGCCCCGAGTTCCACCGGGTGCTCCACCCGGACGGCGTGCTGCTGGTGGTCACCCCGGCCGCCGACCACCTGGCCGAGCTGATCGCGGCGCACGGCCTGATCCAGGTCGACCCGGACAAGGCGGCCCGGGTCAGCGAGGCGCTGGAGGAGCACTTCGAGCCGGTGGCGAGCGGCACCCACCGGCACCCGATGCGACTGACCGCCGCCGAGGTCCGCACCCTGGTCGGGATGACGCCGAGCGCCCGGCACGTCCCGGTCGCCGCGCTGCCGGCCCGGGATCTGCCGGTCACGGCGGCGATCGTGCTCACCGCGTACCGAAAAAGGGTCTGACCTAGACCGACAGGTCGACCTCTTCCCATTCGGGTGGTTTGTCGTGGTAGGGGCCGTGGAAGACGACGGCCCACTCCAGGGCCCACCGCCGCTGCCCGATCGCGTTGCTGTCGACCTCGCCGGGCAGCGGCTGCCCGGCGTGCTCGGCCTCCTGGTAGGCCCAGTCCAGGCAGTAGTAGAGATCGAGCAGCACCGCCGCCTCGGCGGCGTCGCGGACCGCGACCAGCGACCGGGACCGCCAGCGGCCGAAGGTCTCCCCGGCCGGCAGGTCCGGCATCTGGCTCATCAGCTGGTCGTCCGGCGGAACCGTGGGATCCAGGTGCCGGCCCAGGCCAAGCAGCCAGGCCAGCGCGAACACCGCGTCGTGGTGCAGCACGAACGAGCGGTGGTCGCCCTTGGCGCCGATCACGAACTGCCACTCCGGCGGGGTGACCAGCTCCACCAGGTGCGAGGCGAGCAGCCAGCTCATCGCCGCCTCGGTGGGCATCCCGAAGCAGCGGGCCACGACCACGTGCAGCACCGCGGCACGCGCCTCCAGCTCGGCGACCGGGCGTAGTTCGACCGTGTCGCCGAGCTCCCAGACCAGCGGAAAGCTGGGCGGCGGCAGCGGCAGGCCGAGCCGGGACAACTCGTCCAGGCTGGCCTCGCGAACCGCGCGTGGGTCGGGGGCGGCCTTCGTCATGGTGCGTCAGGCTATGCGGTCCAGCAGCAGACCGGCAGAGGCGGGGGCATCCGATCCGATCTTGATGGCGGCGACGGCATCGGCCCGGGCCGCGGCGATCCGGGACTCGTCGTCGGTCCGCAGCTCCAGCAGCACGTCACCGGCCGTCACCCGGTCCCCCGGCTTGACCCTGAGCTGCACGCCGGCGCCGAAGCTGACCGGGTCCTCCTTGCGGGCCCGGCCGGCGCCGAGCCGCCAGGCGGCGACGCCGATCCCGAACGCGTCCATCTCGGTGACCACGCCGCTGCTCTCGGCGCGCAGCACCTCGGTGTGCGCCGCGACCGGCAGCGCCGCGTCCGGGTCACCGCCCTGCGCCCGGATCATCGCCTTCCAGGCGTCCATCGCCGCGCCCGAGGCCAGCACCTTCTCCGGGTCGGCGTCCACACCGGCGGCGGCCAGCATCTCCCGCGCCAGGGCGAGAGTGAGTTCCACCACATCGGACGGTCCGCCGCCGGACAGCACCTCGACCGACTCGGCCACCTCGTTGGCGTTGCCGACGGCCAGACCGAGCGGGGTGCTCATGTCGGTGAGCAGCGCGACGGTGGTGACCCCGCTGTCCTTGCCCAGCCGCACCATGGTCCGGGCCAGCTCCTGAGCCTGGGCCAGGTCCTTCATGAACGCTCCGGAGCCGACCTTGACGTCCAGCACCAGCGCGCCGGTGCCCTCGGCGATCTTCTTGCTCATGATCGAGCTGGCGATCAGCGGGATGGCCTCGACCGTGCCGGTGACGTCCCGCAGGGCGTAGAGCTTGCGGTCGGCCGGCGCCAGGCCGTCACCGGCCGCGCAGATGACCGCGCCGATCTCGTCGAGCTGCCGGATGAACTCGTCGTTGCTGAGCCGGGCCCGCCAGCCGGGGATCGACTCCAGCTTGTCCAGCGTGCCGCCGGTGTGACCGAGACCACGGCCGGACAGCTGCGGGACGGCCACGCCGCAGGCCGCGACCAGCGGGGTCAGCGGCAGCGTGATCTTGTCACCGACGCCGCCGGTGGAGTGCTTGTCGGCGGTCGGCCGGGACACCGCGGACAGGTCCAGCCGCTCGCCGCTGGCGATCATCGCGGCGGTCCAGCGGGCGATCTCGGCCGGCGTCATGCCGCGCAGCAGGATCGCCATGGCCAGCGCGGACATCTGCTCGTCGGCGACGACACCCCGGGTGTACGCGTCGACGACCCAGTCGATCTGCGCGTCGGTCAGCGTGTGCCCGTCCCGCTTGGCCCGGATGACGTCGACCGCGGCGATCCCGCTCACTGTTCCTCCATCTGCGTGCTCTCCCGGCCGGCGACCTCGATGTCGATCATGCCGGGTCTTCCTTCCAGCGCTGCGGGATTCCCTCCGGCAGCTCACCCTCGCCCGCCCAGGACAGACCGCCCTCGGCGTCCACCACCACGATCCGCGGCGTGCGGACCAGGCCCCAGGCCACCGCGGCGGAGGCGGTCGGGAAATTCGGCCCCTCCTCCAGGATGCCCTTGTCCTCGCCGGTCCCCGGGGCGCCCGACGAGCGCTCCCAGTACCCGGTCCAGATCGTCGCGCCGCCGGACAGGTCCGGGTGCACGAAGACGGTGCCCCGCCCGCGCCACTTGGCCAGCTCGGCCGGGACCTCCGGGCCGCCGGCCGGGCCGGTGACCTTCTCCATGTCCACCCAGCCGAACGCCTGCGGCAGCAGCTCGTCCATCCGCAGCGGCCGGGGCAGCGCCTCGACCAGCATGTCCGGGCCGCCGTGCTCCCACAGGATCTGCCGGCAGCGGCCGCACGGCATCAGCGGTGCCCCGGTGGCATCCACGCAGGACATCGCCACCAGCTTGCCGCCGCCGGTGGCGTGCAGCGAACTGACCATGCCGCACTCGGCGCACAGGGTCATGCCGAGGGACGCGTTCTCCACGTTGCAGCCCACCACGACCCGGCCGTCGTCGACCAGGGCGGCCACGCCGACCGGGAAGTCGGACGCGGGCACGTAGGCGCGCCGCATCACCTCGATGGCGGCCGCTCGTAGCGCCGCCCAGTCGATCTCCATGATTCCGATTCTGCCCCACTGTCCGGTCCGCCAAAGACGGATGCCCGGGCCGGGCCCGGGCATCCGTGCATCCTGTGCGGAAGACGTCAACTCTTGATGTACGGAATGCCGTCCGCGGCGGGCGCGCGCACCCGGCCGACCAGTCCGGCCACCGCGATGATCGTGGCGATGTACGGCAGCATGCTGAGGAACTGGTTCGGCACCGGGCTGCCGATGGCGGCCAGGTAGAACGCGAGTTTCTGAGCGAAGCCGAAGAACAGCGCCGCCCCGAACGCCCCGATCGGCGAGTACCGCCCGAAGATCAGCGCGGCGAGCGCGATGAAGCCGGCGCCGGCCGTCATGTTCTTGGTGAAGCTGCCGGTCGCCACCAGCGTGAAGTACGCCCCGCCGAGGCCCGCCACCACGCCGCCGAGCAGCACGTTCAGGTAGCGCAGGCCGCGCACCCGGATGCCGACCGTGTCGGCCGCGGTGGGGTGCTCGCCGACCGCTCGGGTGCGCAGGCCCCACCGGGTCCGGTTGAGCCCGAAGTGGATCACCACGACCAGCGCCAGGGCGATCCAGAGCAGCAGCGTGGCGTGGAAGAACACCGGGCCGAGCACCGGGATGTCGGCCAGCACCGGAATGCGCCAGCTCGGCATCTGCGGCGGGGTGTTGTACTTCGCCGCGTCGGGCTGCATCAGCCGCTCGTAGAGGAAGCCGGTGACACCGAGCGCGAACAGGTTGAGCACGATGCCGACCACGGTCTGGTCGACCAGGTAGCGGATCGACAGCACGGCCAGGATCGCCGCGATGATCACGCCGCCGACCGCGGCGCTGATCAGGCCGGCCCAGACGCTGCCGGCCATGGTGCCGATCAGGGCGCCGCCGAACGCGCCCATCAGGAACTGACCCTCGATCGCCACGTTGACCACGCCGGAACGCTCGCCCAGCACGCCGGCCAGGGCGCCCAGGATCAGCGGCAGCGCCAGGTCCATGGTGCCGCTGAGGGTGTCCTCCAGGGCCAGGAACTGGCCGGCCACCTGCCAGCACAGGAACGACAGCACGAAGGTCACGATGCCGGTCACCAGCAGCGCGTTCGACCAGCGCTTGAGCAGGCCGGCCGCGAGCAGGCCGCCGGCGATCAGGGTCAGCACGCCGAACAGCACCGCGCCGAACTGGCCGTTGATGGCGAGTGCGGCGCCGGTGGCGTCCTCGGTGAGCGTGAAACGGGCGTCCTCGCTCGGCGCGAGCGAGCCGAACAGGACGGCGGCGACGGCGCCGAGCAGGATCAGGGCCACCCCGAAGCGGCGCTGCCGGGTCCAGAACGGCTCCGGCGCGGCGACCTCGGTCAGCTCCTCCACAGTCGTGGTCGACATGTCCTCAGCCCTTCGCCGTGGTGCGCGCGGCACGAAGTTGGAAGATCGCCTTCACCAGGGCGGGTGCGGCGATGAAGATGACGATGAGGGCCTGGAGCACGGTGACCAGCTCCAGCGAGATGCCGGTGAACGACTGCATCCGGTTGCCGCCGGCCCGCAGCGCGCCGAACAGCAGCGCGGCGAGCAGCGTGCCCCACGGGCGGTTGCGGCCGAGCAGGGCGACCAGCAGGCCGTCGAAGCCGATGTTGCCGGCCACCGACGGGGTCAGCGCGTACGCCGTGCCCAGCACCTGGGTCGCGCCGCCGAGCCCGGCCAGGCCACCGGCCACCGCCATGAGCAGCGTGTACGTCTTGGCCACACTGATCCCGGCGGTCTTCGCGGCGTGCGCGTTGGAGCCCACCGCCCGCAGCTCGAAGCCGAACGCCGACCGGTTGAGCAACCAGGCCACCCCGGCGGTGACCAGCACCGCGAGCACGATGCCCAGGTGCACCCGGAGCACCCCGCCGAACGACGGCAGCTGGGCCGACTCGGCGACCACCTTGCTGATCGCGTCGCTGCGGCCGGGCTGCTGGATGCCCTTCTGGATGACCAGCCAGGCCAGCAGCAGGCCGGCGATGTAGTTCAGCATGATCGTGGTGATCACCTCGTGCGCGCCGGTGCGGGCCTTGAGCAGGCCGGGCAGGAAGCCCCACAGGGCGCCGCCGAGCACGCCGGCGACCAGCGCCACGATCAGGTTGAGCACGATCGGCAGGCCGAAGGTGAACCCGGCCGCGCCGGCCGCGATGCAGCCGAGCACCGCCTGGCCCTGCGCGCCGATGTTGAACAGCCCGCCGCGGAAGGCGAGCGAGACCGACAGACCGGTGAAGACCAGCGGAGCGGCGTAGGTCAGCGTCTCGGAGATCGGCGAGAGCGCGTCCTGCCAGGTGCCGGTGCCGGAGAGCCAGGCGCTGATCGCCTCCGGGTCGCCGAACGCGCCCTTGAGCAGGTCGGCGTAGGCCGAGCTGATCAGGGTCCAGCCGGCGTTCAGCGCGTCGGACGGGCGGGCCGTGAAGTAGCCGAATTTCGCCAGCACCGCCGAGTCGGAGACGACCACCAGCACGGCGCCGATCACCACGGCCAGGAAGATCGACAGGACGGTGACCGTGACGCTGTTCGACGCCCAGAGGTTGCGGACGAAGGCGTTGAGGAACGTCTCCTTACCGGCGGGTTCCGTTTCTTTCTTCGGCTTGGTCGCCTCGGCGGTCACTTCTTCTCCTCGTTGCCGCCGGTGATGCCGGCCATCAGCAGGCCGATCTCCTCGCGCGGGGTGTCCGGCGAGACGATCGCCAGGATCCGGCCGCGGTACATCACCGCGATCCGGTCGGCGAGCCCGACCACCTCGTCGAGCTCACTGGAGACCACCAGCACCGCGGTGCCCTGGTCGCGCTCGTGGACGATCTGGCCGTGGATGAACTCGATCGAGCCCACGTCCACGCCGCGGGTCGGCTGGGACGCGATGAACAGCCGCAGCGGCCGGGACATCTCCCGGGCGATGACGACCTTCTGCTGGTTGCCGCCGGAGAGGGTGCCGACCGCGGACTCCGGTGACTGGCACCGGATGTCGAACTGGTCGACCCGCTCCTTGGCGTTGCCGCCGATCTTCGTGAGGTCCAGGCGGAACGCGTTGCCGAACGGCTCCCGGTCGTACATGTCCAGGATCAGGTTCTCGGCGACGCTGAACTCCTTGACCACGCCGTCGTGGCTGCGGTCCTCGGGGACGTAGCCGACGCCGGAGCGCAGGATCCGCTTGGTGCTCTGCCCGGCCAGGTCCTCGTTGTCCAGCTCGACCTTGCCGGCGCGCACCTCGCGCAGCCCCATGATCGCCTCGACCAGCTCGGTCTGCCCGTTGCCCTGCACCCCGGCGATGCCGAGCACCTCACCGGCGCGGACCTCCAGGTCGACGCCGTCGACCGCGCGGATCCCCCGGTCGTCGTCGACGACCAGGCCGGACACCTGGAGCACGGCGCGGCCCGGGTCGGCCGGCTGCTTCTCCACCTCGAGGCTGACCGCACGGCCGACCATCAGGGCGGCCAGCTCGTCCTCGCTGGTGTCCGGGCTGGCGGTGCCGACGATCTTGCCGCGGCGGACCACGGTGATCCGGTCGGCGATCGCCTTGACCTCTTTGAGCTTGTGGGTGATGAAGACGATCGACTTGCCCATCTCGGTGAGCGAGCGCATCACCGCGAGCAGTTCGTCGGTCTCCTGCGGGGTGAGCACCGCGGTCGGCTCGTCCAGGATCAGCAGGTCGACGTCGCGGGTCAGCGCCTTGACGATCTCCACCCGCTGCTGCGCACCGACCGGCAGGTCCTCGACCAGGGCGTCCGGGTCGACCGGCAGGCCGAATTTCCGCGAGGTCTCCAGCACGTCCTTACGGGCCCGGCGGCGGTCCAGCCAGCCGAGCGGGCCGCCGCGGGTCTCCTCGGCGCCCAGGGCGATGTTCTCCGCCACGGTGAAGACCGGGACCAGCATGAAGTGCTGGTGGACCATGCCGATGCCGGCCGCGATCGCGTCCCGGGGGCTGCGGAAGACCTTGGGCTCGTCGTCGACGACGATCTGCCCCTCGTCCGGTTGCAGCAGGCCGTACAGCTGGTTCATCAGGGTCGACTTGCCGGCGCCGTTCTCGCCCAGCAGGGCGTGCACCTCGCCGGGCTCGACGGTGATGTCGATGTGGTCGTTGGCCACCAGGTCGCCGAAGCGCTTGGTGATGCCGCGCAGTTCCAGTTTCAGCGGAATCTCCCGAGTCTCGGTGCTGGTCCTGGTGGGGGGTGATCTAACGCGAGCCGCCGCCGGTCACGGATCTGAGAACCCGTGGCCGAGCGGCGGCCGACATGCTACTACCGGAAGGTCACTTCGGGGCGCTGGCCGACTCGGCCTTGACCGTCCCGCTGATGATGTCCTTCTTCAGCTGGTCGATCTCCGACTTCAGGGTCGCGTCGACCTTGCTGTCGAACTGGTTGTACGGCGCCAGGCTGACACCGTCGTTCTCCAGGGTGCCGATGTAACCCGGGGCGGCCGCGAGCTTCTCGCCCTTGGCGCCCTTGACCACGGACTCCTTGACGGCCTCCTCGACGTTCTTCACCACCGTGCTGAGGAACACGTCGCAGTACTGCGCGGCCGACTTGCAGCCGTCCTGGTCGACCCAGATGACCGAGACCTTGCCGGCCGAGTCCTTGGCGACCTGCGCGGTGCCCAGGCCGGTGCCGCCGGCGACCGGCAGGACCACGTCGGCGCCCTGGGAGACCAGGGTCTGGGTGATGGTCTTGCCCTTGTTCTGGTCGATGAAGCTGTCGGCGAAGGTGCCGTTCTGCTTCGCCTTGTCCCAGCCGAGGACCTGGACGGTCTTGCCCTTCTTCTGGTTGTAGTAGGCGACGCCGTCGGCGAAGCCGTCCATGAAGATGGTGACCGGCGGGATCTTCAGGCCGCCGTAGGTGCCGACCTTGCCCGACTTCGAGTAACCCGCGGCCAGGTAGCCGGCCAGGAAGGCGGCCTGCTGGGTGGCGAACTGCATCGGGTAGACGTTGGCGCCGGAGCTGCTGCTGTCCACGATGGCGAACTGCGAGCTCGCGCTCTCGCCGGCGACCTTCTTGGTGGCGTCGCCCATCAGGCCGCCGACCGCGAGGATGTAGTCGCACTTCTGCGAGACGAAGTTACGCAGGCCCGGCTCGTAGTCGGCCTCGGAGGACGAGGAGACGTACTTCGGGTCGACGTTGCTGGCCTCGGCCTTGGCGGCCTGGATGCCGGCCCACGCGGAGGCGTTGAACGACTTGTCGTCGATGCCGCCGGTGTCGGTCACCATGCAGGCCTTGTAAGCGGCGGCGGCGCTGGCGCTGGCGCTGCCGGACGAGGTCTCCTCCGGGGCGTTACCACAAGCGGCGGCCGCGAGCGTCAGCCCACCTGCCGCGAGAATCGCCACGATCCGCTTCCCACGTACTGGGCGCAAGACGCCCTCCTTCCACTGCTCACCGCACACTCGGTAAGTCTCAGGTCGGCAGCGTATCCGTGGGTCATGGCGTTCTCAGGCGTTCGGTACGGACTGTTGGCGCACCGTTATCGCGCCGCAATCACCAGGGATTTTGCCTGCCGCTTTCGGTGGGATCCCAGTCGAATTGCCCGGTGGTGGCGTAACGAGGGATTAATCTTCGCGCTCGGCAAGGCCTTCCGGTCACGGTTCGCAGCAGTTGCGGTCACTTTTCGATCACGGCTTTTTCGGTACGGCCTTCCAGGCTCGCACCCCGAGCACGCCCACAGTCGTCCCGATGATCAGCGAGGCCCCGATCAGCAGGGCGTGCACCACGAGGAACGCGGTCGGGGTCCCGCCGTCGAAGGACCGGTCGTCCTTGTAGATCGCCACCGCGAACCGGGGCCAGATCACCCAGGTCCACACGCCGACCGCCATCAGGAACGCCGCCCACCGTCGCGTGATCACCACCGCGCCAGTATCGCAGCGCGGCTACCCGGCCAGCCGGGCGGCTATCCGGCGCCATCCGGCGCGCACCTCGGCCGGCTCCGGCTCGTCCGGCGGCGGCCCGCTGCCGGCCGGTTCGGCCACCAGGTCGTCGACCGGGTCGGTGTCGTCCCGCGCCTGCGCCCGGACCAGCTCGATCTCCTCGCGGATGGCGTCCACCCCGGCCAGCGGCAGCATCGGCTCGACCACCGCCATCAGGTCGTCGTCGGCCACCACCGCGCGAGCCAGCGCCACCGCGTGGTCCCGCTCGTACGGCCCGCAGACCACCGGGTCCCAGTCCTCCCGGTCGCCGAGCGAGCCGATGGTGATCACCCAGGGCCGGTCGGCGAGCGGCGAGCCGGGTGGCAGGTGCAGCGTGACGAGAGTCCCCACGCTGCACATCATCGCGGCCGGGCGTCCCGGATCCACAGGTTTTGGCCCACCGGGGCGGTCTTGTCCTCGGCCGACAGGTCCACCACCCGGCCGTGCGGGCTGGTCGCCGCCCAGGCCGCGCCGAACAGCAGCACCTGGTGGAAGACGTAGAGATACACCAGCGCGCCGACGGCCGAGCCGACCAGGCCGTACGCCGGATTGCGCTGGACCATCGCGACGAACGACTTGCCCACCGTGTTGAGCAGCATCAGGCCGATCCCGACCTGGAGCACCGGCGGCGTCATCCGCCGCGCGGTCATCCGCAGCCGGGGCACCGCGGTCAGCAGCGCGGCGGCCAGCAGCATGTTCACCGCCAGCGTCAGGATCAGGCTGACCACCGCCAGGGTGGTCTGGAAGCCGCCGTTGGCCATCCAGTCCAGCGCTTTCTCCAGGCCGTAGACGGCCAGCTGGGTGAGCGCCAGCAGGACCAGGATGCCGACCAGCACCAGCAGGTCCAGGCCCTGCCGGACACCGAAGTACCCGGGCTGCTCGCGGAGCCGCCAGATGTGCCGCTGCGAGGAGCGGATCGCCTCGACCCAGCCGATGCCGGTGAAGGTCAGGCCGACGATGCCGACGATGCCGACCGTCTTCTTGCTGTCCAGGATGGCCTGCACGTCGAGGAAGGGCAGGTTCTGCCGGAGGAAGTCGTGCACCGCCTCGAACAGCTCGGGGTTGCTGGTGATCAGGAACCCGAAGACCGAGTAGCCGATGAGCAGCAGCGCGAAGACCGCGAAGAAGGCGTAGTAGGCGCTCGCGGCGGCCAGCCGGCCGCCCTGGACCCCGTCGTAGCGAAGCAGCGCCCGGCACAGGTGGTCGAAGTAGCGGGAGCGATACCGCACCTTCATGATCCGGGCGGCCACCGCGTCGTACGCCCGATCGATAGGGTTCACGGCGCGACCGTAGCCGACAGGTCAACCACCGAGTGGGAAGTCACGCCGGGGCCGCCACGGACCCTCGCCACCGTGCGAGAAGAGGGTGAACGACGACACCGGGAACTTGCAGGAGAACCCGGCCAGGTCGTCGAAGACCGCGTCCAGCGCCGCCGGCGGCACGTCCTGCGCCACGGTGACGTGCGGGTGGTACGGGAACCGGCTGTCCCGGCGGATGTCCTCGGACCGGGTGATCGCCTCGGCGAGCAGCTCACACTCGCTGATGCCCATCGCCAGGCTGACGAAAACCACCTCGGTGACCGGCCGGAACGTGCCGGTCCCGCGCAGGTGGATGGTGAACGGCGGCTGTGCCGAGGCGACCGACTCCAGGTGTTTCTCCACCGCCGGCAACGCGTCGGTGTCCACCTCGGTCGGGCCGAGCAGGGTGACGTGTGCCGGCGTCCAGGCGGCCTGCGGGTCGCCGGCCTCCGCGCGCCGGCGGGTCAGCATCGTGCCCCAGGGCTCCGGGATGTCGACGGCCACGCCGATGCGGGTGCGGGCGGGGTCGGCCACCGGGGTCAGGCCCCGCGGGCGGGGCTGAGGAAACCCACGTTCTGGTACGTCTTCGCGAGCGTCCGGGCGGAGACCGCGCGCGCCTTCTCCGCGCCGATCGCCAGGAGCTTGTCCAGCTGCGCCTTGTCGTCCAGATACGCCTTGGTCTTCTCCTGGATCGGCTTGACGAACTCGACCAGCACCTCGGCCAGGTCCTTCTTCAGGTCGCCGTATCCGCGGCCGTCGTACTGCTCCAGCAGCTCGTCGATGGTGCGCATGGTGAGCGCCGCGTACATGGTCAGCAGGTTGCTGATGCCCGGCTTGTTCACCTCGTCGTAGAGGATCTCCCGGCCGGTGTCGGTGACCGCCGACTTGATCTTCTTGGCCGAGCGGGCCGGGTCCTCCAACAGCTCGATGATCCCGTTCGGCGAGGAGGCCGACTTGGACATCTTGATCGTCGGGTCCTGGAGGTCGGTGATCTTCGCGGTGTCCTTGACGATGTACGCCGAGGGCATGGTGAAGGTCTGCCCGAACCGGGTGTTGAACCGCTGCGCGAGGTCGCGGGTCAGCTCCAGGTGCTGCCGCTGGTCCTCGCCGACCGGGACCTGGTCGGCCTGGTAGAGCAGGATGTCCGCGGCCTGGAGGATCGGGTAGGTGAACAGCCCGACGCTGGTGCTGTCCTGCCCCGCCTTGGCCGACTTGTCCTTGAACTGGACCATCCGGCCGGCCTCGCCGAACCCGGTGATGCAGCTGAGCACCCAGCCGAGCTGGGCGTGCTCCGGCACATGCGACTGGACGAAGAGCGTGCACCGCTCCGGGTCCAGCCCGAGCGCGAGCAGCTGGGCCACCGAGATCCGAGTACGGTTACGAAGCGTGGCCGGATCATGGCCCATGGTGATCGCGTGCAGGTCGACCACCATGTAGAACGCGTCGTGGGTCTCCTGCATCGCCACCCAGTTGCGCACCGCGCCCAGATAGTTGCCGAGGTGGAAGGAGTCGGCGGTCGGCTGGATGCCGGAGAGCACTCGCGGGCGGCGGGCAACGTCGGACATGGGGGTCATTGTGTCAGTCCCGGCCCGGATACCGCGAACCCCCTCACCGCCTTGCGGGCATGTTCGAACCTGTTGACCTATGAGCGATTATGGAGGATTCTTGTCATCGCGTCCGCGGGGTACGGCCGCGACATCTTTCAGAGAGGGCCCTGAGCCGTGAAATTGCTCGTCACCGGCGGCGCCGGATACGTCGGCAGCGTCACCAGCCGGCTGCTGCTCGACGCCGGCCACGAGGTCGTGGTGCTGGACAGCCTCCGAACCGGATTCCGCGAGGCGATCGCCCCGGACGCCACGTTCGTCGAGGCGGACATCGCCGACGCCGCGCGGGTGCTCACCCCGGAAGCGGGCTTCGACGCGGTGCTGCACTTCGCCGGGCTGATCGCGGCCGGCGAGTCGATGGCCAAGCCCGAGCTCTACTGGCACGAGAACGTGGTGAAGTCGCTGGCCCTGCTGGACGCGATCCGGGCCGCCCGGGTGCCGCGGGTGATCTTCTCGTCCACCGCCGCGGTCTACGGCAACCCGGTCGAGATCCCGATCAGCGAGACCGCCGCCAAGGCGCCGACCAGCACGTACGGGTCGACCAAGCTGGCCTTCGACCTGGCGCTGACCTCGGAGACGTTCGCGCACCAGCTGGCCGCCGTGTCGCTGCGGTACTTCAACGTGGCGGGGGCGTACATCGCCGGCGGGCACGAGATCGGCGAGCGGCACGATCCGGAGACCCACCTCATCCCGATCACCCTCCAGGTGGCCGCCGGCAAGCGGGACAAGCTCCAGCTGTTCGGCGACGACTACCCGACCGCCGACGGCACCTGCGTCCGCGACTACATCCACGTCGAGGACCTGGCCCGGGCGCACCTGCTGGCGCTGGAGGCGGCCACCCCCGGCGAGCACAAGATCTACAACCTGGGCAACGGCAACGGCTTCTCGAACCGGCAGGTGGTCGAGGCGGCCCGCGAGGTGACCGGCGCGGCGATCCCGGTGGAGATCGCCCCGCGCCGCGACGGCGACCCGGCCACCCTGGTCGCGTCCGCCGAGCGCGCCCGGGCGGAACTGGGGTGGGCGCCGCGGAAGAACACGCTCCAGACGATGATCGGTGACGCCTGGACCTTCTACCGCAAGCACGTGGCATGAGCTACGCCGACCGCCCCCACGGAGGCACCCGATGAGCGACATCCCCGCCGCGGCCACCGCCGCCTTCACCGCGGCCTACGGCGCCGCGCCGGCCGGCCTCTGGGCCGCGCCCGGCCGGGTCAACCTGATCGGCGAGCACACCGACTACAACGACGGTTTCGTGCTGCCCTTCGCGCTGCCGCAGCGCACCGTCGCGGCGGCCGGCCCGTCCCCGGACGGCACCTACTCGATCTGCTCGACCCTGGCCCCGGAGCCGGTGACGTTCGGCGCGGACACCGCGCCGGGCGAGGTCACCGGCTGGGGCGCCTACGTCGCCGGGGTCGTCTGGGCGCTGCGCGACGCCGGCTTCGAGCCGCCGGTGGCGCGCATCGCGATCGCCTCCGACGTGCCGCTCGGCTCCGGCCTGTCGTCGTCGGCCGCGCTGGAGTCGGCGGTGCTCACCGCGCTGATCGACCTGGGCGGTCTGGACGTCCCGCTGGAGCGCCGCCCGGCGATCGCCCAGCGCGCCGAGAACCTGTATGTCGGCGCACCCACCGGCATCCTCGACCAGTCCGCGTCGATCCGCTGCGAGGCCGGCCAGGCGCTGTTCCTGGACTGCCGGTCGTACGCGATCGAGCAGATCCCGTTCGACCTGGCCGCCGCCGGACTGGCCATCCTGGTGATCAACAGCAACGCCCCGCACCAGCACGTCGACGGCGAGTACGGCGCCCGCCGCAAGAGCTGCGAGGAGTCCGCCGCGATCCTGGGCGTGCCCGCGCTGCGCGACGTCACGGCCGGCGAGCTGCCGGCCGCCCTGGACCGCCTCGGCGACGAGGTGCTGCGCAAACGGACCCGGCACATCGTCACCGAGAACCAGCGGGTGCTCGACACCGTGGCGCTGCTGCGCGCCGGCCAGGTCCGCGAGATCGGCCCGCTGCTGACCGCCTCACACGTCTCGATGCGCGACGACTTCGAGATCACCGTGGCCCAGGTGGACGTGGCGGTGGAGGCGGCGCTGGCGGCCGGCGCTCACGGAGCCCGGATGACCGGCGGCGGCTTCGGCGGCTGCGTCCTGGCCCTGATCGACGCCGCCCGCGCGGCGGAGACCGCGGACGCCGTTGCCGAGGCCTACGGCGAGCGTGGTTTCACCGCACCGACCAGCTGGCTCGCGACGGCCGGCCCCGGCGCCACCAAACTCCCCTGACCCGAACGGCATCAGCCCGCCAGCCCCGCCAACTGCCCCAGCCCGCCCACCCTAGGTGTTCTGCCCACCGGACGTTGGTAACGCGGCGGGATTGCTGAAACGGGTGAGGACCTCCAGGTGAGGTGGAGCTTGTCGAAGGTTCCACACCGACCCAGGAGGTCCTCGTGCCCACGCTAACGCTGTGCTGACCGAACGCGGCCGATTGCGGCTGGCACGGTGCGTCGTGGACGACGGCTGGCCGCTGCGCCGGGCCGCGGAGCGCTTCCAGGTCAGCCCCACGACCGCGAAACGCTGGGCTGACCGTTACCGCGATCAGGGCCCCGTGGCGATGAGCGACCGGTCCAGCCGGCCACACACGAGCCCGAACCGCACGTCGACGTCAGTCGAGCAACATGTTCTGCGGCTGCGACACCGGGAACGGATCGGGCCGGCCCAGATCGGCTGGCGCCTCGGCATGCCGGCTTCGACCTGCCATGCGATTCTGCGTCGAGCCAGCGTCGTCCGGCTGGCGCATATGGATCGAGCGACCGCCGAACCGATCCGCCGCTATGAGCACCCCGCACCTGGCGACCTGATCCACGTCGACATCAAGAAACGCGGCAACATTCCGACCGGTGGCGGCTGGCGCACCCAAGGCGACGACCATCAAGGACGACTCAACCGGACTGCCACCCCCGGACACCACACCGACAAGCGCGGAAATGCCCGCCTGGGCTACTGCTTCCTGCACACCGCCCTGGACGACCATTCGAGGCTGGCCTACACCGAGATCCTGACCGACGAAACCAAAGAGACCGCAGCCGGCTTCTGGCGGCGAGCCCATGCCTGGTTCGCCGGCCACAACATCACCACCACGCGGGTCCAGACCGATAACGGCTCCTGCTACGTCTCCCGGCTCTGGCAACAGACCTGCACCGAGCTAGGCGTCACGGTGAAGAAAAACCGTCCGTACCGGCCGCAAACCAACGGCAAAGTCGAACGCTTCCACCGCACTCTCGTCGATGAATGGGCTTACGCCACGGCCTACACCAGCGAAAAAGAACGGCGCGAAGCCTTACCTCGATTCCTGCACACCTACAATCACCACCGGCACCACTCCGCCATCGAAGGACCATCCGCCAGCCGCGTTCCTAACCTCTCTGGGCAGAACACCTAGGGGGACCATCCCTGGCCAGTGTGGCGGATTTTGGAGGGGCCGGCGGGCGGGCTTGTGGACGGCGCGGTGGTGTGGACAACGCCCGACGCGAGTGTGGGGAGAGCCCGAGGTGCCCACGGCGCGGACGCGGGGACGGCACGAAGTGCCCACGACGCGGACGCGGAAAACGGCGTCAAGTGCCCACGACGCGAGCGCGGAAACGGCGTCAAGTGCCCACGACGCGAGCGCGGAAACGGCGTCAAGTGCCTACGGCGCGAGTGGGAACGGCGAGGGGCGCCTACGGCGCGAGTGTGGGAACGGGCCGTCAGATGTCTAACGGCGTGAGGTGCCTACGGCGCGCGGGATGGACGGTGTGGTGGTGGACGGCGGGGTTTCGGTGACCACCCGCGGATCTTGAAGGGTGGGCTGATTGGTTTGGACGCGTCAGCGGCCAGATCAGCCCACCCGGCCCGCGCGGGAGCATGCGGTCCGCACCCCGGCGGACGCGCGTAGAAGAAGATTTTGATCTTGGTCATGACCGGGTATGGCTGGCGCATGACGACTGAACCGAACCCGCGCGAAGACAACGAGCCGAACGAGTTCGGCTTCTCCGGGGACCCGAGCCTGCCCGAACCGCACGAGATTCCGCACCTGGCCGAGGGCGAGGGCGAGCGGATCGCGGTCCCCTCCGACGACCTCACCGGCGCGATCACCGAGGCGATCGAGGAGGTCTCCGAACACCGCGGCCACGACGAGGCCTGAGCGGCCGGAAGAACCGGGGCCGACGCGACCCGGCCGCGAACGAACCGAAGCGGAACAACCGGGGCCGACGCGACCCGGCCGGAAACGAACCGGACCGGAACAACCAGGCGAAGCCGACCCCGGCCGGGAACGAAGCAGGCCGGAGCAACCCGGCCGAGCGGCGCAAAGGTGGGCCGGGGGCGGACCGTTCGGGTGTCCCCCCACCTGGCCTTTCGCCCGACACCCGCAGGAGCGAGACCAGGGGGCCCTCGGCCGGACGGCGGTTATGGTGTGGGGCATGGGGGTCAGCCCACCGTATGTTCACGATGACACCGAGCAAGGTGTCTCCGTCAGCGTCGACATCGCCGCCGACGCTGCCGTCTCGCTGCTCACGGTTCGTGGCCCCTGGGACGATCAGCTCCGGCGCAGCACGTCGGTCTCGTTGCGCCGATGCTTCACCGAGCATCCGGACGCCCTGATCGTCGACCTCAGCCGGTTGCGCGACCCGCACAGCGAGAGCGTGCCGACCTGGACCACGGCGCGGACCGTGGCGGCCGCCCTGGAGCCGCCGGTGCACCTGGCCCTGTGCGTGCCGCCGGACCTGCCGCTGGCCGACCGGATGCAGGGGCTGGGGGCGGGGCGGTTCCTGCCGGTCTACGCGAAGGTGCGGCAGGCGCGGGTGGCGGTGACCGGCCGGATCCCGGAGGGCGAGCGGATGGTCGTCACGCTGCGGCCGGACACCGACGCGCCGAGTCTGGCGCGCAACCTGGTCAGCGACGCCTGCCTGGCCTGGGGCCTGGCCCGGCTGCTGCATCCCAGCCGGCTGGTGATGTCCGAGCTGGTGACGAATGCGGTGGAGCACGCCGGCACGGAGATCCGGGTGGTGGTGACGCGGCGCGGTGCCGGGCTGCACCTGTCGGTCGGCGACGGCGACCCGCGGATGCCGCGCCTGCGGCGTCCGGCTCCGCCGCGGCGGGGCCGGCCGCTCGACGAGCGGGGCCGCGGCCTCCAGACCGTGCACGAGACCGCCGAGCTGTGGGGCGCGGTGCCGACCGAGAGCGGGAAAGTGGTGTGGGCGACGGTCCGGGAGCGCCGGACCGTCGCCTGAGCCGCCGGGCTAGGACGCCTCGATGATCATGCCGGCGGCGACCGTACGGTTGGTCGCCTCGTCGATCAGGATGAAGCCACCGGTGGTGCGGTTGCGCCGGTACTCGTCGGCGAGCAGCGGCACGGTGGTGCGCAGCCGGACCCGGCCGATCTCGTTGAGCGCGAGGCCCTGCGCCGACTCGTCGCGGTGCAGCGTGTTCACGTCGAGGCGGTACTGCAGGCCACGCACCACGGTCCGGGCGGTCCGGGTGGTGTGCTTGATCGTGTACTTGCCGCCGACGCGCAGCTGGGCGCTCTCGTCCATCCAGCAGACCATCGCCTCGATGTCCTGCGCGACGGCCGGGGCGTTGTGCGGCCGGCAGATCATGTCGCCGCGCGAGATGTCGATCTCGTCGGTCAGCCGGACCGTCACCGACATCGGCGGGAACGCCTCGTCGACCGGGCCGTCCGCGGTGTCGATCGCCGCGATCTTGCTGGTCAGCCCGGAGGGCAGCACCATCACGTCGTCGCCCGGCTTGAGCACGCCCGAGGCGACCTGGCCGGCGTAACCGCGGTAATCGGTGACCGTGGTGGACTGGGGACGGATCACGTACTGCACCGGGAAGCGCACGTCGACCAGGTTGCGGTCGCTGGCGATGTGCACGTGCTCCAGGTGGTGCAGCAGGGACGGACCCTCGTACCACGGGGTCTTGTCCGAGCGGGAGGCGATGTTGTCGCCGTTGAGCGCGGAGATCGGGATGATCGTCAGGTCCGGGGCGTCCAGCTTGGCGGCGAACGCGGTGAACTCGTCGGCGATCCGCTCGAAGACCTTCTGGTCCCAGTCGACCAGGTCCATCTTGTTCACGCAGAGGACCAGGTGCGGGACCCGCAGCAGGCTGGTCAGGAAGGCGTGCCGGCGGGACTGCTCGACCAGGCCCTTGCGCGCGTCGACCAGGACCAGCGCCAGGTCGGCGGTGGAGGCGCCGGTGACCATGTTTCGGGTGTACTGGATGTGCCCCGGGGTATCGGCGATGATGAACTTCCGCTTCGGCGTGGCGAAGTATCGATACGCCACGTCGATCGTGATGCCCTGCTCCCGCTCGGCGCGCAGGCCGTCGGTGAGCAGTGCGAGGTTCGTGTACTCGTCGCCGCGGGACGCGCTGGCCGCCTCGACCGCCTCGAGCTGATCCGCGAAGATCGTCTTGGTGTCGTACAGCAGACGGCCGATGAGCGTGGACTTGCCGTCGTCGACGCTGCCCGCGGTGGCGAACCGGAGCAGGTCCATGTTGCGCGTGGCGCCGGCCTCAGGCTCGAGAACTGCCTGGCTCATCAGAAGTAACCCTCTCGCTTACGGTCTTCCATCGCGGCCTCGCTGACCTTGTCGTCGCCGCGGGTCGCGCCACGCTCGGTGATCCGGGTCGCGGCGACCTCGTCGATCACCTTCTCGACCGTGTCAGCGTCGGAGAGCACGGCGGCGGTCTGCGACGCGTCGCCGACGGTCCGATAACGCACCCGGCGGACCTGGGAGGTCTCGCCGTCGCGCAGCCGGATGAACTCGTTGACCGCGTAGAACATCCCGTCGCGCTCGACCACCTCGCGGTCGTGGGCGTAGTAGATGCTCGGCAGCGGGACCTGCTCCTTGGCGATGTAGTGCCAGATGTCCAGCTCGGTCCAGTTGGACAGCGGGAACACCCGGATCGACTCGCCCGGGTGGTGCCGGCCGTTGTACAGCGCCCAGAGCTCGGGGCGCTGATTTTTCGGGTCCCACTGGCCGAACTCGTCGCGGAAGCTGAACATCCGCTCCTTGGCGCGCGCCTTCTCCTCGTCGCGGCGGGCGCCGCCGAAGAGGGCGTCGAAGCGGTACTTCTCCACGGCGTTGAGCAGCACCGGGGTCTGGATCCGGTTGCGGGTGCCGTCCGGCAGCTCGCGGACCAGGCCGGTGTCAATCGCCTCCTGCACGCTGGCGATCACCAGGTTCAGGCCCAGGGCGGCGACGCGCCGGTCCCGGTAGTCCAGCACCTCGGCGAAGTTGTGACCGGTGTCGACGTGCATCACCGGGAACGGGATCCGCCCGGGAGCGAACGCCTTCTCCGCGAGGCGGAGCATGACGATCGAGTCCTTACCGCCGGAGAAGAGCAGCACGGGGCGCTCAAACTCGGCCATGACCTCCCGCATGACGAAGATGCTCTCCGCCTCGAGAGCATCCAGATGCGAGACGCGATAGTCCTTCGTCTGGCTCATCAGTTCAAACCCCAGCTCATTCTGCGATTTTCCACGGCCGCAGCCGGATCGTCATTGTGGCGGAAGATGCTTGCTGATCGCAGCAAGCAACCGAGGAGCGAGATCCTTGCGACAAACGACCAGGTCAGGCAACTTCGGATCGGCCTGGTTATAGCTCAGCGGCGAGCCGTCGATGCGGGATGCGTGCAATCCCGTGGCCAACGCCACAGCCACCGGCGCCGCCGAGTCCCACTCGAACTGCCCGCCGGCGTGCACGTATGCGTCCGCCTCGCCGCTGATCACCGCGGCGATCTTCACCCCGGCCGAGCCCATCGGCACCAGCTCGGCGCCCAGCTCCTCGGCGAGCGCGGTGACGAACGCCGGCGGCCGGGTCCGGCTGGCGGCGATCCGGATCGCTCCCCCGGTGGCCGACTCCAGCGGCATCGGCGGGTAGGCCGGTGGGTTGTCGGTGGCGATGGTGCGGTGCCGGGCCGGCATCGCGACCGCCCCGGCGGCCAGACAGGACGCGTGCGACTTGCACGCGTCGGCGGTCCAGAGCGCCACGTGCACGGCCCAGTCGGTGCGGCCCTCCTCGGAGAACTCCCGGGTGCCGTCCAGCGGGTCGACGATCCAGACCCGGGACGCGCTCAACCGGTCCGGGCGGACCATGTCCGGCTCGCCCTCGCGCCAGACCACCTGCGCGTGCTCGTCCTCCTCGGAGAGCACCGCGTCAGCCGGGCGCCAGCGGGCCAGCTCGGCGCGCAGCAGGTCGTGGGCGGCCTTGTCACCGGCCTTCTTGAGCGCCTTGCCGTCGGCGTGGCCCATCTCGGCGCGGACGCGCAGCAGCTCCTGACCGGCGCGCTCGGCGAGCCACCGGGCGAACGCGGCGTCGATCACCGGTGGTGCGCCGCCCTCGACGCCGTCCCGGGGTGTGGCCACGCGCGCGGACGCCTGTGTCTGCTCGCCCATCGTCTCGCTCCTTCGTCCAGCCGAGATGTCAATACGCTCCCGAGGAGCGCACCACTGCGGTCAGTGTCCGCAACAGGATCACCAGATCCAAACTGAGCGACCAGTTCTCGACATAGCGCAGGTCGAGCCGGACCGCCTCTTCCCAGGAGAGATCCGACCGACCGGACACCTGCCACAAACCGGTCATCCCCGGCTTGACAGCGAGCCGGCGCCGTACGTCGTCGGCGTAGGCGGCAACCTCCGTCGGCAACGGCGGCCGCGGTCCGACCAGCGACATCTGCCCGGAGAGCACGTTCAGCAGTTGCGGGAGCTCGTCCAGCGAGAACCGGCGCAACCACCGACCGACCGGGGTCACCCGCGGGTCGTCACGGATCTTGAAGAGCACACCGTCGTGCTCGTTCAGATGCCTCAGCTCGGTGAGCCGGGCCTCGGCATCCAGGTACATGCTGCGGAACTTGAAAATCCGGAACATCTGCCCATCGCGTCCCACACGTACCTGCCGAAAGAGTACCGGGCCACGTGACGTGAGTCGCACGCAGAGCGCGACCCCGAGCAGCACCGGCGCGAAGAGCACCAGCAACAGCAGCGCGCCTACACGATCGACCAGGTCCTTCACCAGGCGCGATCCGCCGTGCAGCCGGGGATGCTCGACGTGCAGCATGGGCAGGCCGTCGAACGGCCGGATCGTGGTACGCGCCCCGGCCACGTCCACCAGCGCACTGGCGACTACCAGGTCCACCTCGTCGCGTTCCAGCCGCCAGGCCAGCCGGCGCACCGCGGCGCCGTCCAGCTCCGGGCAGCTGAGCACCACCACGGTGTCCGCGTCGGCCTGCTCGACCGCGGCCGCCACGTCGTCGAACGTGCCGTACACCGGCAGGTCCACCGCGATGCCGTCGGCGCCCGGCGGCAGGCAGGCGCCCACCACCTCCAGGCCGTGATAGCGCTCCCGGCGCAACTGCCGGGTGATGCCGATCACCGACAGCTCGTGTCCCACCACGATCACCCGGCGCAGCGCGGCACCCCGGGAGCGGGCCAGATGCAGCCGCTTGCGCAGGGCGAACCGGAGCACCAGCACCGTGGCGACGGCGGCGGGCAGCGCGGCCAGCACATAGGAGCGGGCCAGATCGAGATCCAGGGCGTACGACACCAGGGCCACCCCGGCGATCAGCCCGATCCCGCCGCGGATCACCCGCTGGTACTCGTCCGTGCCGACGAACAGGTAGCGCCGCTCGTACGCCCGGGACACCGCCAGCACCGCCAGCAGCACCACCGGCAGCAGGGCGGAGAGCAGCACGTACGTCCGGTTCCAGGTGGTCAGCTGGTCGCCGAAGCGGAGCCCGAACCCGGCTGCCCCGGCGCCGATCC
Source organism: Actinoplanes ianthinogenes (assembly GCF_018324205.1). Classification (NCBI taxonomy): domain Bacteria; kingdom Bacillati; phylum Actinomycetota; class Actinomycetes; order Micromonosporales; family Micromonosporaceae; genus Actinoplanes; species Actinoplanes ianthinogenes. The sequence continues at coordinate 4,021,179 of NZ_AP023356.1, forward strand.
CGGCGGCCAGGTCGGCGAGCACCAGGCTGCGGACGTACCGGCGTTCCCACCGCTGCCGCCGGGACAGCACGGCGTGCCGGCCCCGGGGCCGGACGAACGGGCGGGTGGCCGCGGACCGGTTGCGCCGCTGCGACCAGTGCCGGTCCATCGCCTGGTTGCGCGCCCGATCGGCCGCACCGGACGGTGGCGGGCTCAGCGGGGCCACCGGCCCCGGGATCCTGGCGTTGCGGCCGGAGGCGTGTCGCAGCGGCGGATGCTGCGGGCCCTGATTGACCGGGTGCTCGGCCCGGATGGCCGGCAGGTCCATGGTGGGCTCGGTCAACGCGTCCAAACGGCTTTCGGACACGTCCTGCGACATCCCACGAACCCCCCGTCACGTCGGCGGCGCGCCGGAAAGCGGGCGCCTGTGGTGACCAACGGACGGACGGCGGAGCCGTCACGGTATGACTAGGCGGACAAATGGACCCAAACGGTCACGGCATTCCAGCCCGAACCATCAACTTCCGTGGTATTTGTTCTGCGCCCACTCGACACCCTCGAGCACGATCGCCTCCACCACGTCGGCCGCCCGGTCCACCAGGAAGTCCAGCTCCTTGCGCTCCGCCGCGGAGAAGTCGGAGAGCACGTAGTCGGCCGGATCCTGCCGTCCCGGAGGCCGCCCGATGCCGAAACGCACCCGTGCGTAGTCCTTGCTCCCCAGCGACTTCGACATCGAGCGCAGCCCGTTGTGACCACCCTCGCCGCCGCCGAGCTTGGCCCGAACCTGACCGAACGGCACATCAAGCTCATCATGCACCGCGATCACATGGGCCACGGGCACTTTGAAGAACTGCGCCAGCGACACCACCGGGGCACCGGACAGGTTCATATAGGTCAGCGGCTTCACCAGCACCAGCTTGGGGCCACCGAAGCCCAGCCGGCCCTCGCCCGCCTCCGCCTGCGCGCGCTTCGCCCGGCCCAGCTTCGCCCCGATCCGGGACGCCAGCAGCTCGGCCACCATGAAGCCCACGTTGTGCCGGTTGCCGGCGTACTCCCGGCCCGGGTTGCCCAGGCCCACCACCAGCCACGGCGCCTCGTCCGACACACCAACCGCCTTCCGGATGCACATCAGGGAAAGTGCCGGCCGGCACTTTCCCTGATGACTGGTTTACCGCGTTGCCTCGACGCCCGCGAGCGCCGGAATTACTCCGCCGCGGCGGCGGCCTCGGCGGCCTCCGCGTCAGCGGCGTCCTCCTCGGCCGTCTGGACGCTCTGCGCGGCGTTGATGATCGCCAGCACGGTGTCCGCCTCGACGGCGAGCTCCACGCCCTTCGGCAGCTTCACGTCACCGGCGGTCAGCTGGGTGCCCGCCTCCAGACCGGCGATCGGCAGCTCCAGCTCGGCCGGGAGGTGCAGCGCCTCGGCGACCACCGCGACGGTGTTCGACTCGTGCACGATCAGGGTGTTCTTCGCGGCCTCGCCGACGAGCGTGACCGGGATGTCCACCTGGACCTTCTCGCCCCGCTTCACGATCAGCAGGTCGATGTGCTCGTAGGTGTCCTTGATCGGGTCACGCTGGATCGCCTTCGGCAGGGCCAGGGTGGCGCCGGAGTTGCCGGCGATGTCGATGGTGAACACCTGGTTCATGCCGCCGTGGCGGATGGCGGCGGCGAACTCGCGGGCCGGCAGCGCGATGTGCTGCGGCGCCTCGCCGTGGCCGTACAGCACGGCGGGCACGAGACCGGCCCGGCGCGTGCGGCGGGCACCACCCTTGCCGAACTCGGTGCGGGGCTCGGCGCTGATCTTTACCTCGGACACGGGGAAACTCCTGAAACTCTTCGATGCGGGCTGCGTCTAAGTCTGCGGCTGCGGTATTCCGGCAGTGCTTCAGTGGTGATCTGCGACGGCTCAGAGCCGACGCCGGCGCTGCCGGGCAAGGGGGCGCGCTGGGCACAGGCCCGGAGCACCGCGTCGATCACGGAGCCTCGAGCGGACTGCGAACCTCAGCAGACCGCGGGGCACCCTCGCCGTGGCAACCGCACTAGCTTACCTGCTCCGAACCCGTGAAAATCAGCGGGTCCGGCACGTGCGTGGAGAAACGTCAAAACACACGGAGAGCGCCCGCCACCGGAGGAACCGGCCGGCGGGCGCTCTCACCCCTCGTGAACTAGCTCAGACCACCGAACAACGTGGTCACGGAACCGTCGTCGAACACCTCACGGATGGCCCGCGCCAGCAGCGGCGCGATGGACAGCACCGTGATCTTGTCGAGCCGCTTCTCCGGGGCCAGCGGCAACGTGTTCGTCACCACGAGCTCGGAGATCCGGCTGTTCTTCAGCCGCTCGGTGGCCGGGTCGGAGAGCAGCGCGTGCGTCGAGGCGACGATCACATCGGCCGCGCCCTCGTCGAACAGGATGTCGGCGGCCTTCGCGATCGTGCCACCGGTGTCGATCATGTCGTCGACGATCAGGCAGACCCGGCCCTCGACCTCGCCCACCACCCGGTTGGCCACCACCTGGTTCGGCTTCAGCGGGTCGCGGGTCTTGTGGATGAAGGCCAGCGGGCAACCGCCCAGCCGGTCGGTCCAGCGCTCGGCCACCCGAACCCGGCCCGAGTCCGGCGCGACCACCGTCATCGGGCGGCCGGCGAACTTCTTCTCCACGTACTCCGCGAGGATGTCCATCGCGAACAGGTGGTCCACCGGGCCGTCGAAGAAGCCCTGGATCTGCGCGGTGTGCAGGTCGACGGTGAGGATCCGGTTGGCGCCCGCGGTCTTCAGCAGGTCGGCGACCAGCCGGGCCGAGATCGGCTCCCGGCCGCGGTGCTTCTTGTCCTGCCGCGAGTAGGGGTAGAACGGCAGGACCACGGTGATCCGCTTGGCCGAGCCACGCTTCAGCGCGTCGATCATGATGAGTGTTTCCATCACCCAGCGGTTCACCCCCTCGGTGACCGACTGCACCACGAAGGCGTCCGAGCCGCGCACCGACTCCTTGAACCGAACGAAAAGTTCACCGTTGGCGAACTCGTAGGAGTCCGAGGGCGTCGGCGCCACGCCGAGCACCTGACCGATCTCCTCGGCCAGCTCCGGGAAGCCCTGGCCGGAAAAGAGCATCAGACTCTTACGGTTCTCCGCGACGATGCTGCCCATCGGATCGCTGCTCCCGTGGATTAGGGGGTGGGGTTCTCGTGAAGTATCCCTGCCGGACACGTAACCGCCATGTTTCCAGGGCACTACGTGGGATGCCTCACCCCCGCTGGATTAGTCCTGATCAGGGGTGATATCCCGAGCCCGCTCGGCGGCGTCGGCGGACACCGTGCCGGGCCGCTTCATCGCCACCCAGCCCTCGATGTTGCGCTGCTGCGCGCGGGTGACCCCGAGGTTGCCGGCCGGGACGTCCTTGACCACGGCGGAACCGGCCGCGACGTACGCCCCCGGCCCGATCTCGACCGGCGCGATCAGCACCGAGTCGGACCCGACGAACGCCGCCTCGCCGACCACGGTCCGGCTCTTCCGCACCCCGTCGTAGTTGGCGAAGATGGTGCCGGCGCCGATGTTCGCCTTCGCCCCGATCTCGGCATCACCCACGTAGGACAGATGCGGCACCTTGGCGCCCTCGCCGAGCACCGCGTTCTTGGTCTCCACGAAACCGCCGACCTTCGCCTTGCGGGCCAGCCGGGTGCCGGGACGCAGGTAGGAGAACGGGCCGACCGAGGCGTCCGGGCCGATCTCGGCGCCGATCGCGTGGGTCCGCAGCACCGTGGCGCCCTCGGCCACCACGGTGTCCACCAGAGTGGAGTCCGGGCCCACCACGGCGCCGGTCGCCACCGACGAGGTGCCCTGGATCTGGCAGTTCTGATCCACCACGGCGTCCGGCTCCAGCGTGGCCGTCACATCGATCCAGGTGGTCGCCGGGTCCAGCAGCAGCACGCCGGAGCGCATCCAGGCCTCGTTCACCCGGTCGCGCATCAGCACCCGCAGCCGGGACAGCTCGGCACGGTCGTTGCAGCCCAGCGTCTCGTACGCGAACTCGGCCACCTCGATCGCCACCGGCTGACCCTGGCCGGCCAGGATCGCGAAGACGTCGGTCAGGTACTCCTCGCCCTGCGCGTTGTCGGTGGACAGCTTGCCCAGCGCCTCGCGCAGCAGCACCGCGTCGAACGCGTAGATCCCCGAGTTGATCTCCCGGATCGCCAGCTCGGCGGCGGACGCGTCCTTCGCCTCGACGATCCGCTCCAGGTTCCCGTCCGCGTCCCGGACGATCCGGCCCAGCCCGCCCGGCGCCTCCACCTCGGCGCTCAGCACGGTCGCCGCGGCGCCGGCCCGCTCGTGGGTGGCCAGCAGCGCCTCCACCGTCTCCGGGCGCAGCAGCGGCACGTCACCGCTGAGCACCACCACGGTGCCGGTCAGCTCGGGCGCGGCGTCCAGCGCGATGCGCACCGCGTGCCCGGTCCCGTTCTGCTCGGCCTGGAGCACCGGGACGGCGGCCGGCGCGGCCTCGGCCAGGAACGCGCCCACCTGGTCGGCCTTGTGCCCGACCACCACCAGGGTGCGGTCGGTCTTGATCGCCGCGGAGACGGCCAGCACGTGGCCGAGCAGGGTGCGCCCCAGCAGGGGCTGGAGGACCTTGGGCGTCGCCGATTTCATCCGCTTGCCCTCGCCCGCGGCGAGGACGACAACGGTACGGCTGGGGGCCTGGCTCACGCGGCAACTCCATCGTTCGCAGTGGCATCTTGTCGACGGCCGCGCGACTCTCGGCACGGCACGCCCGATGAGCCGCCGAATCAGCAGGCTCATACCACAGAAGTTGCTCGGCCGCCAGGACTCGAACCCGGAAAGCTAGGACCAAAACCTAGAGTGTTGCCAATTACACCACGGCCGAATGTTGCTCAGCACAGCCTAGCGAACCCCGGCGCTCTCCGAGAAAGCGGACGATGCCTGACGGGTGACGCTCGGCCCGGAGGGCAGGATGACGGGATGACCGAGGAGATCAAGCGGCGGCAGCGGATGTCCGGCGCCCAGCGCCGCGAGCAGCTAATCACGATCGGGCGGCAGCTGTTCGCCGAGCGCGGCTTCGACGGCACCAGCGTCGAGGAGGTCGCGGCCCGCGCCAAGGTGTCGAAACCGGTGGTCTACGAGCACTTCGGCGGCAAGGAGGGCCTCTACGCGGTGGTCGTCGACCGGGAGGTGCGCGCCCTGCTGGAGAGGATCACCGCCGCGCTGACCGCCGGGCACCCGCGGGAGCTGCTGGAGCAGGCCGCGCTGGCGCTGCTGGACTACATCGAGGAGGAGCCGCACGGGTTCCAGGTGCTGACCGCGCGGCAGGCTCCGGTGCTGGCCCCGGCGGGCACCTTCTCCAGCGTGATGAACGACGTGGCGCACCAGGTCGAGCACATCCTCGGCGCCGAGTTCACCCGGCGCGGCCTGGACCCGCGATTCGCCGAGCTGTACTCGCAGGCGCTGGTCGGGATGGTGGCGCTGGTCGGCCAGTGGTGGCGGGAGGCGCGCAAGCCGAAGAAGGAGATGGTCGCCGCGCACCTGGTGAACCTGGCCTGGAACGGCCTGTCGCACCTGGAGGCGAAACCGGAGCTGATCACCCGGAAAACGCGATGACCGCCGCGGCAGCGGCGGTCATCGGAGCGGAATCCGGCAGGTCTCAGGCGGTGCGGCCCTCGCGGACCTGACGCGGCGCGCCGGCCTTCTCGGGCGCCGCGACCTTGCTGTACAGGCTGATCGTGATCAGCAGCAGACCGACCAGGTAGGTCACCACCACGGTCGAGACGCTGTAGCCGAAGAAGTTGGCGTCGGTGCGGATGGTCGCCAGCGAGTAGCTGCCCACCACCAGCAGGCCCCAGCCGACCAGCTTGTCGACCTGCACGTCGACGTTGCGGCCGACCGCGGTGCCGAGCAGCACCAGGCCGCCGGCGATCAGCGCGACGATCGACCCGAGCAGGTTGATGCTCTGGCCGAGCACGCGGTCGGCGGGCTCGCCGGTGAGGCCGTCGCTCGCGGTGGCGATCAGGCCGAGGACACCGAAGACCACCAGGTACGCGCCGGCGACAAAACCGGCCACGCGGTACATCGGCCGAAGGGGGTGGTTGACCGGAATATGCGCCATGCTGTCCGTCTCCAAGGTCAGGTGTTGTCGTCCCGATTCTCGCGTATCCGCGACAAGCGGCGCAGGTACACCCCCCGGATCAGTTTCCGGGCACCTGCTCGGCGAGCTCCAGCCAGGCCATCTCGACCTGCTCGCGCTCCTGCCGGACGGCTTTGAGCTGGGCTTCCAGCTCGACGATTTTGTCGTAGTCGCTGCCGTGCTCGGCGAGACTCTCGTTGATCTTCGCTTCCTTCTCCCCGAGCTTGTCCATCTGGCGCTCCATCCGGGCCAGATCCTTCTTGGCCTGGCGGAGCTCCCCGGCGGACAGGCCCGGCGCCGCGCCGGCGGCGGCGGACTCTTTCGCCGCCGCGGCCGGAGCGGCCCCGTGGATCCGCTCCAGGTACTCGTCGATGCCGCCGGGCAGGTGCACGAGCCGACCGTCGCCGAACATCCCGTACGCCTGGTCGGTCACCCGCTCCACCAGGTAGCGGTCGTGGCTGGCCACGATCATCGTGCCCGGCCAGGAGTCGAGCAGATCCTCCAGCGACGCCAGCGTGTCGGTGTCCAGGTCGTTGGTCGGCTCGTCGAGCAGCAGCACGTTCGGCTCGGTGGCGAGCAGGCGCAGCATCTGCAACCGGCGGCGCTCACCACCGGACAGGTCGCTGACCGGCGTCCAGATCCGCTTGTCGGTGAAGCCGAACACCTCGGCGAGCTGGCCGGCCGAGAGCTCCCGGTCGCCGAGCTGGACGCGCTTGGCGACCTCCTCGACGGCCTCCAGCAGGCGCAGGTGCCCGGGCAGCTCCTTGAGCTCCTGGGAGAGGAAGGCCGGGCGCACGGTGGAACCGGTGACCAGGCGGCCGCCGTCCGGCTTGGTGGCGCCGGCCAGCATCCGCAGCAGGGTGGTCTTGCCGGCCCCGTTGGCGCCCAGGATGGCGATCCGGTCGCCGGGGCCGACCTGGAAGGTCAGATCCCGGAAGATCGGCTTGGGCCCGGCGTTCAGGGCGACCTGCTCCAGGTCGTAGACCTGCTTGCCGAGCCGGGTGGTGGCCAGCCGCTGGAGGCTGACCGTGTCCCGGACCGGCGGGACGTCGGCGATCAGCTCGTTGGCCGCGTCGATCCGGAACTTGGGCTTGGAGGTGCGGGCCGGCGGGCCCCGGCGCAGCCAGGCGATCTCCTTGCGGAGCAGGTTCTGCCGGCGGGCCTCGACGGCGGCGGCGACGCGCTGCCGCTCGGCGCGCGCCAGGATCCAGGCGGCGTAACCGCCCTCGTACGTGAACACCTGCTCGTCCACGACCTCCCAGGTCATGGTGCAGACCGCGTCGAGGAACCAGCGGTCGTGGGTGACCACGGCGAGCGCGCCCTTGCGGGTGAGCAGATGCTTGGCCAGCCAGTCGACGCCGGCCACGTCCAGGTGGTTGGTGGGCTCGTCGAGGATCAGCAGGTCGCTGTCGCGGACCAGCAGCGCGGCGAGCGCGACCCGGCGGCGCTCGCCACCGGACATCGGCCCGACCGGACTGTCCAGGCCGAGGTGACCCATGCCGAGGCCGTCGAGGATGGTGCGCACCCCGGCGTCACCGGCCCACTCGTGCTCGGCGCCCATGCTCTGCGCCAGCCAGGCGGTGCCGAGCACGACGTCGCGCACGGTCGCCTCGGCGGCGAGGGCGAGCGTCTGCGGAAGGGTGGCGACCCGCAGGTCACGGCGGTGCGTCACGCGTCCGGAGTCCGGCTCCTCGGATTTCGCGAGCATCCGCAGGAGGGTGGACTTGCCCGCCCCGTTCAGGCCGACGATGCCGACGCGGGCGTCGTCGTCCAGGCCGAGGGAGACATCGGTGAGCAGCTGACCGGCGGCGCCGTAGCCCTTGTTGACCCGGTCCAGGTTGATGATGTTGGCCACGATGGGGTCTAGATTACCCGGGCCCCCGGTTGCGGGCCCCGCGCGGTGACCGCCGCCCGGCAGACCCCGGCCGCGACGAGCTCGTCGGCGATCTGCTGCGCGTGCGCCGCGTCGGCGGCCAGGAACACACAGGTGGGCCCGGAGCCGGAGACGATCCCGGCGATCGACCCGGCCTCGGCGCCGGCTTTGAGCACGTCGGCGAGCTGCGGGCGGAGCGCCAGGGCGGCCGGTTGCAGGTCGTTACCCAGGGCGGCGCCGAGCACCTCCGGATCACGCTGGCGCAGCGCGGCCATCAGCTGGTCGGCGCTGCCCAGCGGCGGGGGTGGCCAGGAGCCGTCGCGCAGGGTGTCGAGCTCGCGATAGACCGCCGGGGTGGAGAGGCCGCCGTCGGCGACCGCGACCGCCCAGTGCCAGATGGTCGGCCGGGCCAGGATCGGGCTGACCGCCTCGCCGTGCCCGGTGCCCAGCGCGGTGCCGCCGTGCAGCAGGAACGGCACGTCCGAGCCGAGCTGGGCGCCGACCTCGGCGAGCTCCTCGCGGGACATGCCCAGACCCCAGAGCAGATCGCAGGCGATCAGCGTGGCGGCCGCGTCGGCGCTACCGCCGGCCAGGCCGCCGGCGAGCGGGATCGCTTTTTTCAGATGCAGTCTCGCGTACGCCGGGACGCGTCCCCGGGCAGCCAGAGCCCGTGCCGCCCGGATGATCAGGTTGGTCTCGTCCAGCTCCAGCTCGCCGGTGCCCTCGCCCTCCATGGTGAGCGTGAGGGTGTCCCCGTGCCGGGCGGTGATCTCGTCGAACAGGCTGATCGCGTGATAGACCGTGTTCAGCTCGTGGTAGCCGTCGGGGCGCAGCGGGCCGACGCCGAGGTGCAGGTTGATCTTGGCCGGCACACGGACCTTGACCGGGCCGCTATGCGGGCGAGGCTCGTCGTCGTCCGGACCCCACGCCTCGGTCACGGAGTGACGTCCCGGATCGGCGCCTGACCATCGAACGGCTTGCTCAACCGCTCCACCTCCTCGGGCTGTGCGCCGGACGGGCTGAGCTTACCGCCGTGCCCTGACGTTTTCGCCGCCGCCGCGATCGCGGCGAACTCGCCCACCGTCAGCGACTCTCCCCTGGCCTGCGGGTTCACCCCGGCCGCCAGCAGGACCCGCTCCGCCTGCGCGGGTCCACCGGCCCAGCCGGCCAGCGCGGCCCGCAACGTCTTGCGCCGCTGGGCGAACGCCGCGTCCACCACCGCGAAGACGTCGGCCCGGGTGGCGCCGGCCGGGGGCTCCCGGCGGGTGAAGGCGACCAGGCCGGAATCCACGTTGGGCACCGGCCAGAACACCGCGGGCGGCACCTTGCCGGCCGGCTTAGCCTCCGAGTACCACGCCAGCTTGACCGACGGAACGCCGTACACCTTGGAACCGGGACCGGCGGTGAGCCGGTCGGCGACCTCCTTCTGCACCATCACCAGGCCGCCGCGCAGCGTCGGCAGCTCGGCGAGCAGGTGCAGCACGACCGGGACGGCCACGTTGTAAGGCAGGTTCGCCACCAGCATGGTGGGCGCCGGGTCGAACCGGTCGCCGCTGACCCGCAGCGCGTCGGCCGGGTGCACGGTGAGGTGCGCCGCGGTGACCGTGCCGGGCAGGGCGGCGGCCAGGATCGGGTCGATCTCGACGGCGTGCACGTGCGCGACCGCCCCGACCAGGCCCAGGGTGAGCGAGCCGAGCCCGGGGCCGACCTCCAGGGCGACGTCGTCCGGGCGCAGGCCGGCGGCCGCCACGATCCGGCGGATCGTGTTCGGGTCGTGCAGGAAGTTCTGGCCGAGCTTCTTGGTCGGCGCGACGCCGAGGCGTGCGGCGAGTTCCCGGATCTCCGCCGGGCCGAGAAGTCCATCAGCCATGGGAGCAGCCTAGGAGGCCGGTCCGTCCAGCGCCCACGCGGGCACGCCCAGCTCGCGGCCGAGGTGGTCGAGATCGGCGGCGAACCCGGCCGGGGCGGCGTTGAGCGGCCCGCGGGCGACCCAGCGGACCGCCCAGCGGTTGCCCCTGGCGATGTTGAGGATCCGGGCGATGACCAGCGAGCCACGCGGATCGGGCTGGACCGAGGTGACCCCGCGGTACCACCACTCGCCCTCCCGGGTCACCGAGCGGGCCGCCCGGTCGACCCGGACGGTGAGCCGGCTCCCGTCCCGGACCACGACGAACTCGTCGCCGGTGTCGGTGGCCGGCTCGATCGGACCCTCCGTGGCCAGCGGGGACCGCCCGCCGGGCCGGACGTCGAGCAGCACCGCGGCAACCACGTCCGGCGCCGCCTCGACGATCCCGTGCAGCGCGAGCAGCTCTGTCATTCCCCCTTACTACAGCGTCAGCGCCACGGCCCGAAGACCCGTTCGCCGTTCGCCGAGATCCGGGCGCACAGCTCGTCGACGTCGATGCCACGGGCCGCCGCCAATGCGCGTACGGTAATCGGGATCAAATACGACGCATTGGGACGTCCCCGATGCGGGGCGGGGGTCAGGTAGGGCGCGTCGGTCTCGACCATCATCAGCTCGGGCGGGGTGATCGCGGCCGCCTCGCGCAGGTTCCCGGCACTGGCGAAGGTGATCGTCCCGGCGAAGCTGAGGTGATACCCCCGGCGTACGCACTCGGCGGCGAACGTGGCGTCCCCGGAGAAGCAGTGCAGCACGACCGTGTCCGGGGCGCCCTCCGAGTCGAGCACGCGCAGCACGTCCTCGTGGGCGTCCCGGTCGTGGATGATCAGCGCCTTGCCGTGCCGCTTGGCGATCTGGATGTGCGCCCGGAAACTCGCCTCCTGCGCTGCCCGCCCCTCGTCCCCGGTCCGGAACGTGTCCATCCCGGTCTCGCCGATCCCGCGGACCCGCGGCCGGGCGGCCAGCGCCTCGATGGCGCGCAGCGCCTCGTCCAGATCGGAGAGCCGCGGCGCCTCGTTCGGGTGCAGCGCCACCGCGGCCAGCACGGCGTCGGTGCTCTCGGCCAGCTCGGCGCCCCAGCGCGACGAGTCCACATCGACTCCGACCTGGACCAGCCGGTCGACCCCGTTCTTGGCGGCGGCCCCGATCAGGGCCTGGACCGGGTCGAGGCCGCCGCCGGGAACGCCGGCCTCCTGCACGGTCAGGTCGAGGTGGGTGTGGCTGTCGAAGACCGGCACGGCCAGCGGCTCCGGGGCGGGCGGGAACTCGCCCGCCCGGCGCGCGGCCTTGTCCCGGCGTTTCTGTGACGGACTGGGCGACGCGGGGGGCGTGGAAGGCATGTGAGACATTCTGCACGTCGGATATTCCGGTAACCGCTTGTTCACCCGATATCCACCATCGTCACTTAAGTTCCGCCGGTGACCGTGACCGGTGAGGACAGCGAGCTCGGGGCCGACCCGCTCGACCCACCCCTGATGGCACCGCTGCGCCGCGAACTGACCTGGCAGCAAGTACAGGCGATGAGCCAGTCCGCGATGTACCGGGACGACGCCATGCTGCGCCGGATCCGGGAGACCGCGGCCGTCCGGCGCGGCACCCGGATGATCAAAATCCTGTCGCCGGCCCAGGTGGCCGGGCACATCGGCGGCTGGCTGCCCTACGGGTTCTGTTACCGCGCCTGCGACCTCGCGCACCTGACCGACCCGGAGCAGCTGACCCTGCTGCGCAGCGACGGCGCGGCCGATGGGCGGGTGGCCTTCGCGCTGCGCTGGCGGGCCACCGACCCGACGGATTACGAGATTCCGGCCGGGCCGGGTCAGCCGGGGCTGGCCACGCTGCCGGCCCACTCCCGGATCGGCGCGATGGTGCTGGGCACCGGGTTCACTCCGAGCACCGACGACCTGATCCCGGAGTACGTCACGGCCGGCTTCGCCGATCTGCCGATGCCGGCCAACGCGCAGCTGCTCGCGTACGTCCCGGGTGGCGACGAGGTGGTGCTGTACACGTACCAGCCGGAGCAGCACGGGTGGCTGCGACTGGCCGGGCCCCGCTGGCGCGGGCTGCTGGGTGAGCTGCCCGGGGTGAGCCCGGACCGGGAGTACGTGCCGTGCACCGCCAGTGGCACCGCCCGGCTGGTCGGCACGATCGACGGCAAGGAGTACGAGGCGGTCGCCGACCCACCCGGTGAGTTCCGGGTGCGGGCGCTGACCCGGGCCGCGCGCTACCCGGTGCAGACCCTGAGCCGGCGGGCCGAGCAGGCGCTGTGGCGCGGGGTGCCGTGCTGGGTGCTGCAACGGGACGAGTCGTGGGCCCGGCTGCGGCTGCTGCGGCCGGACCTGGACGCGCTCGGGGCGACCGGGGCGCGCTGTTACGAGCGCGGGGTCTACGAGGCCTGGGCGCCGGTCGACGAGCTGGCCGACCACCACCTCGCGGATCTCGCCTACCACCTCTGAGCGGACGCGAAAGCGGGGCCGGATCACTCCGGCCCCGCTTCGTGGTGCTCCTGGATCAGCTCCGCGTGATCTTCGCCGAGACGGTCTTCCAGGCGCCGTCGTTGTACGCCTTGTCCAGGGCGTACGCGCTGGCGTAGAAGTAGCCCTTGCCCAGGCCGGCCGGAACCTTGAACTTCCACTTGCCCTTCACGACCGGGGCCCACCACGAGGTGCAGACGGAGTCCCAGTTGGACTCGTAGACCCGCTGCCACTTGCGGTGCACGTTGACGCAGTAGAGCTTGCCCTTGTTGTACCGCTGCAGGAAGACGTAGACGCCCCACGCGCCGGCGCCCTTGTCGGACGCGGTACCGGTGATGTACTTCCAGGACTTCAGCCGGTTCGCGCTGGACGGCTTCTTGACCTTGACGGTCGGGTTCCAGCTGTCCTTCTTCACGTACACCCAGACGCCGGTGACCGCGGTGGTCGTGCCGGCGGCGGTGTTGTACGCGATCTGGGTGGGCCGGTAGCCGTTCACCAGCTGCTTGTTCTTGTCGACGTTGTAGATCGCGTTGAACGTCCGGGCCTTACCGGTCCACTTGTACGTGTTGTAGAAGCCGTCGCCCCAGAAGATCACGTACGAGGTGGTGCCGGCCGGCACCGCCTTGACCGTGACCGTGTACCGCTCGTTGAGCCACACGCTCTTCTTGCTGACGGTGATGGCGGCCGGCGCGTACCGGACGGACACGGTCTTGCTGACGACCGTCTCCTGGCCCGCGTTGTCGGTCACCGTCTCCTTGACGGCGAACGTGCCGGACTGCTTGTAGTCGTGCTTGAGGTACGTCGACGCGGCGGAAGCGAACTCGGTCACCGCACCGTCGCCCCAGTCGACGACCCGCTTGAGCGTCGAGTTGTCGTTGGGGGCGTCTGAGAACTCGGTGGAGTTCTGGTAGACGATGACCGACTGGCCGACCCAGATCGAGGTCGCCGACAGTCGCAGCGGCTTGACGGTCGGCGGCGTGTCGGCCGGCTCGGTCGTCTGCGTCGGCTGAGTGGTCTCCGTCGTCGACGTCTCGACCGGCTTCGTCGTCTGCGCCGGCTCGGTGGTCTGCGCCGGCTCGGTGGTCTGCGTCGGCTGGGTCGTCTCCGTCGTGGACGTCTCGGTCGGGTCGCCGGCCGGCTCGGTCGTCGACGTCTCGGTCGGGTCGGCCGTCGGGATCGGGGTGGTCGTGGTCTCGGTCGCCGTGACCACCACGTCGTCGGCGTAGGCCGGGGACGTCACGATCGCGCCACCCGCGACCAGTGCGCCACCGACGAGGGCCGCGAGCAGCGGCCGTGCCAGGCGGGGTTTCACAGAAGTTCCAACTCCTTCGAGGGGTGTGAGGACCACATGAAGGGCAGGTTGGATCGAGTGGACGCGTCAGAACGCGTCCGTATCGACAAAACGCCAACGTTCCCCCGTGGCGTCGATCAATGTAACCGGCGTGTTGCCGCCGATCAATGGATATTCTGTGAACAAACCGTGGTGTTGGCGGTGTCACCGCCCGCACACGGGAAAGGCCCGGCCGAAGCCGGGCCTCTCGAGAACCGCCAGATCAGGACTCGCCGCCCAGCCGGGCCAATTCCTCCTCGACCACGGACGGCTCCAGCTTGCGGAACACCGGTTTCGGCGGGCTCAGCGGCGTGCCGGCCACCAGCGGCACCGACTCCCACCGGGCGCCGACCGTGTAGTCACCCATCAGCACCGGGTAACCCGGCCCGCCGTCCAGGTCCTCGACCTCGACGATCTCCGGCATCGGGGCGTGCACGCCGGTCCCGCCGAGCAGCTCGTGCACCTTCTGCGCGGAGTGCGGCAGGAACGGCGTGAGCAGCGTGTTCGCGTCGCTGACCACCTGGAGCGCGACGTGCAGGACGGTGCCCTGCCGCTGCTTCTGCGACTCGTCCTTGAGCTTCCACGGCGCCTGCTCGGAGAGGTACTTGTTGGCCTCGGCGACCACCTTCATCGCCTCGCCGATCGCGGCCTTCTGCCGGTGCTTGCCGATCAGCTCGCCGACGGCCGCGAAGCCCGCGCGCGAGAACGAGAGCAGGGCCTCGTCCTCCGGCGTGAGATCGACCGCCGGGGGGATCTCACCGAAGTTCTTCGCGGCCATCGAGATCGACCGGTTGACCAGGTTGCCCCAGCCGGCCACCAGCTCGTCGTTGTTGCGCCGGACGAACTCGGCCCAGGTGAAGTCGGTGTCGTTGGACTCCGGGCCGGCCGCGGCGATGAAATACCGCAGGGCGTCGGCGTCGTAGCGCTCCAGGAAGTCGCGCACGTAGATGACGACCCGGCGCGACGAGGAGAACTTCTTGCCCTCCATCGTCAGGTACTCACTGGAGACCACCTCGGTCGGCAGGTTCAGCTTGCCGAGCGGGCCGGCCTGGCCGCCCTTGTCACCCTCACCGGAGTAGCCGAGCAGCAGCGCCGGCCAGATCACCGAGTGGAAGACGATGTTGTCCTTGCCCATGAAGTAGTAGCCGGACGCGTCCTTGCCCTGCGCATCGGCCGACCACCACTGCCGCCAGGCCTCCGGGTCGCCGGTGCGCCGGGCCCACTCGATGGACGCCGACAGGTAACCGATGACCGCGTCGAACCAGACGTAGATGCGCTTGTCGGCCCGGTCGCGCCAGCCGTCCAGCGGGATCGGCACGCCCCACTCCAGGTCCCGGGTGATCGCCCGGGGCTGGAGGTCGTCGAGCAGGTTGCGGGAGAACTTCAGCACGTTGGGCCGCCAGTTCTCCCGGCGGTCCAGCCAGGAGCCGATCGCCTCGGCGAACGCCGGCAGGTCGAGGAAGAAGTGCTCGGTCTCGACGAACTGCGGGGTCTCCCCGTTGATCCGGGACTTCGGGTTGATCAGCTGCTCGGGGTCGAGCTGGTTACCGCAGTTGTCGCACTGGTCGCCGCGGGCGCCGTCGTAACCGCAGATCGGGCAGGTGCCCTCGATGTAACGGTCCGGCAGGGTGCGGCCGGTGGACGGGGAGATCGCGCCGAGCGTGGTGCGGGCGACGATGTACCCGTTCGCGTGCAGGCCCTCGAAGAGCTGCTGGACCACGGCGTAGTGGTTGCGCGTGGTGGTGCGGGTGAACAGGTCGTAGGAGAGGCCCAGGCCGTGCAGGTCCTCGACGATCACCCGGTTGTACCGGTCGGCGAGCTCGCGCGGGGTGACCCCGTCGGCGTCGGCCTGCACCTGGATCGGGGTGCCGTGCTCGTCGGTGCCCGAGACCATGAGCACGTCGTGGCCGGCCATCCGCATGTACCGGCTGAACACGTCGGACGGCACCCCGAAGCCGGACACATGACCGATGTGGCGCGGGCCGTTGGCGTAGGGCCAGGCGACCGCGGCGAGAACGTGACTCATGACGTCTAGCGTAGTGACCCGCTCGGACCGGCCGCGAAGGGATAAGCGGCCAACCGATTTGTCCCGACACGCCCGATCATTGCCCACCCCGCCGCCGAGCCGCGTAGTTGACTGGGTCAGTGACGGGAAACGCGCCGCAGCCAGGGGAAACGCCGACGGGGAACCCGTGGGCCCGGGTCGATCCGGACGCCACGTGGTGGCGCGGCGACGGCGATCGGGAGCCGGACTCCGTCCAGTGGGCGGATCTGGCCGCCGACCAGGCCCGCGCGGCCGGTGCCGACGACCTGACCCAGCACCTGAGCCCCGGGGACGGCGAGCGGCTGGCCACGGCCGGCGAGCTGATGATCATCGAGCCCAGCCAGGCCGACGAGCCACCAGATCAGGAAAGTCCGGCCGGTCCCGACGACCGCAACCGGCCCACCATCGTCCTGGATCACCAACGGCCCCTGCCCCCGCTGCCCGAGGGCGGCGTGTCCCCGGCCACCGCCACCCGCCTGGAGCGGATGGAGAACTCGCCGTTCTGGGAGACCGACGAGGCCCGGATCGCCGCCGAGGCGCGCCGTGACCGGCGGTCCGGGCGCCGCCGCCGTCCGCCGGCCACCAACCCGGTCGGCGCGCTCGCCTCGCTGATCGGCCTGAGCCTGCTCGCGGCGTTCTTCGCCTGGGTCAGCGCCGAGCCGTTCTGGCTGGCCGCCGGGCACGGCGACACCGGGTACGCGACCACCACCCGCTGCCACGGCACCGGTCTCACCCAGCGCTGCACCGGCCGGTTCACCGCCACCGACGGGCAGTTCACCGCCCGCCGGGTGACCCTGCTCGGCATCACCGGCGACGCCCGCGAGCCGGGGGCGGTCTCCGGCGCCCGGATGGTCAGCGCGACCAGCCGGCAGGCCTACACCGCGCCGCCCGGGCTGCTCATGCACCTGCGCTGGACGCTCGGCTTCCTGCTGGTGCTGATCTGCGGGTACGGCATCGCCGGGGCGACCGGCGCCCGGCGGCTGGAGTCCCCGCGCGCCCGCCGCTACGCCCTGCTGGCCAGCGTCTGCGGCCCGCTGCTGCTGCTCGCGGGTTTTCTGATCGCCGCCTACTGAGCCTGGTGGACCAGGGTGTACACGTCCCGCTTCTTCAGGCCGTACTGATCGGCGATCGCCTGGATCGCATCCCGCCGCGAGTCGCCGACGGCCTCCCGCCGGGCCACCGCCGCGCGCAGCTCGTCGTCGTCCGGCCGCTCCGCCGGCCCGGCCGGCGCGCCACCCACCACCAGGGTGATCTCGCCGCGCGGCTCACCCGTGGCGGCCCACTCGGCCAGCTCGGCCAGGGTCCCGCGGCGGATCTCCTCGTAGGTCTTGGTCAGCTCCCGGCAGACCGCGCCCGGCCGGTCCGCGCCGAACGTGGCGGCCAGGTCGGCCAGGGCGCCACCGATCCGGTGCGGCGCCTCGAAGAAGACCAGCGTCCGCGGCTCGCCGGCCAGCTCGCGCAGCCGGGACCGCCGGTTCGACCCGGTCCGCGGCAGGAAGCCCTCGAAGACGAACCGGTCGCTGGGCAGCCCGGACAGCGCCAGCGCGGTGGTCACCGCGCTCGGGCCGGGCGCCGCGGTCACCGGGTGCCCGGCGTCCAGGGCGGCCCGGACCAGGCGATATCCCGGGTCCGAGACGCTCGGCATGCCGCCGTCGGTGATCACCGCGACCGTCGCGCCGCCGGACACCGCCTCGACCAGCTCCGGGGTACGCCGGTCGTCGTTGCCCTCGAAGTAGGAGACGACCCGCCCGCGCACGGTGACGTCCAGGTCCTTGACGAGCCGGGCGAGCCGCCGGGTGTCCTCGGCCGCGATCACGTCCGCGGTGGCGAGCACCTCCCGCAGCCGCGCCGAGGCGTCACCGATGTTGCCCAGCGGGGCGCCGACCAGGATCACACGCCCGGCGCCGGAAGTTTCACGAGACACCGGAAAAGTCCATCACACGCCCGGGCATCACTTCAAAGCTGAGCAGCCTACGATCGCGGAGTGACAACGGCGACAGCTGAGACAGACCTCACCCCCGCGGAGCCCCCCGCCGAGGCGGAGTCGTCCCGAGGGGCCCGGGCCGTTCCCGACCTCGTGCGGCGACGCCTGTCGACGCTGGACACCCGCCTGGACCCATATTCGTGGCTGGTCACCGCGGTGATCGTGCTCGCCGCGGGCATCCTGCGCCTGGCCGGGGTGGACAATCCCAAGGGCTACATCTTCGACGAGGTGTATTACCCGACCGACGCCTGGGACATGCTCCAGCACGGCGTCGAGTGGGACGAGAAGACCAACGGCCCGGCCTACGTCGTGCATCCCCCGCTCGGCAAGTGGCTGATCGCCCTGGGCGAGCAGGTCTACGGCAACCGTGAGCTCGGCTGGCGGATCTCGGCGGCGATCGCCGGCACCCTGATGATCCTGATCCTGATCCGGGTGGCGTACCGGATGTTCCACTCGATCGTGCTCGCCGGGATGGCCGGCCTGCTGATGACCCTGGACGGGTTCCAGCTGGTGCTGTCCCGCACCTCGCTGCTGGACATCTTCCTCGGGCTGTTCATCCTGCTGACCTTCGCCTGCATGGTGCTGGACCGCGACCACTACCGGCGGCGCTGGAAGGAGGCGCTCGCCGACGGCTTCGACTCGACCGCCACCTACAAGATCCCGCGGATCGTCCCGTGGTGGCTGCTGGCCAGCGGCGTCTTCTTCGGCCTGGCCTGCGGGGTGAAGTGGAGCGCGCTGTTCTTCGCGCCGTTCTTCGCCCTGCTGGTGGTGGCCTGGCGCTGGCAGGCGCGCCGGTCGGCCCGGGTGCGCGGCCCGTTCGTGGCCGGCATCCTCGGCGACTTCGGTTACCTGATCCTCAGCTTCGTCCTGAGCGTCATCTTCTACCTGGCCACCTGGACCGGCTGGTTCGTCACCGACACCGGCTACTTCCGGCACTACCGGGAGGCGAACGGGCTGAGCGAGCCGCCGATCCTGGGCGCCCTGCTGAACCTGATGCACTACCACTCCGAGGCGTACAACTTCCACAGCGGACTGACCGAGAAGCACACGTACCAGTCCTGGCCGTGGCAGTGGCTGCTGCTCGGGCGACCGGTGGCGTTCTACTGGAACGGCAACGGCAACTGCGGCGCGCCCAGCTGCGCCGCCGAGATCCTGCTGCTCGGCACGCCGATCCTGTGGTGGTCGTTCCTGCCGGCGCTGTTCGCCCTGGTCTGGTTCGGCATCGCCCGGCGCGACTGGCGGGCCTACGCGATCTTCACCGGCGCGGTCGCCGGCATGCTGCCGTGGTACTACTTCGCGGTCGCCGACGGCCGCACCATGTTCTCCTTCTACCTGATGCCCGGCCTGCCGTTCCTGATCCTGGCGGTGGTCTACGTGCTCGGCGCGATCATGACACCGGCGGGCGGGATGGCCTCCGGCGCGGCCCGCACCGATCGCCAACTGATCGGCACGGTGGTCGCCGCGACGTACATGGTGCTGGTGGCCCTCTGCTTCGCCTACTTCTATCCGATCTTCATCGGGTCGACCCTGCCCTACGACGACTGGTCGGTGCGGATGTGGCTGGGCAGCCGCTGGATCTAGCCCCGTCAAACCGAAGATCAAGTTCAAGATCTTCCTTTACGCAGGCCCGGCGGGGTGCGGACCGCATGCTCCCGCCCGGGCCGGAGGCAGCGATCTGGCCGCTGGCGCGTCCAAACCAATCGCTGCCTCCTTCACTGTCCGCGGCTGGTCCCGGAGATCAACCCCCGGCTGGCCCCCAGCGCCCCATCCCATCCCCGGGTAGGGCCACCAGCACCAGCCCGACACTCCCCGGCTGGCCCCCAGCGCCCTATCCCAGCCCCGGATAGGACCGTCAGGGCCAGCCCGACACTCCCCGGCTGGTCCTCAGCGCCCTATCCCAGCCGCGGATAGGGCCGTCAGGGCCAGCCCGACACTCCCCGGCTGGTCCTCAGCGCCCTATCCCAGCCGCGGATAGGGCCGTCAGGGCCAGCCCGACACTCCCCGGCTGGTCCTCAGCGCCCTATCCCAGCCGCGGATAGGGCCGTCAGGGCCAGCCCGACACCCCCCAGCTGGTCCCCAGCGCCCTATCCCAGCCCCGGATAGGGCCGTCAGGGCCAGCCCGATACCCCGCGGCTGGTCCTCAGCGCCCTGGGCGGACGCGGGATCGGGCCAGGCCACGTGACACCCCTGGCACACGGGACGTCTCCCCTGTCCGCGGGTGGTTCCGGAGAGCACATGCGGGTGCGCCCCTCCGTGCCGCCGGAGCAGCCTCGCCGCGACGGACAGCCGCCTCGCGCCGTGGGCCGGCAGACGTCCCGGCGGCTCCGCTCGCCCGTTCCGCAGAATCGGGAGCGCTCCGGACGTACCGGGAAATGGCGGACCGAGGCGGAAGCGAACCGCGGGTGACGAGTCGGCCCCAGATGGCACGAAGCCCGGCGATATCGCCGGGCTTCATCGTTTTGGAGACTTTTCGCTGATCATGACCTACGCAGGTCCGAAAAATAGGGCGCGCCCCGATCGCCTGCCACGGGGGAAGCGGGCGATAGGGGCGCGCAAGATGCAGCTTAACGAGCCTGGATGAGCGGCACAACGGGTGTCGGCCACGGATTGCCGTGTCGATCCCAGCATCCCAGCGATTCGGACATTATGCTCTTTTAACCTTTACTACGCATACCATCTCATGAATACGATTCAAGTTGATGGTCGGGAATACGACACCAATTAGATGTCGAATCTGGCGTAACGTATTCGGGCCACCGGCCGCACCGCAGCTCAGCGGATTCGCCGTTCGCCGAGGACACATCCCCTCCCATCGGGTCAAACCCCAGGGGTCATCATTTCGTCCCTTTTCGGGTGATCAGTCGGCCATCCCCCAAGAAGGTGACAAGTGCCAAGATCGCGGTAAATGTTCTTAAGCTCGCCGCGTGACAACGCAGGAGCACCACCACCCGCAGACCGCCGACCAGCGAATTCCGGACACGGAAATCATCGCCGTGGCGACGCCGGCCCCGGTGTTCGTCGACTCCACCGGCCGGCGGAGCCGATTGCTCCGCCGGATCGCGCTGGCGTTCGGCATCCTCGTCGTCTCCTACGGCGGGTTGCTCGGCGTCAGCCTGGCCGGCGGTCCGGTGAACTCCAGTGCCGTGCTGCCGCTGCCCGGCCTGGACGACGGGGACGAGAAGACCGCGGTGCCGCCGCAGCCGAGCCCGGCCCCGGCGGTGAGCTCGTCGAGCGCCCCGGCCCACGGCCCGCTGATCGAGTCGGTGGACCAGCCGCGGCGGGCACCCGCCCGGCAGACGACCACCACCGTGCCGAAGGCGGCCACCACCACCAAACCGGCGACGACCACCACGACGAAGCCTCCGGCCAAGGCGGCGACCACCAAGCCGACGCCCGCGCCGACCACCCCGAAGCCCACGGTCACCACCACCAAGCCGACCGAGTCGACCACCACCACGCCGGCGCCCGGCCCGACCACGACCGCGGCCCCGCAGCCGCCGGCGCCGCAACCACCGGCGCCGCAGCCACCGGCCGCTGAGCCGAAGTCGGAGCCGGCCGCGCTGCCCACGCTGGCGCCCGCCACCCGGGATGACCCGGCCGACACCGACACCCCGGCCGGCACGCCGTCCGCCTCCGCGGCCACGACCGCGGGAGAACCGGCGTGACCAGCCGTACCCGGGGCCGCAGCCGCCGCCGGATCCTGCCCCGGCCACGGGTCATGCTCGGCACGCTGGTGCTGGGCTTCTTCGTCGCCGTGCTGGTGGTGCAGGCTTACATCAACGCCGAGTTCACCGCCGACCACAAGGAGACCGAGGTCGGCGACCAGGACGGCGTGCCGCTGTCGATCCGCGGCGGGGGGCCGATCGTCAACACCACCGGTGGGCAGGAGACCACCAGCCGGCTGCCGGACCGCACCATCGCGCTGACCTTCGACGACGGCCCGGACCCGATCTGGACCCCGAAGGTCCTCCAGGTGCTCCGGGAGAACGACGCGCACGGCACGTTCTTCGTGGTCGGCTCCCAGGTGGCCCGCCATCCGGCGCTCACCAAGGACATCGTGGCCGACGGCAACGAGCTGGGCCTGCACACGTTCACCCACGCGAACATGCAGCTGCTCGCCCCGTGGCGGCGCCGCCTGGAGCTGTCCCAGAACCAGGTGGCCATCGCGAAGGCCACCGGCGTGCACACCAACCTGGCCCGGTTCCCGTACTCGTCGAAGACCGACGCGATCGACGACACCAACTGGAAGATCGTCAAGGAGGCCGGGCAGGCCGGCTACCTGGTCGTCGTCAACGACCTGGACAGCGAGGACTGGCAGCGGCCCGGCATCGACCAGATCATCCACAACGCGATGCCGGCCGGCGAGAGCTCGGCCATCATCCTGTTCCACGACGCCGGCGGCGACCGGTCGCAGACCGTCGCGGCGCTGGCCAAGTTCATCCCGCTGATGAAGGCTCGCGGTTACCGGTTCACCACCGTCACCGAGGGCCTGAACCTGGGCATCGAGGAGCAGTCCGCCGCGGTCAAGTCCGGACGGGCGCCGGAGAGCACCTCGGTCATCCCGGCCCTGCCGCTCAACCCGGCCGCCGCGCCCGGCGACGAGTGGCGCGGCACCGCGCTGATCTGGACCGTACGCCTGGCCGACGGCCTGGTCACCGTCGTCGCCGGCCTGTTCGTGGTGGTCGGCGTGCTGACCATCGGCCGGACCGCGCTGTTGCTGCTGCTGGCCGGCCGGCATGCCCGGCAGCGCCGGAGACCGGACTGGCGCTGGGGTGAGCCGGTCACCGACCCGGTGTCGGTGATCGTGCCCGCCTACAACGAGAAGGAGGGCATCGAGGCGGCCGTCCGGTCCCTGGCCGGCGGCGACTACCCGGAGATCGAGGTGGTGGTGGTCGACGACGGCTCCACCGACGACACCGCCGAGATCGCCGAGGGGCTGCGCCTGCCGAACGTCCGGGTGGTCCGGGTGCCCAACGGCGGCAAGTCCAACGCCCTCAACACCGGCATCGCGCTGGCCAAGCACGACCTGATCGTCACCGTCGACGGCGACACCGTCTTCGAGCGGGACTCGATCCAGAAGCTGGTGCAGCCGTTCGGTGACCCGGCGGTCGGGGCGGTGGCCGGCAACGTGAAGGTCGGCAACCGCGGCACCCTGGTCTCCACCTGGCAGCACATCGAGTACGTGATCGGCTTCAACCTGGACCGCCGGCTCTACGAGACGCTGAACTGCATGCCGACCGTGCCCGGGGCGATCGGCGCGTTCCGCCGCGAGGCGCTCGCCCAGGTCGGCGGGATCAGCGACGAGACCCTCGCCGAGGACACCGACGTCACCATGGCGCTGTGCCGGCAGGGCTGGCGGGTGGTCTACGAGGAGCACGCCAAGGCGTGGACCGAGGCGCCGACCACCCTGGAGCAGCTGTACCGCCAGCGGTACCGGTGGAGCTACGGGACCATGCAGGCGATGTGGAAGCACCGGCGGGCGCTGTTCGACAAGGGCCCGTCCGGGCGCTTCGGCCGGGTCGGCCTGCCGTTCCTCGCGCTGTTCGGGGTGGCGCTGCCGATGCTCGCCCCGGTCGTCGACATCATGCTGGTCTACGGCCTGGTCTTCTGGGAGCTGAAGGAGACCCTGATCGCCTGGCTCGGCATGCTGGCCCTGCAGGTGTTCACCGCGCTGGTCGCGTTCCGCTTCGACCGGGAGCCGGTCAAGGCGCTCTGGCGGTTGCCGCTCCAGCAGTTCGCGTACCGGCAGCTGATGTACCTGGTGCTGATCCAGTCGGCGACCACCGCGCTGACCGGCGGCCGGCTGCGCTGGCACAAGCTGAACCGGGCCGGGCTGGTCACCCGCTCGACGCCGCCACCGCCACCGGTGTCCACGACCGTGGCGCCGGCCGTGGACAGCTGGCCGCCCACCGTGCCGGATCTGCCCCGCCAGCAGCAGCCGATCGGGCGGGCGGTCGCCCCGCCCACCACCCCCGCGGTGCCCTCCCCGGCGCACCGCGAGTAGGAACGAACCCGCGTCCCGCCGTGCAGCCGGTGGGACGCGGGTTTTTCGTCACGCCACGGCGAGATCCCGGATCAGCTCGTCGGGCGTCAGGTCCGCGTAGGGGAACACCACGTGCAGCGACGTTCCGTCCCCGGGCCGGTCGGAGAGCGCCACGGTCGCGTGGTGGGCGTCCAGGATCCGTTTCGCCACCGCCAGCCCGCGGTCCGGGCCGGGCACGTCCGCCGGGTTCGCGATCGCCCCGTAATACAGGTGCGGGAACAGGTCCGGGCGCATCCCGTCGGGCAGGTCCATGTCGTCGAGCCGGACGGTCGGGCCGGACTCCATCTCGGTGCCGACCCGGACCCGGCCGCCCTCCGGCGTGTACTTCACCGCGGCGAACAGCAGGTGGGTGAGCACCTGTTCGAGGCGTACCGGGTCGGCGATGATCGGCAGCGACGGGCCGCCGGCCTGGTTCAGGATCCAGATGTGCTTGCTGGCCGCGATCGGCCGGACCGCCTCGACCGCGCGCTGCGTCACCCGGGTCAGGTCGCACTGCCGCATGTGCAGGCTGTCCCCGCCCAGCCCGGCGTCGGCCATCTGGGTCAGGTGGTCGATCAGCTCGCGGAAGCCGCGCACGTGCGCGGCGGTGGCCCGCCCGACCAGGTCGGCCAGCTCGAAGTCGTGGTAGCCGGTGTCGCCGAGGTTCTCCAGGTACGTCGACATCAGCCGCAGTGACGACCGCAGCTCCCCGCCGACCAGGCCGGCCAGGTCGTCCTTGCGGCGCTCCAGCTCCTGGAGCCGGGCCGTGGTGTTGGCCAGGGCGTAGGCGTACCGCCGCAACTCCAGCTGCGCGGTCACCTGCCGGGCCAGCGCCCGCAGCGCCTGCTGCTGCTCCATCGCCAGCCGGCGCGGCTCGGTGTCCATCACGCAGAGGGTGCCGAGCGCGAACCCGTCGGTGGTCATCAGCGGCGCCCCGGCGTAGAACCGGGTGCCGTCGGTGGCGGTCACCGCCGGGTTGTCGGCGAACCGCGGGTCCTGGGTCGCGTCCGGCACCACCAGCAGGTCCCGGCCGAGGATCGCGTGTGCGCAGAAGGACAGGTCCCGCGGTGTCTCCACCAGGTCGGGCTCGGTGCTCGCCTTCGCCCACTGCCGGTCCGCGTCGACCAGGCTGACCATGGACAACGGCGTCTCACAGACCCCGGCGGCCAGCGCGACGATGTCGTCGAAGTCCTTCTCCGGTGGGCTGTCCAGGATGTCGAGCGAGTAGAGCGCGGCCAGCCGCTCGATCTCGTTGTCGGGCAGGGGTGCTTTCATGGCGGTCACCTCCGAGACTTGCTTCAGAGGTATCACGCAAAAGTAGCCACCCTCGCATTTCGCCCAAATCCCACGTCAGGCGGGTGTGACATCCCCGCCGCGGCGGTGATCACCCGCCCGCATCGCCGTATGCTTCGCGGCCATGAACACCGACGAGTTCGCGTGCGGCACCTGCGGCTCGACACACAGCGGCCCGCCGCTGAGCTTCGCCGCGCCGGCCCCGGACTTCTGGTTGCCGGAGATGGCCCAGGCCGAGGGCTGCCTCCTCGACTCCGACCTGTGCGTGATCAGCGGCGAGCGGTTCTTCATCCGCGGCCTGATCGAACTCCCGGTCTGGGACACCGGCGACGTCTTCACCTACAGCATGTGGGTGTCCCTGAGCCGCCCCAACTTCACCCGAGCCGTCGACGTCTGGGAACAGCCGGGCCGCGAGAACGAGCCGCCCTACTTCGGCTGGCTCTCCAACGAGATCGCCGGCTACACCCCCACCACCCTCAACCTCAAGACCAACGTCCACACCCGCCCGGTCGGCCAGCCCCCGTACATCGAGCTGGAGCCCACCGGCCACCCACTGGCCATCGAACAGCGAGCCGGCATCTTCCGCTCCCGGGTAGAAGAAATAGCCAGCCTCCACTTACACCGCTAATTCCGCCGTGCCCCGCGCCCTCGCCCAGCAGGCTCAGCGGATCCCAGTCCGCGCCGCGGATCCAATCCAAGATCAAATTCATGCTGACTCGGATCCGCGCTGATCACCGATCGTCGCTCCCGCCAGGGACCCTTCCGGGCCGGGCTGGCCGCTGACGCGTCCAAAACGCCCACCCCTCCAGGGCGACGCCCGCGGCTGCCCAAGACCGCCAACCCCAACCCCCGAGCTGGCCCTGACCGCCCTATCCGCACTCGCGATAGGGCCATAGACACCAGCCCGCCAACCCCGGCTGGCCCTGGTGGCCCTATCCGGGCTCGGGATAGGGCCATGGGCGCCAGCCCGACAAACCCGGCTGGCCCTGACCGCCCCATCCGGACCCGGGACAGGGCCATGAACGCCAGCCCGACAAACCCGGCTGGGCTCGGTGGCCCTAACCGCACCCGGGACAGGGCCGTGAGGGCCAGCCCGACAAACCCGGCTGGCCCTGGTGGCCCTATCCGGGCTCGGGACAGGGCTATGGGTGCCAGCCCGACAACCCCGACGAACCCGGCTGGCCCTGACCGCCCTACCCGGACTCGGGATAGGGCCATGGGCGCCAGCCCGACAAACCCGGCTGGCCCTGACCGCCCTACCCGGACTCGGGATAGGGCCATAGACACCAGCCCGACAAACCCGGCTGGCCCTGACCGCCCCACCCGGACCCGGGACAGGGCCATAGACACCAGCCCGACAACCCCGGCTGGCCCTGACGGCCCTAACCGCACCCGAGAAAGGACCATAGACGCCAGCCCGGCAAGCACGGCTGGGCTCGGCGGCCCTAACCGGACCTGGGACAGGGCCATGGGGGCCAGCCCGAACCGCCCGAGACTCTGCGGCCAACCAATCCACCGATTGCCACGACGCGCGAATCTGAGCCGCGCGCAGTCCGTGGTCGCCCAACCCGCCGACGCCACGAGGCACCCACCTCGCGTTTTGAAGTCGCGGCCCACTTCCAGTGGTGCCGCACCGCCGGTCCAGAACCGACAAGCGATACGTCCCCGCCGTAACGCGGGGGTCTGGGGGCTCGGCCCCCAGGTCAGCAAATGCGAAACACTCCCTGTCCGCGCACTTTCAGGACAGAGAGTGCCTAAGTGTGGAGCTGTGGGGATTTGAACCCCAGACCCCCTCGATGCGAACGAGGTGCGCTACCAGACTGCGCCACAGCCCCTGGTCGGCTCTCCGGTGAGGCCTTCACCGTGGAACCTCCGAAAGGCTAACAGGTCCCCCACCGACCCCGCGAACCACCCCTCCTCTTAGGCGGTGTGGTGCCGCCCACCGGCCTCGTAGGGCCGCCCGCGCAGCCCGCCGCGGCGCCGATACGAGACGGATCCTCCGTTCGCGGCGACCGGCAGATCGGACGGCTCCCGGTCCAGACCCATGGCCGCCCGCCGGACCGCTTCCTTCTGGGCGGCCAGCCGGCGCTGCGCCTCCCGCCGCGCCGCGGCCCGCCGGGCCTGTTCCCGGCGCACCTCGGCCTGCCGGGCGGCCAGCCACGCCGCTTCGCGGGCCTGGATCCGGCGCCGGCGCCGGTCGGCGAGCGCCCGGTTGCGCAGGTGCACCAGGTAGACGCCGAGCAGCGTGCCGGTCACCGCGAAGCTGATCCAGAAGCCGGGGCCGACGGCCAGCACGCCGATCAGCTCGATGACGTTGAGCAGCACCAGCGCGGCGAAGACCCGGCGACGGCGGACGACCGCGGGAGCGCCCCGGCGGCGTGGCGCGCGGCGGACCGGGCGGCGGCCGGTGACCAGGCGCAACCGGCGTGGCGGCGGCGGATTTTCACCCGATGGGGCGGGCAGCGTAACCGTCACCTGGCGACCGGGGTTGATCGGTCGGCGTCCGGGCACGGTGCGGCGACGGCGGTGGCGCTGGAGCACCCGCGCCGTCGACGACGCCCGTTCCGCGGCGAGGCGCTCGGTGGCGTCGTACCGGCGGACCAGCGCCGGGGCGAGGGCGAGCAGCCCGGCCGCGGCGAGGACGGCGAGGAGCACCGAGGTCGGCACCCTCACCCCTTTCGTTCCGCCACGACAGAGACACGACAGGGACACGACAGATGACACACGACAGCTGACGTGCCGAATGACACGACGAATGCGAGGTTACGGGCGGTAGCGGTGATATTTCGCGCGCCGCGCCGACGGCACTCGCGCGCTCAAGATCATTTAGTCGTGCGAACTCGTTTCCACCGGGACAGCAGGCCGCCCTCGGCGGCCACCTCCTCGCTGGTCATCGCATAGCCCAGATGGTCGCGCCAGCCCCCGTCGATGTGCATGTACCGCTGGTGGTACGCCTCCTCGCGAAACCCCAGCTTCTCCACCACCCGGCGGCTCGGCCCGTTCTCCGGCCGGATGTTGACCTCGATCCGGTGCAGGCCACCCGGCCCGAACGCGTGATCGACGGCGAGCGCGAGCGCGGTCGGGATCACCCCGCGACCGGCCACCCGATGGTCCACCCAGTAACCCGCGTACGCCGAGGCGAACGCCCGCCGCACGATGTTCCCCAGGTTGACGTGCCCGACCAGGCGCTCCCGGCCGCCCTCCCGCAGGCAGACCGCGAACGGCATGCTGTCCCCGCGCCGGGCGGCCCGTTTCATGTCGCGATAGACGTACGAGTACGCGCGGATCGAGTTCATCTCCGCCCACGGACCGGGCGGCGCCGACTCCCAGGGCGCCAGCCAGGCCTGATTGGCGATCCGCACCTCGGACCAGGCCCGGGCGTCACCGCGCTTGTACGGCCGCAGCAACACCGGCCCGTCCGCCAGCACAGCGGGCCAGCCGGGGGTCGCCCCGAGCATTCATCGCCTCCGGTCGAGCAGCAACACGTCCACGGTCGAGCCGGCCGCCGCCGTGGTGACCCGCTCACCGAGCACCAGCAGTCCATTGGCCTCGGCCAAACCGGAGAGAGTGTACGGCCCACCGGCGAGCGGCTGCACAGTGTAACCGCCACCACGTCGCTCGGCGACGTGTGCCGGGCGGAACTCCCGGAGCCCACCGGGTGACGAGACCGTCTCCAGCAGGTGCGCCTTCACGCTCGGCCGGAACACCGGCTCGGCCCCGGCGAGCAGCTGGATCGCCGGCCGGGCCAGCACCTCGAACCCGATCAGAGCGGCGCCCGGCTCACCCGGCAGGCAGACCACCGGGACCTCCTCGCCGCCGACCGTGCCGAACCCGAGCGCGGTGCCCGGGCAGAGCGCCACGTCGGTGAACTCGACGGTGCCCCGGCCGGTGCCGGGCCGGGACAGCACCCGGCGCAGCATGTCGCCGGGCCCGGTCCCGGTGCCACCGGTCGTGATGATCAGGTCGGCGCGCAGCGTCTGGTCCTCCAGCAGGCCGCGCAGCCCTTCCGGATCGTCGTCACAGATGCCGATCCGGTACGCCAGAGCACCCGCCTCCACCGCCGCCGCGGTCAACGCGTGCGAGTTGGCGTCCACCACCTGCCCCGGCTGGCTGGGCCGGCCCACGTCGACCAGCTCGTCCCCGGTCGCCACGACCACCACCCGCGGACTGGGCCGGACCAGCACGTGCCCGATCCCGGCCGCCGCGAAGGTCGCCACCATCGGCGGTGTCACATACGACCCGGCGGTGGCGAGCACCTGGCCGACGGCCAGCTCCTCGCCGGCCCGCCGCACCCCGGAACCGCGTTTCGGGGCGTGCAGGATCTCCACCGCGGCCATGCCCTGGTCGGTCCAGTGCACCGGGACCACCACGTCCGCGCCGATCGGCAGCGGCGCGCCGGCGGCGACCGAGAAGCAGGTGCCCGCCGTCAGCCGGACCGGCCGCCAGCTGGCCGCGCCCAGGTCACCGACCACGTTCAGCCGGACGCTGCGGGTGGGGCCGCTGTCGAACTGACCGAACGCCGGGTGCGCGCCGAGGCGCCCGGCGCCGGCCAGGTCTTCCCACCGGGCCGCGTATCCGTCGATCGCGGCCTGGTCGAACGCCGGGAACGGGTGCGGCGCGAGCACGTCGGCCGCGAGCACGTTCCCGTGCGCCTGGGTGAGGTCGAGGTCGAGCGGAGGCAGCGCCCGTAGCCTGCGCAGCACGCTGCCCAGGTACTCGGCGAGAGGCATCAGCTCGTTGGCGGCCGCCTCGGCATCGGCCGTAGCGGTCATCCCTTCTGACCACCGACGAATTCGGCGAGCCAGGCCCGGAACTCCTCGCCCAGGTCGGGCCGCTGGGCGGCGAGCTGGACGACGGTCTGCAGGTAACCGAGCGGCTGGCCGGTGTCGTACCGGATCCCGCGGTAGACGATGCCGTGCACCGGGGTGCCCGACTCCAGCAGCGCCGCCATCGCGTCGGTCAGCTGGATCTCGCCGCCGCTGCCCGGCTTGGTCTCGGCGATCGCGTCGAAGATCTTGCCGGGCAGCACGTAGCGCCCGACCACGGCCAGGTTGCTCGGCGCCTCGCTCGGCGACGGCTTCTCCACCAGGCCGGTCACCTCGACGACGCCCTCGCCCAGGTCGGACTCGCGCACCGAGGCGATCCCGTAGCGGGACGTCTCCTCCGGCGTGACCTCGATGAAGGCGAGCACGATGCCGCCGGTGCGGGCCTGCAGGTCGAGCATGTCCGGCAGCAGCGAGCTGCCCTCCTCGACGAACTCGTCGCCGAGCAGCACCGCGAACGGGTTGTCGCCGACGTGCGAGGCGGCGGTGCCGACCGCGTGGCCGAGCCCGAGTGGCTCACCCTGCCGGCAGGTGTAGATGTCGGCGAGCTCACTGGTCCGGCGGACCGCGGCGAGCCGCTCGGTGTCCCCCTTCTCCTCCAGCCGCTGCTCGACGTCGGGACGACGGTCGAAGTGATCGACCATCGAGGTCTTGCCCCGCCCGGTGACCAGCAGCACATCGGTGATCCCGGCGGCGGCCGCCTCCTCCACGATGTACTGCAACACCGGCCGGTCGACGACCGGAAGGAGCTCTTTCGGGACCGCCTTGGTGGCCGGCAGGAAACGCGTTGCCAGGCCGGCCGCCGGGATCACCGCTTTGACCGCGCGCTTGCCGGACCCTTGCGCGTTCGTTGTCATCAGTCACCGCACCTTCGCTGGATCGTGCCCGAACATGCCGCGAGACTATCGGCCGGAACCACGAATCGGCGGCTGCGGCCCGCTGGCGGCCGGGGCCGGATCGAAATTCCCCTCAGGTACTCGGGACGAAACGCTCTCCGCGAGACGGTACGTGTCACGGCCGGCGTTCTTCGCCGCGTACAGCGCCTCGTCCGCGGCGTCCAGCACCTCTTGAGCGTTGGCGCCGTGCTCGGGGAAGACCGCGATGCCGATCGACACGGTGATCGGGATCCGGTCGGCCAGGCCGGGGCGCCGCGGATCGACGTGCACCGGCCGGTCGCGGACCAGGGCGCCGAGCCGCTCGGCGACGATCACCCCGCCGTACGCGTCGGTCTCCGGCAGCAGCACCACGAACTCCTCCCCGCCCTGGCGGAACGCCACGTCCACCTCGCGCAGGCCGACCCGGATCCGCCGGGCGAACTCGCCCAGCACCTGGTCACCCGCCGGGTGCCCGTACGTGTCGTTCACCTCCTTGAAGTGGTCGAGGTCGAGCACCAGGACGGTGAGCATCCGGCCGAACCGGCTGGCCCGCTCCACCTCCCGGCGCAGCACCTCGCGCAGATAACGGTAGTTCCACAATCCGGTGAGCGGATCGGTCAGCGACAGCCGCTGTGCCTCCTCGTGCACCCGCACGTTGTGCACCGCGACACCGGCCTGCCCGGCGAAGGTACGAAGAGTGCGCAGGTCGGCGTCGTCGAACGACGGGCTGCCGAGCCGGTCGTAGAGGGCCAGGACGCCCAGCGTGCCCGGACCGGGATCGGTGTCGTCACTCGAAGGGGGCGCGCAGATCGGCACCGCGAGATACGACTCACAGGCCGGTTCGTCGACGCCGTCGCCGGCCACGCCGCGCAACGGGGTGCCGGACGCCGCCACCGCGCCGAGCGTCCCGCGCCCGGCCGGCAACCGGCGCTGCGCCAGCTCGCCGGGCGGCAGATCCCATCCACCGGTCAGCCCGGCCCCGCAGCGGGCCGCCAGGGTCCCGTCGGCCGGATCGACCAGCAGCACCAGCCCGGCCCGGGCACCGGTCGCGGTCATCGCGGTGCGCAGGATCACCGGCAGGATCCGGTCCAGGTCGTGCGTGCTGGACAGCGTGTCGCCGAGGATCGCGAGGTGCCGACGCAGCTGGTCGCGGCTGGCGGTCAGCGCCTGCACATAGGACTGCAGCTCCCGGGTCATCCGGTTGAAGGTCCCGGCCAGCCGGCCCAGCTCGTCCGGTCGCGGGATCGGCACCCGGGTGTCCAGGTCACCGTTCGCCACCCGGTCGGCGGCCCAGGCCAGGTCGCCGAGCGGCCGGGTGGTGGACCGCGCCAGCCAGCGGGCGGCCAGCACCGCGGCGAGCGCGGTGAGCACGACCACGAGCGGCAGAATCGCGTACCGGAAGGTGGGTCGCGCCGGCGGCGCGTGGAGCGTCAGCGACAGCGGCTGCCCCGGTCCGGGCGTCAGGCCCCGGCGCGCCGCACCGTCCGGATCCTGCGCCCCCAGCGTCACCGTGACCCCGGCCGCCGTCCCGAGCCGCTCCAGCAGCGCCGCGTCGACCTGCTCCGCCGCGAACACCGTGACGTCGGCGGCCCGTGCACTCGCGGCGAGCCCGGTCGTAACGTGCCCGGTCGCCGTGAGCCCGGGCGCGGCGGGCCCGGTCGCGGCGGGCCCGGTCGCGGCGGGCCCGGTCGCGGCGGGCCCGGTCGCGGGCCGCTCGTCCGGCGCCGCGCAGTCCTGCCATCCGGCCTGCGTCCCCGTCGTCGCCGGCCCGGGTCCCCAGGGCCCACCGGCCTCCGGCGCGGCCGGTTGCGGCGCGGGCTGCGAGCGTCTGGCAAGCCCCGCCGGCTCGGGAATCTCCGCGCCGGCGAACCGGATGTCTCCGGCCAGGCCGCGGGCGACCAGCTGATCGGCGACCGTGGACCGGGACCCGGCCGGTACCACCGCGACCGCGTCGGCCGCTGCCTGCAACTGCCCGCAGATCGCGCCGATCGCGGCCCGGACGGTCGTCACGGCATGATCGAGACGCTCGTTCGTCCGGTCCCGGCTGACCGCGGCGACGGTCAGCGCGACGAAGATGGACCCGAGCAGGACCGGACCGAGCACGACCACCAGGAAGGCGCTGGTGAGCCGGCCACGTAATGTCACACATCCTCCCGGGAGTGGCCCTCTTTGGAGCGATGCTGACATAGTGTGCACCGTTTGCCGGTTTTCAAAAGGGGGTGTTGCATGTCGGATTTAACCGTTGACGCGGAAAAATCACCCCAAAACAAGATCACGCTACGCGCTCAGCTGCTCACCGCCCGTAGATCACTTACGGTCGCCGACCGAGCCACGTCCGCCGCCCAACTTCAAGATCAAACCCTGCTTTTCGTACGCCGGACCGCCCCGAAAACCATCGCCGCCTACGTCCCGTCCCCCTCCGAGCCCGGCGGCCCCTCCCTGCCCGACGTCCTCCTCGCCGCGCTCCCCCCTGGCGGTCGCCTCCTCTTGCCGGTCCTGCTCCCCGACAACGACCTCGACTGGGCGGCATACACCGGTACCCTCGCCCCCGCAGCCCGCGGCCTCCAGGAACCCCCCGGCCCCCGCCTGGGCGTCACCGCCCACCGCACCGCCGACCTGATCCTGGTCCCCGCCCTGGCCGTGTCCCGCGACGGCCTGCGCCTGGGCCGAGGCGGCGGCTCCTACGACCGAGCCCTCTCCCGCCTCCCCCACGACAACCCCGCCCCGGCCCTGCCCCGCCTCCCGCACGGCACCCCCGACGGCCAGGCTCTGCCCGGATTCCCCCACGGCGCCTCCGGCGACCCGGTTCTGCCTGGCCTCCCGCACGGCACCCCCGGCGACCCGGCCCTGCCCCGCCTCCCGGACACCGAACGCGACAACCCGGACTTGGCCCGATCGCGTCATCCCGGCCCGCTCGTCGTAGCCCTGCTTTACGACCACGAAGCCCTCGACCAGGTTCCCGCCGAGCCTCACGACCGCCCGGTCCACGGCATCCTCACCCCGTCCGGCTTCTTCCCCCGCCCGGCGTGACGCCCGGCCCAGCTCCGAACCAGCACCGCACTCATCGCCAAGCCCGCCTGGTCACACCCGTGGCGGCCCACCCCGGGGCGCGACGTCACGTCGCACTCGCGGCCGACGCCGAGCCCTGAACCCGGCATCCGCGGGCATTTCACGGACAGAGCGCTCCGGCCGTACCGAAAATGCTGGAAGCGCAACCAGATATCCACCTCGCGCGGGCCGGCGGGTTGCCGCACGGTGCGCGCGTAGTTCGTCACATACGGCGGCACGCTGGGCCCTCAGACACGGGGTGGAGTGGACGAATTGACCTCCGATGCCGCAACATTGGCACTCGGAGTTGGCGAGTGCCAGCAGCCGACAGATCCGGAGGAGCCGTGCCTACCTACCAGTACGCCTGCACCGAGTGCGGCGAGCAGCTCGAAGCCGTGCAGTCTTTCTCCGACCCGGCACTCACCGAGTGCCCGAACTGCCACGGCAAGCTCCGTAAGGTGTTCAACTCGGTCGGCATCGTGTTCAAGGGCTCCGGTTTCTACCGCAACGACTCCCGCTCCGGCAGCGTGAGCGCCGAGAAGTCGAGCGGCAACGGCGACTCGACCGCCAAGAAGCCGGAGAGCACCCCCGCGGCGCCCGCGGCCGCCTCGTCCGCCACCACGAGCAGCACCCCGGCGGCGAGCAGCAGCAGTTCCTCCTCCGGAGCGAAGGCCGCCGCCGCTTCCTGACCAGCCACCGACAAGGGCGTGCCGCGCCGGCACGCCCTTCGTCATGCCCGGCGTCCCGCCCAGCACGCACTGGCCACACCGCACCCGGCTCGCCGTACTCTGTGCCGCCCTGCCGCTCCTGGCATCCGGCATGCCGCACTCTCGTGACCCTGCCGCCCTGCCGCGCCCAGCATCCGGCACGCCGCGCTCTCGCGGCCCTGCCGCTCCCGGCATCCCGCATGCCGCACTCTCGCGGCCCTGCCGCTCCCGGCATCCCGCATGCCGCACTCTCGCGGCCCTGCCGCTCCCGGCATCCCGCATGCCGCGCTCTCGCGGCCCTGCCGCCCTGCCGCTCCCGGCATCCGGCACGCCGCGCTCTCGTGGCCCTGCCGCCCTGACGCTCCCGACATGCCGCGCTCTCCCGGCCCCGCCGCCCTGTCGCTCCCGGCATGCCGCACCCTCGTGACCCTGCCGCCCTGCCGCGCCCGGCATCCGGCATGCCGCGCTCTCGCGGCCCTGCCGCGCCCCGGACCGGCTCGCCGCGCCCAACCCTAGCCCCGGCCACGGCCCCACCCGGAGTTATCCACATCCCACGGTTGTCCACAGGCCCACCCGCGATTCGCGCGGAATCCGCCTAACGTCGCCCGCCTGCACCACAGCGAACGGCGACGGAAGGGCGAGCCATGAGCCGATCCGGCAATCGGGACGAACGCCTCGATCCGATACGCCTGCGAGCACCCAGCCGCGGCACCCTGCTCCGGCTCGCCGCGATAGTCACCCTGCTGGGCCTCGCGGTCGCCCTGTTCCGGGCCCAGCCGGCGAAGTCCCCCTGCGCCACGCCCCCGGCCAAGGCCACGACCCCTGCAAAAGCCACCGCCTCCGGCAAACCGTCGATCCCGGACGACACCGTCGGCGTCCCGGTGCGTCTGGCAGATCCGACCGCCCTGGCCCTGGTCCACCCCGGCAACCGGGTCGACCTGTTACGGCTCGACGACGGGGGCGACACCACCCCGATCGCCACCGCCGCCCTGGTCCTCGACGTCACCGCCGCCGACGATCCGACCACCGGCGGCCTCCTGCTCGCGCTCGGCGCGGAACAGGCAGCACAGGCCGTCGCCACCACCGGGCGCGGATTCGCGATCCTCATCCGCCCCGGCTGACGGCGTCCTGAGCCGAAGCGATCGGGCAGCTCAGTCCCAGTGCGGTGGACGGTCGTCGAGCAGCCGGTCGTCATTGGAGTAGTCGCGCTCGCCCCAGCCACGCTCGGTGTCGTCCCGAGTCTGCTCAGGCAGCAGCGGCGCCTCCTCCGAGTCGAAGTCGACCTCGCGCTCGGCGTCGTGATCCCGCTCGGGGCCATCCAGGATGTCCACGCCTAGAAGGGTAAGCCGACATCGCTGCGGCCGTCGTCCCCCTCCGGCTGTACCGTCGGTGAACGTGACCTCCCCCACCCGTGGCCCGGACGACGACGCGTACTGGCAGCGGCCCACGCCGGACGCCGCCCCGCTCGCCCGGCCATCCCAGGACCAGCCCGCCACCCCCGAGCCGCCGCCGTACCCGGGACCGCCGCGCACCGATCCGCCGGCGGCGTACTGGCGCCCGCCGACCATCGCCACGCCACCCCCGCCCCGGCACATGCCGGCCCAGGACATGGACGCGATCGACGAGGCCGAGGGTTCCGCGCGCACCGTGACGTACGGCGTGGGCCTGGTCGCCGGCGCGATAGCCCTGATCCTGTTGTGCCTGCTCTGCGGCCGCGCCCTGCTCTGACCGGCAAAACGCCGCCGAGCCCGGCAGGGTCGGCGGCGTTCGGCGCGAGACGACGATCAGTAACTGCCCCAGACTGCGGTCGCGCCCGAGTCACCGGTCTCGAAGACGTAGTACAGGCTGCCCGCCGCCAGCACCAGCGTCAGCACGACGAAGACCACGTTCGCCACCGCGGGCAGCTGCCGGCCGGGCCGGAATGTCAGCCCCACCATGACCAGGCTCACCACGCCGAGGCCGAGCACGAACCAGAGCAGCATCGAGCCGTAGTCCATGTGGTCGTTGAGGATTTCCAGGCCCTTGCCCTTCAGCCCGTTCGAGACCAGCCGGTTGTAGAGCTGCTCCCCGGACTCCTTGGCGACGAACGTGGAGATCGGCGCCGCCAGCGCGAGCAGGGCCACCGCCCAGCCGAGCCGTGGACGCCACTTCGGGACGGCGGCGTACACCACCGCGAGGATCGCGAGCAGCGGGACGAACACCACGGCGGCGTGCAACACGAGCGCATGTACCGGCAAGCCGTTGACCTGGTCGAACACTTTTCCTCCTGGGTCCGGGGTGATCGCTAGCTTAGGGTTTGTGTGACGGCGCAAACATCCCCCCGTCAGCATTTACCTCGGGATTCCGGTTCCGGTTCAGTTACGGCCCAGTTGGGGAAACCGCCCGGCCGTGTTGTCATGAACGCATGTCCACCGGTGAAGAACTGCTGCGTGCGCACGGCTTGCGCGTCACCCGTCCGCGCCTGGCCGTGCTCGAGGTCCTCACCGGCGGCGGGCACCTGGAGGTGGACGACATCGCCCAGCGGGTGCGCGTCCGGCTCGACTCGGTCTCCACCCAGGCGGTCTACGACGTGCTCGGCGCGCTGTCCCGAGCCGGCCTCGCCCGGCGGATCGAGCCGGCCGGCAGCCCGGCCCGGTTCGAGGCCCGGGTCGGCGACAACCATCACCACGTCGTCTGCCGCGGCTGTGGGGCGATCGCCGACGTCGACTGCACGGTCGGCGAGCGGCCGTGCCTGACCCCGAGCGAGGGACACGGGTTCGCGCTGGACGAGGCCGAGGTCACGTTCTGGGGTCTGTGCCCCGCCTGCCAGGCCCGCCGCCTGGCCGACACCGCCTGACCCAGCACCGCGAACACA
The DNA here is from genome assembly GCF_018324205.1 of Actinoplanes ianthinogenes. NCBI lineage: Bacteria > Bacillati > Actinomycetota > Actinomycetes > Micromonosporales > Micromonosporaceae > Actinoplanes > Actinoplanes ianthinogenes. Next base: position 4,058,516 of record NZ_AP023356.1, read on the forward strand.
ACGCCGCCTGACCCGGGACCGCGAACACAACGCCGACACCGCTTGACCCGAGGCCGGAGTCGCCCGGCCGTGGCAGGCTGGGGTGATGACGGGCGACGTTGGTCTCTTCGGACCCGATTCGATCACCTGGAAACTGCACCGCGAGCCGATCCTGATGCTCGGCGGCCTGCGCTCTCTCTACCTGCAAGCCCTGCACCCGCGCACCGTCGCCGGCGTCGCGCAGAACTCCGGTTACCGCTCCGACATGTGGGGCCGCCTGGTCCGCACCTCGGACTACGTGGCCACGGTGATCTACGGCAGCACGGCCCAGGTCGAGGAGGCCGGTTCCAGGCTGCGCCGGCTGCACTCCCGGCTCAGCGCGGTCGACCCGCGCACCGGGGAGCGGTTCCGGCTCGACGATCCGGACCTGCTGCGCTGGGTGCACGTCGCCGAGGTGGAGTCGTTCCTGACCACCGCGCAGCGGGCCGGCGTGCCACTGACCCCCGCCGAGGTGGACGGCTATTACACCGAGCAGCTGCGGGCCGCCGAGTTGGTCGGCCTGGACCCGGCGACCGTCCCGGCCACCGCCGCCGAGGTCGCCGACTACTACGCGGCGCTGCGCCCGGAGCTGGGCCTGACCCGGGACAGTGCGGAGGCGGCGTTCTTCCTGACCCTCCCGCCGATCCCGGAGACCTGGGGCAGCCGCGCGCTGCGGCTCGGCCTCACCCTCGGCCCGCCGCGCTGGGCATACCTCGGCCTGGCCAGCACCGCGCTCGGCCTGCTCCCGCCGTGGGCGCGGAAGATGTATGGCGCACCCGGCTGGCCCACCGCCGACCTGGCCGCCGCCCTCTCCGCCCGCAGCCTGCGCGCCCTGCTCAAGGGCATCCTGGCGGTGCTGCCGACGGAGTACCGCATCTCCCCGGCCCACCAGGCCGCCCTCACCCGGGCCGGTCTCGCCTGATCAACCGGCCAGGTGCTCGACCGCCGCCCACGGCTCTTTCGCGGCGACCGAGGCACCGGCGGGACACACCTTGCGGAAGTCGCACCAGCCGCACAGCGATCCCGGGTTGGTCGGGAACGTCTCGTCCGGGTCGGCGCCGCCGGCCACCGCTTTCTCCGCGGCCATGATGTCGGTGGCGGCCTCCTCGGCCCGCCGCACCTGCCGCGCGAGCGACTCGTCGGTGTGCTCGTGCGCGGCCACCGTCCCGGTCGGCAGGTGGTGCAGCTCGACCCGGTAGCACGGCCGGCGGAACACCCGCTGCGCCGCGTACGCGTAAAGCGCCAGCGCCTGTGACCCGCGCGCGTCGTCGGCGTGCAGCCCGGTGCGCCCGGTCTTGTAGTCGACGATCACCGCCTCCGGCCCCTCCGGACCCACCCGGGCGTCGATCCGGTCGGCCCGGCCGTTGAGCGCGAGCACCGACGTCTTGGCGGCGACCACCCGCTCCACGCCGAGCGGCTCCTCCTCCGGGTCGAGGGTCGCCACGTAGGTCTCCAGCCAGTCGAGCGCCCGCCGATAGGCCGCGCGCTCCAGCTCGACGTCCCGGTAACCCTCCCGGACCCAGGTGCTTTTCAGCAGGGTGGGCAGCGCGCCGGGCTCGCGGCGCTCGGGGGGCAGCGCATACCAGTTCTTCAGGGCGGTGTGCACGCTGGCGCCCAGCGAGTTGTGCGCCCACGGCGGGCCCTTGGGCGGGGTGGGGCGGTCGACATATGAATATCGATAGCGCCGGGGGCAGTCGAGGTAGGCCCCGAGCTTGCTCGGGGTGCAGACGAAGAGACGCTCGGGCATCCCGGCGAACCCGAGTTGCTCGGGGACGGCGGCGCGGTTCCGGGTGGGAGGCACGCGACAATCCTGCCAGCACCCCCCGACAAGAAGCGTCAGAGGCGCGGCGCGTAAACCTGCACGAAGGCGAAGATCGCGTCCGCGATGAGCTGCACCGCGATGGCCGCGAGCAGCAGGCCGGCGATCCGGGTGAGAACCTCGATGCCGGCCGGCCGCAGCAACTTCACGATCAGCCCGGAGAAGCGCAGCACGAGCCAGACGGTGGCCATCACGGCCAGGATCGCGGCCGCCAGGACCAGGTACTCGTCCAGGCTCTCCGCACGCTGCACGAACAGCATGGTGGCCACGATCGCGCCGGGGCCGGCCAGCAGCGGCGTGCCGAGCGGCACCAGCGCCACGTTACTGGTCCCGCCCTGCTCCTCGGGCTCGTCGGTCTTGCCGGTGAGCAGCTGCAACGCGACCAGCACGAGCAGCAGGCCACCGGCCGCCTGCAAGGCCGGAAGCTGCACGTGCAGGTAGTCCAGCAGCGTCTGGCCGGCGACCGCGAACCCGACGATCACGCCGAGGGCGAGCAGCACCGCCTGCGTGCCGGCCCGGTTGCGGGCCTTCGCGGGCAGGGCGCCGGTGAGCGCGAGGAAGACCGGGACCATGCCGGGCGGATCGACGATCACCAGCAGAGTCACGAAGAACTCACCGAACAGCTTGAGATTCACCCGATCAAGGTAGGGTGTGGCACTCGGTCGCGCAGGCTGGTGCGGCGATCGTCACCCGAGGACGGTAACGCCGGTGGCCGCGGCGGCGATCTTCTCGAAGACTTCCGGGGCGGTCACGAAGGCGCCCAGCTGGACTGTCTTGTGCGTACCGTGAAAATCGGACGAACCAGTGACCACCAGGCCGAGCCGGTCCGCCAGCGATCTGATCTCCGCCCGCTCCGCGGGCGAATGGTCCTCGTGGTCGGCCTCCAATCCGAAGAGGCCGGCGTCCGCCAGCTCGACGATCAGCTCGTCCGGCACCACCCGCCCCCGTTTGGTCGCCCGGGGATGCGCGAAGACCGGCACCCCACCGGCCGCCCGCACCGCCGCGATCGCCTCGAAAACATCAAGATCAATTTTCGGTACGAAATACCGCGCGCCCAGCCACGCCGACGCGAACGCCTCCGTCGTGCTGGCCACCAACCCGGCCCGGATCAGCGCCTGTGCGATGTGCGGCCGGCCGACCGAGCCACCCGCCGCGTACCCGTGCACCTCGTCCCAGGTGATCGGCACCCCGTCGGCCCGCAGTTTCTCCACGATCCGCTCACCCCGCTGCTCCCGGTCGGTGCGCAGGTGCCGCATGGCCTCGGCGAGCGCGGGCTCCGCCGGATCGAAGAGGTACGCCAGCAGGTGCAGCGAGATCGACGGCTGCACGCCGTGCCACCGGCACGACAGCTCCGCCCCGCGGACCAGGCGGAGCCCGGCCGGACGGGCCGCCTCGGCCGCCGCCCAGCCGCCGGTGGTGTCGTGATCGGTGATCGCCATGACGTCCAGGCCGGCCGCGGCACCCGCCCGGACCAGCTCGGCCGGGGTCAGCGTGCCATCGCTGGCGGTGGAGTGGCAGTGCAGATCGATCCGGCTGCTCAGGCGTCGTCTCCCTCGTCGTCCTTGCCCAGCCGGGCCTCGACCGCCTGCGGCTCGTACATCTCCTCGACCACCCGGAGGTACAGCTCGTTCGGGTTCGGCAGGTGCTTGACCTCGCGCAACGCCTGGTCCTGACCGGCCGACTCCAGCACGAACGTGCCGTAGCTGAGCATCCGGCCGAGGGCGGACTGCTCGTACTTCATGTCGGTGACCCGCAGCAGCGGCATCATCGCCACCTTGCGGGTGACGATGCCGTTGACCACCATCACCCGTTTGTTGGTCAGGATGAAGCGGTCGAAATACCAGTCGAAGACCTTCCAGGCGACCCAGCTGATCACGCCGAGCCAGATCAGCACGGCGACGGTGACCATGCCGTTGACGTCCTGCCGGGTCAGGAACCCGGCCAGGTAGCCCAGCAGGAGGGTCGCGCCGGCCCCGATGCTCAGCGGCGCGGACAGGTGGATCCAGTGCCGTTTCCACTCACCGCGGTAGCGCTCGGTGGGGAACAGATAGCGGGCGACCAGAGTGGTCGGTTCATCCTCCAGGGGGAGGAAGCGACGCGGGCCGCCGCTGCGATCGAGGCCTTCCAGCTCCTCGGCGGTGAAGGTGGGATCCTCGAACTCGATGCGCTCGTCCGCATAGGTCTCAGCGCGTGTCCGACCAGGATCGGTGTCCTCCATCGCGGGGTCCCGAAACCGGAAGTCGTCGTCGTCATCCCGAGGGCTGTGGCCGCCCTCGCCTCGCGGGTCGCGCGGCTCACCAGGATCCATGTAGAGATGCTACGCGACGAGGTCGGTGAAGAAGGTGCCGAAGCCTCGCGCGATGTCCGCGATCGTGCCTCCGATGGACTCGAAGACAGCAGCGGCCGATCTCGGGTTGAAGGCGATGAAGAAGATCAAGAACGCAATACCAAGCCAGGTGAAAACCTTCTTGATCATGGCGGGCCTTCTCCTCTGGTGCGGGTGACAATCAGCGCCGCGGCAGTACTGACGGTATCAGCCTGGTCGCCTCGTGTGAACAAAGTGCCCAGAAAGCCGATTCTCGGTCAGACACGACCGTGCAGATACGGCGAGGGCGCTCCGAACACCAGCTCGGGCGGCACCCCCTCGGAGAGGTCGTCGAGGACGACGTGCTCCGCGAGGAGATAGCCCGCGCTTGCCGGCCACGCTACCGCATAGAGCCACATTCCCTTGGCCTCACTCACGTACGCGCTTCGATCCTCCGGTGACTTGACACACCACAGGGGAGTCGGGTGTCCGCCCACTTTGATCTTCGCGTGCGGGCCGGATCCGGCGCCGTGGTCGGAGAGCGTCTCGGACAGCAGATAGCCCGGATCGATGCCGGGGATGCCGGCGAACCGGTTGCCCAGGCCGACGCCCGGCTGCTCGGCGATGAAGACCAGGTCGGCCGGACCGCCACCGAGCGGCTCCGGGCCGCTGCACGCGAGCGCGGTGGCGCGTACCCCGGAACGGTCGTCACCGGCCCAGCCGACCCCGGTGACCGTCCAGCCGGGAGGCAGCGGCCAGGGTCCCCACAGCGGCATCCGCTCCGGGCCCGACGACGACTCCCGCAGCACCGTCCCGACAATCTCCGCGCTGATGTGCTCGGCGACGTGGAACGGCGGAACGTCGCCACAGTTGTCGCAGCGCCAGTTGCTGTGCATCAGGTCCGGCTTCCGAACCTGAGCAGCGCATCTGGGGCAACTCACCGTGACACCCACACTCCATACCGTGCTGCCCCGCGGGACCGCCGTCAAGCGGATCGGCAGAACACGGAAATGGGGAGCAGCCCACGGACCGGCAGGTGGACACGGCCCGGAGGATTCACCCTTGACCCGCGCGATTCGCGAGTTAGGCTGTCGAATCGGTGGCGTCGGCTGACTGGAGCCGATACCGACTCTCGCGACAGGTCTCCTGACAGGAGACGCAATGAGCGGCGGGGCCCTCCCCGGCACCCGCCGCCCACGCTCTGTTGAGAAAGAGTTTGCCTTACCGTCCGTATCCATGTGAAGGACTTTCGGATGTGACGCAGCTCACAATTAGGTTTATTTACAGATCCTTCTGCCGTGTGGGCGCGTTCCCAAAGGGGAGTCGCAGGCAGGGCAAATAGCCCAGATCGCGAGATCATGGATAGAACCACCACCGGGGTGGTGTCGGCAACCTGACACCGTTCGCCTACTATCAGTTACGATATGGGCTCCAAGGTCGCCATGCCGTCCCGCGCCGAACGTGCCGCACACCACGTGTCGCGGCCCGCGGAACGGGAATGGTGAAGACGTACCAGGAGTTTCACCCGACGAAAGCGATTCCCGCAGACGGAGGCATCATGGCGACGGTTGCGCTGACCACAGCGAACTTCGACGAGGTCACGAGCCAGGACGGCATCGTCCTGGTCGACTTCTGGGCCAGCTGGTGCGGGCCCTGCGTGCGCTTCGCGCCGACCTACGAGCGGTCCTCGGAGAAGCACCCGGCGATCACCTTCGGCAAGGTGGACACCGAGGCCGAGGCGGCTCTGGCGGCCAAGTTCGACATCCGCTCGATCCCGACGATCATGGCGGTGCGCGACGGCATCGTGGTGTTCTCGCAGCCCGGCGCGCTTCCCGAGTCGGCCCTGGAGAGCCTGATCGAGAAGGTCGAGCAGCTCGACATGGACGAGGTCCGTGAGCAGATCGCGGCGCACAAGAAGGCGCACGACCCCAAGGCGCGCAGCGCCGAGGAGCCCGCTCGCACAGCGAGCTGACCAGCCACGACGAGGGCCCGCGGACCGAAACCGGTCCGCGGGCCCTCGGCTTTTCCCCGCCGGTACGCCGTCCGTGTCCACAGTCTCCGGAAGTGGTGGACACGGATCTCGTACGTGTGTTCGAATAGCCGCCATGCGATGGTCCAACCTGTCGGCTTCGCCCGACGACGGCTCGCTCCTGGACAGGGCAGTGCCGGCGGCCCCACCCCTGCCGCTGGCGCTGCCCGGTGCGACCGTCCGCACCTTCGACACCCCCGGGTTCGCCGGCATGACGTTCTACGAGATCCGCGCCAAGTCGCTGATCAACCGGGTGCCCGGCGCCTCCCGCGTGCCGTTCGAGTGGACCGTCAATCCCTATCGTGGCTGTTCCCACGCGTGCACCTACTGCCTGTCCGGCGACACCCCGATCCTGCTGGCCGACGGCTCCACCCGGCCGCTCGCCGAGCTGCGGCCCGGCGACTCGGTGATGGGCACGATGGGCGCCGGCCCGCACCGGCGTTATGTGCCGACCACCGTGCTCGACCACTGGGCCACCAGCAAGCCCGCCTTCCGGGTCACCCTCTCCGACGGCACCCGCCTGGTCTCCAGCGGCGACCACCGGTTCCTCACCGACCGCGGCTGGCGGCACGTGAGCCCGGCCGAGCCGCACCAGCCGGCCCTCGCCGTCGGTGACCTGATGTTCGGGGTGGGCCACTTCGCCGAGCCGCCCAAGGAGTCACCCGACTATCAGGCGGGCTTCCTCTGCGGCCTGCTCCGCGGCGACGCGGCCGGCCGGGCCACCCGGGAGGGTGACTCCTGGGTCCGCGCCGACCTCTACCTCCAGGACGTCTCGCTGCCCGACGCGCTGCGCTGGCCCGAGCTGCCGTCCGGCGAGTGGTTCCGCGGCTTCCTGGCCGGCGCGTTCGGCGCGGTCGGCCGGGCCGAGCGGCTCGCCCTCGCCTTCGAGAGCACCGACCGGATCTACCTGCGCTGGATCACCGAGGCGCTCACCCACCTGGGCCTGACCAGCCGCACCCCGGTCCGCTGCCGCGCCGACCGCCCCGGCCGGGTGGAGACCGGCCGCGACCTGTGGGCCGCGCTGCGCTTCCGCCACCTCACCGGCGTGCTCGACGCCCCGCTGGACGCCTCCGGCGTCGGGGTGCGGGCCGACCGCCGGCTCGCCGTCGCCGACATCGAGGACCTCGGGCTCACCCTGCCGCTCTTCGACATCTCCACCGGCACCGGCGACTTCATCGCCGACGGCGTGGTCAGCCACAACTGCTTCGCCCGCGGCACCCACAAATATCTGGACCTCGACCCCGGCCACGACTTCGACTCCCGCGTCGTGGTGAAAGTGAATGCCGGCGAGCTGATCCGCCAGGAGCTCGCCGACCGCCGCTGGTCCGGCGCCCCGATCGCGATGGGCACCAACGTCGACGTCTACCAGCGCGCCGAGGGCCGTTATCACCTGATGCCGGAGATCCTGGCCGCGCTCCGCGACCACGCCAACCCGTTCTCGATCCTCACCAAGGGCACGCTGATCCTGCGCGACCTGGACCTGCTGCGGCAGGCCGCCGAGGTCACCCGGGTCAGCCTGGCGTTCTCGGTCGGCTTCGTCGACGAGCGGGTCTGGCGCTCCGCCGAGCCCGGCACACCGAGCCCCCGCCGCCGTCTGGACGCCGTCCGCCGCCTGACCGACGCGGGCTTCCCGGTCGGCGTCCTGCTCGCCCCGATCCTCCCCTGCCTCACCGACACCGAGGAGTCCATCGACGAGACGGTCAGCGCCATCGCCGCGGCCGGCGCCACCAGCGTCACCCCCATCCCGCTGCACCTGCGCCCCGGCGCCCGCGAGTGGTATGCGTCGTGGCTGACCAGGGAGTACCCGGAGTTGGTCCCCCGCCACCGAGCCCTGTTCGCCAACGGCGCCTACTCCCCCCGCTCCTACCAGGACGAGCTGGCCGCCCGAGTCCGCATGGCCGCCCGCCGCCACGGCCTGCACCGCCCCGACAACGCCCAGTTCCGCTCCCTCGCCGACCAGAAACCGCCCACCCCACAAGCCGACCAGCTGACCCTCCTCTGACCGCTCCACCGCCCGGCCCCGAAAGCAACCCGCCGGCTGCTGACCGCTCCACCAGCCGCCCCCACAGCAACCCGGCAGCTGACGACCGCTCCACCAGCCGGCCCCACAGCGACTCGGCGGCTGACGACCGCTCCACCAGCCGGCCCCACAGCGACCCGGCAGCTGAGCCGTCACCCTGCCCGTGTGCCGCCGCGCGCCACGCCGACATCAACGGGTCGCTGACGCCGAACCAAGCCGGTGCATGTCCCGCCTCGCTGTTTGGCTGCGGTGCCGGGCCGCAACCGTCTACGCGCCGCTCTGCCGGGCCTCGGTCGCACACCGCGCTGGCCCACTCCCAGGTTGCGCACGGTGCTGTCCTACCTACCGGCCCGCGCACCCCGCCCAACCGCACGCCCGCGCCGCCCCCGGGCCGCACCCAGCTGGAGCGCACCCCAATCGGGCCGCACCCCGCCAGAGCTCTCCCCGCAAGGCCGCACCCCCGGCCGGAGCGCTCCCCTCAAGACCGCACCCCCACCAGGCCGCACCCCCGCCAGAGCGCTCCCCCCACCAGAGCCCTCCCCGCAAGACCGCACCCCCACCAGGCCGCACCCCGCCAGAGCCCTCCCCGCAAGACCGCACCCCCACCAGGCCGCACCCCCACCAGAGCGCTCCCCGCAAGACCGCACCGCGCCAGGACACCCCCGGCCGGAGCGCTCCCCGCAAGACCGCACCGCGCCAAGCCCCCCACCGGGCCGCACCACGCCCCGACACCGGGGACGGTGCCTCAACAGCAGTGAGGTCGCGGGACGTGGGTGGCGACTGGAGAAGTGGATAAGGTCGAGGGATGCGAAACGCTCAGCAGATCCTGGCGGACGCGAACGTCATCGCGGTGGTCGGCGCGTCCCGGGACCCGTTCAAGCCGTCGCACACCGTTCCGTTGCAGATGCTGCGGCACGGGTGGCGGATCATCCCGGTCAACCCGTTCGTGGACGAGGTCTTCGGGGTGAAGACCGTGCCCACCCTGGCCGACCTCGACGAGCCGGTCGATCTCGTCGACATCTTCCGGCCGGCTCGGGACGCCGTCGAGGTGGTCCGGCAGGCCGTCGCCATCGGCGCCCCGGCGGTGTGGCTGCAGAGCGGCATCGTCTCCGCCGAGGCCCGCAAGATCGCCGAGGAGGCCGGCATCGACTACGTCGAGGACCGCTGCCTGGCCGTCGAGCGAGCCGTCGGCCGCCTGACCAAGCTCACCTGACCAGACGCGGGACCGCGCGCCGACTCACCTGCCCAAGCCCGCCTCACCAGACCCGGGACCGCGCGCCGACTCACCTGCCCAAGCCCGCCTCACCAGACCCGGGACCGCGCGCCGACTCACCTGCCCAAGCCCGCCTCACCAGACCCGGGACCGCGCGCCGACTCACCTGCCCAAGCCCGCCTCACCAGACCCGGGACCGCGCGCCGACTCACCTGCCCAAGCCCGTGGACGTGACCCCCCAGGACCGCGCGCCGACTCACCTGACCCGGCTCGGGCAACGTTGACGAGACACCCGCGGAAAGAGACGGCGCGGCACCAGGCCAGGAAAGCCCGCAGCACTCGCGCCGAGGGAGCAAAGGGCAAGGCCGGGCCCCGAAAAGGAGCCCGGCCCACCCACACGACTCAGCGGAACTGGGCCTCGCGCACACTGTTCCCGCCGTCGACCACCAGCATCTGCCCGGTGATGTAGGACGCCGCCGGTGAGCACAGGAACGCCACCGCCGCCGCCACCTCGTCCGGGGTCCCGGGTCGCCCGATCGGCGTACCCAAGCCCTGCTTGATCTCCGTGACCGTCGACGCGGCCGTGTAGATCGTCCCCGGCGCCACGCAGTTCACGTTCACCCCGTCGGCGACGAGTTCCATCGCCAGCGCCCGGGTCAGACCGACCACCCCGGCCTTGGCCGCCGCGTAGGCCGCCTCGGTCGGCAGCGCGTTGACCGGGCCGGCGGTGGCCGCCAGGTTCACGATCCGGCCCCAGCCGCGCTCCGACATGCCGCCGACGAACGCGCGGCTGCACAGGAAGGCGGTGCTCAGGTTCCGGTCGATCTCGGCCTTCCACTCGTCGAGGGTGAGCTGGGCGACCGGCCGCAGCACCTCGGGGCTGGCCCGGCTCGCCAGGCCGGCGTTGTTGACCAGGACCTCGACGTCGCCGAGCTGGTCGGTGATCGCGTCGGCGAGGGCGCCCACCTCGGACTCGTCGGTCAGGTCCGCGACGAACCCGGTGATCCCCAGCTCGGAGGCCCGGTCGTGGATGCGCCGGGTGGTGGACACGATCGCCACCCGGGCGCCCAGGTCACGCAGCCGGCGGGCGGTCGCGTAGCCGATCCCGTCCGGGCTTCCCGCGCCGGTGACCAGCGCGACCTTCCCGTCCAACCGCAGTGTCACGGCAGCCTCCGCACTGGCCTCCTCGAACTCCGCCTCGACCACCTCGGGGGTGATCTCGACCGGGCGGTCCGGGTCGCTGCCGGGCACGCCGGAGCGGGGTGGGCGGCTGTCAGCCGGTCGGGTGGCGTCACGCCGCGAGGGGCTGCCGCCGGAGGGTCGGGCGTCGAAGACCATGCGGCGATCCTGCCCGCTCCCGGGAGCGGGAGCAAACATCCGCGCCCCCGTGGCGCACTCACGGGAGAGGATTTCCGGCACGCGGAGAGTCAGTCGCGGGCTTCCGACAGGGTGACCGGGGCCTCCTCGACGAAGACGAGCGGGGCACCCTCCCCGTAGTGCACGGGCATCTCGCGACGCGCCCGCTCCACGTCCCGGGTGCCGATCTCCACGCCGGCGCCGTCGTGCCGGCTCCCCACGGTCACGATCCGCACGCCGCGCCCCGTCCAGAACGCCAGGTCCGCGACCACCCGATCGTGCCAGGAGCCGAGCTCCGCGACGGCGTGCGCGGCGTCCCGCACCACGACGCAGCTGTGCCCGGCCGCCTGGCGGATGAACTCGTCGAACGCGGCGTCCGGCACGCGGTAGACGACCGCGCGTACCCGGAGCTGATCCACCTCGATCCCGGCGTAGCTGTCCCGGAACCGCGTCCGCCCGCCCTGCTCGATCCGCTCCATCGCGGCGCGCAGCGGCGCGGGAGTGACCGGCATCCGGACGCCACCCATCACGACGTGCTCCGGCGCCCGGCTGAACTCGCACCCGGCGGTCCGCCAGCCACCCGCCGGCCCCGGCTCCGCCGCCTGGTCAGCGCCCTCGAACTCGCCACATCCGCCGATCATGAGCACCCCGGCGAGGAGCAGCCGGCCGAGCCGTGACATCGCATCCCCCCTGAATACCGCGCGCACGCCCGGCCCGCCACCCGAGCCGTCCTGGGTGCAACGACGCGCCCGACCCCGCCGGTGACGGCCAGGACCCGAGGAAACCGGGCAAAATCGACGACGTCCGCTGAGGGTCCCGGCACCCACGCCAGTCCCGCGCCGCTTCCGGACAATCAACCCCATTTGGGGTACGCCCGGAGCAGCGCCCCACGGCGTACCGGAAATGGGTGTTGATCAGGTCGGCAGGGACTCGTCGGCCAGGGCGGGGACCGGTCGGCGGGTGCGCCGGGCGGCCCCGAGGATCACCACGGCCACGCCGGCCAGCAGCAGAGCCAGGCCGGGCAGCGCGCCGGGGCGCGGGGACTGGCCGAGCCAGAGCCAGGCGAGCAGCGCGGCCCCCGGCACCTCCAGCAGGATCAGCACGCTGACCGTGGTGGCCGAGGTGTACTGGAGCGCGTAGTTGAACATCGAGTGCCCGAGCAGCTGCGCACCCGCCACCAGCCCGAGGATCGCCGCCCAGGCGCGAGGGTCGTACCCGGTCAGCGGGATGCCCGCGGACCAGCAGACGATCACCAGCAGCACCGCGCAGACGCCGTAGCAGATCCAGGTGTACGTGGTGGTGCTCAACGCCGCCCGGGCCTGCTCCCCCAGCGCCGTGTAGACCGCCGCGAAGATCGCCCCGAGCAGGGCGAGCACGTCGGCGAGCACGGCCTGCCCGGAGACCCCGGCGTCGGCACCGGTCGCCCAGGCCGCGCCGGCCACCGCCAGCACGATGCCGATCCAGCCGGCGGTCGACGGCCGCCGGCCCTGCCAGGCGGCGATCAGCCCCTGCCAGACCGGCTGGGTGGCGACCAGCGCGGTCGAGGTGGCCACCGTGCCGAGTTGCACACTGGGCATCCAGGTGCCGAAGTGCGCGGCCAGCGCCACCCCGGCGAGCAGGCAGAAGACCCCGGCCCGGCGCCGGGAGCCGCGGATCGCGTCGCGCACCTCGCCACGGCGCGGGCCGAGCGCGACCGGGGTGAGCGCCACCGACGCGAGCCCGTTGCGCCAGAACGCGACCGCCAGCGCGGGCGCCGCCGCGAACGCGATCAGCGGCGCCGAGGAGGAGACCGCGCACACCGCCACAGCCAGCGCCAACACGGTCAGCGGCCGGATCGGTTGCCCTGATGAGCGCACATTCATCACCGGCCGTCGCTATTCGCACAGTGCAGCGCCAAGGTTTGGCACCCTCTGTTGGCGGACAGTGACGGAGTCGCTACAGTCACCGACGGCCCCAGCGGCCCATTTCCATTCCTCGATGCCCCGGGAGGCCGATTTCCATGCCCGCATACCGTGCGGTGGTGTTTGACTTCTTCGGCACCCTGACCCGCTCGGTTCAGCGTGGTCCGCAGCACGCCGCCATCGCCCGGGCGCTCGGCGCCGACCCGGACGCCGTGCTCGGCGTGCTGGACCGGACCTTCCGGGCCCGGGCCTGCGGCCGGTACGGATCGGCCGAGGCGACCCTGCGCTGGGTGATCGAGCAGGCCGGCGCCCGGCCGGCGCCGGCCGCCATCCGCGCCGCCATGCCGGCCCGGGTCGACGCGCTGCGCGCCGACACCCAGCTGCGGCCGGACGCGGTCAGCGCGCTCACCGCGATCCGTCACCGCGGCGTGCGCACGGCGCTGATCAGCGACTGCACCCACGAGCTTCCCGCCTTCCTCCCCGGGCTCCCGGTGGCGCCGTTGCTGGACGCCCAGATCTTCTCCGTCGAACTCGGCGTCTGCAAGCCGGACCCCCGGATCTACCTGGCCGCCTGCGAGCGCCTGGGGGTCGCCCCGGAGGACTGCCTTTACGTGGGGGACGGCGGCAGCCACGAGCTGACCGGCGCGGCGGCGGTCGGCATGACCCCGGTCCGCCTCGCCGCCCACGATCTCGCCAACCATCTGGTCTTCGACGCCGACACCAACTTCGCCGGTCGCACGGTCCGCTCGCTGACCGAGGTACTCACCCTGCTCGACCACACCCCGGCTCTGGTCTGACCACCCGCCCGGACCGCGGGCGCGGCGGGAAAGTCGGTCCGGTGAGCGCGCGTGATGCCCGAGCGGGCGTGGAAGGATGACGGCGTGGCTGGTGTGCTGGAAGAGGCGATCAAGAAGGCGTCCATCGCCTGGATCTCGGTGGGCGACGGTCCGGCGTACGCGCTCTGGTGCATGCCCGTGGAGACGTCGCTGGCCGTCGTCACCGGGCCGGGCGAGCAGTTCGCCCCCGGCCTGGCCGAGGCGACCCGGGCGACGGTCCGGCTGCGCGGCGACCACGGCGGCCTGATCGTGCAGACCGAGGCCACCGTGACCCGGCTGGACCCGGCCGGCGAGGAGTGGGCGGAGATCGCCCCTCAACTGGCCGGCAAACGGCTGAACGCCTCCGGCAGCGCCGACGAGGTCGCGGCCCGCTGGGCGGCGGACTGCGCGGTGCTCCGGCTCACCCCGGCCGAGCAGGCCCTGGTAGCCGGGCCGGACCTCGGCACCGACTTGGGCGCCGCCGCGCCGCGCGAGACCCCGGCCCGGGTGCCCACCCGCAAACCGTTCCGCCTGCACAAAGTGGTGAAGCGCTGATCAGCCGATGAAGGGCGGGACGGCGATCCGGCCGGAGGCGACCGGGTGGACGTGGCCGCTGACCGTGGCGGAGGTGGCGACCCCGGCGCCGGCGGTCACCGTGCAGCTCAGCAGGGACCGGCGTTTCCTCTCGTGGCCCTGGTGGACGCGGTAGGACGAGACGCCGTCGGCGGGGAGCCAGCCGGCGCCGACCAGCCACACACCGAGGCCGAGGGCCGCCGAGTCGGTGGCCGGGTCCTCCCGGACGGCGTCGGACCCTGACCTAATCTGAGGCGGTGACCATGGGGACGAGGGTTTATCTGGCCCGTCTGGCCGGCCTGCCGGTGTTCGACCCCAACGCCGACCGGGTCGGCCGGGTGCGCGACGCGGTGGTGCGGCTGCGCACCACGAACCGTCCGCCGCAGGTGGTCGGGCTGGTGGCCGAGATGGCGCTGCGCCGCCGGATCTTCCTGCCCATCGGCCGGGTCACCGGCATGGACGCCGAGGCGGTGTCGCTCGGGACCGGCTCGCTGAACCTGCGCCGGTTCGAGAAACGGCCGAACGAGTTGCTCGTGGTCGAGGATCTGCTGGACCGGCGGGTCGTGGTGGCGCCCGAGCAGGAGGGCGGCGACGACCACGACGCCGTGGTCGTGGACATCGGCATGGAGCTCAACCGCAACACCGAGTGGGTGATCACCCGGGTCGCGGTCCGCGAGCACACCGGGCGGCTGACCCGGCGCGGGCACGTCTACCAGGTGGAGTACGACCGGGTCCGCGGCCTGGTCGGCCCGACCGACACCCAGGGCACCTCGAACCTGCTGGCCCTGCTCGACCAGATGCGCCCCGCCGACATGGCGAACGCGCTCCAGGACCTCCCGGACGCCCGGCGCAACGAGGTGGCCGCGGCGCTGAGCGACCGCAAGCTCGCCGACGTGCTGGAGGAGCTGCCCGAGCACGACCAGGTGGAGATCCTGGCCCGGCTGGACCGGGAACGGGCCGCCGACGTGCTGGAGCGGATGGACCCGGACGACGCCGCCGACCTGCTGGCCGAGCTGCCCAAGGCGGAGCAGGCGGTGCTGCTGGACCTGATGGAGCCGGAGGAGGCCGCCCCGGTCCGGCAGCTGATGAGCTACCGCCCGGGCACCGCGGGCAGCGTGATGACCTCGGAGCCGGTGATCATGACGCCGGACGCGACGGTCGCCGAGGCGCTGGCCCGGATCCGCGAGCCCGACCTGTCGCCGGTGGTGGCCGCGCAGGTGTTCGTGGCACGGGCGCCGAGTGCCACGCCGACGGGTAAGTACCTCGGCATGGTGCACTTCCAGCGGCTGCTGCGGGAGCCGCCCGCGTCCATCGTCGGCGGGCTGGTCGACAGCGGGATCGAGCCGCTGCGCCCGGACATCGGGCTGCCCGAGATCACCCGGCGGATGGCGACGTACGACCTGGTCGCCATGCCGGTGGTGGACGGGACGCACCGGCTGCTCGGCGCGGTCACCGTCGACGACGTGCTGGACCACTCGCTGCCGCGCGACTGGCGTGACCGGGACGCCCACGACGACGAGGAGCAGCAGCCGTGAGCGAGCCGCGCCGGGACCGCCTCGACCAGCCGCGTGAGCCGGGGCGGGTGCGGCTGCCGAAATTCGACCCGGAGGCGTTCGGCCGCTGGTCGGAGAGCATCGCGCGGTACATGGGCACGGCGAAGTTCATCGTCTACATGACCGTGGTGATCGGCGTCTGGTTCGCGTGGAACCGGGTGATGCCGGCGAAACTTCAGTTCGACCCGTACCCGTTCGGCTTCCTCACCCTGGTCCTGTCGTTGCAGGCGTCGTACGCCGCCCCGCTGATCCTGCTGGCGCAGAACCGGCAGGCCGACCGGGACCGGATCGCCATGGAGGAGGATCGACGCCGGGCGCAGATGCAGAAGGCCGACACCGAGTACCTGGCGCGCGAGATCGCCTCCCTGCGGATCGCCGTGGGTGAGGTCGCCACCAGGGACTTCATCCGCTCCGAGCTGACCCGGCTGGCCACCGAGCTGGACGACGCGGCCCTGCGCCGGGAGAAGCGGGCGCGTATGGAGTGGGAGGAAGACCACCCCTGACCTCGGCATTACCGGGACGTAGCATGGGCATCATGTCCGCACCAGCCTCAACTCTCGAGGACGCGATCCAGGCTGCCTTGGCGACCGTCGACGACCCCGAGATCCGCCGCCCGATCACCGACCTCGGCATGGTCCAGGGTTTCACCGTCAGCGACGGCCTGGTCAAGGTCGATCTGCTGCTCACCGTCGCCGGCTGCCCCCTGCGGGACAAGCTGAACGCCGACATCACCGCCGCCGTCACCAAGATCCCCGGGATCACCGGTGCTGAGATCAACTTCGGGGTGATGAACGAGGAACAGCGCAAGGCCCTGCAAACCACGCTGCGCGGTGGCGGCACGGCGGAGCCGGTCATCCCGTTCGCCCAGCCCGGCTCCCGGACCCGGGTGTACGCGGTGGCCAGCGGCAAGGGCGGGGTCGGCAAGTCCAGTGTCACGGTCAACCTGGCGGCCGCGCTCGCCAAGCGGGGCCTGTCCGTCGGCGTGATCGACGCCGACATCTACGGGCACTCGGTGCCCCGGATGATCGGCGTGGAGGGCAAGCCCACCCGGGTCGAAGACATGATCATGCCGCCGCAGTCGCACGGTGTGAAGGTGATCTCGATCGGCATGTTCACCGCCGGCAACGCCGCGGTGGTCTGGCGCGGGCCGATGCTGCACCGGGCGTTGCAGCAGTTCCTCGCCGACGTGTACTGGGGCGACCTGGACGTGCTGCTGCTCGACCTGCCGCCGGGCACCGGTGACGTCGCCATCTCCCTCGCCCAGCTGCTGCCGAACGCGGAGATTCTGGTGGTCACCACCCCGCAGATGGCCGCCGCCGAGGTGGCCGAGCGGGCCGGCGCGATCGCGCTGCAGACCCACCAGCGCCTGGTCGGCGTGGTGGAGAACATGTCCTGGCTGGAGATGCCGGACGGCTCGCGCATGGAGGTCTTCGGCGCCGGTGGCGGGCAGACCGTCGCCGACTCGCTGAGCCAGACGGTCGGCGCGCGGGTGCCGCTGCTGGGCCAGATCCCGCTGGACACCCGGGTGCGCGAGGCCGGCGACGCCGGAAACCCGATCGTGCTGGCCGACCCGGACGCCCCCGCGGCGAAAGCCCTCGACGGCGTGGCCGACAAGCTGGCCGTCCGCCGCGAGTCCCTGGTCGGCAAGCCCCTCGGCCTCATGGTCAACGCAAAACGGGGTTAACCCCCCAGTCCCCGCAATTCGCCGCCGACGAGTTAGCGCCTGGTTTTCCGACGCCCGCGGGTTTTGCGGGTGGCGGAAAACCAAGTGCTAACTCGTCGGTTACAAGGCGAATTGCCGCGGAGCGAAGCGAAGCCAGCTGGCTAAGTAGCGTCCAGATCGAAGCGCTGCGCCGGTCGGGGAGCCTGAGGCACCTCGGCCGGCGCGGCCGGCTTCCCGGCGCTCTTGAGGTCCGACGCGGTCTCGTTCAAGTGCGACTTGACGCCGTTCAGGTCAGTCTTGACCCCGTTCAGATCCTGCTTCACGTCGTCGAACAGGCTCTGCAGCGGCTGGCGCAGCGCCTGCTCGTCCTCCTCGCTGAGCAGGTGCTTGCGAATGAACGCCTTCGGATGCAGGTCCTCCAGCTGGATGTCGGTGCCCAGCTCACGGCTCAGGTCCGAGGTCGCATTCTGCGCCATGGCGCGGAGACCGCGCAGCATCCGCAGCCCGTCACCGAGGACCTTGGGCAGGCGTTCCCCGAAGATCAGCAGCGCGAGCAGGAGCAGCGCGCCGATCTCCCACCAGTTCAGATTCTCGAACACGAGCGGCCCTCCCAAGGCATCCGGGAGCAAGCGTACGCACGAGACCTGTGCCCGGACACCCCACCCGGCGGTTAGTTGGTGTCGGCTGCCAGGGTGACCGAGGCGGAGGCGGTTTTGGTGCCCCGCCGGTATTCCACCGCGACCACCGCTCCGGGGGCGTGTTTGCGCACCAGGGCGACCAGATCGGTGCCGTCCTGCAACGGGTGCCCGTCGAGCTTGGTGAGGACGTCACCGGCTTTCAGACCGGCCGCCGCGGCCGGCCCGGCCGGCTCCACCGAGCGCAGCTTGGCGCCGCCGGAGCCACCGCCGGCCGCGGTCGCCCCGATCACGGTCCGCCGGGCCTTGCCGGTGTCGATGATGTCCTGAGCGATCCGCTTGGCCTGGTTGATCGGGATGGCGAAGGCGAGACCGATGTTGCCCGCCTCGGTGTCGGTGCCGCCCACCGAGCGGATCACCGAGTTGACCCCGATCACCTGTCCGGCCGCGCTCACCAGCGGGCCGCCGGAGTTGCCCTGGTTGACCGCGGCGTCGGTCTGGATGGCCGCGTAGTAGCGGGTGGGGCCGCCGGACTCGCCGGCCTCGATGGTGCGGTCCAGGGCGCTGACGATGCCGTAGGTCACGGTGTTCTCCAGCGCCAGCGGCGAGCCGAAGGCGAGCACCGGGTCGCCCACCGCGATCGCGTCCGAGTCGCCGAACTCGATGGCGGGCAGCCCGGACTTTGCGATTTTGATCACGGCGATGTCCGACTCCGGAGCGCGGCCGACCAGTTTCGCCGGGGCGGTGGAGCCGTCGCTGAACGACACCGACATGGTCTCGCCGGCCCCGTCCACCACGTGGTCGTTGGTGATCGCGTAGCCGTCCGCCGAGACGATGAAGCCGGAGCCGATCGCACCGGTCACGTGCACGGTGACGACGCTGGGCTGCACCGTCTTGGCCACCGCGGCGAGCGTGTCGGGGTCCCGGTTGACCGACTGCGGCGTCTGCTGGCCGGCCCCGCCGAGCTGGGTGCCGGCGCCGGTCGCATAGCCACCGCGGACCGCGAAGACGAACCCGAGAGTGCCGCCGATGCCGCCCGCCAGCAGGGCCGTGAGCAGGCAGATCAGCAGCACCGGCGTGTACGACCGGCGGGGCGCGTCGGGGTCCGGCACCGGGTCGAGAGCCGGCCCGCCGGACGGCGCCGCCGGCGGGAGCACGACCGCGGACGGCGCGTAGGGATCCCGCCAGGGGTCGTTGAGCGCGTCGGCCCACCACGGCGATCCGGGCGGCGGCTGCTGGTGCCCGCCGGGCGCAGACGGCGCCGTGGAGGGCCGGCGCCAATTCCAGCCGTCGGTCACGTCGGGGCCTCCAGTCATCGCTCGCCCGGCACCGCATCCAGGATGACACGGATCCGGAGTGTCTCGCCGTCCAGCCGTGGCCGCGACGTCCCGACTGGGCAGTTCATCCATCGAAGGCACCGTGCATCACGGGTGGTCATCGCTCTACTCTCTATTCCGATGTGCGCGTTTGGGTCCGTCCCGCCGGGCACGTCGCCCCTCGCCGCACGGAGGTTCGTCATCATCGGTCCCGCCCGCTCCTTCGGTCAGACACCGGGCCACGCCATGCCGTTCGCGGAGACCTACGCGACCGAGGACCCGGTGTTGCAGACCGCCCGCTCGCTGGCGCACGAGCTGGGCCTGCCGTGCGTCTCCCCCGGCGCCGGCTCGGTGCTGCGCCTGCTGGCCGCCGCGGGCAACGCCAAGGCGGTCGTCGAGATCGGCACCGGCACCGGGGTGAGCGGCATCTGGCTGCTGCGCGGCATGCGCGCGGACGGGGTGCTGACCACCATCGACGTGGAGCACGAGCATCAGCGGATCGCCCGGCGGGTGTTCGTCGAGGCGGGCTTCGCCCCGTCGCGGACCCGGATCATCAGCGGGCGGGCGCTGGACGTGCTGCCCCGCCTCGCCGACGGGGCGTATGACTTGATCTTCGTGGACGCGGACACCACCGAGTTCGCCGCCTGCACCGACGCGGCGCTGCGGCTGCTGCGCCCGGGCGGCGTGCTGATCGTCAACGGGGTGCACGCCGGCGGCCGGATCAACGACCCGGCCGCCCGCGACGTGGACACCCTGACGATCCGCGAGACGGTGCGGGCGATCCGGGAGTCGGAGGACTGGATCCCGGCCGTCATCTCGTCCGGCGCCGGACTGCTGACCGCGGTCAAGCGCTGAGCAGGTACCGGATCAGCGTCCGGGCGCCCCAGCCGGTGGCGCCCTTGGTCAGCTCCAGGTCGTGGTCCTCGGCCCAGGACGGCGCGGACATGTCCAGGTGCGCCCAGGACTTCACGCCGCCCATGAACTCGCGCAGGTACAGCGCGGCGACCAGGGAGTGCACCTGGGTCGGCGAGCTGTGCCGGTCGGCGATGTCGCTCCGCATGTATTCGACGTAGTCGCCGGGCAGCGGCAGCCGCCACATCCGCTCGCCGGCCGCGGCGCCGGCCGCCTCCAGGGCGCCGGCCAGCGCGTCGTCCTCGCTGTACAGCGCGGCCGTACGCTTGCCCAGCGCCACCGCGTTCGCCCCGGTCAGGGTGGCCAGCACGACGATCGTGTCGGGCGCGACCCGCTCGGTGGCGTAACCCAGCGCGTCGGCCAGGACCAGGCGGCCCTCGGCGTCCGAGTTGGTGGTCTCGGTGGTGGTGCCGTCGTAGTGCCGGATCACGTCACCGGGCCGGAACGCCGCGGCGCCGATCGCGTTCTCGGCGAGCGGCAGCAGCGCGGTCACCCGGACCGGCAGGTTCAGCTCGGCGGCGGCCAGCGTGGCGCCGAGCACCGCGGCGGCGCCACCCATGTCCTTCTTCATCAGCCGCATCGCCTCGCGCGGCTTGATCGAGATGCCGCCGGTGTCGAAGGTGATGCCCTTGCCGACCAGCGCCACGTGCCGCTGGGACTCGGCGGGGGTCCAGCTCAGCTCGACGAAGCGGGGCGGGGAGACCGAGCCGCCGCCGACCGCCACCAGGCCGCCGAAGCGTTCCAGGTCGGCGCCGGCCAGCACGGTCGCGGTCAGGCCGGACCGGCCCGCGGCCAGCTCGACGACCTGGTCGGCGAACCACTCCGGATTCTTGGTGGAGGCCGGCGTGTTGGTCAGGTCCCGGGCCAGCCAGGTGGCTCGGGCAGTGGCCCGCGCGAGGTCCAGGAAACCGGCATATCGCGACATGTCATCCGCGACGAGCTCCACGTCGGCGGACCGTGGTGAGGTGGCCGCCTCCCGGTAGCGATAGCCACCGAGCCACAGGCCCTCTGCCAGACCACGCACGGCGGCCTCGGCCAGGCCGGGCGGAAGCACCACCTGGGCGTGGTCGTCATCGGCGAGCGCCCGGACGATCCCGGCGCCGGCCGCGCGCCAGCCGGCCTCGTCGCCGTCCCCGATGCCGGCCAGCAGCACCCGGGCCGGGCGCCGCAGCGGCCGGGGCAGCACGGTGACCTCACCCGCCACGCCGGGCGCGGGTAGCGCGGACAGCTCCGCGCCGACCTCTCCGGCAAGCACGTGACCAGCGGGAACAACCCAGGTGAGCTGTTCGTCGAGCTCTTCAGTCAACCCGATTCGGAACACGGGAGGATGACCTTTCGGTAAGACGTGGAAAGCCCGCCGGTACGGGCGGTACCGTACCGGCGGGCTCGCGTGAAACGTCAGCCGGCGATCGACTTCAACGCGTCACCCAGCGCGCTGGCCTCGTCCGGGGTCATCTCCACGACGAGACGGCCACCACCCTCCAGCGGGACGCGCATGACGATGCCACGACCCTCCTTGGTGACCTCCAGCGGACCATCGCCCGTCCGCGGCTTCATCGCCGCCATCTTGTCTCCCCTCAGACCTACGTCAGGGTCGGTGGGTTGCCCCACAGCCACTTGCTCCTGGAATGCCAGCAGCCACGTCACGTGCTCAGCCCCACATGACGCGGTGCTCGTTTCCGACCGGCGGCCGTACAGGCCGTTTCACGTCTTCACGCGTTGCGGCCCACCGTGCCGATCAAACATTTTCCCTGATGAACACCGGCGAACCCAAACCCAGCCCGGGCGGATGTGACAGCGTCTAGCATATCGTCTTTCGGGCTGTCACAATGTGCGGTCATGCAGGCGCGGTCCGCACTCTTCGACCTGTACGGCGACTACCTGCGGACCCGGGGTTCGCGAGCCCCGGTCGCCGCCCTCGTCCGGCTGCTCGCACCCCTGGACATCGCGGCCCCCGCGGTCCGCACCGCGGTGTCGCGAATGGTGCGACAAGGGTGGCTGCACCCGTTGCGTCTGGCCGCCGGACCGGGTTATCTGCTCACCCCGAAAGCGGCGCGCCGACTGGACGAGGCGGCCGCCCGGGTGTACAGAACCGGTCGCGGCGGGTGGGACGGCCGGTTCGATCTGGTGCTGATCCGGGACGCGCCTCTGGCCCGCCGGGACGCCGAACGGCTCGCCTTCCTCGGCTACGGCCCGCTCAGCGATCAGGTGTGGGTCGCCCCGCGCGCGTCGGACGAGCTGGAGACGGTGCTGCACGAGGCCGGTACCGGCTACGAGCGGTTCAGTGCCAGCCACACGGCCGGCTCGGCCGGGGCCGCCGAGATCGTCGGCAAGGCCTGGGACCTGGGCCGGATCGGCGAGTCGTACCGGCAGTTCGAGGCGGAGCTGCGGCCGGTGGTCAAGGCGGTCACCGGGCGCAGCACCGACGAGGAGGCGTACGCCGCCCGTTTTCGCCTGGTGCACGCGTGGCGCTCATTCCTGTTCCACGACCCGCAGCTGCCCGCCTCGCTGCTGCCGGCGGGCTGGCCGGGCATCCGGGCCGCGGTCTTCTTCGACAAACACGCCGCCCGCCTGCGCCCGGCAGCGGATCGTTACGTGGAACGGTGCCTGCACGACAAAGGTAGATTCCTGCCATGACAGACGTGCTCCTCGTCGACCGCACTGACGCGGTCGTCACCCTGACCCTGAACCGTCCCGAGGCGATGAACTCCTTCACCGTGGACCTCAAGGAGGCCCTGCGGGACACCCTGGCCCAGCTGGAGACCGACCGGTCCTGCCGGGCGATCGTGCTGGCCGGCGCCGGGAACGCCTTCTGCGGCGGCCAGGACCTGCGTGAGCACGCCACGCTGCTGGAGAAGAGCACCGACCTGGACACGGTCCGGGTGCACTACAACCCGATCGCGCAGCGGCTGGCCAGCATGCCCAAGCCGGTGATCGCCGCGGTGCGCGGGATGGCGGCCGGGGCGGGCGCGTCGCTGGCGCTGCTCGCCGACTTCCGGATCGGCGGCCCGGCCACCAAGTTCCTGATGGCGTTCGCCAACGTCGGCCTGGCCGGCGACAGCGGCATCTCCTGGTCGCTGCCGCGGATCGTCGGGCACGCCCGGGCCGTCGAGCTGCTGCTGCTGGCCGAGCCGGTGCGAGCCCAGCGGGCCTACGAGATCGGCATGCTCTCCCGGCTGCTGGAGGACGACGAGCAGGTGCTGCCGGTGGCCCAGGAGCTGGCCGCGCGGCTGGCCGCCGGGCCGACGGTGGCCTACGGCGCGATCAAGCGGGAGCTGTCCATCGGCGACGCCGGGACGCTCTCCGACGCGCTCGCGGCCGAGGCGCAGGCCCAGTCGATCTGCGGCGCCACGGCCGACCACAAGAACGCGGTCGCCGCCTTCGTCAACAAGCAGAAGCCGGTTTACGAGGGCCGCTGACAACCAGTTTTCGGTACGCCGGGAGCGCTCCGGGCGTACCGAAAACCGGTCTTGACGTCAATCCTCGTCCTCGTCCTCTTCCTCGGGGTCCTGGTTCGCCTCGGCCCCGAGGACGAAGGCCTGCATGGCGAGCTCGTCGCCGGACGGCCAGACGTAGGTCGGCAGCTCCCGCGGCCCCAGCTCGGACACGTGCGACCAGAACTGCCGGACCGCCTCGGCCGGGCCGGACGCCTCGATCGGCAGCGCCACGCTGACCAGCCAGTTCCGTTTCGGCAACGGCCGGCCGAGCCGCTCGGTGAAGCGCCGGAAGTCGTCGCCGGCCACCGCGCCGCCGGCCACCAGGCCACCGGCCGGGATCGGCTCGTCGAAGGCCCGGCGCAGGTAGGCGAGGGCCAGATATTCCCCGGATTTCTCCACCCGGCCCAGGGCCACCACGTGGTCGTCGGCGATCAGGAGGACCTCGTCGCCGGGCGACACGCCGGCCGGGCCGCCTTTCACCACCACGACGTCCTGCTGGAACAACCGCTCCGTCGCCCACTGCTCCGACGGGATGATCACCGACCATTGCGCCATGGGTCCTATCCCATCACGGGAACCCAGCAGCCGAGCAGGTGGTCGTCAACCATGCCGGTGGCCTGCATCAACGCGTACGCGGTGGTGGGGCCGACGAACTTGAAGCCACGCTTCTTGAGCGTCTTGGCCATCGCCGTGGACTCCGGGGTGACCGCCGGGATGTCGTTTCGAGACGATGGCCGGTGCCTTTTCGCCGGAGCGAAGGACCAGAGCAGCTCGGTGAGCTCGCCGGGCGCGAGATCGTCGGCGACCCGGGCGTTGTGCAGGGCGGCGTCGACCTTCATCCGGTTCCGCACGATGCCCGCGTCGGCCATCAGCCGCTCCGCGTCGGCCTCGGTGTACGCCGCGACCTTGGCGATCACGAAATCGTCGAAGGCCGCCCGGAACGCGGGCCGCTTGCGGAGGATGGTGATCCAGGAGAGGCCGGACTGGAAGGCCTCCAGCGTGAGCCGCTCGAACAGGGCGTCGTCGCCGCGGACCGGCTTGCCCCACTCGTCGTCGTGGTACGCCGCGTACTCCGGTGAGCTGCCACCCCAGAAGCAGCGCGCCCGGCCGTCGTCGCCGATCGTGAGGTCGCCGGTCATGGCAGCCGGCCCTGCTCGACCAGCCTGCCGAACCGCTTCAGCGCGCCGGTGAAGCTCAGCTTCGAGCCGGGCCAGAGCACCGGCCAGGCGATCTTGCCGACCGCGCCGGCCGGCAGGTGGAACCACTCGTGCAGCACGACCTGGGTGCGGTCGCCGGACATCGCGGTGCAGCGCATCGCGCCCGGGCCGCGCAGCACCTTGCCGCAGTGCACGACGCGGACCTCGTACGGCGCGTTCACCTTGACCACGCGCAGCTCGTCCCGGAGCACCGCCGGGCCGAGCGCGGTGACCGCCTCGACCAGGCTGCCCTCGCCGCCGTCGCCCTCGACCACCTTGACCCGGGTGAACGGGATCCACTCGGACTGTTTCTCCCAGTCCATGAACGCGGCGAAGACCTTGGCGGCCGGGGCGTTCACGATCACCGTGGCGGTGACCTCCCCGGTTCCCGGGGTGGCGGCGTCGTCGCTCATCGGCTCTCCGCCGGCTCCTCGTCGGCTTTCTCCTCGACCTTGTCCTCGGGCACCGGCTCCGGCTGCGGGGTGGCGCCCGGCGCGATGGCGGCCTCCCGCGCGGAGCGCAGCGCGTCGGCGTCCGCCGTCCGGCCCTCGCGCAACGCCGCCACCTCGGCCTCCAGCACCCCGATCAGCTCACCTTTGTAGCCGATGTCGTACGCCGCCCGCTGCAGCGCCTGGTCGACCTGGGCCATCCGGTACCCCCGCCAGGCGGTGTCGAACCTGGTCTTGGCGATGTCGTCCTCGCCCAGCGGGCGATCACCGGGCAGCGGCACCGACTTGCCGTCCGGCTCGACCGGGGTGAGCCCGGAGTCGCCTCCGCTCAGCAGAACGGTCACGCCGAAGACGATCGTCCCGACGACCAGTGCTACGACAATGAAGAGCAGAAGCTGACTCATGCGCACGATGTTGACATGTCGGCCTTCCGGAGGCGAGTCCGCCACCCACCCATTAGGTCCAGGTCAAAATCTTCTTCCGCCACGCGTAGAGGATGCCGAGCGCCAGGACGGCCACGAAGACGCCCATCTCGGCGATCGCCGCGCCGCCGAAGCCCGGGAGATCGAAGATCACCGCCCAGGGGAAGAGGAAAACGGCTTCCACCGCGAAAAGCACGTAAAGGTACGCATACACGTAGTACCTGATCTGGGCCTGCGCCCAGTCCCCGCCCACCGGGTCGATGCCGCTCTCATAGGCGATCCGCTTGCCGGCCGGCTCGGCCGGCCGGGCCGGGCGCAGCAGACGGTTGGCGCCGAACGCCGCCACGAACAGCAAAACCCCAGCTACCAGGACCAGTCCGAGGGTGGCGTAGGAGCCGAGATATCCGTCCACGAACGTGCAGCCTACCCAAGAGCACTAGCTCGCGGGAGCGACGCATGGCTACTGTGGGCAACGGTCCGCGGCGGCCCCTCGTAAGGGGCGGCGAAGTAGTGTGGAAGTGACGATTGTGCGGGCCGGCTCATCGATGTGCGTACACAAGATCGGCCCGCGCTCTTTGGAGGTTGAAACGTGGCCGCTCCCGCGAAGCGAGTCGAGCAGCTGGACCGGGTGGTGATCCGATTCGCCGGCGACTCGGGCGATGGCATGCAGCTCACCGGTGACCGGTTCACCTCGGAGACCGCGCAGCTCGGCAACGACATCTCGACTCTGCCCAATTTCCCCGCCGAGATCCGCGCGCCCGCGGGCACCCTGCCGGGCGTCTCGAGTTTCCAGGTCCATTTCGCCGACTACGACATCCTGACCCCCGGCGACTCGCCCAACGTGCTGGTCGCGATGAACCCGGCCGCGCTCAAGGCGAACCTGTCCGAGCTGCCGGCCGGCGCCGATCTGATCATCAACACCGACGAGTTCACCAAGCGGAACCTGGCCAAGGTGGGTTACCCGGTCAGTCCGCTGGAGGACGGGTCGCTCGCCGACTACGCCGTGCACCCGGTGGCCCTGACCTCGATGACCGTCGGCGCGCTCGCCGATCAGGGCATCTCGAAGAAGGACGCCGAGCGCGCCAAGAACATGTTCGCCCTCGGCCTGCTCTGCTGGATGTACTCGCGACCATTCGAGTCCACCCTGCGGTTCCTGGAGCGCAAGTTCGCCAAGCGGCCCGAGCTGGTCGCGGCGAACAAGACCGCCTTCCAGGCAGGGTGGAACTACGGCGAGACCACCGAGGCGTTCTCGGTGCGCTACGAGATCAAGCCGGCCAGGATGCGCCCGGGGACGTACAAGAACATCACCGGCAACCAGGCGCTCGCCCTCGGCCTGGTCGCCGCCACGGTGCGGTCCAAGCTCCCGCTCTTCCTGGGGGCGTACCCAATCACCCCGGCCTCGGACATCCTGCACGAGCTCTCCAAGCACAAGCGGTTCGGCATCACCACGATGCAGGCCGAGGACGAGATCGCGGCGATCGGGGCGGCGCTCGGGGCGGCGTACGGCGGCGCGCTCGGCGTCACCACCACCTCCGGGCCGGGCGTGGCGCTCAAGGGCGAGACGATCTCGCTGGCCATCGCGCTGGAGCTGCCGCTGGTCATCGTCGACGTGCAGCGGGCCGGGCCGTCGACCGGCATGCCGACCAAGACCGAGCAGGCCGACCTGAACATGGCGCTGTACGGCCGGCACGGCGAGGCGCCGCTCGCGGTGATCGCCCCGAAGTCCCCGTCGGACTGCTTCCACGCCGCGTTGGAGGCGGCGCGGATCGCTCTGACCTACCGGACGCCGGTCATCCTGCTCTCCGACAACTACGTGGCGAACGGCTCCGAGCCGTGGCTGCTGCCCTCGGTCGACGAACTGCCCGACCTGTCCGTCGAGTTCGCGACCACGCCGAACGCGGAGGACGGCAAGTTCCTGCCGTACCTGCGGGATCCGGAGACGATGGCGCGCCCGTGGGCGGTCCCCGGCACGCCCGGCCTGGAGCACCGGATCGGCGGCCTGGAGAAAGCCGACAAGACCGGCGACATCTCCTACGACCCCGCCAACCACGAGTTCATGGTTCGCACCCGGGCGGCCCGGATCGAGGCGATCGAGGTCCCGGACATCGACGTCGAGGACCCGTCGGAGGACGCGCGCGTCCTGGTGCTGGGCTGGGGTTCGACCTACGGCCCGATCGGGGCGGCGTGCCGGGCGTTGCGCCAGCGCGGGCTGACGATCGCGCAGGCGCACCTGCGGCACCTGTCGCCACTGCCGGCCAATCTCGGCGAGGTCTTGAAAAATTACGACAAGGTGGTCATCCCGGAGATGAACCTGGGCCAGCTCGCCCACGTCATCCGGGCTCGGTATCTGATCGACGCGCTGCCGTTCAACCAGGTCAGCGGCCTGCCGTTCACCGCCGCGACGCTGGAGAGCATGCTGGAGGACGTGGTCAAGAATGGCTAGCCCCACGGTGCCCCTGAAACTCACCATGAAGGACTTCAAGTCCGACCAGGAGGTCCGCTGGTGCCCGGGCTGCGGTGACTACGCCATCCTGGCCGCCGTGCAGAGCTTCATGCCGGAGCTCGGCATCCCCCGGGAGAACATCGTCTTCGTCTCCGGGATCGGCTGCTCGTCGCGATTCCCGTATTACATGAACACCTACGGGATGCACTCGATCCACGGCCGCGCGCCGGCGATCGCCACCGGCCTGTCCGCGTCCCGCCCCGACCTGAGCGTCTGGGTCGTCACCGGCGACGGCGACGCGCTCTCGATCGGCGGCAACCACCTGATCCACGCGCTGCGCCGCAACGTCAACCTCAAGATCCTGCTGTTCAACAACCGGATCTACGGCCTGACCAAGGGGCAGTACTCACCGACCTCGGAGATCGGCAAGATCACCAAGTCGACCCCGGCCGGGTCGGCGGACTCGCCGTTCAACCCGCTCTCGCTCGCGCTGGGCGCCGAGGCGACGTTCGTGGCCCGCACGATCGACTCGGACCGCAAGCACCTGCAGTCGGTGCTGCGGGCCGCGGCCGCGCACGAGGGCTCCGCGTTCGTCGAGATCTACCAGAACTGCAACATCTTCAACGACGGCGCCTTCGACCTGATCAAGGACCCGGACACCCGCGACGAACACCTGATCCGCCTGGAGCAGGGCCAGCCGATCACCTTCGGCACCGACGGGCAGTACTCCGTCGTGCACCCGGAGGGCAGCTTCGGCCTCAAGGTCCAGCAGGGCGGCCAGGCGATCGTCCACGACGCCACGGTCGACGACCCTGCCTACGCCTTCGCCCTGAGCCGCCTCTCCGGCTCCGACCTGAACACCACCCCGATCGGCGTGTTCCGCAACGTCCAGCGCCCGTCCTACGACGAGATCGTCCGCAAACAGCTCCTCGACGCCGGAACCACCGGCACCCCGGAGGAGATGCTCACCGACCTCCTCAACAGCGGCGACACCTGGACCATCATGTAACCCGGCAAAACCACGCGCAACGGTCCGGCACCGCTTCGGTGCCGGACCGTCCTTTTCCGGTACGGCCTACCCCGCCCCGACCGCACAGCCCCGTCCCGTGCCTCGACGCCAGGCCGCCGCCACCTCACGACCGCGAGGCCGCATCCGGGCCGAACTGCCCGCCTCACGGTGGTCCGCCCCAACCCCCACGGCCGAAGCCCAGCCAGGTTCCTCGGCTGGAGTCCCTGGCCCTATCCCGGGCGCGAATAGGGCCACCAGGACCAGCCGGGTTCGTCGGGCTGGCGTCCATAGCCCTATCCCGGGTGCCAATAGGGCGTTCAGGACCAGCCGAGTTCGTCGGGCTGGCGTCCACGGCCCTATACCGGGCGCGAATAGGGCGTTCAGGACCAGCCGAGTTCGTCGGGCTGGCGTCCACGGCCCTATACCGGGCGCGTATAGGGCGTTCAGGACCAGCCGAGTTCGTCGGGCTGGCGTCCACGGCCCTATAGCGGGCGCGAATAGGGCGTTCAGGACCAGCCGAGTTCGTCGGGCTGGCGTCCACGGCCCTATACCGGGCGCGTATAGGGCGTTCAGGACCAGCCGAGTTCGTCGGGCTGGCGTCCACGGCCCTATAGCGGGCGCGAATAGGGCGTTCAGGACCAGCCGAGTTCGTCGGGCTGGCGTCCACGGCCCTATAGCGGGCGCGAATAGGGCGTTCAGGACCAGCCGGGCTTGCCGGGTATGGCGGGCTGGCGTTCATGGCCCTATCCCGGGTGCGGATAGGGCCACCAGGACCAGCCCGGGGGTTGGGGTTGGCGGTCGTGGCCACCCACGGGCGTCGCCCTGGAGGGCCGGGCGTTCGGGACGCGCCAGCGTCCTGCCCGGCCCGGAAGGGTCCCTGGCGGGAGCGACGATCAGTAATCAGCGCGGATCCGAGTCAGCAATCCCTTGATCTTGATCCTCGGCTGATGCCCGCCTAGAAGGAGACGCCGGTTGACGCGGACTCGTCGTCGCGGATGTAGACCAGCAGGTCGCCGGTCTCGATGGTGACGGCCTGCTCGCCGCCGAGCGGCAGCACCTTGCCGCGCCGGATCAGCGCCACCACCAGCGTGGGCAGTTCGCGCGGGTTGCGGCCGACCTCGGCGCGTTCCGCCGAGCGCATCGCCAGCGCCATCCCCTGGCCCGGGGTGAGCAGGTCCTCCACCACGTCGATCAGCGGCGGCGCGGTGGTGGTCAGGCCGAGCAGCCGGCCCGCCGTGGACGACGACACGATCACGTGGTGCGCGCCGGACTGCTTGAGCAGCGCCGCGTTCTCCTGCTCGCGGACCGCCGCGATGATCCGCACCTGGCCGGCGGTCAGCTGCCGCACGGTCAGCGTGATCAGCACCGACGCCTCGTCCTGGTCGGTCGCGATGATCACCGACTTGCAGTTCTTCACATCGGCGTCGAGCAGCACCGAGGAGCGGGTGGCGT
The DNA here is from genome assembly GCF_018324205.1 of Actinoplanes ianthinogenes. Taxonomy (NCBI): domain Bacteria; kingdom Bacillati; phylum Actinomycetota; class Actinomycetes; order Micromonosporales; family Micromonosporaceae; genus Actinoplanes; species Actinoplanes ianthinogenes. Next base: position 4,089,052 of record NZ_AP023356.1, read on the forward strand.
TGCCCTCGATCACCGCGAACCCGTTCGCCGCGGCCTGCCGGACGGCCGGCTCCCGATTTTCCACGATCACGATGCGGGACTTGTCGTAACCGGTCTCCAGCAGCGCGTCGACCGCGGCCCGGCCCTTGGTGCCGTAACCGCAGATGATCACGTGGTCCTTCAATTTGCGCCTCCACCGGGCGACCCGCAGGCCTTTGCGGTACTGGTCGGTGAGCACTTCCAGGGTGGTGCCGACCAGGATGATCAGGAAGAGCACGCGAGCGGGGGTGATGAACAGGACGTTGATCAGCCGGGCGCCCTGGGTCGCCGGGGTGATGTCGCCGTAGCCGGTGGTGGAGAGCGAGACGACCGCGTAGTAGAAGCAGTCGAGCAGGCTGAGCCCGTCCTCGTTCACGTCGCGGTACCCGTCGCGGTCCGCGTAGACGATCGCCACCGCGGTGAGCACGAGGGCGAACGCCATCACCAGCCGCACGGCGAGGGCTCTCAGCGGTCCCTGTCGGACCAGCGGGAGGTGAATCATGGGACCGCCTGCACGGACAACACCCTAACGGCATCCGCCGCAATGATCCGCATCACCCGCCTACCGGGTGCCGCCGGTCAGCGAACTATCTGTGCGAACCGGACCGCGCCGCCCTCCAGATCCGGGTGCTCGACGGCCAGCGCCATCGCCACCACGCGGTCGAAACCGAGGGAGGCACCGTCGGCGTAGGCCTCGTCGAAGGCCGCGTCACCCAGCGCCGCGCGCAGCGCCGCCTGCTGCGCCGACCAGAACGCGCCGAACGACTCGGTACGCCGGGCGCCCCGGGCCGCCTCGGCCCCGCCGAACAGCACGGCCGCCGTGGCCGGGTCCCCGCCCAGCGCGCAGCGGACCGCGATGGCGGCCACCGCGTCGGCGGCCGCGCCCCGGAAGCCGTGCCGCAGCCGGGACCGCAACGCCACCACCAGGTGATCGTGGGCGGCCACCAGATCACCCCGGCGCAGCGCGACCATGCCGAGCATCCAGTCCACCGCCCGCCGCCCCCGGTCCGCCGGGCGCGCGGCCTCCATCTGCCGGGCCGCGCCGAGCAACTCGGACGCCTCGGCCAGCGCGCCCCGGCGCCAGCACAGCTCGGCCAGCGCCAGCACGGCCGGCAGCGACTCGGTGGCCACCCCGGCCCGCTCGGCCTGGGCGATCACCGACCGGCAGGACCGTTCGGCGTCCTCGGGGCCGCGCTCGTCCAGCCGGATCCGCCGGCTGCCCAGCGCCCGGACCAGCAGGGCCGGATCGCCGGCCGCGCGGGCCGCGCGCTCCGCCCGGCGCAGGAATTCGTTGCGTTCCGCGCGGTCGTCGCTGAGGTCGGCGTGGATCAGGTAGGCGCGGGCCAGCTCGGCCGGCTCGTGGTCGGCGCCGACCCGCTCGCAGAGCAGGCTGAGCAGGCCCCGCCCCTCGCCGGCCCCGCCGTGCTCGTGCCACCACGGGTTCAACGCCCCGGCCAGGCGCAACCCGGCCCGGACGTCGCCGCCCGAGGACGCCCAGCGCAGCGCGGCCTGCCACTCCCCGACGTAAGGGCCGAGGTCGGTCAGCGAGACGGTCCGCTCCTGCCCGTCGGTGTCCGTCGCGACGGTCTCCAGCGCGTCCAGCGACCAGGCCAGGTGCCGGTCCCGGACGGCGGCCTCGTCACCGGTGGCGGTGAGCTGGCGCAGGGCGTACGACCGGACGTGCCCGGACATCCGGTAGCGCGGCCCGGGCACCACGTCGATCAGCGACTTCTCGGCCAGCTCGGAGAGCGCGCTGAGGGCACCCTCGCCGCACCAGTCGACGGTGGCCAGGTCCACCGGCTCGGCGAAGACCGCGAGCCGGCGCAGCAGCTCGGCGGCCCGGCTGCCCAGGCTCCGGTACGACCAGTCCAGGTTGTTGCGCAGGCTGTCGTGCCGCCCGTCGCCGCTCGCGTCGCTGTCCAGCGCGCCGATCGGGTCGTCCAGCCGCCGGGCCAGCAGGTCGGCCGGCATCAGCCGCAACCGGGTGGCGGCCAGCTCGATGGCGAGCGGCGACCCCTCCAGCCGGGCGGCCAGCTCGGCCAGCTGCTCCTCGTCGTCACCGCGCCGACCGCCCCGGGCCGCCGTGGCCCGGTCGGCGAGCAGCGCGAACGCGTCGGCCGGCGCCATCGGCGGGATCCGCCACACGGTCTCCCCGGCCAGCCCGAGCGGCGCCCGGCCGGTGGCCAGCACGTCCAGCCGGCGGCACCGGGTCAGCAGCCGGTGCGCCAGCGCCGCGGTCAGCCCCGGCGCCGCGTCGCAGGTTTGCAGGATGACCAGCATCCGCCGCTCGGCGCACTGCTCGACCAGCGTCTCGATCATCGCCCGGCCCGGCTCGGGCCGCAGGCCGAGGGCCGCGGCGAGGGCGGTGGGCAGGCCACCGGGCGCGGCGGCCGCGTCGATCGTCCACACCCCACCGGGGTACGCGGCGAGCACCTGCTCGCCCACCGCCAGGCTGAGCCGGGTCTTGCCGGCACCGCCCGGCCCGACCACGCTGACCAGCCGGTGCCGGCTGAGCAGCTCGGAGAGCTCGACCACCTCGGACTGCCGGCCGACGAACGTGCTGTGCTCGGCCGGCAGGTTGTGCCGGGGCGCCTCGGCGGTGCGCGGTCGCGGGAAATCCTTGTCCAGGCCGGGCGCGACGACCTGGTAGAGCTGCTCGTCGTCGTCGAAGCCGCGCAGCCGGAACGCGCCGAGCGCCTGGAGGTCCACGGTGGCCAGAGTGGCGGCCGCGGCGGTGGCGACCCGGCTGTGGCCGGCGGTGGCGTACGTCGCGGTCACCGCCAGGGCGGTCGCCTCCGAGCAGAGCACCTGGCCACCGTGCGCGGCGGCGGACACCCGGGCGGCCCGGTGCACCTCGGCGCTGGCGTACTCGGTGCCGACCGGCGTGGCCCGCCCGGTGTGCAGTCCCATCCGGACCTTCGGTACGGCGTCGTCGCGCGGCCAGGCGAAGGCGGCCAGCCGGCGCTGCGCCTCCACACAGGCCGCCACGGCCGCGTCGGCGTTGTCGAACGCCACGAAGAAAGAGTCACCCTCGGTGAGGAGTTCGACACCACCGAAGTCACTCAGCGCCGCACGTAACAGAGAGCGATGTGCATTCAGCACAGCGCGATAGCTGTCACCGAGCATCCGGGCCAAACGCGTCGAGCCCTCTATGTCAGTGAACATAAAGGTCACGAGGCCACTGGGTAGCTCGAGCCGTCCCGACACGGTTGAACCTCCGCCCCCTTTGGAAGTCGCGACTCATGCTGCCGTATCTCAGAGTCACCGCCCATCGTAGAAACGGACGGTAACCGCCTGCCCGCCACGGCCGACCCCTTACGGAGGACATCTCCCATCCTGGGATCGACGTCGGCATACGGGACTACGCGTGTCGTAACGAAAGAGATCGAACGCGGAAACGACGCGGTCGGCCAAAACCGCCGGGCCGTTCGGGTGTACCCGTACGTGTCATCCCAGGACCTGAGATACCGGCCCTGACCAGGGCGGATTTTATCGGCAGCGGGTGGAGCGGCGGGCACGGAGGGTGAGATTGGACAGCTGGTTGGCCACCAATGTCGACGCACGACCGGAATCTAGGGTTTTGCGGTAAGGAGTGGCGCAGATCACTCCGTCGAGTGATCGCGAATCAGCAGCCGCATCCTCCGCCGCAGCAGCCGCCACCGCCACCGGCCGGCCGGGCCGGAGTCGCGCCGCCGCGGCCGGTGACCGCGACAGTGGACAGCAACTTGACCGTGTCGTCGTGACCCTGCGGGCAGGCGGCCGGCTCGGCGGCCTCCCGCATCGGGCGGCTGACCTCGAAGGTGTCGCCGCAGGCGCGGCAGCGGTAGTCATAACGTGGCATCGCACCAGCGTAGGGCCCCTGGCCGGGAGCGGGCCGCGCGACCTCCCGCCGGTGGTCGCGGCCCGGTAGGGTCGAGCCGTGGCGGAGGCACCGAGGATCCCAGCAGAGCGGCCGGAGTTGCGGGCGGCGGCGCCGCCTCAGGGCGGGCCGCTGGGCAGTTCCGGTGCGGCCAAGAGCGGCGGTCCCGGCGCCACGCCGACAAAAAGCGGCGGATCCACGAGTGGCGGCTCCGCCACGACGACCAAGACCAGCGATCCTGACGCCACGACCACCAAGAGCAGCGACTCCGAAGCCGCGTCGGCGGTAGTCACGTCGGACAAGGTCACCACCGCGGAAAAAGCGGATAAGTCCGATAAGCCGGAAGCTTCGGCACCGGCGGCCCCCACCGTCGCCCCACCCGCCAAGCGTGGCCTGCTGCGCCGCTCCGCGAGCGCCCTCGGCCGCGGCGGCCGCAGCGTCGCCACCTGGTCGAGAGGCCCGAGCGGCCGCGTCATCCTCCCCAGCGCCGTGGTCGTCGCGCTGATCGCCGGCGCCGGCACCGCGGGCGCCTACCTGGTCCCCCGCGCCCTGGACGCGCCCGCCACCCCGAGCGCCACCCCCACCTTCGGCAATGCCCCGCTGCCCTCGGCCGGCGACCCGAACGCGCTGCCCACCGGCGCCCTCCCGACCGATCCGGGCGCCGGCGGAACGCTGCCGGCCGCCACGTTCCCGGCCACCACGGTCCCGGCCGCCACGGTCCCGGCGACCACCCTGCCCGGCGCGCTGCCCACCACCGCCGGCGCCACCGGCGGCCGCCCGGCCGACACCCTGGCCGCCTGGGCACAGACCATCGGCACCAAGGTCGGCATCCCGGTCGTCGCGGTCCAGGCTTACGGGTACGCCGAGCTGGTCACCACCCGGACCACCCCGACCTGCCACCTGACCTGGACCACGCTCGCCGCGATCGGCAAGGTGGCGTCCGCGCACGGCAGCGCGAACGGCGCGGTGCTCGGCGTCGACGGGGTGGCCCGGCCGGGCATCGTCGGCCTGCCGCTGGACGGGCAGGGCGGCCGGCCGCTGGTCGCCGACTCCGACCAGGGCACGCTCGATCAGGACACCAGCTTCGACCGCGAGGTCGGCCCGATGAAGATGACCCCGGGCACCTGGACGGCGAACGCGGTGGACGCCGACCGCAACGGCGCCACCGAGATCAACGACATCGACGACGCCGCGCTGGCCACCGCGTCCGCGCTCTGCAAGGACGCGAAAGGCTCCCCCCGTGATCTGTCCCGGGCGGACTCCTGGTGGGACGCGGTGCTCACGCTGAACAACGGCGCCCTCCGCCCGTCGGCGCAGAAGGTGTTCGAGGCCGCTAACGAATACGGGCGCGACAGCCGCAAGTGACCGCCCCGCTGCGACGCTGAGTGAGTGCGCGCGTACTTTTGCGTGGTCAGCACTTCCCTGAAGGTCGGCTGCACGGCACGATGTACGGGTGAGGGTGCGTGAATGGGATCCCCGCTCCGCGTCCCCGGCTGAGGTCCACTCGCTGGTGGAGACGGTCAACGCGGTGCTGGCGGCCGACCTCCCCGACGATCCACCGTGGCGGGACGTGCAGGTCCGCGACTACCTCGCGGAGACCATGCCGGGCGAGCGCCGGATCTGCTGGGTCGCCGAGGACGATCGCCTTCCGGAGGGGGAGAGCGAGATCTACGCCCTGGTCAGCATTCTGCTGCTGGGCGACATCGGCGTGCTCGAGATCCTGGTCAGGCCGCATCTGCGCCGCCGGGGACTGGGCCGCGAGCTGCTCGCGGTGGCCGCGCGCCGGGCGTACCTCGAAGGGTTCTCCTCGATCGGCGTGGAAGCGATCGGCGGCACCCCGGCCATCGCCTTCTACGAGGCGCTCGGCTTCGAGCGGGAGTATGTGGAGACTCGCGGTGTCCTGAGTCTGGACACCGTCGACTGGGCCGCGCTGGGCGCGATGGCCAGCGGCATCAGCAGCGGTTATCGGGTGGAGTATCACCCGGGTGGCCCGCCCGCCGAGCTGCTGGAGCCCTATGCCCGGGCCAAGGCGGAGGCGCAGACCGACGAGGACGATCTCGATCTGACCCCGCGATCGTCCGACCCGGAGCGACTGCGTGAGTCACTGGACACACTGCACCGGCGGGGTCTCAAGCCGTACATCGTGCTCGCCATCCACGAGGCGACCGGCGCGGTGGCCGGGCTGACCGAGCTGGTCGTCCCGGCCCAGCACCCGGAGCGCGCCGATCAGTACGACACGATCGTGGTCCGGGAGCACCGCGGCTACGGCATCGACCGGGCGATCAAGGCCCGGATGCTGTTCGAGCTGCGCGCCGCCGAGCCCGGCCTGCGCCAGGTGCAGACCTGGAACGCGCAGCACAACGAGTCGATGCTCAAAGTCAACGCCGAGCTGGGCTACCAGAGCGACCGCGACTGGTACGAATACATCGCCGACGTGGGCCAATTGGTCCAGCGCCTGGAACCCCACAGCTGAAAATCTTTATTTACGCAGGCCCAGCGGTGTACGGACCGCATGCTCCCGCGCGGGCCGGGCGGACTGATCTGGCCGCTGGCGCGTCCAAAACGATCAGCCCACCCTTCACTGTCCGCGGGTGGTTCCGGAGATCAACCCCCGGCTGGTCCCCAGCGCCCTATCCCACTCCCGGACAGGGCCACCAGAACCAGCCCGACACCCCCCGGCTGGCCCTCAACGCCCAATCCCACTCCCGGACAGGGCCACCAGAACCAGCCCGACACCCCCCGGCTGGCCCTCAACGCCCAATCCCACTCCCGGACAGGGCCACCAGCACCAGCCCGACACCCCCCGGCTGGCCCCCAGCGCCCTATCCCACGCTCGGACAGGGCCACCAGCACCAGCCCGACACCCCCGGCTGGCCCTCAACGCCCAATCCCACTCCCGAATAGGGCCACCAGAACCAGCCCGACACTCCTCGGCTGGTCCTCAGCGCCCTGGACAGATGTGGATCGGGTCAAGCCGATTGACACCCCTGGCACATGGGATGTCTTCACTGTCCGCGGTGCTCACCGAACCCCAAAACGCGCTCAGGCCCCCTAGGTTTCTCACGAAACGCCGCCGGTGAGATGGGCTCGGCTTTTCCGACGCCGCGGGGTTTGCGGTGGCGGAAAAGACGCGCCCATCTCACCGGTTACAAGGCGTTTTGTGCGCGGAGCGAAGCGGAGCAAAGCCAGCCCAGCCAATCAGCTCAGCCAATCAGCTCAGCGACCTCGGTGGCCCAGTAGGTGAGGGTTATCTGGGCGCCGGCCCGCTTGATCGACGTCAGCGTCTCCAGGATGGTCCGCTCGCGGTCGATCCAGCCGTTGGCCGCGGCCGCCTCGACCATCGAGTACTCGCCGGAGACCTGGTACGCGGCGACCGGAACGGTCACCCGCTCCCGGATCGCGGCGATCACGTCGAGGTACGGCAGGGCCGGCTTGACCATCACGATGTCCGCGCCCTCGGCGACGTCCAGGTCGACCTCGCGCAGCGCCTCGCGCAGGTTCGGCGGGTCCTGCTGGTACTGCCGCCGGTCGCCTTGCAGGGTGGACTCCACGGCCTCGCGGAACGGGCCGTAGAACGCGCCCGCGTACTTCGCCGAGTAGGCCAGGATCGAGACGTCCTGGTGCCCGGCCGCGTCCAGGGCCCGGCGGACCACGCCGATCTGGCCGTCCATCATCCCGGAGGGGCCGACCATGTGAGCGCCCGCCTCGGCCTGGGCGACCGCCATCCGGCCGTAGATCTCCAGCGTGGCGTCGTTGTCGACGGAGCCGTCGGCGGCCAGCACCCCGCAGTGCCCGTGCGAGGTGAACTCGTCCAGGCAGAGGTCGCTCATGATCACCGTGGCGTCGCCGAACTCGGATCGCAGGTCGCGGACGCCGACGTTGAGGATGCCGTCCGGGTCGAGCCCGGCCGAGCCGGTCTCGTCCTTGTCGGCGTTGTCCGGCACACCGAAGAGCATCAGACCGCCGACGCCCGCGCTGACCGCGTCGTGCGCGGCTTTCAGCAGCGACTCCCGGCTGTGCTGGACGACGCCCGGCAGCGAGCTGATCGGCTTCGGCTCGGTGATGCCGTCCTTGAGGAAGAGCGGCAGGATCAGCTCGGCCGGAGACAGCCGGGTCTCCTCGACCAGGCGGCGGATCGCCGGGGTGCGCCGCAGCCGGCGCGGGCGGATGTCGGGGAAGGACATCGAGCGCTCCTAAGAAAAACGCGCCGGGGGACATCCCCCGGCGCGCGGAAATCAGCGGAATCGAAGAGCCGTCGGCCCCTGCACCTTCGAGCCGCGGCGCTGCTTGGCGGGCATGGCCGCCAGCTTCTCGCGCAGCTCCATGGCGTACTCGGCGAGCGCCTCGACCAGGTCCGGCACCGAGGCGTCCTGCGGCTGGGTGTCCACCCGCAGGCCGAACTCGATCGCGGTCTCCGCGGTCTTCGGGCCGATCACCGCGACGACCGTGCGGGCGTGCGGCTTGCCGGCGATGCCGACCAGGTTGCGGACGGTCGAGGACGAGGTGAACAGCACCGCGTCGAAGCCACCCGACTTGATCGCGTCGCGGATCTCGGCCGGCGGCGGCGCGGCCCGCACCGTCCGGTACGCGGTCACGTCGTCCACCTCCCAGCCCCGCTCGATCAGGCCGGCCGCGAGGGTCTCGGTGGCGATGTCGGCGCGCGGCAGCAGCACCCGGCCGACCGGGTCGAGGATCTCGTCGTGCGGCGAGAACTCGGCCAGCAGACCCTCGCTGGACTGCTCCCCGGCCGGGATCAGCTCGGGCTGGATGCCGAAGGCGCGGACCGCCTCGGCGGTGGCCTCACCGATGCAGGCGATCTTCACGCCGCCGAAGTGGCGGGCGTCCAGGCCGTGCTCGGCGAACTTCTCCCAGACCGCGCGGACGGCGTTGACCGAGGTGAAGACGACCCAGGCGTACCGGCCGTCGACCAGGCCCTTGACCGCGCGCTCCATCTGCGCCGGGGTGCGCGGCGGCTCGACCGCGATGGTCGGCACCTCGCACGGGATCGCCCCGTACGCCCGCAGCCGCGCGCTCATCGCCCCGGCCTGCTCCTTGGTCCGCGGGACCAGCACCTTCCAGCCGTACAGCGGCCGGTTCTCCCACCAGCTCATCGCGTCCCGGTCGGCCACCTCGGCGCCGACGGTCAGCACGACCCGGCCGGTGAAGCCGAGCGCGGCGGCCACGAAGCTGTCCACCGTCGAGGTGGTGGTGTACTGCGTCTCACCGGTGCCGTCGCCGGTCACGCCGACCGGGACACCCGGCTCGACACCGGCCGCGAGCAGCCCGTCGCGGACCGCGGCCAGGTCGCCGGCGTCCACCGCGACGGCGAACGAGCCCTTCTGGGCCGCGCCGGCCAGCGCGTCGAAGTCCAGCGTGGTGACGTCGTCGACGTCGGCGGAGATGCGCACGCCGGGCAGCGGCACACCGGCGTAGGCGGCGACGCCCTCGGCCTGCCCGATGCCCGGGATCACCTCGAAGTGCACCGCGGTCCGCGCGACCGCCTGCACCTCCTTGACCACCGACTCGTGGCCGAACGGGTCACCGGCGACCAGGTGCACGGCGGACAGGCCGGACTTGGCGGCGGAGAGCAGCACCTTGGCCACGTCGCCGGGGGCACCCTCGGCCGGGCTGAACTGGGCGTCGTCCTTGGCGTCCGCACGGACGGCGGCCAGCAGGGAATCGGGCACGCCGCGGTCGTAGACCACCTGGTCGGCATCGGTGAGCGCGGCATAGGCGCGACGGGTCAGCAGCTCAGGGTCGCCGGGTCCGGCGCCGATGAACGCGATGCGTCCGGCGGGCTTACGGGCGGTGCGGGTGGTCATTCTGTGCTCCCCATCAGGGTATCGGCGCCGGCGTCGAGGAGGTCGGTGGCGAGTGCCTTGCCGATCTCCGCCGCCCCGGCGGGCGTTCCGGTGCGCGACAGCCGGATGGTGCGAACCCCATCCGGGCTGATCACCGCACCGCGCAGGTGAATCATCTCCTCGCCGCGCCCGTCCCCGGGGGTCGAGCCGGCATGCCTGCCCCGGACGAGGCGGGCATATGCGGCGACCGGGGCGGCACACCCGGCCTCCAGCGTGGCCAGCAACGCCCGTTCCGCCAGCACGGCGGCCCGGGTCGGTGCGTGGTCGAGCGCGGCCAGCAGCTCGACCAGGTCGTTGTCGCCGGACCGGCACTCCACCGCCAGCGCGCCCTGGGCCGGGGCGGGCAGCATGAGCATCGGGTCCAGCGTCTCGGTGATCTCGGCGGTGCGGCCGATGCGGGACACACCGGCGCGGGCCAGGATGACCGCGTCGAGGTCGGCGCCGGGACCGAGGACCCGCGCCATGCGCGTGTCGATGTTGCCCCGGATCGGCGTGACCTGCAACTCCAGCCCCAGCGCGCGGAGCTGGGCGATCCGCCGGACCGCCCCGGTGCCGATCACCGAGCCGGGTGGCAGGTCGGCCAGGGTGCGGCCGTCCCGGGCGATCAGCACGTCCCGTGGGTCCTCCCGGCGGGGCACCGCGGCGATGTGCAGCCGGGGGTGCTCGCCGGTGGGCAGGTCCTTGTACGAGTGCACGGCGAAGTCGATCTCGTCGGCCAGCAGCGCGTCCCGCAGCGCGGAGACGAACACCCCGACGCCGAGCTGGGCGACCGGCGCGGACGAGGTGTCACCGGGCGTCACGATGCGGACCAGCTCGACCGGCCGACCGGTGGCCGCGGTCAGCTCGTCGGCGACCATCTGGGACTGGGTGAGTGCCAGCTTGCTGCCCCGCGTCCCGAGGCGCAACGGCGTGGTCGTCGTCACGGCTTACCTCCGATCTCGGGCACCGCGTCGGCGTGGGTGGCCAGGGGGACGTCCAGGTCGAACAGCTCGCGGAGCAGGGCGGCGTACTGATCCCCGCCCGGCTCGGCGGCCAGCTGCCGCACCCGCACGGTCGGCGAGTGCAGGATCTGCTGGACGACCCGGTGCAGGGTACGGGAAACGTCGGCCCGCTGCTCCTCGCTGAATTCCGGCCGCCGGCCGAGCAGCTTGCGCATTTCGGCGGAGACGACCTCCTCCGCACGGGTACGCAGGGCGGCCACGGTCGGCGCGATCTCCGCGCCGCGCATCCAGCCGAGGAAGTTGTCCACCTCACCGGTGACGATCTGCTCGACCGCGGCGGTCTCGGCGGCGGCCGGGGCGGCCCGGCGGCCGGCGGCCAGGCTGTCGATGTCGATCACGACGAGCCCGGGCAGCCCGGCGGCGTCCGGGGCGACGTCGCGCGGGACCGCGAGGTCCAGCACCACCAGCGGCGCGGTGGAGGTCCGGGCGGCCAGGGCCGCGGTGAGCAGCTCCCGGGTCAGCACCGGCTCGGTGGAGGCGGTCGCGCTGACCACGATGTCCACCGCGCTCAGCTCGCCGGTCAGGCCGGCCAGCGGGACCGCGACCGCGCCGTACGCCTCGGCCAGCCGGTCGGCTCGCTCGGTGCTGCGGTTGGTGATCCGCAGCGGGCCGACGCCGGTCCGGGTGAGCGTGGCGACCGACAGCGCGCCCATCGCGCCGGCGCCGATCACCAGCGCGGACCGGCCGGTCAGGTCGCCGCCGAGGTGGTCGGCGGCCATCTCCAGGGCGGCCGTGACGACGCTCTGCCCGGCCTTGTCGATGCCGGTCTCGGCGTGCGCCCGCTTGCCGACCCGCAGCGCCTGCTGCATCAGCTCGTGCAGCAGCCGGCCGGCCGTGTCGGACTCGGTGGCCGCGTGGTACGCGTCCCGCAGCTGCCCGAGGATCTGCGCCTCGCCGACCACCATCGAGTCGAGCCCCGAGGAGACCCGGAACGAGTGCTGGACCGCGGCCTCGCCGTAGTGCACGTAGAGGTGCCCGGCCAGCTCGTTGGCCGGGATGCCGGACTGCTGGGACAGCACGTTGCAGATGTCGCCCAGGCCGCCGTGGAAGCCGCTGACCGCCGCGTACACCTCGACGCGGTTGCAGGTGGAGACCACCACGGCCTCGCTGACGTAAGGCTGGGCGACCAGTTTCTGGAGGATCTCCGGGACCTGGGCCTCGGGGATGGTGAGCCGTTCCAGGACGGCGACGTCGGCGGTGCGGTAGGACGCACCGATGCTGAGGAGATTCACGACCCGACTGCCTCCTGGTCACCCGCGGTGTCGCCGCCCCCGCCGGGGAGAGCGGTCAAGGACGCCTTGCGGTGTTCGTGGAACGAGAGGATCTGCAACTCGATGGCGAGATCCACCTTGCGCACGTCGACGTTCGGCGGGACGGCCAACACGCAGGGCGCGAAGTTCAGGATGCTGGTCACACCGGCGGCGACGAGCACGTCGGCCACCGCCTGGGCGGAGGTCGGCGGGGTGGCGATGACCCCGATCGCGATCGACTCCTCGGCGGCGATCCGCTCCAGGTCGTCGATGTGCCGCACGGTCAGCCCGTTGATCACCTCGCCGACCTTCTTGCGGTCGGCGTCGAAGAGCGCGACGACCCGGAAGCCGCGGCTGGCGAAGCCGGCGTACCCGGCCAGGGCGTGCCCCAGGTTGCCCACCCCGACCAGGCAGACCGCCCGGTTCTTGTCCAGGCCGAGGATGTACTCGATCTGGTCGACGAGCAGGGCGACGTCGTACCCGACGCCCCGGGTGCCGTACGACCCGAGATGTGAGAGATCTTTCCGCAGTTTGGCGGAGTTGACCCCGGCTGCGGCGGCCAGACCCTCACTGGATACCGTTTCGGCGCCGGCCTCGGCCAGATGGTGAAGGGCGCGCAGGTATTCGGGCAGCCGCGCGATCGTCGCCTCCGGGAGCTCCGGGAAGGCCGGGACGCCACCGGCATCGCCGGGCGTGCTTCCGTGACGCTGCTGACTCATCTGACTCCGTGCCGACGAGGCGAACCTGCGGTGAGCCCGTTCTGTGCGATACCGGTGAGACCCTCGTGGGGCGACTGTGGTAGCGGGGCTCGTCGAAGCCACAGAGTAGGCGCTTGTGAAGGCCTGCACAAATCGCGATCTTGTCGGGACAATTGGACAAGATCGACTCGGCTGTGCTAGCCGAGCCGACCTGTCGAGTATTACCGGTGGTACCCCGAGAAGGCCACCTCACTCAGAGTGATATGGCCATCTTCACCGCTTCGACGAGCGAATCCGCGACCGGACGGCCGGATTCACGCAGACGGACCGGGTCGGTGAAGCCCCCGGTGTAGAGCACCGAGGCGGCGCCGACCGCGTCGGCGGCGGCCCCGTCGTCCAGCGAGTCGCCGATCAGCACCACGTCGCCGCCGGCCACGCCGAGGCCCTCCAGGTGCCGGGCCAGGTGTGCCGCTTTCAGGTCGCCGCCCACCTCGGTGCGCAATCCGTCGATGCGGGCGAAGATCCCGGCCAGCCCGTAGTTCTCCACGGCCGGCACCAGCTCGCTGTGGAACCACATGGAGAGCAGCGACTGCGTCCCCGGCCATGTCTTGATCGCGGTCATCGCGTCGTGCGCCAGGGTGATGTCGGTCAGACCCAGCCGGTACGCGTCGTGGAAGATCCGGTCGAGCCGCCCGAACTCCTCCGCGCTCACCGCCCGGCCGAGCATCTCCGCGTAGAATTCGGCGACCGGCCGGCGGAACATCCGCCGGTGCTCGTCCGCGCCGACATCGCGCCCGCCGACCGCGGCGAACGCCGCGTTGGTCGACGACACGACCAGGTGAAGATCGTCGAGAAGGGTGCCGTTCCAGTCCCAGACCAGGTGCTTTGCTGTCACCCCGAGAATTTACAGGTGCGGCTCACCCGGCTGTCGAGCCAAATCTCGGAGCAGCCGCTCCTCCTCGACCCGCCAGTATCCGTGCTCCTTGCCGTCCAGCAGGATCACCGGCACCCGGTCGTCGTAGTCACGCTGCAACTCGATCGACGAGTCCACGTCCACCCGCGTCCACCCGCCCGGCGCGATCCGGTCCAGCGTCTGCTCCGCCACCTCGCACAGGTGGCAGCCGTCCCGGCTGATCAGCGTGATACGGCTCATGACAGCTCCCTCTTACGGATCTTGCCGCTCAGCGACCTCGGCAGCGACGCGACCACCTCGATGGTCGGCAGCTTGAACCGGGCCAGCCGGGCGGCGCAGTGCACCTGCAACTCGGTCACCGACGGCGCCGGGTCGCCGGACACCACCACGTAGGCGTGCGGCCGCTGCCCGGTCTCCGGGTCCGGCCGGCCCACCACGGCCGACTCGGCCACCCGCGGATGCGCGTCCAGCACCCGCTCGATCTCCGCGGGATAGACGTTGAACCCGTTCACCAGGATCAGCTCGCCGATCCGGTCGACCAGCACCAGGTCGCCGTCCGCGTCGGCGTACGCGATGTCCCCGGTCGGCCACCACCCGTCCGCGTCCGGCCCGCCGGAGCCGTCCGGCCAGTACCCGGCGAACAGGTTGGGTCCGCGCACCACGATCTCCCCCGGGTCGGTGCCGGCCGACACGGCCACCGCGAGGTCCAGCTCGGCGAGATCCTCCTCCGGCGAGGCCGTCCCGTCCCGCCACAATTCGAACCCGCTTCGGGTACGCAGGGAGAGCTCCACGCCGGGCAACGGCCGCCCGATCGAGCCGGTCTTCTCCGGGTGACCGACCGCGGTGGTGGTGAGCACCGGGGCGCACTCGGTCAAGCCGTACCCGATCAGGATGCTCTTGCCGGTGACGGCCCGGAAGCGCGCCGCGGTCGCCGGGTCCAGCGGCGCCGCGCCGCACACCGCGGTCCGGACCCCGCGCAGCGCCTCGCCCGCGCCCGGCTGCCGGACCCACGCCTGGTACATCCCCGGGACGCCGACCACCACGGTCACCCCGTGCGCGGCGATCAGGTCGAGGCTGCCCGCCGGGTCGAACCGGTCGGTCAGCACCCCGGTCGCCGCGTGGTGCGCGACGCTGCCCAGCCCGGTGTTCAGCCCGTAGGCGTGGAAGAACGGCACGGTCAGCAGCACCACGTCGTCCGGCCCGACCACGGCCGGCTCGATCCCGTCGAGCTGCTCGTGGTTCGCCGCGAGCGCGGCGTGCGTCAGCATCGCGGCCTTCGGCCGCCCACTCGTCCCGGAGGTGTAGAGCAGGACCGCGAGATCGTCAGCGGAAACGCGCGGGAGGTCGGTGGTCACGGCCGCATCAAATTCCGGACGTACGCACGACTCGCCGAGGCCCAGCCGTAACTCGTCGTCCTGTCCGATGACGATCAGCGCACACCCGGCGTCGGCGATCGCGTAGCCGGCCTCGTCCGCGGTGTATCCCGGATTGATCGGCACCGCGACCCGGCCGGCTCGCAGGGTGCCGAACCAGGTGACCACGAACGCCACGGTATTGCCGAGCACGGATGCCACGCGATCTCCGGGCGCGGTCCGCGCGGCCACGAAATGAGCCGCCGCGGTGACCTTGGCATCCAGATCCGCCCAGGTCAGGACGGTATCGCCGGCGATCAGGGCGGCGGCCTCCGGTCGGCGGGCAGCGGCCTCGGCGACCGGGTCACGGGCGGGTTCCTCCACGACGCCCGAGTCTGGCACATGCGTCACCCGTCCGGGATAGCGGACAGCCGGTCCGTTGCCGTCCGGCGCCGGATCGGCGAGGGTGACCTTGATACCGGATGCCGAGTTAGGACGGATTCGCGGCTTTGCGCGCAGCGCACATGGTGTGCGACTCCCCGTGTCCGAACTCGGTGATACTTCCGGTCTGTGTAACGGACTCCACACGAACGGGTGAGGTTACCGGCGATTTCCGCGGGTTGCCCCACCCCTTTTGTATGCGAGTGACCACCCTCATCCCGAGGAGGCCGCTGTGCCACACAAAGGACGGAATCGCCGTGAATCCCTGTCTGGCGGGACGGATTCACGGACGCCGCAGGCCCGCCCGGTTGAGGAGGCGCAGTGACTCATGTGTACGCCGGGGACCCGTACCACCGCGACGTCCTCTCGGGGAGACACCCGCTCTCCGACGGCCTCAACGCGATCCGGGAGTCAGTCGACGGAATGATCACCAATGCGATCCGGGGGGACGGCCCGCGGCGTACCGGCAACCGCCGGCCACTGAACAACTCGCCGTCGGTGCCGGCGCCCGGCAGCAACGGCAAGTTCGGCGGCAACCGGCTCGGCGCACGGCCCCCGGCCCAGCCGACCGCCGGGCAGCGCTCCAACCTCCCCGAGGGTGAGACGATCAGCGGCGACCACACGGTCGTGCTGCCCACCCAGAGCAAGACCGGGCCACCGACCGAGACCCAGCCGCCCAAGGCCCGCCCGGACCGGGGCGACCCGGCGGCCGAGGTCTGGGCGCTGGTCGAGCGGGCCCAGGCCGGCGAGTCGGAGGCGTTCGGCCTGATCTACGACCGGTACGTGGACACCGTCTTCCGGTTCGTCTACTTCCGGGTCGGCAACCGGCAGCTGGCCGAGGACCTCACCTCGGACACCTTCCTGCGCGCGCTCAAGCGCATCGGCAGTTTCACCTGGCAGGGCCGTGACCTGGGCGCCTGGCTCGTCACGATCGCCCGCAACCTGGTCGCCGACCACTTCAAGTCGGGCCGCTACCGGCTCGAGGTGACCACCGGCGACGTGCTCGACGCCGACCGCGAGGACCGGGGCCCGGAGGGCAGCCCGGAGTCCGCGGTGGTCGACCACATCACCAACGTCGCCCTGCTCACCGCGGTCAAGCAGCTCAACCCGGAGCAGCAGGAGTGCATCGTGCTGCGGTTCCTGCAGGGTTTCTCGGTCGCCGAGACCGCGCAGACGATGGGCAAGAACGAGGGCGCCATCAAGGCCCTGCAATATCGCGCCGTCCGCGCGCTCAACCGGCTCCTGCCGGAAGGATTCCAGTCTTGATCGGGCAGTGCGAGATGTCGATCTCCGATACCCGATGGTTCCCCTCCGCACCCGTAACCGGACCCGCGTGTCGCGCGTTTGTCCGGATGCGACCCGCGGCTGCCGTCCGCGGCCCGGTCGCCGACGCCGGCATACGGACCGGCGGGACACTCACGAGCGAGGGGAGGTGCCCACGGTGAAGTTCCCTTTTCTGGATCGCCGGAGCGCCGAGCGCTTCGCGGAACACGTCGACGATCCCGGTGGCGCCGTCCGGCACCACACCCGTGGTCACGCCGATGACGAGCTGATCGAACTGGTGGCGCTCAGCCACCGTCTGGCCGCCACCCGGCCGGCCGGGCAGGTCGACGCCGAGTTCCGCGTCGGTCTGCGCGCCATGCTGGTCGCCACCGCCGAGCGGGACGGCATCGGCCGGACCGCCGTCGAGGCGGAGCCCGAGCCGATCGCCGAGCCACCGGCCCGCGGCCGAGCCGTCTTCGGCCGCCGGATCCGCACCCGCGGCGCGATCGTGCTCGGCGTGGCCGCCGGGGCGATGGCCGTCTCCGGGATCTCCGCGGCGAGCGAGAGCGCGTCACCCGGCGACGCCCTGTACAGCGTGAAGCGCCAGACCGAGCGGGCCCAGCTGGCCATCGCCGGCTCGGACGCCAGCCGCGGGCAGCTGTCGCTGGACTTCGCGCGCAACCGGCTGACCGAGGCGGCCTCGATGAGCGGGGACGCGGCGGCCTTCCGGGACGTGCTGGACGACATGGACGCGGACACCCGCAAGGGCGTCCGGCTGATCACCACCTCGGCCGTGTCCCGCAAGGAGGCCAAGCAGCTGACCATCCTGGACACCTTCGTCGCGGAGCAGCGCGGCACGTTCGAGCCGACGCTGCGCAACCTGTCCACCCCGAACCGGGAGCGGGCGCTGACCTCGCTCGGCCTGCTGTCCGAGGTGGCGCAGCGCACCGAGCAGCTGCGGACCGGCCTGGACTGCGAGAAGGTCGTCGCGGCCGGTTCCGACGAGCTGGGCCCGAAGCTGCACGACTGCGGGGACGGCTCCGGGATCACCGACAAGACGCCGCCGACCTCGACACACTCCGGCGGCGACAAGTCGAGCAAGCAGAACGGCCAGGACACCACGCGAGGCAAGCCGGCCCGGACCGGCTCGGCGGCACAGCCGGGTAGTTCCGCGGACGCCGCGACGCCGGGCGACAAGGGCACCACGACGCCCAGCGGAGCGACGGCCACCACCGACGCGGCCCGCCCGGACCCGACGGTGACACCCACCGACGGCGCCGGCTCGGACGACGGCGGCCTCGGCGGCCTGCTGGGAGATCTGTTCTAGCTCGTGGCCCACGGAACGTGGCGAGGGGCGGTGCCGGAGAAATCCGGGGCCGCCCCTCAATCGTCACTATAGGACGGTTCGCGGGGTCGTGTCACCGCGCGAACGGATCTGGCCGTTTCTGGAGCAACTCGTGCAGGGTCGCCTGAATCGTCTCCCGCACCTGGTCGGCCAGGTTGTAGACGACCAGCGGATCGTCCGCGTACTCGGTGAGGTGCGCGGTCGGGATCGGCGGGCAGAACTCGATCAGCCACTTGCTCGGCAGCGGGATCAGGCCCAGCGGTCCCAGCCACGGGAAGGTCGGAGTGACCGGGAAGTACGGCACGCCGAGCAGCCGGGCCAGCGGTTTCAGGTCGGCCAGGATCGGATAGATCTCCTCGGCGCCGACGATGGCCACCGGGACGATCGGGGTGCCGGTGCGCAGCGCCGCCGAGACGAACCCGCCGCGGCCGAAGCGCTGGAGTTTGTACCGCTCGGAGAAGCGCTTGCCGATGCCCTTGAAGCCCTCCGGAAAGACGCCGACCAGCTGGTCACTGTGCATCAGGCGCTCGGCGTCCGGGTTGCAGGCGACCGTGGCGCCGGCCGCCCGGGCCAGCTCGCTCAGGCCGGGCATCCGGAAGACCAGGTCGGCGCCGAGCAGGCGCAGCGCCCGCTGCCGCGGATGGTTCTCCCGCAGCGCCACGGTGAGCATCAGCGCGTCCAGGGCCAGCGTGCCGGAGTGGTTGCCGACCACCAGGCCGGGACCGTCGGACGGCACGTTCTCGATGCCGAACACCTCGGTGCGGAACCAGTCGCGATAGAGCACCCGGAGCATCGGGTGCAGCACCGCGGCGGTCAGCTCCGCGTCGTACCCGAACTCGTCGACCTCGTACGCCCCGGCCAGGCGGCGGCGCAGGAAGGCCAGGCCGTCCGCGATCCGGCGATCCCAGACGTCGAGCGCGTCCGGGCCCGGCATCGCCGTCGACTCCAGTTTGGCCACCTGCTCCTCCGGTTTCTCCGGGATCGGGCGGCGGCCGTTCACCTTTTTCGGCGGCGACGGCTCGGGCAACCGGAACTCGGCTTGCCCGGGAAGCATGTCGCGGAACTCGTCCTGACTCAAGGGCGGTCTCTCCCGGCCGGGCTGGCGTCGGCCGTCGCCCGCACCCGCCGGATGCCGTCCAGGATCGCCTGCTCGGCGGCGGCGAGCCGGTCGGCGGTGAGCGAGGAGCCGGCCGCGTGCGCCTGGATGAACTCCTCGAACGCGGTGGCGGTGCTGCGCGGGGTGAAGCCGAACTCACGGATCAGCCGGGAGGTGTCGACCACCCGGCCGTGCACGAAGAGGTCGATCTGGTCCAGGCCGATCTGCTCCACGCCCAGCTGGCGGGCGAGGGCGGCGGCGGTGGACAGCCCGCTCTCGGGCAGCGGCAGGGCGATCCGGCCGGCCCGGCGAACCGCCTGGGACAGCATCAGGACGCCGGTGCCGGCGACGTTGTAGGTGCCCGGATGGTCCTCGGTGACCGACCGGTGCAGCACCTCGAGCGCGTCGTCCACGTGCACGAACTGGAGGCGGGCGTCACGGCCGAGCACGGTGGGCACCAGTGGCTGGGCGAAGTACCGGGTCAGCGACGTCTCGGCGGACGAGCTGATCATCGGGGCGAAGCGGAGGACGGTGGCCGCGACCTCGGGACGGCGGCGGCGGAATCCGCGCACATAACCCTCGATGTCGAGGATGTCCCGGGCGAACGGGCCACGCGGCACCGCCCGCGGCTCGGTGTCCTCGGTGAAGACGGCCGGATCCCGGAAGGAGGCGCCGTAGGCCGCGGTGGAGGAACGCACCACCAGCTTGCGCAGCCCGGGCGCGCCCTGGGCAGCGGCCAGCACCTGCATGGTGCCGATGACGTTCTGTTCTTTCATCCCGGCGCGGCCGCCGTGGGCCGGGTCGGGCACGCTGGTCACCGCCAGATGCACGACCGCCTCGGCGCCGAGCTCGGCGATGGCCTCGGTGGCCGCGCGGGCGTCGGCCCGGATCCGCTCGACCCCGTCCAGCAGGCCGAGCAGCCGTGCGGGCGGGTCATGCGGATCCAGACCGACGACACGGTCGATCCGGGGATCTGCGGCGAGGCGGGCAGCCACCCGAGCGCCGAGATATCGGCTGACTCCGGTGACCACGACAACGCTGGGCGGTGAGGTCACCACGAGCGCACCTTTCGATGCAGAGCCTGGGGTCGGCAAGCGACGGCGTCAGCCGGGTGGAGCACCCGGCCGGCCGTCACTTGCCCAAACGGCGACGCTGGACGCGGGTCTTGCGCAGCAGCTTGCGGTGCTTCTTCTTCGCCATACGCTTGCGGCGCTTCTTGACCACGGAGCCCATACGAAAGCCTCTCGAACCATGTTTGAGTGGAACCGGCGCGCGGCCGGAACCGATCTGGACGGCACCCGGAACGGCGCCGCTAGGTGGCGGCACGCGTCGGACCGGGAACCAACCGGTCCAGCGTACCGGCCCGCTCCGTGTGGGCCAACACGACCCCGGCAGGCCGCCCGTCAGGCGGTCTGGGAGAACGCGCCGCGGAGATACTCGTGTACCGCGTGCTCGGGCACCCGGAACGAGCGTCCGACCCGGACGGCGGTGAGGTCACCACCGTGCACGAGCCGGTAGACGGTCATCTTGGAGACCCGCATCAACGTGGCCACCTCGGCCACGGTCAGGAACCGCACCTCCGAGAGGCGCTCCTCGGTCTGGGCTGGACCCGTCATCTCGTCGCACCGATCCTTTCGCAGGCACGCGCCTCGCCTGGCGAACGTGCGTGTCATCAGAACCGTATCGATGCGGCTGTGACCAGGGCGTCGCGTTCCGTAATTTGCCCACAAAAAGTCAAGTGCGACACGCCGGATCTGTGTCCAATTAGCCCGAAAGGTCGCCTTCGGCGGAGTTACCCCCGCTGAGTCACTTCCGCGACGAAACTGCCTTCACGAAAAAGGCGACGTTGGCTGGTCGCTCGGCGAGACGGCGCATGAGGTAGCCGTACCACTGCTCGCCGTACGGCAAGTAGACCCGCACGGTGTGCCCGCCCGCCGCGAGCCGGGCCTGCTCCTCCGGCCGCACGCCGTAGAGCAACTGGAACTCGTACTCCCCGGTGGAGCGGTCGAACCAGCGCGCACGGTCCTCGGCGATCGCGATCAGCCGCGGGTCGTGGGTCGCCACCATCGGATAGCCCTCGCCGGCCATCAGGATGTTCAGGCACCGCACGTACGACTTGTCCACGTCCAGCGCCGACTGGAACGCCACCGACTCGGGCTCGGCATACGCACCCTTGCAGAGGCGCACGCGGGACCCGGCGACCGCCAGCTCCCGGCAGTCCCCCTCGGTCCGCCGCAGGTACGCCTGCAGCACCGCCCCCGTGTCCGGGAAGTCTTTACGCAGCTCAAGCAGGGTTTCCAGGGTCGCGTCCGTGGTGCTGTGATCCTCGGCGTCCAGCGTCACCGTGGTGCCCGCCTCGGCGGCCGCGACGCAGATCGCCCGGGCGTTCTCATAAGCGATCTTCTCGTCCAGGCGCTGGCCGAGCGCGGACAGCTTGACGCTCACCTCGGCGGGCGGCGTCAGGCCGGCGTCGTGCAGCCGGGCCAGCAGCCCCACGTACTCGTCGCGGACGGCGTGCGCCTGCTCGGCCGTCTCGGTCTCCTCGCCGAGATGATCCAGGCTGATCGCCAGCCCGTCGTCGGCCAGCTCCCGGCTCGCCCGGATCGCCTCCTCGGCGCTGCCGCCGGCCACGAAACGCCGGACCACACCTCTGCTGACGGGGGCTGACTCGACCAACCGCTCCAGCCGGGCGGAGCCGGCCGCGGCGAAAAACAGGGAACGGAGCATGCGTCGAGCGTAATCGCCCGGCCGGGCCGGGGCGCGGCAGTGCGGTCGAGGAATCGCACCTCGCGGCCGGTTGCGGCTACCGTGGTCGGGTGAACTTCGATGCGTACGCCCGGACGGCGGTCGACCTCGTCAACGCCGGCCTGGACGATCTCGCCGGCCTGCGGGCCCTGTTCGCCGGCGACCTGGACTACATGCGGGACCAGGTCGTGGAGAAGGACCTCGCGACCTTCCGCCGGGCACAGCGCCGGCTGCGTGAGGTCTTCGAGCTCGGCACCGCCGGCCGGGACGCCGACACGGTGCGCGAGCTGAACTCGCTGCTCGAGGCGTACCCGGTGCAGCCACGCATCTCCGGCCACGACGCCAGCGACTGGCACATGCACGTCACCAGCCGCGGCTCCTCGGTGAGCGCGGAGTACCTGGCCGGCGCCGTCTGGGGCCTGGCCGTCTGGCTCTGCGAGTTCGGCAGCGCCCGCTTCGGCATCTGCGCCGACGAGCGCTGCGGCAACGTCTACCTGGACACCTCGTCCAACAACTGCCGCCGCTTCTGCTCGGAGCGCTGCGCCACCCGCTCCCACGTCGCCGCCCACCGAGCCCGCAAACGCGCCGCCGCCACCCCGGAGCCCGTCCCGGCCACCGAAACCCTCACCCCGGCCTGACGCCCCTTCCCGCGGCCGGCGGCAGTCGCGGTCCCGGCCGGCCCGTCCGGTGACGCGGCCGGTTCCGGTCCGCGGCCGGTTGCGGCCCGCCGCCCGCTTTCCGACCACAATGCCTTTCCCGGTACGCCCCGCAATCCGAACTCGGACGACACCACCCCGCTCTGCCGTGCGCTGGCGGGCTGGCCCCCATCGCCCCAACCCGACACGAAACAGGGCCACGGACACCAGCCCAAGCCTGCGGGCTGGCCCCCATCGCCCCAACCCGACACGAAACAGGGCCACGGACACCAGCCCAAGCCTGCGGGCTGGCCCCCATCGCCCCATCCCGGCACGAAACAGGGCCACGGACACCAGCCCCGACCAACCGGCTGACCCCGATCGCCCCATCCCGGCACAGGACTGCGCCTCGGGGCTGGGCTCGTCCTCCGAGCCCTGAACCAGGCGGGACGACAGGTGTCAGCACAGCCGAGCCCACAGCTTGCGCTCCGCGCCTTGAGAGCAGCCCGGCAACTCGGGACGCGTTCAGGTTTTTCGGTGACCACCCACGGACCGTGCAGGGCGGGCTGATCGTTTTGGACGCGCCAGCGGCCAGATCAGCCCGCCCGGCCCGCGCGGGAGCATGCGGTCCGCACCACAGCGGACGCGCGTAAAGGAAGATCTTTATCAGGCTTTGACCGCGGGCCGGGACGAACCCGCCAGGTGGCGGCGGGCGAACTCCAGGGACTCGCGCAGGTCGGCCTCGCGGACCGCCCGGCTGGCGGCCTTACGGGTGTTGATCTCGCAGGCCACCGACCCGGTGAAACCGCGCGCGGCCAGTGAGCGCAGCAGCTCGGCGCAGGGCTGGTTGCCCCGGCCGGGCACCAGGTGCTCGTCGCGGCCCTCGCCGGAGCCGTCGCCCAGGTGCACGTGCCGCAGGCCGGCGCCCATCTTGTCGGCCATGTCGAGGGAGTCGATCCGGGACGCGGCGCAGTGCGAGAGGTCCAGCGTGTAGGCGTCGAAGCCGGTCTCGGTGGGGTCCCAGCCCGGGGTGTAGGGCACGAACCAGCGGCCCGCCATCTTGACCGGGAACATGTTCTCCACGGCGAAGGTGAGGTCGGGGTGCCGGTCGCGGACCTTGGCCAGGCCGGCGGCGAAGTTTTTCGCGTAGTCACGCTGCCAGGTGAACGGCGGGTGCACCACGACCGTGGGGGCGCCCAGCGACTCGGCGAGCTGGGCCGCCCGGGTCAGCCGCTCCCAGGGGTCGGAGCTCCACACCCGCTGGGTGACCAGCAGGCAGGGGGCGTGCACCGAGAGGACGGGCACGCCGTAGTGGTCGGCCAGGCCTTTCAGAGCGCCGGCGTCCTGGCTGACAGCGTCGGTCCAGACCATGACCTCGAGCCCGTCGTAGCCCACCGTGGCCGCCATCTCGAACGCGGCCGCCGTCGGCTCGGGGAAGACCGAGGAGCTGGAGAGAAGCACGGGAACTCGGGAACTCACGCCCTCCAGCCTAACCACGCCCGGCACCGCCGGATATATCCGCTCCAAACGGTCATGATCGACTGACCCGCGTAGTCTGTGCGGGATGAGCCGCGCACGACGCCCCGTGGAAGTGAAGCTCGACTTCCCTCGGGAATGGATCGAGTTCCTCGACCCCGCCGACGAGCAGCACCTCGTCCGCGCCGACCTCACCTGGCTGCTCTCCCGCTGGACCTGCGTGTTCGGCTCCGCCTGCCACGGCATTCTGCCCGGTCGCGCCGAGGACGGCTGCTGTTCGCACGGCGCGTTCTTCACCGACGCCGACGACGAGAACAGGGTGAAGGCGGCCGCCGCGAAACTCACCCCGCAGACCTGGCAGCACCACCGGCGCGGGTTCAAGAACTGGACCGAGATGGACACCGTGGACGGCACCAAGCCGGCCCGGCGCACCGCCACCCGATCGGGTGACGGCCCGTGCGTGTTCCTCAACGACGCGGACTTCCCGGGCGGCGGCGGGTGCGCGCTGCACGCCCAGGCGTTGCGCGACGGGGCGCACCCGCTGGCCTACAAGCCGGACGTCTGCTGGCAGCTGCCGGTCCGCCGGGAGCAGGACTGGATCACCCGGGCCGACGGCAGCAAGCTGTTGCAGTCCACGCTGACCGAGTTCGACCGGCGCGGCTGGGGGCCGGGCGGGCACGATCTGGCCTGGTGGTGCACGTCGTCGCCGGAGGCGCACGTGGGCACCGAGCCGATGTACCTGTCCTATGCCCCGGAGCTGACCGAGCTGATCGGCGAGGCGGCATATCGGAAACTCGCCGAGCTGTGCGACGCCCGGATCGCCTCCGGCCTGATCGCGATCCACCCGGCGACGACAGCCGCCGCGGAGCCGAAGCGGAAAGGCGGGCGCGAACCCGCCTCTCCGCGTTCCGTCTCCTAGGGCTCGAACTTGTAGCCCAGGCCGCGGACCGTGACGATGTAGCGCGGCGCGCTCGGCTCCGGCTCGACCTTGGAGCGCAGGCGCTTGACGTGCACGTCCAGGGTCTTGGTGTCGCCGACGTAATCGGCACCCCAGACCCGGTCGATCAGCTGGCCGCGGGTGAGCACCCGGCCGGCGTTGCGCAGCAGCAGTTCGAGCAGCTCGAACTCCTTCAGCGGGAGCTGCACGCCGGCGCCGTCGACGGTCACCACGTGCCGTTCCACGTCCATCCGGACCGGGCCGGCGGCGAGCGTCGGGGTGCTGACCTCGGCGGCCTCGCCGCCCTGGCGGCGCAGCACGGCACGGATCCGGGCGACCAGCTCACGCGGCGAGTACGGCTTGGTGACGTAGTCGTCGGCGCCGATCTCCAGGCCGACCACCTTGTCGATCTCGCTGTCCCGGGCGGTGACCATGATGATCGGGACTGCGGACCGCTGCCGGAGCTGGCGGCACACCTCGGTGCCGGACATCTCGGGCAACATGAGGTCGAGCAGCACGATGTCGGCACCGGTCCGGTCGAACTGCGTGAGGGCGGAGGTGCCGGTCGCGGCGACCGAGACCTCGAAGCCCTCCTTGCGCAGCATGTACGACAGGGCGTCGGAGAACGACTCCTCGTCCTCGACCACGAGCACGCGGGCCAATGAAGTTCCTTCCGTCGTCGGTGACCTGGTCATTACGGGGCCACACCGGACTCGATCTCAATTGCCGTCGGTGACGGCGAGGGGGATTCGGTAGGGCGCGCCGGTAGGCGCAAGGTGAACGTGGATCCCTCGCCGAGTGCGCTGGTCACGTCCACTCGACCACCGTGGTTGGTGGCGATGTGCTTGACGATGGCGAGGCCGAGGCCGGTCCCGCCGGTCGCCCGGGACCGAGCCTGATCAGCTCGGTAGAACCGTTCGAAGATCCGGTCCACGTCCTGCGGAGAGATCCCGATGCCCTGGTCCGCGACATCGATCTCGATCCAGTCGGCTTCCTGCCGCATGGTGAGCTCGACCTTGGTGTCCGGTCCCGAATAGGCGATGGCGTTCTCCACCAGGTTCGTCACCGCGGTGGCGAACTGGCTGTCGCTGCCGTATGCCATCAGGCCTTTCGGACCGGAATAGGCGATCTCGATGTTCTTGGCCGAGGAGGTGGTCCGGGTGCGGTCCAGCACCTCGGCGACCACCCAGTCCAGCGCCACCGGCTCCGGGTTCGGCAGCGGCTCGGCGCCCTGCAGCCGGCTGAGCTCGAGCAGCTCGCTCACCAGCCGGCCCATCCGGGCCGACTCGTGGTGGATCCGCTCGGCGAACCGGCGCGCGGCCATCAGGTCCTCGGACTGCGCCTCGGGTGCCGAGTCGGGCAGCTGGGTGGCGTCCAGCAGCGCCTCGGCCAGCAGCTGGAGCGCCCCGATCGGGGTCTTCAGCTCGTGACTGACGTTGGCCACGAAGTCGCGCCGGACCCGGGCCAGGCGATGCGACTCGGTCACGTCGGCCGCCTCGACGGCGACGTGCGTCGCGTTCAGCGCGACGGCGCGCAGGTGCAGCCCGAGCGGGGCCTGCGCCCCACCGGCACGACCACGCGGAAGATCAAGTTCAACTTCTCGACGTACGCCGGTCCGCCGCACCTGGCCGGCCAGCGTGCGCAGGATCGGATGCGCCGCGATGGTGCCCGGCGCGCCACCGGACCGCAGCAGGCCCATCGCCCGGGCGGCCGGATTGACCAGCACCGGGTAGTCGTCCGCGTCGAGCACGACGACGCCGACCCGCAGCGAGTCGAGGCTCTTGCGGCCGAGGCCCTTGAGACCGTGCTTACCTGCCGGGCGATCGTCGTCCGGTTCGATGGCGGCTCTCCCCTCCGGCGAACCGGACCCGTCCATCTCCTCCGACCCCGGTCGGCGGAAACGGGCGAGAACCAGCCCGGCACCGACACCGACGGCCAGCGCGGCTGAGACCAAGCCGACGGCGTATTCCCACTCCACGCTGCGATCGTAGGGTCATTGTTTACCTGGACCACAAGGCCAAAGGGGCAAATCGGGCCCGCGTTGAATAATGTTCACCACCGGGTCTGGCGTCGTTCACCGGCGTTCATGTCCAGGCCGCCGGGCCGACCTAGCGTGAGCTGCACACATCGGCCGTCACTGCGAGGTGGGACGGCCCCGACATTCGGGACTTTAGAACATGCGCGAGGAGTTTCAGGCCGATCTCATCGAAGTGAGCCGGCTGCTGGTGACCATGGCGGAGTCGGTCCGCGCCGCACTGCGCAAGGCGACGACCGCGCTGCTGACCGCCGACCTGGCGGCGGCCGAGTCCGTCATGCAGCGCGACGCCGAGGTGGACGCCCTTTACGCCCAGGTCGAGACGAAGGTGGCCGACATCATCGTCCGGCAGGCGCCGGTCGCGGTCGACCTGCGCCGGGCGATCACCGCCCTGCACATCTCGGCCGACCTGGAGCGGATGGGCGACCTGGCCGAGCACGTGGCCAAGACCGCCGCCCGCCGGCACCCGTCGCCGGCCGTGCCGGCCGAGCTGCGCCCGGTCTTCAAGGGCATGGCCGAGATCGCCGACCAGATGGCCGAGAAGATCACGGACGTGCTGGCCCACAGTGACGCCGGTCTCGCCACCGAGCTGGAGAAGGACGACGACGCGATCGACGACCTCGAGCGCGAGCTGTTCAAGGTGATGCTGGCCGACGACTGGCCGTACGGGGCGGAGACCGCGATCGACGGCGCTCTGCTGGGCCGGTTCTACGAGCGGTACGCCGACCACGCGGTGAACATCAGCGAGCACACCATCTACCTGGTCACGGGGGAGCCGGCCGCGGGTCAGCAGGGCTGACCGCCCGGCGGCGCGCCAGGGCCGGGACACCACGGGGGTGTCCCGGCCCTGGCGTGTCCTGCTATCGGCTCAGCGGCCCTGGTTGGCGACCGCGGCCGCGGCCTCCTTGGCCGCCTCCGGGTCCAGGTAGGTGCCGCCCGCGGTGATCGGACGCAGGTTCTCGTCCAGGTCGTAGCGCAGCGGGATGCCGGTCGGGATGTT
Source organism: Actinoplanes ianthinogenes (assembly GCF_018324205.1). Classification (NCBI taxonomy): domain Bacteria; kingdom Bacillati; phylum Actinomycetota; class Actinomycetes; order Micromonosporales; family Micromonosporaceae; genus Actinoplanes; species Actinoplanes ianthinogenes. The sequence goes on from NZ_AP023356.1 coordinate 4,116,977, forward strand.
CAGCTTGGCGATCGCCTCGTCGGAGATCTGGTCCAGGTGCTTGACGATCGCGCGCAGCGAGTTGCCGTGCGCGGCGACCAGCACCGTCTTGCCGGCCCGCAGGTCCGGGACGATCGCGTCGTACCAGTACGGCAGGGCCCGCTCCAGCACGTCCTTCAGGCACTCGGCCTTCGGCTTGATCTCCGGCGGCAGGTCCGCGTAGCGCGCGTCGTTCGCCTGGGAGAACTCCGAGTCGTCCTCGATCGGCGGCGGCGGGACGTCGTACGACCGGCGCCAGAGCATGAACTGCTCCTCGCCGTACGCCTCCAGGGTCTGCTTCTTGTCCTTGCCCTGCAGAGCGCCGTAGTGCCGCTCGTTGAGCCGCCAGGAACGCTTCACCGGGATCCAGTGCCGGTCGGTGATGTGCAGGGCGATCTCACTCGTCCGGATCGCGCGCCGCAGCAGGCTGGTGTGCACGACATCGGGCAGCACGTTCTGATCTTTGAGCAGCTCTCCACCGCGGCGGGCCTCATCCTCGCCCTTGGCGTCCAGGTCCACGTCGACCCAGCCGGTGAAGAGGTTCTTGGCGTTCCACTCGCTGTTGCCGTGTCGCAACAGCACCAGGGTTCCAGTCATGAGCACATCTTCCCCGCCCCGCCCGGCGGCGATCCGGGCGGGTGGAAAATCAGTTGCGAGATCACCTAGGTTGTAAGGGAGCAAAGCCGAGTTCAGTGCTTACGGGGGATCTTGTGCACGGTTGGTTGCGGCAGGCCGCGGGCGGATTGCCCCGGCAGTTCTGGTTCCTCTGGACCGGCACCCTGATCAACCGCGTCGGCTCCTTCGTGGTGCTGTTCCTGAGCATCTACCTGACCAGCGAGCGGCACCTCACGCAGAGCCAGGCCGGCCTGGTGCTCGGCCTGTACGGCGTGGGCGGCGCGATCGGCACGATGACCGGCGGGGTGCTGGCCGACCGCTGGGGCCGCCGGCCGACCATGCTGCTCGCCCAGTTCGGCGCGGCCGCGCTGATGCTGACCCTCGGGTTCGCCGGCACGTACCCGCAGATCCTGGTGGTCACGGCGCTGCTCGCGGTCTTCACCGAGGGGGTGCGGCCCGCGTTCTCCGCGATGATGGTGGACGTCGTGCCGGAGCCGGACCGGGTCCGGGCGTACTCGTTGAACTACTGGGCGATCAACCTGGGCTTCGCGCTCGCCGCGATCGCCGCCGGCTTCGCCGCTCAGGCCGACTACCTGCTGCTCTTCGTGGTCGACGCGGCCACCACGGTGGCCACCGCGACGATCACGCTGATCTTCCTGAAGGAGAGCCGGCCGGCGCACCGCCCGGTCACCGCCGGGGCGCCGCGCGGCGGCATGCTGACCGCCCTGAGCGATCGGGTCTTCCTCGTCTACTGGGTGATCAACCTGCTCGGCGTGCTGGTCATCATGCAGCACATGTCGATGCTGCCGATCGCGATGCTGGCCGACGGCTTCTCGGCGGCCACCTACGGCTGGGTGATCGCGGTCAACGGCATCCTGATCGTGTCCGGCCAGCTGTTCGTGCCGCGGCTGATCGAGGGCCGCAGCCCGCACCGGGTGCTGGCGGCCGGCGTGGTGATCATCGGCATCGGCTTCGGGCTGGTCGCGGTCGCCCACTCCGCCTGGATGTACGCGCTGACCGTGGTGATCTGGACCCTCGGCGAGATGCTCCAGTCCCCCAGCAACGCCGCGACCGTGGCGGTGCTGTCGCCGGCCGCGCTGCGCGGGCGTTACCAGGGCCTGATCTCGCTGTCCTGGCAGCTCGGCTCGGCGCTGGCCCCGATCCTGGGCGGCCTGGTGCTGCAGGGCTTCGGCTCGGTGACGCTGTGGGTGGGCTGCTTCGCCGTGTGCGTCGTGGCGGGCGCCGGCCACCTGCTGACCGGCCCGGCCCGGGAGCGGCGCGCGGCCCTCCGGCGAGCCGAGGAGGCCGCGCTCGTCCCGGCCTGACCACACTATGGTTAGGAAGGTTTGCTATTCGAGCGGGAACGGCGGGGTGAGCTCGTGGGCTGGGTGCGCGGAGCGGTCGGCGGGCTGCCGGGGGTCTACTGGTTCCTCTGGGCCGGCCTGCTGATCAACCGGGTCGGCGGGTTCGCCGTCCTCTACCTGTCGCTCTACCTGACCGCCGAGCGGGGCGCGGGCGCGGCGCTGGCCGGCCTGGTGGTCGGCACCTACGGTATCGGCGGGGTGGCCGGCACCCTGGCCGGCGGCGTGCTCACCGACCGGTGGGGACGACGGTCCACGCTGATCTGGTCGCATCTGGGGTGCGCCGCGGTGCTGGTGGCGCTGGCGTTCAGCACGCCGCTCCCGCTGATCGCCGGGCTGTGCCTGCTGCTCGGGCTGACCCAGGCGATGCCCGGCCCGGCGTTCGTCGCGGCGATCACCGACGCGGTGCCGGCCGATCACCGGCTGCGTGCGTTCAACCTTCAGTTCTGGGCCTTCAACCTGGGCACCGCGGGCGCGTCGCTGCTGGCCGGCGCACTGGCCCGGTGGAGTTACCTCGGCCTGTTCCTGCTCGACGCGACCAGCACCCTGGTCACCGCCCTGATCATCGCGTGGAAGGTGCCCGAGACGCTGACCCGGACGAGCCGGTCCGAGCCGTCGGCGGGCGGGATGCGGACCGTCTTCGCCGACCGGATCTTCCTGGCCTTCGTCGGGTTGACCCTGCTCCAGGCGCTGCTCAGCAGCCAGACCACCACCATCGTGCCGCTCGCCATGCACGACGACGGGCTCGGGCCGGGCGCGTACGGCCTGGTGACCGCGCTCGGCGGGGCGCTGATCGTGGGAGGTCAGCTGTTCGTGCCCGGGTTCATCGACCGGCGGCGCAAGGACCGGGTGCTGGCGCTGTCGATGGCCGTGATGGCGGCCGGGTTCGCGGTGCTGGCGGTGGCCGACAGCCTGGCGGTCTACCTGGTGGCCGCGGTGATCTGGACGGTGGGCGGGATGATCGCCGCGCCGCCGAACGCTGCGATCAACTCGGAGCTGGCGCCGACGCTGCTGCGCGGGCGGTACCAGGCGGTGTTCTACCTCAGCTTCCCGGCGGCGGCGTTCATGGCGCCGGCGCTGGGCGGGGCCGGGCTGGAGTGGCTCGGCGCCGGGCACTGGGTGATCGTGGCGATCGTCGGGCTGGTGGCGGCCGGGCTGCACCTGGCGGCCGGCCCGGCCCGGGAGCGGCGGGTGGCCGCCGGGCGAGCAGCGTCCACTGAACACATCGGACAGCCGCACTCGGGATGAGCGGGAATCGCGGCGAATGGACCGCGAGAATTCGATGAACGAAAGATCCTGCCGGATGTAACCGACGTAACATGCCCGTAAACAAAAGCACCGGCGGCGGCGGGCGACCCCCATCCCCATAGGCGTCGCCCGCACTAACCGCCGGTCTCGGGTCGCGCCGTCCCCCAACGGCTCATGCCACCCGTCCCCAAACGCCGATCCGCGGCGATCATTACTGATCGACCCGTTCCCCGAACTGACGGCTCGGCGTCCATCGACCACGCTAGTTGGGGCAGTCAAGCCTCACAAGCCGTATTCGTGTCGACATCTGTCTCAGGCGTCACAATCGCCAACAACCAACCGATCGGACGATCCGCCAATCACTCATCCGGCCTCCGTGACACCGGCAGAAATAACGACTCTTACCGCGTCAAGGAAATGATGACCGTCGAATCAGGCGGGGCCTCGTGCGATCTTGCGCAGGGGTGACATCCCGATGAATTCGCGACTTCGATGATCACGTCTGCGCACGTCAGAGCGATCTTGCCGGATCGGGCAGGTCACCCGGCGGCAGACCGGGCGGACTCATCGAGTTCACTGTGGACACCGAGAGGCCCGAGCCCGGGCTCACGTCCGGGCCAGGAGGGTCAGGACGTGCCGCCGCTGTCGTCGGGCGCGGCGAAATGCTTGAAGGCCTGCAGGTTGGCCAGCGACTCGCCGCGCTTGACCCGCCACTCCCACTCGCGCCGGATGGACGTCCCGAAACCGATCTCCAGCATGGTGTCGAACGACTCGTCGGCGTACGTGAGCACCGCGCCCAGCAGCCGGTCCAGTTCGTCCTCGTCGAGGCTGTTCAGCGAGACCCGCCCGGTCAGATAGACGTCGCCGGCCGCGTCGATGGAGAAGGCCACGCCGTACATCCGGGCGTTGCGGCGCAGCAGCCAGGCCCAGAGCTCCTCGCGGCGCTCGTCCGGCTGGCGCATCACGAACGCCTCGATCCGCAGCGCGTGCTCGCCGACGATCAGGTTGCACGCGGTCTTGAGCTTGTGCGTGCCGGGCAGGGTGACCACATAGGACGACTCACCGGTCGGCTCCCACTCCAGCTCCCGGTCGGTGAGCACCTTCTCGATCAACGCGGTCGTCACGCGCAGGTCACCCCCTCCAGCCGGGCGGCGATCAGCGCCCGGTGCTCGCTCACCGCGTCACGGTAGACGCGCAGCAGGTTATCCGCGGTCCGATCCCAGGAGAACTGCGCGGCGTGCGCCACCGCGCCGGCCGACAGCCGGCGCCGGTAACCCGGCGCGTCCAGCAGTTTCTCCAGCACTCGCGCCCAGTCGGCCGGGTCGTGGCCGTCGATCAGGACCCCGCTCTCGCCGTCCCGCACCGCGGTGACCAGGCCGCCGACCGCCGCCGCCACCACCGGCGTGCCGCAGGCCTGCGCCTCCAGCGCGACCAACCCGAACGACTCGTTGTAGGACGGGACCGCGACGAGGTCGGCGGCCCGATAGAGGGCGGCCAGGTCGGCGCCGGTCTGCGGGGGCAGGAAGACCACCGCGTCGGTGACGCCGAGCGAGGCGGCCAGCTCGATCAACGCGGACGGCCGGTCCAGGCCGGTGCCGCTGGGGCCGCCGCAGATCACCACGGTGACGTCCCGGACGCCGCCGGCCCGCATCTCGGCGACCGCGGAGATCAGCACATCGGGCGCCTTGAGCGGCTGGATCCGGCCGACGAAGGCGATGATCCGGCCGTGCGCGGGCAGTCCGAACCGGGCCCGGTCGGCCGCGCCGGGACGGAACCGGTCCAGGTCGACGCCGGGCTGCACCACGCTGACCCGGGACGGATCGGCGTGGTAGTAGGTCATCAGGTCCTGCGCCTCGAACCGGGTGTTCGCGACCAGCCGGTCGGACTCGGCGACCACCTGCTCCTCACCGATCACCCGGGCTTTCGGCTCCGGGCGGTCACCGGCCGCGATCAGCCGGTTCTTCACCTTGGCCAGGGTGTGCGCGGTGTGCACGTGGGGCACGCCCCAGCGCTCCCGGGCCAGCCAGCCGACCTGGCCGGAGAGCCAGTAGTGCGAGTGGATCAGGTCGTAGTGGCCGGGCGGGTGCGCCGCCTCGGCCCGCAGCACGCCGGTGGTGAACGCGCAGAGCTGCGACGACAGCTCCTCCTTGTTCAACCCCTCGTAGGGCCCCGCGGTGACGTGCCGCACGTGCACGCCGGGCACCATCTCCACCATCGGCGGCAGGTCGCTCGCGGTGGCCCGGGTGAAGATCTCCACCTCGACCCCGGCCGCGGCGAGCCGCTTGGACACCTCGACGATGTAGACGTTCATCCCGCCGGCGTCGCCGGTGCCCGGCTGCTCCAGCGGCGACGTGTGCACCGAGAGGGTGGCTATGCGCCGGGGTGTGGGCCAGCCGACCTCAGCCACAATGGTTCCCTCCGCTCGGACTCCTACAGCTTCATCTTCCCCATCGGCGTGGGCTGAACCACCACGCAGCGGGAGCAGCGTGACTCAGGTCATGAGGTTAGATCGGAACCATGCAGAGAATCGCAGTGGTCACCGGGGCATCCAGCGGAATCGGCGCGGCGACGGCACGCCGCCTGGCCGGCGAGGGATTCCACGTGGTCGCGGCGGCCCGCCGGGCCGACCGGCTGGACGCGCTGGTGAAGGAGATCGGGCCGCACGCGACCGCGGTCGCCTGCGACGTCACCTCGGACGAGTCGGTGGCCGGGCTGGTCGCCGCGGTGGCCGGGCTGGGCCTGCCGCTCGCCGTGCTGGTGAACAACGCCGGCGGCGCCCGCGGGGTCGACCCGGTCGAGGACGGCTCGGTCGACGACTGGCAGTGGATGTTCGACGTGAACGTGCTCGGCACGCTGCGGGTCACCAAGGCGCTGCTGCCGGCGCTGGAGGCGAGCGGCGCCGGGACGATCGTGACGATGGGTTCGACGGCGGCCTTCACGCCGTACGAGGGCGGTGGTGGCTACGTCGCGGCCAAGCACGCGCAGACCGCCCTGGTCGGGACGCTGCGCCTGGAGCTCGCCGGCCGGCCGGTGCGGGTCGTGGAGATCGATCCCGGGATGGTGCGCACCGACGAGTTCGCGCTCAACCGGTTCGACGGCGACGCGGACAAGGCCGCCGCGGTCTACGCCGGGGTGAAGGAGCCGCTGGTGGCCGACGACATCGCGGACATCGTGGCGTTCGCCGCGACCCGGCCGCAGCACGTCAACATCGACCGGCTGGTGGTCCGCCCGATCGCCCAGGCCGCCCAGCACAAGGTGCACCGGGAGCTGTAACAGGTGAAACCGGTCGGCGCGATCACCCGCGGCACCACCAACCCCAACCGCTTGCGACGGGTGGACAACTTCATCGCCTTCCGGTGCGCTGATCTGTTGCGGTCCGCGGCCACGCCGCTGGTGATCGATCTGGGGTACGGCGCCACGCCGGTCACCGCCGTGGAACTCCGGGGGCGGCTGGCCGCCACGGTCCGCGCGGACGTCACGGTGGTCGGTCTGGAGATCGATCCGGTACGCGTGGCCGCCGCCCTCCCCCACGCGGACCCGCCCGGCCTGGAGTTCCGCCGGGGCGGGTTCGAGCTGGCCGGTCTCGCCCCGGCCGTGGTGCGCGCGTTCAACGTGCTCCGGCAGTACTCGGAGGACGAGGTCGCGGCGGCCTGGCGGCAGATGACCGGCACCGGAGCGGTGCTGATCGAGGGCACCTGTGACGAGCTCGGCCGGATCGCCACCTGGGCGGTGGTCGAGGCCGGTGTGCCGGCGACGCTGACCCTGTCGGCCAGGCTCCCGGTGCTGGAGCATCCGGCGGTCTTCGCGGAACGGCTGCCCAAGGCGCTGATCCACCACAACGTGCCCGGGCGTCCGGTGCACGAGCTGCTGCGCGCGCTGGGCCGGGCCTGGGAGACCGAGGCGACGCCGTTCGGACCGCGGCAGCGGTGGCTGGCCACGGTCCGGCGGATGCGCGCCGAGGGCTGGCCGGTCCTGGACGGACCGGCCCGCTGGCGCCTCGGCGAGCTAAGTGTGCCGTGGCCCGTCGCCTAGCACGCTCTTGAGCGCTTCGAGCAGGGCGTCGGCGGTGAACGGCTTCTTCACCAGCAGGGCGTCGTCCCCGACCAGGCCCTTGGTGACCGCGATGTCCTTGGGCAGCCCGGAGATGAAGACTACGCCCGTGCCGGGACGCATCTCGATGATCGTGCCGGCCAGTTCGCCGCCGGACTTGCCGCCCGGCAGGGTCAGGTCGGTGACCAGGACGTCGATGTCGCCCGGGTGGTCCCGGCAGACCGAGATGGCCTCGTCCGGATCACCGGCCACCAGGGCGGCATACCCTTTGCGCTGCAGCATGCGGCGCATGATGTCGCGGAGATCTTCTTCGTCGTCGACGACCAGGACGGTCGGCGTTTCGGCGACCGGCGCCTCGGACATGGGTCCTCCTCGCGGGCTGGGGTCGATCTCACGCTAGCCGCCGGAGGGCGTCGGACGGCCACTGTTCGGAAAAGCCGAACGCCGCTCTTCCCGGAAGGAGGAGCGGCGTTCGCGAGGGTCAGCGCTTCTTGGCGGCGGTGCCGGTGTCGCCGGCCAGGTAACCGGTGTAGAGAACCTTGTTCGGCGAGCCGGCGCCGGGGTTGCGGACCAGGCCCGAGCCGGCGTGCCCGACCAGGTCGTCACGGACCTGCTGCGGGGTCCAGTCCGGGTGGGCGCCGAGCACCAGGGCGGCCGCGCCGGCCACGTGCGGGCTGGCCATCGAGGTGCCGCTCATCGTCGCGGTCGCCGTGTTCGAGTTCTTGCCGGCCGACTTGATGTCGACGCCCGGCGCGAAGATGTCGACGCAGGTGCCGTAGTTGGAGAAGGACGCCCGCCGGTCGCCGCTGTCCACGGCGCCCACGGTGATCGCGTTGGCGGTGTCGGCCGGCGAGAACTTGCAGGCGTTCTTGTTGTCGTTGCCGGCCGCGATGGCGTACGTGACGCCCTTGGCGATCGACCGGTTGATGGCGTCGTCGAGCGCCTTGTCGACCGGGCCGCCGATGCTCATGTTGGCCACCGCGGGCAGCTTGGCGTTCTTGGTGACCCAGTCGATCCCGGCGATGAAGTCGGAGTACGAGCCGGAGCCGTCGCAGTCCAGCACCTTCACCGCGACGATCTTGACGTCCTTGGCGACGCCGTACGTCGAGCCGCCGATGCTGCCGGCCACGTGGGTGCCGTGCCCGTTGCAGTCGTTCGCGGTCTTGTCGCCGTCGACGAAGTCCCAGCCGTTGGTGGCCCGGCCGCCGAACTCCTTGTGCGAGACGCGGACGCCGGTGTCGATCACGTAGGCGGTCACGTCCTTGGCCGACCGGTACGAGTACTTCTTGTCCAGGGTGCGGGTGCGCTGGTCGATCCGGTCCAGGCCCCAGGTGACGTTCGGCTGGACCGAGGCCGAGGTGATCACGGCGTCCTGCTCGACGTACCGCACGGCCGGGTCGGCGGCGAGGCGCGCGGCCTGCTCCGCGGACATCCGGGCGTGGAAACCGGACACCGTGGCCTGGTAGTTCTCGAGCACCTCGCCGCCGTACACGGCGGTCAGGGCTCGCGAGTCGGCGTCCTGCCCGGGCTTGAGCACGACGATGTAGCTGTCCGGGATGGCGGCGGCGCCGGCCTCCAGGACCGTCCCGGTCCGCGGCGCGGCCGGAGCCGCGGCGGCCGGAGCGGCGAAACCGTAAAGAGAAGCGGTGGCGGCGCTCGCGACGGCTACGAAACGGTAGGCCAGGCGACGGGCGTCGGAACCGAGCATCAAATATCTCCCTCAGGTAGGTGCCCCGGCCCGGAAGTGCATGCCGTGGCGACTTGAGGGAAATCCTGAAGATGAAGAAGTGCAGGACAAGGTCTTGACTGGTTGCGACGACGTTGCGCCGTTCACAGCGGATACCGGGGTCGAACCACTAAGGCGACCCGGCGCAGGGCCGATCTAGTCCGCTGTCAGGACCGCTGCACACCGCCGTTGAGCCTCGCTTCATTCGGCCACTGAGCAAGGAGAGCGATATGACCACCCTGCTGTCGCCCGAGATCGACACCGTCGGCGAGCTGACCGATCGCTGCGATCGCTGCGGCGCGGCCGCCAAGCTGGAGGTGACCCTGAGCAGCGGCGGCGACCTGGCCTTCTGCGGCCACCACGCGAACCGGATGCACGCTGAGATCTCGCGCGTGGCCAGCAAGATCCGCCTGGAGGAAGGGTTCGCCTGGGCGGGTAAGTAATCGCGCTTGCCGCGATATGCTCATTTCCTCACGTCATGGGGGGATATGTGCGTATCGCGGCACGCGGCGTGGGCAGGCTGTCCCGGCTGATCGCCGGCTGCGCCGGGGTCACGGTCACCGTGCTCGGCCTTCTGAACACGCACACATCCGATCTGAACGCGTCGCCGGAGGGGCTCTCGCCCGCTCCGGCGTTCGTCGTGATACCGGCCGGTGCGGCCCTGGTGGTGCAGGCGCTGCCGCCGGCCGGGGGCCTCGCCGGCCGGCTGCGCTCCGGCGTGGCCGCCGTTCTCGGCCTGTCCGCGGCGGTGCTCGGCGCCCTCACGCTGCACCGGCATCCGGCCGCCGGACTCGCCACCGTGCTGACCGGTCTCGCGCTGGCCGGCCTCGACCTGCGGCTGCCCAAGCTCGGCCGGCTCCCGGTGCGGATCACCGACCCGCTGCTGCTCGGCGCCGCCACGGTCGCGCTGGTCGCGCTGGCCTCCCGGTTCGTCACCGGCAGCGGGGCGATGCCGCCGCACCTGGCCGGCGGCCTGCTCCTGCTGACCGCCGGCGCCGTCCTGGCCCGGCCCGAGCCCGGGCCGGCGCCCGCCGCCGACACCGCCGACCAGCGCCTGGTCGCCGAGCTGCGGGACCGGCAGGACTTCGCGGACACGCTGCTCCAGTCGATGAACGAAGCGGTCATGGTGCTGGACGCGAACTACCGGGTGATCGACGTGAACCGGCGCTGGCGCGAGCTCACCGGCCACCGGGACGACGTGTACGAGCCGCCGCCGCTGCCGCCGCCGGGCCACGGCGGCGACTGGCTGCTGCCCCGCGCCGACGGCACCCAGGTGCCGGTGCTGGCCACCATGGCCGCCATCCCGGACGCCGCCGGCGCGCCCCGCGGCTACGTCGCCACCTGCGTCGACATCGCCTCCCGCAAACAGGCCGAGGAGGCGCTCAGCGAGCACGCCGCCGAGCTGGAGCGCGGCAACGCGCAGCTGGCCGCGGCGAACGCCCAGCTGGGCGCCGCGCTCGCCTTCAAGAACGACCTGACCTCGATGCTCACCCACGACGTGGCCCAGCCGATCAGCTCGATCGCCAGCCTGGCCGAGCTGCTCTGCGCGGACTGGGCGGACCTGCCGGACGACATCCGGCTGGAACTGTCCCTGAAGATCGACAAGAACACCCGCCGCCTGGTCAAGATGATGAACGACCTCCAGCTGCTGTTCCGCCTGGACACCGGCGCGGTGACCGCCCGGCGGGTGCCGGTGCCGCTGCTCGAGGTGGCTCGGGCGGCCCGCGCCGAGACGGCCGGGGCCGACCAGGTGGAGATCGCGATCGACGAGGAGCTGTCCGCGCTGGCCGACCGCGGGCACCTCGCCGTGGTGGTGGAGAACCTGTTGAAGAACGCGATCGTGCACGGGGCGGCGCCGATCCTGGTGGTCGCCGAGCGGCAGGGCGGGACGGTGCTGCTCTGCGTGCAGGACAGTGGCGCGGGCATCCCGGAGGACGTGCTGCCCAACCTGTTCGGCCGGTTCCTGCGCGGGGCCGGGCTGGGCCTGTTCATCGTGCGGCACCTGGTCGAGGCGAACGGCGGCTCGGTTCGCTACGAGCACGCCGTCCCGCGCGGCGCCCGCCTGCTGGTCACCCTGGAAGCCGCCCCACGCTGAACCGCCTCTCCCCGCCGGGCATGGCGAAGGCCGGCCCGGTGGGCCGGCCTTGACGGCGATCCTGGATCAGCCGATGCCCCGGTCCTCTTCGTTGATCATGCCGTTGCCCCAGATGTCGGCGGCGGCGGTGCGGCCACCCATCCGGGCCGAGCCGGACGAGGCGCCCCGCTTCGCCGTCGGGACGGTGCCCGGGCCGGCCGCGTGGTGCAACGGGTTGTCGGTGAGGCCGGTGCCGGTCGGGTCGGCGTTGCTCAGGTCGGCGGCGCCGGTGTCCCAGCCCGCGCCCGGTCCCGGCTCGGTGTCCTGCGGGATCGCCTGGGTGGCCGGCGGGTGCTTGTGCACGCGGGCGGCGACCGACGCCGGCGAGGCGTAGTCCGGCTTGCTGAACAGGGTGTGCGAGGGGCCGGGCAGGCGCTTGACGCTGGCGCCGGTGGGCATCGGGCGGCCGCCCAGCACGCCGCTCTCGACCAGGCCCTTGAAGGTGGTCAGGTCCGCCTTGAGCCGGCGGTTCAGCGACTCCTGACCGTGCCGGTCGCTGGGCATGAGGAACGCGATGTCGGCCTCGAGCTGCGCGACGATCTGGGTCTTCGTCTCGCCCATCGGGCGCAGCGTCAGGGTCTCGGCGAGGAGCGGCCCCTCCATGGTCGACCAGGAGACCCGTTCGTCCGGCGACCGCTCGATGATCTGCGCGTCGAACTCCCGGCGCTTGCCGTCCACATCCATGATCCAGTGGGTCTGGTCCGCGCCGGTGGTGGTCACCTGGCGGACTCCGGTCATGAACCGTGGGTAGTTCTCGAACGCGGCGAGTTGCTCGTACACCGTGTGCAGCGGTGCACTCACCTCGATGGCCTGCTGAACCATACTCATCGCATCTCTCCCATGCTGAAGTGCTGGCATGACAGAGCGTACGGAGACGAGTGCGACCCGTGTTCGCTTTCGCGGAGACCGGCTTTCAGACTCTGCGCAGGTACTGCCAGCCACCGACCTCGGCGGCGTACCGGGCGTCACTCGCGGGCACCAGCGTCACGGCGGCGTCGCGCAGCAGCGCGACCAGGCGCGGGGACGGGCTGCGCCACGCCTCGCTGATCTCCACCAGGGTGCCGGTGGAGCGGCAGGCGGCGGCCAGGTCGGCGAGCAGCGCCGGAGAGACCGCCGCGTCGTCCACGCCGGCCTGGGCCAGCAGCGCGAGCGGGCGGGCCAGCTGGGTGGGCACGTAGCGGCAGGCCCGCTCCAGGCCCAGGACGGTGGCCTCGACCAGGCGTTCGGCGACCTCCTCGGCGGTCAGCTCGCCGGTCTCGACCAGGGCGCGCACGGCCCGGGCGTCGAGCGGCTCGTCGCCGGCCGGCAGGGCGGAGACCGCCACCGACAGCGCGTCCAGCTGGGCCAGGTCGGTGGGCAGCGCGAGCCAGCCGTCCGGGCGGACCACCTCGACCTCGGCGGCCACCCGCAGGGTCATCTCGGTGCGGTGCCGGGCCCGGCGCACGGCGTCCGCGTACGCGGTCAGCCAGGTGGTGTCCGGTCCGGCCTGGTCGGCGAAGGTGAGCGAGGTCAGTCCGGCCCGGTCGGCGGCCGAGACCACCACGCCGACGGCATCCCGCCCGGCCGCGAACCCGGTGTGCACGTGGCCGTCCACCGTCAGGTCCAGCGCGCATGCGGTGCCGACCGCACCGCCGCCGATGACTGATTCCCGCTCTGCCACGTTCGCTCCCCGACTGAAGTTCTCCGTCGGGGAGAAGAATGCCGGTCGCGCGTTGTCTCCGGGGTCAGCCGCCGGTGCAGCTGAGGTGCGCCCGCCACCGGTGATGGCGGGCGCGGCCCTCACTCTCCCGGCTTCTGGAGCATCTGGGTGATCGCGTGCACCGCGTCGTCGGTCGGCGAGGCGGCCGCCCGGTTCGCGTCCTGCAACTCGCGATACACCTCCTCGCGGTGCACCTGCACGTCACGGGGAGCCTGGATGCCCAGCCGGATGACGTCGCCCCGGGCCTCCAGCACGGTGATCACGACGTCGTCGCCGATCATCACGCTCTCGCCGGCCCGCCTGGTCAGCACTAGCATCGACGCCCTCCTCCTCCATCCATGGAACGGACAGCATGGCAAAGGCGCGGCCGCGAGGGAACGCGACCGCGCCTTGGAGGGTTGTCACGAGGCGCGAGGTCCCGGCCGTCGTGACAAGCCCTCACCTGGAGGATCAGTACGACCGGTTCATGATCGCCCGGACCGGGTAGCCGGAGCCGGTGAGGACGGTCTGCATCGCCCGCATGCTGTCCCGGTCCACCACGATCGGGGCGAGGAGGTTCGCGGTGGTCTCCTCCTTGCCCGCGGTGATGACCGTGAGCAGCAGTACCCGGTCCGGGTCCTTGGTGTTCAGCGCGGCGAACACCGACTCGTCGATCTCCGGGGCGTACTCCGGGAAGAACGGCTCCGGCGGTGCCACCAGGAAGCGCAGCTCCGGGTTGTCGAGCGAGGTCAGGGCGTAGAGCAGACCGTCGTCGTTCAGGCGCACCAGGACGAATTCCTTGTGCGCCGGGAACCCCGGCATGGGAACCGCCATCGAGATGGTCGGCAGGCCCAGCGACGGGTCGGTCATGGTGGCCTCGATCGGTCGGGACATGGTGCGAGTAGTCATGGTCACCTCAGGAAATCGATGAGCGAGGGCTGGATCACCTTGGCCGTGGCGGCCAGGGCGGCCTGATACGAGGTCTGCTGGAGCTGCAATTCCATGATCGCCTTGGGCAGGTCGACATCCTCGATATCGGACAGCTGCGACGACACGGACATCAAGCGATCCTCAGCGGACTGCTTCATCTGTGTAACCCGATTGTATCGAGCACCTACGTCCGAAAGAGTGGAATTCAGCAGATCAGACGCTTTGTCGAGGTTCTTCAGGCCGGTGTCGATAGCGGCCGAGTCGCCCGACTTCATGGCGTCGGACAGGTCCTTGAGAACGTTGAACAGTTGCGCCGGGTTCCGCACCCGGGCCGCCGGATCGGTCTGGTCGGCCAGCTCCTGCCCGTCGGCGTCGACGTACTTGCCGTCGCCGTTGACGAGGTAGTCGTTGCCGAACACCTCGGGGCCGCGGACGTCCACCCGGACCTTGGCGTTCGGCCCGATCATCCGGGCCGTCTCACCGGCCTCCTCGCCGACGTAGGCGCCGCTCGCGTACGCCGCGGAGTCCGGTGTGGAGCCGCCGAAGACCGGGCGGTCCAGGTACTTCGTGTTGGCGTACTGAATGAGCGTGCCGCGGATCTGGTCGATCTCGGCGGCCCGCGCGTTGTTCGCCTCCGGCGTGCTGCCGCCGCCCGCGCTGGCCGCCGCCAGGGTGAGCTCCCGGACCTTGGCGACCAGCGTGGTCGAGCTCTGGAGGGTGTCCTGCACGGTGCCGAGCCGGCCCATCGCGTCGTCGGCGTTGGTCGAGTACTTCTTGTTCGCGCGGACCTCGCCGCGCAACTGGAGTGCGGTGACCGTGCCGGTCGGCGAGTCCGACGGGCGGTGCAGCTGCTTGCCGCTGGAGATCTGGTCCTGCGCCGTCTGCGTCCGGTTGAGGTTGCGCTGCAGGCTCGCCATCGTCCGGGTGCGGACGCTGCTCTCGGTGACTCGTGGGCTGCTCATGAGCCGTCGTCCCCCTACCTACCGACCATGCCGGTTCGGTTGATCAATTGGTCGAGCATCGAGTCGACCGTGGTGAGCACCCGCGACGCGGCCTCGTAACCGCGCTGGTAGGTGAGCAGGTTGGTCATCTCCTCGTCGAGGTTGACCCCGGACTCCGCGTCCCGTGCGGCGTCCACCTGGTCGGTCACCGCGTTCTGCACGTCGCGCCGGCGGATCGACGACTGCGCGGCCACCCCGAGGTCGCCGATCAGCTGCTGGTACTCGGCGTCGGCGCCGTCCCGGGAGGTGGCCAGCTCGGCCAGGTCGTCGGCGATCCCGCCGTCCAGCGCCTTGGTGGTGAGCACGCCTTTCGGGTCCTTGGTCGAGACGGCCAGGTCGTCCGGGTCGGACACCTTCACCCCGATGTTCCCCGCGGTGATCGTGGCGGTCGGATCGTTGGGCCGGTCGCGGTCGACGAAGAACTGCTGACCGGTGTCGCCCTTCATGCTGTAGCCGGTGCCGTACTTGTCGTTGACGGTCTCGGCCAGCTTCTGGGCCACCTTGTCCAGCCGGTTCGAGATGTCGTGCAGGGTGCCGTCCTTGGCGAGCAGCTCCATCTGCGAGCCCATCGTCCCGCCCGCGGCGACCGCCGTCTTGGTGTCCTTGAACCGCAGGTTCACCAGGACGTCGCTGTCGAGGTCGGCGAGCTGGGTCGCCCCGCCCGCCTCGATCTCGATCGGCCGGTTGGTGAACTCGCTGACCAGCGGCGCGCTGCCGATGAAGACGTTGGTCGCGCCGTTCGGCAGGTCGGTCGCGGTGGCGCCGACGACCTGGGAGAGCTTGAGAATCTCCTGCGAGCGCCGGTCCATCAGCTCGTTGGCCTGCAACCCGGCCGCCTTGGCGACCACGATCTCCTTGTTCAGCTTGGCCACCTCCTCGGCCGACTTGTTGACGTCGCCGACGTAGGTGTCCAGGCCGGCCCGGATCGACTCGAACTGGTTGTTGATCGCCTTGGACGCGTCGTTGAGCGTGGCGGCCACCGTGGTCGCCTGCTCCAGCAGCGCGGACTTGGGCGCCGCCTTGTCCGGGTTGGTGGCGACCGCGTTCCAGCCGTCCCACATGTCCTGCATGCGGGCCTGCAACGCGGTGTCGCTGGGCTCCGCGAAGACGTCCTCGATCAGCGCGTACGCGCCGGCCTTCTCGTTGAGGTACGACGAGTTCGCGTGCTCGGTGTAGCTGCGGTGGTCGAGCGCGGTGTTCCGTAGCCGTTCCACCGTCGAGACGGTGACGCCGGCGCCTACCGCGAGGGTGCTGGCGTAGATGCCGGGCGTCAGGTTGGCGTTCTGCGCCTGCATCACGACGCGCTGCCGGGTGTAACCCTCGGTGCTCGCGTTGGCGATGTTCTGTCCGGTGATGTCGAGGCCGCGGCGCTGCGCGTACAGAGACGTCAGCGCGGTGTTCAGTCCACTGAATGTGCTAG
Source organism: Actinoplanes ianthinogenes (assembly GCF_018324205.1). Taxonomy (NCBI): domain Bacteria; kingdom Bacillati; phylum Actinomycetota; class Actinomycetes; order Micromonosporales; family Micromonosporaceae; genus Actinoplanes; species Actinoplanes ianthinogenes. The sequence continues at coordinate 4,133,158 of NZ_AP023356.1, forward strand.
CCATCAGATCGCCTCATCGACGAGGGTGGGCCGGCGGATGCCGCCGGTGACGGTCTGGCCCTGCGGTCCGTACGTTTCCACAGACTCGGCGAACACGAGCATGGTTTCGCGAGCCGCGCGCTGGCCCGCGGTGAGCAGGTCACGGTTGACGTCGGCCAGGGCCCGGATCTCCGACGTCAGCAGCAGGAACGCCTTACGGTGCTGATGGAGGAGATCCGACCAGGGGTCGGGCGCCGCGTCGGCCAGCTCGCCCAGCGACGCCTCCGGGCTCAGGCCGAGCTCGATCGCGACGTCCTGCGCGTACGCCGCCCGGATCACCTCGGTCTGGCGGATCTGGTCCAGCACCACTTCCACCTCCCGGGTGGCGTGGCTCAACCAGCGGGATCGGTTGGCCGCGAGGAGCAACTGCTCCTCCTCAAGCTTGAACAGGAGCATCTCCAGCAGCTCCCGAGAGCGCCACAAGACGCTGGCCAGGTCGGTCAGACTCACCCGGTCCTCCGTCGTTCGCTGGTCGGGCTGCACCCTTTCGGCAACCCACTCATTCGGACAGGTCGGCATGTTCGCCGTGCCGCTGAGTGGTTTCGCCCGATCGGCATTTATCCGGTTAGCCGGATTAGCCGGAGATTTTCTCGGAGAATCGCTCAGCGCCTCTCGGCTGCCCGCCGAAGGGAATGGCGCAACACCAACGGCTCACGGACGGGCCGGTTCAAGACCCCAGTCAAGGAGGAATCACCACAATGGGTCTTCGCATCAACCAGAACATCGCCGCGCAGAACGCCTACCGGAACCTGTCGGTGACCGACAGCCAGATGTCGAAGTCGCTGGAGAAGTTGTCCAGCGGTTTCCGCATCAACCGGGCGGCGGACGACGCGGCCGGCCTGTCGATCTCCGAGGGTCTGCGGGCGCAGACCGGCGGTCTCAAGGTCGCGGTGCGCAACGCTCAGGACGCGATCAGCGTCGTGCAGACCGCTGAGGGTGCGCTGAACGAGGTCACCAGCATGCTCCAGCGCATGCGTGACCTGTCGGTCCAGGCGTCCAACGCGTCCCTGGACACCGACGCCAAGGGCGCCGCGCAGAAGGAGTTCGACCAGCTCGCGGCCGAGATCGACCGCGTCGGCGACACCACCGCGTTCGGCAAGTCGAAGCTGCTCGACGGCTCCTTCGGCACCACCGAGGGCAACACCGCGACCAACAAGCTGACCGCGATGCCGGCCACGATCTCCTTCAACATCCAGCAGATCGGCAGCAAGGACCTCAGCGACAACCCGATCGCGGTCAGCGTCACGCCGGCCGCGACCGACTCCGCCAAGGACGTCGCCGACAAGCTCAACACGGCGATCAAGGCGGCGCTCACCGCTCCGGCCAACGCGGCCCAGGGCTTCACCGGCGGTGAACTGCACGTCTCGTCCGACGTCGCGGCCGACGGCACCGGTATGTCGTTCAGCCTCGACGGCACCGCCGCGTTCACGATCTCCGACCAGGTCGGCGACGCGTTCACGGACGGCGCCAGCACCACCAAGACCTCTGGCACCAACGGTGACTTCCAGATCGGCGCCAACGCCGGCGAGAAGCTGAACGTCTCGATCGCCAAGACCAGCGCCTCGTCGCTGGGCCTCAGCGGCCTGGACCTCACGGCCGGCGCCGACGCGAACGGCGTGTCCGGTGCGAACAAGGCGATCAAGGCGCTGGACTCCGCGATCAAGTCGATCTCCGACCAGCGGGCCTCGCTCGGTGCGTCGCAGAACCGCTTCGAGCACACCATCAACAACCTCAACACGGCGGTGGAGAACCTGTCCGCGTCGGAGTCCCGGATCCGGGACACCGACATGGCGCAGGAGATGGTCTCCTTCACCCGGAGCCAGATCCTCACCCAGGCCGGCACGTCGATGCTGTCGCAGGCGAACCAGTCCTCGCAGAACGTGCTGTCCCTGCTGCGCTGATACCTGGCGCTAACCGGTTGGCGACGGATCGCAACTGAATCCGTCGCGCAGACGACCGAACAGACGGGGGTAGCCGGCTCGCCCGCCGGCTACCCCCGCTCCACTCCCGCCCCCGCCCCCGCAGCAGGAAGGCACTCCCGTGACCAGCTCCGTCGACGGCCTCGTCAGTGGAATGAGCACCTCCTCCGTGATCAGCCAGCTGATGCAGGTGGAGGCCGCCCCTCAGACCAAGCTCAAGACCAAGGTCCAGAACGCGCAGACCGCGGTGGCCTCCTACCAGTCGGTCAACGCCAACCTCAAGGCGGTCAAGTCGGCCGCGGACGCGATGACCCAGCTCAGCACCTGGCGGGCCACCAAGGCCACGTCCAGTTCGTCCTCGGTCACCGCCACCACGACCACCGGGCTGGTCAACACCGCGGGCCGGGTCACCTTCGACGTGAAGAGTGTCGCCTCCGCGCAGAGCACCACGATCAAGCTGGCGACCAACACCGTCTCGGTCCAGGACGGCAAGACCGTGAAGACGCCGGTCGACACCGGCGCCTCGGTCACCGTCTCCATGGGCAAGTACGACGAGAACGGCAACTTCACGCCGGCGAACCCGCCCAAGTCGGTCACCCTGGACCTGACCGACGGCAGCTCACCGGACAAGATCGCTGGGAAGCTCAACTCGGCCGGTCTGGACGTCCGGGCCTACGTGGTGAACACCTCGGACACCGAGGGCGTACTCCAGTTCACCGGCACCAAGACCGGCGAGGACTACGGCTTCCAGGTGACCGGCCTGGAGAACCTGGGTATCGACGCGAACGGCAACACCGGCGCGAGCCCGGCCACCACGTACTCGAAGAGCGCGTCGCTGCAGGTCGGCTCCGGTGACACCGCCTACACGATCAAGAGCGACACGAACACCTTCACCGGCCTGATCCCCGGCGTGACGATCAACGTCACCAAGGAGGAGACCGGTGTCACGGTCAACGCCACCAACGACGTCGCCGGCATCGCGAACAAGATGCAGGCGGTGGTCGACTCGATCAACGCGGCGCTCGGCGAGATCAAGAACCAGACCGCGTACGACCCTGCGACCAGAAAAGCGTCGCCGCTGACCGGTGACTTCATGGTCCGCGAGATGACCCAGACGGTGCTCGGCAAGATCAGCACCGGGCTGACCTACGACAACCCGGCGTACAACAAGAACCTGCCCGAGGACGCGACGACCAACCCGAAGACGAAGACCTTCGGCTCGCTCAGCCAGTTCGGCATCTCGCTCAGCCGGGACGGCCAGCTCAGCTTCGACGCGAACGCGTTCACCTCGGCGTACAACGCCAACCCCAGCACGATCCAGGAAGCCGCGATCGGGTTCGCGCAGAACTTCAAGGCTCTCGCCGACAAGCAGTCGACCAGCGTCACCGCGGTGATCACCGGCCGGAAGAACGAGATCGACTCGATCAACGACCAGATCAGCAACTGGGACACCCGGCTGGCCACCCGCCGCGAGGCGTTGCAGCGGCAGTACGCCGCCATGGAGACCGCGCTCGGCAACATGAAGAACCAGTCGACCTGGCTGGCCGGGCAGATCTCCAGCCTCGGCTGATCGCCTGCCGCCACTCGCCCGCCAGCCACCCGCCTGACTAAGGGATTCGATGACTGCTCCGGCCCCGCACCTCCGTGACCGCTACCTCCAGGACTCGATCAACACCGCGTCGCCGGCGAAGCTCCTGGTGATGCTCTACGACCGCATGATCCTCGACCTGAACCAGGGCGAGGAGGCGCTCCGTGCCGACGACCGGGCGCTGGCCAACGACAAGATCGCCCACGCCCAGGAGATCCTCATCGAGCTGCGGACCACGCTGCACGTCGATGAGTGGGAGGGCGCGCCCGGCCTGGCCAACCTGTACGGCTACATCCTCACCGAGCTGATCGGCGCGACCATCGCCCGCGATCCGGACCGGGTGGCCACCTGCCGCAAACTGCTCGAACCGCTGCGCGACGCGTGGCGCGAGGCTGCCGTGGCAGCGGGCTGAGCACGGTCATGACCGGGGACTGGCGAGGCGCCTGGACGACGGCGCTCGACGAGCTGGAGATGGACGTCGCGGCGGTCGAGGCGATGCTCGCCGACGAGCACCGGCACGCCGAGACGCCGCCGGCCGACATCTGGCGGCCGCCGACCGAGCTGGGCGCGCTGCCGCTGGAGCTCAAGCCGCGGGCCGACGAGATCCTCACCCGGCAGCTGGCGGTGGCGCAGGAACTCGCCCGGCGGCTCACCGCCAACCGGCAGCAGAGCGCGATGACCTCCCGGATCGAGACCGGTGAGGCGGTCAAGCGCCCCGTTTACCTCGACCGCGCCATGTGAACCACCGCGAACGTCCCGGATCCCCGGCAGGGGGTCCGGGACGTTTTCGTGTGCAACCTCGCAGCAACCGTCTGACACTAAGCGGATCGCCGGACTCGCCGAACTGCATGGTACGAGCACGGATTGCTCACCAGCCCGCCAAGGATCGGCAACCGGAACGCTTCGATCAGGGAGCTACCAGGTGTTCGACGACCTTTCCACCAACGCGCTGCGCGTGGCCGTCTCCGGACTGTCGGCGCGGCAGACCGCCATCGCCAACAACATCGCGAACGTCGAGACCCCGGGCTTCCGTGCCCGTAAGGTCAAGTTCGAGGAGGCGCTTCAGGGCGCCGTCGCGCGCGGCCAGTCGCCGCTCGGCATCACCCCGAGCGTCCAGGAGTCGCTGGAGCCGACCCGGCTCAACGGCAACAACGTCAACCTCGACGAGGAGACGCTGTCGCACATCGACACCACGATGCGCTACCAGCTCACCCTCCGGGCCATCGACGGCAAGTACGGATTGCTGCGCGACGCCATCAAGGGAGCCTGACGATGAGCATCTTCAACGCCATCGGGGTCGCGGGAACCGGCGTCACGGTCTACCGCAAGTGGCTCGACGCGGTCTCCGACAACATCGCGAACATGAACAACACCAGCCGTACCTCCGAGAACGCGTTCCAGGCCCGCTACGTGCAGGCCCGCGCCGCGCAGGACGGCAACGGCGCCGAGGTGGCCGGGGTGCAGCTCGGCAACGCCGAGGGCATCCTGGCCTACGAACCGGACAACCCGCTCGCCGACTCCGAGGGGTACGTCCGCCGGCCGGACATCGACATGGGTAGCCAGATGGCTCAGATGATCATGGCGCAGCGCTCCTACCAGGCCAACCTCTCGGTGGTCGACCGGGCCCGGGACGCGTACACCGCCGCCATCAACCTCGGGAAGTGATCATGACTTCGGCGATCAATCCGATCGGCGGGCTCTCCGGCTTCAGCGGAATCTCCGGAATTTCGGGTATGTCAGGGATCTCCGACAACCTGGATCTCGACGAGGCCGCCAAGACCGCCAGCCCCAACACCGACTTCGCCCGCATGTTGTCCAAGGGCCTGGAGAGCGTCCAGGCCTCCCAGACCAAGGCGAGCGATCTCGCCGTCCAGGTGGCCAACGGGCAGTTGCAGGACCCCGCCCAGTACACGATGGCCGCCACCGAGGCGTCGCTCGGCCTCCAGATGACGCTGGCCGTCCGCAACAAGGCCGTCGAGGCGTTCCAAGAGATCATGAGGATGCAGGCCTGAGATGACTGACCGCCTTCCCGCTCCGGTACGCCGCATAACGGACACCTTCAAGTCCTTCACGCCGGGACAGAAGGCTGTCACGATCTTCGCCGTCATCGCCATCGTCGTCGGCGGATACTTCTTCGCGACGTGGGCGGCCAAGCCGTCGTACGCGATCCTCTTCAACAACCTCTCGACGAAGGACGCGAGCGCCATCGTCGAGTCCTTGCAGAAGTCCAACACCTCATATGAGCTGGCGAACGACGGCCAGACCATCATGGTGCCGCGCGACCAGGTGAACTCCCTGCGCCTGCAACTCTCCGGCGAGGGCCTGCCCAACGACGAGGGCACCGGTTACTCGTTGCTGGACCAGCAGGGCATCACCACCAGCGACTTCATGCAGCACGCGAACTACCAGCGGGCACTCGAGGGTGAGCTCGCCAAGACCATCAAGTCGATCGACGGCGTCGAGGCGGCCACCGTGCACCTGGTGATGCCGCAGAAGGACGTCTTCGCCGACAGCAACGCCAAGACCACCGCCTCGGTGCTGGTCGCCTCCAAGGCCACCAGGCCGCTGACCTCCGACCAGGTGCAGTCGATCGTGCACCTGGTCGCCTCCAGCGTCGAGGGCCTGGACCCCACCCAGGTCACGGTCGCCGGCGCGGACGGCAAGATCCTCTCCACCGGCGGCGGGGCGTCGATCGCCACCGGCGGGGACAGCGGCTCCGAGGCGCAGACCGTCGAGTTCCAGAACCGGATGAACTCCTCGTTGCAGACCATGCTGGACCGGCTGGTCGGACCCGGGCACTCGGTCGTGACCACCACCGCCGACCTGGACTTCGACCAGACCGAGACGCGGAGCAAGACGTACAGCTCGGACCCGTCGCTGCCGTCGCTCTCGGAGACCAGCAGCTCGGAGACGTACAGCGGGAGCGGCGTCGGCAACGGCGGCGTGCTCGGCCCGGACAACATCCAGGTCCCGAACGGCGCCGGCTCGAACGGTCAGTACGCCAACAAGAACGAGGCCCGGCAGAACGCCCTCAACGAGGTGCAGGAGGTCCGCCGGAAGGCGCCCGGCAGCATCCGCCGGCTGAACGTCGCGGTCCTGCTGGACAGCACCACCGCCGCCTCGGTCGACCCGACCCAGGTGCAGCAGCTGGTCAGCTCGGCGGCCGGGATCGACGCCACCCGTGGTGACACCGTCGCGGTCAGCGCCATGCCGTTCGACACCTCGGCCCAGCAGGCGGCCCAGAACGAGCTCGCCGCGGCGGCCGCCGCGGACAAGCAGAACAAGCAGATGACCCTGGTCAAGACCGGCGCCCTCGCCTTCGTGGTGCTGGCCCTGATCTTCCTGGCCTGGCGGGCCAGCCGGCGGGCCAAGCGCCGCCAGCAGCTCACCGCGGAGGAGAAGGCGCACCTGGAGGAGATGCAGGCCGCGCTGGACGCCCAGCGGCAGGCCGAACTGGAGGCCACGCAGGCGATGAGCGCCGCCGCCATGATCGAGGGCGGCGTGCCGATGGAGGTGCACGACGAGGCCCGCGAGGAGCGGCATCGCGAGATCGAGCAGATGGTCCAGGAGAAGCCGGACGAAATGGCCACTCTCCTGCGAGGCTGGATGTCGGCAGACGCGACCACGCACCGCTGAGCGGCCGGCGCGACCACCACGCACCACCAGGAGGAGCAGGAGTTGACCACACCCGCGCTCACCACGCTCTCCATGACGGGCGTACGCAAAGCGGCGATAATGCTGATCCAGTTCGGCAAGGAACAATCCGCGCAGGTGCTGGCGAACATGACCGAGAAGGAGGTCGAGGCGCTCTCCGCCGAGGTGGCGCGGCTGGGCAAACTCGACCCCGTTCAGGTCGACGACGTGATGGACGAGTTCTATGCCATGGCGACCACCCGGTTCGCCGGGTCGGGTGGCATGGACTACGCCCGTGAGCTGCTGGAGGCGTCGCTCGGCAAGGAGCGGGCGGCGCTGATCCTGGACCGGCTCGAAGCGTCGATGAACGACATCCCGTTCAACTTCCTCAGCCACGCCGACCCCCGGCAGTTGCTCTCCTACGTGCAGTACGAGCACCCGCAGACCATTGCGCTGGTGCTGGCCCACATCCCGGCCGGGCTCGCTTCGTCGATCCTGGCCGGTCTGCCGCTGGAGGTGCAGACCGAGGTCGCGCACCGGATCGCGATCATGGACCGCACCTCGCCGGACATCATCCGGCAGGTGGAGAGCGCGTTGCAGCGCAAGCTCTCCAGCGTGCTCCAGCCGGACGAGCTCTCCACGGTCGGCGGCCTCGCGCCGCTGGTCGAGATCATCAACCGCGCCGACCGGACCACCGAGCGGCTCATCCTGGAAGCCCTGGAGGCACGCAGCCCGGAGCTGGCCGAGGAGATCCGGCGCAGGATGTTCATGTTCGAGGACATCGTGAACCTGGAGGATCGGGCGGTGCAGCTGATCCTGCGCCAGGTGGAGCCGGCAGACTTGGCCACCGCCCTCAAGGGTGTGCCGGAGACGGTCCGCGACAAGGTCACCAAGAACCTCTCCGAGCGTGGCCGGGAGAACCTGCTGGAGGAGATGGACCTGCTCGGCCCGGTCAAGGTCAAGATGGTCGAGGAGTCGCAGGCGAAGATCGTCGGCGTCATCCGCACCCTGGAGGACTCCGGCCAGATCGAGATCCAGCGCGGCGGCGATGTCGATGAGCTCATCGCCTGACCGGCCGGTGCTGCGCGGCGCGACCGCCCGGCAGGCGGCCGCCGCTCAGTTCGCCACCGACCTGCGCCTGCCCGAGCCGAACGATCCGAAGGTCCTCGAGGAGGAGCGGATGGCGGCCCGGACCACCGGCTACGCCGAGGGCTGGGCGCAGGGCAAACGCGACGCCGTGGCGGCCGCCGAGGAGGCCGCCGCCCGGGCGCGGGCCGCCGAGGAGCACCACGAGCACCGCCGGTCGGCCGCCCTGGCGCACGCCGTCAACGCGCTCGGCCGGGCCGTCACCGAGCTGGAGAACCAGCTCATGCCCACATTCACCGAGTTGCAGGAACTGGTGCTGGCCAGCGCGTTCGAGCTGGCCGAGGCGGTGATCGGGCGCACCCTGCACGACGACCCGGAGCGTGGGCAGGACGCGCTGCGCCGGGCGATGACCGCCGCGCCGGAACACGGCGACGTGGTGCTCCGCCTGCACCCCGAGGACTACGCGAACCTGGTCGGCGACGCCGACGGCGTCTTCGACTACCAGGGCCGCCGGATCAACCTGCACGCCGATCCCAGCCTGCGCCCCGGCGACGCGATCGCCGAGACCGGCACCGCGACCGTCGACGCGACCATCGCGGCGGCGGTCGCGCGCGCCCGGGAGGCCCTGCGGATATGACCGACGTCTTCCAGCACCGCATGCGGGCCGCCGTCGCGGCCGCCCGCCCCAGCGTCTCCGGCCGGGTCACCGGCGCGGTCGGCCTGCGGGTCACGGTCAGCGGGCTGGAGGCCAAGGTCGGCGAACTGCTCCAGATCGGCACCGGCGCGGACGCGGTGCTCGCCGAGGTCGCGGCTCTCGACGGGCAGCAGCTCAACTGCCTGCCGCTGGGCCCGATCGCCGGGATCGGCGCCGGCACCCCGGCGATGAGCACCGGCGGCCCGCTGCGCATCTCGGTCGGCCCGGACCTGCGCGGACGCATCCTGGACGGGCTCGGCCGGCCGATGGACGGCGGGCCACCACTGCGCGGCGAGCTGGTCGGCATCGAGCAGGCGCCACCCTCGGCGATGGAGCGCCAGCTGGTCGACAAGCCGATGTCGCTGGGCGTACGGGTGCTGGACACCCTGGTCCCGTGCGGCCGCGGCCAGCGCATCGGCATCTTCGCCGGATCCGGCGTCGGCAAGTCCACCCTGATGAGCATGATCACCCGCGGCACCTCGGCCGAGCTGAACGTGGTCGCCCTGGTCGGCGAGCGCGGCCGCGAGGTGCGCGAGTTCATCGAGCACGACCTGGGCCCGGAGGGCCTGGCCCGCTCGGTGGTGGTGATCGCCACCTCGGACACGCCGCCGCTGGTGCGGCTCCGGGCCGGTTCGGTCGCCACCCGGATCGCCGAGTACTACCGCGACGAGGGCGCCGACGTCCTGCTGATGATGGACAGCGTGACCCGGGCCGCGATGGCCCAGCGCGAGGTCGGCCTCTCGGTCGGCGAGCCGCCCGCCACCCGCGGTTACCCCCCGTCGGTCTTCGCCATGCTGGCCAGCCTGCTGGAACGCGCCGGTCCGGGCGCCCGCGGCAGCATCACCGGCCTCTACACCGTGCTGGTCGAGGGCGACGACCACAACGAGCCGATCGCCGACGCGGCCCGCTCGATCCTGGACGGCCACATCGTGCTGGACCGCAAACTCGCCACCGCCGGCCACTTCCCCAGCATCCAGGCCCTCGACTCGATCTCCCGGGTAGCCAACAAGATCACGTCCCGCGAACAACGCGCCGACGCCACCGAACTACGCCGCCTGATGGCCGCCCACCGCGACGTCCGCGAACTGGTCGAAATCGGCGCCTACGTCCCCGGCACCAACCCGGAGGCCGACCGCGCCAACGCCGCCTGGCCGCGCATCAGCGCCTTCCTCCGCCAGGACATCGACGAACGCATCACCGCCGACGACGCCTGGGCCCAGCTCCGGGCCCTGCTCGCCACCACCTGACCACTTCCGGACAAACCACCCTCGCTGCCGCGACGCCCGCCGACCACTTTCCGGATCATTCTCCGGTACGACTCGAAGCCCCGTGGCAATCGGCTCGCAAGGCCGCGATCGGTCCGGACCGCAGCGCGTGTCGTGCGGGTCCGCTGCCCCTCCCGGCTGGTCCTCACCGCCCTATCCGACGCCCCGATAGGGCCCTGAACACCAGCCCGACCACCCCGAGCTGGCCCTCACCGCCCCACCCAACACCCCAATAGGGCCCTGAACACCAGCCCAACCGCCCAAGCTGGCCCTCACCGCCCCACCCAACACCCCCATAGGGCCCTGAACACCAGCCCAACCCCCCGAGCTGGCCCTCACCGCCCTATCCGAGACCCCGATAGGGCCCTGAACACCAGCCGGACCCCGAGCTGGAGCTCACGGCCCCACCCGACGGCTCGATCGGGCCCTGGAGACCAGCCCGAGTTGCGGGGCTGGACCTCATGGCCCTATCGGGCGCCCTGATAGGGCCGTGGAGACCAGCCGGAGGGCGGGGGCGCGGCAGGGTCTGGAGTGGGTGCGGTCTCGCGTGGGGTGTGGACGGGACTGGGGTTGCCAGGCGGGCGAGACACTCAGTGCGTACCGAAAATGGGGTTGAAATGGGCATCTCGTGCGGCGCGGGGCGGACCGGGGGCGAAGGCGGACGCCGCGACCGGGCCGGGGTCGAAACCTGGTGCGGGTTGGGTGCAGGGGCTCAGCGACCGGCGCGGGTGTGCCGAAGCGGTCAAGTGAGGGCCCCACCGCCCGGCTAGGAGGCCAGCATGAACCGCCTGTTCCGACTCACTCCGGTGCTCCGCGCGCGGAAGGCGCAGGAGGACGCCGCCCGTGGCGAGCTGATTCAGTCCCGTGCCGAGGTTCGGGAGGCGCAGGCCCTGGTGAAGCGCCGGCAGCTCGACCTCGTCGGAGCGGACGCGCCGTCCGAGGGTTCGGCCCGGGCGATGGTCGCGGCCCTGGTGGCGCGGCAGTCGCTGGCCGCCGGGGTGTTCGGCGCGCAGCGGATGGTCACCGACGCCGAGGAGCTCGAGCGGGAGAAGCTGGCCGCCCTGACCGACGCGGCGAAGCGCCGGCGGGCCGTGGAGATGCTGTCCGAGCGGCACGCCGCCATGGTCAAGGCGCACGACCTGCGCACCGACCAGGCGAACCTGGACGAACTGGCGGTCACCGCGAAGGCCCGGAACGCGGCCAGCGGCGCGGCACCGGCCGGGGAGACCGGGGGCGACGCGTGAGCCGGCGGGATCGTAGCGGAGCGGAGGGAACGGCATGAGCCTCGGTGTATCCGGTGTCATGGGGCGCATCGCGGAGTTGCAGGAGCAGCTCGGCCTGACCCCGCCGCCGGCCGCCCTCGACGCGGCCGGGAAGTCCGGTGACAAGTTCGCGTCCGCGCTGGCCCGGGCGACCGGCGCCGGTCAGGGTACCGGCGCGGCGACCGGCCCGTCCGGCGGCGACGTGGTGGCGGCGGCGAAGAAGTACCTGGGTACGCCCTACGTCTTCGGCGGCACCGACCCGAAGAAGGGTCTGGACTGCTCCGGCCTGGTCCAGCAGGTCTACGAGGATCTGGGCGTCAAGCTGCCGCGCAACTCGTGGCAGCAGGCGACCGCGGGCCGGCCGGTGGCGAGCCTGGCCGACGCGAAGCCGGGTGACGTGCTGGCGTTCGACTCGCCGGTCGACCACGTGGCGATCTACCTCGGTGACAACAAGATGATCGCCGCGCCGAAGCCGGGCGACCACGTGAAGATCCAGTCGGTCTACGAGAAGCCGACCCACATCCGCCGGATCCTCGACGACGTGCCGGCCGCGGCGGTGCAGGACATGTCGTCGCTGCGCCCGGCCGGGCTGCGCGGGTCGGCGGCCGGTGGGCTGGCCGGGGTGCCGTACGCGGACCTGTTCCTCAAGGCCGGCGCCAAGCACGACGTCTCCCCGAAGCTGCTGGCCGCGGTCGCGAAGGTGGAGTCCGGGTACGACCCGAAAGCGGTCAGCCCGGCCGGGGCGCGCGGCATGATGCAACTGATGCCGGGCACCGCGCGCGGGCTCGGGGTGGACGACCCGTTCGATCCGGAGCAGGCCGTGGACGGGGCCGCGCGGATGCTGAAGGGCCTGCTCAAGGAGTTCAAGTCGGTGCCGCTGGCGCTGGCCGCGTACAACGCGGGCGGCGGGGCGGTGCACCGGTACGGCGGCATCCCGCCGTTCAGCGAGACCCAGGCGTATGTGCCGAAGGTGCAGAAGGCGCTGGCCGCGCTCGGCGGCTGATCTTTCCCACGGTTGTGCAAACGGAGCAGTGAGGAGTCCCATCGCCATGCCGAGTTCCGTGACCGGACCTGAGCACCGGCCCGTTACCGAGGCCACCCGCAGGCCGGGGGCGCGGCGCGACGAGGGGGCGGACTTCGGGTCGGCGCTCTCCGCCGAGCTGAGCCGTTCCGACCGGGACGAGAACGAGCAGCAGACCGGACGGGCCGCCACGGACCGGGCCACCACGGAGCGGGCCGGGACGGACCGCGCCCTGGCGGCCCGGATCGCGACGGACCGGCGAGCCGCCGACCGGGCCGCTTCCGAGCGAGCCTCGGCCGACCGTGCTTCCCAGCGGACGGCGGACCGGCGCGCCGCCACCGATCGGACCGCTGACCAGCGGGCCGAAGCCGATCGCGCCGCCCAGCGGACCGCCGAGCAGCGGTCCGCGAGCCGGGAGGCGGCCGACCGGACGTCGGCGGATCGCGCGGCCGCCCGAGCGGCGGACCGAGCGGCGGACCGTGCGTCCGCTCGTCGCGCCGCCGCCGACCGGGCGGCGGCTGACCGCGCCTCGGAGAACCGCACCGACCCGGTCGGCGACGACACCGCCGGGGTCCAGGACCGGGAGACCGCCGCAGACCGGCCGGCCGACGCGGAGCCGACGCAGCCGCACGGCCCGGACCGCACCGCCCACCGCACCCGGACCAAGACCGAAAACGCCGCGGAATCCACGGCCACGAGCACCGGGACCAGCGCCGAGCCGGCCACGGCCACGGAACCCGCCGACGGCACGGAGAAGACCGTGCCGGACACCACCGGCCAGCCCGCCGCGACCGTGACCGCGACCGCGATGCCGCTGGTCAGCCCGGTCGCCCCGGCCACGGGCGCGGCCCCGGCAACGGAACCGGCCGAGGTGACCGCGGAGCCCACCGGCAAGACCGCCGTCGCCGCCGCGGAAGCGGCCGCACCCACCGCCGCGGGCCCGAAGGCGGCGGCGCCCGCCGAGACGCCCACCGCCGCGCAGCCGGCCGCGGGCAGCCCGGCGACCGGAACCGCTCAGGCGGCACCCGGCACTCCCGGGACCGGCCCGGCGACCGGCGCCACGCCGACCGGCGGCCCGGCCCAGCAACCCGCGACCACCCCGGCCACGGCACCTGCCGCCGCCGCCACGGCCCGCCCGGCGTGGGCGAACCCGGCCACCACCGGGACCGACCCCGCGGTGACCGCCGAGGCCGGCACCGCCGGCACGCCCACCGACCCGGCCGCCACCCCGGCGCCGCCGGCCGAGGCGCCCGTCGCCGGCACCACGACACCGGACCCCGGCGCCGGCACGGGCGCGGGCGCCGGCGGTGACTCCGCGAGCGGCTCCGGGCAGCCGGGGGCGGACGCGTTCCGTACCCCGGAGAACAGCACGCAGACCGCGACCGGACCGGCCGCCGCGCCCACCGCGGTCCCGGCGGCGGCGCAGCCCGCCGACGCCGGCCTGCCGCCCGCCGCGGCCCTGCCCGGGGTGACCGGCCCGCAGGCCGCCGCCCCGGCGGCACCCACCGCCCCGGCCACCCCGGCACCACCGCCGAGCACCCCGCTGCCGGTGCCGACGGCCGAGCAGATCGCCCTGCGGATCGCTCCGCTGCGGCTGGACGCGGACGGTGTGCACCGGCTCACCGTGCAGCTGCACCCGGTCGACCTGGGCCCGGTCCAGGTGGTCGCGGAGATCCGCAACGGCGACATCAACGTGCAGCTCACCGGCGGTACCGAGGCCGGCACCGAGGCGATCCGCAACGCGCTCGACGACCTGCGCCGGGACCTCCAGGACGCCGGGTTCGGCAACTGTTCGCTGGACCTGCGCCAGGGCGGCCAGCAGGACCAGGCCCGGCAGCGGTTCGAGGCGGCCGGCGGGTTCGGCCGGCGGCCCGCCGGTGACAGCGGCGAGACCACCGAGCTGCCGGCCGAGCCGGCCCCGGTGACCACCCGGCGGGTCACCCCGGCCGGGCGCTTCGACACGCACGCCTGATCGACGACGATCGGCGCCGGCCCATGCGGGCCGGCGCCGATTTCGGTGTACGCACTGGCAACTCTTCCCCAAGGGCCAGTGCGGCCGGTCAGTCCGGGTGGTTCACCGGGCGCGCCTCGACGGGCGTGGCCGGGGTCTCCTCGGTGACGCCGTATCCGGAGGTGACGAACCGGAACGCGGCGAGCAGCACCGCGGCGATCGGCACCGCGATCAGGAACCGGACCAGGACCTGGGTGATCTCGAGCTGGTCGAACAGCAGCCGGTACCACGCCGGCAGACTGATCAGCAGCGCGAACACCAGCACCGACGGTCGGATCATCGGCGGGCCGCGCGGGTGGCCCGGCGGGGCGACGCGGCGGCCGGCATCACCTCGGCGGCGATCCGGGCACAGAGCATCGCGGCCCAGGCGTGCGGCGTCGCCGGTTTGCCGTCCAGCGAGAAGATCGGCACGTCCAGCCCGAGCACCGACGCCGGGTCCGCGGTGAGCTCGACGCTGTGCACCACGAGCGCCTCCACCTCACCGAGATTGCGCAGGTGGCGAGCGGTGTCGGCGGTCTTGCGGGTGGCGTCGACGACGGCCCAGAGCGCGGTGGCGCCGAGCGCGTCGCACATGTCGTTCACCCAGAACTCATCGGTCCCGCCGACCGGCGCGTCGATCACCACGATCCACGGGTGGTCCGAGGTCTGCAACTTCTCGGCCCGGGACTCGGCGGCGTCCCGGCTGGAGATCAGCCGCGACGAGTGCAGCCCGGTGCCGGCCGTGGACGGCGCCGCGAGCAGCAGGTGGGTCTGGTCCACGTGGACCTGTTCCAGCAGCTGCTTGGCGATCGGCACGGTCGTGTGCACCTCACCGGCGATCACCAGGATCTCGCCGGGGCCGTCCGGGATGCCGGGCGCGGCCGGGCGGGAGGCGAGCACGCTGAGCACCCCGGCGTACGTGTCGCCGCCGGTGATCTGCCGCGCCATCTCCTCGGGCATGCCGACCGTCATCAGGTTGGTCTGCACCGGGTCGAGGTCGGTGGCGGCGGCGCGGGCCCGGACCGGTTTCGCCTTCGGCGCGGGTGGCGCCGGGGCGGCGGCCGGGGCCGGCTCGTCGTCCTCGGACAGGCCGTAGACCTCGGCCGCGGAGCGGATCGGGGCCGGTGGCGGCTGCTGCTGGAAGGCGGCCCGGGGTGGCGCCGCGCTCGGCTCGGCCGGGCGGATCGGCGCCGGCGGCGGCCCGGCGGCGGCCGGGGAGACCGGTGCGGGCCGTTCCGGGCGGGTGGGCCGGCTGGGCAGCGCGGCCGGCAGGCTGGGCCGGGCGCCGCCGTTGACCGGGGACTCGGTCGCGGTGGCCGGGGTGAACGGGCGTACCCCGGCGGTGTCCGGGTCGGCCGGCTGCCGTACCCGGTGGCCGGAGCGGTGTGCTTCGCCCAGGTGGCTGGCCACGTCCAGGCCGGCCATCAGCTCGGCGAACGCGGCGCCGGTGTCCCCGATGCCGGCGTCGCGGACCTCCGGCCGGGCCGGTGTGCCCAGTTTCGGGATCCCCGGCCGCCCGGGCGGCGGGGCCGGTGGCCCGTCGCCGGTGAACCGGTCCCGGGACTCGGCCTGCTCCAGCAGCCGTTCCAGCGGGTTTGCGCCGTTCTCGGCGACGGTCTGTTGCGCCATTTTCTCACTGTCCTCGTGTGCGTCAGGTACATCCAGAACGTCCGGAACCTCTACGGAGACTTCGTAGTGCTGCTTCGCGAAGAAGCCTCCGATGCCACCGCTTCGTACCTTGTCGGCGGAGATGATCCGGACGCGCGAGCCGTACTCGTCACGTACCTGTTCCAATAACGGCTCGATGGCAGGTCCCTCAAGCAGCACCCGCGTAGGCACCGTTCACCACCCCTATCGTCTCGATCTGTGCGGTGGAACCAGAGATCTCGCTGTACGACAGCACCTGCACCCGGCGAGAACCGGCGCGCAGCAGTCGCATCAGCGGCAACCGCAGCTGTGGCGAGCAGGCCAGGACCGGGTTGAGGCCCTGCTGCTCGGCGGCCTCGGCGAGCCGGCTGGCCTCGCTGACGATCGCCTCGGCACGCATGCCGTCGATCGCCATGAAGGCGCCGGTCTCACTGGGCCGGAGTGACTCGAGCAGGCTCTGCTCGAGCATCGGGTCTAGCGTGATCACGGTGAGCCGGCCGCCGGTCGCGTACTGGGCGGCGATGGCCGGGCCCAGCGCGCTCCGGGCGGCCTCGACCAGGCCGTCGTGATCCATCGAGAGTTTGGCCCGCAGCGACAGCGCCTCGAAGATCCGGACCAGGTCGCGGATCGGTACGCCCTCGTCGAGCATCGCCTGGAGCACCTTCTGGATCTGGCCGAGGCTGAGCAGCCCCGGGGTCAGCTCCTCGACCACCACCGGGTGGGTCCGCTTGACCATGTCGGCGAGCGCCCGGACGTCCTCGCGGCCGAGCAGCCGGCTGGCGTTGTTGCGGACCACCTCGGCGAGGTGGGTGATGATCACCGAGGCCCGGTCGACGACCGTCGCGCCGGAGAGCTCGGCCTGGTAGTGCAGCTCGGCCGGCACCCACTTGCCGGCCAGGCCGAAGACCGGTTCGACGCCGGCCCGGCCGGGCAGCGCCTGGAGTCCCTCGCCGATCGCCAGCACCGTGCCGGGCGGCGCCTGCCCGGCGCCCGCGTCGACGCCGGAGATCCGGATGGCGTACGACGACAGCGGCAGGTCCAGGTCGTCCCGGGTCCGCACCGGCGGCATGATCACCCCGAGCTCCAGAGCCATCTTGCGGCGCAGCGCCCGCACCCGGTCGAGCAGGTCGCCACTGCTGGCGTCGACCAGGTCGACCAGGTCCGGCGCGAGGGCGAGTTCGAGCGGGTCGATCCGCATCTCGCCGAGCAGCGACTCGGGCGAGTCGGCGGCCGGCATCTCGACCGCCTCGGCGACCGGCGCGGTCTCCTCCGGGATCGGCTCCTTGACCCGCTGCGCGATCACCAGCACCGTCACCCCGACCAGCAGGAACGGGATCTTGGGCAGGCCCGGGATGACGCAGAGGGCCAGGGCCGCGGCGCCGCCGATGCGCAGCGCCAGCTTGTTCTGGCTGAGCTGGGCGGTGACGCTCTGGCCCATGTCGCCGGAGGTGGCCGAGCGGGTCACGATCAGACCGGTGGACACCGAGAGCAGCAGCGCCGGCACCTGGGAGACCAGGCCGTCGCCGATGCTCAGCATGCTGAACTGATTCATCGCGTCGGCCGGCGCCAGGCCGTGCTGGAGGACGCCGACCGCGAAGCCGCCGATCAGGTTGATCAGGGTGATGATGATGGCCGCGATGGCGTCGCCCTTGACGAACTTGGAGCCACCGTCCATCGCGCCGTAGAACTCGGCCTCGGCGGCCACCTCGGCCCGGCGCTTCTTCGCGCCGTCCTCGTCGATCAGGCCGGCGTTCAGGTCGGCGTCGATCGCCATCTGCTTGCCGGGCATCGCGTCGAGGGTGAACCGGGCGCCGACCTCGGCGACCCGCTCGGCGCCCTTGGTCACCACGATCAGCTGGACGATCACCAGGATCGCGAAGATCACCAGGCCGATCACCAGGTTGCCACCGACGACGAAGCTGCCGAACGCGTGGATCACCTTGCCGGCGTCGCCGTCGCGCAGCACCAGCCGGGTCGCGCTGATGTTCAGCGCCAGCCGGAACAGCGTCATCACCAGCAGCAGCGCCGGGAAGACCGCGAAGTCGAGCGGCCGCTGCACGAACATGCTGGTCAGCAGGACCAGGAGGGCAACCGTGATGTTGAGCGCGATCAGCAGGTCCAGCAGGAAGGTCGGCAACGGGACGACCATCATGATGATGATGCCGATGACCCCGACGGGTACGGCGAGCTTGCTGAGGCTCAGGTTCTTCACGACACCTTCCCGGCATGGGCAGTCCGACGGCCATCCGGTCCCGGTCACCGCCGTTACGACGTGTCACTGGGACCCCTGTGGCACCGCCACGCCCCGATCTTCCCCGGTAACTGGAAGCTACGTGAGGAAATCTCCTGAAATTTCGGTTACGTCATTGCCGGGGTGGGGTTCGGGTTGCGGTGCAGCCCGGCCGCCGAGCCCTTCGCCTTGAGGCTCATCACGAACGCCAGCACCCGCGCCACCGCCGCGAAGAACTCCGCCGGGATCTCCTGGCCGACCTCACAGCCGGAGTTGAGGGCCCGGGCCAGAGCCACGTCCTGCACCATCGGCACCCGGTTCTCGGTGGCCAGCTCCCGGATCTTGGCAGCCAGCGGCCCCTTGCCCTTGGCCACCACCCGCGGCGCGCCCTTCTCCGGCTCGTAGCGCAACGCCACCGCGACGTGCACCGGGTTGACCACGATGACGTCGGCGGTCGGCACGTCGGCCATCTGCCGGTTGCGCGCCATGGCCATCTGCCGGGCCCGGATCTGCGCCTTGATCAGCGGGTCACCCTCGGCGTTCTTGTTCTCCTGCTTGACCTCTTCCTTGGTCATCCGCAGTTGCTTCTGGGTACGCCGCCGCACCACGAAGTAGTCCGCCGCCGCCATCGCGATACCGGCCACCGCCGCCGCCCGGATCAGCGACAGCGCCGCGTCCGTGACGATCCCCAGCAGCGCGGTCAGCGGCAGCCGGCCCGCGCTCATCAGCTGCGGCACGATGTCCTTCATCGTCATCCACAGCACCGCGCCCAGCACCGCGGTCTTGAACAGCGCCTTGGTGGCCTCCCAGAGCGCGTGCGGGCCGAGCATCCGCTTCAGCCCGGGCCACGGGTTGAGCCGGTTGAACTTCGGCATGAACAGCTTGGTCGCCACCCGGATGCCGCCCTGGGCGCCGGCCGCGGCGATGCCCACCGCCATCATGGTCAGCGCCAGCGGCAGCACCGTCCAGGCCGCGCTGAGCAGGCCGTCCTTGAGCATCGCCAGGGCCTTGCCGGGGTCCGGGTCGGCGATGGTCTCCGGCACCTTGGCGATCATTTCCTCGGCGTGCTCCATCGCCTTGCTCAGGGTGCGCGGCAGCATCACGCTCGCGGCGAGCATGCCGAACCAGGCGCCGAGGTCCGGCGTACGCCCGATCTGACCCTCTTGTTTGGCCTTCTTGAGCCGTTGCGCTGTCGGTTGTTCGGTCTTCTCGCCGGACATCTACACCCCCTTCAGCCGCCGGCTAGCCGGACCACCGCCGTCACGGCCCGCTCGACCAGCGAGTGCAACGCACCCGGCAGCATCGAGATGGCCAGCCCGGACAGGGTCACCACCAAAAAGATCTTGATGGGGAAGCCGAGCTGGAACGCGTTCAGCGCGGGCGCCACCCGGTTGAGCAGGCCGAGCGCCACGTCGGCGAGGAACAGCACGCAGATCAGCGGCCCGGCGATCTGGAGGGCGGCCAGGAACATCTCGCCGACGCCGCTGACCAGCAGCCGGCTGAACGTCTCGAAGGAGAACGTGGTGTTCAGCGGCAGGGTGCGGAAGCTCTGCAGGAAGCCGCGCAGGATCAGCTGGTGCCCGTCACCGGCGAACAGCAGGGTGACCGCGACCAGGTTGTAGAACCGGCCGAAGATCGAGCTCTGGCTCATCCCCAGCGGGTCGTACGCGGTGGCCAGCGTGAACCCCCCGAACAGGTCGAGCAGGTCGCCGGCGGCCTGGAGGGCGGCGAACAGCAGCGCCGTGACGAACCCGAGCCCGACCCCGACGAAGATCTGCAGGGCCACGCTGGCGACCAGCGCGGACGTCTCCAGCGACGGCAGGGTGCCCCGCAGGTACGGCGCCATCGGCAGCGCCAGACCCACCGAGAGCAGGGCCTTCACCGGCGCGGGGATGAGCCGGGAGTTGAACGGCGGGCAGACCGCCATCCACGCGCCGGTCCGGCAGGCGCCCAGCATGATCGCCAGCAGCTCGGCGATCGGCACGTCGTAGTTCATGTCCGGTACGAGCCGACCAGCGCCGTGATGATCAGCCCCCAGCCGTTGACCAGCACGAACAGCAGGAGCTTGAACGGCAGCGCGACGGTCACCGGTGGCAGCATCATCATGCCCAGCGACATCAGCGAGGCGGAGACCACCAGGTCGATGATCAGGAACGGGATGAAGATGACGAACCCGATGATGAACGCGGCCCGCAGCTCGGAGAGCACGAACGCGGGCACCAGCGTGGTCAGCGGCACCGCGTCCCGGTTCGCCGGCTTCTCCGCGCCGGACACCTTGATCAGCAAGGCCAGCTCGTCCTCGCGGGTGGTCTTCCACATGAACTCGCGCAGCGGCTTGATGCCGTCGTTGAAGGCCTGCGACTGGGTCTTGTCGCCCTTCAGGTAGGGCTGCACGCCGACGTCGTTCATCTGCGAGACGGTCGGGCCCATGATGAAAAGGCTCAGGAACAGGGCCAGGCCGGCGATCACCTGGTTGGGCGGCAGGGTGGTCAGGCCCATCGCGTTGCGGGTGATCCCGAGGACCATGAAGACCTTGGTGAAACACGTGCACAGCAGCAGCAGCGCGGGCGCCACCGAGAGCAGCGTCAGCCCGAGGACGATCACCAGGCTGGAGGCCGGGCGGCTGCCGTCGGGGTTCGTACCGTTGATGTTGAGGTTGATGCTCGGCGGCGACGTCCGCGGTGCCTGCGGCACCTGCTTGCGGACCGGCCGGTTCGCCGCCGGGTGGGCGGGCGCCTGCGGTGCCTTCTGGGGTACGCCCACCTGCGCCGCCGCCTGAGCCTGCGGTCTGTCCGGTGCCGCCGAGACCGGAGTGGGCAGGACGAGCGCCAGCCCGGCGCCCGCGATGATCAGCAGGAGCGCGCGTCGCAGAGCCATCAGGCCGTCCGCCGCCGTCGGGCGGTGCCGCTCGATGCAGTCGGTCATGGCGCTATTTCCTCGTCGTTCGCTCGCGCAGGAATTCGAGGGTCGAGCTCCAGGTCTTCGGCGACAGGATCGAGCCGTGCTGCACCGGTTCGGTGGGCGCGGCGGGGTGCCGCCCCGGCAGGGTCGTCGTGGTCCCGTCCGCGTCGATCAGCTCGGTCGGCTCCAGCACCAGGTGATCCCGGTGCTCCGGCGGCGGCGTCTGGAACATCGCGAGCTCGGCCTCACCCAGGAAACTGATCTGCTGATCGGTGACTCCCAGCACCAGCGCCCGGTCGGCGACCCGGACCACGGTCACCGCCGCACCCCGGCTGAGCTGCTGCCGGTTGAGCACCGCCAACTGGCCGTGACTGCTCTTGCCGAACGGGCGCCGCAGCGCCCGGGCCAGTCCCCACATCATGAACAGCACGATGAACAGGGAGAAGCCGACCTGGAGGAGGAGCCGCAACAAGGTCGTGACTCCTATTCGGCGCCCGGCGAGACGATCTCGGTGATCCGGATGCCGAAGTTCTCGTCGACCACGACCACCTCGCCGCGGGCGATCAGCCGGCCGTTGACCAGCAGGTCGGCCGGGCTGCCGGCGGCCCGGTCCAGCTCGACGATCGCGCCGGGGGTGAGCGAGAGCAGCTCCCGCACGCTCATCCGGGTCCGGCCGAGCTCGGCGGAGACCTCCATCTCCACGTCGTGCAGCATGTCCAGCCCACCGCGCCGGCCCACCGCGGCCGGGGTCCGCTGGGCCACCCCGCCGCCGGCCGCCGCGGCCGCCAGCGGATCCTCCTCGCCGGGCCAGGTGCTCAGCGACAGCGCGAGCACCGCCCGGACGTCCTCGTCGTCGCGCAGCGGGATGGCGACCGAGCCCGCCTTGGCGGCCAGCGCGCTGATCGCCACCTCCGGCTCCATCACCTGCCCGGGGTCGAGGACCACCGGGCCGAAGACCCGGGAGGCCGCCTCCAGCGCGGGCCGGACCGCCGCGGTCAGGTCGAGTTCGCCGAGCGGGCTCTCCTTGAGCGCGTCGGCGAGGTCCTGGCCGACCACCACGACGACCTCGCCGCTGGCCGCGCCGCTGAAGCGCGCGGTGACCGCCTGACCCTCGATCACCGTCCCGGCGTCGGGGACGACCGGATCACCGGCGACCAGGGCGCGGCTGGTGGGCAGCACGGCCAGCGCGGCGTCGGCGGCGTTGCGCGCGAGGATGAGCTGTGGCGCGGTGATGGTGGGGGCGGTCATGAGCGGCCAGACTCCTTGGACTCGTTCTCGGTGGGGGACGGCACGACGAGACAGGCGAGCCGCGCACCCTGATTACCGGGAACGGCATGCGCGAAGACGATGTCGTTCACGGTCACCTCAAGCGGCCGGCTGGTCGGATGCCCGAGCGGCACGACGTCACCCGGACGTAGATCCACGATGTCATCGGTACGCATCCGGATGGGCTGGAATCGCACTGCTACGTCGATCGGAGCTGCGGAAAGTCCGGCCGTGAGGTTGCGCAGCGCCCGGTCCTTGGCCTGCTGCTCGGCCGCGCTGAGCACCACCGCCTCGGTCCGGGAGAGCACCGGGAGGATGGTGTTGAACGGCAGGCAGATCGTCGCGATGCACTCCTCCGCGCCGATCTTGGTCTCGAACGAGGCCACCACGATCGCATCGCCGGGCGCGTGCGCGCGCAGGAACTGCGCGTTGTACTCGATCTCCTTGAGGTGCGGCTGGATGTCGACCAGGCTCTCGAAGCCGTAGCGCAGCTCGCCCAGCATCCGCTCGAGCAGGCCCCGCAGCAGCGGCATCTCCACCTCGGTCAGCGGCCGCTCCGGCTGGGAGCCGCCGGGGCCGCCGAGCATGTGGTCGATCGCCGTCATCACCGCGGACTGGGCGATCTCGATCAGGACCGTGCCGGGCAGCGGATCGAGGGTGACCACCCCGATGATCGTCGGGTTGGCCAGCGACGCCACGTACTCGTCGTAGTTCAGCTGCTCGATGGAGATCAGGGAGACGTTGCTGACCGCGCGGAGCCGGGTGGTGAGCAGGGTGCCGCAACTGCGCGCGTACGTCTCGAACGCGATCTGGAGGGTGCGGACGTGCTCCCGGGAGAGCTTGATGGGGCGGCGGAAGTCGTACGCCGTCGGCCCTCCACCCTGGCCACGGCGGGAGATCTTGCCCGGGGTGCGTGCGGTGGTGGTCACGTCGTCCTGATCGGCGGACTTCGCGAACCGCTGAGCCCCGGGCCCGCTTTATGCCCTTATTACACAGATGGGCGGGTCTCCCGGAGGAGACCCGCCCTGCCGTCGCCGGCCTTACTGCGTGACGAACGAGGTGTAGTAGATGTCCATGACCATCTTCTTCTTGTCCTCGGTGTAAGCCTTGATCAGCTTCGCCACCAGCTCTTCCTTGATCTTGGTGCGGCCCTCCTCGGTGGAGAGCTCGGCGACCGTCTTTCCGGTGTACTCGTCGATCGCCAGCTCGTAGGCCTCGCTCAGGTCGACCGCCTCGGTGCCGGCGTCCTCGGTCTGCTGGAGGGCGAAACCGAGCTTCAGGTAGTGCCCGTCCGCCAGGTTCACCGTGATGGTGTTCTCGGCCGCGGTGACCACGCCCTTGACCGGCGCCTTCGCCTCGGCCTTGTCGCCCTTGAGCATGAAGAACGCCCCGGCGCCGCCACCGCCCAGCACGACCAGTGCCAGAGCGATGACGATCATCATCATCTTGTTCGACTTCTTCGGCGCTTCGGCGGCCGTGTCCTTCTCGTCTGCCATCAGAACTCCCCCCTGGTCAGTTACGGGTGTCAGCCGTGATCAACGTGCTGTGGTCGGTCTTGCCGGTCGTGCTCGTGCCGGTCGTGCTGGTACCCGAGGCGTTCTCCGCCTCGATCTTCTTCTGCAAGGCCTTGGCCTCGGCCGTGGTCTGGCCGTTGTGCAACTTCGCGTCGCTGCCGGCCGCGTCCGGCAGCAGGGCTGCCTGGTCGGCGGTGAGCATGGTCAGCACGACCACGTCCACCCGGCGGTTCATGGTGATCGAGCGCGGGTCCTTCGGGTCGATCAGCGGCTTGGTGTCGGAGAAGCCGACCGCGCTCAGCCGCTTCTTCGGGATCCCGTGCCCGGTGAAGTACCGGACCGTGGTGGAGGCGCGCGCCGCGGAGAGCTCCCACCCGCTCGGGTAGTACTTGGTCTTCGCCTTGAGCTGGTTGGTGTTGCCGTCCACCTCGACGTTGTTCGGCAGCTTCGCCAGCGTCGGGGCGATCGCGCCGAGGATCTTCTCGCCGGTCGGGCGCAGGTCCGCCCGGTCGCCGGCGAAGACGACCTCGTTGGTCACCACGGTGATCACCAGACCGCGCTGGTCGATCGTGAACTTCACGTTGTTCAGCAGCTTGGCGGCGGCGAGCGCGTCCGAGATCTTGTTCTCGATCGCCTTCATGTTCTCCGCCTCCTTCACTGCCTTGTCGGCATTCGCCGAGGCCCTCTTACGGTCTTCGGCCTTCACGGCCCGCTCGACCGCTTCCTTCTGCCTCTGGTTCAGACCCTCGGTGCCGGAGCTCCCGTCACCGGGGTTGGCACCCGGGTCGATCTGCACGATCTGGGCCGCGTTCGAGGAGCCGTCCAGCGGGGCGTAGTTCCCCGTGAACGCCGCGCTCTTCGAACCGAAACTCGCCGACAGGCCCTGTGCGAGCTGGGCGAACTTCTTCTGGTTGATGTCACTCATCGAGAACAGGACAACGAAGAGGACGAAGAGCAGGGTGAGCATGTCGGCGTACGACACGAGCCAGCGCTCGTGGTTGACGTGCTCCTCGTGCTCCTCATGGCCCTTCTTCTTGCGCTTGGCGCCCCCGCCACCAGAGCTCATGGAGATCAGGCCGCCTTCTTCGAGGAGGCCGCAGCCTCAGCCTTCTTCATCTCGTCCGGCGGGAGCAGGCTCCGCAGCTTCTGGGCGACCAGACGCGGGTTGGAGCCGGCCTGGATCGCCAGGACACCGTCGATCACGAGCTCCATCTCCTCGGCCTCGACCGCGGAGAGCCGGGTCAGGCGGGCCGCCATCGGGAGCCAGATGATGTTCGCGCTGAGCACGCCCCACAGGGTGGCGACGAACGCGGCGGAGATCGAGTGGCCCAGGGTCTCGGGCTTGTCGAGGTTCTCCAGCACGTGCACCAGGCCCATGACCGTGCCGATGATGCCGATCGTCGGCGCGTAACCGCCCATGTTCTCGAAGAACTTCTTGGCCGCGTTGTCGGCCTTCTTCTTGGCGGCCACCTCGGCGTGCAGGATGTCGTGCAGCTCGTCCGGGTCGGTGCCGTCGATCGCCAGCTGAAGACCCCGCTTGAGGAACGGGTGCTCGACCGTCTTGACCGCGTCCTCGAGGGCCAGCAGACCCTCACGGCGGGCCCGCTCGGCCAGCTTCACGACGTTGTCGAGCAGCTGGGTCGGCGGCGTCACCTTGGCGGTGAAGGCCTTCTTCAGCACGCCGACGAACCCGGTCGCGTCCTTGAGCACACCGCCGGCCATGGCGGCGGCGAACGCCCCACCGAAGACCAGCAGCATCGACGGGATCAGCAGGATGGAGGCGGGCGAGCCGCCCTCCAGGATCTGGACGGTGAAGACGATCACCAGTCCGGCGACCACTCCGACGATGGTTGAGATGTCCATGTCAGCGTTCCTTCCGGTGCAGCGGGAGCACCTTGGCGTCGAGCTCGTCGTCAGACGAGGCAGGGGCGGCAGCCACGGGCTCGGGCTCCATGCGACTTGCTTGCGCGATCAGCGAGGCGCGGTAGTGACGCACCGAGTCGATGAATTCGGGCACGGACTCGGCGATGACGTACTTGGTGCCGTCCACCAGGGTGACGACCGTGTCAGGCGTGCAGTCCACACGCTCGACCAGGTCCGGGTTCAGCGCGAACACGGCACCGTTGATGCGAGTTACGAGGATCAAGACTGTTCCGTCCTTGGGTCGTCCTTGGCTGGTGAGGACCGTCCGTGGCCCTTCGCCTGTTACTTCGGCCCGACCTCGGTTGCCGATGAGATCGAGCCGGTCGCTATCCGGGTGCGAGCCTCGGCGTTCCGGGGCCGCGCACAGAACGGCCGGGGCAGGCGGAGTGCCTGCCCCGGCCGTTCAGCCGAGAGACTGGTGCTACTAGCGCTTCATGCTGACGAGCTCCTGGAGCAGCTCGTCGGAGGTGGTGATGATGCGGGAGTTGGCCTGGAAGCCGCGCTGGGCGATGACCAGGTTGGTGAACTCCTGGGCGAGGTCGACGTTCGACATCTCCAGGGCGCCACTGATCACCTGACCCATGCCGGCGCTGCCGGGCTGCCCGACCTGGGCGTACCCGGAGTTGACCGTGCTGCGGTACAGCGAGTTGCCGACCTTCTCCAGGCCGTTGACGTTCTTGAAGGTCGCCATCGCGACCTGGCCGAGCACCTGCTTCAAGCCGTTGCTGTAGACACCGATGATCTGGCCGGTGTCGGAGACGGTGTACGACAGCGAGGTGAGCGCGCCGGCGGTCTGCCCGTCGGTGTCGAACACCCGGGCGTCGGACAGCCCGGAGTACGACGTCACGTCGCCGATGTCGATCTTGTAGAGGGGCTTGCTCGGGTCGGTCGGGTCGGTGCCCATGTCGATCGAGTTCTTGAGCGTGGTGCCGTCCGCCTCGTACGCCTTGCCGTTCGTGAACGTCAGCGAGGGGACCGAGCCGATCGTCGGCGAGGCGGGGTCGCTCGGGTCGACGCCCTCGGCGTACAGGTCGACGCGCCAGTCGGAGCTGTTCGCGGCGTTGTCGTTGGCGGTCCGGGTGAACTTGGCGGTGACCGTGTGGGTGCCACCCTGCGCGTCGAAGACCTTGACCGGAATCGTGGTCACGTAACCCGGGTTGCCCACCGGGGTGCCCTCGACGCCGTAGTTCTTCGGGTTGTTCACGTCCGGGATGTTGTCCGAGCTCAGGTTGCCCTTGAGCGTGACCTTGGAGGTCGCCTGGGGCGGGATGGTGGCGCCGAGCGGCATCCGGATGTCGTCCGGCTTGCCGGCCGCGTTGACCATGCCGTCGGTCGCCGTCCAGCCCTGCACCGGCTCGCCGGTGGTGGTGGTCAGCACGCCGTTGGCGTCGAAGAAGAAGGAACCGGCCCGGGTGTAGAGCTGCTCACCGCCGCTGCGGGTGATGAAGAAGCCGTCACCCTGGATCATCATGTCGCCGGACTTGCCGGTGGTCTCGGCCGAGCCCTGGCTGAAGTTCGAGGTGATGCCGGCGACCCGGACACCGAGGCCGACCTGCGCCGGGTTGGTGCCGGCCTGGCCGTTCTGCGGCGCGCCGGCCGCGCCGACCATCTGGCTGAGGGTGTCCTCGAACTGGATCACCGAGGACTTGTAACCCACGGTGTTGACGTTCGCGATGTTGTTGCCGGTGACGTCCATCATCTGCTGATGCGCGTGCAGGCCGCTGATGCCGGAGTAGAGAGAACGCAGCATTGAGGTATTCCTTCGCGATAAGGAGGAGGAATTACGGAATTAGGCGGTCTGCTGAATCTCCGTGACCTTGGACAGCTCTACATCCGTGTTCCCGACCTTGAGCGTCGGTTCGCTGTCTCCGTTGAGCTTCGCCGCGGACACCACTCCGGTCTGATATTGACCGTTGGGGTCCATGTACGTGACGGTCTTGCCGACCAGCGCGCTGGCGTTCACCATCCGCTGGCCCTTCATCATGCTGATCATGTCTTCCAGCTTCTCGACCTGCGTGAACTGCGCGGTCTGCGCCAGGAACTGGGTCGAATCCGCGGGATTCGACGGGTCCTGGTACTTCAGCTGGGCGACCAGCAGCTTGAGGAACGTGTCCTTGTCGCCGAGGTCCTTGCTCTTGGCCGCCTGCTTGGCGAGCTCGGACTTCGCCGCGGCGGCTGCCGCGGCGGCTTCCGAGCCGGAAGCACCGGCGCCGATTCCCGAGGTCCCCGAGGTCATCGAGTTTCTCCCTGTCCCTTGGCAAGCTCAACCTAAGCTTCGGCCCGGGCACAGGATTGCTTAGCCACAAATTTGCGGGCCCGCCGATCCCGGCGGGCCCGCAATGAACAATCTTCGATTTTTCGCGCTCAAATCCGGCCCTCAGGGTGCCAGCGAGAGGCTGAGCTTGCCCTTGCCGTACCGGTTGACCTCGACCATCAGGTCGAGCCGGCGGCCGAGCGCGAGCAGCACGGCCCGGGCGTCGCCCGGCAGCTCCATCCCCGGGTAGATCACTTGGTAGAGCTTGACGTGCGGCGAGCCCTCCTTGTTGAGCAGGCTGGTGAAGATGTTGCACAGCTCGAAGACGTTCTCCGCCAGGTTCGGGAAGAGCTGCTTCTCGTCGATGCTGTCCTCCGCCGCGCCGGCCGGCAGCAGACCGAGCGCGGCGCCGGCGTTGGCCGCCAGGCTCAGCTGCATGCCCATGACCGCGTAGATCTTCTGGCCGGCGTCGGTGAAGATCGCGACCGTGGCGGTCTTGATCTCATCCGCGCTGAGCGGGTCGCCGGGGCTGACCGTGACCTCGCGCCCGAGAAGGTCCTCGAACAGGTTGCGTACGGCTAGAGAGCCGGGAAGAACCGAGACGTCTGACATGTCGCAATCATCCCAAAATAGGAGCGAAAACTTCGTCGAATCGCTCAGCGGTGAACGGTTTGACAATGAAGAACGCCGAGCCGGAGGCTTCGGCAGCCGTCTTCATCTCGGGCGTGCACTCCGAGGTGACGAAACCGAATTTGACCTGGTTACCGGCCGCCCGGAGTTGACGCAACACCTCGATGCCGGTCATCCCCGGCATGTTCCAGTCCGAGATGACCAGATCCGGCTGATCCTTGGTGGCCATGTCGAAGGCCTCCTGGCCGTCCGCGGCCTCGATCAGGTCGTGGTCGCCGAAGCCGGCCTGCCGCAGGGTACGGACGACGATCTGCCGCATCACCCGGCTGTCATCGGCGATGAGGATCTTCATGCACCCTCCTCCTTCGTGTCGGTGCTGCTCTGCCACATCGAAATGGACACCGGCTCGCCTTCCCAGAGTCCATAGACGCCGCTGATGCGTTCGGTGTTCGGATAACGCGCCGAGCTCTCCGGCGCGAGCACCACTTGCGGGAGCGACAACTGCGCCCCCGGCGGGAGCATCGCCTTGACGTTGCCGCCGACGATGTTCGCCAGTTCGCCGAGCGTGTCGGAGATGTCCTCCTCGCTGACCTCCTCCAGCTCCATGGCCAGGAAGGCGGCCGCGGCGCGCTGGGCGGCGGCCCGGGAGGACGCGTACACGACGTGCCCGGTCCAGGATCCGGTGATGGAGACCGACGAGTGGACCTCGGAGGGCTGGTTCTCGTCGTACGTCTGCATCAGGGGGCTGATGCCCTCCGGATCCAGGTACGACTCCCATACCTGTTCCACCATCTCAGCGAGGTCGTTCTCGTCCACCTCGACTTCGACACTCATGAGTTCGCTCCGGTCGGGACGAGGCCCAGCAGGGCCAGCTTTTCGATCATGGCACCTTCGGTGAAGGGTTTGATCACATATTCATGGGCACCTGCGGCGAGCGCGCGGACGATCTGGCTCTGTTCGCTCTCCGTAGTGACCATCACCAGGGTCATCTCCCGCAGCCGCGGGTCGGCCCGGACCTTCATGACGAACTCGAGTCCGTTCATGTTGGGCATGTTCCAGTCGATCAGGGCCAGCTCCGGCACCTCGGTCATGTCGGCCAGCAGGTCGAGCGCTTCCTTGCCGTCACCGGCCTCCACCGCCTCGAAGCTGAGCTTCGTGACGATGCGTTTGAGGATCATGCGCATCGCGCGCGAGTCATCGATCACCATGGCGCGCATCGGCGTCATCCCCTCCTTCCGGCGCCCGCGGGCACCGCGTTTCGGACTCGGTAGGCGGATGTGCGGCCCGCGGCCACCCGCTCGTAGTTGTCGTCGATCCCGATCGTCGTCTCGGCCGCCCCGAGGAAG
The DNA here is from genome assembly GCF_018324205.1 of Actinoplanes ianthinogenes. Lineage (NCBI taxonomy): Bacteria > Bacillati > Actinomycetota > Actinomycetes > Micromonosporales > Micromonosporaceae > Actinoplanes > Actinoplanes ianthinogenes. Next base: position 4,163,366 of record NZ_AP023356.1, read on the forward strand.
AGCCAGCCGTCGGGGCGAAGGATCTTGGCGGCGTTCTGCAACACCTGCCGCTTGGTGGCGACGTCGAAATAGATCAGGACATTGCGCAGGAAGATCACGTCGAACGGCTGCATCGGCGGGAACGGCGCGGTCAGGCTCATGTGCTTGAACGAGACGTTCTTGCGCAGCGCCGGAATGACCCGCCAGTGCGCGCCGGCCCGCTCGAAGTACTGGACCAACTGGGTGGCCGGCAGCCCCCGGTTGACCTCGACCTGGCTGTACTCGGCCTTCTGCGCCCGCTCGACCATCGCGGTGGAGATGTCGGTGCCTTGGATCTCGAAGGACCAGCCGGCCGGCAGCGCCTCCTGGAGCGTGATCGCCAGGCTGTACGCCTCCTGCCCGCTGGAACTGGCCGCCGACCAGAAACGCAGCTTGCGGGCGCTGGCCCGGGACTTGATCAGCTCGGGCAGCACCACGTCGGTGAGCGCGGAGAACGGCTCCCGGTCCCGGAAGAACGAGGTCTCGTTGGTGGTGAGCGCGTCGATGATCTTCCGTTGGTGCTGCGGGTTGGGGCGCTTCTGGAGATCCGCGATGAAGTCGTTGACGTTGGGTGCCCCGACCGCCCGCGCGACCGGGATCAACCGCGCCTCGACCAGGTACTCCTTGCCGGGCGCCAGCACGATGGACGCCTCGCGCCGGACCAGGTTGGCGACGAACGTGAACTCGGCCTGGGACAGGGTCATCGGGCCACCGCCGCGGACCGGCCCACCCGAACCCGGTTCAGCAGCGCACCGGCGATCCGGTCCAGCGGCAGCACCTCGTCCGCCAGCCCGGCGCCGACCACGGCGCCGGGCATGCCCCAGACCACCGAGCTCGCCTCGTCCTGCGCCAGGACCTCGCAGCCCGCGTCGCGTAGCACTTTCGCACCACCCCGTCCGTCTTGTCCCATTCCAGTGAGCACCGTCGCGAAGGCGGTGTTGCCGTACAGCGCCGCCACCGACCGGAACATCACGTCCACGGCGGGGCGGCAGGAGTTCTCTTGCGGCGCGTTGCTGAGCTGCGTCAGCGTCGAGGTGCCCCGGCGGGTGAAGACCAGGTGCCGGTCGCCCGGGGCGATGTAGACCGTGCCGGCCGTGAGCTCCATCCCGTCGCCGGCCTCCACCACCTTCAGCGGGGTGCTGCGGTCCAGCCGCTCGGCGAACATCTTGGTGAAGACCGGCGGCATGTGCTGGGTGATCACCACCGGCACCGGCAGGTCGGCGGGGAGGCCGAGCAGCACCTTGGTGAGCGCGTCCGGGCCGCCGGTGGAGGAGCCGATCGCCAGGATGTCGATCCGGCCCTGCGGACCGCGACGGGGCGGGGGGCCGGCCGGGGCCGGTCCGGTGGGGCGGGCCGCGCCGGGCGGCGGCAGTCCGGGCCGTCCGGGAACCGGGCCGGCGCCGGGGCGTCCGGGTCCGGCCGCCGGGGCGGGACCGCGGGGCGGCGCGGCGGGCGGCGGGCGGCGACGTCCGCCGAGCGCCTGGATCTTCGGTACGAGCTGCTCCCGCACCGCCGCGATGGACTCCTTCACCGAGCCGACGTTGCTCGGCTTGGTGACGTAGTCGGTGGCGCCCGCGGAGAGCGCCTCCAGGGTCGCGGTGGCACCCGCCGCGGACAGCGTGCTGAACATGATCACCGGCAGCTGCGTGTGCCGTTTTCGCAGTTCACGTACGGCTTCGATGCCATCCATCTGCGGCATCTCGATGTCCATGGTGACGACGTCGGGCTTGAGCTGGTCGATCTTGGCCTGCGCCAGCAGACCGTTCGCCGCGGTGCCGACCACCTGGATGCCCGGCGCCTCCCCGAGAGCGTCGACGATCAGCCGACGGACCACCACGGAATCGTCGACGACGAGAACCGAGATCATTCGACCACTCCCTTCAACCGAGCCAGGCCGGACCGAGCGCCGCCACGACCGGTGCGAGCAGCCGGTGTGCCGTTGCGGTGTCCAGCAGATCGCGGACCACCAGCGCCTGGACGGCGCCGCTGAGCATGTTCCAGACCCCACCGGCCCGATCGGCCAGCGGAATCCCGGCCGTGTCCACCGCCTGTACCAGCAGCATCTGCGCTGCCGCCGCGGTGCGGACCCGATCGGAGAGATACGCCGCCCAGGACGCCGAGTGCACGGCGGGCGACCATCCGGCGGTGTTGCGCCGGGCGTCGTCGGCTGCCGTCGAGACCCGCTCCCGATCCTCCGGGCGCAGCGTGCGCAGCCGGTCGAGCAGGGCGGAGACGGTGTAGTGGTGCGGGCCCAGGTCGATCGGGGCGCCCGCCGGGAGCTTCTTCAGCGCCGACACCCAGCCGGCCCCGAGGCGCCGGCGACTCTCGTCGTCCAGCACCTCACGCAGGTAGCAGCCGACCGCCGCGTCGCAGAGCAGCGCGGTGGCGGCGGCCGCCTCCTCGGTCTGCCGGGCGTCCCGTCCGGTGCCCTCCCAGGTCCACGACATCACGTCGTAACGCAGGCAGGTGAGCAGCGCGTCGACCGAACCGATCGGCGCGCGCTCGACCAGGGCCAGGTTCCCCGCCGGGTCGTCCTTCGACATGCCCTTGAGGTTGGGCATCCGCCGCGCGGCGGACTCCACCTCCACCCAGAGCGGGCCCCGGACGCCCTCGTCCGGGAGCCGCTCGGCGAGCACGGGCAGGTCGGCGCGCTGCAGGCGCAACCCGCGCAGCAGGACGTCGGCCGCGGCCGAACCGCCTGGCAGGCGGGTCAGGTCGAAGCCCAGGACGGGGGCGCTGACCAGGCTGTACATCAGTTCGTGGCGCGGTACGTGTCGACCGCCTGATTGACGTCGAGCGCCAGCATCAGGCGCCCGTCCAGCTTGAACGTGCCGACCACCAGTTCCCGGGTCGGCCCGCTGAGGGTGTCCGGCGGCGGCTCGAAGGTCTCGTCGTCCAGATCGACCACCTCACCGATCTTGTCCACCAGCAGGCTCACCGGCTCGCCGTCGCCGCGCAGGATCACGTTCATCACCGGCCCCTGCAGGGCCTGCCGGGCCAGCCCGAGCTGGACCCGCAGGTCGACCGCCGCGATCACCTGGCCACGCAGGTTGAACAGGCCACCGACGGCCGGCGGCGCGAGCGGCACCGGGGTGTACTCGTTGTACGAGAGCACCTCCTGCACCGTATGCACCTCCACCCCGAAGAGCTGGCCGTCCACCTCGAAGGTGGCGAACTGGCGACTAGCCATCTCAGGCCTCCACCAACATCTCGTCGGATGCGTCGCTGTAGAAGTTCGGGTCGGCGGCGAGGATCGCCCGGCGCACGTCGAGCAGCTCGGTCACCCGTTGCTGGATCACCGCGGTGCCGACCAGGCCGTCCTCCTCGGCGTCCCGGCGCGCCGTCGTCGAGTTCTCGGCGATGTCCACGATCCGGTCGACCACGAGCGCCACGCTCCGTCCGCCCTCGCTGTAGACGACCACCGACACGGTGTCGCCCTCCAGCTCCTCGCCGTACGCCCCGAGCAGGTGCGACAACCGCACCAGCGGGAGGATCTGCCCGCGGTACTGGACCACCTCGCGGGAACCGGCGTGCTCGATCCGGTCCCGTGGGAACTCCTCGAGCCGGGTCACCGTGTCCAGCGGGATCGCCACCCGGCGTTCGCCGACCGCGGTGACCAGCAGCCGCTCGGTGTTGCCGGTGCCCGCGCCACGCTTCTCCGCGACGTTCTCGCGCTCCGAGTCGACCGCCAGGTGCGAGCGCCGGGCCAGCGAGGAGACGTCCAGGATCAGGCCCACCTTGCCGTCGCCCAGGATGGTGGCGCCGGCGTACAGGCCGATGTCCTTGAACCGGGTGTTCAGGGCCTTGACCACGACCTCCTCGGTGTTCAGCACCCGGTCCACGACCAGGCCGAACCGACGGCCGTCGGCTTGCAGCACCATGATGTAGACGCCCTGGTCGCCGCCGACCTCCAGGCCGAGCGCGCGGTCCAGGCGGACCAGCGGGAGCAGCTTGCCGCGCAGCCGGTAGACCGGCGCGCCGGAGGCGTACTCCACCTTGGTGGTCTGCCCGTCGACGAAGACCAGTTCGAGGACCGCGACCTGGGGCACCACGTACCGCTGGTCACCGCAGTCGACGGTGAGCGCCTGGATGATGGCCAGGGTCAGCGGGATGGTGAGGCGCCAGACCGTACCCTCGCCGGGCGTCGAGTCGACGCTGACCGCGCCACCGATGTTCTCGATGTTGGTCTTCACCACGTCCATGCCGACGCCGCGGCCGGAGACGTTGGTGACCTTGGCGGCGGTGGAGAAGCCGGGCTGGAAGACCATCGCCATGATGTCGCGCTTGTCCATGTTCGGGACCTGCTCCGGACGGAGCAGCCCGTTCTCCACGGCCTTCTGCGCGATCCGCTCGACGTTCAGGCCGGCGCCGTCGTCGGCCACCTCGACCGCGACGTGCCCACCCTCGTGGTACGCGCGCAGGGTCAGGGTGCCCTCCGGGTTCTTGCCCGCGGCGATCCGGCGCTCCGGGTCCTCGATGCCGTGGTCGACCGCGTTGCGGACCAGGTGGGTCAGCGGGTCCTTGACCGCTTCGAGCAGGCTCCGGTCGAGCTCGGTCTCCTTGCCCTCCATCACCAGCTGGACCTGCTTGCCGAGCGAGTTGCTCAGGTCCCGGATGACTCGGGGCAACTTGGACCAGATGTGCTCGATGGGCTGCATCCGGGTCTTCATGATGCCCTCTTGCAGCTCACTGGTGATCATGCCGAGCCGCTGGGCGCTGCGCACCAGGCCGGAGTCGCCGATCTCCATCACGCCGCGGACCAGCTGGTTCCGGGCCAGGACCAGCTCGCCGACCATGTTCATCAGGGTGTCCAGCAGGTCGACGTCGACCCGGATGGCGCTGTCCGCGATGCTCCGCTTCGGTGCCTGGGACTGGAGCGCCTCGCTGACCGCGGCCGGCTGCGTCTTGCCCTCCTCCAGCAGGATCGTGCCGAGCTTGCGCTCGTCGCCCTCGATCTGCTGCTGGAGTGCCGAGGTGACGTCGCCGGGCTGGGCCGCGCCGGCCTCGACCAGGATCTGGCCGAGCGGCTGACGCTGCTCGGCGACCGGCTCGGGAGCGGGGCGGGGAGCGGCGGGCGCCTCGGTCTCGACCGACACCGGAGTCTCGGCCTCGGGCGCCGCCGCGGCCGGAGCGGCCGCCGGGGCCGCGGCCGGGGCGCCGTCGGTCGGCGCGTCCATCTGCGCCTTGATCCGGACGATCATGCTGTCGATGTCGACCTCGTCCTCGGTGCCCTTCTCCTCGATCGAGGAGAGCAGCGACCGGACCCCGTCGATGCAGAGCAGCAGGACGGTGATGGTCTCCGGGGTGACCGGCTGGACGCCGTCCCGGAGCCGGGACAGCAGCGACTCACCGGCGTGGGCCAGCTTCTCCAGCCGGGAGAAGGCCAGGAACCCGCTGGTGCCCTTGATCGTGTGGATCGCCCGGAAGATGCGCGAGATCAGGTCACGCGAACCCGGTTCCTGCTCGAGGCTCACAAGGTCCCGGTCGATCTGGTCCAGGTTCTCGTGCGACTCCATGAGGAATTCGCCGACGATCTCGCCAAGGTCTTCCACGTCAACTCCTCCTGCTCGGCTTCACAGCCCTCATCGACCCCTGCGTGCGCCAACTGAGAAGACTCGCCCGATACGCCTTGTCTGTCGGGGTGTCCCGAAAGATCAGGCCTCTCCGCCCGGCCGGCGGTAGCGATAGCCGAACCCGCGAACCGACTCGATCGGGGACTCGTCGGGATCGGACCAGCCGAGCTTGCGCCGCAGCCGCAGCACCGCGAACTTCACCCGTTCCTGGCCGATGCCGGTCGGGTCGTCCCAGGCCTGGGTCAGCAGCTGGTTCGGCGAGAGCACCGCGCCGGCATGCCGCACCAGCGCGTTGAGCAGGCGGAATTCGGTCGGCGTGAGCCGCTTCTCCTCGCCCTTGACATATACGCGACGCTTGGTCGGGTCCAGGTGCACCAGACCGTCGTCGTAGATCTGGCTGGCCCAGCTGTTCTGCCCGCTGGACGAGCGGCGCAGCAGCGCCTCCACCCGGGCCAGCAGCTCGTTGTTGGCGAACGGCTTGGTCAGGTAGTCGTCGGCGCCGCCGCGCAGGCCGCGGACCTTCTCCGCCTCCTGCCCGTGCGCGGTGAGCACCAGCACCGGCACGTCGGAGACGTCCCGCAGGCGTTCCAGCACCTGCCAGCCGTCCATCTCCGGCAAGCCGACGTCCAGCACCACCAGGTCGGGATGCTCGGCGTACGCCTCCTTGAGGCCGGAACGGCCGTCCGCGGCATGCGCGACCTCGTACCCGGCCCGGCTGAACAGCAGCCGCAGAGCGAGTGCGATGTCCGGGTCGTCCTCGACCACGAGTAGGCGACTCATCGTGTGTTCACCCTGCCCCCAACCCGTGCTCGCGCCCGATTTCGGGCACGGTCGATCCCCGAGCGCGACGCGCCGGGAAGTCGGTGTCTTGCCTGGCACCGCCCGCGCGATCGCGGACGGAGGAAATTCAAAGGCGCAAAAACACCATAGCGTGATGTCATCGCCTATTTACGGACAGTGACAGTTTAGCGGCCAAAGGCGCGGACAAGGGCCGGTCCAGAAGGATCGGTGGGGCAAGATCCGCGGGCCGCCGCCGGGCCGCCCATCCCCTCAGCTTTTCATTTCCGGTACGACATTTCTGCCGTTCCGGGAAAGATGTGACACGCAGCGAAGTAAGGGGTCCGATATCCCTGGTGGACGAATCGGCGTCCACACGGATCCGGAGGAAACCCGTGTTCGACAAGGTGGTACGCCGTGCCTCCGCGCTCGCGGCCGCGCCCGCGCTGCTCGTCCTGCCCGCCGCGCTGTTCGCGCTCCCGCACGCGGTGCACGCTCAAGGGCCGGTCGTCCCCGGCCGGCCGCCGAGCACGTCACCCGGTCCGGCGACCCAGCCGCGCACCGCGGCCGCGCCGATGACGCCGAACATCGCCGCCGCGCCGGCCGGAGCGGCCACCCCGGATCCGGAGAAGGCCCGCGCCCGCACCCTGATGCACCAGGTCATCCGGCTGACCAACCGGGAGCGGGCGCGGAACGGCTGCCCCCGCCTCGGGGTCGACCACGAGTTGATCCTGGCGAGCGTCGCACAGTCCTACTACATGGCCCGGACCCGGCTGTTCAGCCACGTCTGGCGGGACGGCTCGACCTTCGCCATGCGCGCCGAGCGGGCCGGATACCGGGCCCCGGCCGGGGAGAACATCGCCTGGGGATACCCGACCGCCCGCGAGGTGATGGACGCCTGGATGGCCAGCCCCGGGCACCGGGCCAACATCCTCAACTGCGGGGCGAAGTCGATCGGCGCGGCCATCGTGTACGCGGCGGACGGCACCCCGTACTACACCCAGGTGTTCGGCTGGCGCTGAACCGTTACAGCGCGCAGTTGATCAGCACGGGCTCGGGGTGCAGCTCGACACCGAACCGGTCCCGCACCCCGTCCCGGATGGTCCGGGCCAGCTCCAGCAGCGCGGCCGTGGTCCCGGTCCCCCGGTTGGTCAGCGCCAGCGTGTGCTTGCCGGAGATGGCGACGCCGGCACCGGCGAAGCCTTTCGGGAAGCCGGCGTGCTCGATCAGCCAGGCCGCCGGGATCTTCACCGTCCCGTCCGCGCCCGGCCAGTGCGGCAGCTCGCCGCGGGCCGCGGTCAGCTCCGCGAAGAAGGCGGCCGAGACCACCGGGTTGGTGAAGAACGAGCCGACCGACCAGGTGTCCCGGTCCTCCGGGTCGAGCACCATGCCCTTGCCCGCGCGCAGTTTGAGCACGGTCTCCCGGGCCAGCTCGAGCGGCACCCGGTCGCCGGCCTCGACGCCCAGCTGGCGGGCCAGCTCGGCGTACCGGATCGGGCTGGACAGGTCCTCCCGGGTCAGCCGGAAGTCCACGGCGGTGACCAGGTAGCGGTCGTTGTGCTTGAACACGCTGGAGCGATAGCCGAAACGGCACTCGGCCGGGGTCATCTCCCGCTGGACGTCGTCGATCCGGTCGTACGCGTGCACCGCGGCGATGGTGTGCGCCACCTCCTGGCCGTAAGCGCCCACGTTCTGGATCGGGGTGGAACCGGCCGCGCCCGGGATGCCGGACAGGCACTCGACGCCGGACCAGCCGCGCGTCACCGCGTACGCGACAAAGGTGTCCCAGGGCTCGCCGGAGGCGACCCGGACCACCACCTCGCCGGCGCTCTCCGCGATCACCTCGACCCCGCGGTTGCGCAGCACCAGCACCTCGCCGGCGAAGCCGGCGTCACCGATGACCACGTTGCTGCCGCCGGCCAGGACCAGCAGCGGCCGTCCCCCGGCGGTGGCACGCCGCACCGCGGCGATCGCCTCGCCGGTGTCGACAGCGGTGGTCACCGTGCCGGCCGGCCCGCCGAGGCGTAGCGTCGTGTACGCCGCCAGCATTCGGTCCGCAGTCGGGGATGTGTCAGTCACGACGTTCACCCTAAGCTCACAGGGCAGAGTGATTCACCGGCGGTCCGGCCGAGCGGGAGACGACTGCGATGAACAGGTTGCACGCGACGAAGGACTTCTGGCTGGCGGCGCTGCGTGCCGACGGCCCGGCCCTGTGGGATGCCGTCGCCGAGACCGGCCCCGGTGTTCCGGTGCCCGCCATCCCGGACTGGACCACCGCCGACCTGGCCCACCACGTCACCGGCACGCTGCGCTGGGTGCGCGCCACGGTCACCCGCGGGGTGACCGCCTTCCCCGACGTGGCGCCCGGCGGCGACCCGCCGCCGGACTGGGACGAGGCGCTCGACCAGTTGCGCCGGGAGCTGACCGGCACGATCGAGACGCTGGAGGCGCTCGATCCGGACTTCCCGGCGTGGAACTGGGCGCCGCAGCCGAAACGGGCCGTGTTCTGGGACCGGCGGATCGCGCACGAGATCTCGGTGCACCGCTGGGACGCCGAGGCCGCGGCCGGCCGGCCCACCCCGATCGAGACCAAGCTCGCCACCGACGGGGTGGCCGAGATCCTGGACACCTGGCTCCCGGCCGGCAAGCGGCAGGGGCCGACCGACCTGCACGGCGTGGTGCACCTGGTCGGGACGGACGCCGAGACCGAGTGGTTCGTCCGGCTGCGCGGCGCCGGGATCGCGCTGCTGGACACCGGCACGATCCTGGACACCGACGATCACCACGCCCGGGCGAAAGCCACCGGCACCGCCAGCGACCTGCAACTTGCCCTGATGGGCCGGAAACGTGCCGATCAATTGGCGATCAGCGGCGATCCGCGCCTCGTCCAAGCCCTGCGAACCGGTTGACGGTCTGAGCAGCGACCCCGTGGCACCGGTTCCTACCCCTATGATGAACCGGTTAAGTTAGCGGATCGATCATAGGTATCAAGGAAGCGGTGAAGACATGACGGCAACCGTCACGTCCACGTCGGCACAGCCGGCGCGTGCGGGGATCACCTTCCCCGACGGCTTCGTCTGGGGCGCGGCCACGGCCTCGTACCAGATCGAGGGTGCGGCGCGGGAGGACGGTCGCGGCCCGTCCATCTGGGACACCTTCAGCCGTACGCCAGGAAAGGTGTACGCCGGCCACACCGGCGACGTCGCCTGCGACCACTACCACCGGTACGTCGACGACGTGGCCCTGATGGCCGACCTCGGCCTGGCGTCGTACCGATTCTCGGTCGCCTGGCCGCGCGTCCGCCCGGACGGCACCGGCCCGGTCAACCTCAAGGGCCTCGACTTCTACGACCGGCTGACCGACGAACTGCTCGGCAAGGGCATCGACCCGGTCGTCACGCTGTACCACTGGGACCTTCCACAGACGCTGGAGGACCGCGGCGGCTGGGCCAACCGGGAGACCGCCGAGGCGTTCGGCGAGTACGCCGAGATCGTCTACCGCAAGCTCGGCGACCGGGTGGGCACCTGGACCACGCTGAACGAGCCCTGGTGCTCGGCGTACCTCGGTTACGGCTCCGGCATCCACGCCCCCGGCGTGCAGGACCCAGCCAAGGCGCTGGCCGCCGTGCACCACCTGAACCTCGGCCACGGCCTGGCGGCGCAGGCGCTGCGGGCGGCCGGCGCGCAGCGGGTCAGCATCACGCTGAACCCGTGCGAGGTCTACCCGGTGGACCCGGAGAACCCGGCCGACCGGGACGCGGCGCGCCTGATCGACGGGCTGGCCAACCGGATCTTCTTCGACCCGCTGCTGCGCGGCGAGTACCCGGCCGACGTCCTGGAGCACATCGCCCGGCTGACCGACCTGTCCTACCTCAAGGACGGCGACCTGGCGATCATCAACCAGCCGCTCGACGTGCTGGGCATCAACTTCTACAACCCGGCGTACGTCTCGGCGAAACCCGGTGCGCCCGGCGACAAGTCGTACCCGGGCAGCGAGGGCATCGCCTTCCGCCCGCCGGTCGGCCCGGTCACCGACATGAACTGGCCGATCGAGCCGGCCGCGCTCACCCGCCTGCTCACCCGGATCCACCGGGACTACCCGGGCACCGCGCTGATGATCACCGAGAACGGCGCGGCGTTCCCGGACGGCCCGGGCCCGACCGGCGAGGTCGCCGACGTCCGCCGGATCGACTACGTGGACGGCCACCTGCGCGCCTGCCACGACGCTCTGGCCGCCGGAGTGGATCTGCGGGGATACTTCCTCTGGTCCCTGATGGACAACTTCGAATGGGCCGAGGGATACGCGAAACGTTTCGGTATCGTGCACGTCGACTACACGACGCAGCAGCGTGTGCTCAAGGACAGCGCGAAGTGGTACCGCGAGGTGATCCGGCGCAACGGCCTGGAGTGACGCTTTAAGGAGCGCTTTGTGACGACGCGGGAGCGGCCCACGCTGGAGGCGGTGGCCCGGCGCGCCGGGGTGTCCCGGGCAACCGTCTCCCGCGTCGTCAACGGGTCCACCACGGTGGCCGCCACCATCCGGGAGGCGGTCAACCGTGCCGTCGACGAGCTGGGTTACGTGCCGAACCAAGCGGCGCGCAGCCTGGTCACCCAGCGGACCGACTCGGTCGCGCTGATCCTGCCCGAGACGGCGAACCGGGTCTTCTCCGACGACCTGTTCTTCCCGGCGATCATCCGCGGCGTCGGCATGGAGCTGGAGGCGGCCGACAAACAGCTGGTGCTGATGATGACCGGCTCCGAGGCCGGCCACCACCGGGTCGAGCGCTACGCGGTCGCCGGCCACGTGGACGGCGTCGTGTTCGCCTCGATCCACGGCGCCGACCCGCTGCCCGGCGCGCTGGCCCGCCGTGGCATCCCGGTGATCTGCAGCGGCCGCCCGATGACCGCCGAGCCCCCGGTCCCCTACGTGGACGTCGACCACGCCGGCGGGGTCGCCGCCGCGGTCCGCCACCTGATCACCACCGGCCGCCGCCGGATCGCCACCATCGCCGGCCCGCAGGACATGGTCGCCGGCATCGAACGCCTGGCCGGCTACACCGGCACGCTGCGCGCCGCCGGCCTCCCCGAACTGGTCGTCACCGGCGACTTCACCCGCGAGTCCGGCATCGCCGCGATGCGCGCCCTGCTCGACCGGGATCCCGATCTGGACGCCGTCTTCGTCGCCTCCGACCTGATGGCCCACGGCGCCCTGATGGCCCTGCGCGAAGCCGGCCGCCAGGTCCCCGCGGACGTCGCGGTGATCGGCTTCGACGACTTCGAGATCAGCCGCTACAGCGACCCGCCGCTCACCACGGTCCGCCAGCCGATCGGCGAGATGGGCCGGACCCTGGCCCGCCAGATGCTCCTGCTGATCAACGGCGACGAGATCCCGGAGTCGGTCGTCCTCCCCACCGAACTGATCGTCCGCGACTCCGCCTAACCCCTCGCGGTCCGCTTCGGCCCTTCTTTCGGTACGCCCACAGCACCGTCCCGCCCAAGCCCGCGAACAAGCGCAACCGCCCTGCGCCCGGCCCGAACCGCGCACGAGCGCAACCACCTCGCCCACCAGCTCGCCCGAGCCCGCCTCGAGCACGACCACCGCGCCCGCCAGCCCACCCCCAGCCCGCCACGAGTGCGACCACCGCGCCCGCCGGCTCACTAGAGCCCGCCTCAAGTGCGACCACCGCGCCCACCGGCCCACCCGAACCCGCCACGAGCACGACCACCGCGCCCGCCAGGCCGCCGAGCCCGACCACCGCGCCCACCGGCCCGTGCTGCGCGAAACGCCCCATCCCAGCCCGCCAAGAGCACGACCGCCCCACCTGAACCACCCGTGCGAGCGCGACTACCTCGCCCACCGGCCACCTGAGCCCGCACACCAGCACGCCCACTCTGCCCGCCGGCCTACCCGACCCGCGCGTGCGAACGCACCCGTCCTCCTCCCCGAGTCCGCGCGAGCGTGGCTCAGGGCAGCGCGTCGGCGACGGCGCGAGCGACAGCGGCCGTCTCCGACCCGAAGAGCACCAGGTATGCCGTGTGCAGGCGCACCGCCTCGAACGAACGCAGCACGCTCAGCGCCTGCCGGACCGCGTCGTCGACCGGCCAGCGATAGATCCCCGCGGAGATCAGCGGAAACGCCACCGTCTCCGCGCCGAGCCCGTCCGCCACCCGCAGCGCATTGTCGTAGCAGGACCGCAGCAGACCCGAGCGGTCCTCGGTGGCACTGAACACCGGCCCGACAGTGTGGACCACCCAGCGAGCCGGCAACCGCCCCGCGGTCGTCGACACCGCCTGCCCCACCGGAAGCCCGCGCCCGTACTTCGCGGCCCGCAGCGCCCGGGTCTCGGCCAGGATCTCCGGCCCACCCTTGCGGTGAATCGCCCCGTCCACCCCACCGCCACCCAGCAGCGACGAGTTGGCCGCGTTCACGATCGCGTCCACCCGCTGTCCGGTGATGTCGCCTTCCACAAGCTCAACCCGCACGGAAGCCTCCCACTCCAGTCGCCCGCCAATCTGCCAGCCTGCCCACCGCCCCGCACCCGACTTCTTCCCGAGCACCCACGCCGTCAGCGCCGCATCAAAGCCGAGCCTGCGTCGCGCCACAACCCGACCGAAACACCCCACGGCCCAACCACCCCACCCAGCCGGCACTGCACGACGCCACAAGCCGACCGAAACAAGCCACGACCCAGCCGCACAACGAGGCCGACGCGGGGGACACACACCGGTTCTGATCTCCGGAACCACCCGCGCACAGTGAAGACATCCCATGTGCCAGGGGCGTCAAGCGGCTTGACCCGATCCCGCGTCTGCCCAGGGCGCTGAGGCCAGCCGAAAAGTATCCGGCTGGCCCTGACGGCCCTATCCAAGACCGGGATAGGGCACTGAGGACCAGCCGGGAGAGTCCGGCTGGCCCCGGTAGCCCTATCCAAGACCGGGATAGGGCGCTGAGGACCAGCCGGGGTTTGATCTCCGGAACCACCCGCGCACAGTGAAGACATCCCATGTGCCAGGGGCGTCAAGCGGCTTGACCCGATCCCGCGTCCGCCCAGGGCGCTGAGGCCCAGCCGAAAAGTGTCCGGCTGGCCCTGATGGCCCTATCCAGGACCGGGATAGGGCGCTGAGGACCAGCCGAGAGAGTCCGGCTGGCCCCGGCGGCCCTATTCAAGAAGGGGATAGGGCGCTGAGGACCAGCCGAGAGAGTCCGGCTGGCCCCGGTAGCCCTATCCAAGAACGGAATGGGGCGCTGAGGACCAGCCGAGAGAGTCCGGCTGGCCCTGGTAGCCCTATCCAAGAACGGGATAGGGCGCTGAGGACCAGCTGGGGTTTGATCTCCGGAACCAGCCGCGGACAGTGAAGGGGCCGGCGATCGCCCTGGACGCGCCAGCGGCCAGATCGCCGGCCCCGGCCCGCGCGGGAGCATGCGATCCGCACCCCAGCGGACCCGCGTAAAGAAGGCCCGTGAAGTTGATCTTAAGAAACCGCCGCCCCTACAACGGGGACGTCGTCGTGATGTCGATCGGTTTGCCGAGGGCTCGGCGGGCCAGCAGCGTCGCCCCGGCGATCGCCGCCGGCATCAGGAAGATCGCCCCGAGGGGGATCAGGAAGGCACCGAAGACCGCCGCGCCGAACCCCAGCGTGAGCGGCACATTGGCGGCCAGCACCGCCCGGCGGTGACGCAGCCGCTGGCCGCGGCGCTGGAACGGGACCCCGGTGAGCTCCAGGGCGAGCAGCCAGCCGCCGACCGCGCCGGCCAGGACCGGGACGACGGTCTGGCCGACGACCGGGAGGAAGCCGAGCAGGAAGAGCGGGACGCCGACCAGGATGCTCAGGCCGATCAGGCGCAGCGAGTCGGCCAGGCTGCGGCGCAGCGAGCTCCAGAAACCGACCTCGACAGCCTCCGGGACGCCGCCGTAGCGGGCCTCGACCAGCTCGGAGATCTTCTCGTAGAACGGGTCGCCGATCAGCAGGGTGACCGCGGTGAAGGTGAGGATGCCGAGCAGCAGGGCCAGGCCGAGCAGACCGGCGCCGGCCAGCACCTCGACGAAGTCGCGCCAGAAGCCGGACCAGTCGCCGGCGAACCAGGTGACCTGCTCGGAGAGGCTGGGCAGGAAGCGGATCAGGACGACCAGCCCGACGGTGTAGATCACGCCGGAGAGCAGCGCCGGAAGCAGGCCCAGGCCGAGCAGCCGGGGGCTGCCCAGGACCAGACCGAGGCCACGGCCGAGCAGGCCCACCCCGGTGGCGAACTGACGAACCGCGGCCAGTGGCCGACTCGGATCTTCCTTCACGACCCGGCAGCTTAGTCGTGCCTGTCGATCAGGGGGCGTAGGGCGCGCTCGTGGTGGGAGTGACGCCGGTGCTCGGCGGGGCGCTCTCGGACGGCGTGGGGGTCGGTTCCGGCGGGCCGGTGATCTGGGTCGGGGTGGGCACCGGGGGCATGCTCAGGTCCGGCGGCGGCGACGAGGTCGCGGCGGTGACCGGGGGCGCCGACGCGGGCACCGTGACGGTCTTGGTGACCACGGTGCTGGCGACCACGACGACCGGGGACGTCGGGGCGGTATCGGCGGGGCGGGCCGGGTGGCCGTCGGTCTGCTTGGCGCGGGGCGGGGCTACGCCGAGGGCGTCGCTGCCGCCGGTGCCGCCGGTCTCCGCGGTCGCGACGGGTCGCGCCTTGGGGGTGCCCAGGGCCCAGCCCACCACGACGGCGAAGGGGAGACCGATCGCTATTACCCCGATAAAGACGGATTTAGGAGACAGGAACACGCCGGGAACACCGCTTCGCGGCGCAAAAAGTTACGGCTTTCGGACATAAAGGCACATCTTGCGTACGCCCGGAGCACGCGCCCGTCAGTCGTTCAGAAACGTGGAGATCCGATCGCGGAGATCGTTCCGATGGGTCCAGAGGACGGCGGGGCGATCGTAGATCTCCAGCTCCGCGCCGAGCAGGTCGGCGAGCCGCTCCGCCCAGGACGCCGGGTGGATCTCGTCGCCCAGGCAGCCGAGCACCAGCGCCCGCCCGCGGAACCCCTTGAGCAGCGACTCGTCCGGAACCGCCGGCGCCGACCAGAGCGACCCCAGCTCGGCGGCCAGGCCGTCGCGCTGCAACTGGTCCACCCGCTGGCGCAGATAGCTCCACCCGGCCGGAGTGTTGCGCACCGCGGCGGGCAGCTCGGCCTCGACCGCGTCGGCGATCATCGCGGCCTCGCCGGACTCGACCGAGGCGAGCAGCCGGTCCAGGCGCCGGGTCGCGGCCTCCGACCGGTGGCCGTCCAGCGGGGCGGGCAGGTAGAGCACCACCCGCTCGAAACGGTCCGGGGTGTCGGTGAGCAGCCGGCACAGCGCGGCGGCGCCCATGCTGACCCCGAGCGCCCGGGTGGCGCCGGCCAGGTCGGCCACGCCGCGCAGGTCGCTCGCCAGATCGCCGAAGTCCCACGGCCCGGCCGGCGCGTCGGAGCGCCCGTGGCCACGGAACTGGAAGAAGACCCGGCGGCCGGCCACCGCGCTGCCCAGCGGACGGGTGCCGGTGATGTCGCCGGCGAGACCGTGCGCGAAGACGGTCATCGGATCACCGGCGCCGGTGATCAGCTGCTCCACGCGTACGCCGGAAGGGAGAGTGACCAACTCGGTCGCCGGGCCCGGCAGCGTCGGGCGACCGGACCGCGGCCCGGTCCGATCGACGCGCTGCAGGCGCGGCCCGCCGTCCGGCGGAGGCGGCCCGAAGCGCCCCCTCACCAAAAGCCCTTGCCGTCCGCGATGTCCTTGAGCCCGGGCCGGACGTCGAGCAGGTAGATCAGCGCGGCCGCGATGCCGATCAACCCGAAGATGCCGAGGGCGGACTTGCCCCAGTAGGTGAGTAGCAGGCAGATCCCGATGATCGCGGCCCAGGCGCCCTTGGGCAGGGTGCCGAGCGCCTGGAAGCCCGCGCCACGCTGGGTCAGGCAGTGCACGAACGCGACCGTCTCCAGGATCAGGGCGACCAGCAGGATCGCGAACTGGATGTAGACCTGGACGGTGAAGGCGAAGATCGGCGCGGAGAGAGCCATGCCGGGAAGTCTATGCCGCGGGCCCCGGCAGATGCCGGGGCCCGCGGATCATGTCAGACGCTTTTGTCACTCAGCCGGCTTCGCGGGCGGCGGGGTGGCCTTGGCCCGCTTGCGCGGCTTCGGCGTCGCGGCGGCCTCGACGGCCTTGGCCTCCTCGACCGTGGCCTCGACGGCCTTCGGCGCCTCGGTGGCCTCGATGTCCGCGTTCACCACCTCGGCGGACTCGACGATGCCGGTGCCGACGACCTTCTCACCGCGGGCGACCAGGGCGACGTAGGCCGACACGGCCCGCTCCTGAGCGATCTGGGCGAACGCCGTCGCGGCGGTCTGCGCGTTGCTGCGGATCGCGGCGAAGTCCGCGGTGGCAGCCTTCTGCTGGAGGGTGCTGGCCTGCTCGGCCGCCTTCTTCTGCAGCTCGCCGGCCTGCACGTTGGCGGTGCGCAGCGAGGCGACCGCGCGGTCGCTCAGCTCGGTGAGGACGGCCGGCAGCTTGCGCAGCTGCTGGTACGCCAAGTCACCGGCGCCGGCGGCGGCGTAGAGCGGGGCGGGAATCTTGGTCTTGGTCTGCTCGGTCATTTCGTCTCCTCGGCGATCGGGGTGTCCGACGGGGCGGGCGCGTTCCGAGCGTTCTCATTGCGGAACGTCTCGTAGATCTGCGACAGGGACTGCTTCTGCGCGATCGTGAGCTCCGGGTCGACCGCGATGGCCGCCAGCACGCCCTGCTGGCCCTCACCATCGAGCAGTCCGGCCCGCAAATACATCGCGGGCGTCGACACACGCAAGGCGCTGGCGATCTGCTGGAGCACCTCGGCACTCGGCTTGCGGAGGCCACGCTCGATCTGGCTGAGGTAGGGGTTGCTCACCCCGGCCTTGTCGGCGAGCTGCCGCAGCGAGATCTTGGCGGTCTGCCTCAGGTCGCGGATGAAGGTCCCGATGTCCTGGGGCAGGTCCTTGTTGGCCATGACTCGAAGTTAGCGCGCGGTGCTAGCTCCTGCAAGCAAAACGCTTGCAAGAGCTAGCGTGAAGCGCGTCACCCGTAGGGGTAGATCACCAGACGGACCGGACCTCACCCACGGGAAGTCCCCCGCCCAGCACCGTCTCCTCGAGCGCCGGGGGTGTCACGCCCAGCCGGCGCAACGCCTCCAGCAGCACCGGAACCCGCGCTCGCGCCGCGCCGTCGGAGATCTTCACCGCGATCCCCGCGACCCCCGGCACGGCCGCCGCCACCACGCCGTCCGCGCCGCGCTTCACCAGCAGCCCGGGCACCGCCCGCATCAGGATGGTGTCCGCCGACTCGGTGCCGGCGACCAGCTCCGGGCGCTCCCGCATGGCGTCCGCCACCCGCCGCTCCGGCGTGCCCGGCTCGGCGTCGACGAGTCGCAGGAACGCGCGGGCCAGCCCGGCCGGCGAGACCGCCAGCACCGGCGCGCCGCAGCCGTCCACCCCGGCCGCGGCGATCGGCTCACCGGCGAGCTCGCTGACCGCGTCGGCGAGCGCCACCTGCAACGGGTGCTTCGGGTCCAGGTACGACTCCAGGTCCCACCCGTTCGCCACACAGGTGGCCAGCATCCCGGCGTGCTTGCCGGAGCAGTTCATCAGGATCGGCTCCGCACGGCCGCCGGCCCGCAGGTGCGCCTCCCGGGCCGCGTCGCCGAGCGGCAGGTCGGCCGGGCAGCGCAGCGCCTCCGGGCCGAGCCCCGCCGCGGCCAGCACGGCGGCGACCCGTTCCCCGTGAAACGGCTCGCCGTCGTGGCTGGCGCTGATCAGGGCGAGGTCGGCCGCCTCGCGCGGGACCAGGCCGCTGCGCAGCATGCCGACCGTCTGGAGCGGCTTGTTCGAGGAGCGGGGGAAGAACGGGCTGTCCACGTCACCGACGCCGGGGCGGTCGGTGAACGCGACGATGCCGTGGTGCACGCTCTCGACGAAGCCGGAGCGGACCACCTCCGCGACAACGGTCATGCCGTCGCCTCCGCTGCGCTCCGGCGCCGGAATGACTCGCTCGCAAGCTCGCTCATCGGGCCGGCACCCCGAGCAGCTCACGGGCCTGGGCCGGGGTCAGCGGCGGCCGCTGGGCGAGCTGGGCGAAGCCGACGGCGCGTGCCACCAGCTGCATGTTCGAATCGACGGGCCGGCCCTTGGCGTACGTGATGGTGTCCTCCATGCCGACCCGCAGGTGCCCGCCGGCCGACAGCGACGCCAGCATCACCGGGATGGTGCTGCGCCCGATCCCGGTCGCCGAGAACGTGGTGCCCGCCGGCAGGTCCCGGATCGCCTGCTCGCACGCGACCAGCGCGGCCGCGGTCCCGGGCATCCCGCCCGGCACGCCCATCACCAGGTCGACGTGCACGTGGCCGCCGGCTGGCAGCCCGTACTTGCCGAGCAGCCGTTGCAGGGTGGTGAGCTGGCCCAGGTCGAAGATCTCGTACTCCGGCACGATGCCGCGCTCCTGCATGCGGGTGTGCAGGTCGACGATGAACTCCCAGCGGTTCAGGAACACGTCGTCACCGAAGTTGACGGTGCCCATCGTGCAGGAGGCCATCTCCGGCGCGGCGTCCAGCACGGCCAGCCGATCGGCCTCCGGGTCGGTCACCGCGCCGCCCGAGGAGAGCTGCACGATCAGCCCGGTCGACTCGCGCAGCGCGGCCACGGTCGCCCGCAGCCGGCCCTGATCGAGGGTCGGCCGGGCATCCGCGTCCCGGATGTGCACATGGATGATCGAGGCGCCCAGCGCCTCACACTCTTTCGCGGTCGCGACCAGCTCGTCCAGGGTCACTGGCAGAGCCGGAACGTCCGCCTTGCTGCTCTCCGCGCCGGTCGGGGCGACGGTGATCAAGGTCCCGGTCATGCGGCCATCCTGCCACGCCCACGGCCGCGACTCCCGGCACCGAAAAAAGCCCAGGTTCAGGCCTCGATCGCCGCCGCCGACTCCCCCACCGTCAGCCGCGCGTCGTCCGCCACGTTCCGCTTGAGCACCGCCGAGGCGACCATCCCCAACTCGTGGTGCCGCACCGCGGTCCCGACGAACCCGACCGCCCGCCCGTCCAGCTCGACCGGTGTCCCCTGCGCCGGCGGATGGTCGGTGGCGATCCCGTCCAGGTGCAGCAGCACCAGCCGGCGCGGCGGCCGTCCCAGGTGATGCACCCGGGCCACCGTCTCCTGCCCCCGGTAACACCCCTTGTCCAGGTGCACCGCGGCGGCCATGAACCCGGCCTCGGCGGGGATCGTCTTGTGATCGGTCTCGTGGCCCAGCCGTGGCACCCGGGCGGCCACCCGGATCGCCTCGTAGGCCCAGAGCCCCACCCGCGGCACCCCGAGCTTCTCGATCACCGAGGTCTTCGCGTGCCGGGGCACCAGCAGGTCCACACCGAGCGGGACGCGGCGCGCCAGGCCACCCTCGAACGGGCGGACGTCATACACCGCGGTGGCTCCGGGCGGGACGGACCCGGCGGCGAACTTCGGACCCGGCACCGCGCCGATCCGGGGCGCGGCGAGCTCCGGGAACATGTCGGCCGCGGCCGGCCCGACCAGCGACAACACCGCGATCTCGGAGGTCGCGTCGCGCGGCTCCACCCGGGTGAAGAACCGCATCATCTCCAGGTATTTCAACAACCCGGCGCCCGCGCCCGGCTCGGTGTCCAGCCACGCCGTCGTGCCGTCCTCGGTGACCAGCGCGTGGTGCTCCACGTGCCCGTGCGGGGAGAGGACGAGCAGCTCGCTGCCCTGATTCGCCGCGAGGCCGGCGAGGTGCTGGGTGGTCAGCGTGTGCAGCCAGCTCGCCCGCTCGTCGCCGGGAACGGCGAGCACATCCCGGTTCGACCGGTCGACCACACCGACCGCGGTCTCCAGGAGCCGCTGCTCCTTCATCGGGTCGCCGAAGTGCGCGGGCACGCCCGCGTCGGCCGAACTCGGGTCGAGGTCCTCGACCATGATCACCGTCACTCGGACTCCTTGCACTTGCCGCAGACCCCGAACAGGGAGACGTGCCCGACATCGACCCGGAAGCTGCGCTCGTCCCGCAACCGGTCGCAGACCGGCAGCAGCACCGCCGGATCCATCTCCTCGATCGACCCGCAGGACCGGCAGACCAGGTGGACATGCTGATCCTCGCCGGCCGGATGGTAGGTCGGCGAGCCGTGCGAGAGATGCGTGTGATTGACCAGGCCGAGCTCTTCCAGCAGCTCCAGCGTCCGGTACACGGTGGTGATGTTGACACCGGCGACCCGCTCGCGGACCGCGTTGTGCACCGTCTCGGGGGTCGCGTGGCCGAGCTCGTGCACCGCTTCCAGGATCAGCTGGCGCTGCGGGGTGAGCCGCAGGCCGCGCTCCCGGAGCATGGCGGCAAGCGAAGTGGCGGACACCCCACGAGCATAGTTCGCTAGTTTCACGTTGATGAACGAGCAGATCCTGGTGTCGCCGACCGACCTGATGGGCGACGGGGTGTTCGAGACGCTGCACCTGCGGCCGTCCGGGCCCTGGCTGTTCGACCAGCACCTCGACCGGCTGGCCCGCTCGGCCGAGCTGCTCGGCCTGCCGCCACCGCCGCCGGTCACCCCACCGGCCGGGCAGACCGGTGTGATGCGGATCATCTACACCCGCACGGTCTTCCACGTGAGCGTCGCCCCGATCCCGGACCAGGTGCTGCGCGAGCGCCGGGACGGCGTCCGGGTGCTCAGCGCCGATCTCGGGGTCGCGGTGGGCCGGCAACCGCCGTGGTCGCTGTCCGCGGCCAAGTCGCTGTCGTACGCCGGCAACTTCGCGGCCCGCCGCTGGGCGGCACGGAACCAGGCGGACGACGTGATCTGGACCGCGATCGACGGGTCGGTCCTGGAGGCTCCGACCGCGTCGATCGTCTGGCTCTCCGGCGACGAGCTCGGCACGGTCCCCTGGGAGCGGGCCGGCATCCTGCCCGGCATCACCGCGGCGCACCTGCTCTCGCTCGCGCCGTCGGTGGGCCTGCGCCCGGTCCGGCGCATGCTCACCCTGGACGAGCTGGCCACGGCCGACGCGATCTGGCTGGCGTCGTCGGTGCGCGGACTCGCCGAGGTGGTCACGCTCGACGGCGTGACCCGCCCCCGGTCGTCCTGGACGGACCGGCTGCTGACGCTGCTCGGCTTCTGAAGCCGCGCAGCCGCCCCGCAGCCGCCCTACTCGCCGGTCCTCGCCCGCCCAGGGGGCCGAGCCCAACAGTCAGCATGGCCGAGCAGGCCAAGATCGCGCCCGCGCCCTGTGGACAACCCGGAACTGTGGGTTTCCGAAGGCGAACCTCAGCCGCCGACCCGCAGCAGCCGGGCCGACATGTGCGGGGTCAGCGGGCTGTTGTCGATGGAGATCTCGTGCGCGTAGAGCAGCGCCGCCTCCACGATCCCGAACAGCCGGTGCCCACCCGTCACGTGCAGGCCGGACGGCGTGTAGGCCACCGCGTCCGTCCCCATCTCCAGCCGGGTCGTCGCCGCCTTGCCCAGATAGAGCTCGGCGACGCCGTCCGGACGGATCATCGTGGCTTCCATCTCGTCGCCGGGGCGCCCGTCGACCAGCACCGGCCGCCAGAAGCCCGACTCGGTGAGCGCCTGCCCCAGCGGCTGCGACTCGTCGTCGAGCAGCCAGGCCCGCGACTCGAAGCGGAGGAAGTCCCGCCCGTCGTGGCTGATCCGGATCTCCTGGGCGAAGTTGTAGTCCTCCTCCGCCGGGAATCCACCCTGGCCACGACCCCGCCACAGACCGACGAACGGCAGCAGCCCGAGCAGCGCCGGATGCAGGTCGGGGCCGACCCGCAGGTCGTGGGTGTCCTCATAGGGGTAGGCGTCGACCGGCGGGGCGTTCAGCCACGGCGGCGGGCCCAGTGGGTTTTCCTGCTCGCCGCTCACCAACGCCCCCTCGAAATACGCATCGCCAGATAACCGAAACCGCCCGCCAGTGCGCCCATCGCGGCGACCAGCAGGCTCACGAACCCGATCTCCGTAACCATGTCCGGCCCATCTTATGCTGGCCGCTATGGCACGTTTGCTGGTCGTCAAGGCCACCGCCGGCGCCGACGCCCCGGAGCGCTGCAACCAGGCGTTCAACGTGGCGACCACGGCCGCGACCGCCGGGGTCGACGTGTCGTTCTGGCTGACCGGCGAGTCCACCTGGTTCGCCCTGCCCGGCCGGGCCGCCGAGTTCCAGCTCCCGCACGCGGCGCCGCTGCCCGACCTGATCGAGGTGCTGCTCGAAGCCGGCCGGATCACCGCCTGCACGCAGTGCGCCGCCCGCCGCGACATCGGCCCGGGCGACGTGATCCCGGGCATCCGGATCGCCGGCGCCGCCGTCTTCGTCGAGGAGATCATGACCGAGGGCGCGCAGGCCCTCGTCTACTGACCGCAGGCAGTGGTCACGCTGACCTGCAACTTCCCCCCGCTGGCATCGACAACCACCGATTCAGACCCATTTCGGTACGCCCACCCGCCCGCACCGGACCAGACCAGCGTCACCCCACTGGGCACCCCGCGCGGCCCGCTCCCGCTCGCACCCGCCACCGACCGGTAGGTGCCCGCCGTCCCTCCCCCGGGACACGCGATCGTCTGCACCGCGACACCGCCCCCGGGCGTCCCGCCCAGCGCCGCCACCGTCTCCGCCAACGTGCCCGGCACCGCCGCCGCCGTCCCCGCCCCGGGCACCGCTGCCGATGTCCCCGCCCCGGGCACCGCCGCCGCCTCGTCCGCCGTCCCCGGACGGCACCCGGTGTCCACCGACAGCGTCAGCACCTGATCGGCCGCCTGCGCCTGCGCCTCGATCGCGATGAAGTGCCCGGCATCCGCGAAGAGCGACAACCGGGTCCCCGCGCGGGTCGGCACGACCGCCGCCCGATACCCACCCGGCAGCGCCGCCGCCACCTCGTTCAGCGCGGTCCGCGCCTGCCCCTCGGGCACATAGACGACCACGTCCTGCCCGGCAGCCGTCCCGTCCCGCACCGGCGTCAGCTCACACGTCGAGGTCCGCGGCGTCCCGAGCCGGACCACCCACGGCCCGCCCTGCGCCGCGGCCAGCAGCGTCCCGGTCGCCTCACGCAGCGCCGGCATCGCCTGCGCCAGCTCCTGCTGCTCGGGCACGGTCGCCGGATCATGCCGCACCGACCACCAGGAAATCCCGGCCAGCACCACGATCCACCCGGCCACCATCGCGGCCGGCCACCGCCGCCGGCGCTTCCCCGAAGCCCTCGGCGGCCCGATCGTCTCGCCCGGTGCCGTCACGGCAGCCATGGTGACACGCCCCGAACACCACCCCGAAACCCAGCGCCCACCGCCGCTACCGAACCAGCGGCCGGAACCCAGGCCCACCGCCCCGAACCAGCCACCCGAAACTCAGCGCCCCCGCCGCCCCGAACCAGCGGCCCGGAACCCAGACCCACCGTCCGGAACCAGCCGCCTGACACGTAGGCCCACCGCGCCGAACCAGCCGCCTGACACGCAGCAACGCCCAGCGCTCACCCCGCCCGTCGTCAGGCAGCGTCCCCCGCCGCGGCCCGATACTCCGCCGACCCCAGGAACCGGGCGATCATCTCCGCGGTCCCCGGCGTGAACGGCCGCCCCAGCACCTCGTCCCCCGGCACGAACACCATCGCCGCCCCTTCCCCGAGCACCACGTCGGCCTGCGTAGCCACCGTCCGCCCGAAGAAGTAATGCTTGACCCGCCCCTCCGCCGGCAACTCCTGCCGCGCGAAGAGGGTCAACTCCCCCTCCGCCCGGATCCGGGCCTCCTCCCACAGCTCCCGAGCCGCCGCCTCCCCGGGCGTCTCCCCGTCCTCGATCGCTCCACCGGGCAGCCCCCACACCTCGGGGTAATACGGCGCCTTGTCGTCCCGCAGCTGCAAGAGCAGCGCCCCACCGGCCCCGACCACGAACGTGCACGAAATCTGCTTCACGGTGTCTCCTCAGCTTTGGGCGAGGCGGGTGAGCGCGCCCATCGCCACCTCGGAGCGCGTCGTGTACCAGAACGGGGGCAGGGACTTGCGCAGGAACGTGCCGTAGCTCCGGGCCGTCTCCAGGCGCGAGTCCAGGACCGCGACCACGCCCTTGTCCCCGGTCGACCGGATCAGCCGGCCCACGCCCTGGGCCAGCCGCACCGCCGCGATCGGGACGCTCACCGAGGCGAACCCGGAGCCGCCGGCCGCGTCCACCGCCGCCGAGCGGGCCGCCGCGAGTGGCTCGTCCGGGCGCGGGAATGGCAGCCGGTCGATCACCACGAGCTGGCACGAGTCGCCGGGCACGTCCACGCCCTGCCAGAGCGACATCACCCCGAACAGGCAGCTGGCCTGCTCCTCCCGGAACTTGCGGACCAGAATCGGCAGCGTCTCCTCGCCCTGGAGCAGGATCGGCAGGTCGGTCTTGGCCCGGAGCAGCTCGGCCGCCTGGGTGGCCGCCTTGCGCGAGGAGAACAGCCCGAGCGTGCGCCCGCCCAGCGCCTGCACGAGCTTCACCAGCTCCTCGCCGGCGGCGTCGGGCAGGCCGGAGGCCATCGGCCGGGGCAGGTGCGCCGCGACGTACAGAATCCCCTGTTTCGGATAGTCGAACGGGGAACCGACGTCCAGCGAGGTCCAGCCGTCCCCCTCGGACGCCTCCGCGGTGGCGACCGGCAGCCCCAGCGACCGGGCGACGGTGTCGAAGCGGCCGCCCAGGGTCAGCGTCGCCGAGGCGGCCACCACCGTGCGGTCGGAGTACAACGCCTGGGCGAGCGTGCCGGCCACCGAGAGCGGCGCGACCACGAGCGCCCGCCGCCCGGCGCCGAGGTCGGATTTCTCCACCCAGGCCACGTCGAAGTCGTCCTCCTCCAGCAGCCGCTGGGCGGTGGTGGAGAGCTCGTCGAGAACCGCTTTGGCCTGCTGTTTGCGCACCGGGTCGGGATCGTCGGACTTGATGTCGCCGATCCCGGTGAGCGCGGCCCGGGTGGCCGACTCCAGCACGGTGACCGCCTGCCGGAGCGGGTCGGGCAGGCCGCCGGTGAGCCGGCCGGCCGGCACGTCGGCGAGGGCCACGGTGAGCGCGTCGGCCGCCTCGGCGAGCGACTCGGCGGCGGCCGGCGGGACCAGGGTGCGCGCGCGGCGGCCGGCCCGCTCGATCGCGTCCGGGGTGAGCTCGGCCTGCGAGGCGGACGAGACCCGCTCGGCCAGCTCGTGCGCCTCGTCGACGACGAGCAGCTTGTGCGGCGGGATGATGTGCCGCTCGGCGAGCATGTCGACGGCGAGCAGGCTGTGGTTGGTGACCACGATGTCGGCCTCGCGGGCGCGCACCCGGGACGCCTCGGCGAAGCACTCCTGCCCATAAGGACACTTGGCCGCGCCGACGCAGTCGCGGGCCGGCATGGAGACCGCCCGCCACGCGCTCTCGTCGACGCCGGGGTCGAGCTCGTCGCGGTCACCGGTCTGGGTCTTGTCGGCCCATTTGCGGATCCGGACGACCTGCTTGCCGATCTTGCCCGCCTCGCCCAGCCACTGCCCGGCCTTGGGCGCGGGCGCGTCGTCGAAGAGGGTGTCGGTGGGCGCCTCGGAGTCGGCGTGCTCCAGCTTGGCCATGCAGAGGTAGTGGTGCCGGCCCTTGAGGACGGCGAAGGTCGGCTTGCGCCCGAGGACCGGCTCGACCGCGGTGGCCAGCCGGGGAAGGTCGTGCTCGACCAGTTGATTTTGCAGGGCGAGGGTGGCCGTGGAGACGACCACGGGACCCTCGACGAGCAGCGCGGGAGTCAGGTAACCCAGGCTCTTGCCGGTGCCCGTGCCGGCCTGGACGAGCAGGTGTGTCCGGTCCTTGATCGCTTTCTCGATCGCCTCCACCATGGCCTGCTGACCTGGGCGGGAGGAGCCGCCGGGGACGGCGCCGACCGCGGCGGCGAGGAGCTGTCCGGCGGTCGCCTTCTTCTTGGTAGCTGCGGGCACCCAGGAACCGTACCCGGGACCACCGACAGAACCGGTGCACCGTTAGGGTGCACCCATGCCGAGCGAGATGGTCCGGGTCATCTACACGAAGTACGACGGTTCGGCGCATCGCGACTATCCGGCCCGCCGGCTGGCCGAGGACGACCTGGGCGTCTGGGTCGGCGTGACGCAGGGCACCGCGTCGGTCTACCACGGCCGCCCGTCCGTCGAGCAGATCCCGTTCGTCCTGCTCATCCCGCATCACGCCTGGTGGACGGGGATGTTCAACCCGCCGCCGCGGACCAGCGAGGTCTACTGCGACATCACCACCCCGGCCCGCTGGGAGGGTGACACGGTGCACATCGTCGACCTGGACCTGGACGTGGTCCGGCGGCGCGAGACCAACCTGGTCGAGCTCCGTGACGAGGACGAGTTCGACGAGCACCGGACGCTGTTCGGTTACCCGGAGGACCTGGTCGGCCACGCCAATGCGGCCGCTCAGTTCCTGCTCGGCCGGCTGGGCGACGGCACCGAGCCGTTCGCCACGCATTACCGCAAGCACCTGCTAGAGGTCACCCAGTAACACCTTCTCCGGGTTCTGCTGGGTGAAGATCCCGGTGATCCGCCCGCCGTCGACGGCGACCGTGAGCACCGAGCGGAACGGGGCGCCGTCCAGCTGCCCGCGCAGCAGCACCGCCGCGCCGCCCTCGACCAGCACCGGCTCGACCGTGATCTGAGTCATGTCGACCAGCCGGTGGGTGAACAGGCCGTGGAAGAACCGGCCCACCTTCTCCGGCCCGAGGATCGGCCGCAGCGCGCTGCGCACCACCCCGCCGCCGTCGCTGATCGCGACGACGTCCGGGGCCAGGACCGCGGCCAGCGTACGAAAATCGCCGCTCTCTGCCGCGACCAGGAAAGCGGTCAGCACCCGCCGCTGCTCGGCCGTCCCGGCGGTGTGCCGGATGCCGCCCTCGGCCGCCGCCCGACGGCCCCGCGAGGCGTGCTGGCGGGCCGACGCGGGCGTGGTGTCCAGCACCGCGGCCACCTCCTCGAACGGCACCCCGAACGCGTCGTGCAGCACGAACGCCACGCGCTGCTCGGGGGTGAGCCGCTCCAGGACCACCAGCAGCGCCATGCTGACCTGGTCGGCCCGCTCGGCGAGCAGGGCCGGGTCGGCGTCCGGGTCGACGGCGAACACCGGGAGCCACTCACCGGGGTACGCGGTCCGGCGTACCCGAGCCGAATTGAGCTGGTCCAGGCAGATCCGTGAGGTGACCGTGGTCAGCCAGCCGCGCGGATCCCGGATGTCGGGCTGCTGCGCGAAGCGCAGCCAGGCCTCCTGCACCGCGTCCTCGGCCTCGGCCCGGTTGCCGAGAATGCGGAACGCGACCGCCGTCAGATAGGACCGGTGGACCTCGAACTCGGACACGGCAGTCGACGGCATGGGCATATTCTGCGCGGCTTGCCCAAGGTCAGGTATCACCTGTGCCACAGTATGAAACGGGATATTCCCCGTAAATAGGGTGGTGAGCGCACGTGCAGGACATGGCGACTCTCGCGGGCAGCCTGGCCGGACTCGCCGGCGCGGGCGGCGCCATGTCGATCGCCCTGGCCCGCCGGCCCCGCCCCTGCCTGACCGCCGGGCACGCGCTGGTCCCGGACCGGCTCACCGACCCGCTGCCGGTGGTGCTGCGGCTCGGGCTGGGCGGGATGACCGTCCGGGTCACCCCCGGTCCGCACGGTGAGCTGTTCCTCGGCCCGGGCGACCCGCGGCCCGGCCGCACGCTGCGCCGGCTGGTGCTGGCTCCGCTGTTCACCCGTGCCCAGGCCACCGCCGGGCGGCTCTGGAGCGACCAGCGGGCGCCGTTCCAGCTGGTGATCGAGTTCGCCGGGCCGAACCGGGACCCCGCGTCGCTGCTGCGCGCCTACCGGATGCTGGACCAGCAGCTACGCGACCACGCGCCGCTGCTGAGCCGCAGCGCCGGCGGGGAGCTGACGCCGGGCGTGGTCTCGGTCACCGTGGCCGGCATCGTGGACGCCCGCGAACTGCTCGCCGCCCAGCCGGTGCGGTACGCGTTCGCCGAGGGCTCCTTCGACGTCCTGGGCGCCGGCCCGGTCCCGCTGGACCTGGTGCCGGTGCTCAGCGAGCCGTGGACCCACCGGTTCGGCTGGGACGGCCGCGAGCCGATCACCGCCGAGGAACGCCACCAGCTGCACGCACTGGTCCAGGCCGCGCACGACGAGGGCCACCTGGTCCGGATCAGCGGCCTGCCGGACGCGTCCCGCCGGGCCCGGACGGCGATCTGGTCCGAGCTGATCCACGCCGGGGTGGACGTCATCGCCGACACCGACGTGGCCGGGCTCGCAAAGCACCTGCGCCGGTTTGGGACCGTGTCGAACGGGTGAACCCCCGTGGACCGATAGCATGCCTGCGGAGATCAAGCGAGAAAAACCCGTCGATCGAGGTCCGTGCCGTGAAGTTCTCATTCCGTCCCGTCGAGGGCGTCTTCTACGACCTCTTCACCAAGGCCTCGTTGAACCTGGTGAAGGGCACCGAGCTGCTCAACGAGCTGGCTCTGCCCGGCGTGGACGTCCAGTCGGTCAGTGAACGGCTGAGCGACGTCGAGCACGACAGCGACGCGATCACCCACGAGCTCTACAAAAAGATCAACTCCACCTTCATCACGCCGTTCGACCGGGCCGACATCTACTCGCTCGGCTCCCAGCTGGACGACGTGATGGACCACCTGGAGGCGGTCGGCAACCTGCTCTACCTCTACGGCCTGACCGAGCTGCCGTCGCTGCCCCGGGAGATGCACGAGCTGATCACGGTGCTCGACCAGCAGGCGAAAATCACGTCGGACGCGATGCCCCGGCTGCGCTCGATGAAGGGTCTCGAGGAGTACTGGATCGAGATCAACCGCTTGGAGAACGACGGCGATCGCGCCTACCGGATGCTGCTGGTCCGCCTCTTCTCCGGGGAGTACGACGCACTGACCGTCCTGAAGATGAAGGAGGTCGCCGACGAGCTGGAGGCGGCCTGCGACGCGTTCGAGCACGTGGCGAACACGATCGAGACCATAGCGGTCAAGGAGTCGTAAGAAGGTGTCTCCGGAACTCGTCGCCGTCCTGGCGGTGATCGCCGTCGCGATGGTGTTCGACTACACCAACGGCTTCCACGACGCGGCGAACGCGATCGCGACCAGTGTCAGCACCCGCGCCCTCACCCCGCGGGTCGCCCTCGCCATGGCCGCCGTCGGCAACTTCGTCGGCGCGCACCTGGGCACCAAGGTCGCCCAGACCGTCGGCGAGGGGCTGGTCCACCTGCCGATCGGCGTCCCCAGCCTGGGCGTCGTCTTCGCCGGCGTGCTCGGCGCCATCGCCTGGAACCTGATCACCTGGTACTTCGGCCTGCCGTCCAGCTCGTCGCACGCGCTGTTCGGCGGCCTGGTCGGCGCCACCCTGGTGGCCGGCATCGGCGCCGTCCAGTGGGCCACCATCGTGAAGAAGGTCCTGATCCCGATGGTGCTCTCCCCCGTGGTCGGGCTGGTCCTCGGCTTCGTCGCGATGATCGCGCTGATGTGGACGTTCCGCCGCGGCCACCCGGGCCGGCTCAACCGCGGCTTCCGCGGCGCCCAGACCGTCTCCGCCGCCGCGATGGCGATCGGGCACGGCACCCAGGACGCGGCCAAGACCATGGGCATCGTGGTGCTGGCGCTCTACACCGGCGGTTTCCAGGACGACACCACACACATCCCGCAGTGGGTCTACTGGGCGTCCGCCACGATGCTGGCGGCCGGCACCTACACCGGCGGCTGGCGGATCATCCGCACCCTGGGCCGCAAAATCATCGACCTGGGCCCGTCCGAGGGCTTCGCCGCCGAGACGGTGGCCAGCGCGGTCCTGTACTTCAACGCCTGGGTCCTCAAGGCGCCCATCTCCACAACACACACCATCACCTCGGCCATCATGGGCGTGGGCGCCACCAAACGCCTCAGCGCCGTCCGCTGGAACGTCGCCGGCAACATCGTCATCGCCTGGATCACCACGTTCCCCGCCGCCGCCCTGCTGGCCTGCCTCATGTACTTCGTCTGCCGCCCCCTGTTCTCCTGATCGCTTTTCGCCGCCCCGAGATCAGCTTCAAAATCTTCATCTACGCAGGTCCGCTCGGGTCCGGATCGCATGCTCCCGCGCGGGCCGGGCGGGCTGATCTGGCCGCTGACGCGTCCAAACCGATCAGCCCACCCTTCACGATCCGCGGGTGGTCACCGAACCCCCACCGCCCTGGACGGGCCGGGAAGGGATCACATCGACTCGGGTTGGCATAACGCGACTTGGCAGCCACTCATCGGTAAGCCGAGCACGGCCATGACAAACCCGGCTGGCCCTGACGGCCCTATCCGTGCTCGGGATAGGGCGCTGAAGCCCAGCCCAGCAGCACCCGGCTGGCCCTGACCGCCCTACCCAAGACCCGGACAGGGCGCTGAAGCCCAGCCCAGCAGCACCCGGCTGGCCCTGACGGCCCTATCCAGGAACGGAATAGGGCGCTGAAGGCCAGCTCAGCAGTTCCGGATGGCCCTGACGGCCCTACCCGAGACCGGGACAGGGCGCTGAGGACCAGCCGAGCAGTGTCCGGCTGGCCCTGACGGCCCTACCCAAGACCGGGACAGGGCGCTGAAGGCCAGCCCAGCAGTACCCGGCTGGCCCTGATCGCCCTATCCGGGACCGGGATAGGGCGCTGAAGACCAGCCGAGCAGTGTCCGGCTGGTCCTGACGGCCCTATCCGGGACGGGGATAGGGCGCTGGGGACCAGCTGGGGTTTGATCTCCGGAACCAGCCGCGGACAGTGAAGAGGCCGGCGATCGCCCTGGACGCGTCAGCGGCCAGATCGCCGGCCTCGGCCCGCGCGGGAGCATGCGGTCCGCACCCCGGCGGACGCGCGTCGATGAAGAATTTGATCTTCAGATGAAGCGGACGGCCGGGGAGCGGGCATCAGGCGGGGCCGGGCGGGTAGTAGACGCCGACCTGCTCGCGGATGGAGTCGAGGAGGTTCATGACCTCCAGCGTCGTCGTCTGCGAGACCAGCGGGCTCTCCAGCTCACCCGCCGCCAGGCAGCGCTGGACCTCGGCCGCCTCGAACTGGTAGCCGCTGCCCGGGAACTCGAACTCGAACGTCTCCGGGGCCTTGTCCGGGCGGCTGAGAGTGAACGAGCGCGGGACCATGAAGCCGGGCGGGATGTCGATGCGGCCGTCGGTGCCGGTGATCGACGCGGCGTTGCGGCTGGCGCCGTTGATGCTGCACGTCAGGGCGGCGACCGCGCCGGACTGATAGCCGAGCAGGACCCCGGTGTGCTCGTCCACCCGCTCCGGGGTCAGGTGTGCCCAGGCCTGCACCGAGATCGGCAGCCCGAGGAAGAGGTGGGCCAGGTGGATCGGGTAGACGCCCAGGTCGAGCAGTGCGCCACCGCCCAGCTCGGGGGCGCGCAGCCGGTGCTCGGCGGCGAACGGGCCCTGGAGGCCGAAGTCCGCGTGCACCGCGCTCACCCAGCCGATCGTGCCCTCCTCGACCAGCTCGGCGGCCTTGCGGACGGCCGGGTTGCAGCGCATCCACATGGCCTCCATGAGGAACACCCCGCGGGTCCGGGCCGCCTCGATCAGCCGGGCCGCGGACGGCAGGTCCAGGGTGATCGGTTTCTCCACCAGCACCGCCTTGCCGGCCTCGACGCACTCCAGCGCGGCGGCCAGGTGGAAGGCGTGCGGGGTGGCGACGTAGACCACGTCCACCCCGTCGTCGGCGGCCAGCGCGGTGTACGAGCCGTGTGCCCGGGCGAACCCGAAGCGCTCCGCGAAGGCGTCGGCGGTCGCCTGGTTGCGCGAGCCGACGGCGGCCAGCTCGGCCCCCGGCACCAGCGGGAGGTCGGCGGCGAAGGTGGCGGCGATCCCGCCGAGCCCGAGGATGCCCCAGCGAACGGTCTGTCCGGTCATGATCCATACGGTATCGCTCATCCGGTGCCCGGGGAGCCGCCTGAACGACCCGGAAGGTGGCACGATCGACCGGTGACCGAACCGATGCCGCTTCCGCCCGCGATGATGCAGAGGGCCCGGGATTTCACCGGTCCGGCCGCGCCGGCCCGCCCGGCCGCCACGGTGGTCCTGCTGAGGCCGTCCGGCGACGCCTTCCAGGTGTACGTGTTGCGCCGGCGGACCTCGATGGCGTTCGGCGGTGTCTACGCGTTCCCGGGCGGCGCGGTCGACCCGTCCGATCGGCCGGAGACGCTGCGCGACGACTGGGCCGAGCGCCTCGGCGTGCCGCAGGAGCAGGCCCGCGCCGTGGTCGGCGCGGCAGCCAGGGAGCTGTTCGAGGAGGCCGGGGTGGTGCTGGCCGGCCCGGCCGCGGAGCCGGACCGCACGGTGGCCGGCACCGAGGACCCGGCCTGGGAGTCGGACCGGGCCGCGGTGCTGCGCCGCGAGCTGACCATGGCCGAGCTGCTGGAGCGCCGGGGGCTGCGGCTGCGCGACGACCTGCTGCTGCCGTGGGCCCGGTGGATCACCCCGGAGTTCGAGCCGAAACGGTTCGACACCTGGTTCTTCGTGGCGCTGCTGCCGGAGTCGCAGGACGCCCGGGACGTCTCCGGCGAGGCCGACCGGACTGCCTGGATCGACCCGCGGGACGCGGCCGGCCTGCCGATGCTGCCGCCCACCCGGCACACCCTCAACCAGATCGCGGCGGGCGGCTCGATCCCCGGGGTGGTGGACGCCTCCGCGCACCGCGACGCCGCCAACCCGGTGATGCCGAGGATCGACGTCGCCGCGGACGGAACGGCCACGCTGACGCTGTGAAGAACAAAGAGCGCCGATTCGCGTACGCGAAACCGGCGCTCTCGAAAAGCGGACCTCAGCCGAAGCGGCCGGTGATGTAGTCCTCGGTCTTCTTCTGCGACGGGTTGCTGAAGATCTTCTGCGTGTCGGCGTACTCGATCAGTCGGCCGGGCTCGCCGGTCTTGTCGATCGAGAAGAAGCCGGTCTTGTCGCTGACCCGGGCGGCCTGCTGCATGTTGTGCGTGACGATGATGATCGTGAAGCGGTCCTTCAGCTTGAACATCAGGTCCTCGATCGCCAGCGTCGAGATCGGGTCGAGCGCGGAACACGGCTCGTCCATCAGCACGACCTGCGGCTCGACCGCGATGGTGCGGGCGATGCAGAGGCGCTGCTGCTGACCGCCGGAGAGGCCGGCGCCCGGGCGGTCCAGGCGGTCCTTGACCTCGTCCCAGAGGTTCGCCGAGCGCAGCGACTGCTCGGCGGCGTTGTCCAGGATCGACTTCTTCTTCACGCCGTTGAGGCGGAGCCCGGCGACCGCGTTCTCGTAGATCGACATGGTCGGGAACGGGTTGGGCCGCTGGAAGACCATGCCGATCATGCGGCGCACGGCCGTGATGTCCACGTCCTGGTCGTAGATGTTCTGGTCGTCGATGGTGAGGCGGCCCTCGATCCGGGCGTTCGGCAGGACCTCGTGCATGCGGTTGATCGACCGGAGGAAGGTCGACTTGCCGCAGCCGGACGGGCCGATCAGGGCGGTGATGGTCTTCGGCTCGACGACCATCGAGACGTTGTCGATCGCCTTGAAGGAACCGTAGTAGGAGGAGACGTTGCTCGCCTCGATGCGCTTGGCCATGGTGGGGGAACCTCTTTTACCGGGTCAGTTTGTTGCGGCGGGCGAGCAGCTTGGCGCCGATGGTGAAGATCAGCACGAGCGCGACCAGCGTCAGCGCGGCGGTCCAGGCGCGGGCCGGCGCGTATTTCGAGGCGTCGCCGGCCTGCTGGAACACGTAGAGCGCCAGCGAGGACTGACCGCCGGCGAACGGGTCGAAGTTGATCCGGGCGAGACCACCCGCGACCAGCAGCACCGGGGCCGTCTCGCCGGCCGCGCGGGCGATGGCGAGCATGACGCCGGTGACGATGCCCGGGGCGGCGGTCGGGAGGACGACCTTGAGGATCGTCTTCCACTGGGGGACGCCGAGCGCGTACGCGCCCTCCCGCAGCGGACCGGGCACCAGGCGCAGCATCTCCTCGGTGGAGCGCACGATGGTCGGCAGCATCAGCACGGTCAGCGCCAGCGCGGCCGCGAAGCCGGAGTACTCCGGGTTCCCGTCGTTGAACCACGGGCTGACGATCAGCACCCAGAACGACAGGATGAACAGGCCGGCCACGATCGACGGGATACCGGTCATCACGTCCACGAAGAAGCGGACCGTGCCGGCGAACCGGCCCTTGCCGTACTCGACCAGGTAGATCGCGCCGAGCACGCCGAGCGGCACGGCGAACAGGGTGGCGATGCCGACCTGCTCCAGGGTGCCGATGATGGCGTGGTACGCGCCACCGTTCGCGTCGCGGGCGCCGATGTTCGCCATCGAGCTGCCGAAGAAGTCGCCGTCGAGCCGCTCCAGGCCCTTGGAGACCAGTGTCCAGACCACCGAGGCGAGCGGCAGGACCGCCAGCACGCAGGCGGTGTAGATCATGGCCTGCCACATCCGGTTGCGGGCGGCCCGCTTGCCCTCCACCCGGGCGGCGAAGATGTTCAGGCCGACCAGGTAGAGCACGCCGGCCAGGACGACGACCAGCACCCAGTTGCCGATGCCGGTGCCGAGCACCACGGCGGCCGCCAGCACCAGCGCGCCGGCGGCGACGCCGAGGTTGGCCGCGAGCGGGAAGGTACGGCTGCGGATGTTGTCCGGCGTCATCACGACGTCCGGCATCTCACGATCCAGAAGGCTCATGCGGCACTGTCCCGGAACTCGCGACGGCGGTAGATGATCGCCCGCGCCGTCATGTTGACCACCAGAGTGATGGCGAACAGGACCAGACCCGAGGCGATCAGGGCGCCCCGGCCGATGTCGTTCGCCTCGCCGAAGGAGTTGGCGATGTTCGCGGCGATCGAGTTGCCGCCGGTCTGGATCAGGTTGAACGAGATCTCCCAGGTGATGCCGAGGGTCAGCGCCAGCGCGATGGTCTCGCCGAGTGCGCGGCCCAGGCCGAGCATCACGGCGGCGATCACGCCGGGCTTGCCGTACGGCAGCACGGCGGTGCGGATCATCTCCCACTTGGTCGCGCCGAGCGCCAGCGCGGCCTCCTCGTTCATCGCCGGGGTCTGCTGGAAGACCTCCCGGGACAGCGAGGTGACGATCGGCAGCACCATGATCGCCAGCACCAGGCCACCGAGCATGATCGACTGGCCGAACGGGCCCTCGCCGCCGAAGATCGGCAGCCAGCCGAAGTAGTGGTTCAGCCAGACCGAGAACTCCCGGACCGGCTCCTGGAACACGTCGCGGCCCCAGAGGCCGAAGACCACACTGGGCACGGCGGCGAGCAGGTCGATCGCGAAACCGAGCGGCGTGGCCAGCCGGCGCGGGGCGTAGTGCGACAGGAACAGCGCGATGCCCAGCGCGATCGGCACCGCGACGATCAGCGCGATGACCGACGACAGCAGGGTGCCGAAGGCCAGGACGGCGATGCCGAAGGCCGGGTTCTCGGCGTTCGGGCTCCACCGGTTGTAGGTGAGGAAGTTCTCCTTGTCGGCGCTGAGCGCCGGGATCGCCTTCGAGACCAGGAAGACGGCGATCGCGACGATGATGACCAGCACCATCGCGCCCGCGGCCGTGGAGAGGCCGCGGAAGCCGGTCTCCATCGAGAACCGGGACTTCTTCGGCAGGGCACCGCCACCGCCGAACGGGGGCTCTTCGTAACTGCTCGGGGACACGCCGGAGCCGGCGCCCCGGGCGTGACGAGGAGTCACACCCAGGTCGCCGGCGGTGGCGTTCACCGAGCGGGAGGGATAGTCACCCATCTACGCGCTCGCTGTCGTCTCGGAGGGATTTACGAACCGGGGTCAGGAAAGCTTGCCGACCGAGGCCGCGACCTTGGCGCGAACCGTCTCGGGCAGCGGCGCGTAGCCCAGGTCCGCGAGCTTCTTCTGGCCCTCGGCGGAGGAGGTGTACTTCAGGAAGCCCTGAACCGCCTTGCCCTTGGCAGCGTCCGCGTACTTGGTGCAGACGATCTCGTAGGTCGCCAGGACGATCGGGTAGGCGCCGGCCGTCTTGGTGCTGTAGTCGATGTCCAGCTTCAGGTCGTCGCCGGTGCCCTTGACCGTCGCGCCCTCGATCGTCTTGCCGGCCGCCTCGGGGGTCAGCTCGGTGTACTCACCGGCGCCGTTCTTGATCTTGGCCTTCTGCAGGTCGCTGTTCTCCGCGAAGGACAGCTCGACGTAGGAGATGGTGTTCGGGGTGCCCTTGACCTTGGAGGCGATGCCGTCCGAGCCCTTGGCGCCGGTGCCGCCCGGGGCCGCCCACGCCTTGGCGTGGTCGAAGGTCCAGACCGCCTCGGCGGTCTTGCTGAGGTACTTGGTGAAGTTGTCGGTGGTGCCGGACTCGTCCGAGCGGTGCACCGACTCGATGGTGGCCGACGGGAGCTTGGCGTCCGCGTTCTCCGCCTTGATCGCCGCGTCGTCCCACTTGGTGATCTTGCCGGAGAAGATCTTCGCGATGGTGGCGGACGACAGCTGGAGGCCGTCGACGCCCTGCACGTTGTAGACCACGGCGATCGGGCCGGTGACCATCGGGAGGTTGAGCGCCGGCGAGCCGCACTTGGTGTCGGCCTGGGGCTGCTCGTCGTCCTTCAGGGCCGAGTCGGAGCCGGCGAAGTCGGCCAGGCCCGAGATGAAGGCCTTGACGCCGGCGCCGGAACCGGTGCCCTGGTAGTCGATCTTGGCGTCGGAACAGGCCGCGGTGTACGCCTTGATCCACTCGTCCATGGCGTTCTTCTGAGCGCTCGAGCCCTGAGCCGCCAGGGTGCCACCGGCACAGGTGCCCGCGGACGGCGCCGCGGCGCCGGTGTCCGAGCCCTTGTCGGCGTTGTCCGAGCCGCACGCGGTGAGCGCGATGGTCGCAGTCAAAGCAATGCCGGCAACAAGACCGGACCGCTGGAACTTCACGGTTGTCGTCCCCTTCGGGTTCAGTGCAGCCGGTCGCTCACCGGCTCGAAGGGAAAACTAAGAGTGCCAAGTGACCTGCGAACCGGTCGCAAATGAACTGGGAGTGAACACGTTTGGCCCCCGAGGTGGCCGAGCACTGATTGCTAGTTGTCCGTTAAGTGAACCGCGCTCCTGCCATCCGAAATGTCGGATAAGGGCGCCTGCTCGTGACCTCAGCGAGATATCGGCTTGTCCTGGGCGTTACCAAGAGCGTGTGCGCCGCCGCACAAAAGAACCGCCGGTTACCGGCTGTAGTTGATATCCGCCTTGTAGATCTCGAACCCGAGCCGCCGGTACAGCGCCACGGCGGCGGCATTCGACTCGTCCACGTAGAGACCGGCCACGGTCAGGCCGGCGGCGGCCAGGTGCCGCAGGCCGGCCACGCTCAGCGCCGCGCCCAGCCCACGCCGGTGCCCGGACGGGTCCACCCCGAGCACGTAGATCTCGCCGAGCGCCGGGTCCGCCCCGGCCGCCGGGTGCACCTTGGTCCAGTGGAAGCCGAGCAGGGTGTCCGCGATGTCCACGGCGAGCAGGAAGCCGGCCGGGTCGAACCACGGCTCCGCCTCACGCAGCCGCAGATCCTCGATCGTCCAGCGGCCCTGCTCCGGGTGCTCGGCGAAGGCTTTCGCGTTCACCTCGAGCCAGGCCGGCTCGTCGGAGCCGGGGCGGAAGCCGCGGACGGTCACGCCGTCCGGCAGCGGGATGTCCGGCAGCGGCTCCAGCAGCGAGCGGCGCATCTGCCAGAGAACCCTCGATCGGGTGAATCCGTGGCGCTCGGCGAAGGCCCGGGCCGCGGGATCGTCCCCGTGCGCCCAGATGCGCAGCGGCCCGTCGCCGGCGGCGGCGAGCAGCGCGGTGCCGTGACCGCGGCGGCGGTGCGCCGGGTGCACGACGAGTTCACCGGACCCGTCCTCGACGAACAGGTAACCGGCCAGGCTGCCGTCCTCGGCGCGGGCCAGGAAATGCCGGCCCCCGCCGTTGCGGACGCGCAGCTCCACGTCCTCGGAAAGGGGGTAGTCCGCCGCGTCGGCCAGGGCCAGGACGGCATCGCTCTCGGCGGCGGACAGCCTTTCCATCAGGTGAGCGTCAGACCGGGAGCGAGACCGGGTCGTTGTCCGGCAGCTGGCGGCCGGACGGCGGGACCACGAACTTGTAGCCCACCTGGCGCACGGTGCCGATCATCGACTCGTACTCCGAGCCCAGCTTGGCGCGCAGGCGCCGGACGTGCACGTCGACGGTGCGGGTGCCACCGAAGTAGTCGTAACCCCAGACCTCGCGGAGCAGCTGGTCCCGGGTGAAGACCCGGCCCGGGTGCTGGGCGAGGAACTTGAGGAGCTCGAACTCCTTGTACGTCAGGTCGAGCGGACGACCCTTGAGCTTCGCCGCGTAGGTGTCCGGGTCGATGTTGAGCTCGCCGGCTCGGATCGAGCCGCCGGCACCGGCGGTCGCGTTGTTCAGCCGGCCGACCGAGAGCCGCAGCCGGGCCTCGACCTCGGCCGGGCCCGCGCTGGCCAGGATCACGTCGTCGACGCCCCAA
Organism: Actinoplanes ianthinogenes; assembly: GCF_018324205.1. Taxonomy (NCBI): domain Bacteria; kingdom Bacillati; phylum Actinomycetota; class Actinomycetes; order Micromonosporales; family Micromonosporaceae; genus Actinoplanes; species Actinoplanes ianthinogenes. The sequence continues at coordinate 4,202,219 of NZ_AP023356.1, forward strand.
TCGGCGTTCAGCGCGATCAGGCCGGCCTCGGTGACCACCGCGATCAGCGGGACACCGATGCCGGTCGCGTGCAGCATGCGGCAGGTGGCACGCGCCTCGGAGAGCTCGGAACGGGCGTCGACCAGAACGGCGTCGGGGCTCGGCCCGGACACCAGGGTGCGCACGTCACGGGGTGCGGTCCGAACCGAGTGGGGCAGCAGGTCCAGGGCGGGCAGCACGGCGGAAGGCTCACCGGCACGTGCCGTCACCAACAGAAGGATCTCCACACTCACCTCCGTCCTCGCGGCACTCAGGCCGCTCGGGTGACCCGGTCTGCGCAGCTCATAGCTTCGCCACCGGAGAGACTGGGCCCGGCGTCACCGACGGGTGGGTTGCGGTTACCTTAACCGATCCATCGGTTGCCGCCATGGCTTCGTACGTGCAAGTGACGTACTAAACCCCTGCTCGGTGGGTTTGTAACGCGCCTTTTACAAAGTTGGGCCCGAGGCGCCCTTCTGGCACGATCGCAGGCGTGTTCCCCTCCATGCCGCAGGACGACCCCTGGGACGCCGACGCCTCCCGTGACGTCGCACGTCTGCACCCGGGCCGCCCCAAAGCCGGGATGTACGGCGCCGTGCCCGAGGACGAGCCCGAGGAGCGGCCCTCCTCCGTCGATCCGGACGCGGAGGACGAGGAGGAGTTCGAGGAGATCGAGGTCGTCCCGGTCCGCCCCAAGCTGTCGGTGGCGATCGGCGGCTTCGCGGCGCTGCTCGGCGCGGCGCTGATCACCGGGGCGCTGACCACCGCGCCGGACAGTCGCGCGGCGTACGCGGTGATCCTGTTCGGCGTCCAGCTCCTCGGCCTGCTGGCCTGGACCATGGCGCTGAACCCGCCGGCCCGCGCGGCGACCGCCGCGATCAGCGGCGCCACCGGCCTGGTGGCCTGCTACCTCGCCGCCACCACCGCCGAGGCCGCGCTGCTGCCCCTGCTCTACGTGGCGGTGGCCGGTTTCGTGGTGGCGCTGGGCGGCCAGCTGATCCGGGCCGACGACCGGCACCGGGTCGGCGACTCGTGGCGGACCACGCTGCTGATCGTGCTGGGCGTGGTGGCCTACGCGATCCCGATCGTGCTCACCCGGCAGCCGGTCGGCTCGCAGGCGATCCTGGTCTGCTGCACCGGCGCCGGGCTGGCCCTGCTGATCTCCCGCCTGACCGACGCGGTGTTCCCGAAACCGCGGATCGCCGCGCAGGTCCCCCGCGGCGCGGCCGGCGTGGTGCTGGGCGCGATGATCGGCACCTTCGCCACCGCGTGGCTGGGCAGCCTGCTGGTGTACCCGTTCACCCCGGCCAAGGGCGCGGTGGCCGGCCTGGTCGCGGCGGTCGCGGCGATCCTGGTCGACCTGGCGGTCAACTTCGGCGAGGCGGGCCGCCGGCTGGCCGGCGAGGCGCCGACGTTCTGGCTGGCCCGGCACATGACCGGCCCGCTGGGCGGGTTCGCGCTCACCTTCGCGACGGCCTATCTACTGGTGCACCTCTACTTGACCTGAACCTCTCGTTTCCCGGGACCGTGGACGTGGGCATGTACGGTCCCCAACAGTCCACGAACCGGGAGGGCCCGTGACCGAGGAGTACGGAACCGACCAGCGCCCGCGCCGCCGCCGGGGACGGGGGCTCCTGATCGCGGTCGGGGTGCTGCTGCTCCTGCTGCTGGCCGGCCTGGTGGTGGTCGACCGGTGGGGCGCGTCGTACGCCGAGGGCGTGATCGGGGACAAGGTCGCCGAGCAGGTCCGGGCCCGCAAGGCCAGCAGCGACACCCCCGAGGTGGACATCAAGGGCGTCCCGTTCGTCACGCAGGTGCTCCGCGGGGAGTACCAGGAGATCCAGATCCAGCTGCCGAACTTCAGCGGGCCCACCGGCACCGGCGAGCAGATCCACCTGGACCTGCTGGACATCCGGGCCAAGGACGTCACGGCCCCGCTCGACGCGCTGCGCAGCGGCACGGGCGAGGTGGTGGCCGGCACCCTGACCGGCACCGGCACCATCGACTACCCGCAGCTGATCGAGCTGATCGGGCAGAAGGGCCTGAAGCTGTCGGAGAAGGACGGCAACCTGGTCGGCTCGGCCACGGTCACCGTGCTCGGGCAGCAGCTCGACCTGGCCGGCACCGCCAAGCTGTCGGTGGTCAACGGAGGGATTCGGGTCCGTTTCGCCGACGTGAAGGCGACGAATCTTCCGGATCTCCCCGGCATCCAGAACGCGATCGACTCCTATGCCGGCAAGCTCGGTCTCGACCTCCCCGCCCCGGAGCTCCCGTTGCAGCTCAAGGTGCGTTCGCTGACTCCGACCCCGGACGGCCTCCAGGTCACCTTCGGGGCGACGAACGTGAACCTCAACGCCGGCGGTCTGTGACCCCCGCCTCGTCCCGGATCGTGGTCGGGACTGTTCCGGGGTCTGGAACCGCTGGTAGGGTCCGACTCATGAGCCTGTTGCTCACGAAAAGGCGCGCGATCGACCTGTGTCGCGTGGCCGCGTGCCTGTGTCGCTCCGTCTGACTGACGGGGCCACTCGGTGCTGAGCACCTTCTCTTCCTAGCCCAGGGCATCTCCCTGTCCGGCAGTGGCGCCGTCGCACAACCAGCCCGTGATCCCACCTATCCATGGGTCCGCGCGGAGTGCGACCACACCTCCGTGCGCTGACTCACCCACTCACCCACAAGGAGTGAAACGATGAGTCGCGACAACGCACTCGTATCGGCCGACTGGGCCGAGAAGAACCTGGACACCCCCGGCATCGTCTTCGTCGAGGTCGACGAGGACACCACCGCGTACGACGGCGGGCACATCCCGGGCGCCATCAAGATCGACTGGAAGCAGGACCTCCAGGACCCGGTCCGGCGTGACTTCGTCAACCAGGAGCAGTTCTCCGCCCTGCTGTCCGAGCGCGGCATCTCCAACGACGACACCGTGATCCTGTACGGCGGCAACAACAACTGGTTCGCGGCGTACGCGTACTGGTACTTCAAGCTGTACGGCCACGAGTCGGTCAAGCTGCTCGACGGCGGCCGCAAGAAGTGGGAGCTGGACGCCCGCGTCTACACCAAGGACGTCCCGGCCCGCGCCAAGACCGAGTACGTCGCGAAGGCGCCGAACCTGGAGATCCGCGCGTTCCGCGACGAGGTCGTCCAGGCCATCGGCGTGAAGAACCTGGTCGACGTGCGCAGCCCCGACGAGTTCGCCGGCCGCCTGCTCGCCCCCGCGCACCTGCCGCAGGAGCAGTCGCAGCGCGCCGGTCACATCCCGACCGCGATCAGCGTGCCGTGGAGCAAGGCCGCCAACGAGGACGGCACGTTCAAGTCCGACGAGGAACTCGCCAAGATCTACGGCGACGCCGGGCTGGACGGCAGCAAGGACACCATCGCGTACTGCCGGATCGGCGAGCGTTCCTCGCACACCTGGTTCGTGCTCAAGGAGCTGCTCGGCCAGGAGAACGTGAAGAACTACGACGGTTCCTGGACCGAGTACGGCTCCCTCATCGGTGTGCCGATCGCCCTCGGCGACGAGCCCGGAAAGGCCTGATCAATCATGACTGCCAACACCACGGCGGCGACCGCCAACATCGCGGCCGGTTGCGCCGCTCCCGACCAGTCCGCTCCCCTCCCCGCGAGCGTCGACCTGGAGAAGGAAACCGTCATCACCGGCATCGTGAGCAGCGCCGAAGGCGAGGCCGTGGGCGGCGCCTACGTTCGCCTGCTGGACGGCTCCGGTGAGTTCACCGCCGAGGTCGTCACCTCGCCGGAGGGCGTGTTCCGCTTCTTCGCCGCCCCGGGCTCCTGGACGCTGCGCGCGCTCAGCCGGTTCGGCAACGGCGAGCTCGCGGTCGACGTGACCCGCGGCGTCAACGAGGTCTCCCTCAGCGTCGCCACCGCCTGACCCACGCTCTGTTCGGGGCGGGACTCCTCCGGGGGTCCCGCCCTTGCGCTTTTCCAGATCCACAACCGCTTCCCGGTACGCCCAAAGCCGCCCCGCCGATCCCAGTCCCCACCCTCCCTGGGGGCGGGCCACCGCGACCATTGTCCCGGCACCCCGCATGATCACGTCAGAGCCCTGTGGACAACCCGCCATTGTGTGTATGGCCCTTGGGCTGTTGATCACCGTCTTAGCCGCCGCGCACGGACGATGGCGGTCGGAATGTCGAGCCGCGGGCGCTGCTGGCCATCGTTGAGGCCCCGCCCGCTACTTCGACGGCGCGGTCCCGCTTGCCGCCGGCGGTTGCCCAGAGGCGGACCGGTTTCCGGTACGCCCATCGCGTGCCCGCATCTCCCCATCCACGCCACGACTTGCGCTCGGAGCCCCTACCGGCCCAACGCGAGCCAGGGCATCCGGGCTGGCACGGCGATAGCCCTTAACCAAGGCGGCTAAGGGCCTGCAGCGCAAGCCGGAACCCGTCGAGCTGGCGCCCATGGCCCTATCCACGGCCGAGATAGGGCCACCAGGACCAGCCGGAACCTGTCGAGCTGGCCCCCACCGCCCCATCCACAACCGGAATAGGGCCACCAGCGCCAGCCGGAACCCGTCGAGCTGGCCCCCACCGCCCCATCCACAACCGGAATAGGGCCACCAGGACCAGCCAGAACCCGTCGAGCTGGCCCCCACCGCCCCATCCACAACCGGAATAGGGCCACCAGGACCAGCCAGAACCCGTCGAGCTGGCCCCCACCGCCCCATCCACGACCGGAATAGGGCCACCAGGACCAGCCAGAACCCGTCGAGCTGGCCCCCACCGCCCCATCCACGACCGAGATAGGGCCACCAGGACCAGCCGGAACCCGTCGAGCTGGCCCCCACCGCCCCATCCACAACCGCGATAGGGCCACCAGCGCCAGCCGCCCGAGCGCACCGGGCACGGCAGGCGGCATGACCTGAGGTTCGCGGGCCGCACCGCGTACCGGAAAGTCGGACCACGGTCAGAAACGGTGGCTGCGGACCGGAACCGGGCGCGGACCAGGTCGGACCGGGGCATCAGCCGGGGCGTAACCGGCGGCCGGGGCGGTGACCAGCAGAGACATGGCCTGGCGCGCAGACCGAGACCCAGCACGGACCGCAACCGGCGGCCGGACTAGGTCGCGCGTGCAGAGACCGCGAGCACCATCGAAACCCCGCCCCACTCAGCCGCCGCTGCCCGCCGTGACCACCACCGCGTCCGGCGGGATCTCCGGCCGGCGACGGGACAACCTGCGGATGCCCGTGTTCAGCACCGCGATCAGGGGCACCGCCACGAGCGCCCCGATGATCCCGGCCAGCACCACCCCGCAGGCGATCCCGATGATCACCGCGAGCGGGTGGATGGCCACCGCCCGGCCCATGATCAGCGGTTGCAGGACGTGGCCCTCCAGCTGCTGCACCAGGATGACCGCGCCCAGCGTGATCAGCGCGACCACCCAGCCCTGGGTGACCAGGGCGACCAGCACCGCCACCGAGCCGGAGACCGCCGCACCGACGATCGGGATGAACGCGCCCAGGAACACCAGCGCGGCCAGCGGGAACGCGAACTGCACGTCCAGCACGAGCAACGCCAGCCCGATGCCAACCGCGTCGATGAAGGCCACCAGCACGGTGGCCCGCACATATGCCCCCAGCGTGGCCCAGGACGCGTCGCCGGCGTCGGCGAGCGACCAGCGCGCGTTCACCGGGAACAGCCGGACCATGAACCGCCAGATCTTGCGGCCGTCCCGGAGGAAGAAGAACGTCGCGAAGAGCACCAGCAGCAGGCCGGTGAGCAGCTCGAACACGGTCGCCGCGGTGGAGATGCCGGTCGAGGTGAGCGACGAGGTGTTGTCGTTCACCCAGTTCTGCGCGGAGTCGATGGCCTGGTCGACCTGCTTGTCGGAGAGGTGCAGCGGGCCGGTCCGCGCCCAGTCCTGGATCTGCCGGACGCCGGCGCTGGCCTTCTCGGTCAGCTGCGGGACGCCGTCGATGAACTGGTTGACCACCAGGGTCAGCGTCCCGACCACCGCGCCCAGCCCGCCGACCAGCACCAGGAAGGTGGCCAGCGAGCGGGGCAGGTGCAGCTTGAGCAGCCAGCCGACCGCCGGGCCGAGCAGCGCGGTGAGCAGCAGCGCGATCGTCAGCGGAACGACCACCAGCTCGACCATGCCGATGAACTTCAGCCCGGCGTAACCGACCAGGCCGACCACGATGAGCCGCCAGCTCCAGGCCGCGGCGATCCGCAGCGAGTGCGGCACGTCCACGTCGTCCAGGCTGCTGGTCGAACCGTGCACCACGGCCGGCTCGGGCTGCGGCGGGACGAAGTCGTCCTCCTCCGGCTCCGGCTCCCGTGGGGGCCGGGTGACACGCGCCATCCGGACCGACTCCCGTCCCGTGTCGTAGGCCTTCCGCAGGTTTTCCCGGACCCGTTGCAAGCGGTTCAACCGCCTACCCCCTCGCCCATCGACTATCCGCTCATCACGGTAGTGCCCACGCGCCCCGGACGCGCACCCGGCGCGATCCGGACCACACGGAACGGTCGTCCGGGTGGCGGCGTACCGTCTGCATTCGTGAGTGCCGACACCGCCCGCACCGAGACCGGCCTGCCGATCCGGATGCTCCACGACCGAGTTCTCGTCCGCCAGGACGGTGGGGAGGGCGAACGCCGCTCCACCGCGGGCATCGTCATCCCGGCGACCGCCTCGATGGGCCGGCGCCTGTCCTGGGCCACCGCCGTCGGCGTCGGGCCGAACGTGCGGTCGATCGTGGTCGGTGACCGGGTCCTGTTCGACCCGGACGACCGTTCCGAGGTGGAGCTGCACGGCAAGGAGTACGTGCTGCTCCGCGAGCGGGACGTGCACGCGGTCGCGGCCACCCGGGTCGAGTCGGACGGCACCGGCCTCTACTTGTAAGGCGCCTGCCCCGGATACTGCGGCCCCGGCGGCGGCGCGAACGGCGGCGGCCCGTAACCGGGCGGCGGCCCGTAACCCGGCGGGGGCCCGTAACCAGGCCCGTAACCGCCCGGGTAGGCCGGCATCGGCGGAGGCAGCCGCACCGGCACCGGCATCACCGGCTCGGCCGGCGGCGCCACCGTGCGCACCACCCCGTCCGGGAACGTGATCTGGTAGGTCCGCCCGTCCCACCACGCCGGCGGCGTCTGCGGGTCCCGCCCGGCGAACACCGACCGGTACCCGGTGACCGCCCCGAGCAGCTCCCGCTCCTCGGCGGCCGCTTTCGCCATCTCCAGCGGGTCACCCGCCAGCCCCCGCTGCATGCCGTCCCGCAGCAGCGCCAGCCGGGTCGCGGCGAACTGGAAGTTGCGCATCGCCTTGCCCCCGGGCGGACCGGCCACCCGCTTGGCCCACTGCCGGGCCGAGTGCCGCCGGCCCAGGCTGCCCAGCGCGGCCACCTCGGGCGGCGCGAACCAGCCGGTGTGCACGTAGTGGTGCAGCACCCGCTCGGCCAGCCGGCCCTCCCAGCTGCGCAGCGCGATCGCGAAACCGACCACGGTGAAGAAGAACGGCACCATGAAGCCGAGATAGCCGTAGAGCATGATCAGCGACTCGCCGGTGGCCGCGGAGAGCGTCGGCAGCAGGTTGAACGTGCCGTGCAGCATCATCGCCAGGAGCAGGCCGCCGATCGGGGCCAGCCAGCGCACGTTCTTGTTCGCGGAGCGGGCCGCGATGCCCAGGCCGATGCCGGTCATCGAGGTGAACAGCGGGTGCGCGAAGCCGGTGAACAGGATCCGGACGATGAAGATGGCGAAGACGTTGGTCAGGCCGGTGGCCGGGCCGTACTCACTGGCGCCCGCGGCGTAGCCGTGACCGCCGAGGTAGAGCACGTTTTCCACCATGGCGAAGCCGAGCGCGGAGAGCCCGCAGTAGACGATGCCGTCGGTGATGCCGGACCACTCGGCGCGACGTTTCCAGAACAGCAGGACCGGGCCGAGCGCTTTCATCGACTCCTCGATGAACGGCGCGACCAGGACCGCGACCAGCGCGTCCGGCAGGCCGATCTTGTCGAACAGCCAGGCGGCGCCGGTGTTCACGGCGAGCGCCGCGGCGGTCGCCACCGCGGCGCCCCAGGCGAAGCAGAAGATCAGATATTTGACCGGCTCCGGCTCATACCGATCCAGCCAGGCGAACGCGCTGGCCAGCAGCGGGACCGGGAGGATCGCCGCGGTCAGGCCGACGGCCAGGCCGGCCAGGCCGATGCTGAAGCCCAGGAAGACCAGCATGCCGATGGCGGCGCCGGCGATCAGCAGGATCACCAGGGTGATCGGCAGCCAGCGGCGCCAGCCGGCCCGGCGGCCCGGGATCGGGGCGACGGTCTGCACCATCTCGGCCGGGAACGGGGGCACCGCGTCCGACGGGACCGCCTCGGCGGTCACCGTGACCGGCGCATAGGGCGGCGCCACGCCGTCGGCCGGCCAGGACTGCGGTGCCGGCGCGAACTGCGGTGCCGGCGAAGGGGCCGACGAAGGGGCCGGTGGGGCCGACGAAGCCAGCGCGGGCGCCGGTGGAGAGCTGTGGTGATCGACCGGATCGGGTGACCCGGTCGGCGAAACGTCGGCCATGCCCGCCAGCGTAGTCACCGGAAGCCGGTCCGGCGTGCCCGAGGAGCGCCGATGCGATCAGGCGCCGGCCGGTCAGCTCGCGTCCGACTCCGGCGGGGGCGCGGCCGGTCGCGAGCGGGCGGCCCGGTTGCGCGCCCCGTGCGGCCGCCCGCGCCAGCCCACGGCGGCCCGCACCTGGCGGGTGGCCTCGGCATACTCGACGCCGGTGGCGCGCAGCAGATCGGCCACCGAGGTACGGATCTGGGCCACCACCACGCCACCGGAGTAACCGACTCCGGTCTCGTACGCCCGCCCGGACTCGCTCGCCGCCCGCAGCGCCCGCTCCCGGGTGGCCACCGGCTCGGCCCCGCGCGCCCACTCCTGCCGGAGCAGGTCGACGGCGTCGCCCAGGTGCCGGACCGAGGCGGGCAGCACCTCCGGCACCCGCTCCCGGTCGTTCAGCGCGGTCTGCGCCCGGCGGATCATCACTCGCACGTTGCGCAGCGCGTAGGTCAGCTGCGGGGCGCCCTCCACGTACTGCGCCAGCGCGCCCCGGGTCCGCCAGCGCGCCGGGGCGAACGCCACGTTCTCCCGGGCCGCGTCGATCGCCGTACGAAAAGCCTCGAACGTCCCCTCGGCGGACCGCAACCTGGTCAGCGCGGCATGGATGACGTCCGGATCGCCCTCGGCGAGCCCGAGGGCGGCCTCGTGCAGCCCGGCGGTGAAGGCGCGCAGCGCCGGATCGGCGGCCCGCCGCACCACGCTGAGCGGGTTGATCGGCAGCAGCACGGTCATCACCACCAGGCCGACCCCGCCACCCACGAGCGCGTCGAAGAACCTGGTCCACGGATGCCCGGTCTGCACGGTCAGCGTGGCGACCAGCACCGCCGAGGACGCGGACTGCACGATCAGCGGTGGTCCGCCACCGGCCGCGGTCGCCACCAGCACGGCGAGCAGCACGATCAGCCCGATCTGCACCGGGCCGGTACCGATCAGCAGGATGATCCCGTCACCGATGCCGATGCCGACCGCGACCCCGGCGACCAGCTCGGCCGTCCGCCGCATCCGCTGACCGACCGAGGAGGCCAGGGTGATCACCGCGGCGATCGGGGCGAAGAACGGCGCCGGCCGGCCGATGAGATCGTGTGCGACATACCACGCCAGGCCCGCCGCAAGGCCCGCTTGCAGGGCGAGCATCAGTCCGGCCCGGGCCCGGCGGGCGACCGCATCGGCCCGATCCTTCGCGACGCCGATCATGCCTGCTACCTCCGTGCCAGGATGGCCATCGTGACATCTTTGCCCGACCGATTCCGGGCGGCGGCGCGCGGCGCCGGCGCCACCGCCGCCGACGCCGATCTCGACTCCGCCGCAAACTACCTGCTCAGCCGCTGGACCGAGCCGCAACGTCACTATCACGACGTGACCCACCTCTCGGCCGTGCTGGACGTGGTCGACCAGTTCGCCGGCCTCGCGCCGAACCCGGACCGCGTGCGCCTGGCCGCCTGGATGCACGACGCGGTCTACGATCCGCGGGCGCTGGGCGACGCGAACGAGCGGGACAGCGCCGAGTTCGCCCAGGGGCTGCTGCTCACGCTGGGCGTGCCGGAGGAGGTGGCGGCCGAGGTCGCGCGCCTGGTCGGGCTGACCGCCGGGCACGCCACCGAGGACAACGACCCGGACGGCGAGCTGCTCTGCGACGCCGACCTGGCGATCCTGGCCGCCGACGAGGAACGCTACGCCCGCTACACGACGGCGATCCGCCGCGAGTACGCACACGTCCCGGACAGCGACTTCCGCGCCGGCCGCAGCCGAGTCCTCCAGGAGCTGCTGAAACTCCCGTCGATCTACCGCCTCGCCCCGATCCGCGACGAATGGGAGGCGGCAGCCCAGGCCAATCTCAAGGCCGAGCTGGAGTTGCTCGCCTGACCCTTGTCGGGTGCTCGCCGACCCGGAGCCGATCAGGGGCGTCGCGCTCCTGATCACCTCCGTCGAAGACCTCCAAATCAAGATCAAGATCATGCTGACTCGGGTCCGCGCTGATCACTGATCGTCGCTCCCGCCAGGGACCCTTCCGGGCCGGGCTGGCCGCTGACGCGTCCAAAACGCCCACCCCTCCAGGGCGACGCCCGCAGCTGCCCACGACCGCCAACCCCAACCCCCGGCTGGCCCTGACGGCCCTATCCAGACTCTCGATAGGGCCATAGACACCAGCCCGACAAACCCGGCTGGCCCTGACGGCCCTATCCGCACTCGGGACAGGGCCATGGGGGCCAGCCCGACAAACCCGGCTGGCCCTGACGGCCCTATCCGGACTCGGGATAGGGCCATGGGGGCCAGCCCGACAAACCCGGCTGGCCCTGACGGCCCTTTCCGGGCTCGGGACAGGGCCATAGACGCCAGCCCGACAAACCCGGCTGGCCCTGGCGGTCCTGTCCTGGCTCGGGATAGGGCTATGGGAGCCAGCCCGACGAACCCGGCTGGCCCTGACGGCCCTATCGGAGCTCGGGACAGGGCCATAGACGCCAGCCCGGCAAGCACGGCAAGCCCGGCTGGGCTTGGTGGCCCTATCGGGGCTCGGGATAGGGCCGTGGACGCCAGCCGGCGAACCCGGCTGGGCTTCACCGTGGGGGTTTGGGCGGGCTACCGGGAGGTGGGCAGGTTGGCCCGGATGCGGCCTCGCGGCCGGGAGGGGGCAGGGCCTGGCGTCGCGGGGCGGGACGGGGCTGTGCGGGTGGGGCGGGGCTAGGGCGTACCGGGTAAGGGTTGACGGCGGTCGGAAGGGGCATCGGCCGCGAGGGAAGCGGGGGCCCGCTGGGGAAGCGGGGGCGGCTGGGGAATGAAGCGGGCGTGGGGGGATCAGGTTCGGGTCAGGTGCTTGGGGCGGCGCAGGCCGGCGGCTCGGAGGCGGGCGGTCAGCTCGCGGGAGGAGACCAGGGTCGCGCCGAGCCAGAGGGCGGTGCGGAAGCGGTGGGCCGGGATGTCGTAGTGGTCGCGGTCGAAGGCGCGCCGCGGGGCGCCGAGCATCTCGGCGAAGGCGTGCAGTTCCGCCAGGGAGACGTCGCTGACCAGGTGGGACCAGAGGTGGCCACGGCCTGGCCAGCGCGGCTCGTCGACGAGGATCAAAGGTCGATCTCGAGGAGGTCGGTGCGGCGGTCGCCGGCCAGGCCCCGGACGTCCGGGGCGCCGACGCGGGCGGCGTCGGCGGTCAGGTCGTCCGGCATGGTCTGCGACTCGCGCTCGGCGGTGACCCGGGCCAGGTAGTGCTCGACCTCGCGGGTGCGGATCGTGTCGTCCCAGCCGAGCACCTGGCCCATCAGGCGGGCGGCGTGCTCGGCCGACTCGGAGCCGCGGTGCGAGGTCTCGAAGGAGATCCGGGTACGGCGGGTCAGCACGTCGTCCAGGTGCAGGGCGCCCTCGGCGAGCGCGGCGTAGGCCACCTCGACCGCCAGATATTCCGGGGCGCCGTCGAGCGGGACGGCCAGTTCCGGCTCGGCGGCCATCATGGCGAGCAGGTGGACGGTCAGCGTGCCGTACCGCTCCAGCAGGTGCTCGACCACGCCGGTGGTGACGCCGTGCCGCCGGGCCATGTCCTGCCGGTCCCGCCAGGCGGCCGAATAGCCGTCGGCGCCGAGCAGCGGCAGCTGGTCGGTGCGGGACTCGCGGAACGAGCCGCCCAGCCGGCGCACCGCGCGGTCGATCACGTCGGCGGCCATCACCCGGTACGTCGTGTACTTGCCGCCGGCCACCAGCATCAGGCCCAGCATCGGCTCGATCACCGCGTGCTCGCGGGACAGTTTCGAGGTGCTGTCCGCCTCGCCGGAGAGCAGCGGGCGCAGCCCGGCATACACCCCCTCGATGTCGTCGGTGGTCAGCGGCCGGTCGAGCACCTCGTTGACCTGGTCGAGCAGGTAACGGATGTCGCGGGCGGACGCGGCCGGATGGGACCGGTCGAGCTGCCAGTCGGTGTCCGTGGTGCCGATGATCCAGTGACCGCCCCAGGGGAGCACGAACAGCACCGAGGTGGCGGTCCGCAGGATCAGCCCGGCCTCGCCGGTGATCGCCGAGCGGGGCACCACCAGGTGCACCCCCTTGGACGCGCGCACCTTGAAGCCGGGCCGGAGCCCGACGTCGTGCAGCATCTGCGACATGTCGTCGCTCCACACACCGGTGGCGGCGACCACCGTCTTGGCGCGGACCTCGAACTCCTCCGAGCCGGGCGACTCCAGGTCCTTGACCTTGACCCCGACCACCTGGCGGGCCTCGCGCAGGAAGCCGGTCACCCGGGCGCTGGTGACCACCGCGGCGCCCTGGGCGGCCGCGGTGCGGGCCAGGTTGACCACCAGGCGGGCGTCGTCCATCTGGCCGTCGTAATACCGGATCGCGCCGGTGATCTTGTCGGCGCGCAGGCTGGGGAAGATGTGCCGGGCGCCGTCCCGGCTCAGGTGCCGGTGCAGCGGCATGCCCCGGCCACCACCGAAGACGCCGGCGAAGACGTCGTACGCCGCCACGCCGAGCCCGTAGTAACCCCGCTGCCAGACGCGCTGGGCCGGGTTGGCGGACGGCAGCGGCACCAGGATCGGCACCGGGCGGACCAGGTGCGGGGCGAGCCGGGTGGCCAGCAGCCCGCGCTCGGTCAGCGCCTCGTGCACCAGGTGCAGCTCGAGCTGCTCCAGGTAACGCAGGCCGCCGTGGATGAGTTTGCTGGAGCGGCTGGACGTGCCGGCGGCGAAGTCACGCGCCTCGACCAGGGCCACCTTGAGCCCGCGGGAGGCGGCGTCGACCGCCGCGCCGGCGCCGGTGACCCCACCACCGATCACCAGGACGTCGAACTGTTCGTCGCGCAGCCGCCGCAGATCGGAGGCCCGGCGGATCGGGGAGAGCCGGCCGGCTGTGTAGCGGGAGACGGAGGGATCACGCACCCGTCCCAGGTTAGACCTCGGCAGTGTCACCCTGGCGGAGGAATGTGGTCCGGCCCACACGTGCCACGTTCAGCGTTTAGCGTCGTGATCATGCACCGCACCGGGGCCGCGGTCCTGCTGATCTGGGCTGTCGTGTTGACCTGCTGCGCCTCCGTGGTGGAGCGCGGCTCGGCCGCACCCCCTCCCGCGTTCGCGCTGCGGTTCGAGGCGAACACCAACGGGTCGATCCTGCTGCGCGGCAACGCCGGCCTGGTCTGCCCGGCGCTCGACCAGGACTGCCGCAACGGCCGGAACGGCAGCGGCACCATGCTCGACGACAACGACTTCGAGATGATCGGCGCGGACGCCGACCACGACATCACCACGCTGAACGACAGCACGACCACGGTGTCGCTGCCGCCGGGCAGCACGGTGCTGTTCGCCGGGCTGTACTGGAGCGCGAACGTCACGGCCGGCGTCGGCGGGCTGCCCGCCCTGGTCCCGGCCAACAAGAACAAGGTGCAGTTGCGCACCCCGGCGAGCACCGCCTGGCAGCCGGTCACCGCGTCCACCGTCTACGGCACCGGCAGCCCCTACCAGGGCTTCGCCGATGTGACCGGGCTGGTCGCCGGGGCCGGCAGCGGGGTCTACGGGCTGGCCGACATCCAGGCCGGCACCGGCGAGGACCGGTACGCCGGGTGGGCGCTGGCGATCGCCTACCGTAATCCGGCCGAGGTGCTGCGGGCGCTGCGCGTCTACGACGGGCTGACCACGGTCAGCAGCTCCTCGGGGAACGTCAACATCCCGGTGAGCGGCTTCGAGACGCCGCACTCCGGCTCGGTGCGCGCCGAGGTGGGGACCGTGGCGTACGAGGGTGACCTGGGCAAGAGGGGTGACGCCCTCAAGATCAACGGGCAGACCATGTCGGACTCGGTGAACCCGGCGGACAACTACTTCAACAGCACCGCGCCCATGGGTGGCCGGGATCCGGGGTACAGCAACCTGTTCGGCGTGGACGTGGACACCGTCGACGCCACCGACAAGCTGGGCCACGCCGCGACCTCGGCCACGCTGACCCTGACCACCACCAGCGACACGTACTACCCGGGCGTGGTCACCTTCGCCATCGACCTGTACGCCCCGAAACTGGTCACCACCCTCACCGGCACCGACGTCAACGGCGGCAGCCTGGCCCCCGGCGACCTCCTGGAGTATCGGATCGACGTCCGCAACGAGGGCAACGACGTCGCCGACGGCACCGTGCTGACCGGCGCGATCCCGGCCTTCACCAGCTTCGTCCCCGGCTCGGCCCGGGTGCAGGGCCTCCCGGTCCCGGACACCGTCACCTTCACCCTGGGCAACATCCCGTACCAGGGCTCGGTCACGGTGATCTTCCGCGTCCGGGTCGACGCGAACGCCCCGGTCGGCTACGCGATCACCAACCTGGTGAACCTCAGCTACACCGGGCACACCGCCGGCGTGGGCGTCTCCGGGCTGGCCGGGACGATGGCCAGCGTGGTCGCCCCGCCCGCCTCCGACCTGGCCGCCACGCTGGCCGTGTCACCGGCCGTGGTGCAGCGGGGCGCCCTGCCGGCCCCGGTCGACTACCTGCTCACGGTCGCCAACAACGGGCTCGGGACGGAGTCGGACGCCCGGGCCGCGCTGACCCTGCCGGCCGGTGTCACGGCCGGGACGCTGCCCGCCGGGTGCAGCACGTTCGGCCAGGTGGTGACCTGCCTGCTGGGGCCGCTGCTGCCGGGCACCCGGGGCACCGCCACGATCCCCGCGACGGTGCAGCCGGGCGCCGCGGCGCGCCCCTCGGCGAGCCTGGTCGCGTCCGGCGCCAATCCCGAGCCGACGGCGGCCGACAACAGCGCGAGCGCCGACGTGACGGTGAACCTGGCGCCGCGCGCGGTGGCCGACCCGGCGGTGCCGCCGGGGACCATCGCGGTGCTGGGCAACGACGACGACCCGGACGGGATCACGGCGGCGCTGACCGTGGCGATCAGCACGCCTCCGCTGCACGGGTCGGCGATCGTGCTGGCCGGCGGGACGGTGCTCTACACGCCGGCGGCCGGGTGGGCCGGGGACGACCCGTTCACCTACACGATCACGGACGTGTGGGGCGGGAGTGACAGCGCGGTGGTGACCGTGCGGACGCCCAACGCCGCCCCGGTCGCCCTCGACGACGCGGCGGCCGTCGACACCGGCGGCTCCGTGACCGTGCCGGTGACCGCCAACGACAGCGACCCGAACGGCGACACCCTCACCGTCGTCGCGGTCACCGACCCGCATCAGGGCACGCTCACCTACACCGGCGGGAGCATCACCTTTCGCCCGCTGTTCAGCACCGTCGGCGCGGTGACCTTCACGTACACGGTCAGCGACGGCCAGGCCACCGCCACCGCCCAGCTCGTCGTGGACGTGGCCAACGCGGTCCCGACCGCGGCCGACGACCTGGCGGCGGTGGCCTACGCCGGCACGGTCACCGTCCCGGTGCTCGGCAACGACCAGGACATCAACGGTGACACGCTGACCGTCGTCGCGGCCGGACCGGCCGCGCACGGCAGCGTGACGTTCACCGGGACCACCGTCGTCTACCAGGCCACCGACCCGGTCTGGGCGGGCCCGGACACGTTCGACTACACGATCGACGACAACCGCAACGGGCGGGCGACCGCCCAGGTCACGGTCACCGTCGCGAACGCGCCCCCGGTGGTGGCCGACGTGGTGACCAGCACCGGATACCTCACCCCGAAGCCGATCCCGGTGCTGGCCGGGGCGGTCGACGCGAACAACGACCCGCTCACGGTGATCGGTGCGACCGACCCGGCGCACGGTGTGGTGGTCCGCAACCTGGACGGCACGGTCACCTACACCCCGGACGTCACCTGGTCGGGAACGGACACCTTCACGGTCACCGTCGGTGACAATCGGGGTGGCACCGACACCGCGACGGTCACCGTCGTGGTGGCGAACGCGCCGCCGGTCGCCCGCCCGGACGCGGTCACCCTGCCGGCCGGCGTGCCCGCCACGATCGACGTGCTGTTCAACGACGACGACGCCAACGGCGACCCGCTCACCGTCGTGGTCGACACCCCGCCGCTGCACGGCGTCGCGACCGTGACCGGTGACCAGATCGATCTCCAGCCCACGGGCGGGTACTCCGGGGCCGACTCGCTGCACTACACGATCAGTGACGGGCGCGGCGGCACGTCCGGCGCCACGGTGTCGATCGGGCTGGTCAACGCGGCGCCGACGGCCCGGCCGGACACCGCCTCGACGCCGACGAACACCGCGGTCACCATCGACGTGACCGGTAACGACGACGATCCGAACAACGACCGGCTCACCCTGCTCAGCTGGACCACGGCGGCGAACGGGACGGTCACCGCCGGGCCGGGCGGGACCGTGATCTACACCCCGGCCACCGGGTTCACCGGCACCGACACGTTCGCCTACACGATCACCGACGAGGCCGGGGTGCCGGACACCGCGGCGGTCACCGTGGTGGTGCGCAACGCGCCGCCGGTCCCGGTCAACGACACGTTCCGGGTCCGCGCGCAGGGGGCGACGTCGCTCCCGGTGGTCGCCAACGACCGGGACCCGAACACCGGGCAGACGCTGAGCGTGCTCGCCGCCGGACCGGCCGGGCGGGGCACGGTCGCCGTCGCCGGGCCGCTGACGGTGAGTTACACGCCGGCGCCGGGAACGGTCACCGACACGTTCCCCTACACGATCACCGACGATCTCGGCGGCACCGCCACGGCGACCGTCGCGATCACCGTCGACGCCGCGCCGACGGCCGTGGACGACGCCGCCGAGACCGGGGCGGGCAGTCCCGTCGTGATCGACGCGCTCGCCAACGACACCGACCCGGCCGGGGACTCGCTGTCGGTCGGCGCGGCCGGGCCGGCCGCCCACGGCACGGTGTCGGTCCAGGCCGACGGCAAGATCCGGTACGTCCCGGCGGCCGGGTTCGCCGGCACCGAGACCTTCCCGTACGACCTGCGCGACCCGATCGGCAACCTCGCCCGGGGCCAGGTCACCGTGGTGGTCCGCAGCGGTCCGGCGGTGCTGCCGGACGTCGCGGCGGTGCTGGCCGGGCAGCAGGTGACGGTGGACGTGCTGGCCAACGACACCGCCACGGTCCCCGGCGGCCTGACGATCACCTCGGTCGGCACGCCGTCGCGGGGCACCGCGACGATCGCGGGCGGCACGATCCGCTACACGGCACCGTTCGCCTTCATCGGGCAGATCAGTTTTCCGTACGCCGTGCGTGACGCTCTCGGAGGCGCCGCCACCGCGACCGTGACCGTGATCGTCACCGACGTGACGCCGTTCGCGGTGGCCGATATGTGGGCCACCGCGTACCGGCGGCCGATCAGCATCCCGGTCCTGGCCAACGACCTGGACGAGACCGGCTCCCTGCGGGTGGTCGAGGTCAGCACGCCCGACCACGGCACCGCCACCATCGACCCCGCGCCCGCCGGGCTCCGAGTGGCCGGCAGCACCGGCTGGAGCGTCACCTACACCCCGCCGAACGACTTCTCCGGGGTGGCGAGCTTCGACTACACGGCCGCGGACCTGGTCGGGCACCGGGTCTCGGCGACCGTGACGATCACGGTGGGTCCGCCGCCCGCGGTGCCGGACAAGTCGGTGGTCACGCCACCCGGGCAGCCGGCCGCGATCCCGCTGCCCACCACGGACGGGCAGGGCCGGCCGGTGGCGGATCGGCGGATCACCCAGCCGGCGCACGGCACCGTCCGGCTCAACCCGGACGGGTCGGTGACCTACACGCCGAACCCGGGGTTCGTCGGCACGGACAGCTTCACCTACGAGATCGTGGACGCGGACGGCAATCGGGCCATGGGAACGGTGGTGGTGACCGTCCCGCCCCCGGACACTCCCCCGCCGTCCCCCTCTCCCTCCCCGTCGCCCTCCGCGTCGCCCAGCCCGACCCGCTCCGTCACACCGACGCCGCCGGTCACGTCGCCGGCCACGCTGTCGCCGGGCCCGGTCCGGGCATCGGTGACCCTGCCGTCGTGGAAGCCGATCAGCCTGGCGCCCACCCGGCATCCGGCGCTGCCGACCACCGGGGTGCCGGGCGGGCCGCCGCCGATGGCCGCGGCCGGGTTCGCCGGCGGGCTGGTGCTGCTCGGCACGCTGCTGCGGGCACTGGCCCGGCGGCGACGGGATGGGGCGGGGGCGGGGCGGGGGCGCTCCGGGCGTACCTAAACAGGGGTTTTAGCGGTGACCGCGAGCAGCATCTCGTCGACCGACGCGGCCGGGTCGGTGACCGGGAACTGCACCTCGCGGATCGTGCCGGCCGGGTCGATCAGCATGGTCAGGCGCTTGAGACGGTCGGCCCCGGCGGCCCGGAAGGTGGGCAGGCGCAGCGCCGCGGCGAGCCGGCCGTCGGCGTCGGAGAGCAGCTCGTAGGGCAGCGCGGCGTGGGCGGCGAAGGCGCTCAGCTGGTCGGTGCGCTGGGTGCTGACGCCGCGGATCCGGGCGCCCGCCGCGGCGAACCTCTCGTGGCGGGCCGCATAGGTCGTCGCCTCCAGCGTGCAGCCGCGCGTGCCGGGGATGTCGGTCCAGTGCTGCGGATAGCCCTGTGACTCGGGTGCGAACGCGCCCGGGAAGCAGAACAGCACGGTCCAGACGCCCGGGTCGGCGGGCGCGATCGGCACGCCGTCGTGCCGGGGCAGGGTGAGCTCGGGCAGGGTGCGGCCGCGCAGGGCGTGCGCGCGGCGATGCTCGGCGGACCCGGCCGCGGCGGTCGCGGTGAGCGAGCCGTCGCCGAGCACGTAGCGGTCGCCCCACTCCTGGAGGGCGAGCAGGACCGGGAGCAGGCCCTCGCCCTTCGCGGTGAGCAGGTAGTCGTAGCGCGGCGGGCGGTCGGTGTAGCGCCGCCGGTGCAGGACGCCGTGCTCGACCAGGGCGGTGAGGCGCTCGGCGAGGGCGCGGCGGCTCATCCCGAGCTCTTTCTGGAGCGCGTCGAAGCGGGTCACCCCGCCGGAGACGTCCCGCACGATCAGGAACGTCCACCAGTCGGTCAGGACCCCGAGGGCCTGGGTGATGCCGCAATCCACGTCTGTCAGGTCGACTTGCCTCACGTTCGACAACTATAGTGCGTTCCATTATGAAACTTACTACGTTCTGGCGCTGGTGGACGGCGGGAGCGACGAGCCAGCTCGGGTCGGCGGTGGGCTCGGTGGCCCTGCCGCTGACCGCGCTGACGGTCCTGCACGCGTCCGCCTTCGAGATGGGGATGATCACCGCCGCGACCTACCTGGCCTATCTGTTGATCAGCCTGCCGGCCGGCGTGATCGTGCAGCGCCTGCCGCTGCGCGGCTTCCAGGTCGGCGCGGACGTCACCCGGGCGGTCGCGGTGGCCTCCATCCCGCTCGCCTGGTGGCAGGACGCGCTCACCGTGACTCAGCTGATCGTGGTCGCCCTGGTGATCAGCTTCTGCGACGTGCTCTTCGACGTGGCCAACCAGACGTTCCTGCCGACGATCGTGCCGGCCGCTCAGCTCCAGGCGCGGAACAGCCTGACCTCCGGTACCCACGCGGCGACCCAGCTCGGCGGCCCGTCGCTGGGCGGGTTCGCGGTCCAGGTGTTCGGGCCGGTGCCGACCCTGTTCGTGGACGCGGTCAGCTACCTGTTCTCCGGCGCGCTGCTCGGCTCGCTCCCGGCCCGCCG
This sequence comes from Actinoplanes ianthinogenes, assembly GCF_018324205.1. Taxonomy (NCBI): domain Bacteria; kingdom Bacillati; phylum Actinomycetota; class Actinomycetes; order Micromonosporales; family Micromonosporaceae; genus Actinoplanes; species Actinoplanes ianthinogenes. The sequence continues at coordinate 4,222,338 of NZ_AP023356.1, forward strand.
CACCGAGGCCACCTCCGGCGACCGGACCGCGATGTCCGCGCTGATCCGCGAGGGCTGGCGCTACGTCACCCGGCACCCGATCATCGGCCCGGGCATGTGGGTGGCCACCGCGGTCAACTTCGTCTGCGGGGCGCAGATGGCCTTGTTCGCCTATTACCTGGTCCGTGACCTGCACGCCGCGCCCGGCCTGGTCGGCCTGCTCCTCGCCGCGGAGGGTGTGGGCACGCTGATCGGGGCGGCGCTGACCACCCGGTTCACCGCCCGCTTCGGCACCGCCCGCGGTCTGATCATCGTGGGCTTCGCCGGCGTGGCCGGGGCACTACTCATCCCGCTGGGTGCCGGGGTCACCGGCTACCTGGCCTTCGCCGCCGGCAACCTGATCTTCGCGGCGTCGGTGGTGGTGCTGAGCGTGACCACCCGGACCTACCGGATGGTGCAGAGCCCGCCGGAGCTGCTGTCCAGGGTGATCGCGACGGTGAAGTTCGTGTCCTGGGGCGCGATCCCGATCGGCGGCCTGCTCGCCGGGGCGCTGGCCGGTCCGCTGGGCGCCCGGATCACGCTGCTGATCTTCGGGGCACTGACCGCGGTCTGCCCGGTGATCTACCTGCTGTCCCCGGTGCGCGGACTACGGGACCTGACCGATTACTCCACCACCGACCGGGAGATGCAGCCGGCCTGAGACACGGAACGGGCGGGCCGCTCGCGCGACCCGCCCGGTTCTGTCTGTTACGGCTGGACTCAGAAGTCCATGTCGCCGCCGCCGGGGCCGGCCGGCGCAGCCGGGGCCTTCTCCGGCTTGTCGGCCACGACGGCCTCGGTGGTGAGGAACAGCGCGGCGATCGACGCGGCGTTCTGCAGCGCCGAGCGGGTCACCTTGGCCGGGTCGATGATGCCCGCGGCCAGCAGGTCCACGTACTCACCGTTCGCGGCGTTGAGGCCGTGACCGGGCTCCAGGTTGCGCACCTTCTCCACCACGACGCCACCCTCGAGGCCGGCGTTGACGGCGATCTGGCGCAGCGGCGCGTCCAGCGCGACCTTGACGATGTTGGCACCGGTGGCCTCGTCGCCGGACAGGTCCAGCTTGTCGAAGGCGGTCTTGCCGGCCTGCACCAGCGCGACGCCACCACCCGGGACGATGCCCTCCTCGACGGCCGCCTTCGCGTTGCGAACGGCGTCCTCGATGCGGTGCTTGCGCTCCTTGAGCTCGACCTCGGTGGCCGCGCCGACCTTGATCACCGCGACACCGCCGGCCAGCTTGGCCAGGCGCTCCTGCAGCTTCTCACGGTCGTAGTCGGAGTCCGAGCGCTCGATCTCGGCGCGGATCTGGTTGACCCGGCCCTGGATCTGCTCGCCGTTGCCGGCACCGTCGACGACGGTGGTCTCGTCCTTGGTGATGACGACCTTGCGGGCCTGGCCCAGCAGGGACAGGTCGGCGGCGTCCAGCTTGAGGCCGACCTCCTCGCTGATGACGGCGCCACCGGTGAGGATGGCGATGTCCTCCAGCATGGCCTTGCGGCGGTCACCGAAGCCCGGGGCCTTGACGGCGACGGACTTGAAGGTGCCACGGACCTTGTTGACGACCAGGGTGGCCAGGGCCTCGCCCTCGACGTCCTCGGCGATGATGACCAGCGGCTTGCCGGACTGCATGACCTTCTCCAGGACCGGGAGCAGGTCCTTCACGGCGGAGATCTTGCTGTTCGCGATGAGGATGTAGGGGTCGTCGAAGACGGCCTCCATCCGCTCGGCGTCGGTCATGAAGTAGGCCGAGATGTAGCCCTTGTCGAAGCGCATACCCTCGGTGAGCTCGAGCTCCAGGCCGAAGGTGTTGCTCTCCTCGACGGTGATGACGCCTTCCTTGCCGACCTTGTCCATGGCCTCGGCGATGATCTCGCCGACCGTGGTGTCACCGGCGGAGATGGACGCGGTGGAGGCGATCTGCTCCTTGGTCTCCACGTCCTTGGCGATCTGCGAGAGGCCCTCGGAGACGCTGGCCACGGCGGCCTCGATGCCCCGCTTCAGGGCCATCGGGTTGGCGCCGGCGGCCACGTTGCGCAGACCCTCGCGAACCAGGGCCTGGGCCAGGACGGTCGCCGTCGTCGTGCCGTCACCGGCGACGTCGTCGGTCTTCTTGGCGACCTCCTTGACCAGCTCGGCGCCGATCTTCTCGTACGAGTCCTCGAGCTCGATCTCCTTGGCGATGGATACACCATCGTTGGTGATCGTGGGGGCGCCCCACTTCTTCTCGAGAACGACGTTGCGGCCCTTCGGGCCGAGGGTCACCTTGACGGCGTCGGCGAGCTGGTTCATGCCGCGCTCGAGGCCCCGGCGAGCCTCCTCGTCGAATGCGATGATCTTGGCCATACGGCGTTGTCCTCCCGGACATCCGCGGTTACGAGCCGATGGGCCCGTCCCCGCACACTGAGGAAGTCTGTGGACGTCACCACCTGGCGATGTGACGTCCTCAGGCCGAGCCGGATAGCCCGCGACGACCGGTTTCGTGCCGCGGCGCCGATGGCGGCGACGCGACCGGAACCCCACCGTCCCGACCTGTTGGCACTCACGGGTCGCGAGTGCCAATCACCTGTTTAGCACTCGCGACCGGTGAGTGCAAGAAACACCATCTTCCCGCGAAACCCCCGGGTCCGGTCCGGAATCCGGCTAAAGATCTTCATGCGCAGCTCAGGACGGTTTTGCGGCAAGACGGTTGCCGGTGACCGCCGCGACGAGTAATGAGGACGCATGGAGAACTGGACCGTGCGCCGGGTCACCCCCGCGGACGCCGGACGGCTGCGCGCCCTGCGACTCGAGATGCTCGCGGACAGTCCCCTCGCCTTCCTGGAGACCCTCGCCCAGGCCGCCGCCCGCTCGCACGAGGGCTATGCGCAGCGCCTGCGCATGTCGGCCGACGGACCGGAGCTGTCCCAGTTCATCGTCGACCCGGGCGGCGGGCCGCTGCTCGGGCACGCCGGCGGCACCGCGATCCCGGACGAGCCGCTGGTCACGGTGGTCTTCTCGGTCTACCTGACGCCGGCGACCCGGGGCGGCAAGCTGCTCGCCCAACTGGTCGAGGCGGTGGCCGACTGGTCGACGGCGGCCGGGCGGCACGAGCTGATGCTCGAGGTGGTGGTCGGGAACGGGCGGGCGGTCCGGGCGTACGAAAAACTGGGTTTCGAGGACACCGGGGTGCGCCTGCCGCATCCGACGGTGCCGGTCCTCACCCAGTTGCAGATGCGCCGGAAAATCTGATGTCGCCCCGGCGCTGGCATGTCACCCGGACGGTGCTCACCGCCGTGAACGGGACCACGGGCGCCGGGCTGCTGCTCGCCCTCGCCACCCGGACCAAGATCCGGCGCGGCCGGGACGGCGTGCTGATCGCCGAGGGGTGGCGACTCCCGATGCCGCCGGCGTCCTGCTTCACGGTCGGCTCGGTGATCATCACCCGGCGCTCGGCCGAGTGGCTGCTGGCCGAGGAGCGTGCCGCGCTGCTGGCGCACGAGAGCCGGCACGCGGGGCAGTACGCGGTGCTCGGCCCGCTGTTCTGGCCGGCGTACTGGGTCGCTTGTGGTTGGTCTTACGTCGCGACCGGGTCCTTCGGCGTGCGCAATTACTTCGAGCGCCACGCCGGACTTCACGATGGCGGCTATCCGGAAGACCTGCCACTGCGCCCCTGGCTGCAACGGATCCGCCGCCGGTGAGAGGACTTTGGTCGGGAGGACGGACGCACAACGCCTCCGGCACAAAGCCATTGGGTCAGCGTTGGGTCGTTGGGTCCCTCGAGATTGTCGCCAAGCTCAGGTGAGGGGCCACGTACGGCGTCGCGTCCTCCCGCGACAAGCATCCTGCCGACCCGGAGATCGGCGCGCAAGTCCTCGGAGGAAGGAATATTCGACAACCGGCTGGCGTCCGGTTACTCTCCGCTATCCAAGCAGGCCAGCTTCGCGAGCGCCGCGCAGTGACGGCTTGATCCGGTGCGTCGGGCCGGCCGCGTCGACGATCGCGTCGAGCGTCTTGAGACCCTCGCCGGTGTTGTAGACGACCGTCTCCTTGGCCGGGTCCAGCTTGCCGCTCTCCACCAGTTTCTTCAGCACCGCGACGGTGGTGCCACCGGCGGTCTCGGCAAAGATGCCGGTGGTCTCGGCGAGCAGCCGGATACCGGCCGTGATCTCGTCGTCGTTCGCGTAGTCCATCCAGCCACCGGTGCGGCGGACCGCCTCGATCGCGTACGGCCCGGCGGCCGGGTCGCCGATGTTCAGCGACTTGGCGATGCCGGTCGGCTTCACCGGGGTGATCACGTCGGTGTCGTTGTGCAGCGCCACCGCGATCGGGTTGCAACCGGCCGACTGCGCGCCGAACACGGTCCAGCCGCCCGCCGGCGCCTCGGCCAGTCCGATCTCGACCAGCTCGGTGAACGCCTTGTCCACCTTGGTCAGCAGCTCACCGGAGGCCATCGGGATGACCACCTGGGCCGGGATCCGCCAGCCGAGCTGCTCGGCCACCTCGTAACCCAGGGTCTTGGAGCCCTCGGCGTAGAACGGCCGCACGTTCACGTTGACGAACGCGGTGTCCTCGAACTCGTCGGTCTCCACCAGCTCGCTGCACAGCCGGTTGACGTCGTCGTAGGAGCCGTCGATGGCGACCAGGTCACCACCGTAGATCGCGCTCATCACGACCTTGCCCTGCTCCAGGTCGCCCGGGATGAAGACGATGCTGGGCACCCCGGCCCGGGCCGCGTGGGCGGCCACCGAGTTGGCCAGGTTGCCGGTGGAGGCGCAGGAGAACCGCTTGAAGCCCAGCTCCTTGGCGGCGGTCAGGGCCACCGAGACGACCCGGTCCTTGAACGAGTGGGTCGGGTTCTGCGAGTCGTCTTTCACCCAGAGCGGCGCGGTGATGCCCAGCCGCTCGGCCAGGGCCGGCGCGCTCACCAGCGGGGTCAGGCCCGGGTCCAGGCTCACCCGGGTCGCCGGGTCCTGGCCGGCCGGGAGCAGCGCGGCATAACGCCAGATGTTCTGCGGGCCCGCCTCGATCTGGGCCCGGGTCACCCGCGCGAGCGCGGCCTCGTCATAGGCCACCTCGAGCGGGCCGAAACACTCGTAACACGCGTGCTGCGCGGCGAGCGGGTACTCCGCGCCGCAGGCGCGACAGACCAGGCCGCGAGCGGGCGAGGTGGTGGTCTGGTTTTCGGGTGCACTGACGGCAGCAGTCATCGAGGCCTTCCTCTCATCTTTCCCCGGCGGCGACCTGCCGCAATGCGGGGACGGAATTAGCACCTGCCGCGCGCGGCCTCGTCAGCGAGACATGCGTGGTGGTTGCCGGGGCTTCATCGGGCCGTTCCCTCTGCCCCTCTGGATGAGGTATTCAGTTGTTTCCTGAAGCTTACGACGAGATCTTCGGATCGCCCCAGCGAGTTCCCGAGGTGTGAGCGACCTCCTTCCAGGAACACCCGGATGGTGCGGCTATCTCCACCGTTTGCCGGATTTACCGGGACAGATGCCCCACGAGGGTCAGAGGTCGGCGACGCAGGAGTACTGGGTGGCGACCGGGCGGTAGCCGAGCCGGGTGTTGACGGCCAGCATCGGCGCGTTGGACTCGTCGTTGGCGGTGTAGGCGTCCGTGACGCCGGCGGCCGCGGCCCGGCGCAGCGCCTCGACCTTGACCCGCCGGGCCAGGCCCCGGCCACGGTGGGCGGGCGCGGTCGCGGTCATGTCCGACCAGACCCGGGCGCCGTCCCGGACCAGCAGGGAGAACGAGACGATCTCGGCACCCCGGACGGCGGCGACGCTCAAGTCGTGATCCAGGTCCGGGTTGTCCCAGACGTCATAGCGCCACGCGGCCGGGGACGGTGGCTGCGGCGGTGCGTCACCGGGCTCGTCGGTGGCAGCGGCGACGTCGGCGGCGTACAGGGCCTCCGCGGTCGTCTCGCGCAACGGGACCAACCGCAGCCCCGCGTCTCCATCAGGGTGCCCTTCCGGCTCCCCCGTCGGGCCCGTTCGCCGCCGGTGCTCAGGCAGGCTTGCGGGCGGATGGTCCGCCGGCGTGAACGTGGTCAGGTCGAGGACGGAATAGCGCAGCTCACGGGTCGGCTCGAAGCCGCGGCGGCGGGCGAAGGACAGCACCTCCGGCTGGACCGTGGCCGCCACCCGCCGGATCCCGGCCGCCCGCAGATGGCCGGCGGCCGCCTCGAAGAGCGCGTCGCCGATGCCCCGGCGGCGGGCCGCCGGATGGACCTGGAGCAGCGAGATCTGCCCGAACCCCGGTTCCGCCGTCCGCACCTTGCGATACGCCGCGACCCAGCCGACCAGGTCACCACCGATCTCCGCGACGAACGCGGCCCAGTCCTCCCCGGGCGGCGGCTGGGCGATGGTGCGCCTGGTGTTGGCCGTGCCGCGTACCAGATAGGGATGGACTGTCGCGCTCAGCGCGACCACGGCTGCGGCATCGTCCGGCGCCGCCGGCCGGATGGTGAAGTCGGCCATCCGCCGATCCTTCAAGCGCCGGCCCGGCCGGTCAACGTGTTTACGCGCAGCCCGAAAAGATCTTGCCGCGTCTCAGGGGCAGGGGACGGATCGGTCAGGAGGTGACGTCCTTGCGGGTGAATCGGTAGAAGGCAAACCCCCAGAAGACGGTGGCATAGACGATCGCGGAGATGGCTCCCTTGGCCAGATCCTCGGTCTGGACCGGAGTGGAGAGCAGCCCCAGCCAGGCGTCGCTGTAATGGGTCGGCAGGGCATTGCGGATCGAGCCGAGCGCGGTGATCTGGTCCAGGATGCTCGACAGGATCCAGAGCAGCACGGCGCCGCCGACCGCGCCCAGGGCAGCGTCGGTGAGGACCGAGAGGAGGAAGGCGAGACCGGCCACCACCAGCAGGATGACGGCGAGATAGGCGAGGATCCCGAGCAGTCGCAGCACGCCCGGACCCGGTGGGATCTGGGCGGAGACGGTGCTGCCCAGCGGGTGCCAGCCGTATCGGAGCGTGCCGACCAGCAGGCCGGTGCCGGCCAGCAGCGCGAGGGCGAAGAGGGCGTATCCGAGCGCCACCACCAGCTTGACCGCGAGCAGCCGGGCGCGCGGGACCGGGATCGCCAGCAGGTAGCGCAGGCTGCCCCAGCTGGCCTCGCTGGCCACGGTGTCGCCGGCGAACAGCGCGAAGACCACCACGAGGAGGAAGCCGGCCGAGACCGCGAGACAGAACAGCGCGAAGTTCAGCCCGCCCGAGGTGGCCAGGTCGACCAGGCTGCTGAAGGCGCCGCCGCTGTTGCGGTCCTCGTCGTCACCACCGCCGCCGAACTCGAAGGCGACCAGGATGATCAGCGGCAGCAGCACCATGAAGCCGAGCGCCAGCTGGGTCCGCCGCCGGGACGCCTGCCGCCGGATCTCCGCCCGGATCGGCAGCGTGCGCGACGGGCGGTAGCCCACCGCGGCGTCGGTGCGGCCCGCAGCGGCAGGGGTGGTGCCGGCTCGGTCGGCGGCTGAAGAGGTCATCGGTCTCCGCTCCCTCGGGAGTTGTCGCCCACCAGGGCCAGGAAGGCGTCCTCCAGGCGGCGGCGCGGGACCACCCGGTCGACGCCGACGCCGGCCCGGACCAGGGAGGCGACCAGGTCGGCGCGCGGGGTGCCGTTCATGTCGACGATCAGGCCGGTGGCGCCGTCCGGGGTGACCGAGCGGACGCCCAGGCCGGTGAGGATCTCGGTGGCGGCCGGGACGTCGGTGACCTCGATGGCCACCGACGGGGAATCGCCGACGATGTCGTCGACCGGGCCGGAAGCGACGATGCGGCCCTTGTTCACCACCACGGCGTGGGTGCAGGTCTGCTCCACCTCGGCGAGCAGGTGGCTGGAGACCAGCACGGCGCGGCCGTCGGTGGCGTAACGCTGGAGCACCCGGCGCATCTCGGCGATCTGGGGCGGGTCCAGGCCGTCGGTCGGTTCGTCGAGCACGAGCAGTTCGGGCAGGCCGAGCATGGCCTGGGCGATGGCGAGTCGCTGGCGCATGCCGTGGCTGTAGTTCTTCGTCCGGCGGTGCACCGAGGCGCCCAGTCCGGCGATCTCCAGCGCCTCGTCGAAGCGGGCGTCCTCCCACGGGCGGCCGGTGGCCCGCCAGTACGCCTTGAGGTTCTCGTAACCGGACAGGTGCGGCAGGAAGCTGGGACCCTCGACCAGCGCGCCGACCCGGGACAGGATCTGCGCGCCCGGGACCAGGCGGTGCCCGAAGACGTGGATCTCACCGGCGGTCGGCGAGGTCAGCCCCATCAGCACCCGCAGCGTGGTGGTCTTGCCGGCGCCGTTCGGGCCGAGCAGGCCCACGACCTGGCCGCGCTCGACCGTGAAGCCGATCTCCTCGACCGCCACGAACCCGTCGCCGTACGCCTTGCGCAACCCGCTCACCACCAGCGGCGTGTCCGCATAGGCCTCGTTGACCGCGGTCACCCGCCGGCGGCGGCGCACCCGGCGGACCAGCAGCAGGACGGCGAGGCCGAGCACGAGCACCAGGATCAGCCCGCCCAGCGCGTACCAGTAAAGCGCCGCGGGCGACGCGATCGCCGTGCCCACCAGCGTGGGCAGCGTCAGCTGCCCGTCGATCGCCACGGTGTAGGTGGCCGGGGCGGCCGGGGTGAGAAACGCCTGGTCCGAGGTCGCGACCACGACCTGGAGCGTGTGCCCGGCCTGGAGCTGCCGGACGATCGCCGGCAGCGTGACCGTCACCGGCCGGGCCTGGCCGATGTCTTTCGGCAGGCCGGTGAGCCGGACCGGGGCGACCAGACCGGCGCTGAGCGTCGGCGCGCCGTTCTGGTCGACGTCGTAGAGCTTGACGAAGACCACCGCCTCACCCGTCGGTGACGCCGCCCGCAGCCGCACCGTCGGCGCGCCCGCCACGTCGATCGCGCTGCTCAGCGGCGCGCTGGCGAACGTGGCGTGCTGGCCCGGGACGTCCGTGGCGACGTTGCCGCTGAGCAGCGAGCTGAGCCGGCCGCCGAGCCCGGGCAGCGAGGAGATCGCCGCCGGATTGCCGTTCGGCGGGTTCGCGATCGGCTGGGCCGGCCCGCTCAGGTCGACGGTGGCGCTGCCGGTCCCGCCGAGCCCCGGGTACGCCCCGGTCGAGTACCCGTTGGTCACCAGGTCCCGGTCCATCGCGCTGAACCCGGCCACCCGGGACCAGGTGAAGTCGTCGCCCGGCGCGCTCCCGGCACCTTTCAGGTAGTGGTCGAGCCACTGCACGGTGAGGAACTTGACCCGGTCCTGATCGTTGCCCGGCCCGGCCCCGCCGTCGTGCCCGCCGGTGAACCAGGCGACCCGGACCGGCGTGCCGGCGGCGGCGATCCCCCGCGCGTTGGCGTCCGCCTCGGAGAGCGGGAAGAGCGTGTCCACCGCGCCCTGGATCAGCAGCGACGGCGCCTTGATCCGGTCGAGCACGGTGGCCGGGCTGGACCTGCGCAGCAGGGCGAGAGTGGCCGCGTCGGGCACCCCGGTGGTGGCCATCGACAGGTACGCCTGGCAGACGTCGGCGGCGAACCGCCCGCAGGCCGGATTGTCGCCGCCCGAGCTGGAGCCGAAGAAGGCGCCGGCCCAGCTTTTCTTGAACACCCCGGTGGCGTCGGTGCCGGCGGACTGCGGGAGGAACGCGTTACCCAGGTCGTTCCAGGTGATCGACGGGACGATCGCGTCGACCCGCTGGTCCTGGCCGGCCAGCAGCAGGGCGAGCGCACCGCCGTAGGAGCCGCCGACCACGCCGACCCGGGGGTCCCCGGCCGCGTCGGTGCGCACCTCGGGGCGCTCGGCCAGCCAGTCGAGCAGCCGCTGAGCGTCCCTGACCTCGTAGTCCGGGCTGTCCAGGTGGATCTCGCCGGTGCTCCGGCCGAAGCCCTGGGCGGTCCAGGTGAGCACCGCGTAGCCCCGGGCGGCGAGCGACTCGGCGTCCGAGCGGACGGAATCCTTCGTCCCGCCGAACCCGTGGGCGAGCAGCACCGCGGGCACCCTGCCGGAGCGCTCCCGCGGCACCAGGAAACGCGCGTCCAGGTCGACCGGCTGGTCGCCGGCGGGACCGGTGCGAACCGTGATCCGCAGGTCCTGGGCGGTCCAGGCGGCGCGCTCGGGGAGCACCGCCCAGATGGTCGCGGCGGCGAGCAGCACGAGCACCACCGCGGCGGTGACCGCCCGGCGCCGGGTCACCCGGGGTAACGCAGACATGGCGCCCAACCTAATCGGGCGCTCCTGAGCACGTGCTGTGAAGCCCGATCTCGCGCGCTGAACGCTAGCGTGGGTGCCCTACGGTCTGTCCTGTCGATCAATCGGAGGCTTCCCCGGTGGCAGATGAGCTCACGCTGACCGTGACCCTGCGGCCCGCGGCGCTGGACGCCCGGCGCGGCATCGTCCGCCTGCACCCGGAGGTGATGGCCGCCCTGGCGCTGCAGCCGGGTGACCCGGTGCGGCTGGCCGGGACCCGGGTGACCGCCGGGATCGTGGCCCGGGCCGAGGCAGGCGCCAGCCGGGCCCTGCTCTATGCCGACGATCTCACCCTCGGCAACCTCGGGATGCGCGACGGCGGGCAAGTCACGGTCACCCCGATCCCGGTGACCGGGGCACGCCGGGTGACTCTGGCCGGTGCGCCGGAGATCGTCGCCGTGGTCTCCCCGGAGATGCTCCGGCTGGCCCTGCTCGGCAAGGTGGTCAGCGCCGGCGACGACGTGTCGCTGCTGCCGCAGGACGTGCTGCCCGAGGCCGGGAACAGATCGCTGGTCGAGGCGGCCCGGCGCAGCCTGGCGAACAGGGTCGGCTACGCCTGGACCAGCACCCTGCTGACCGTCACCGAGGTCACTGACGCGGACGCCGGCCTGGTGACCATGGACACCGTGGTCGCCTGGCAGGACGGGCCGGCGGCGAGCCCCGCCCACCGGGCGGCACGCGCCGAGATCCGGGCCGAGGCGCCCGCCTCCACCGACCCGGACGTGCCGCCGCCGAGCCTCGACGACCTGCCCGGCCTGCGTTCCCAGGCCAAGGAGCTGGAGGAGCTGCTCGACCTGGGCTTCCACCACCGGGAGGTGCTGGCCAAGCTGGGCACCAAGGTCAGTCTCGGCGTGCTGATCTCGGGACCGGCCGGGTCCGGCAAGTCCGCCCTGGTCCGGGCCGTCGCGGCGACGGTCGGAGCCGGCGTACGCCCGGTCTGGGCCCCCGAGCTGGCCGCGCTCACCAACGACGCCGCCGCCCGGCGCCTGCGCTCGCTGGCCGACGAGGTGCGCGGCGACGAGCCCGCCGTCCTGCTGATCTCGGACGTGGAGGCGCTCGCGCCCCGCGACGAGTCGGGCCCGCTGGCCACGGTGTTCCGCCAGGTGCTGCTCGAGACGGTGGCCTCCGGCGCGGCGGTGGTCTGCACGACCAGCAAGCCGGAGTCGGTCGACCCGTCGCTGCGCGCCCCGGACCTGCTCGCCGTCCAGCTCACCGTGCCGCTGCCGGATGCCGCGATGCGCCGCGAGCAGCTGGGCGTGCTGACCCGCGGGATGCCGCTCGCCGAGGACGTGCGGCTGGACGACGTGGCCGGGCGTACCCCGGGGTTCGTCGCCGCCGACCTGGGCGCGCTGGCCCGGGAGGCCGGGGTCCGGGCGGCGCTGCGGCAGAAGGTGGCGGACGCGCCGACCGTGACGATGGCCGACTTCGAGGCCGCGCTGGACGTGGTCCGGCCCACCTCGATGGCCGAGTCCACGCTGGAGGTCGCCAAGGTCACCCTGGACGACGTCGGCGACCTGGCCGAGGTCAAGCAGGTGCTCACCGAGTCGGTGCTGTGGCCGCTGACCTATCCGGACACCTTCGCCCGGCTCGGCGTCTCCCCGCCGCGCGGCGTGCTGCTCTACGGTCCGCCCGGCTGCGGCAAGACCTATCTGGTCAAGGCGATCGCCGGGACCGGCAAGGCGAACGTGCTCTCGGTCAAGGGCGCCGAGCTGCTCAGCAAGTGGGTGGGCGACAGCGAGAAAGCGGTGCGCGAGCTGTTCCGCCGGGCCCGGGAGGCCGCGCCGACCCTGGTCTTCCTGGACGAGGTGGACGCGCTGGCGCCGGCCCGCGGCCAGGGCACCGACGGCGGGGTCACCGACCGGGTGGTGGCGGCGCTGCTCACCGAGCTGGACGGGGTCGAGGACCTGCGGAACGTGGTGGTGATCGGGGCGACCAACCGGCCCGACCTGATCGACCCGGCGCTGCTGCGGCCCGGCCGGCTGGAACGCCTGATCTACGTGCCGCCGCCGGACGGGCCGGCGCGGGCCGCGATCCTGCGGGCGTCGGCCCGGGCGGTGCCGCTGGACTCCTCGGTCGACCTGGACGTGCTCGGGGCGGAGCTGGAGGGGTTCTCGGCGGCCGACTGCGCGGCGCTGATCCGGGAGTCGGCGCTGGCCGCGATGCGGGACTCGCTGGAGGCCTCGACGGTCACCCTGGCGAACGTGACCAACGCCCGCGAGCGGGTGCGCGCCTCACTCGACCCGGCCCAGGTGGCCTGGCTGGAGGCGTACGCAAAGAATCGTCAGGTCTAACGGCGGCGCGTGCGTGCCCGGGCTGATCGCAGGCGCCGCAGGCGGCCGATCAGCACCGGGTCCCGCTCCAGCGCGGCCGGATTGTCCAGCAGAGCGTTGAGCAGCTGGTAATACCGGGTCGAGGAGAGGTCGAAGGTGTCCCGGACGGCCTGCTCCTTGGCGCCGGCGTGCTTCCACCACTTCGCCTCGAAGGCGAGGATCTGCTCGTCCCGCTCGGTGAGCGCGGGCGGCGGCGGGGCCGGCTCCGATGTGGAGGTCTCCGGGGCACGCGGAACGGGGATGTGCTGCTGCTCCTCGACCGGCTGGTCCCCGGTCGGGTCGGCGGCGGGCTGCATGGCACTCCCTGACGGCACGGATCGGCTTGCACGGATGGACACACGGGGGCCATCAGCATAAGCGCGACCGACGACCCCCGCGAACGCTACCTCAGGTGATATCGCGCTTACGGATCGTCCACATTGCGGCACCCACAATGATGATTGACAACGCGAGGAACAACCCGCCTGACATCTGCCAGGTGAGGGTGTACGTCGGTGGCTCGCACCCGTTGGCCGAGAACACGCAGGGCGCGTTGTAGTCGGTCACCTCGTAGGACTTGAACATCCACGCGGCGATCCAGGTCGGCAGCAGGTACAGGTCGGCGAACCGGGCCTGCGCCAGTTGCAGCACCACGCCCAGGCCGAACTGGAACACCACGATCACGCCGATCGCCGCGCCCAGCGCCGCGGCGGTGTGCCGCCCGATCGACGCGACGCCGAACCCGATCGCGCCGGCGGCCAGCACCAGGCCGAGGCCGCGCAGGCCCATCAGGCCGATCGACTGCCAGGCGCCCGAGGTCATCCGCTCGGTGGTGCCGCGCTGCATCGCGATCACCCAGAAGATCCCGGTCCAGACCGCGCCGGCCACCACCGCCAGCCCGGTCAGCCCGGCCATCAGGGCGGACAGCTTGGTGGACAGCACGCGGAGCCGTTGCGGCCGCCAGAGCAGCAGGTTCATCATGCCGCCGCTGTTCCATTCGGCGCCGACGAAGGACGCGCCGATGATGAACGCGATCAGGGCGAGCAGCGCCGCGAACGTGATCACCATGGCCGGGTAGTTCTCCCGGAAGTCGAACTGCGAGCCGACGTAGTTCTCGGCCCGGAAGTCCTCCCGGGTCGGCGTCCAGATCGCGTCGCAGCCCTCCGGGTAATCCGCGGGCCGTTCGGCGCAGCGCTGCTTCTCCTGGGCGGACAGCGCGCTCTGTTCCTGGAAATCGCGATCGGCCGAGGCCTGCGCCTCGGCGAGGGCCGCCGGGCCGACCTTGTGGTTGGTCAGCGTGACGCCGCCCGCGACCAGCCCGAGCACGAGCAGTGCGAGCAGCACCGAGAACCTGGTGAACCGCCGCTTGCTCAGCCGGCGCGTCTCCGCCTTGAAAAGGCTCACTGACCCCACCCGCCCTGCGTCGCCACCTGGTCCACCTGCCGGCTCGCCCCGGTGACCGGCGCGGTGCCGGTCAGTTCGAGGAAGACGTCCTCCAGATCCGCCGAGACCGGGGTCAGCTCGGAGACGTAGATCTGCCGATCGGCCAGCAGCTTGGTGATCTGAGCCGGATTGCTGGCGTTCGCCACCGTGAAGTGATCTTTCTCCATGGTGATCAGCGCGCCCGCGGCACGCAGCAGCTCGGCCGCGCCGAGCAGGTCGACCCCCGGCTCCAGGCGTACCTTGACGGTCGACGAGGTGTGGCTGGCCAGCACCTCGGACACCGAGCCCGCGGCCACCCTCCGCCCGGCCGCGATGATCGTCACCGAGTCGCAGATCAGCTGGATCTCGCCGAGGATGTGGCTGGACAGCAGCACAGTCATCCCGGAGGCGGCCAGGTCGCCCATCAGCGTGCGCATCTCCCGGATGCCGCCCGGGTCCAGACCGTTCGCCGGCTCGTCCAGGATCAGCAGCTTCGGCTCCTTGAGCAGCGCGGACGCTACCGCGAGGCGCTGCTTCATGCCGAGCGAGTAGGTCTTCACCCGCTCCTTGGACCGGTCCCGCAGGCCGACGAGCTCGAGCACGGCGGGCACCCGGAGCGGATTGACCCCGCCCGCGTCGGCGAGCAGCGACAGCGTGGTCTCGGCCGTGAAGTTGCCGAAGAACTGCGGGCTCTCCACGATCGCGCCGACCAGGCCGGCCACCTCGGGCAGGTGCCGGGGCACCTCCTGGCCGAGGATCGTCATCCGGCCCTCGTTCGGCCTGATCAGGCCGAGCAGCGTGCGCAGGGTGGTCGTCTTGCCGGAGCCGTTCGGGCCGAGGAAGCCGTGCACCTGCCCGGCCTCCACCACCATGTCGAACCCGTCCAGCGCCTTCCGGACACCCTTACGGCTGCGATATGTCTTCCGCAGCCCTGATATCTCGAGTACGGCGGTCATCGCCGCACCTTAAGTGATCGACGCTCGTTTTTCAGGCGCAGATCACATCGACCCCGGCCTCTCGGAAGGCCGCGATCGTCGACGAGGACGCGCCGGAGTCGGTCACCAGGGTCTCCACCTGGGTGATCGGGCAAATCCGGGCGAACGCGTGGCTACCCAGCTTCGACGAGTCGGCGATCACCACGACCCGCTTCGCCCGGGCCACCATCAGGCTGTTCATCGCGGCCTCCCCCTCGTGGTGCGAGGCGGCGCCCAGCTCCACATCCAGCGCGTCGACGCCGAGCAGCGCGATGTCCAGCGTGACCTCCTTGAGCAGTGCCCCGCCGAGCGGGCCGACCACCTCGAAGGACTGCGGGCGCACCACGCCACCGGCCACCACGATCTTCATCCGGGAGCGGAGCAGCAGCTCGTTCGCGATGTTCAGGGCATTGGTGACCACGGTGAGCTGGGAGCCGTCGCCGACGGCGTTCAGGTCCGGCCGGACCGCCAGCGCCCGGGCCACCTCGGTGATCGTGGTGCCGCCGTTCAGTCCGACCACGGCGCCGGGGCTGACCAGCTGGGCCGCGGCCTCACCGATCCGCTGCTTCTCCGCCGAGTGCTTGGCGCTCTTGTAGCGCAGCGGCAGGTCGTAGGAGACGCCGTTGGCGACCGCACCACCCCGGGTGCGCGTGATCATCTGCTGCTGGGCGAGCTGATCGAAGTCACGCCGGATCGTCGCCTGGGAGACGTCCAGGCGCTCGGCGGCCTCCTCGACGGTTACGCGGCCGCTCTCCGTGAGTAGCTCCAGCAGGGCATTCCACCGCGCGTACCGGTCCACCCGACACTCCCCGATGCACGTTTCATGGTAAGTGTGTGCACATTAGTGCGCGAAAGGCGGGGAAGCAAAGCGAGCCGCTGCGCGGTACTTGCCCCCGCGCCGGGCCCATGAGCACAATAACGCGCGAAATACCCGGGTACCGAGCTTGAATGCGCAGCACAACCGCTGAGGATGAGCCATGACGCACGTAAAGGCGGAGATCGCCAGCCAACCGGACTGCTGGCGCCAGGCGGCCAAGCTGGCCGGATCGCCGGGCCTGCCGGACCGCGGCGAGCGGGTCGCGGTGGTCGGCTGCGGCACCTCCTGGTTCATGGCCAAGTCCTACGCGGTGCTGCGTGAGCAGGCCGGACACGGCGAGACCGACGCGTTCCAGGCCTCCGACTTCCCGTACGGGCGGCACTACGACCGGCTGATCGCGATCACCCGGTCCGGCACCACCACCGAGACCCTCGACGTGATGCGCACCGTGGGTGAGCGGACGCCGGTGACAGTGATCACCGCCGACCCCGCGCAGCCGGCCGTCGACATCGCCGGGCACGCCGTGGTGCTGGACTTCGCCGACGAGCAGTCGGTGGTGCAGACCCGGTTCGCCACCAGCACGCTGGCCCTGCTCCGGGCGCACCTGGGCCAGGACATGGACACCGCCGCGATGGACGCCGAGGTGGCCGTCCGGCTGCCGCTGCCGGTGCACCCGGCGCTCACCGACCAGATCACCTTCCTGGGCCGGGGCTGGACCGTCGGCCTGGCCGAGGAGGCCGCCCTCAAGTGCCGGGAGACGGCCGGGTTCTGGACCGAGTCGTACCCGGCCATGGACTACCGGCACGGCCCGATCTCGATCGCCGGCCCGCGCCGGGTGGTGTGGGCGTTCGGCGACGTGCCGGCCGGCCTGGCCGACGAGGTCGAGGCCCGCGGCGCCGCCTTCGTGCACAGCCGCCACCACGGCGGATACGCCTCCCTGGGCCGCTGGGTCGGCGGGCGCGCCCCGCTCGACCCGATGGCCGACCTGGTCCTGGCGCAGCGGGTGGCCGTCCTGCTGGCCACCACCCAGGGCCTGGACCCGGACAACCCGAGCGGCCTGAGCCGTTCCATCGTCCTGCCCGACCACTCGTGAGCGACACCGACACCGTCGTCATCGCCCTCGACGTCGGCGGCACCGGGATGAAGTGCGCCCTGGTCCGCCCGGACGGCGGCGTGCACCACGAGGAACGTCACCCCACGCTGGCCGCCCGCGGGCCGGCCGCGGTCACCGAGAACATCCTGACCGTCGCCGAGGGGCTGGCCGCCAAGGCGGAAGCGGACGGGCTCACCCCGGTCGCGGCCGGCCTCGCGGTGCCCGGCGTGGTCGACGAGACCACCGGGGTGGCGGTCTGGTCGGCGAACGTCGGCTTCCGCGACGTGCCGCTGCGCGACCTGGCCGCGGCCCGCCTCGGTCTGCCCGCGGCGCTCGGTCACGACGTCCGGGTCGGCGCGCTCGCCGAGGCACGCCTCGGCGCCGGGCGCGGCCGGCGGCACGTGCTGTTCGTGGCGATCGGCACCGGCATCGCCGGCGGCCTGGTGGTGGACGGCTCCGGATACTCCGGGGCGCACGGCGCGGCCGGCGAGATCGGGCACGTCACGGTCCGGCCGGACGGCGCCCCGTGCGGCTGCGGCCTGCGCGGCTGCCTGGAGGCGGAGGCCTCGGCCAAGGCGGTCGGGCGCAAGTACGCCGAGCTGTCCGGCAACCCGGACGCCACCGCCTTCGACGTGGCCACCCGGGCCGCGGCCGGCGAGGAGCTGGCCGGGCAGGTGTGGCGGGACGCCGTCGAGGCGCTCGCCGACGGGCTGCTCACCGCGCAGGCGCTGTACGACGTCGGCGTGGTGGTGCTCGGCGGCGGGCTGGCCGAGGCCGGCGACGGGCTGCTGCTGCCGGTCCGGGAGGCGTTCGCCAAGCGGGTCACCTTCCACCGCACCCCCGAGATCGTCCGGGCCGAGCTGGGCGACACCGCCGGCTGCCTGGGCGCCGCCCTGCTCGCCCTCGACTCCCTGGGAACCCCCGCATGAGCCGCATCTCCGGCCGGATCGTCACCCCGTCCGCGATCGTGACCGGTCACCTCGACATCGCGGACGGGTTGATCGCCGCGATCACGCCGGACGACGCGGCCGGCGACGACGTGATCGTCCCCGGCTTCGTCGACCTGCACTGTCACGGCGGCGGGGGCCACACGTTCACCACCGGCGACCCGGCGGCGGCCCGCGGCGCGGCGGCGTTCCACCTCGCCCACGGCACCACGACCATGCTGGGCAGCCTGGTCAGCTCGCCGTTCGAGCTGATGCGCGCGGCGACGCTGGCCTACAAGCCGCTGGTCGACGAGGGGATCCTGGCCGGGATCCACTTCGAGGGGCCGTACCTCTCCGCGGTCCGCTGCGGGGCGCAGAACCCGGAGTTCCTGCGCGACCCGGTGCTCGCCGAGATCACCGAGGTGATCAAGATCGGCGAGGGCAGCGTGCGGATGATGACCGTCGCCCCGGAGCTGGACGGCGCCCTGGAGGCGATCACGCACCTGCGCGACGCCGGGGTGCTGGCCGCCATCGGGCACACCGACGCCTCCTACGAGCAGGTCCACGCCGGGGTCGCGGCCGGCGCCACCGTGGCGACGCACCTGTTCAACGGCATGCGCCCGGTGCACCACCGCGAGCCCGGCCCGATCGTCGGACTGCTCTCCTCGACCGCGACGGTCGAGCTGATCGCCGACAACATCCACCTGCACCCCGGCACCCTGGCCTTCGCCGCCGGCAGCGCCGGCCCGTCCCGCGCCGTCCTGATCACCGACGCGATGGACGCGACCGGCATGCCCGACGGCGCCTACGAACTGGGCGGCCAGGCCGTCGTGGTCGCCGACCGGGTGGCCCGCCTGGCCCGCGACGGCTCGATCGCCGGCAGCACGCTGACCATGGACGTCGCGCTGCGCAATGCCGTCGCCGCCGGCCTGCCCCTGGAGGCGGCGGTGGCGATGTCCGCGACGACACCGGCCGGTTTGCTGGGTCTCACCGACCGCGGCGCCCTCACGCCGGGCCTGCGCGCCGACATCGCCGTCCTCGACGCCGGCCTGACCCTCACGAAGGTGTTCCGCGCCGGCCTCGCGGTCTGAGCGTCTGGCCCGGGGTGAGCTGGGTGTAGGGGGCGCCGGTCGGGGCGGGGCCCTCGGTGCCCAGGAAGTTGCCGAGCATGGTGGCGCCGAGTGAGTTCAGGGCTCCGTCGTGCACGCCGACACTCTGCTCCGGCTTCACCTCGCGCACCCAGTCGATCAGGTCGGCGACCCGGGACCACGGGCCGTGCACCGGGATCAGCAACGTGGTCACCGGGACGTCCGGCACGGTGAGCGCGTCGCCGGGGTGGAACACGGACTCGTCGATCAGGAAGCCGACGTTCGGCACGCGGGGGATGTCCGGATGCAGCTCGGCGTGCCACCGGCCGTAAGCGCGGACCTCGAAACCGTTCGCGGTGAAGGCGTCGCCCTCGCCGACCACGTGCACCCGGGACGGATCGCCGTCGAAGGCTCGCGCCACCGACTCGTTCGTCCAGACCTCCAGGGCCGGGTTCGCCGCCAGGGCGGCCGCGAGCTTCTCCGGGCTGAAGTGGTCGAAGTGCTCGTGCGTGATCAGCACCCCGTCGGCGCCCGCCAGCGCGTCCTCCGCGGTCAGGCCGCCCGGGTCGATCACCAGACGGCGGCCGTCCCGTTCCAGCCGCACACAGGCATGGCCGAACTTGGTCAGTTCCATGTCACCCTCCGGGCAGATCGGTTTGTACAACACTGTTGTACAACGGTGTTGTACATTATTGCCATGCCCGAGAGCAACGAACCCGATCTGCCGGACCTCGCCGAGCAACTGCGGCAGGCGATCGGCCGGCTGGTGCGCACCACCCGCGCGCACGCCGACTCGCTGCCGCGCACGCACGCCGAGACGATGGGATATCTCAGCCGGGAGGGCCCGCGGACCATCGCCGAGTTGGCGGCGCTGCGCCGGGTGACCCACCAGAGCATGAGCCGCACCATCGGTGAGCTGGAGAAACTCGAATTCGTCAGCCGGGCGCCGAATCCGGCCGACGCCCGCGGCTTCGTGATCACCCTGACCGCGGCGGGCGAGTCCGCGCTCAACCACGACCGAGCCGCGCGTCGCGAGTGGGTCGCGTCCCGGATCGCCAGCGAACTCACCCCGGACGAGCAACGGCTCCTCGCCGCGGTCCCCGCCCTGCTGGACCGTCTGGCCTAGTGGAAGGCGGGACGGCTCCAGCCGCCCAGGGCCGGCAGGGGGACCCGGTCCCAGGGGATGCGCTGCAGGACACGTGCCAGGACCACGCCGAGGAGCAGGCCGGCGATCGAGTCGGTGAGCCAGTGGAAGCCCAGGTAGACCGTGGTGACGAGGACGATCGCGACCGGCAGGACCCGGAGGGCGAACAGCTCCCACCGCTTCAGGGACCGCCGCAACAGGGCTGCCGCCAGGATCGCGAAGACCGCGTACCAGACCAGCGTGTTACCCATGTGCCCGGACGGATAGCTCATGCTGTACTTGCCGCTCGCCACCGGATTGAACATCTCGGCCTTGAACGGGCCCTGGTACGTCGGCGCGGCCCGGTCGAAGAAGATCTTCATCGGCCCGATGGTCAGATACAGCAACACGTAGGCGGCGGCGAAGGGCAGGGCCGCCCGTGCCGACCGGGTCCGGTACACCAGCAGCCCGGTCAGGATCAGGGCCACCGGAGTCAGCACCTGACCGCCCTGCCCGAAGTAGTTGAAGGCCCGCGCGGTCCAGTACGAGATCCGCGGCTGATGCGACAGCGACCAATCGGCCACCCGCTGGTCAAGATCCAGCAGCTGGCCGTTGATCAAGGCAACGGTCAGCGCCGCGAACCCCGCGAGCAGCAGGACGTCAGGCCACCAGGGCAGGTTGGGGCGTTGGATCATCCGTAAAAGTTAAAGGTACGCCCGCAACTTCGCGGCCAGCAGGTCACCACGAACGCCCGAATTGGGGCATCCGCCGAAGTGGTGCAGCGCCACCACCCTGTTCGTTTTGCGGGACAGCACCGGCGAGCCGGACGAGCCGCCCGCGGTGTCGCAGAGGTACGAGACGTCGGAGTGCGCGGCATATCCGGTGTAGTCCGGGTTCTCCACCGAGCAGTTGCCGGCCTTCTCCCCCTTGGCCCCGGCGATCCGGGTCGGCTCCCCGGCCGGGTGCTGCGGCACGTAGAGCTCGGTCCCCTTGGCCGGCCGCGCGGTGTCCAGCGTGAGGTACCCGAACTTCGTCACGTCCTCGAAGCCGTCGACGCTGAACAGCGTGTAGTCGAGCACGTGGTCGGTGGAGAGCACCTGGTCGCCCCAGACCTTGGTCGGCTTGAACACGTCGTACCCGCCGCACTTGGCGCACTGGTAGTTGAACCACACCTCGGTGTCGTACGCCTCCTCCGAGGTGGTCAGGCAGTGGTTGTTGGTGAGCATCCGGTTCTTCGGACCGACCCGCCAGCCGGTGCACAGCTCGGTCCCGTTGATCAGCAGCCGGGCGATCGCCTTCGACTTGACGTAGGCGACCGGGTCGGCGGACTGGTAGCAGATCGCGTCGGTGGAGGTGTCGGCGCCGCAGACCGACTCCTCCCGGCCGGACCGGCCGGGACGCGCGGTGGCCGGGGCGGGGATCCGGGCCTGTTCGGTACGACTGAACCCGCGAGCCACCCGGTCCACCCGCACACCCAGCCCGTCGAGAGCGGAGCGCACGCCGAGCGGGTCGATCGCCCGGTGCACCTCGACGACCGCGGTGTCCCCGGTGATCGACATCGCCCATTTACCACCATTTTTCGCGTCATAGCGGTAGGACTCGGTGGCATCCGGGTTCGCCACCGTCACATAGTCACCGGGCAGCATCGCCATCCGCGCGAAGTGCACCTTCACGTAGGAGGCCCCGGGATAACGGAAAGTCTGCGCCGACGGCCCGGCCAGATATCCGAGCAGCTTGCCGACGGTCAGCAGCTCACCCACCCGCTGCCGCCCGCCGGCCACCGAGGCCGATTCGAGGACACGCTCCGCACCGTGCTGCGTTTTGTCCGTTTTATGCGAAGATTTTGGGGCACGAGCGGACGGCGGGGAAGCTGGTTCTTCAGGTCTCTCGGACGAGAAAGGGCTCTCGGACGAGAAACCGGAGGAGGACCCGGCCGTCACGGACGACCGCACCGCGACAGCCTGAGCCGGCCGGGACACCTCGGCCGCCACCGGGGTACGCGGCACCCCGGGCGCCTGCTGCCAGGTTCCGACCGGACCGTCATCGCCGTGCTTCGCCGTCATCGCGCCGGCCACCCCGGCCAGCACGAGGGCGGCGCATGCTCCGACGACGATCGCTGTCTTGCGTCGCATGCCACTCCCGGGTACGTCGTAGGCGTTTTCGCACCTGTGTAACGAGCCACCTACGAGCACGACGCGGAGCCGGACCGGGCACACTTGGTCGGTGCGCATCACCTCCGCCCTCATCGACCCCGCGCTGCTGGACCTGCCGTGGCACGTGCCGCTGGAGGACTGGCCGGCGGATCACCTGGTCGCGCTGCCCCAGGGCATTTCCCGGCACGTCGTGCGCTTCGTCAAGCTGAACGACGTGGTCTACGCGATGAAGGAGACCCGCGAGCGCATCGCCGAGAAGGAGTACGACCTGCTCCGCGCCCTGGAGCGGATCGACTTCCCGGCCGTGCAGGCGGTCGCCATCGCCACCGACCGGCGGACCGCGGAGGGCGAGCCGCTGGAGACCGTGCTGGTCACCCGGCACCTCCAGTTCTCGCTGCCCTATCGCGCCCTGTTCTCCCGGGTGCTCCGGCCGAACACGATGAACCGGCTGCTCGACGCGCTCGCGGCGCTGGTCGTCCGGATGCACCTGACCGGCTTCTCCTGGGGTGACTGCTCGCTCTCCAACACGCTGTTCCGCCGCGACGCGGGCGCCTTCGCGGCCTACCTGGTCGACGCCGAGACCGGCAACCTCTATCCGAAACTCTCCGAGGGCCAGCGCAGCGAGGACATCGAGATCCTCCGGCTGAACATCTTCGGCGAGTGCCTCGACCTGCAGGCCGCCGAGCTGCTGCACGAGTCGATCGACCCGGAGAAGGTGGTCGACGACATCGTCGCGCGCTACGAGCGGCTGTGGCACGAGGTGACCTACGAGCAGGAGGTCACCAAGGACGCCCGGCACCACATCGAGCGGCGCATCCGGCGGCTCAACGAGATGGGCTTCGACGTCGCCGAGGTGTCCATGTCGACCACGGACGGTGGTTACCGGGTCCGGCCCAAGGTCGTCGACGCCGGCTATCACACCCGCCGGCTGATGCGCCTGACCGGCCTGGACGCCGAGGAGAACCAGGCTCGCCAGTTGCTCAACGACCTGGACACCTATCGCGCGGAGAGCGCGCTGCGTGACGAGCAGCAGGCCGCGCACCGCTGGCTGACCGAGGTCTTCGAGCCGGTGGTCCGCGCCGTCCCGCCCGCGCTGCGCCGGAAACTGGAGCCGCAGGAGATCTTCTCCCAGATCATCCAGCACAAGTGGCTGCTCTCCGAGCGCGCCGGCCGCGACGTCGGGATGGGCCCGGCGGTCCAGTCGTACCTGACCGAGGTGCTGGTCAACAAGCCCGACGAGCAGGCGGTGCTGGGCGTCGACGCCGACGAGCTATCGGTCTGAGACAAAATCCATTTTGTACGCTCTCGCCCTCCCCCAACCGCAACAGCCACGTCCCGTGGCCAAGCGCACGGTGATCCCGGTGCCGGACCGCGAGGCCGCGCCGGGCTGAGCCCGCGACGCCCGCTCCAGCGCCGGACCGCGAGGCCGCTCAGGCCGAGCCCGCGACGCCCGCTCCAGTCCGGACCGCCATGCGCGCCGGCCGAGCCCGCCGCGAACGGGCGTGGGCAGCGGTGCCGACGCGCCGGCCGGGAGGCTGCACGCCGTACCGAAAAGGGTCTAGGGTTTCGATCTCTCGACCAGGGCTCGCAACGCGCGCTGGCGGGCGACCACCAGGATCCGGTCGCCGGGGGCGAGCACCCGGCGCGGGTCCGGCCGCCAGTCCATCCAGTCGCCGGCCGAGGCGGCGGACATGCCGATCACCCGTGCCTGCCCGGGCTCGTCGACGTCGTCCAGCAACGCACCGTCCAGAGTCGACGCCTCGCGGACGGTGACCGTGCCGACCAGCAGCACGTGCCGGTCGACCGGGATGCTGGCGTGCACGTTGCGCTCCAGCAGGGCCGCGGCGAACACCGGGGCGCAGAGCCGGGAGACGCTGCGCGACGCGGTGATGTCGAAGGCGGAGCCGATCCGCTGGGCGAAGTCGTCGTCGAACAGCCGCAGCACCACCCGCAGGTCGTCACGGATCCCGCGGGCGTGCAGGGCGGCCTGGAGGTTCACCGGATCGTTGGTGGAGACCACGATCAGCGCCCGGCAGGTGGCGATCGAGGCGGCCTGCAGCGTCTCCTCCCGGGACGCGTCGCCGATGATCACCGGGACGCCGCGCCGCTGTGCCGATTTCACGCCGCGGGCGTCGGCGTGCCGATCGATGGCGACCACCCGGACGCCCAGGTCGTGCAGTTGGCGCAGCACCTGGGTGCCGACGTTGCCCAGCCCGACCAGCACGATGTGGTCGCGCAGCGCTCCGGCGATCCGGCCCTGGCTGAGCGCCAGCCGCGCGTTCACCATGCCGTCCACCACGGCCGCGGTGATCAGCGGCAGCAGCGCCAGCCCGGCGACGGTGAGCACCAGCTGCGCGGCCTGCGCGACCGCGTTGCGCTTGTCCTCCACATCGGACGCGCCGACCGCCGTCATCAGGGTCACGTAGATCGACTGCCACAGGTTGTGCCGGGTGTCGTCCCACGCGTTCAGCACCGCGCCGGCCAGCACCGTGATGACCAGCGTGATCAGCACGGCGACACCGAGCTTGCGGTTCAGCGCGGCGCGCAGCGCCCGGCCGAAGGCGGCCAGCGGGCGGCGCCGGCGACCGGCCCGGGCCAGCAGCCGGCGGGTCACGTCCTCACCGGGCCGGCCGGTGGCCTCGGCCAGCACCAGATCGTGCGGCCGGTCCGTGCCCGGGGCCGGCTCGGCGGGCAGCACCGACACCTCGCCGTCGTCGTCGGCGGCCAGGGTCGCGATCACGTTGCGGTCCAGCACGTCGCCGCGGTGGGCGACGTAGAGGGTCCGGCCACCGTGCCGGAAGTGGGTGGGCGCCACCTCGCCGAGCGCCGCCGCCACGAACGCGGGCGCGGCCATCTCGGCGTCGGAGAGCACCACGTGGTCCGGGAAGATCCGGCCCACGCTGCCGGCCAGCCCGGTGTTGAACATCCGGACCACCACCCGCAGTTTCTCCTCGACCTCCCGGGCGCACAGGGCGGCGTGCAGGTTGACCATGTCGTCCGGCATCACCAGAGCCAGGGCGGTGGCACCGGACAGCCCGGCCTCCCGGAACGTCCGCTCGTCCAGCCGGTCGGCCTGGCGCAGCTCGACACCGCGCTCCTCGAGCACCTTGAGGTCCGGCACGTCCGGCCGCAGCTGGGCCGGAGTGATCACGGTGAGCCGGATCCGATGGCGGGAATTCGCCACCTCTTCGGCCAAGGTCCAGACCAGTGCGTCGGCGCCACAGACGACCAGGTGGGGACGGGTATCAGCGGCGGAACCGGGCGACGCACTCACGTTCACGAATCGTAGTCAGCCGTTACCGCCTGGTGGGGCCCTCCGTTGCCCCATCCGACACCATTCGTCCGAGTTGGTGGGTATTTCCCGCAAACCCATCGTCCGAAGTGGTCTGGAGAAGATCAGTGCGTAAGTTGTGGTATGCCGGAGCCGGCGTGATCGCCGGTGGTTTCCTCCTGTTCGGGGCCGCTCCCGCCCAGGCGGAGGGCACGTCGCCGGACCCGATCGCCTCCGTGGCCCCGTACGCCGACCCGCTGGGCGACGTGCTGGCCCGGACCAACGGCCTGCGCCTGTCCAGCCCGGTCGGCACCGACCCGCTGGGCCGCGCGCCGCTGGTCACCCTCGACCAGGACGGCCAGCGACTGTTCCCGATCAAGCCGGGCCAGAACGACATCGCCGGGTACCCGCTGAGCCGGAGCAAGAGCCAGGGCCAGGGCCAGGTGGAGTCCGGCGACACCGACCGGCGCTCGTTGCCGGCCGCGGACGTGATCGGCGGCAGCATCCACAACAGCCCCGGCGACCGGTTCGCCGGCTCGCTCAAGGGCATCCCGTTCACCGACGCGAACACCGGCTCCACGCGGCTCCCGCTGCTCGGCCGGCTCCCGGTCGTCGGCGGCCTGCTCCCGGACGGCAGCCCCACCCTGGAGAGCGCGTCCAGCGAGTACCCGCTGCTCGACGACCTGGACGGCAACCTCTCGGTGCGCGGCCTGCCGAAGCGCGTCTCGAACTCGAACCGGGCCGTCCTCGCCGGTCTCCCGCTCGGCGGCTCCCCGGTCGCCCCGGCCGACCTGATCCCGGAGGCCACCCCGACCGCCTCGCCCTACGCCTCGGCCCCGGCCCGCCCCGGTCTGGCCTCGCCGTCGGTCGCCGGCTCGCCCTCGACCGCTGTCTCGCCCTCGTCCGAGGCGCCCGTCGCCGTGCCGCCGTCGGCCTCCGAGACGCCGGCGCCCTCCGCCTCGGTCGCTCCCTACACCAAGAGCGCGGACCCGCGGTCCAAGGTGGACGACCCGCGCCTGCTGGAGGAACCGCTCGACCGCAACTGACTCGCCGTTTCACCTCGGCTGATCAGGGAAAACTCCGGGTATGCAGACTTTTCTGCCATACCCGGATTTTCTGTCCAGCGCCCGGGTACTGGACCAGAAGCGGCTCGGCAAGCAGCGGGTGGAGACCATCCAGGTGCTGCGGGGGCTCACCGTCGCGGACTACGGCTGGCGGCACCACCCCGCGGTCCAGATGTGGCGCGGTTACGAGGAGGCGCTGGTCCGGTACGGCCTGGCCATGTGCGAGGTGTGGACCGCGACCGGCCGGGCCGACACCTGCGCCACCACGCTGGTGGACGATCTGCGCGCCGCCAAGGGCATCACCGTGGTGCGCACCCAGGAACAGCTCGCCCGGGTGGTCGCCCTGCCGCCCTGGCTCGGCGACCCGGATCTGCATCGCAGTCACCAGTCCGCGCTGCTGCGCAAGGACCCGGAGACGTACCGTCCGATCTTCGGCGACGTCCCGGACGACCTCCCGTACGTCTGGCCGGTCGCCGCCGCAAGCCCGCGCTAGTCCAGCAGATCCCAGCTGAGCAGCGTGAACGTGGTCTCCTCCAGCGCGCCCGCGGACCGGTAGGTGGCCAGCGCGGCGGCGTTGTCGTTCTCGGTGGCCACCCACATGCCGTAGCACCCGTTCTTGCGGGCCAGCTCGGCGAGCGCGGTGACCAGCGCGGTCCCGATCCCCTGGAGCCGGGCCGCCGGGGCCACGCCCAGCTCGTAGACCAGCATCTCGGTGCCCTTGTCCGGATGGGTGGTCTCCACGCCGGAGATCATCCCGACCGGGCGGTCCGCGTCGTCGTAGGCGACCAGCAGGTGATGGGTCGGATCGTGCAGGAAGCGGCGGGTCGCCTCGTCGAGCGGCGGCGCGTCGAAGAGGTCGGCCGCGCGATGCACCTCATCGGCGGAGGTGACGCGTTCGATCCGCATCCCGCCACCCTAACCAGGGTGGGTCACGCTTCCGCATCCGATCGACCGGCCGCACCGCGTGATCGGCAAGCGACCTCTCGGTAGCATGACGGGCCGATACCGCGACGGTGGAGGCGACGAAATGCCAGTTCCGGGTGACGGCTCCGACGAGACCGCGGCCGCCACACCACCAGATCAAGACCCTTTACGGTACGCGTCGGGCACGGCCGCCGCGGCCACCCCGACACCCACGCCGTCCACCGCGCCGCACGAGCCGCCGCCGCGGACCGACACCCGGGTCGGCCCGCCGCGCACACCGCCGGCGGCCGACGAGCCGTCGATCCGTTTCGCCCAGCCGGTCGACCCGTGGGCCGAGGCGGAGGCGGCGGCTCGCGAGTCCGGCAGCCCGCCGCCGTACTCGATGGCGCCCCCGGCCACCGTGACGGCGGCGACCGAGGCCGGGCCGACCTGGCCGGTCGCCACCACGGGCGAGGCGGGCGGCCGGCGGTCGTACCGTAAAGGGTGGTGGATCCTCGGTGGGGCGGCAGCGGCCGCGACCGTCGCGCTCACCGTGACCGCCGCCTACCTGTTCTGGCCCGGCTTCCGGGCCCTGGACTTCCACGACCTGCAAGACGTCGCCCGCCTCGACCCGGCCGTGCCGATCACGTCGGGCTGGGCGCAGACCGCGGTGCGTGGCGACCGGGCCTACCTCGCCGGCACCAGCGAGTCCGGCGAGGCCGTGGTGACCGCCTACGACCTCGATGCCGGCCGGGAGCTCTGGAAAAGCACGAAGGCCGGCACGGCGCGCGCCTGGTCCCGGATCTGGGCGCTGCCCGGAGCCGCGGTGCTGCTCACCGAGCCGGACTACACCACGAGCACCGCCCGCCTGGTGGTGCTGGACGGCAGGACCGGCGCGGTGCGCTGGGAGAAAACGCTGCACAGCTCGGACGACGACGTGCAGTTCGGCGCCGACATCGTGCTGGTCGAGGACCACGACGCGAAGACGCTGCACGGTTACGAACTGGCCACCGGCGAGGAGCGCTGGCACGCCGACAACCCGGCCGGCACCTCGCTGGGCGGCCAGATCCCGGTGACCGGCCAGGACGATCTGGACGGGACGTCCGGCACCCAGGGCAGCGTGACCACCCCGGACCTGAGCGACGGCGACCAGGTGGTGCAGTTCGCCAGTGACCGCTCGGCCCGGGTGATCAACGTGCACGACGGCACGATCGGCCCGTCGCGGGCGGACGTCGCCTACGGCAGCAGCGAGTGGAAGGTCGCGCACGACGGCCGGCTCTTCGTCGAGGAGTCCAGCAGCCACCGGCTGCTCGCCTACGACCTGAAGAATTTCGACACCAGTGAGCCGCAGCTGCTGTACACCGCGAAGAAGGACGGCACGGTCAGCAGCCTCGCGCCGTGCGGCGACGACCGGATCTGCTTCATCGAGACACAGTCCTACGCCTACGACAGGTCCGAGGTGGTGGCCGTCGACCTGGAGCAGCACCGGGAGGTGTGGCGCAAGACCACGCCGCGGGCCAAGTGGCTGATCCCGGTCGGCGACACGGTGCTGGCCGTCGGCGACGAGTCGACCACGCTCTACGACGCCGACGGCAAGCCGGAGTGGGAGGGCCTGAAAGGCACGGCCGCCCGGCTCGACGGCGGCAACGTGCTGCGCTTCTCCGACGACCTGTCCACCTCGGTCGGCGACCGGTACCTCGACGGCGTGCACCTCGGCGACACCAAGGTGCCGATCGGGGCGTTGCAGGACGTGCGCAGCAGCAGCTGCTCGTGGAACACGTCGGTGGTGGCCTGCGCCGGCGAGAAAGACTTCGTGATCAAGCAGTTCGCCGGCTGATTCCCCCCACGGAAAGGGCCGCCCGGATCACCGGGCGGCCCTGTTCTGTTGCCTCAGCGCTGGATCAGATCCGCTGGCCGGAGCCGGCGTGGAAGACGTGCAGCGCGTTCGCCTGCGGGCGGATGTAGACGGTCTCGCCCATGTGCGGCATGTTGCGACGCTCGGTGCGCACCACGAACCGCTCCGAACCACCGGCCAGCTCGGCGTGGCCGTACACGTTCGCGTCCGAGCCGAGGTCCTCGACCAGGTCCACGACGATCGGCAGCGCGTCGATCGACTCGGGGACGATGTCCGCGGCCTCCGGGCGGAAGCCGACGGTGACCTTGCCGTCGCCGCTCTGCGCCGCGGCGACCTGCTCGCGGGTCAGCGGGATGGTCAGCGAGCCGAAGACGCCGCCCGCCTCGGTCAGCGGAACGGTCTTGATGTTCATGGCCGGGGAGCCCATGAAGCCGGCGACGAAGACGTTGCCGGGGGTGTCGTAGAGCGCCCGCGGGGTGTCCACCTGCTGGAGCACGCCGTCCAGCATGACCGCGACCCGGTGACCCATGGTCATGGCCTCGACCTGGTCGTGGGTGACGTAGACGGTGGTGACGCCGAGCTTCGCCTGGAGAGTGGCGATCTGCGAACGGGTCTGGACGCGGAGCTTGGCGTCGAGGTTCGACAGCGGCTCGTCCATGAGGAACACCTGCGGCTGACGCACGATCGCGCGGCCCATGGCGACACGCTGACGCTGACCACCGGAGAGCGCCTTCGGCTTACGGGTCAGGTACTCCTCGAGCTGGAGCAGGCCCGCGGCCTCCTTGACGGCGCGGTCGATCTCCGCCTTCGGGGTCTTGCGCAGCTTCAGGGCGAACGCCATGTTCTCGTACACCGTCATGTGCGGGTACAGCGCGTAGTTCTGGAACACCATCGCGATGTCGCGAGACTTCGGCGGGAGGTGGGTGACGTCCTTGTCGTTGATCAGGATCTGACCACGGTCGACGTCCTCCAGGCCGGCGAGCATGCGCAGGCTCGTGGACTTACCACAGCCGGAGGGGCCGACGAGGACGAGGAACTCGCCGTCGCCGATCTCGAGGTTGAGCTCGTTGACCGCGGGGCGCTCAGAACCCGGGTAGATCCGGGAGGCCTTCGCGTAGGTGACAGTAGCCACGGTGAATCGACTTCCTTTCCACCGGCAGGAACGTGCCGGACGATCCGAGTAGAAGGAACAGCCCCGCCACTGTATTTGCCTTCGACCCACATGCCAAGGTGGCGATTACATAACGGGACGTTATGCTGATGCCCGTCGCCTCCATAGCTCAGTTGGCTAGAGCATCCGTCTTGTAAACGGAAGGTCGTCGGTTCGAGTCCGACTGGGGGCTCCGTGGAGGGGTTCCCTGTCCGCAGAAAGCGCGGACGGGCCCCGTCGCTTCGCTTACCTGGGGGCCGAGCCCCCAGACCCCCGCGTTACGGACGTTGCGGAATCGCCGGCTGTTGCGGATCGCTTGGCCGGAAACCCCGTGACGGTTTCTTGGGCTGTTGTTTGTGTTATCCGAGCTGCGCGGCGGCACTCTCCCATGCATGGTGGCTGACCTGAGAACGATCCGGTGGCGCGTGGCGGTGCTGACCGCGGTATTGCTTGCGGCGCTGGCGGGGTGTTCGGACGACGCATCCGTGCCGATTGCCGCTGTCACGTCCGCTCCCGTGGGCACCGCGTCCGCGCCCTCGGCATCTCCCTCGGCGGTCGTGACTCCGCGGGTTTCTCGCACGTCGAAGGCGCCGGTGAGGAGCACGGTGCCGGTGCATGCGGCGGGGGTGCACACGGTGGTGATGGTGAACGCCACGGCGCGGGTGTTGTGGGTGGCGGCTACGCAGCAGAAGGAGCATCCGATCGCGAAGACGCGGTGGCGGCTGCGGCCTGGGGAATCCGCCAGTGTGCGGTTGCCGAAAGGGTGGGGTGGGCGGATCTGGGCGCGGACCGGCTGCGAGGTCGACGGCGGCGGGCGGACCGTGTGCCAGTCCGGGTACTGCGCCGACGGCGAGAAGTGCGTGCAGCCGGATCCGGCGCCGACCACGCTGGCCGAGTTCGCCCTGGACGCCTGGAACGGCCTGGACTTCTACGACGTGAGCATGGTCGACGGGTCGAACCTGCCGATGTGGATCAATGTCTTCCACACCACGACGAAGGATCCGGTGAACGCCCGTGGCTGCTCCGCCCAGGGCTGCACCGAGCCGGTCGCCTGCCCCGCCGCGATGCGGGTGACCCACGGCGGGACGACGGTGGCCTGCAAGAACCCGTGCACCGCGTTCGACACCGACGAGACCTGCTGCCGGGGCGCCTGGGCCGGGCGGGAGAACTGCGTGCCGGCCAGGTGGAAGGTCGACTACACCCAGGTCTTCAAGAGGGCCGAGCCGTTCGCGTACTCCTACGCCTTCGACGACTCGGCCACCATGTCCTGCAAGGGCGCCTGCGATTACCGCGTCACCTTCGGACTGAGCCCGGCCCGGCGGTGACCGCCGGGCCGGCGCGGCTCAGAGGCTGCGGCGCCGAGCGACCTCGGCCAGCGTGACCGCGGCCGCGACGCTGGCGTTGAGCGACTCCACGTCCGAGGCCATCGGGATGCTGACCCGCAGGTCACAGGTCTCGCCGACCAGCCGGGACAGGCCGCGGCCCTCGGAGCCGACCACCACCAGCAGCGGACCGACCGCGGCCTCCAACTGGTAGAGATCGGTCTCGCCGTCGGCGTCCAGGCCGATCGCGGTGAAGCCCTGCTTCTGCGCCGACTTGATCGCCCGGGTCAGGTTCACCACCTGGGAGACCGGCACCCGGGCGGCCGCGCCGGCGCTGGTGCGCCACGCGGTCGCGGTGATGCCCGCCGCCCGCCGCTCGGTCATGAAGACGCCGTGCCCGCCGAACGCGGCCACCGACCGGATCACCGCACCCACGTTGCGCGGGTCGGTGATCCCGTCCAGGGCGACCAGCAGCGGCGCGGTCTGCTCCAGCGCCGCGGCGACCAGGTCGTCGAAGTTCTCATAGGCGAACGGCGGCACCTGGAGGCCGATGCCCTGGTGCAGCACGCCACCGGTCAGCCGGTCCAGCTCGGCCCGGCTGATCTCCAGGATCGGGATGCCCCGGTCGCCGGAGGTGCGGACCGCCTCGGCGACCCGCTCGTCGATGTCGATGCCCTGCGCCACGTACAGCGCCGTGGCCGGCACCAGCGCGCGCAGCGCCTCGACCACCGGGTTGCGGCCGAGCAGCAGCTCGGGGCCTTCCTTGATGGGGTTGGACCGGCGCCCCGGCGCGACCCGCGGGCCGCGTGGACCGGCGGCCCGGCCACCGCCGCGGGTGGTCTGAGCGCGGGTGATGCCGGGCGCGCGACCGCCGCTCCGGCCCCAGGTGGTGTCTTTCGTCCCGGGCTGGCCGACCTTGGGCGCGCGGCCCTCGGCAGCCGCGGCGCGGCGCTCCTTCTCCTGCTTGCGGGCGGTTTTCTCGGGCAGTTTCTCGGTGCCCGAATAACCCTTGTGCCAGGGGCGCTCGTCGGCGGGCAGGGTCTTGCCCCGGCCCTTGAGCCCGGAGCGGTTCTTTCCGCCGGAGCCGCCCGCGGCGCCCTTCTTCGAGGTGGTCCGCTTGCTCGCGTTCTGTGAATTACCCGGCATCAGTGCTGCTCTCCTACCGTCCAGCGCGGCCCGGCCGGAGTGTCCTCCACCTGAATACCCGCGTTCTTGAGCTGGTCCCGCACCTGATCGGCGGCCGCCCAGTCCTTCCGTGCGCGGGCCTGAGCCCGCTGTTCCAGAGCCAGCGCGACGAGTCCGTCGATCACCGGCTTCAGGTCGTTGCCGCCCTCACCGCCGGCCCAGGCGGTGTCGAGCGGGTCGATGCCGAGCACGCCGAGCATCGCCCGGACCGCGGTCAGCGCGCCCCGGATGGCCGGCTCGTCACCGGCCGCGAGGGCGGTGTTGCCCTCCCGGATGGTGTCGTGCACGACCGCCAGGGCGGCCGACGTGTTCAAGTCGTCGTTCATCGCCTCGGCGAACGCCGGCGGCACCGCCTTGGGCCGGCCCGGGCCGACGATCTCGGCGGCCCGCTGCACGAAGCCCTCGATCCGCTTGTAAGCCACCGCGGCCTCGCGCAGCGCCTCGTCGGTGAAGTCGATCCGCGAGCGGTAGTGCGGGCTGCCCAGGTAATAGCGCAGCTCGACCGGGCGGATCCCGGCCTCGGTCAGCGCGGCCAGGTCGATGACGTTGCCCAGCGACTTGCTCATCTTGGAGTCGCCCAGGTTGAGCAGCGCGTGGTGCACCCAGAACCGGGCGAAGCCGAGGCCCGCCGCCTTGGACTGGGCCACCTCGTTCTCGTGGTGGGGGAAGGTCAGGTCCAGGCCGCCGCCGTGGATGTCGAACTCGTCGCCGAGGTAACGCCGGGCCATCGCGGAGCACTCGATGTGCCAGCCGGGCCGGCCACGGCCCCACGGAGACGGCCAGTACGCGTCCTGCGGCTCGTCCGCCTTCACCCCTTTCCACAGGGCGAAGTCGCGGGGGTCCCGCTTGTCCCGCTCCAGGACCTCGCCGCCGGAGCGCATGTCGTCCGGATTCTGCCCGGAGAGCGCGCCGTACTCGGCGAAGGAGCGCACGTCGAAGTAGACGTCACCGTTGGCGGCGGGCGCCGGGTACGCGTGCCCGCGCTCGATCAGCTCGGCGATCAGGTCGTGCATCTCGGTGATGTGCCCGGTGGCCAGCGGCTCGTAGGTCGGCGGCAGCACGTTCAGCGCCTGGTAGTCGCGGTCGAGCAGCAGCCGGTTCTCGAAGGCGATCGCCCAGTACGGCCGGTTCTGCTCCAGCGACTTCTGCAGGATCTTGTCGTCCACGTCGGTGACGTTGCGGATGAACGTCACGGCCAGCCCCTCGTGCAGCAGCCATCGGCGCAGCACGTCGTAGTTGACCGCCGAGCGGAGATGCCCGATGTGCGGGGAGGATTGCACGGTGACGCCACACAGGTAGATCCCCACCTGACCGGGCGTCATCGGGACGAAGTCCCGGACCGATCGAGTGGCGGTGTCATACAAGCGAAGAGTCACCGTACAAGGGTACCGACCGGGGCGATCGGATAACCGCCCCGGTCGTCCGCAACCTCAGCGCCCCGGTCAGCGCCCGCCGACCGCGGCGTAGGCGTCCACGATGCCGTACCCGTAGAAGCCGTTGAAGTTCTTCCCGCCCTCACAGAGAGCGTCGTACTCGGCCGGGCGGCCCTCCTGCGCGTAGCTCTTCAGGCGCGGCTCCGGGCAGGCGTGCTCGGCGGCCGTGCGGTACAGGATCTGCTCGACCAGGGCCGGGGGCAGGGTCTTGCCGCCGCGGCGGAAGTCCGGGATGCCGTACCGGCTGACGATCAGGGCGCCGACGCCGGCCGCGTGCGGCGAGGCCATCGAGGTGCCCTGCAGGTACGTGTAGTAGCCGCACTTGCCGGCCTTGGTGCAGTCCTTGAACACCGTGCTCGCACCGGCCGTGGTGATGTTGCCGGCCTCGTCGACCAGGCCCTCCTCCTGCAGCACCTTCAGCGGGTAGCTGGAGAGGATGCGGTTGCCCGGCGTGTTGTAGGTGTCGGTGCCGAAGCCGTCCCGGGCGAACCCGCCCGGCGCGGCGACCGAGATCTGCTCCAGGCCGTAGTTGGAGTAGTCCGCCTTGGTGGTGGACGGGCCGACCGCCGAGACGCCGATGACGTGCGGGCCCTCGACCGGCAGGTCCCAGCAGGACGAGTTGTCGATCGGCCGCGAGTACGGGGCGCCGCCGTAGTCCGGGCTGGAGGTGTCGGTGCGCGGCTTGCCCAGGTCCTCGTGGTTGTTGCCGAGCGCGCCGAACATGGTCACGCCGCGGGCGTGCGCGTAGTTCAGCGCCCGCTTCATGCCGGTGATGATGGCCTGCTGCTCGGCCTGCGCCTGCGGGTTGTCCGCCGGGTTGGCCGTGCAGTTGTAGAGCCACGGGTCGACGTAGAACGACATGTTGACCACGTCGATGCCGTGGTCGCCGGCGTACGTCAGGGCGTTGACCACCGGGTCGAGGAAGAAGTAGCCGGAGTCCTGGCCACCCTTGAGCTCGACCAGGGTGACGTCCGGCGCGACGCCGGAGATCCCGCTGCCGTTGAGCGCGGCGCCGATGGTGCCGGCCACGTGGGTGCCGTGCCCGCCGTCGTCGGTGCCGACCGGGTCGACGCAGCTGGGCACCTCACAGCCCTGGTCGACGCCGTCGATGAAGACGTTGTCGATCGCCGGGATGTCCGGCGCGAAGTTGCGGGACAGCTTGGTGCTGAAGTTGGGCGCGAGGTCCGGGTTCGAGGCGTCAAGGCCGGTGTCCAGCACGCCGACGGTCACGCCCTTGTCGCCCGACTCGATCTTGCGAGCCTTGTCGGCCTTGATCACGGCCAGGCCCCAGAGCTTGTCGTCCAGCGGGTCGGCCTTGGCCGGGCCGTGGCCCTTGCCCTTGCCGCCGTTCCCGGAGAGGCCCTTCTCCACCCTCTCCATGCCGTTCGGCGCGTAGCCGATGGCCTTGCGCTGGGTCGCCCCGACCAGCGCGTCCGAGGCGGTCGCCTTGCTCTCGAACGTCGCGTCGGTCGAGGTGACCCGGTATACACCGACGGCGTCGTTGGCACTGACGATGGTGCCGCCGGCCGCCTTGATCGCGGCGGTGGCGTCCGCGGCGGAGGCGCCGTCGGCGGCCACCACGGTGTAATCGGTGACCGCCGTCGGCTCCGCCACGGCGGGGCCCGGTGCACCGGTGAGCAACGCCAGGCCGGTCGCGGCGACGATGGCTCCAGCGATGATGCGTCTTCTCATGGAGTGCGCTCCTTGTGGGAGGTGAATCTCCGCATCTCATCGAGAAAGTTCGTTCATCGCAAGGTCAGAACGTATCTATTTCACGGCCTTGTCATCTTCAGAACATCAAGCGCCTCGTCGAGCTGGGCCTCGGTTAAGGTGCCCGCGCTCACGTGACCGCGTTCGATCACTACCTCACGGATCGTCCGGTTGCTGGCCAGCGCCTGTTTGGCGATCGCCGCGGCCTCGTCGTACCCGAGGAAGCGGTTGAGCGGGGTGACGATCGACGGGGAACCCTCGGCGTACCCGCGGGCGATCTCCTCGTTCGCCTCCAGGCCGGCCACGCAGCGGTCGGCGAACTGCCGGGCGGCCGCGGCCAGCAGCCGGATCGACTCCAGCAGGTTGCGGGCCATCACCGGGAGCATCACGTTCAGCTCGAAGTCGCCCTGGGTGCCGGCGAAGGCCACCGTCGCGTCGTTGCCGATCACCTGGGCGCAGACCTGCCGGACCGCCTCGGGCACCACCGGGTTCACCTTGCCCGGCATGATCGACGAGCCGGGCTGGAGGTCGGGCAGGCGCAACTCGCGCAGCCCGGCCCGGGGACCGGAGCCCATCCAGCGGATGTCGTTGGCGATCTTGTAGAGGCCGACCGCCACCACCCGGAGCTGCCCGGACGCCTCGACCAGCGCGTCCCGGGCGCCCTGCGCCTCGAAGTGGTCGCGGGCCTCGGTGAGCGGCAGCCCGGTCTCCTGGCGGAGCAGCTCGATCACCGCGGGGGCGAAGCCGGGCGGGGTGTTCACCCCGGTGCCCACCGCGGTCCCGCCGAGCGGCAGCTCGCCGAGCCGGGGCAGGGTGCCGGTCAGCCGCTCGACGCCGTTGGCGACCTGCTGGGCGTACCCGGAGAACTCCTGTCCCAGGGTGACCGGGGTGGCGTCCATCAGGTGGGTGCGCCCGCTCTTGACCACGCCGGACCAGGCCGCGGCCTTCTCCCGCAGGGCGCCGGCCAGGTGCTCGAGCGCCGGGATCAGGTCGTCGCGGACCGCCTCGGTGGCGGCCAGGTGGATCGACGACGGGAACACGTCGTTGCTCGACTGGGACGCGTTGACGTGATCGTTCGGGTGGACCGGCCGGTCGGCGGCCCGGGACGCCAGGGTGGCGATCACCTCGTTGGCGTTCATGTTCGACGAGGTGCCGGAGCCGGTCTGGAACACGTCGACCGGGAACTGGTCGTCGTAACCACCGGCGGCCACGTGTGCGGCGGCCGTGGCGATCGCCTCGGCCAGCTCCTTGTCCAGCACCCCCAGCTCGGCGTTGGCCCGGGCGGCGGCGCCCTTGATCCGGGCCAGCGCGCGGATGTGCGCCGGCTCCAGGCCCCGCCCGGAGATCGGGAAGTTCTCCACCGCGCGCTGGGTCTGCGCCCGCCACAGTGCGGCGGCGGGGACCCGCACCTCGCCCATCGTGTCGCGTTCGATCCGGTAACCGCTGTCGTCACTCACCGGACCATCCTCCCTCGCGGTTCAGTACGCCGCGGCGATCTCTTCGGTGATACCGATCCGCTCGAAGGTCTCCCGGGCCTGTGCCCGGAGCCGGTCCGCCTCCGGGTCGCCCGGCTCCAGGCAGTCCGCGAGCCCCACCTGCGCGCGGGCGGTCCAGTACGGATGCCCTCCCGCCCGGGCCACCCGGACCACCTGTTCGAACATCGCCCGCGCCCCGGCCCGGTCCCCGAGGCGTCGCAGGGTCACCGCGTAGTCGTGGCGGAAGTCCGCCTGGTGCCGGACGTCGGTCAGCCGGACGCTGATCTCCACAGCCCGGCGGTGCTCGCGGATCGCCTCGTCGTACCGGCCTTCTTCACGCAGTACCCGGGCCCGGTTGTGGTGGGCGTCGCTGGTCGTCGACTGGTATCCGATCCGGGTCGACACCCAGAGCGCCATGTCGATGTAGTGGTGTGCGGCAGCGGCGCTGAGCGTGCCGAGCCGGTAGCGGAGCCGTTGCAGGGACAGCAGCGTTCCGGCGAGCCCCCCGTCCTCTCGGTTCTCGATGGTGGAGAGCAGCCGGAGACGCGCGTAGTACAGCGCCTCCTCGGGCCGGCCCAGGACGCTCAGCACATCGACGAGGACGGCCAGCAGCGGGCTCTGCGAGACGTGCTTCGTGAACCGCCTCCGCGACCGCGCCGTCTCCAGCAGCTCCAGTGACTCGGCGAACCGGCCCTGGCTGAGGTATATGACCGCCAGGTTGGGGTACCCGACCAAGGCAGCGCCGATCTGGCCCAGTTCCTCGCGCAGCCGGATGGAGCGCCGCAGGTGCTCCTCGGCCTGGTCGTCCTGACCGACCCGGCTGTAGACCGAGGCGAGATAATTCGCGCTGGTGGCGATCGCCGCCCGGTTCCCCGACATCTCGGCCGCGGCCAACCCGATCCGCTGCAACGCGCGCAGATCGTCCGTGTAACCGTGGAAGTACAACACCTGCCAGGCGGCTCGGGGGATCTGCCAGGCGTAGTCTGTGCCGGTTGCCGCCTCGACGAGGGCGACGAGGTTCGGGCGCTCCCGCTCCAGCCGCGCGATCGGGTCCGCGACCACCAGGTCGGGCCGGGACGGCACCGGCTGCCCGAGATCGCTGAGCAGCAGGGCCCGGTGGCTGGCGCTGGCCGTGGCGATCGCGGCGTGCAGCTGGAAGTCGAGCACCGCGGTCAGGGCGGCGGTCCGGTCTGCCGCGGGCAGCTCGGCGGCGAGCATCTCGGCGTACTCGCGCATCAGGTCGTGCAGGCGGAACACGCCCGGCTCCGGCTCGTCGACCAGGTTGACGTCGAGCAGGTCCTCGAGCAGGTCCTCGGCGGTGTCCCGGGCCAGATCGGCGAGCGCCGCCACGGCGAGCGCGTCGAAGTCGGCGCCCGGATAGACGCCGAGCAGCCGGAACACCCGTTGCAGCGGAGCCGGGAGCTGGCCGTAGGTCAGGGCGAACGCGCCGGTCACCGTGCGGTCCTCGGCCGCCAGCTCGGGCAGCGCCGCCTCACTCAGGCGGCGCAGCAGGTCGGCCACCCGCCAGCGCGGCCGGTGTGCCAGCCGGGCCCCGGCCAGCCGGATGGCCAGGGGCAGCAGCCCGCAGCGGCGGACCACCTCGGCGGAAGCGGCCGGCTCGGCCCGCACCCGGTCCCCGGCGATCTGCTCCAGCAGCGCGACCGCCTCGTCCGGGCTGAGCACCGGCAATGACTCGACCCGCGCCCCATCCAGGCCGGCCAGCCGGCGGCGGCTGGTGACCAGGGCCAGGCTGCCCGGCGCGGTCGGCAGCAGGTCGGCGATCTGGGTGCTGGACGCGGCGTTGTCCAGCACGACCAGCAGCCGCCGCCGGGCCGCCTCGGTGCGCCAGCGGGCCACCCGCTGCATCGGCTCGAGCGGGATCTCCTCGACCGCCAGGCCGAGCTGGCGCAGCAGGGTGTGCAGCGCGGCGGCCGGCTCGACCGGGTCCCGCTCGCTGTGTCCCTGCAGGTCCACGAAGAGGTGCGCGTCCGGGTAGCGGTCGCCGGCCAGCGCGGCCAGGTGCAGCGCCAGCGTGGTCTTGCCGCTGCCCGCCATCCCGTCGATCACCGCGACCCGCGGGCCGGCGTCGTCGGTGAGCCGGTCGGCCAGCAGCCGGTCAATCTGCTCGCGGCGGCCGGTGAAGTCGCCGACCGTGCGGGGCAGGCAGCGCACCGGGCCGGACGCCGCGGGCTCGGCGCCGGACCCGGCCGAGATCTCCCCGTTGAGGATCTGCCGGTGGCGTTCCTGCAGTTCCTCGCCGGGTTCGATGCCCAGCTCGTCGGCGAGCAACTGGCGGGCCCGGCGGAACTCGGTGAGCGCGTCGGCCTGCCGCCCGGACCGGGCCAGCGCCAGCATCAGCTGCCCGCGCATCCGCTCGCGCAGCGGGAACCGCTCGACCAGCGCGCTCAGCTCGCCGGTCAGTTCACGCTCCCGGCCGGCGGCCAGCTCCAGGTCGGCCCAGTCCTCGACGGCCAGCGCGTACCGCTCGTCGAGCACGGCGGCGGCCTGCCGGATCGCCGGGGCGTCCAGCTCGGCGCAGGCCGGGCCGCGGCGCAGGGCCAGCGCCCGCCGGTACGCCGCCGGGTCCGCGTCGGCGCGGGCCTTCTCCACGGCCTGGGCGAACACTTCGGCGTCCAGCTCGCCCGGTTCGACATGGATGCCATAACCTGCCCGATCGGTAAGGATCGCCCCGACTGGTAGCATCCGCCGCAAACGCGATATACATGACTGCAGTTGGCCGCGCGCCGTGGCCGGCGGAGCGCTGCCCCAGAGGGCGTCGACGAGCTCACCGGCGACGACGATCCGGTTCGGATCGAGCAGCAGCATCGCCAGCACGATGCGGTCACGCCCGGCAGTCACGGCCACCGGCTGTCCGTCCACCGTTACCGACAGTGGCCCCAGGATGCGATAGCGCACAGTAGCCGTCCATTCCCCGTGTCGGCCATCGACACTAACCCACCCGCAAGAGCGGATCGAGAGTGGAACGAGAGCCCCCGGCTGCAGAGTGGTTCCAGCGCCGTTCCATCGCCGATGCTTTCCAACATCGCCCCCAGAACGCGATGGAACGGCCTCAACGCTCACGGCACGGGGGCGTTCAGCCCGCCCACGGTCACCGTGGGCGGGCTGTTCGTATCTTGCTGATCACTCTCGGTTGGACGGAATAGACAACGGACCGTACCGTCGGTTCCGCCGTGCCCCCCGAACGAGAAGGATCCAGATGCGACCCGCCATCCTGGCCGTGCTCGCCGGCGTCTTGCTCACCGGCGCCGCCTGCGACAGCGATGCACCGGTGTACGAGACGGGCGCCGCCGCCCCGGCGACCACCGCGACCCTCCCGCCGCCGCCGGACTACTCGGCCGACACCGCGAAGGTGTGCCAGCAGCTCGACAAGGTCTTCACCGGCGAGCTGAACGACTTCGGCGCCGCGGTCGGCAAGATGATCGCCTACAAGGAGGCGAAGAAGGCGCCCGAGGCGACGAAGGCGGAGAAGTCCGCGGCCGCGGAGCTCCAGTCCGCAGGCGGCCAGATCCGCCGGCACACCGCCGCCGCCCTGGACCCGCAGCTGAAGGCCGCCGGCGAGACCTCGGCACGCAAGCTCGAGGCGAGTGCCAAGGACCACGCCTACCTCAAGCAGATCAAGACCACGGCCGACCTGGACAAAACCCTCAAACCGCAGCTCGCCGAGTGGCTCAGCCCGGTCGCCGGCTTCTGCGGCTGAAACCCATCCTTCAGTACGCCCTAGCCCCGCCCCACCCGCACAGCCCCGTCCCGCCCCTCGACGCCAGGCCCTGCCCCCTCCCGACCGCGACGCCGCATCCGGGCCAACCTGCCCACCTCCCGGTAGCCCACCCAAACCCCCACGGTGAAGCCCAGCCGAGCTCGCCAGGCTGGCCCCCACGGCCCTATCCCGAGCCCCGATAGGGCCACCAGAGCCAGTCGGGTTTGCCGGGCTGGCCCCCATGGCCCTATCCCGGGCCCCGATAGGGCCACCAGGGCCAGCCGGGTTCGTCAGCGTTGCCGGGCTGGCGTCCACGGCCCTATCCCGAGTGCGGATAGGGCCGTCAGGGCCAGCCGGGTGTGTCGGGCTGGCGCCCATGGCCCTATCCCGAGCCCCGATAGGGCCGTCAGGGCCAGCCGGGGGTTGGGGTTGGCGGTCGTGGGCAGCTGCGGGCGTCGCCCTGGAGGGGTGGGCGTTTTGGACGCGTCAGCGGCCAGCCCGGCCCGGAAGGGTCCCTGGCGGGAGCGACGATCAGTGATCAGCGCGGACCCGAGTCAGCATGAATTTGATCTTGAACTTGGCCCGGCCGGAACGGGATCAGCGCTTGCCGATGCTCAGCACCGGTTTCGTGACGGCCTCGAAGAAGTCGTTGCCCTTGTCGTCGACGACGATGAAGGCCGGGAAGTCCTCCACCTCGATCTTCCAGACCGCCTCCATGCCGAGCTCCGGGAACTCGAGCACCTCGACGTGCCGGATGCAGTCCTGCGCGAGGCGGGCCGCCGGGCCGCCGATCGAGCCCAGGTAGAACCCGCCGTAGGTCTTGCAGGCGTTGGTCACCTGCTGGGACCGGTTGCCCTTGGCCAGCATCACCATCGAGCCGCCGGCCGCCTGGAATTTCTCCACATAGGAGTCCATCCGGCCGGCCGTGGTGGGGCCGAACGAGCCGGACGCGTAGCCCTCCGGCGTCTTCGCCGGACCGGCGTAGTAGACCGCGTGATCGCGCAGGTACTGCGGCATCGGCTCGCCGGCGTCCAGCCGCTCGGCGATCTTGGCGTGCGCGATGTCGCGGGCCACCACCAGCGAACCGGTCAGCGACAAGCGGGTCTTCACCGGGTACTTGCTGAGCTCCGCGCGGATCTCGGCCATCGGCCGGTTGAGGTCGATCTGGACGACCGGCTCCTCGTTGAGATCGACGTCCGGCAGGAAGCGGGCCGGGTCGGTCTCCAGCCGCTCCAGCCAGACGCCGGACGGGGTGATCTTGGCGACCGCCTGGCGGTCGGCCGAGCAGGAGACGGCGATCGCGACCGGGCAGGACGCGCCGTGCCGGGGCAGCCGGACCACCCGCACGTCGTGGCAGAAGTAGCGGCCGCCGAACTGCGCGCCGATCCCGAAGTCGCGGGTCAGCTCCAGGACCGCGGCCTCCAGCTCCAGGTCACGGAAGCCGTGCGCGGCCATGGTGCCGGCGGTGGGCAGGTTGTCCAGGTACTTCGCGCTGGCCAGCTTGGCGGTCTTGAGCGCGTGCTCGGCGCTGGTGCCGCCGATCACGATGGCCAGGTGGTACGGCGGGCAGGCGGAGGTGCCGATCAGCCGCAGTTTCTCGTCCAGGAACTGCATCATCCGCTGCGGGTTCAGCAGCGCCTTGGTCTCCTGGTAGAGGTACGACTTGTTGGCCGAGCCGCCGCCCTTGGCCATGAACAGGAACTTGTACGCGTCCGGGTGCCCGTTCGGGTCCTCGGCGTAGAGCTCGATCTGGGCCGGCAGGTTCGACCCGGTGTTCTTCTCGTCCCACATGGTCAGTGGGGCGAGCTGCGAATACCGCAGGTTCAGCCGGGTGTACGCCTGGTAGACGCCGAGCGCGATGGCCTCCTCGTCGCGGCCGTCGGTGAGCACGTGCCGGCCACGCTTGCCCATCACGATCGCGGTGCCGGTGTCCTGGCACATCGGCAGCACCCCGCCGGCCGCGATGTTCGCGTTGCGCAGCAGGTCCAGCGCGACGAACCGGTCGTTCGGCGAGGCCTTGGGGTCATCGATGATGGCGCGCAGCTGCGCCAGGTGGGCCGGACGCAGGTAGTGCGCGATGTCGTGCATCGCCTCGGCGGTGAGCATGGTCAGCGCGGCCGGCTCGACGGTCAGGAAGCGCCGCCCGCCCGGCCCCTCCACGACATCCACGCCCTCGTCCGTGACCAGGCGATATTCGGTCGAGTCGTCGCCGGTCGGCAAGAGCGGCGAGTAGGTGAAAGCGGCGCCTCTGCTCATGAGCGGCAAGCCTAGGCCAGCCGGGGTGGGTGCTGCGCACCCGGCACCCGGCAAACGCGTCTGTCGGCGTGTCAGCGGTAGGGCAAATAGGCCATGTCGCGTCCGGAAACCAAGATCAAACCTTGGTCCGCGGCGGCGAAGACCTTCGCATCCGTACGCACATCGGCACGTACCGCCCCATTCGCCGGATTCAGTGCCATCACCCGTCCGGACGAGACGACGATCACCGCGCGCGGCGTGACGGCCGCCTCGGCCTTGGCCTGAGCCTGCCGCCAGACCGCCTTGCCCCGGCTGAACGACCAGCCGCGCAGGGTGTCGCCGTCGCGGATCACCGCGTACCGGTCGTCGACCGCGAGCACCTCGGCGCTCTTGTCGCCGTACCAGAGGATCCGCCCGTCGGCCCCGTTGATCAGCTCCTGGCGGCCGTACGGGTCGACGCCGAGCAGCACGTCGTACCCACCGGCCGGGTCCCGGTCCTGCTTGCAGTCGCTCTCCGCGGTCCGCAGGTTGAGCCCGTCCCGCTTCCACACCACCCGGTTGCCCGGCGGCGCGGTGGCCACCACGCCGTAGTAGCAGGTGCCGTCCTTCGCCGTGCCGGTGATCGTGAGCACCCGGCCGCCGACCACCGCGATCCTCTGGTCCGCCCCAGCCTGCGCGGTCTGCACCAGGCGGCCGGACGCGGTGTCGATCACCCGGACCCGGTCGCCGTCCGGCAGGCCGAGCAGGCCGGGCATCAGCGCCGGGCCGGCCGCGTCGTCGTCCACGTCGCCGGTGCCGAGCCGGCGGGCGTCGGGCAGGTCCGGGTTGGCGGCGTGCAGCACGAAGCCGATCCCCCCGGTGGCCACCGACCAGAGCTGGGTGCCGGACCGCGGGTCCCAGGCGGTGAGCCGGCAGTCGTCGCCGCCCGCGCAGCGCAGGTCGACGATCCCGTTCCGGTACGTCCAGACCGCGCTCGCCTCGGTGTCCGCCCGCCGCACCGTGCCGGTCCGCGGGTCCAGCACCTGGTATCCCTTGGTGAGCAGCCGGCCGGTGACCACCACCGCGTCGGCGCCCTGCCCCGCCGTGGCGGCCCAGTCCGCGTCGCTCTGCCACATCCGCACCGCGGTGCCCAGGTGGTACGCCTCCACCGAGGTCCGGTACTCGACGATCACCGCGTCACCGGCCACCGA
Source organism: Actinoplanes ianthinogenes (assembly GCF_018324205.1). Classification (NCBI taxonomy): domain Bacteria; kingdom Bacillati; phylum Actinomycetota; class Actinomycetes; order Micromonosporales; family Micromonosporaceae; genus Actinoplanes; species Actinoplanes ianthinogenes. The sequence continues at coordinate 4,266,971 of NZ_AP023356.1, forward strand.
GATGCTCTGCGGGCTGCCACCGAGCCGCTGCTGCCAGGTGGTCCCGGGCGCGACCGGCTCACTCGTGTTGACCCACTCCCAGAGCTTCGGGAACGGGTTCCACACCCCGGTCGTGGCCAGCACGGTGACCGTGACGGCAGCGACCAGCGTGACTCCCTTCCAGGTGCCCGAGGCCATGCGGGCACCCTAATGACCTCGATCCACCAGCCCTGCGAGCGTAGAAAGCCCGTGTCGTGGGCTTATGTCAGAGTTGCCGCCTTCGTCAGCGGCACGGTCCGGTACGGGATCAGCTCGGCCAGCGCGATGATCGTGTGCGCCCGGCGGATGCCCTCGTAGCCGACGATCTTGTCGATCACCCGTTGCAGGTCGGCGTTGGAGCGGGCCACGATCCGGCACAGGATGTCACCGCCGCCGGTGATCGTGTGCGCCTCCAGGACCTCGGGGATCTCGGCGAGGTGGCTGGCCACGGCGTCGTGGCCGTACCGCTGGCTGATCTCCAGGGTGACGAAGCTGGTCACCCCGTACCCGATCACGGCCGGCGCCACCTCCGGCCCGAACCCCTTGATCGCGCCGCGGCCGGTCAACTTGTCCAGCCGCGCCTGGACCGTGCCGCGGGCCACCGCGAGCCGCCGGGACAGCTCCAGCACCCCGATCCGCGGCTCCCCGGCGAGCAATTCGATCAACTTCGCGTCGAGCTCGTCGAGCTGGACATTCTGCTCGGTCAACTCACCACTCCTCTCTACCGATTGCACAGATTGACCAGCCGAAAATCGCACTGTTGCCCAGACCTGTGACCCAAGTCAATCCTCAGCTCCATGACGAGCAGCCTGGGCGGCTCCGCCGCAAAACCCGCAACAATTGCCGAAGTGACGGAACACAACGACGTCTTCCCCGTCAAAGGCGTCGACCACCTGCGCTTCCTCGTGGGCAACGCCCGGCAGGCCGCCCACTTCTACTCGACGGCGTTCGGCATGCGCTGCATTGCCTACCGCGGCCCGGAGCAGGGTTACCGCGACCACGCGGAGTACGTGATGAAGAGCGGCGGCGCCTATTTCGTGCTGACCGGCATGGTGCACGCCGGGGCGCCCGGGGCCGACCACGTGGCCCGGCACGGCGACGGCATCTCGGACATCGCCCTGGAGGTGCCGGACGTCGACGCGGCGTACCTGCACGCGACCGAGTCCGGCGCGCGCGGGGTGAGCGAGCCGCACGACGAGAAGGACGAGCACGGCACGGTCCGGGTGGCCTCGATCGCCACCTACGGCGACACCGTGCACACGCTGATCGACCGGTCCGGCTACGACGGTCCGTTCCTGCCCGGTTTCGTGACCCGGGACCCGATCGTCGCGGTCCGCCCGAAGCGCTTCTTCCAGGCGATCGACCACGTGGTCGGCAACGTCGAGCTGGGGAAGATGGACGAGTGGGTGGAGTTCTACCGCCGGGTGATGGGCTTCACCAACATGGCCGAGTTCATCGGTGACGACATCGCCACCGACTACTCGGCGCTGATGTCCAAGGTCGTCGCGGACGGGACCCGCAAGGTCAAGTTCCCGCTGAACGAGCCGGCCGTCTCGCAGCGCAAGTCGCAGATCGACGAGTACCTGGAGTACTACGGCGGCCCGGGCGCCCAGCACGTCGCGCTGGCCACCAACGACATCCTGACCACCGTCGACGCGATGCGCGGAGCCGGCGTGGAGTTCCTGAACACGCCGGACTCCTACTACGACGACCCGGAGCTGCGGGCCCGGATCGGACAGGTGCGGGTGCCGATCGAGGAGCTGAAAAAGCGCCGGATCCTGGTGGATCGCGACGAGGACGGGTATCTGCTCCAGATCTTCACGGCCCCGGTCCAGGACCGGCCCACCGTATTCTTCGAGCTGATCGAGCGGCACGGCTCCCTCGGTTTCGGCAAGGGCAACTTCAAGGCGCTCTTCGAGGCCATCGAGCGGGAGCAGGAGCGGCGCGGCAACCTGTGACCCACGGGCGGCGCAGGGAACCGTCAGGCAGTCGTGGTAAAGGTTTGCGCATGAGTTCCCTTCCCGCGGGTTGGTACAAGGACCCGGCCGACACCACCACCCAGCGGTACTGGGACGGTGAGGGCTGGCTCGGCGAGGCCATCCCGGCTGATGCGGTCCCGCCCGCCGGGCCGCCCCCGGTGGAGGCGGAACCGCCCGTGGCGCCACCCCCGGTGGTGGCGCCACAGCCGCAGCCCTACGCCACGCCCCCGTCGCCGCCGCCCGGTCAGCCGGTCTACGGTCCGCCGCCCGGGTGGCACCAGCCGCCGCCCCCGGGCTGGCAGCAGCCCCCGCCGGGCTGGCACCAGCCCCCGCCGCCGCACGGCTGGCAGCAGCCACCACCTCCGCACGGCTGGCAGCAGCCGCCGCCTCCGCAGGGCGGCTGGCAGCAGCCACCGCCCGCTTGGGCGTACCCGCAGCCGCCGCACGCCTACGTCATGCCGGTCCCGCAGGCCCGGCCGCACGGCATGCTGCTGGCCGGCCTGGGCCAGCGCCTGGCCGCCCGGCTGATCGACATCGCCGTCGTGCTGCTGCTCAACATCGTGATCAACGGCTGGTTCGTCTACCAGTGGTGGCAGGAGTTCCGGCCGATCTACACCCACTACGTGGACCAGGTGATGGCCGGCGTCGAGCCGGACGTGCTGGAGCCGACCGGCCGGATGCAGACGTTGCAGATGACGGTCATCGTGATCGCCACCCTGCTCTGGTTGCTCTACGAGGCACCGATGACCAGCAGCCGGGGGCAGACACTCGGCAAGATGCTGATGGGCATCAAGGTGGTCGGGGTGGACAGCACCGAGCCGATCGGGTTCCGCCGCGGGTTCTCCCGCTGGGCCCAGCTCGGCATGTGGACGCTGTTCTGGTGGTGCCTGGTGGGTCTGGTGATCCAGTTCCTGGACTGCCTCTCCCCCACGTTCGACCCGCGCCTGCGGCAGGCCTGGCACGACAAGGCGGCGTCCACCGTCGTCGTCGCGGTCCCCCGGGGCGCCACACAGACCGTCGAGGCCGCGCCGCGCGGCGACATCCCAGGAGGACCCCAATGACCCGGTTGACCCGCGCCGACCTGGACGCGCTGCCCGCGTACGTGCCCGGTCGCAACGTTGCCGACCTGGCTCGCGAGCTGGGCATCGCCGAGGCGATCAAGCTGGCCAGCAACGAGGTGCCGTACGGCCCGCTGCCCGGCGTGGTGGAGGCGGTCACCGAGGCCGCCCGGCAGATGCACCGATACCCGGACATGGGCGTGCTGGCCCTGCGGGACGCCCTCGCCGAGCGCTTCGGGGTGCCCGCCGAGCGGATCGTCACCGGCTGCGGCTCCGTCGCCCTGGCCGAGATCCTGGTGAAAGCCACCTGCCTGCCGGGTGACGAGGTGCTCTACGCGTGGCGGTCGTTCGAGGCGTACCCGATCATCGCGGCGGGTGTCGGCGCGACCAGCGTCAAGGTGCCGAACACCGCGACACACGGGCACGACCTGACCGCCATGGCCGCGGCGATCACCGACCGGACCCGGCTGATCTTCGTGTGCAACCCGAACAACCCGACCGGCACCGCGCTGCACCAGGCCGAGCTGGACCGGTTCCTCGCGGCGGTGCCGTCCGACGTGCTGGTGGTGCTCGACGAGGCGTACCGGGAACTGGTGACCGACCCGGCGGTGCCGGACGGCCTGGACACCTACGCCGACCGGGCGAACATCGTGGTGCTGCGCACCATGAGCAAGGCCTGGGGCCTGGCCGGCATGCGGATGGGTTACCTGGTCGCCCAGCCCGAGGTGGCCGCCGCCGTGCGCAAGGTGCTCACCCCGTTCTCCACCAGCCTGGTGGCGCAGGCCGCGGCGCTCGCCGCCCTGCGGCAGGAGGCCGAGGTGGTGCGGCGCTGCGCGCTGGTCACCGCCGAGCGCGAGCGGGTCACCGAGGCGCTGCGGAAACTCTCCGTCGACGTGCCGGACAGCCAGGCCAACTTCGTCTGGATGCCGATCGGGGACCGGACCGCCGGGTTCGCGGCCGCCTGCGAGGCGCGCGGGGTGATCGTGCGGGGCTTCCACCCGGACGGCGTCCGGGTCACCATCGGCACCCCGGAGGAGAACGACGCCTTCCTCGCGGCTACCGAAGCGGCACTGGCCGTCTGATCACCATCAAGCCGGAGGCAGCGCCTGACCGGTCCGCGAATCCGCCGCGGGCCGGTCAGGCTTCCTTGCGGCCGATGGTGACATTACGGGGTCGCCGGGCAGGTTTGCCCTGCCCAGCGACCAATGACCCCCTAACGGGTCAGTGTGTGGCCGCCGCCGCGGACACCCGGTGGTGCTCCTCGGCGCTGATCCGGACCGGGAACACCGTCCGGGACGCGACCACCAGCACCCCGGCGGCCGCCGCCAGCAGGCCCGCGAAGGCCGGCAGCCAGCCCAGGCCTCCCGCGGTCACGAACCGCTCGCCGACGAACGCGCCGCTGCCGATACCGATCTGGAACGCCACCACGTAGACCGCCGAGGCGGCGTCCCGGGCGTGCGGCGCGACCCGCAGCGGCACCGCGCCGAGGACCGGCGGGATGGCCGTGAAGGCGGCGCCCCAGACGAGCGTGGCCACGATCGTCGGCCCGAGCCCGAGGACCGGGGCGAGCAGCGCCACCGACACCGCCTGCGCGGCGAGCAGGATCAGCATCAGCGGCCCGGGCCGCCGGTCGATGTGCCGTCCGACCAGGTACGTCGTCAGCAGCCCGGCCACGCCGTAACCGAGCAGCAGCGCGCTCAGCCCGGCCCCGTCCAGCCCGGCGTCCCGGCGCACCAGCGGCGCGATGTAGGTGTACGCCGCGAAGTGCCCGACCACCAGCACCGCGGTCACCGCGCACAGCCGGGCCACCCGCCCGTCCCGCAGGATCCGCACCGCGTTGCGCAGCTGCCGCCCGGCGCCGGCCGTCACGTCCCGGGGCAGCGGCGGCAGCGCGGGCAGCACCACGAGCAGCAGCGCCACGCAGACCGCCCCGCCGACCGCCATCGACCCGATCGCGACCCGCCAGCCCAGCCACTGCCCGAGCGCGGTGCCCAGCGGCACGCCCAGCACGATGGCCAGCGAGTTGCCCAGCGAGGTCAGCGCGGTGGCCCGGCCGACCTGGTCCGGTGGGGCGAGCCGGGCGACGATCGGCCCGAGCACCGACCAGAAGACGCCGTGGGCCAGCGCGCAGAGCAGCCGGGATCCGGCCAGGATCGGAAAGGTCGGGGCGAACGTCGCGGCCGCCTGGGACACGGCGAAAATCGCTACCGTGACGGCGAGCAGACGGTTCCGCGGGATCCGCATGGTGACCGCGGTGAGCGGGATGGTGCTCAGTGCGGCGACCACGGCGTAACTGGTCATCAGCAGGCCCACCCGGGCTTCGCTGACGTGCAGGTCGGCGGAGATCTGCGGTAACAGCCCGATCGGCAGGGCCTCGGCGGCGACGTAGAAGAACGCTGATGCCCCGATGACGGCCAGCGCGGGGCGGTGGAAACTCACCCTCGAACAATATGCTCCAAGACAGAGCATAAGAAGGGGAACGGCTGTGACGACTCGCTCCATCGCGCTGCTCCGGGTGGTCCACCAGAGCCCCGGGGTGACCCGCGCCGACGCCGCCCGGCTGCTCGGCGTCGGCACCGGCGCCGCCACCGAGCTGGTCACCAAGCTGAGCCGGGCGGCGCTGCTGGTGCAGGGCCCGGCCGCGCCGAGCGGCTCCCGCGGGCGGCCGACGACCGTGCTGCTGCCGCACCCGCGGGGCCCGCTCGCGCTGGCCGTCGCGATCACCCACGAGGCCTGGCGGGTCGAGGCGGTCGAGCTGGGCGGCCGGAGCGCCGCGGCCCTGTCCGGCCGGCACGCGGGGACCACCTGGCCCGAGGTCCGCGACGCGGTCCGAGGCGCGCTTCAGGAGCTTCGCCTTCGGTACGCCCACCGCCCGCGCGCCGTGGGCGTCTCGGTCCCCGGAACCGTCTCCCGCACCCACCGCCTGGAGGCCGTCGGTGTCGGCTGGCACGACGTCGACCTCACCGAGCTCTGGCCGGACGCCGAGGTCTTCACGGCCGGCAACGACGCCACCCTGGCCGCCACCGCCGAGTCCCGCCGCGGCGCCGCGGCCGGCGCGTCGATGGCCCTGCACCTGCGGATCGAGGCCGGTCTGGGCGGCGCCGTGGTGGAGGACGGCCGCACGGTGATCGGCGCCCGCGGGGCGGCCGGGGAGTTCGGGCACATGCCGTTCGGCGATCCGGCGGTCCGCTGCCCGTGCGGGGCCCGCGGCTGCTGGGGTGTCGCGGTCGACGGGCACGCGCTGGCCCGCCTGCTGGGCGAGCCGCTCCCGGCCGACCCGATCACCTACGCCCGCCGGGTGATCACCGCAGCCGCCGCCCGGTCCGAGCCCACCGCCGGGGCCGTTCCGGAACTCGCCGCGGTCCGGACCGTCGCCGCGACCCTGGGCCGCGGCATCGCCGGCCTGGTCAACGCGCTCGACGCGGACCTGGTCACGCTCGGCGGGCTCGGCGCCGACCTGCTGGCCACCGTCCCGGAGGAGATCACCACCGCCTACCGCGACGGCCTGATGTCCATCCACCGCGCCGCGCCGCCACCGATCGTCCCGGCCGCCCTGGGCGACCACGGCCCGATCGCCGGCGCCGCCGAGCAGGCCTGGTCCGCCCTGCTCCCGCGGCTCGCCTGAGCGGTGTCCCGCAGCCCGACGCGGCCTAGCGCAGGCGCTTGAGCCGGTCCACGCCGTACCAGGTGGAGGCGCAGGCGGAGACCCAGTCCCGTGAGTAGGTCGAGGTGTAGAACGGCTCGGCGAGGTTCGCGATGTTCAGCGGCTTGTAGCCGACCACGGTGACACCCTCCGCGGCCTGGCGGCGGATCCGCGCGTCCTGCTTGTCCCAGAGCGCCGCCCGCGCCGTGGTGGCGTCGCGCAGCGACTCCACCCGGGGCACCAGCGAGACCACGCCGGCGATCGCGACGCCGGCCGTCAGCACCGCGGTGACCAGGGCGGCGGTCAGCGCCGTGGTGCCCCGCCGGGCGTCCATCACCGCGCGCAGCCCGCGGCCCGCCAGCACCCCGTACGCCAGCAGCGCGAAGACCATCGGCGCCACGAAGCTGAACCAGGTGCGGTAATACGTCCAGCCGGTCGGGCCGTAGCCCTGCCGGACGCCCAGGATGATCACGAACGAGCCGAGCAGCAGCAGCGGGATCGGCAGCAGGAACGCGGCGACCAGCACCCCGCGCGCCGGGCGGCGCCCGGTGACCGTCTCGTCGGTGGTCTCGTCCCGGTCCCGCGGGGTGACCAGCAGGCCCGCGGCCACGCCGATCGCGACGGCGGCCAGGTAGGTCCACTCGGAGGACAGGATGTCGAGCACGCGCGACCAGTCGTGGTACGACCCGCTCAGGTTGTCGGCCGACAGCAGCGGCTGGGCGGCCAGGTTCTGCGACCGCCGCCACTGGGCGCCGGGCGAGGTGTAGAGCACCGCGTACCCGGTCACCATGCCGGCGCAGGCGGCCACGCACCAGGCGAACGGGTACCAGCTGCGCACCTGGCGGAACCACGGCAGGACCAGCAGGCCCACCGTGCCGGCGGCGAGACCACCGATGATCATGAACGGCTCGTTCAGGGTGCCGACGCAGAATCCCGCGATCACCGTGACGACCAGCGCGAAGCCACGCAGCCAGGCCGGGCCGGACCGGCCGGCCCACAGGCCCAGGGTGACGGTCCAGACACCGATCGCGGTGGGCAGCGTGTGCGAGATCGTCGCGGGCGCCCAGAGCAGCGCCTGGTAGGGGTTCTGCGCGGCGGCGAACAGCAGCACCTCGAGCACGGTGGCGATCGCCGCCGACATGAGCCACTGCACCCGCCAGCCGAGCAGCAGCCAGACCTCCCGGATCAGCAGCATCAGCCCGAGGCCGAAGGCCGCGACCAGGAACGCCGGGAACACCTTCATCCCGACCAGCCCGTCGACGTTGACCACACCGCTGATGAACGCGTTGGCCAGCCGCCCGTTCTGGGTCTGGTAGAAGTCCTCGGTGATGCCGAGGATCCCCATGTCCCGGGTCTTCCACAGCGCGCACCAGTCGTCCGAGGTGGGTCGCACATACCGCCCCAGGTACGCCATGACGGCGAGCAGGCTCGCGGCGACCACGGTGACCACGCCGGCGATCACCTGGAGGGTCACGCTGCGCCAGGGCGAAGGTCGAGTTTCCGGCATGTGACTTCTTTCTGTCCGGCTCGGCGGGGCGGGTCTTCGCCTCGCGGGGCGGCGAAAGTCCGGGATCGGGGGACGGAAAGGAAGTGTAGGAGATTCGTTTTCAAGGCGGCGCGCGAGTGACTTAGGCCTCAGCGGAGAGATATACGTCACAGGAATCGCTGGTCACGCCGGGCGGCCGCGCGCTGGCGGGCGCGGCCGCTCGTCCCCTGTAGACGTTTTGACCCTTCGTGCTGATCAAAGAGCAAGTCCACCCGGCGCGCCCATGCTGTGTACGATGCCCCCGCCAGGAGCGCCCAGCCCTCTGCGGTCGCCACCTCATTGGAGTGAACACGATGCGTCTTTCAGTGATCGTCCCCTGTTACAACGAGGAGGACGTCATTGATCTCTTCGATGTGCGGGTTCGCGCCACGCTGACCGAGCTCGCCATCGATCACGAGCTGTGTTATGTCGATGACGGCAGCTCGGACGCAACCCTGGAGCACCTGCGTGCCCTGGCCGAGAAGAACCCGGAGACCACCCGGTACGTCTCGTTCAGCCGCAACTTCGGCAAGGAGGCCGGCATGCTGGCCGGTCTGCGCGAGGCGACCGGCGACGCGGTCGTCATCATGGACGCCGACCTCCAGCACCCGCCGGAGCTGATCGCCCGGATGCTCGAGCTGCACGCCCGCGGGCACGACCAGGTGGTGGCGCGGCGCACCCGGGAGGGTGACAAGTTCGTCCGGAGCCTGCTGAGCAAGACGTACTACAAGTTCATCAACCGGATGGTGGACGTCGAGCTGACCGACGGGGTCGGCGATTTCCGGCTGCTCTCCCGTGCCGCGGTGGACGCGCTGCTCTCCCTGCCGGAGTACAACCGCTTCTCCAAGGGCCTGTTCTCCTGGATCGGCTTCGACACCGTCACCTTCGACTATCAGAACGTGGCCCGCGAGGCGGGCGCCACCAAGTGGCGCTTCAGCTCGCTGCTGAACTATGGGCTCGACGGCCTGATCTCGTTCAACAGCCGCCCGCTGCGCCTGGGCATCCACGTCGGGCTGACCCTCACCGTGCTGGCCGGCCTGTACGCCGCCTGGATCACCGGCGAGGCGATCGTCGACGGCATCGACACCCCCGGTTACGTGACCCTGCTGGTCGCCATCGTCGGCCTGGGCGGCCTCCAGATGGTGATGCTGGGCCTGGTCGGCGAGTACATCGGCCGCATCTACTACGAGTCGAAACGCCGCCCGCACTTCCTGGTCAAGGAGACCAACGTGCCACGCGACGCGTTCCGTGGCAGCGGCGCGGGCGTTCAGGCGGTCCTGTCGCAGCGCGGCACCGCCCCGCAGGAGCGCTGGCCGGTCGAGGAAACCTCCACGGGGCGTCCCGGCTGATGCGGACCCAGCTGTTCCAGATCGCCAAGTTCGCCGCCGTCGGGGTCGTCAACACCGGCACGTTCTACGTCCTCTACCTGCTGCTGCACACCCGGCTGCCGTATTACCCGGCCTACGTGATCGCCTTCGTGATCAGCATGGTCGGCTCGTTCTTCCTGAACACCTACATCACGTACCGCACCAAGCCGACCTGGCGGAAGTTCCTGCTGTTCCCGCTGACCAACCTGACGAACTTCGTGGTCACCTCGGTGGGCGTCTTCGTGCTGGTCGAGTGGGTCCACGTGAACGAGAAGATCGCCCCGCTGGCGGCCGCGGTCGTCGCCATCCCGGTGACCTTCGTGCTCTCCCGCAAGATCCTCACGCACCGCGACGGCGAGCGCCCGGCCGAGGTGCCGGTCGGCGCCGGCAGCCGACCGGCTCAGTAACCGGCGAGCAGCACCGTGTCGGTGGTGTAGTAGTAGATCGGCGAGTCCGGGTCGTCCGGACCGCCGAGGCGGCGTCGCTCGATCGCCAGGTAGTGCTCACTGATCTGGTAAGCGCCGATCTCCCAGAGGTCGTCCTCCTTGCCGAAGGCGAGGCGGACGTCCGCCCTCCGATCCCCGGTGGCGGCGTCCAGGACGACCAGGTGGTGATCCGGGCGGAAGAGCAGCACCTGGGTCGACGAGCCGCCCAGCACCCGGGCCTCGCCGGGCCAGGTCCACCGCACCGTGCCGTCCGGGGCGTACCCGGTGACTGCCCCACCAGCCGCCGCGACGACGACACCGGCGGCGACCGTAGCCTCCGGCCGGTCCAGGGCGGTGGCGCGTTGCGGCGTCGCACTCGCGGTCAGCCAGCCGTGCCCGGCGGCATCGCGGAACCCGGCGCAGCCCGAGTCGGCGACCGGGCAGCCGAGCGGGGTGGACGGGCCGGCCGGCCAGGTCGCCACCGGCTGCCCGCTGCTCGCGTCGTAGGCGCCGACCGGGCAGACGACGACCCCACCGGCCGTGGTGAAGCCGTCCGCGCAATCGGCCGGGGTCTCGATGCGCCAGCGCTGGGCGCCGGTGCCCAGGTCGTACCCCAAAAGGTCGTGACCCTCGGCGACCACGACGGACCCGCCGGCGATCCGCAGACCTGGCGGCGACCACACGGCCGCGGCGCCGGTCCGGTGTCCGGCATAGTCCGGCGCGTCCGGACCGCTCGCCCGCCACAAGATCTTTCCGGTACGCCCGTCCTGCGCCACCAGCTGCCCGTCGGACCACCGGCTGACCACCGTCGTACCGGTGGTGACCACGCCGCTGAGCTGCTCCGGCCAGCGGCGCAGCGACCAGCGGCTGGTGTAGACCGCGCGACCGTAGACCGGCTCGTCGGCACGCAGCTGATGCTTGGCGGCGTAGATCCGGAGCCGGTCGTTGAAGATCAGCGGCGCCACGCTGATCCGGCCCAGCACCCCGGGAGCGGAGACCACCAGAACCGGGTACGGCTCGGGCGAGGTGTCCAGCCGCTCGGCCGGACCGAGCACCCGCCAGCCGATCAGAGCGGAGCTCAGCAGCAGGAGAACCGCCGCGGAAGCTCGCAGCAGCACCCGTGTCACGGGCGTGAAGTATTCCAGGTCGCACCGGGTGCGATCCCGGAACCCGCCGTGATCAGCGCCTCAGATCGCCGCGAGCAGCACCGACTCCGGGCTGTAGTAATAGGTCGGCGACTCGGGGTCGTCCGGCGCGGCCATGCTCTTCCGCTCGATCGCCACGAAGCGCTCCGAGACGAACACGCCCGCCGGGTTCCACTTGTCGTCCTCGTTGCTCCCGAAGAACAGGCCGATCCGGAACCGCCGCTTGCCGGTGACCGTGTCCAGCCCGATCAGCTCGCGCTTCGGCGTCAGCAGCAGAACCCTGGTCGCGTTGCCGCCGAGCAGTTGCACCCCGGTGGCCGGCCAGGTCCACTTCACCGCGCCGTCCGGCTGGTAGGCGGTGACCACGCCGTTGGCGGTCGACACGGGGAGGGTGCCGGCGAGGGTGACGGCCGGGTTGTCCAGCGCGGCGGAGCGCGACGGCACCAGGCCGCCGGCCAGCCAGCCGTGGCCGGCGCCGTCCCGGAAACCGGCGCAGCCCGAGTCGGCGGCCGGGCAGCCGAGCGGGGTGAACGGGCCGGCCGGCAGGTTCGCCGCCGGTTGCCCGCTGCTCGCGTCGTAGGCGCCGGTGGCGCAGAGGTAGAGGCCGCCGGCCGTGGTGAAGCCGTCGGTGCAGGCGGCCGGGGTCTCGATGCGCCAGCGCTGGGCTCCGGTGCCCAGGTCGTACCCCAAAAGGTCGTGACCCTCGGCGACCACGACGGACCCGCCGGCGACCCGCAGACCTCGCGGCGACCACACGGCCGCGGCGCCGGTCCGGTGTCCGGCATAGTCCGGCGCGTCCGGACCGCTCGCCCGCCACAAAACCTTTCCGGTACGCCCGTCGAGCGCCACCAACTGCCCGTCGGACCACCGGCTGACCACCGTCGTGCCGGCCAGCACCACCGCGTTGAGCTGCTCCGGCCAGCGGCGCAGCGACCAGCGCGCGGTCTGCACGAACTTGCCGGTCACCGGCTGGTCGGCGCGGACCTGATGCTTCGAACCGTAGACCCGCAGCCGGTCCTCGACGAGCAGCGGCGCCAGGCTGAGCCGGCTGGTGATCTTGGCATGATCGACGACGGTCGCCTCTGGATAGGGCGAGGTGGCGGTCGCCAGCACCTCGGCCGGCTTGAGGATCCGCCAGCCGACCAGCACGGTGGTCACCAGCAGGACCACCGCCACCGAAACTCGCAGCAGCACCCGGGTCACGGCCGGAAGTATGTCAGGCTCGATCCAGCGAGATCACTCGTACCCACCGTTGATCAGGCCCAGCCGGACCAGCTCGGTGAGCGGCTCGACGACGTTGGCCGCGCCGAATCCGGCGAACAGCGGGCGCGGGGTGTCCCGGTGCCTGCGGGCCGGCTCGACCAGCGGGACCGGGTGGGTGGCGGCCAGCGCCTCGGCCACCTCGGCCACCTCGGCGCCGTCGACCGCCAGCAGCGTGGCAACCAGCACGTTCAGAAAGCCGTGGTGGGTGAAGCCGGTCTCCGGGTCGGTGTGCCGGGTGGCGTGGCGCAGGCCGGCCGCCAGCTTGAACGGGAGCTGCCGGTCGCGGCAGGCGCAGATCACCGCGGCCAGCTCGACCGGGGTGGGGAAGAGCTCGGCGGCCAGGCCGCCGACGCGGAACTTGGGGGCGATCGGGAGGCCCTCGGTGCGGGCGTCGACCACGGTGTCGAGGGCGCCGATCAGGCCCCAGCTGAGCGGGATCTCGGCCCAGATGCGGCTCTCGCCCCGATGCGGGTGCTCGTCGACGGCGAAGGCGCGCAGCAGGGACAGGCCCGGCTGGGGATCCTCGCCGCGGCGGGCCACCGCGGCCTCGATGTGCTCGATCCGCATCCCGGCCGCCCGCAGTTTCTCCACGGTCGCCGGCAACGCGCCGATCGGGATGTCGCCGATCAGCGCGGCGGGCACCCGGGGCACCGGCTCGGTGCCCACCACCGAGGCCGGGACCAGCAGGGCGCCGATCAGCTCCGCGTACCACGCGGAGGCGTGCTCGCGATGTTTCGCCTCAGCGTCGGCCAGGCCGGTCGGGCTGGGCGGCAACAGGGACGCGTCATCGACGAGCCCGGCATACAGCGGAGGCACCATCGTCGACACGATCCGAACCTAACGGACCGCGCACGAAGCGGACAACCATGTGCTCAGAGGGGCCAGCCCGCCGTCTCGATCGTCAAGCGCGTGGGCAGCGGTTTCTCCGCTGGGAACGCCGGAATCCGGAAGGCGGTCACGTGCTTCGGGTCGGCCGTGCGGCGCATGCAGTACGCCCGGCCGGCCTCCAATTCCATATATTGCGATTGATATGTCGCGCCGTTGGCCTCGGCACACGCCTCCGGTCCGCCGAACGGGTCACCGACCGCCCGGGCCACCACGGACCGCTTCTCCAGCGGGTCGGCGCTCCAGACCCGGACGTCGTCGCCGGTGCAGTGCTGGGCGCCGTCGTCCTTGCCGGGGGTGGAGCAGATCAGCGAGATGTCGCCGGTCCAGGCGTCCGGGCCGGGGCGGGGTGGGTCGAGGAGCAGGATGGCGGCCTGCGGGTACTTGTCGCCCGGGGGCAGCGGAAGGTCCAGGCGGAGGACGGCGGCGCCCAGGGCCGCCTGGGCGGTGGGCGGCGTCTTCGCGGCGGGGTTGTCCGGGCGGTGGGAGCGGTAGAGCAGGACGCCGGTGGCCGCGGCGGCCAGGGTCATGATCGCCAGCCCGGCGGCGAAGTAGGCCCGGCCCAGGGTTTCGGCCCGGAACAGGACGAACAGGACGACGGCCAGGGCGGCCAGGGCCAGGGCGGCAATCAGAAGATCGGCCATGAGGGTCAAAATACGGGCATGGCGGTCGATATCCCAGCGGGGGTGGGCCGGTGCGTTTTCCTCTGGCGGGCAGGTGGGTGGTCGCTCGCCCGCCAGCGGCGGCTGGTCGCTCGCCCGCCAGCGGCGGCTGGCCGCTCGCCCACCAGCGGCGGCTGGCCGCTCGCCCACCAGCGGCGGCTGGCCGCTCGCCCGCCAGCGGCGGCTGGTCAGGACCAGGAGGTCGGCGATCGCGGCTTCAACGGCGGCCGGTCAGGACCAGGAGGTCGGCGATCGCGGCCAGGACCATGCCGGCGATCAGTGTCGGCAAGCCGCCGACCAGAGCGTAGGCCACCAGGAACAACGGCGCGGCGAAGGTCAGGTACAGCGCCGCGAGGAGCCTGCGGTCGACGGCCCGGAGCCGGGCCAGCACGGTGCCGGCCGGCTCGGTGAGACGGCTGCGGAACCACAGGACCACCGCGAGGAAGACCAGGAAGCCGATCAGGCCGGCCCAGACCCGGGAGATGCCGGAGCTGATCAGGGTCATCGCGGCGGTGAGCACCGCGGCGACCAGGGCGCCGTTGGCGCCGTACCGGATCGTCTCGCGCACCGCGTCGGCCGAGTCGCCGGACATGTCGAGCACCGCCTTGCGCGGGCGGCTGACCGCCGGCGGCTCGGACCAGGACGGCCGGGCCGGTGGCGGCGTCGCGGGCGGCTCGGCAACGGGTCCGGCCGGGGTGGCGCCCAGCGAGGCCTCCTCGGCCAGTTCCTCCAGAGCCCGGGCCCAGCGGCGCCGTTCCAGCCGGACGATCCCGATGTCCTGGCCGGCGTCACCGATCGCCGGATCGAGGTCCAGCGACTCCGCGTAGGCCCGCTGGGCCAGGTCGAACAACCGCAGCCGGGCGGCGACCACGGCCAGCACCAGGTGCGCCTCGGCATCGGCCGGCGCCACCCGGACTCCGTTCCACGCGGCGTTCAGGGCTTCCTGGCCGTTGCGCGACTCGCTGAGCAGGGCGGCGCCGGTGCGTTGCGCGTACGGATCCTCCGGCCAGGCCCGCAGGATCTCGCCGGCCAGTTGGGCGGCCTCCGCGTAACGCCGACTGTCGGTCAGGGCCATCGCGCGCACCACCAGCGGCGACAGCTCGCCGGGCGCGGCCGCGGCGGCGCGCTCGGCGGCGGCCAGGGCCTCGACCGGCTGCTCGGCGGCCAGGTGGATCCGGGCCAGCGTGGCCAGCAGGGCGATCTCGGCCGCTCCGGTCCCCGAATCACCCGCCGAGCCGCCGCCGGGCCCGGTGCTCCACGGACCGCTGGGCGTGACACCGGCTCCAGCCGCGCCGTCGGGCGTCGCGCCGCGTTCAGCCCCACCACCGTGGGCGTCAGATCCGGACATGCCGTCGGACGTGGCGCCGGGGCCGGACGCGGCGCCGCGGGTGTCGCCCGGGCTGCCACCCGACGCGGCGCTCAGGCCGGCCGCGATCTCGTCGGCGGCCTCGTCGTAACGACCGAGGTCGGCGAGCAAGAGCGCGCGCTGGCGGTGGTCCTCCGGCGTGGTGTCAGGCTCCATGGGGGCGGGCACCGTCCGAGCGTAGGCGGTCTACCTGTAGATCACATGGGTCGGGGTGAGCCGGCAGACCACCCGTACCGTCTCCGGTCCGTCGCTGGTCCACGGCTCGTTCGCGTACTTGTAGCTGAGCTCGCCGATCAGGTCACCCTGGTCGTCGCTCAGCGTGACCGTACCCTCGATGGTGCAGTAGGAATACGGCTGCGCCGGGTCATACGCACAAATCGACACCCGAGGGTCGCGCTCCATGTTCCGGGTCTTACGCCGCCCGCGGATCGTGGAGAACAGAATGTCGTCGCCGTCGCGCTTCACCCAAATGATCGTCGACTGCGGAAAGCCATTCGGATTGATCGTGCTGAGTACCGCGTAAGTCGGGTTGTCGATCAATCTTCGAGCCACACCAGGCAGAACGACAGTCATGATCACAATCATGCCGGACGATCCCGTCCACGCTCCCGTGACGGTTACCACCCCGTAGGGTTCCGCTGCGCAATCCCGGAGTCGCGCCCGTCGGGCCCGTCGCGCTATGCCGGGCTCGCGGTCGCCATCTCGCTGTAGACCATCGCCACCGCGACCCCGGCCAGTCCCTCCCCGCGACCGGTCAGCCCCAGCCCGTCGGCCGTCGTCCCGGACACGGTGACCGGCGCGCCGACCGCCGCGGAAAGCACCTTCTCCGCCTCCGCGCGCCGCTTGCCGATCTTCGGGTGGTTCCCGATCACCTGGATCGACACGTTGCCGATCGCGTAGCCCGCCGCCCGCACCAACCGGGCGGACTCAGCGAGCAACGTCACCCCGGCCGCGCCCGCCCACTCCGGCCGACTGGTGCCGAAATTGCCACCCAGATCGCCGAGTCCCGCCGCCGAGAGGAGGGCATCGCAGGCGGCGTGCGCGGCAACGTCGGCATCCGAATGGCCGGCGAGTCCCGGCTCCCCGGGCCACTCGAGTCCCGCCACCCAGCACGGCCGACCGGCGTCAAAAGCGTGCACGTCAGTCCCGATGCCAACCCGCGGAATGATCACCCCGCCACCCTAATGCCCGTGAGCGCCTCAGGCGTCCGCGGTCGGCGGAAGGTCCAACGGTCTCGGATCCGAGGAGAGGCGGACGCTGTGGAAGCAGCGCTTCCCGGCCGGAGTAGTCCAGGCGTGTGGCGCTGAAGCCCGGAGGCCCGAGTCAGCCGGAGGCCCGGGTCAGAAGGACCGCTCGAACCGGAAGCCCTGGCGTCCGAATCCGGAAGGGCCGGGTATCCCCGATCCGGAGGTCCAGGCGTTCCGATCCGGAAGGGCCAGGTATCCCCGATCCGGAGGTCCAGGCGTTCCGATCCGGAAGGGTCAGTTATCCCCGGTCCGGGCCCAGGCGTTCCGATCCGGAAGGGTGAGGCGACCCGATCCAGGAGGATCAGGCGTCCGATTCGGGGGGCCAGGCGACCCGAAACGCGGGCCATGCATCCGGGAGGATCAGGCGGCCGGGTCCGGAAGGGCCAGCAGATGCGTGGCGAGCGCCAGATCGATCGGCCGAGTGATCTTCAGCGCCAGATCCGAACCGGGAACGCAGAGCACCGGCCGACCCAGTTTCTCGACCGCGCCGGCGTCATCGGTGTGCAGGTCGGCGGCGGCTCGATGGGCAGCCCGCAGCACCGAAGCGCGGAAACCCTGCGGAGTCTGGACGGCCCGGAGCACCGACCGGTCAACCGTGCCGAGCACGGTGTCGTCGGCGGCGACCTCTTTGATCGTGTCGACGACCGGAAGGACCGGGATCACCGCGTCAGCGCCGGCCCGGACCGCCGCGGCCACCCGCTCGACCACCGACGGTGGGGTGAGGCAGCGCGCCGCGTCGTGGACCAGCACGATCGCGACCTCGTCCGGGACCACCGCCAGCGCCGCGGCCACCGACTCCTGACGCTCGGCGCCGCCGGGCACCACGGTGACGGGGGCCACCGGGGCGAGCAGGGAGTGCACCGCGTCGACGTCAGCGGGCGGAGCGGCCACCACGATCATCCTGACCGAGGGGGCCGCGGCGAGGCGGCGCACCGTGTGAACGAGCAACGGCTCGCCGTCGAGCAGGCGCAAAGCTTTGGGCGCTCCCGGACCGAGCCGGACACCGGCACCCGCGGCAGGAACGACGACCGCGACGTCACCGCGAGCATTCAGCTGCGCGGTCACGTCGCGGTCGGCGTACATGGTGCTATGAGGGATGCGTCGGTGTATCAGGCCTCGGTGAGGACCTTGTCGAGCAGAACCTCAGCCTCGTCCTTGGTGCTCTTCTCAGCGAGGGCCACCTCGCCGACCAGGATGTCGCGGGCCTTCGCGAGCATGCGCTTCTCGCCTGCCGAGAGACCACGCTCCCGCTCGCGACGCCAGAGGTCACGAACAACCTCGGCAACCTTGAGCGGGTTACCGGAAGCGAGCTTCTCCAGGTTGGCCTTGTAGCGCCGCGACCAGTTGGTCGGCTCCTCGGTGTGCGGAGCGCGGAGGACGTCGAAGACCTTGCCCAGGCCTTCCTCGCCAACCACTTCGCGCACGCCGACTTCCTCGGCGTTCTCAGCGGGCACCCGAACCGTCAGATCGCCCTGGGCGACACGCAGAACGAGATACTGCCTTTCAACGCCCTTGATGACCCTAGTCTCGATTGCCTCGATGAGTGCGGCCCCGTGGTGGGGGTAAACAACGGTCTCGCCGACACTGAAAACCATAGGTTCGAAACCCCTTTCGCTGTGTCTAGGGTAACACGCCCAGGCGACGGTGTCTCGCCCTGACGGTCACTGTTAGTGCAGCTCAGAGGCCCTGTGACGGGGCTTTCTACCGCTTGACAGCAAAGCAGGAAGCTGCCTAAGTAACTCAAAGTGACCGAGACGTCACGGACTCTGCCAACGAGTCGGGAATTCCGGACCCTGACGGCTTTGCCAGATCAAGCGTATCGCTGAGGTCCATGCCACGACACCACTGGCGATGCGGCGTAGCGTGCGAGACGCTGGACGGAAGTTCCCCGACCGAAGCAAGATCTGGTCGGCCAGGGGGGAGGTGAGTCATGGCAGGCGCGAGCGACAACGGCGGCTGGCCGCCGCCCGACGGCGGCTCTTCCGACGACCTGCCCGACCTTCCTGAGGAGTGGGGCGTCATCGTCATCCCGGACGACCTGTCGGAGCTGTCCGACGAGGTCGAGGCGGTGCGCGCCGAGCTGCACCTGGCTCCGCCGCCCAACCGCTGGCAGCGGTTCGCCCGCCGGCCCGCGGTCCGCCGGCTGCGCCGGGCAGGCGCCCTGTTGCTGCGCGCGCCGGTCCTGATCGTCTCGATGGCGATCCTGGTCACGGTGGCCAGCCTGTTCGCCTCGGCCTGGCCCGGGACGCCTCGGCAGCCGGCCACTCAGCGCACCTCGGACACCACCACGACCCCGGCCAAGACTCTTCCGGCGCTCGATCTGATCGGCGCCGACGGTCAGGCCGTGCCCCTCCTGGCGCACAGACCGATGGTGGTCATCATCACGGACGGTTGCGACTGCGAGCGACTGATCGCCGAGACCGTCGCCGCGGTCCGGCAGGATGTGTCGGTTCTGGCCGTCTCGACCACGGCCCCGTCGGCCACCGCCTCGCAGGGCGGCCTGGCACCGGCCCAGACCCCACGCGCCGACGGCAAGACCGTGCTCTACCTTCAGGACCCGACCGGTCACCTGCGCGAACGCGCCGGCCTGACCAGCGCCCGGGACGGCAGCGCCGCCACCTTCGTGGTCAACAAGGCCGGCGACGTGCTCCGCGTGTGTCAACACGTCGTGTCGGTCGCCGCGTTCGAGGCCGACCTGGCCCGCATCTAGCCCTGGGCACTCCGCTCGAGGGTGTATCGGAAGATGATCGGCCCGGCCTGATCCACCACGACCCGCAGATGCAACCGGCTGCCGACGCCGACGCTGAACACCTCCGGCGTCCGGGAGCCTGAACAGCGCAGGCCACGCCCGGAGTCCTCCTCGCCCTCGCCGAGACTGACCCGGACCGAACTGTCGTCCGGCCCCGCGCAGACCACCGAGATCAGGAACGCCCCTCCGTCCAGATCATCAGTTTTCGCATAATCAGCGCCCGCGGCCAGCACGAGAGTTTCCGCGGTCTCCTGGTCCCCGGTCTCCGGCAACAGCTGCTCGGCGGCAAGCCGCCAGGTCAGCAGCCGCGGATCAGCCTCCGACCGGGGCCGCGCCGACCACCACCAGCCCGCACCCACGACGAGCAGGAGCGCGGCCGCCACGCGCAGCACCACCCCGCGTCCCCGTTCGCCGCTTATGGTGCGGTTGTCCCGTTCGCCGCTCACGATGCGACTGTAGAGAACTCGAGCAGGGCGCCGTAAAGCGTGAGCCCGGGACCGAAGGCGAGCATCACCACCCTGCGCGGCGGCTGCGCCGCCCGACGCAGAGCGTCCAGGATCAGAAGCACGGTCGGTGACGAACAATTTCCGTACGTCGACAGCACTCCCCGTGAAGCCGCCAGCGCCGACTCGCCCAGGCCCAGCCGCTCCTGCACCACGTCGAGGATCCGCGGACCACCGGGGTGCACGGCCCACCCGTCCACGTCGCCGATGCTCAGCCCGTGCCGCCCGAGCAGGTCGCCAACCAGCGCCCGGACGTGCACGGACAGCACCGCGGGCACCTCCGGGGACAGCCCCATCCGAAACCCGAGATCCGTCACCTCCCAGGTCATGTGCCCCGCCGTAGTGGTATCAGTGACCGCCGCAACCTCGCGCACCACATACCCCGGAAGCGACCCCGGCCGACCCTCGAGCGCAGTCGCGTCACCGAGGAGCGGGGTTTGGCCGGGGATCGGGGTCCCATCACTGGAGAACTCAGTCACTTGGCCGGGGAATGCCGTCGCCTGGGCGGGAACCGCCTCCTGGCCGAGACGCGGGGTCGCCTGGTCGGGGAGCGGGGACGCGCGACCGGGGCGCGGAGTCGCCTGATCGAGACGCGGAGTCGCCTGGCCTGGAAGCGGGGTCGCCTGGCCGGGGCGCGGGGTCACCTGGCCTGGAAGCGGAGTCGCCTGGCCTGGAAGCGGGGTCGCGTGGCCCGGGAGCGGGGTCCCGTCACCGGAGAACGCGGCCGTCTCGCCGGAGAACGCAGTCGCGTGGCCCGGGAGTGGGGTCCCGTCACCAGAGAACGCGGCCGTCTCGCCGGAGAACGCAGTCGCGTGGCCCGGGAGTGGGACCGGGGCGGGAAGCGTCACGTCAACGGGAGGCGGGACCTGGTGGTCGGCGGATGAGCGGTCCGGACGAGGGTGGCCGGAGAGGGGCGCGGCGGCCGGGGTGAGCACCACGGCGGCCGCGGCGTCGGAGAAGAGGGCGTGCGAGACGATCTGTTGGACGTCCGGCGCGCCGGATCCGGCGGGCTGCATGTGCAGGCTGGTCAGCTCGGTGCAGAGCAGCAGCGCCGGGCGGCCGCGGGCGACCACGAAGTCGCTCGCCGCGCCCAGTCCCGGCAATGCGGCGTAACAACCCATGTGCCCGACGAAGAGCCGCTGCACGTTCGGTGACATGGCCAGATCGCGGGCGAGCAGGATGTCCAGCCCGGGCGTGGCATAACCGGTACAGGAGCAGACTGCGAAAAGTCCCAAATCGGCCGCGGCGATCCCCGCGTCGGCCAGCGCTCGGCTCGCCGCGGCCCGGCCCAACGGCACCGCCTCGTCCTGGTAGCGGCGCATCCGGCGCTCGGTGGACCACTCGGAGACGTCCTCCAGCAGCGGGCTCACCGCGGCCTGCCGGGTGACCACCCCGGAGTTCGCGAAGATCCGCTGAGCCAGACCGCGCCGACCACCCGCGTAGTGCCGCGCGAAGAAGCCCTCCCACAACTCGTCCTGCACCGCCGTGGGCGGCAACGCCACCCCCAGCCCGCTGATCACCGCGCCGACCATGGTCACCTGCCGTCACGATCCGCGGCCACCAAGGCCGCCGCTGGGTGCTCGGCACGGTCCCTCGCCGAGCGCTCCTCACTGCTGCCCGGGTGGTCGACGCCACGGCTTCCCGCCCTGAGGGCGTAGCGGCTGCCTTCACCGTCACGCCCGAATGCGGGAGCCGCATGGCCGGATGCGGAAGCGGCCCGGCCGGAGGCAGCCGGGGCGGCGCGGCCGGACGAGGGAACGGCCCGGCCGGACGCGGGATCCGCAGGGCCGGATGCGGAAGCGGCCCGGCCGGAGGCAGCCGGGGCGGCGCGGCCGGACGAGGGAACGGCCCGACCGGACGCGGGATCCGCATAGCCAGATGCGGAAGCGGCCCGGCCGGAGGCAGCCGGGGCGGCGCGGCCGGACGAGGGAGCCGCATGGCCGGATGCGGAAGCGGCCCGGCCGGAGGCAGCCGGGGCGGCGCGGCCAGATGCGGGACGGGCGCGGCCGGAGGCAGCCGGGGCGGCGCGGCTGAAAGCGGCGGGGACAGCGCGGGTAGGCGCGGTGGCGCTGATGCCGGCGGGAGTGGTTCGCCAGATGTCGGTAGGAGCGGGGGTAGTGCCGGTAAGCGCTGTAGGAGTGGTAGCTGCGGCAGCCGTTCGAGGGGTGCCGGGAGGCACGGCGGGAGTGGTGGTGCTGGTAAGCGCCGTGGGAGTGGTGCCGTTCAGCGCCGTGGCCGTCGGGCCGGTGGGAATGGTGTCGGCCGCGGTGGTGTCGACGGGGGCGCTGGGAGTGGTGCCGGTAGGCGCGGCGGGGGCGGGTTTGTGGCCGAGGGCCTGGTAGAGGACCGCGGTGGAGAAGGTGGGGAGGATGCGGCCGAGCGGGCGACCGGGCCGGGCACGGCTGGAGGTCAGCCAGCGAATCAGGCCGGGGAGGCTTGGTCGCACGCCGCGGACGGCCAGGCGGACGCCGTGGCGGGCGAACTCGGCGCGCAGCCGGGTCGGCGTGACGAAGAGTGCCGGGTCGTGCAGTCCCACCGGCGCAACCCCGGACCGCTCCCCCAGGGTGACCGCGATGAAGCGGCTGAGCGCGGTGGCGTTCAGCGTGTCGAGCACCACCGTGCCGCCCGGGCGGAGCACCCGGCACAGCTCGGCGACCGTCGCGCTCAGGTCGGGGACGTGCTCCAGGATCTCGCCGGCCACCACCACGTCGGCCGCGGCGTCGGCGAGCGGCAGCGCGGCCACGTCGCCGCCGACCGGGGAGACGCCCTGCTCGGCGGCGCGGGTGAGGCCGGAGCGGCGCAGGTCGACGCCGACGTGCCGATAGCCCAGGTCGCGGACGTGCGGGGCGAGCAGGCCGCCGCCGCAGCCGGCGTCCAGCAGGATCCGGCCGGGCTCGGCGGGCCGCGGGATCAACTCGGCGCGGGCTGCCGCGAGCCAATGCAGCAGCTCGAACCGGCCACCCGGGCGCCACCACTCGTCGGCCAGGTCGTCGTACTGGCACGGATCGTTACGCCGCATCGACAACATGTGATCGAGACTGGCACGATCTCCGCCGAGGCACCACCGGACGGCATTGAACCTGTGGACAACCCGCCCGGCAGGACCCATCGCCGTTGAACCTGTGGACAGACGCCCGGCAGGACCCGTCGCCATCGAAGCCGTGGACGAGGCACCAGGTCAGACCGGAGGGCATCCCAACCGTGGACGAGACGCCGGGCCAGACCGGACGGCATCCCAACCGTGGACGAGACGCCAGGTCAGACCGGACGGCATCCCAACCGTGGACGAGGCGCCGGGCCAGACCCGAGGTCATCGAAACCGTGGCGAGCCGGCGGGCCAGACCGGACGGCATTGGACCTACGGACAGCCGCCGAGTGGGACGGGCCGCCCCGGTGGGTGACTGCTGTCGCATGAGGAACGGTGGCCGGACAGTCACCACGGGACGCAGACTGCTCACCATGTCCCGTGCGCTCGCCCTGCTGCGCTCCGCCCATCCGGAACCGGGCGCCGCCGTGACCCTGGCGATGACCCTGCTCGCCGCCGGCGCGGGGCACCGTGGCCGGCGCCTGCTCTGCGTGGCGCTCGCGGTGGCGGCCACCCAACTCGCCGTCGGCTGGGTGAACGACTGGCTGGACGCGGACCGGGACCGGCAGACCGGCCGGCGGGACAAACCCGTCGCGGCGGGCGCGGTCTCTCGTCGTACCGTAGGAATTGCGGGGTTGATCGCGGCCTTGGCCGCGCCTGTGGTGGCGATTCCGCTCGGCGCGGCAGCCGCGGTGACCATCGGCGTGGCCGCGCTCGTCGGCTTGCTCTACGACTGGCCGCTGAAGTCGACGCCGTTCTCCGTGCTGCCCTATCTGGTGGCGTTCGGGCTGTTGCCGGCGTTCGTGGTGGTGGCGCTGCCCGGGCATCCGGCGCCACCGGCCTGGCTGCTGCTGGCGGCCGGGCTGCTCGGCGCCGGGGCGCACTTCGCCAACGTGCTGCCGGACCTCGCCGACGACGCGGCGACCGGGGTGCGTGGCCTGCCGCATCGGATCGGGGCGCGCGGCTCCCGGCTGGCCGCCGCGGCACTGCTGCTGGGTGCCACGGTGACCCTGGTCCTGGGGCCACCCGGACCGCCTTCCTGGACGGGTTGGCTGGCCGGAGCGGCGGCCGTGGTGCTCCTGCCGATCGGCTGGTACCTGGCCGGTCGCACCCGGGGACGGCCGGTGGCGCTGTTCCGCGCGGTGATCGTGGTGGCCCTGATCGACGTCCTCCTGCTGATCTCCAGCGGACCGGTGGTGTGATCCACTGCGGCCGGATGGATGGGTCGGCGCACGCGGCGGATTACCGCCCACTAGGCTGATCACACACCTTGGTGTCGCTATTTGGAGGATCGTGATGCGCTCGCTGGTAACCCGTCGCGCCGCCCTGGTCGCGGGTGTCGCCACCGTCGGTGCCATCGCGCTGGCCGGTTGCTCGGCCGGCCAGGTTGCCGAGACTGCCGAGCTGGTCACCCCGATCGCGGGGGTGAACGCGCAGTCCGTCGACGGCGCCGTGTTCGTGCGCAACGCGCAGATCACGTACAACGGCATCCAGGGCTACGCCAAGGGTGAGAACGCGCCGCTCGAGCTGAGCCTCTACAACCAGTCCGAGGAAGACGTCACGGTCTCGATCACCAGCGAGCCGACCGACCAGCCGCAGGTGGTCTCGGCGAAGCAGGTGGGCTTCGTCACCACCCCGACCCCGGCGCCGACCGGGACCGCCGTCCCCGAGGTCTCGGGCAAGCCGGCCGCGTCGGCCTCGGGCAAGCCCGCCGCCTCGGCCACGCCAGCCGCCACGCCGACCCCCGTGGTCACCGCTGCGCAGATCAAGCTTTCGCCGCTCGGCCAGGCCCTGTTCCGCCCGACCGACGCGAACAAGCTCCAGGTCGTCGGCCTGAGCGACAACCTGCGGCCGGGTGAGAAGGTCAACCTCGTGCTCCACTTCAGCACCGGCGCGGCCGACCTGCACATCCAGGCGCCGGTCGCGATCCCGGTGACCGCGGCCTCCCGGGCGCCCGGCGCGACGGGTGAGAACTCCGAGCACGAGTGACGTTGTCATACCCGGCGGCTAACTTGGCCGGGTGACATCCTCGCGAACCAGTTCCAAGGCAGCCCGGCCGGCCTACGTCTGCGACGCCTGCGGCCACCAGCCACCGAAATGGCTGGGCCGCTGCCCGGAGTGCGGCGAGTGGGGCTCGATCATCGAGTCCACGGTGTCCGTCGGGGTCTCCGGCCGGGTGGTCAGCTCCCGCATGCCGAGCGAGCCGGCCCGGCCGATCTCGCAGATCAGCGCCGCGCCCGCCCGAGCCGTGCCGAGCGGCGTCAGCGAGCTCGACCGGGTGCTCGGCGGCGGCCTGGTCCCCGGCGCGGTGGTGCTGCTCGCCGGTGAGCCCGGGGTGGGCAAGTCGACGCTGCTGCTCGACGTGGCCCAGCAGTGGGCCACCGGGGCCGGCACACCGTCGCTGGTGGTCAGCGGCGAGGAGTCGGTGAGCCAGGTCCGGCTGCGGGCCGAGCGGCTCGGCGCGCTGCACGAGCGCCTGTTCCTGGCCGCCGAGAATGATCTGGGGACGGTCATCGGCCACCTCGACGCGGTCAAGCCGGGTCTGCTGGTGCTCGACTCGGTGCAGACCGTCTCGGCCCCCGGCACCGAGGGTGTGCCCGGCGGCGTCACCCAGGTCCGGGCGGTCACCGCGGCCCTGGTCTCGATCGCCAAGGAGCGGGGCATCGCCACCGTCCTGGTCGGTCACGTCACCAAGGACGGTCAGGTGGCCGGTCCCCGGGTGCTGGAGCACCTGGTCGACGTGGTGCTGCACTTCGAGGGTGACAAGCACTCGTCGCTGCGCCTGGTCCGCGGGGTGAAAAACCGGTTCGGCGCGGCCGACGAGGTGGGCTGTTTCGAGATGCACGAGGGCGGGATCAGCAGCCTGCCCGACCCGTCCGGCCTGTTCCTGACCCGTTATCAGGAGCCGGTCCCGGGCACCTGCGTGACGGTCGCGATGGAGGGCCGGCGGGCGCTGGTCACCGAGGTGCAGGCGCTGATCGGGGCCGAGGTGCAGGGCTCACCGCGGCGCACGGTGTCCGGTCTCGACAGCGCCCGGCTGGCCATGGTGCTGGCCGTGCTGGAGCGCCGCACCAAGCAGATCAAGCTGTACAACCGGGAGGTGTTCGCGGCCACCGTGGGCGGCATCCGGCTCACCGAGCCCTCCGCCGACCTGGCGATGGCCCTCGCGGTGGCGTCCGGCGGGCTCGATCTGGCGATGGCGCCCACCCTGGTGGCGATCGGCGAGGTCGGGCTGACCGGGGAGATCCGCCGGGTGAGCGCGATCGGCCGGCGGCTGGCCGAGGCGGCCCGGCTCGGGTTCCGGGTGGCCCTGGTGCCGCCGGGCAGTCTCAACGGTGAGGCCGGCGCGCCCAAGGGCATGGAGGTGATCGAGGTCGGCGACCTGCGCTCGGCGTTGCAGAACGCGGCACGGGCCTCAGCCGAGCACAGCGGCCGGTGACCGAGAGTGACGATTCATCACGCTACGGAGCATTCATCGAACCATGCCTCGTTGCCCGTGATGAAGGTTCGTAGACTGTACCGGTGCCGCTCGACCGCGATGGTTCCAAGTCCGCCGCCAGTTCAACGCCGCGCCCCGGCGTCAACGGCGCGGGTCACCGCGCGGTGGCCCCGTTGACCGGCATCGGCCTCACCGGGGGCGCCAGCGATCCGATCCGGGCCAACCTCGCCCTGATGGCTCCCGGCACCGCGCTGCGCGACGGTCTGGAGCGGATCCTCCGCGGCCGCACCGGCGCGCTGATCGTGCTGGGCTATGACGCGGTCGTCGAGCAGATCTGCACCGGCGGCTTCCCGCTCGATGTGGAGTTCTCCGCCACCCGCCTGCGCGAGCTGTGCAAGATGGACGGCGCCGTGGTGCTCTCCAGCGACGGTACCCGGATCGTCCGGGCCGCGGTGCACCTGATGCCCGACCCGTCCATCCCGTCCGAGGAGTCGGGCACCCGGCACCGCACCGCCGAGCGGGTGGCCAAGCAGTCCGGTTTCCCGGTGATCTCGGTCAGCCAGTCGATGCACATCATCGGGCTCTATGTGAACGGGCAGCGGCACGTCCTGGACGATTCGGCCGCCATCCTGTCCCGGGCCAACCAGGCACTGGCCACCCTGGAGCGCTACAAGCTGCGGCTCGACGAGGTGTCCGGCACCCTCTCCGCCCTGGAGATCGAGGACCTGGTCACGGTCCGGGACGCGGTCGCGGTGGTGCAGCGGCTGGAGATGGTCCGCCGGATCGCCGACGAGATCTCGGGTTACGTGGTGGAGCTGGGCACCGACGGCCGCCTGCTCGCCCTCCAGCTGGACGAGCTGATGGCCGGCGTCGACGCGGACCGCACCCTGGTGATCCGGGACTACCTGCCGACCGGGCGCAAGGCACGCACGCTGGACGAGGCGCTGGTCGAGCTGGACCTGCTCACCGCCACCGAGATGATCGACCTGGTCGCGGTGGCCAAGGCGATCGGCTACCCGGGCGCCTCCGACGCGCTGGACGCCGCGGTGTCGCCGCGCGGGTTCCGCCTGCTGGCCAAGGTGCCGCGGCTGCCCGCGCAGATCGTGGACCGGCTGGTCGACCACTTCGGCAGCCTGCAACGGCTGCTCGGGGCGACGGTCGAGGATCTCCAGGCGGTCGAGGGCGTCGGGGACGCGCGGGCTCGCGGAGTGCGGGAGGGGCTGTCCCGGCTCGCCGAGGCATCGATACTCGAGCGTTACGTCTGATTCGGCGTACCGAAAAGGCCTGAAACCGCAAGCGATCCACCCTCTTTCGGGGGATTCTGTTGCCGCGGCCGCCATGACCCTGTGTCACGGATGGCACGAGCTTGTGAAGTCGGCAGTTATTTTTTCGGACTTTTCATCGCATCCTGCGCGCGCGGCGGACGGATCCGGCGCGATTCCTCGACGGTCGACGCTACTTAGCGTGATGGGGTCTTCCGTTACGCTAAGCCACGTCCTAGCCTGATCTCCGCCGCGGACGAACCGCCGCGTGCACCCAGTTTTGGGGAGATCGTGATCCGGGCCGAGCTGAATCGGTCACCGCGTGGCGGCCCGGGGAGTCAGTGGTGAGACCGCCCCCTACCCGATTGCAGAGTTGGGGGCATCCGCCTTGCGCCGGATCATGCTCATTCTCGGCGGCGCCGCCGTCGCCACCGCCGCGTTCGCCGGGATCTCGCCGGCCGCCAATGCCGGCACCGCCTACGAGTCGTGCGTCAGCGCGGCCGACGCGACCTACACGCACAGCTTCGACGGCCCCGGCGGCACCGCGGTGATCACCGCGGTGAAGCCGCTGTGTGCCGGCGAGTCGCAGGACTTCTCGCTGGTCTCCTACACCGCGCCGAAGAAGACCTACGCCACCCCGCAGTTCGTCTACGACGCGAAGACCGGCCGGATCGACGCCGGGCACCGCAGCGTCTCGCTGGACGTGCAGGTGCCCGGCTGCTTCACCCAGGTCGACACGGTCTTCGGCGCCTCGATCCTGAACGAGATCACCGGCAGCACCACCCAGTACGGCAACGCCAAGCTCGGCTCGTCGGCCGGTATCGGCAGCCGGTCCAGCGGTCGTGCGGCCTGGTACAACGGCGGTGAGGGCGTCTGCTCGCCGCGGCCCGCGGTGACCTTCGCCAGCGACTGTGCCGGCACCCTGCACATCCGGATGGCGAACGCCGTGGACGCCAAGGTGGACGCGGTCTTCACGCTGGACGGCAAGTGGATCCGGGTCCGGCCGGGTCAGTCGGCCGAGCGCACCGCCCCGGCCGGGACGACCGTGACGGTCCGGGACAACACGTTCACGACCAGCACCGGCACCTGGACCAAGCCGTCCGACTGCGTCAAGCCGACGCCGCCCACCACGCCGCCGACGACCGTCCCCACGACGGCTCCGACCACCGCGCCGACGACTGCGCCGACGACCGCCCCGACGACCGCGCCCACGACGGCTCCCACCACTGAGCCCACCACCGCGCCGGTCACCGAGTCGCCCTCGTCGGCCGCCCCGGTGGCGACCACCCCCGCCACGCCCACCCCGAGCACCAGCACCGAGCCCGCCCTCGCGCTCACCGGCTCCGACTCGATGCAGCTGATCTGGTACGCGATCGGCTTCCTGCTGGTCGGCGGTGGCCTGCTGATCGCCGGACGCCAGGTGCGCAAAGGTCGCCACACCGTCTGAGCAAGCCTGAGTCGAAGCGGAGGCCGGGCACACGGCCTCCGCTTCGTCATAGGGGATGCGCGATGTCGTTCGCGTGGTCGGCGATCGCCGCCCCGGTCACCGTCGCGGACAGCGGCAGGATCTCCAGGCAGCGGCGGATCGCCGGGGCCATCATCGGGTTCGGCACCCGCAGCGACACGGTGCAGTGCGGCACCCAGCGTCCCGGCTGATAGTGCTCCCAGATCTCCACCCCGCCGGCGGCCAGCCGCTCGTGCACCGCGCGATGGTGGTCCAGCAGCTCCCCGGTCATGGTGACGCCGAGCCAGAGCACCCGGCCCACGAACTGCCCGACGAAATCCATCTGCACGGTGATCCCACGGCCCACAGCCAGCCCGTCGAGCGCCGCGGCCGCGGCCACCGGGTCGATCGTCCGGGCGGCCGCGAGGGAGATGTGCGGGCGGTGCTTCTGGTGCAGCGACCCGAGAGTCGGGATCCCCTCCGCTTCCAGGGCACGCCACAGCGTCCGGACCCGCCGCGTGGCGTCGACGTCCAGGTACAGCTCGAGCGCCGCGACCAACCGCTGATCAGGCCGTGATGGTCAGGGTGACCGGCTTGCTGAGAATCTGGTCCAGGCGGCCGCGCAGCTGATACTGCCCGGCTTCCGGGGCCGGACCGGCGGCGACGGAACCACTGCACGCACTGGACTGGCGGCCGTTCCAGGTGATGTTCCACTCGCGCTCGGCGCCGGGCGCGAACGACTGAACGTCGCTGCCCTTGGCCGTGCTGCACTTGTCCGACGACCAGACCTTCTGCGCGCCCTGGTCGAGGTAGAGCTCCTGCGGGTCGGCGCCGACGTCACGGGTGCACGTACGCGTACCGACGTTCTTGATCTTCAAGGTGATCGCCAGTGGCACGCCGCGCTTGATCGTGGTGGCCGCGGGCACCGGCGTCACCAGCATCTCGGCGTCCGCGCAGGAACCGTCGGCCGGCTCGTTGACGTTGGTGTTGCTCCCGGTCCCGTTGATGCTCCCGGTGGTCGGCAGCAGGCCGCTGCCATCGCCACCGGGCAACGTCCCCTGGGACTGCACGGCATCCGGGTCCGGGTAGGACTGTCCACCGGGCGGCGCCGAGTCGAGCAGGCCGGACGGGGCGGGCGACGCCGTGGCCGACGTCTTGGCCGGGGCCGGTGTCGGGAGCGACGATGACGCGTTCTTGGTGTTCGGCGTCTTGTCGTCCTCATGGGAACACGCCACGAACCACACGATGATGCCCAGCAGCAGGGCGCCGAGCACGACCGCACGCCGCCGCCAGTAGACCGCGGGTGGGAGGGGACCAACCGTCGCACGCATGATGTGGCCCACCGTAAACCCATCGACCCGTGGATGAAGGGCACGACGCGCCGGGCAACCGACACCAACTTGAGGAACGCTCGTTAGAGATAGACCTTGCGCTGGTAGATCGCGTGCGCACCGGCCACCCGATCGAGGAACAGCTTTCCGGCGCAGTGATCGATCTCATGCTGCAACGCGCGGGCCTCGAAGGCGTCGGTGGTCAGCGTGACCGCCTCGCCGGTGCCCGGCCGCAGCCCCGCCACCACGATCCGGCCGGCCCGTTTCACGTCACCGGTCAGGTCGGGCACCGACATGCAGCCCTCCCGCCCGGGCCGCCACCGGCTCGCCTCCAGGACCTTGGCGTTGCAGAGCACGAACGTGCCGTGCGTGGTGGCCGCCTTCGGGTGCCCGGTGACGTCCACGCAGAACACCTGCGCGGAGACGCCGATCTGCGGGGCGGCCAGCCCGACGCACCCGGGCGAGGCCCGCATGATGGCCACCAGTTCGTCGGCGAGCTCGACGATCTCCGGGTCGGCCGGGTCCACCTCCGCGGCGACCGTGCTCAGGACACTGGCCGGCGCGGTCACCACCGCCCTCACAGAAGCTCCGACTCGGCGCGGCGCAACGTCACCTCGACGCCGAGCTCGGCGCCGGCCACCGCGAGCTGCTCGGTCAGCTCGTCGGCCCGGCCGGGTGGCAGGTCCACCTCGGCGACCAGGACGTAGAGCGGCCCGGTGAGGCGGGTGGTCAGGTCGGTGATGTTGCCGCCGGCCGCGGCGACCACGCGGGTGACCGCGGCGACGATGCCCAGCCGGTCCGCGCCGTGCACGCTGACCAGATAGGGCTCGCCGGTCGTGGCGGCGGCCTCCGGCTCCACCTCGCGCACCGAGGTGAGCAGCCCGATCCCGGCCAGCGCCGCCTCGGCTTCCGCGGCGGGCGTCCCGGTGCAGATCAGGGTCATCGCGAAGTGTCCGCGCAACCGGGTCATCGTCGAGTCGGTCAGGTTGGCGCCGGCCGCGGCGAGCGCCTCGGCCACGTCGGCGACGATGCCGGTCCGGTCCGGCCCGATGACGGTGATGGCGAGCTCATGCACCCACTTACAGTAGGTCCTGCTATGACTCTCGCCGACGAAGCCATCAACTGGTACGACGCCAACGCCCGCGATCTCGCGTGGCGCCAACCGGAAACCACTCCCTGGGGTGTCCTGGTCAGCGAGGTGATGCTCCAGCAGACCCCGGTGGTCCGGGTGGAGCCCGCCTGGCGATCCTGGATGACCCGCTGGCCCACCCCGGCCGACCTGGCCGCCGAGCCGCAGTCCGAGGCGATCCGGATGTGGGGCCGGCTCGGGTACCCCCGGCGGGCGATGCGGTTGCACGCCTGCGCCCAGGCGATCGTGGAGCGGCACGGCGGGATCGTGCCGGACGATCTCGACCAACTGCTCGCGCTGCCCGGGGTGGGGACGTACACCGGACGCGCGGTCGCGACGTTCGCTTACGGTCAGCGTCACCCGGTGGTGGACACCAACGTACGCCGGGTCGTCTCCCGCGTCGTCGAAGGCAAGCCGGACGCGGGCCCGGCGACCACCACGGCCGACCTGGTCGCCATGGCGGAGCTGCTGCCCGAGGAGCCGGCCCGCGCGGCCCGGGCGAGCATCGCGTTCATGGAGCTGGGCGCGATCGTCTGCACCGCCCGCGCGCCGAAGTGCGTGGACTGCCCGTTCCACGACGTCTGCGCGTGGCGGCTGACCGGCCTGCCGCTGCCGGAGGGGCCGAGCCGCAAGCCGCAGCGTTACGCCGGCACCGATCGGCAGGTCCGCGGCCTGCTGCTGGAGGTGCTGCGGCACGCCACCGGGCCGGTCCCCCGGCAGCGCCTGGACGTGGTCTGGACCGACGAGGTGCAACGCGCCCGGGCGCTCGCCGGGCTGGTCGAGGACGGTCTGGTGCAGGCGCTGGGCGCGGATGACTTCGTGCTGGCCGGCGACGCGCCGCGTGGCGAGGTCCATCGATTGTCATAGCGGGTAAACGCGTTCGGGCGGCAGCAGTCGTGCCGCCCGGTCGTCGTCACCCGCGTCCAGGTGCCCCCGGATCTCCCGGACCAGGCCGGTCACGTCGGTGATCCCGGTGATCCACTCGTCGACGTAGCGATCCACCGCCACCCCGCCGATGCCCAGCTGCAACGACCGGTACGGCAACTCCCGCAACCGCAGGTCCCGTTCCGGATCCCACTGCACCCGGGTCGGCGCCTGCTTGAGCGCCCGCTGCCAGTCGGCGCGGCTCGGATACTCACCCGGCTTGTAGCCGCTCCGCACGGCGTTGGCCAGCGCCCAGTCGAAGCCCGCCCGGGTGATCGAGACCGCGAGGACGTGCTCCTGACCCTGTTTGGTGGCCCAGCCGCAGCGGTACATCATCCACAGGAAACTGGGCTTGATCCAGGTCATCCGGTCACGTTTGAACGGCGGCACGAACCGGCCGGCCCGCACCGCCGGCACCGCGATGGCCGGCGAGTACGCCTGATAGACGGTGATGGTGTGGTCGTCGTAGACCGCCCGGATCTCGCGCATCCGCCCATCATCGACGGTCAGATCTGGTGCAGCCAGGCAATAAAGAAGGCCACCTCGGCGGCCACGCAGAGGATCGCGACCGGCAGCACCCACGCGCCACCCGGCTCGCCGGCCAGCCGGGCCGTCCAGCGACGGTGCAGGGCCGCGATCCCGATCAGGGCGGCGATCCCGGCCGCCGCGATCGGGATGCTGATCAGGAAGTGGACCAGCCAGGCGCCGCCGCGGCTGGGACCACCCCAGGACGTGTCGTAGGGACCGGGATCGACCCATCCGTAGAAGAGACCCCGGGCCACCACGATCACCTCGACGGCCAGCGGGATCAGCGTCAGCAGGCCGAGCAGCAGGCCCATCACCGCGTTGGCGGCCACCGGCAGGAACCGGCCGCGCAGCTCGGGCGGCGGGCCGAGGCGGCTCTGCCAGCCGGTGGCGAGACGGTCCGCGGTCGCCGGTCGGCCGGCGACGAGCAGCCCCAGGCTCGCGGCGCTGACCGGCGTGAGGCCGGCGCTGTAGAGGACGGCTTGTCCGATGCGATGCGCGTTCATGCATCGGAAGCTATGGATCGGGCCGGATCGGCCGCATCACCCCACGGTCCTCATCCGCGAGTCGTACCCGGGTATGACACGGCCCGGCCCTCGATGAGGGCCGGGCCGGTGGTGCTCAGCGCGTCACTCCTCGCCGGTGGCCGCTCCGAGGTCGGCCGGCACCGCGTCGGGCACGGCGCTCGCCTTCTCGGCTCCGCGGAAGACCAGCTTGGACTTCTCGACGTTGGCCGGGTCGCCCTCGCAGTCGACGACGACGATCTGGCCGGGGCGCAGCTCGTTGAACAGGATCTGCTCGGACAGGGTGTCCTCCAGCTCGCGCTGGATCGTGCGGCGCAACGGCCGGGCGCCCAGGACCGGGTCGAAGCCCTTCTTCGCCAGGTACTTCTTGGCGTTGTCGGTCAGCTCGAGGCCCATGTCCTTGTTCTTCAGCTGGCCCTCGATGCGCGAGGTGAAGATGTCGACGATCTGCAGGATCTCCTGCTCACGCAGCTGGTGGAAGACGATCGTGTCGTCGATACGGTTCAGGAACTCCGGCCGGAAGTGCTGCTTGAGCTCGTCGTTGACCTTGACCTTCATCCGGTCGTAGTTGCTCTCGGTGTCCTCCGAGGCCTGGAAGCCCAGCGACACCGCCTTGGCCACATCCCGGGTGCCGAGGTTGGTGGTCAGGATGATCACCGTGTTCTTGAAGTCCACGATCCGGCCCTGACCATCGGTCAGCCGGCCGTCCTCCAGGATTTGCAACAGCGTGTTGAACACATCCGGGTGGGCCTTCTCGATCTCGTCGAACAGCACCACGCTGAACGGCTTGCGCCGCACCTTTTCGGTCAGCTGCCCGCCCTCGTCGTAACCGACGTACCCGGGAGGGGCACCGACCAGCCGCGACACCGTGTACCGGTCGTGGAACTCGGACATGTCCAGCTGGATCAGCGCGTCCTCGGAGCCGAACAGGAACTCCGCCAGGGCCTTGGACAGCTCGGTCTTACCGACACCGGACGGGCCGGCGAAGATGAACGAGCCGGACGGCCGCTTCGGGTCCTTCAACCCGGCCCGGGTCCGCCGGATCGCCTTGGAGACCGCCTTGACCGCGTCCTCCTGGCCGATGACGCGCTTGTGCAGCTCGTCCTCCATGCGCAGCAGCCGCGAGGTCTCCTCCTCGGTCAGCTTGTAGACCGGAATACCGGTCCAGTTGCCCAGCACCTCGGCGATCTGCTCGTCGTCGACCTCGGACACCACGTCCAGGTCGCCGGCCTTCCACTCCTTCTCCCGCTGCGCCTTCTGGCCCAGCAGCTGCTTCTCCTTGTCGCGCAGCTGCGCGGCCCGCTCGAAGTCCTGCGCGTCGATCGCGGACTCCTTGTCCCGGCGGACCTGGGCGATGCGCTCGTCGAAGTCGCGCAGGTCCGGCGGCGCGGTCATCCGGCGGATCCGCATCCGCGCGCCGGCCTCGTCGATGAGGTCGATCGCCTTGTCCGGCAGGAACCGGTCGGAGATGTACCGGTCGGCCAGCGTCGCGGCGGCCACCAGGGCGGCGTCGGTGATGCTGATCCGGTGGTGCGCCTCGTAGCGGTCGCGGAGGCCCTTGAGGATCTCGATGGTGTGCGCCAGCGACGGCTCGCCGACCTGGATGGGCTGGAAGCGGCGCTCGAGCGCGGCGTCCTTCTCCAGGTGCTTGCGGTACTCGTCGAGGGTGGTGGCGCCGATGGTCTGGAGCTCGCCGCGGGCCAGCATGGGCTTGAGGATCGAGGCGGCGTCGATCGCGCCCTCGGCGGCGCCCGCGCCGACCAGGGTGTGGATCTCGTCGATGAACAGGATGATGTCGCCGCGGGTGCGGATCTCCTTGAGCACCTTCTTCAGGCGCTCCTCGAAGTCACCGCGGTAACGCGAGCCGGCGACCAGCGCGCCCAGGTCGAGGGTGTAGAGCTGCTTGTCCTTCAGCGTCTCGGGCACCTCGCCCTTGACGATGGACTGGGACAGGCCCTCGACGACGGCGGTCTTGCCGACGCCCGGCTCGCCGATCAGCACCGGGTTGTTCTTGGTGCGGCGGGACAGCACCTGCATGACCCGCTCGATTTCCTTCTCCCGGCCGATGACCGGGTCGAGCTTGCCCTCCCGGGCGGCCTGCGTCAGGTTGCGTCCGAACTGGTCGAGGACCAGCGAAGTGGACGGAGCAGCCTCGCCGGTGGCGGTGCCCGCGGCGGCCGGCTCCTTGCCCTGGTAACCGGAGAGCAGCTGGATCACCTGCTGGCGGACCCGGTTCAGGTCGGCGCCGAGCTTGACCAGGACCTGGGCGGCGACGCCCTCACCCTCGCGGATCAGGCCGAGCAGGATGTGCTCGGTGCCGATGTAGTTGTGGCCCAGCTGGAGCGCCTCACGCAGGGACAGCTCCAGCACCTTTTTCGCCCGCGGCGTGAACGGGATGTGCCCGCTCGGTGCCTGCTGGCCCTGGCCGATGATCTCCTCGACCTGCTGACGGACTCCCTCCAGGGAGATGCCCAGACTCTCCAGAGCCTTGGCGGCGACACCCTCGCCCTCGTGGATCAGGCCGAGAAGGATGTGCTCCGTCCCGATGTAGTTGTGGTTGAGCATCCGGGCCTCTTCTTGGGCCAGGACGACAACCCGTCGCGCTCGGTCGGTGAACCGCTCGAACATGCCCTCGTGCTCCTCACGTGCCGTGCGCCCATGCTGAACCTGTCTCAACAACTGGCGGGGCCAGCGCACGGGCATCGGTGATGCCCGTGCTGTAACTCTATCGCCGCCGGGAGGATCCGCTGGGCCCTCGGAGCCCCTCGAAACCGTCCGCAACGTTGATATAGCCAACTTCGCACGCTCAGCGGCTCTTCCCCCACCCGAACGTGTACGCGCACAGCGAAATCCCCACGGTCCACAGCCTGTGGACAACCGGCCTGTGCCTGTGGATAGCGCCTGTGGATAACGGTGCGGAGAGCGCGAAGAGGGCGTACCGATGATCGGTACGCCCTCTTCGGGAGTAGCTCAGGCCCGGCCGGGGCCCTTCGAGTGGTACTCGTCGACGATCTCCTGCGGGATGCGCCCGCGGTCGGAGATGTCGTAACCGGCCTTCTTGGCCCACTCCCGAATCGCCTTGTTCTGCTCCCGGTCCGCCGCCGCGCCGCCACGACCACGCGCCGCACGGCCGCCGACGACCACACCGCCACGGGCCACCTTGGTGCCGGCGCTCAGGTAGGGAGCGAAGACCTCCCGCAATTCCGCGGCGTTCTTCTCCGAGAGGTCGATCTCGTACTGAATACCGTCGAGAGCGAACTTCACAGTCTCGTCGGCTTCGGTGCCGTCGATGTCATCGACCAGCTTGTGAATGATCTGCTTGGCCACGCGCCGTTATCCTCCCGAACACAGGTTCTCTCCCACGCAATGCGAGAACAATAACGCCAGGGGGACATCGCCCGTCAATGGCGGGGGCCAATAATTGACGTCGGCTACTCCGGGCGGACCAACGGGAAGAGGATCGTTTCCCGAATGCCCAGGCCGGTGAGCGCCATCAACAGCCGGTCGATTCCCATTCCCATGCCACCGGTCGGCGGCATTCCGTACTCCATGGCCCGGAGGAAATCCTCGTCGAGCTGCATCGCCTCGGCATCGCCACCGGCGGCCAGCAACGACTGGGCGTGCAGCCGTTCCCGCTGGACCACCGGGTCGACCAGCTCGGAATAGGCGGTGGCGAGTTCGAAGCCGCCGACGTACAGGTCCCACTTCTCGGTGAGGCCGGGCGTCTCGCGGTGCGCGGCGGTCAGCGGCGCGGTCTCCTCCGGGTAGTCCCGGACGAATGTGGGCGCCTGCAGAGTGTGCTGAACGAGGTGCTCGAACAGCTCCTCGGCGAGCTTTCCGGCGCTCCACTTGGGGTCGATGCCGAGCTGCACCTTCTCCGCGTACCGCTGGAGCTGGGCCAGGTCGGTCTCGATGGTGACCTCCTCGCCGAGCGCCTCGGAGATCGCCCCGAACAGGGTGATCTGCCGCCACTCGCCGCCGAGGTCGAGCTCGGTGCCGTCGTAGTGGGTGACCACGTGCGAACCGGCGACCGCCTGCGCGGCCTCCTGAATCCACTCCCGCACCTGGACCTGCATCACGTTGTAGTCGGCATACGCCTGATACGCCTCGAGCATGGCGAACTCCGGAGAGTGCGTGGAGTCCATACCCTCATTACGGAAGTTCCTGTTGATCTCGAACACTCGGTCGATGCCACCGACCACCGCGCGCTTCAAAAACAGTTCCGGCGCGATCCGCAGATAAAGATCCGTATCCAGTGCGTTGCTGTGCGTCACAAACGGACGGGCCGCCGCGCCGCCGTGCAGCAACTGCAACATCGGCGTTTCCACCTCGAGGTAATTGCGGCGGAACAGCGACTCGCGAAGGCTACGGACCACGGTTGCGCGGGTACGCACCGTGTCCCTGGCCTGCGGCCGGACGATGAGATCGACATAGCGCTGCCGCACCCGGGTTTCCTCGGAAAGCGGCTTGTGCGCGACCGGAAGCGGGCGCAGCGCCTTGGCGCTCATCGACCAGGAATCGGCGAGAACGGAGAGCTCACCGCGCCGGCTGGTGATCACCTCACCGGTGATCGCGACCAGGTCGCCCAGGTCGACCAGCCGCTTCCAGTCCTCCAGGGCCTCGGCGCCGACCTTGTCCAGCGAGAGCATCGCCTGGAGCTCGGTGCCGTCCCCCTCCCGCAGGGTGACGAAGCAGAGCTTGCCACCGTTCCGAATGAAGATCACCCGGCCGGTGACGCTGACCTGGTCGCCGGTGGCGGTGTCGGTCGGCAGCTCCGCGTACTGGGAGCGGATCTGGGCCAGGGTGGTCGTCCGGGCGACGGTGACCGGGTAGGGCGCGACGCCCTTCGCCAGCAACTGGTCCCGCTTCGCCCGGCGGACCTTCATCTGCTCGGGTAGGTCGTCGGCGGGATCGGTCACTGGCACGTTCTGCTCGGTCACGGCACGGTCTTCCTGTGTAGTGGGGGTTTGCGAGACCTGGAAAGCCTACTCAGCCGTGTTCAGACGTTCCGCTCATATACCATCCGGAGCCCGATCAGCGTGATCATCGGCTCGTGCGCGGTCAGCGTGCGGCACTCGTCCTTCACCAGCCAGGCCAGGCCACCGGTGGCGATCACCGCGCGGACCGGGCCGATCTCCTCGATCATCCGCTCGACGATCCGGTCCACCTGGCCGCCGAACCCGTAGTAGAGCCCGGCCTGCAAGCACTCCACGGTGTTCTTGCCGATCACCGAGCGCGGCTTGGTCGGCTCCACCTTGCGCAGCTGGGCGGCGCGGGCGGCGAGCGCGTCGAAGGAGATCTCGATGCCGGGGGCGAAGGCGCCGCCGAGGAACTCGCCTTTCGCGCTGATCAGGTCGAAGTTGGTGGTGGTGCCGAAGTCGACCACGATCGACGGTCCGCCGTAGAGGGCGTGCGCCGCGAGCGTGTTCACCACCCGGTCGGCGCCCACCTCCTTCGGGTTGTCGATGGCCAGCTGCACCCCGGTCTTCACACCCGGCTCGACGATCACGCTGGGCACGTCGCCGTAGTACCGCTTCAGCATCGTGCGCAGGTTGCGCAGCGCGGCGGGCACCGTGGAGCAGGCGGCCACCCCGGTGATCTCCACCGCGTCCCCGGCCAGCAGGCCGCGGAACATCAGGCCGAGCTCGTCCGCGGTCGAGGCGGCGTCGGTCTTGATCCGCCAGTTGTGCACCAGCTTGTCGCCGTCGAAGGTCGCCAGCACGGTGTTGGTGTTGCCGATGTCAATGCAAAGCAGCACGGATGCCCCTAAGAATCAAAATCAAGACGCTTATTTGTACGCGTCCCAGCTCCCGTGCTCGCTCAGCGGGGGCGCAGGTCGAGGGCGATGTCCAGGATCGGCGACGAGTGGGTGAGCCCGCCGACCGACAGGTAGTCCACCCCGGTCGCCGCGTAGGCCGCCGCGGTGGCCAGCGTCAGGTTCCCGGTGGCCTCCAGCTCGGCCCGCCCGGCGATCGCGGCGACCACCTCGGTGAGCAGCTCCGGCGTCATGTTGTCGCAGAGCAGGAAACCGGCGCCGGCCGCCACCGCCTCCTGCGCCTCGGCCAGCGTGGTCACCTCGACCTGCACGTCCACGTCCGGGAAGGTCTCCCGGACCAGCCGGTACGCGGCGGTGATGCTGCCGGCCGCCAGCTTGTGGTTGTCCTTGATCATGGCGACGTCGTACAGGCCCATCCGCTTGTTGGTGCCGCCGCCGACCCGGACCGCGTACTTCTCCAGCGACCGCAGGCCGGGCGTGGTCTTGCGGGTGTCCAGCACCGTCGCCTTGCTGCCGGCCAGCTCGTCGGCCCACTTGCGGGTGTGGGTGGCCACCCCGGACATCCGGCTGATCAGGTTCAGCGCGGTGCGCTCGGCGGTGAGCAGCGCCCGGGTCGGCCCGGTCACCACGGCCAGCACCTCGCCCCGCTCGACCCGGTCGCCCTCGCCGACGATCTGCCGGAACTCGGCGTGCCCCTGCGAGGTGACCGCGAAGACCTCGGCGGCCACCGGCAGGCCGGCCACCACGCCGTCCGCCCGGGCCACCAGCTCGGCGGTGTCCACCTGCTCGGCCGGGATGGTGGACTCGCTGGTCACATCGCGCGGCGGGGTGCCGAGGTCCTCGGCGAGCGCGGTGAGCACGATCCGCTGGACCTCCGCGAAGTCCAACCCGAAGTCGATCACGCCATCTCCTGGAAGTCCTGGGTCATGCTGCCGTCAGAGGAAATCGAGTTGAGCAGGTGGCCGCGCCACTCGTCGGCCGCGGTCGGGTAGTCCTCACGCCAGTGGCAGCCGCGGGTCTCCCGGCGGCTGCACGCCGACGCCACCAGCGCCGCCGCGACGGTGAGCAGGTTGGTCGCCTCCCAGGCCGCGGTGTTCGGGGTGGACCGGGACTCGGCCAGCCGGGACAGCTCCTTGGCCGCGGTGTCCAGCGAGTCGGCCGAGCGCAGCACCCCGGCGCCGCGGGTCATGGTGCGCTGCACCTCGGACCGGATCGCCGCGTCGGCCACCCAGGCCGGCGTCATGTTCGTCCGCACCGGGTCGGCCTGGGCCGGCAGGTCACGGCCGATGTCGTCGGCGATCCGCTTGGCGAACACCAGGCCCTCCAGCAGCGAGTTGCTGGCCAGCCGGTTGGCGCCGTGCACGCCGGTGCAGGCCACCTCGCCGCAGGCGTACAGCCCCGGGATGCTGGTGCGCCCCTGAAGGTCGGTGCGGACCCCGCCGGACGCGTAGTGCGCGGCCGGCGCGACCGGGATCAGCTCGGTCGCCGGGTCCACCCCGGCGCTCCGGGTGGAGGCCATGATGGTCGGGAAGCGGTGCTCCAGGAACTCCTTGCCCAGGTGCCGGGCGTCCAGATAGACGTGGTCCGCGCCGGTGGCCCGCAGCACGCGGTAGATGCCCTTGGCCACCACGTCGCGCGGGGCCAGCTCGGCCAGCTCGTGCTGCCCGACCATGAACCGCTCGCCGTTCTCGTCGACCAGGTACGCCCCCTCGCCGCGCAACGCCTCGGAGATCAGCGGCCGCTGCACCGAGTTCAGCCCGGAGGTGACGAACGACGTCGGATGGAACTGGACGAACTCCACGTCGGTCACCTCGGCGCCGGCCCGCAGCGCGAGCGCCACGCCGTCGCCGGTGGAGACCGACGGGTTCGTGGTGGACGAGAAGATCTGCCCCATCCCGCCGGTGGCCAGCACGACCGCGCGGGCCAGCACGGCGCCCACGCCGTCCTCCGAGCCCTCGCCCAGCACGTGCAGGGTGATCCCGCAGGCGCGGCCGTCGGCGGCGCGCAGCAGGTCCAGCACCAGGGCGTGCTCGACCAGCCGGATCCACGGGTCGCGGCGGACCGCGGCGTGCAGCGCGCGCTGCACCTCGGCGCCGGTGGCGTCGCCGCCGGCGTGCACGATCCGGTCCGCCCGGTGGCCGCCCTCGCGGGTCAGCATCAGCGAGCCGTCCGGGTTGCGGTCGAACTCGGCGCCCCGGCGGATCAGCTCGCGAACCCGCGCCGGACCCTCCTCGACCAGCGCTTTCACCGCCTCCGGGTCGCACAGCCCGACTCCGGCGATCTCGGTGTCGTACGCGTGCGCCTGTGGCGTGTCCAGCGGGTCGAGCACCGCGGCGATCCCGCCCTGCGCCCAGCGCGTGGAGCCGTCGTCGATGTTGACCTTGGTGACCACCGTGACGTGCAGGCCCTGCTCGCGCAGGTGCAGTGCGGCGGTCAACCCGGCGATGCCGGACCCGACCACCACGACGTCGGTGGTCTCGGTCCAGCCCGGCTCGGCGGCGGCGAGCCGGCGCGGTAGGGCCGGCAGATCCGCGAGAGGTGACATGTGTGTCAGTACACTCCGCCCCTGCGCACCCGTCACGCCGGGGGCACCATCAGTGGTCACCGTTACTTGTACTGGACCGGAAGGGCCTTGGTCCCCTTGCCCTTCAGGGTCGAGGTCAGCTCGGCGCCGTCCAGCCAGAGGTAACAGCGCACGCCGCGGTCACCCTGGGCCCAGACGTCCGTGTTGCCCGGCAGCGAGACCACGCCGGTGCGGTACTGCAGGTTCTTGTCGTCGGGCACGCCGGTGTACGCGGACACCACGGTCCGGCAGCCGTCGTGGAACTCCTCCCAGGCCGCGTCGCCCTTGGGGTACGACGCGTCGGCCGGCGCGTCCCAGACCCCGGCGAACTCGGCGTTGTGCTTGTCGGTGCAGTTCGCCGGCGGCATGGTGTCGATCGCGCCGTTGTCGTCCAGCTTGATCGCGTAACAGCCGAGCGCCAGGTCGGAACTCGTGGCCAGCGCCCCGCGCAGGCTGCCCTGCCGCTCGACCAGCGCGCCGTTGTCCTCGATCGAGTCGAGCTCGACGACGTCGCACCGGAACCAGCGGGAGCCGCCGGACCAGGCCGCCGGGGACGGGTGGGTCACCCCGATCCAGAGCCGCGCGGTGCGCCACGGTGCGCCGACGTACGCGGTCGTCTTCTCGTCGCAGGTGTGGTACGCCGCGCGCGCCCCGGACGAGGTCTCGACCGGCGGCTGCTCGGCGTCCGCGGCCGTCCCGGTGTAGGTGCCCACGTAGACCGTCTCGGTGCGGTGCTGCACCGAGCAGTCCACCTCCTCGTAGGTGGCGCGGGGCCCGGTCGCCGCGAAGTTGGCCAGGTGGCAGGTGGCGGCCATCGGTTCGAACCCGGTCGCCGGGGGCATCGCGCCCCAGTCGTTGGTGAGGTTGCCGTCGACGCGTCCGGGGTTACCGCATCCGGCGGCGACGAGCAGCATCAGACCCAGCGTGGCTGCCAGGTCGAAGCCGAGGCCCGGGCCCGGTCGGGCACGCCAGTGTCGCATGAAGGAGCCTCCCGCACGCCGCCGATGTCCGATTTATCGATCATATGGTGATCGGAGCGGTTCGTCGGCGGCGTTCGGGAAAGTCACCCTAAGATCAACGGACGGACAGGGTCAGATCTCCCCGGACCAGGTCGTCGGCCATGCCCGCGACCGCCTCGGCCGGGTCGGCGCCCAGCTCGATCACCCGGTTGTCCGCGTCCACGTGCACCACGCGCGGCTGGTACTCCCGCGCCTCGGCGTTGTCCATCTGCCCGTAGGAGATCAGGATGACCAGGTCACCCGGGTGCACCAGGTGCGCGGCGGCGCCGTTGATGCCGATCACGCCGCTGCCCCGCTCACCCGGGATCACGTAGGTCTCCAGCCGCGCCCCGTTGGTCACGTCGACGATCGCCACCTGCTCACCGGGCAGCAGATCGGCCGCCTCCATCAGGTCGAGGTCGACGGTCACCGAGCCGACGTAATGCAGGTCGGCCTGCGTCACGGTGGCCCGGTGGATCTTCGACTTCAGCATGGTGCGGAGCATCAGGCTTCCTTCCGGAGAACGATCGGGACGTTGTCGATCAGACGGGTGGCGCCGACCTTGGCGGCCACCAGCAGGCGAGCCGGGCCGTCGGCCGGGACCGCGCCCAGGTCCGGGCCGGTCAGTTCGAGGTAGTCGACGCGTACGCCAGGCTCGTCCGCCAGAATCTTTCCGGCGGCCGCCAGGATCGCCGTCGCGTCGCTATGCGTCGCGCCCTCGCGCAACGC
Organism: Actinoplanes ianthinogenes; assembly: GCF_018324205.1. Classification (NCBI taxonomy): domain Bacteria; kingdom Bacillati; phylum Actinomycetota; class Actinomycetes; order Micromonosporales; family Micromonosporaceae; genus Actinoplanes; species Actinoplanes ianthinogenes. The sequence goes on from NZ_AP023356.1 coordinate 4,310,535, forward strand.
GCGAGACAGGGCCAGAGCGGATTTCCGCTCCTCCGGGGAGAGGTACCGGTTGCGGCTGCTGAGCGCCAGACCATCAGTTTCCCGTACGGTCGGCACGCCCACGATCTCGACGCCCAGCTCCAGGTCCACCACCATGCGCCGGATCAGTGCGAGCTGCTGGAAGTCCTTCTCCCCGAAGTAGGCGACGTCCGCCCGGGTCAGGCGGAGCAGCTTCTCCACCACGGTGAGCATCCCGGAGAAGTGGCCGGGCCGGCTCGCCCCCTCCAGGATCTCGCCAAGCGCGCCCGGGTTCATCGTGATCGACGGCGCCCCGCCCGGGTACACGTCGTCCCGGCCCGGCGCGAAGACCACCGCGGCGCCCTCGGCCCGGCAGGCCTCGAGGTCGGCCTCCAGCGTCCGCGGGTACTTCTCGAAGTCCTCGCTCGGCCCGAACTGGAGCGGGTTCACGAAGATCGTCACGACCACGAACGCGGACCGCTCCCGGGCCACCCGGATCAGCTGCCGGTGCCCCTCGTGCAGCGCGCCCATGGTCATCACGACCGCGATCTCCTGCCCGGCGGCCGGCAGCGCGGCGGCCAGCTCGTCGCGGGTGTGCGCCACCTGGGTCACGCGAGGCTCCCTACCGTGCTTTCGGCACTGCTTGCGGTGCTGGTCCCGGCCGGGTGGCCGGTGCTGGTCCCGGCCGGATGGCCGGTGCTGTCGCCGCCGGCGAACAAGACGTCGAGAAGGGCCGCGGCGTCCTGCGGGCGCAGCCGTCCGGCCGCGAGGGCGCGGTCCGCGGTCCGTCGGGCCAGGGCGAGGTACGCCGGGACCGCCCGCTCCGGCATCCGCGCCAGATGCTTGGCCACGGTGCCGGCGTCACCGCGGGACACCGGCCCGGTCAGCGCGGCGTCGCCCATCCGCAGCGCGTTGTCCAGCGCCGCGGTCAGCAGCGGAGCGAGCACCCGCGACGGCTCGGCGACCCCGGCCGCGCGCAGCGTGTCGGCCGCCTCGTTGACCAGGGTGACCAGGTGGTTGGCCCCGTGCGCGAGAGCCGCGTGGTAGACCGGCCGGGCGTCCTCGGCGATCCACTCCGGCGCGCCGCCCAGGTCGGCGACCAGCCGGGTGGCGAACGCCCGGTCCCGGGTGGTCACCCCCCAGGCGATGCCCGGCAGCCGGGCCAGGTCGGAGTCCGCGCCGGTGAAGGTCATCGCGGGGTGCAGGGCCATGCCGTTCACATCGCCCAGAACGTCGAGTCCGTGAGCCCCGGAGGTGTGCGCCACAATCTGGTCCGGTCGCAGCGCACCGGTGCTGTTCAAGCCGGCGACCACGCTTTTCAGGGCGTCGTCCGGCACGGCGAGCAGCAACAGATCGGTGGCGGCCCGGGCGACCTCGTCGGCGGGCAGGATCGCGGCCTCCGGCAGCAGGCGCGCGGCCCGCTCCCGCGACGCCGCGGAGACAGCGGCGGCGGCGACCACCCGGTGCCCGGCCCGCTGCAACGCCGCACCCAGCACAGCGCCCACCCGGCCGGCGCCGACCACGCCGACGGTCAATACGCTCATCAGATCCAGTCCTCATGTCGGGGTACCGGTCGAGCGCCAGTATGCGCCGTCGTAACACGCTCGTAGCAACCGCCTGTGAACAACGGCACCGGCACCGCCTCCCCCGTTCGGCCGACGGGGTTGTCCGCTGAGCGCCCGCCTCGTCATGCGGCCCACATCACCGCATCAGCCGCCGGCCGGCCGGCCCCGCCAGTCCCCGGAGCCGTCAACCCCGCGTTGCTGGTTCCGGCGGCGGACGGCCTACTCGGTCAAACCCGGTGTGCCCGCCCTGGTCCGCGGTCCACTCGCCGACCGAGCTCCGCTTCTCCGGTACGCCCGCAGCTCCCCACCGTCACCAAGTCACCTGCCAGGTGGTGCACCCCCCAGCTGGCCCTCATGGCCCTATCCGGACCCGCGACAGGGCCATGAGCGCCAGCCCGACACCTCCAGCTGGCCCTGACGGCCCTATCCGAAGCCGCGACAGGGCCATGAGCACCAGCCCGACAACTCCAGCTGGCCCTGACGGCCCTACCCGAAGCCACGACAGGGCCATGGGCGCCAGCCCGACGGCTCCGGCTGGTCCTCATGGCCCTATCCGGAGCCGGGATGGGGCCATGGGCGCCAGCCCGACACCGACAGCTCCAGCTGGCCGTGGTGGCCCTATCCAGAGCCGGGATGGGGCCGTGGGGGCCAGCCCGACGGCTCCGGCTGGCCCTGACGGCCCTACCCGAAGCCGCGACAGGGCCATGGGCGCCAGCCCGACACCTCCAGCTGGCGCTGATGGCCCTATCCGGAGCCGCGACGGGGCCATGGGGGCCAGCCCGACGGCTCCGGCTGGTCCTCATGGCCCTATCCGGAGCCGGGACGGGGCCGTGGGCGCCAGCTTGGTCTTGTCTGGCGCTTCGAGTTCGAATCTCGCCCCGGACAACGGCTCTGGGCGCGAGCGGGGGCGGTTGGGGCACCACGATGGGCAGTGCGGCAACCGGCACCGCCCATCGGAGCGGGAGGCGCGGAATGGCGGGCGTCGGGAGAGGCGGGCTTAGGGTGGCGAGGTGGTGGGGATCGGATGGCGGCTGGCGATGCAGTCCGCGCTCTACGGGCCGGATGGGTTCTTCGTGCGGCCGCGGTCCGGGCCTGCTGATCACTTCCGGACCAGCGTGCATGCTTCACCGCTGTTTGCCGGGGCGCTGGCACGGCTCGTGGAGCGGGTGGACGCGGCGCTCGGGCGGCCAGCCCGATTCGATCTGGTGGACGTCGGGGCCGGGCGGGGCGAGCTGCTCAGCGCGCTGTGCGCGATGCTGCCCGGCGGGCTGGCCGGGCGGGTGCGGCCGGTGGCGGTCGAGATGGCGCCGCGCCCCGGCGGGCTGAATCCGGCGATCCGCTGGCGGCGGGACGTTCCGGAGGCGGTGACCGGGCTGCTGGTGGCCACCGAGTGGCTGGACAACGTTCCGCTCGACGTGGTCGAGGCCGACGAGCACGGACGGCTGCGCAAGGTGCTGGTCGATCGGCACACCGGCGCGGAGACGCTGGGCGGCCCGGCGGATCCGGCCGAGGTGTTCTGGTCGGCTCGGTGGTGGCCGGGGCCGGGGCGGGTGGAGATCGGCGCGCCGCGGGACGCGGCCTGGGCGGAAGCGGTCAGCCGGGTGCGGCGGGGTGCGGCGCTGTGCGTCGACTACGGGCATCGGCGGGACGAGCGACCGCCGTTCGGCAGCCTGACCGGCTTCCGGGACGGACGGCAGGTCGCGCCGGTGCCGGACGGGGGCTGCGACGTGACAGCGCACGTCGCCATCGACGCGGTGGCGAGCGCGAGCGGTTATCCGTACGAAATGGTCCGTCAGCGTGCGGCCCTGCAAGCGCTCGGGGTCAGCGGCGCGCGACCACCGCTCGCCCTGGCCGGCAGCGATCCGGCGGCCTATCTGCGGGCCCTCTCGTCGGCCGGCGCGGCCGCCGAGCTGACCTCGTCGAGCGGACTCGGCGACCACTGGTGGCTGTGGCACCCGATCGGCATCGACCTGCCGCTGACCTGATCGGCTGGCACCCGATGGGCGCGGGTCGCCGGAGGGCACTGCGGCCCTGACCAGCAACGCCGCACCATGACCACAGATCGCCAGGACGTGCACCGCGGCCGGAACCAGCAACGCCGCACCATGACCACGGATCGCCGGGACGTGTGCCGCGACCCAGAACCGGCAACGCCGCACCATGACCACGAATCACCAGGACGTGCACCGCGACCCGGAACAAGCAACGCCGCGCCCCGGGAGCACGGATCACCAGGACGTGCGCCGCGACCCAGAACCAGCAACGGCGCGCCGTAAGCACGGATCGCCGGGACGTGCGGCGCGGCCCGGTGTGGTTGCGGCCTGTGCGCGGATCGCCGCGGCGGGCGGCGGTACCCGTACCGAAAAGGATCTCCGGGTGGAAAGGGGTCTGCCTGGGCCGGAGCCGGAGCGTGGGGGCGTGCGACGATGCGGGGGTGACGGACGCGCTGCGCGAGATGACCGTGGGGACCGGGGCCGGGCTCGAGACGGCGGACATGGTGCTGAACATCGGGCCGCAGCACCCGTCGACGCACGGGGTGCTGCGGCTCAAGCTGACCCTGGACGGGGAGCGCGTGGTCGCCTGCGAGCCGGTCGTGGGATACATGCACCGGGGCGCGGAGAAGCTGTTCGAGGTGCGGGACTACCGGCAGATCATCATGCTGGCGAACCGGCACGACTGGCTGTCCGCGTTCTCCAACGAGCTGGGCGTGGTGCTCGCGGTCGAGCGGCTGATGGGCATCGAGGTGCCGGAGCGGGCGGTCTGGCTGCGGATGGCCCTCGCCGAGCTGAACCGGGTGCTGAACCATCTGATGTTCCTCGGTTCCTACCCGCTGGAGATCGGCGCGATCACGCCGATGTTCTACGCGTTCCGGGAGCGGGAGACGCTGCAGGCCGTGATGGAGGAGGTCTCCGGCGGTCGGATCCACTACATGTTCAACCGGGTCGGCGGGCTGAAGGAGGAGGTCCCGGCCGGGTGGACGAAGCGGGCCCGGCAGGCGGTCGGCGCGGTCCGGCGGCGGATGCCCGACCTGGCCGGCGTGATCCACAAGAACGACATCTTCCTGGCGCGCACGGTCGGGGTCGGCGTCCTGTCGGCGGCTGACGCCGCCGCCTTCGGAGCGTCCGGGCCGGTGGCGCGGGCCAGCGGTCTGGATTTCGACGTACGCCGGGACGAGCCCTACCTGTTCTACGACCAGCTCGACGTGCCCGTGGTGACCCGGACGGCCGGGGACTGTCACGCGCGGTTCGAGGTGCTGCTGGAGCAGGTCGCGGTGTCGCTCGACCTGGTCGAGCAGTGCCTGGAGCGGGTGGACCGGACCGGCGGCCCGGTCAACGTGCGGCTGCCCAAGGTGGTGAAGGCGCCGGAGGGGCACACCTACGCGTGGACCGAGAACCCGCTCGGGGTGAACGGGTACTACCTGGTGTCCCGCGGGGAGAAGACGCCGTGGCGGTTGAAGCTGCGGACGGCGTCCTACGCGAACGTGCAGGCGCTGGCGACGCTGATCCCGGGGTGCCTGGTGCCCGACCTGATCGCGATCCTCGGGTCGATGTTCTTCGTCGTCGGCGACATCGACAAGTGACCGCCGCCGGGCGGGGGTCACCAGTTGCCCTGCGCCGGGGCGTCGCCGCGGTAACCGGGCATGTTGGCGAAATCGGCCAGCGAGCCGACGTTGGTGTCGTTGGCCGAGGGGCGGTGGCGGCGGGCCTTGTACTGGCCTGAGTCCGCGTCGGCGTAGTCGCCGGGCGAGTAGCCGCCGCTGTCCGACTCGTAGCCGTTCGGGTCGAGGTAGCCGTTCGGGTCGGGGTAGCCGTTCGGATCCGCGTAGCCGTTCGGGTCTACATAGCCGTTCGGGTCTGCGTAACCGTCGGGGTCGGCGTATCCGTTGGCCGGGTCGCCGTAGTCTGCGGGGCCGTAGCTGTCGTGTGGGGCGCCGTAGCCTGGGCCGAAGTCGGCACCGCTGGCCGGGCTGGGATAGCCGGTGGCCGGGGCTTCTGGTCGGCCGTAGGTGGGGCCCGGGCGGACGGCGGCCGAGGCGCGAGGTGGTGGGGCATCGGCGGGGACCGGGGCGTGGCCGCCGGAGCCGTAGACCGGGCCGCCCTGTCCGGACTGGGGTGCGACGGCCACCCGGGCGGCGCCGGACGGGGGCGCGACCCCGACCCGAGCGGCTCCGGACGCAGGCGCGGCCCCGACCCGGGCCGCGCCGGACGCAGGCGCGACCCCGACCCGGGCGGCGCCGGCGGCGGGGGCTGGGACGGAAGCCGCGCCACGCTGGCGCGGCATGGGCGCGCTGGGCACGGAGGCCGCGCCGACCGGGGCGGAACCGGCGGCCGGGACCGCGGCCGAGGCTCGACCGGAGGGGGCACTCGGGGACATCGGGCGGGCGCTGCCGGCGACCACGGCACGGCCACCGGTGGGGCGGGCGGGCTCCTCGTAGTACTCGCCGTCCTGCTGGTCCGGGTAGCCCTGGTCGGCGTAGCCGTCCGGGCCGGGGCCGTAGGTGGTCGGCTCCTCGAAGCCCGGCTGGTCGTTGAAGTCCGGCTGGCCGTTGAAACCCGGCTGGTCGATGAAATCCGGCTGACCGTTGTAACCGGGCCGGCCGTGGAAGCCGGGCTGGTCGATGAAACCGGGCTGGTCGCTGTAGCCGGGCTGGTCCTCGAAGGGCTGCTGGTCCTCGAAGGGCTGCTGGTTGTCGAAGTCCGGCTGGTCGGCGAAAAAGCCCGAGCCGTTACCCGAGCCGAACTCCGGTGCGTGCTCAGCGCCCCGGACCGGCTGCGGACCGTGACTGCCGACGGGAGCACCGGCCGCGACCTGTGCCCGCCCGCCGGGCTTGCGCGGGGTCAGCGGCGGCCGGTTCGGATCCGGCCCCGGCTGCGTGGCGGCCTGCGCCGAGATCTCCGCCATCAGCTGCTTGCGGAGGCTGTCCATCTCCTCGGCGACGCGGTCCTCGACGTCCATCCGGAGCAGCACCGGATCGGTGCGGATCAGCACCGACGCGCCGATCAGCACGACGCTGACCGCGATCAGCAGCACCGCGAACCGCACCGAGTTCGAGTTCCCGCCGAGCAGCACGACGGCGGCCGCGAGCGGGGCGAGGATGACACCCGCCCAGACGAGGCCGCGGAGCAGGCGTGCGCTGTGTCCCGCTTGGGAGTCCCGTTCCGGCATGGGCGCTGATGTTACCGAGAGTGCGCCGGGGACGAAACGGCCGAACGCCGGGTGGCATACACCGACCCGGCGTTCGACGCATCGTTCAGCCGATCGTGACCGGACGGATGAGGCGCTGTCCGGTCTGTGGATCAGCCGGCGGCCAGCGCGCCGTCCGAGCTGAAGACCAGGCCGACCGAGATGGTGCCCTGCTTCAGCGCGTTCTTGGTGAGCGGGCCGCCCGCGTCCAGGGTGTCGAACCGGCCGGCCTGGAAGTTGTAGACCTCGACCAGGCCCTGCTGGCACTTCGGACGCTGCGGGCACTCGGCCGGGCCGCCCAGCACCGTGGCCGTGCCGGAGCACTTGCTCGCCAGGTCGGAGAGGGTGGTCAGACCGTACTTCTGGGCGAACGGGGCGGACACCGCGAACGCGTTCTGGTCCTGCGCCGAGCTGGCCTTGCCGAAGACCAGGCCGCGCTTCTCACCCAGGGTGGTCAGGCCGGCGACGGTGGCGTCCAGATCGGGCGAGGACGGGTCCTTGGCGTCCTTGCCGTCGACCTTGCCGGCCAGGAAGTAGGCCAGGGTTGCGGCGTACTCCGGGACGACCTGGATGTCGCCCTTCTCCAGGGCGGGCTCGTAGAGCTCACGGTTGCCGATCTGCTGCACCTTCACGGTGTAGCCGGCGGCGGTGAGGACGATGCTGTAGAGCTCGCCGAGGGTCGCGTTCTCCGCGAAGTTCGCCGCGCCGACGGTGATGGCGCCGCCCTTGCCCTTGGCGATGCCGTCGGTCAGGTTGTTCGCCGTGGCGAAGTCCTGGGCGGCGGCCTTGGACGACTTGCGGTCGATGTCGACGGCCTTGTTGAGCTCGATCAGCTTGGTGGTGTCGAGCGCCGCGGACACCTTGTCCAGGGCAGCGATCAGCTCGGGCGTGGACGCCTTCTTGTTGATCGCGGGGATGACGTTGTCGGTGTTCTGCAGTTTCTTGTCGTCGGTGAGGACGACCAGCTTGTCGCCGGCGACCGGGGCGCAGCCCTGGCCACCAGCAGCCGCGGCGGACGGAGGCGCTTCGGTGCCGGAGGAGCCCGCCTCACCGCAGCCGGCAAGGACGACGACGGCCGCGGCGAGGGCTCCGGCCGTACGGAAAAGGTTTCGACGCATTACTGCCGCCTTCTGTGTCCCGGCGCCGCCCGGATGACGACGCCGCGTGTCCGACGGGGCAGCCAAGGTGCACTGCCCACGTGCAGTCCTGGTCATTCCTATCAAGGGGGTATGACAAGATCAGCTTTTGATGCCGGAGCGTTATCCGGTGCTTACCGTCACAGCGGTCCGGCGTCGCTTCCGTACCCGCAGGGCGGGGGGCGTAACCAGACGCTGGACGAGGGCCAGCAGACCCTCGACGAGAAGTGCGAGCAGCGCCACCGCCAGGCCCCCGGCGACAATCTGGCCACCGCCGCCGTTGCTCATCCCGATCCCGAAGCCGGCGCTGATGATCTGGCCCAGCCCACCGCCGTTGACCAGGGCGGCCAGCGCCGCGGTCGCGACCACCTGGACCGACGCGGTGCGCAGGCCGGCGGCCAGATAGGGCACCGACAGCGGCAGCTCCACCTGGCGCAGCAGCTGCCCGCCGGAGAGGCCCATGCCGCGGGCCGCCTCCCGGGTCTCCGGGTCGATCGAGCGCAGGCCGGTGTACGCGTTCGCCAGCAGCGGCGGCACCGCGAAGACGGCCAGGGCCACCACGACCGGCGGCTTGCCGAAGCCGAGCGGGGTCAGCGGCAGGATGGTGAGCAGCGCCAGGGTCGGGATGGCCAGGGTGAGGTTGGCCGCGGTGACCACCGGGCCGCCGCCCTTGCCGCGGTGCCCGAGCCAGATGCCCAGCGGCCAGCCGATCACGCAGCCGAGCAGCACCGCCCAGAAACTGATCACCAGGTGCTCGGTCAGGCGGTCCAGCAGGCCGCCCGGGTTGGTCCAGTTGAGCGGGTCGTTGAGCCAGGTGAACCCCTCGTTGAAATAGCTCACGCCGCACGTCCCCGGGTCCACGGGGTGAGCAGCCGGCCCAGCCCGGACAGCAGCAGGTCGAGGATCAGGGCCAGACCCACGCAGAGCACCGTCCCGGTCATGATCTCCGCTTTGTAGAAGTTGTTCCGGAAACCGCCCAGGATGAGATCACCCAGGCCGCCCTGCCCGATCAGCGAGCCGACCGTGACAAGTGCCACAGTGGAGACGGTGGCCAGACGCAGCCCGGTCAGGATGCCGGGGAGCGCCAGCGGCAGCTCGACCCGCCACAGCCGGCCGAACCGGCCGTATCCCATCCCGGTCGCCGCCTCGATGACCTCGGCCGGGACCTGGGTCAGCCCGGCCAGCGAGTTGCGGACCAGGACCAGCAGCGCGTACAGCACCAGGGCGATCAGGACCGAGGTGGTGCTGGTGGTGCCGACCAGCGGGGCCAGCAGGGAGAGCAGCGCCAGCGAAGGGATCGTGTAGAGAATGCCGGAGAGTGCGAGAATCGGCGCGGTCAGCGGTCTGATCCAGTAGGCGACGACGGCGAGCGGCACGGCGACCAGCAGCGCGATGAGCACGGTCTGCGCGGTCAGCCCGGCGTGGAAACGCAGGGCGGTGCCGATCGCGTCGGCGTTCTCGGTGACGTACCGCCAGGAGAACCACGGATTCCCCGGGCCGTCATCGGCGGGTGCGGCCACCGGTGTCAGCGATGCCGGGCCCCAGGACAGGAGAGACATACGTGGACGCTACCGCGGCATCGATCACCCTGGCGGACGTCGGCAAGGTGTACCCGGACGGCACGGTCGCCGTCGAGGACTTCAGCCTGGAGGTGCGGGCCGGCGAGCTGGCGGTGCTGATCGGCGCCTCCGGCTCCGGGAAGTCGACCATCCTGCGCATGATCAACCGGCTGATCGAGCCGACCCGCGGTGAGATCACCATCGACGGCCGCAACGTCCTGAAACAGGATCCGGTGCAGCTGCGCCGGCAGATCGGCTACGTGATCCAGAACGTCGGGCTGTTCCCGCACCAGACGGTCCGGGCCAACGTCGGCACGGTGGCGAAACTGCTCGGCTGGGACCGCAAGCGGATCAACGCGCGCGCCGACGAGTTGCTGGAGCTGGTCGGTCTGGACCCGGCCCGGTACGGCAAGCGCTTCCCGCACGAGCTCTCCGGCGGCCAGCGGCAGCGGGTCGGCGTGGCCCGGGCGCTCGCCGCCGACCCGCTGGTGCTGCTGATGGACGAGCCGTTCTCGGCGGTCGACCCGATCGTGCGGGCCCGGTTGCAGGAGGAGTTCCTGCGCCTGCAGGCCACCGTGCGCAAGACGATCGTGCTGGTCACCCACGACATCGACGAGGCGGTCCGGATGGGCGACCGGATCGCGGTGCTGGCCGAGGGCGGCCGCCTGCTTCAGTACGCGACACCGGCCGAGCTGCTGAGCCGCCCCGCGTCGGCCGAGGTGCGGGACTTCGTCGGCGCCGACCGTGGCATCCGGCGGCTGGCCGTGACCCCGGTCCGCGAGGTGATGGCCGCCGTCGACGGTGCCGCGAAGGATCTGCCGAGCGTGGACGCCGCCGCCACCCTGCACGACGCCCTCGCCGTGATGCTCACCGAGGACGCCACCACGGTCCTGGTGACGGAGAACGGCCGCCCGGTCGGTCAGGTGACCCGGACGGCCGTCTTCGAGACCCCGGCGGAGACGGTGGTCTAATCGGCAGCGCCGCGCCGGCCGCCCAGGGTGGCCAGGCCGACGATCCAGCCGATGAACAGGCCGTAGGTGGCACCGGAGCTGCTCGCCCGCATGGCGCCGAGCAGCGAGGGGTCGGTGAAGAACAGCATGGCGAGCAGGGCGGCGAACGCGCCCGCGAAGATGTACGCGGCCCAGCCGGCCAGGAACTGACTGATCGTGCCGCGGGCTCGCGCCAGTTGCGAGCCGGGCAGCAGGATCAGGAAGACCAGGGTCAGCACGACCACCAGGATCGCGCGGAGATCGCCGACGATCACGCCGCGCAGTGAGTCCCCACTGTCGAATTTCCACGCCGGCCAGTGCAGCAGGCGCAGCCACCAGCCGAGCCCAGTGTCGCCGTCGACACTGCTGTTCACCCAGTCCCCGTACCAGGGACTGCCGAAGATCAGAACCAGCAGGAACGCGGCGAGGGTGCCCGCGCCCGGTGCGGTCTTGAACCTGCTCTCGGTTGCCATGGCCCCTATTTCCCAGCGGGGTCATGGCATCAAACGATGCGTGTCGCCTCAGTGACCGAGTGTCACTACTTTGACAGATAGTCGATGAAGGCGGCTCGCAGCAGCGGCTCCTGCTCGCCGAGATCACGGCCCTCCAGCTCGCGCCAGAGGGCGACCGCCTCGTCCACGGTCGGGCCGATCGAGTTCGGCGCCCCGTCCAGCGCGGCGGCCTGATCGGCGTCCGGCAGGTGTTTCAGCACCGACCAGAAGAAACGGACGTCGCGCTTCTCGCGGGCCTTGGCGAAGGCGCGCTCGCGCAGCTCCTCAGTGGGCAGGGCGTCCAGTTCGGCGAAGCCGGGCAGGGTCATGTCCGAAATCATACGGTCAACGGGTGGCGCCCCAGGGTCCGTCGTCCCAACGGTCGCTGCGGGCCGGCGGGGCGGCCGGGGTGTTCCAGGTCTCCGGCAGGGTGGGCGACCAGTTGCTCAGGCCGCTGGACGGCGCGGTGTTCCAGTCCTCGGACCTGGCGGCGGTGGCCAGCCGCCCGTACGACTCGACGATCCGGGTGGCCACCAGGCCGGCCGCGAACACCGTGCCGGCGATCGCGAAGAGCGCGATGTCCAGATTCCTCCGGCTCTGGTAGTCCAGGAAGATGGTCAGCGCCATGACCGCGAAGAGCGTGCCGAAGATGCCGCCGCGCCGGCCGTACGCGCTGGTCCCGCCGAGCAGCGCCAGGCCCAGGCCGATGCCGGTCCACTCCAGGCCGGTGCCGGGCTGGATCGGGCCGGCCGACTGACCGGCCAGGATGACGCCGGCGCCGGCCGCGAAGACCGAGGAGACGATCAGGGCCAGCAGCACCGGCAGCACCACCGCGGGGCCACGCCGGCCGGCCGGGTCACCGACCGGGCGCATCCGGCCGAAGAACCGCCGCACCGGGCCGATCGCGCCCAGCCCGCCGCCCAGCACCGCCAGGATCGCGAAGCCGCCGAACAGCAGGAACGCCCGGTCGCTGGGCTCCCAGGTGCCCTGCACCGCAACCGCGCCGACCCGGAGCTGGTCGAACGTGATCACCCCGAACGCGGCGGCCAGCGTGGCCGCCCAGCCGGGCACGTGCAGCACCAGGATCAGCAGGCCGACCACCAGGCCACCCGCTGCCGCGATGATCAGGGCCGGGACCAGCGCCTGGACCAGGCCCTTGTCCCCGTTCTCGGCGAACTGGAACTCGGCGGCCAGCACGATCGGGCCGATCGCGAGGTTCGGCACGCCGGCTCGCAGGGACAGCCCGGCGCCGAGCGTGATCAGGCCGATCGCGGCGCCGGTGACCAGCAGGGCGTCCAGCGCGGGGCGCTGCATGGCGGCGCCGTCCTCGCGCCAGAGCAGGAAGCCGAGCACACCGGCGACGACCAGGAGGACGACCTCCCAGCCGAGGTGGACGCCGAGCCGGTCGCGGCCGTCGTCGGTGATCGGAGTGGCGGGCGCGGCGCTGACCGGGGCGCGCAACGACTGGTCGAGGGTGCCACCGGCGGTGTCGTCGAACTGCACCCGGCGCCGGTACGCGGCCGGATCGGACTCGCCGGTGCTCTCGCCCGGCTGCCGGGTGGTCGTATCGTCGTACGCCATGGTCCGCGCCTCCTTACGCCTCCACGAGCGGTCGAGGCGCACGCTACTCCGGGTCAGGTCGCCCGCCGGAGAGGATACGGATACGGGACGGCCTCAGTTCACAACCCTTAACGCTTTGAGGCTTCGACGGTAGTCAACGTCGTCCAGACGGGCGGTCCGAGTCGTCGTCCTGGTGATCGGGCCGATCCGGAACGCGGCAGGACCGCTCCAGCCAGAGCGCGGCGCCGACCAGAGCGGCGGCCCCGACCAGCGTGGTGGCCACCGTGGGCAGGTCCGACTTGGCGGCGTCGGTGGGCTCCAGCACCAGCCAGGCCAGCACCCCGGCGGAGAAGCCCAGGGTGAGCGCGCCGACCAGGGAGGACGCCTTGGCGAGCGCGACGTAACGGGCGACCAGCAGCGGCTCGACCGGCAGGGCGCCGGGGCGGCGCTGGATCCGGGCCGCGGTGTTCTGCGCCAGATAACCCTCGGTGATGGCGAGCGCGACCAGCACCACCGCCGCCGTCCAGGGCAGCGGGGTGAGCTTGTAGAACAGCTGGTTGTAGCCGAGCAGCAGCCAGCCCAGCGCGGCACCGATCAGCGCGGCCAGCACCAGGGCGGAGGCGCTCGTCGGATGCAGTGACGGATCGGTCCGGCGTCCGGGTGGGGAGTCGTCGGGGTTGGCGCTCACGCCATCGACTCTAGCGACAGATCCGGACGTGAGGTCACTCCGGCGACGTCGGCGGCGAGTTCGGGCGCGCCGAGCAGATCGGCCGCCCGCCCGTGCCCGGGCAGCTCGCCGGCCGGTTGCACGTCGAGCCACGGGCGCAGCACGAAGGCGCGCAGATGGGCTCGCGGGTGCGGGAGCGTCAGCTCGGGGTCGTCCGAGACGACCGGCCGGCCGTCGGCGTCCCACACGGCGATCACGTCGACGTCCAGGGTGCGCGGTCCGAACCGGCGCTCCGGATCCCGCTCGCGGCCTTCGGCCGCCTCACAAGCCCGGGCCCGCTCCAGCCAATCATGCGGAGCGGCGGCGGCATCCTCCACCAGGATCACCGCATTGAGGTACGCCGGTTGCTCCGTGTCGCCCCACGGCGGTGTCTCGTAGACCCCGGAGACCGCCCGGACGCTCCCGCCGAGCAGGGCCACCGCGGCCCGCAGGTGGGCGAGCCGGTCACCCAGGTTGCTCCCGGCGGAGAGGACGGCCCGGCTCACGCGCGCGCCTTCCGCAGGGTGACCGCGACGTCGGCGAACTCGTGCGGGATCGGGGCCTGCGGCTTGTGCACGGTGACCTCGGCGGCGGCCACCCGCGGGTCGGCCAGGCAGACGTCGAGCAGCCGGTCGGCGAGCCGCTCCAGCAGGTTGACCGGCTCGCCGGTGAGCACGCCGACCAGGGCGGTGGCCAGCTCGCCGTAGTGCACGGTGTCGGCCACGTCGTCGGTGGCGGCGGCCCGGCTCAGGTCCAGGTCGAGCCGGACGTCGACGACGAACTCCTGGCCCTGCTCGCGTTCGAAGTCGTAGACGCCGTGGTGGCCGCGGGCTCGCAGCCCGGTCAGCGTGATCTGTCCGGTCACCCGGTTCCCCCTGAAATCGATGCGCCGGCCGCGCGGCTGCGGCCGTACCGTCAATTGGTGGTGAATCGCGGCGACCCGGTGGCGCGCCACACCGCTAGGGCGTCCGCGGTCTCGCGGACCTGATGCACCCGGACGCCCCAGGCGCCGGCGGCGAACGCCAGCAGCGAGGTGGCCAGGGTGGCGGCCTCGCGGCCGTCCACCGGGCGGGGCGTGCCGTCCGGCGCGGCCAGCAACCGGCCCAGGTAGGTCTTGCGGCTGGCCCCGAAGAGGACCGGGAAGCCGAGGCCGATCAGGACGTCGAGGTGGGCGCTGAGCGCCCAGTTGTGCTCCGCGGTCTTGGCGAAGCCGAGGCCCGGGTCGAGGACGATCCGGGCCGGGTCGACACCGGCCGCGATCGCGGCGTCGGCGCGGGCCCGCAACTCGTCGCGGACCTCGGCGACCACGTCCCGGTAGTCGGCGAGCCGCTGCATGTCGCGGGAGTGTCCGCGCCAGTGCATCAGGATCCACGGGCAGCCGGCGGACGCGGCGACCGCGGCCATGCCCGGATCGGCCAGTCCGCCGGAGACGTCGTTGATCACCACGGCCCCGGCCGCCAGGGCGGCCTCGGCGACCGCCGCGCGGGTGGTGTCGATGCTGAGCCGGACGCCGGCCGCGGCGAGGGCCTCGATGACCGGCACCACGCGGGCCGTCTCGGTGGCGGCGTCGACCCGCTCCGCGCCGGGCCGGGTGGACTCGCCACCCACATCGACGATGTCCGCGCCCTGGCGGGACAGGGAAATGCCATGTTCGACGGCAGCTTCAAGATCGGCCCAGCGTCCGCCGTCGGAGAAGGAATCCGGGGTCACGTTGAGGACGCCCATCACGACCGGGTGATCCCGGTGCAGCAGTTCAGCGCCGGTGACCTGGGCTTCTGTCTGCGGAGTCAGCACCCGTCGAGAGTACGGGGCGAGGGGCGTTCGAACAGGTGTACGATGCGCCGTGACTCTGATTCACGCACTCCTTCACCTTGGGTAACGAAACGGACGCTTGTTGCTCGCAAGTACGGGCCGTACTCTTCGGAACTGGGCATCATGAAGTGACCGAAGAGAGCAGATGAGCATGGCAGTGCCCGAACGGCTCACTCGACGTGGTGAGCTACAGGCTGCACGATATGGGCGTTGCCGTAAGGCTTTACAACTGCAGCGTGTCCGCACCCCCCATACCGGACACGGGGAGGTTTACCGATGATCGCCACCGAGCTCGCCGGACAGGTCGCGACGGCGTTCCAGAGCGGTGTGCTCGCCGCCGCCGCGGAGCCCACGGGCATCAACACCTCGGGCATCGTCACTTTCTTCGCGAAAAACATCGCACCGATCCTGCTGGCGGTGCTCGGCGTGATCTTCATCGGCCGGGCCAGCCGCGGTGAGGTGTCCAAGGTGCTGACCAGTTCGGCGATCGCCATCGTCGGCCTGGCCTTCATCGCCGGAGCGGCAACACTCTTCTTCGTCGGCGACTACCTCATCAAGTTGATCTTCAACTGAGATGCGGCTCCGGACCGACGACGACATCTACCGGGCCCGCCTGGTCTATCTCGGCCCGCCCGGCTACACCCTGCCCGTCCACTTGCCGTACGCGCAGTACGGCATGTTCGTCGCGCTGGTGCCACTGTTCATGGTGCTGCACTACCTGATCACGCTCGACTTCGACCCGTTCCCCGCCTGGGAGATCGCCCTCGCCATGGTCTCGACGTCGTACGTGTTCCGGCATGTCGACCCCGATCGGCCGGCCCGGGTCGTCATCCGCACCGCGCTCACCGACTGGCGCCGCACCCGCGAGCCCGCCGTGGAGCAACGCGATCCAAGACTTGTCGCCACTCGCATCCGGGTTCGGGAGGAGTTGGTATGACCAGTTTGGCCATCCTCGGCGGTGTTGACGCATGACCGGGAACATTCCGCGCGGGCATCCCGGCGCGGGCGCCTCGACGCCGGGCAGGCAGAGTAACGGTGTGCGCCCGGACAACTACTCCCCGACAGAATCGCTGGAAGACGTCGAGGAGCTGGTGGCCGCACCCGGACACGGCGGTGTCGGCGTGTTCCAGGCGCCGCACGCGGTCCGCTCGGCGGGCACGCCGGTGGACACCACCATGGACATCGACTCGCCGTTCCTCGACCTGTTCGGCGGGGCCGGGACGCCGGCGCCGCCCACCCGACCGAGTGATCCTCCGGCGAAACCCGGCGCGACCAACGGGCACCGTGCCCCCGCGGCTCCCGTCTCGCCGGCGCCCGCCCCACCGCCGGAGGCTGTCGCGCCGCCGAACGGGTGGCAGGGCGCGCCCTTCACGCGGGCTCCGGTCGGGCCGGAGCCTGATTTCTACCCCGCACGGCCGCTGCCCGCCGCTCCCGCTCCCTCCCCGGCCGTGCCGGAGGCGGTGGAGGACGACTGGGCCGAGTTCGACGAGTGGCCGCCGCAGCCGGCGCCTCCCGTCGCCACCGCTCCTCCGGTTCCCCTTCCGGCTCCAGCTCCGGCTCCGCTCGTCCAGGCGCCCGCGCCCGCGCTGCCGGTGCCCGTACCGGAAAAGGCCCCGGCCAAGCGCAAGGAGAAGGCCCCGGCCCGCCGGTCGGAGCCGAAGGCGCCGAAACCGGCGCCGCTGCGCCCGCAGAAACTCAAGTTCAGCGACCGCGACCCCGCGATCGAGCTGGCGATCAGCGAGATCGCCGGGCACCTGACCTTCACCCAGGGCACCGTGACGGCGTGGTACCACCTGCCCGAGGTGCGCTGGGCGTTCCGTCCGGACGCCGAGCGCGAGGCGCTGCTCAGCGCGATCTCCGAGCAGTACGCCGGGCTGGCCGGGTTCCGGCTGCACCTGCGGCGGACCACCCGGCCGTTCCCGGCCGACGAGTGGGCCCGCACGGTCGACTCGTTCACCACCCGGCCGCTGCCCGACGTGCCGGGCGCCACGTCCTGGTCCGACCACGTGGTCGGGGCGCAGCGGCACCTGCTCTCGATGAGCCACGCCGAGGGGCAGACCTATCTCGGCGTCACGTTCGCCCGGCGCTCGCTCGGTGACACGTTCTCCGAGCGGATCCTGCGCGTCTTCGGCCGCGGGACGTCCGACAACGAGCGGCGCAAGCTGGGTCGTACCGTCGAGCAGTTCGACGAGGTGCTGAACGCGTTCGGCATGCGGGGGCGGCGGGTCACCCCGCAGGAGCTGGAGTGGCTGCTGTTCCGCTCGGTGGCGCTCTGCATGGCGCCGCCCGGGCTGCTCTCCCCGGTCTCCAACGGCCACTGGGAGACCGGTGACCTGCTGGCGCTGACCGAGCAGGTGGAGCGCTACCGCACGCCGTACGGCTCCACGGTCAAGCTGGTCAACCGGATGACCGGCGAGGAGCGCCACGTCGCGGTCCTGTCGGTGGGCCGGATGGAGCCGCTGGAGATCCCCGAGAAACACGAGCCGTGGCTGCACTTCCACGAGCGGCTGCCGTGGCCGATGGAGCTCTCCTCCCGGATCGACATCCTCGGCTCGGGCAGCTCGTTCAAGAACCTCGAGCACCGGCTGCGGATGATCCGCTCGCAACAGCTGGATTACGCCGAGCACGGCATCGACGCCCCGCCGGAGCTGGAGCGACTCGCCAAGCGGGCGCTGGTGATCGGCGACGAGATGACCACCGGCCTGCCCACCGACTCGGCCCGGGCGCACGGCTGGCACCGGATCGCGGTCGGCGGCGCCAACCGCGAGGAGTGCCTGGAACGTGCCCGCCGGCTGATCCAGCTCTACTCCCGGGAGCTGCGGATCTCCCTGCAACACCCGAAGAACCAGGACCAGCTGGCCCGCGAGTTCATCCCGGGTGAGCCGATCGCGAACACCGGCTACGTCCGGCGGATGCCGGTCAAGCTGCTCGCCGCGGCGCTTCCGCAGGCCGCCTCCACGGTCGGTGACCGGCGCGGTGACCTGATCGGGCGTACCGCCGGCACCTGCCGCCGCCCGGTCTTCCTCGACCTGCACTTCCCGATGGAGGTGCGGGAGCGCTCCGGGCTCGGCGTGTTCGTGGCCGAGCCGGGTGGTGGCAAGTCGACGCTGATGGGCGCGCTGGGCTACCTGAACGCCCGCCGTGGCGTACAGGTGACGCTGCTCGACCCGTCCGGGCCGCTCGCCCGGCTCTGCCAGATGCCGGAGCTGCGGCCGTACTCACGGGTGCTGAACCTGACCGGCTCCGAGCAGGGGACGCTGGCGCCGTACGCGCTGATCCCGACCCCGGTCCGGTCCGAGTTCTCGACCGGCCCGGCCGGCGACCGGGAGTACGAGATCGCGGTCTCCAACGCCCGAGCCGAGCGCCGCATGCTGGTCCAGGACATCTGCTCGATGCTGGTGCCCCCACAGGTGGCCAAGGAGGCGTCCACCGCGACGCTGCTGCGGCACGCGGTGCGGCAGGTCCCGGCCGAGGAGACGTCCACGCTCGACGACGTGGTCGCCACCCTGCAAGGCTTGGACGACGACGAGGGCCGGGAGCTGGCCAACCTGCTGCTGGACACCGCGGAGATGCCGCTGGCCCTGCTCTTCTTCGGCCGCCCGCCGCAGCACCTGCTCGGCGGCGACGCCGCGCTCACCGTGATCACCATGGCCGGCCTGCGACTGCCCGACCTGAAGATCGAGCGGGAGTACTGGTCGGCCGAGGAGTCGCTGGCCCTGCCGATGCTGCACACCGCGCACCGGCTGGCGGTCCGGCGCTGCTACGGCGGCTCGATGTCGTCGCGCAAGATGGTCGGTCTGGACGAGGCGCACTTCATGGAGGGCTGGCGCTCCGGACGCTCGTTCCTGGTCCGCCTCGCCCGCGACTCCCGGAAATGGAACCTGGCCGCGCTGGTCGCCTCGCAGAACCCGCGCGACATCCTCGGGCTGGACGTGCAGAACCTGGTCTCCACGGTGTTCGTGGGCCGGATCGCCGAGGACCAGGAGATCGCCTCCGAGGCGTTGCGGTTGCTGCGGGTTCCGGTCCATGACGGGTACGAGGCGACACTCGCCTCGCTGTCCCAGGTGGATACGTCGTCGCAGCATCGGCTGGGCTTCCGGGAATTCGTGATGCGGGACGTGGACGGGCGGGTCCAGAAGGTCCGCGTCGACGTGTCGTATGTCGAAGGGTTGTTGGAACACCTGGACACGACGCCTGGGGCGGCGCAGCCTGCGGTGGTGCCGCTCCCGTCCGACCTGGAGGTTTGAGATGGTGCGGCGGGGGTTGGCGCTGTTTTCGACCTTGGTTGTGATGGTGGTGGGGTCGATCGCTTGGGCGGTGGCCGCTCCGTCCAGCGCAAATGCCACCCCAGCAAAAGCCCCGGGAGGTCCGTGCAGCGTAGAAGAGTGGCAGAGAGCCCTTAACGACTGCCTCAACCGCCTCGTTAAGACGGTCGGCGACAAGGCAAAGTGCGAGAATGCACCTACTCCGAGCACACCCGATTCAGGCTTGGCCGGCTGGTTTGCGGAGAAACCTGCAGCTTCTGATCAACCAGGCCCTAAGGGCATGTATACCCGCTACGGCTACGCCGGATACAGCTTTCCGACCTACGATCAGGATGGCGGATGCGCCGCCGCAATCACTGAAGCCGATTCGCGAGCCGAGTCAACCATAGCCAACGGCGAATTTATGGTTGCGACCGCAGTCATCGGCGCCTCAAACGCGCTTCGCGAACGAGCATGGGAGCCTCAGACGCTATGGGGCTGGGCCGACACCCTTGTGGAGCAGGCAACCAAGGCTGTCTACGAAAAGGTGTTCAGCGTATTCGGAGTAATAACCCTTGCAATTGTAGGGCTCTACCTAATTTGGCGCTCACGACAAGCAGACATGGGCGCAGCCACCACAACCGCTGCCTGGGCACTTCTCGTCATGGTTGGCGTTACCGCAGTAGCAGCATGGCCAGTCCGATCAGCCAATCTGGCAGACCAAAGCTTGGAAACCTCACTAGCCGTCATTCATGACGCACTCGGCCCCCAGCCTCAAAGCGTGGACCCAGGTAGCTGCATCCTCGACGAGGCCGCAGCGTGCACCGAACATCGGCCCCCGGCTGTTCGCGCGAGCGACACCGTAACTGAAACGATGCTCTATCGCAACTGGCTGCGCGGTGTGCTGGGATCAGCCGATAGCGAGACCGCCCAGAAGTATGGTTTTGCGCTCTACCTCGCGCATTCATTCCGATGGGACGAAGCAGAAAGCATTCGAAAGAACCCAGAGCTCCGCGACGCATTGATTGAACAAAAGAAACTTCAGTGGCGCGCCCTCTCAGCGCAGATCAAGACCGAGGATCCCGAGGCGTATCAGTACCTGCAGGGAACCAATGGGATGGAACGAATCGGATCGGGATTCATCGCAGCTCTCGCCGCATTAATGTTCGCCATGTTCGATATCACGGCATCCATCCTTGTCCTCCTCGGGTTCCTTGTTTTTCGATGGGCAGTAATTGCGGTTCCCATCTTAGGAACAGTCGGCCTACTCCGGCCTGCGAGTGCTGGCATCCGCCGACTTGGTAACGCAGTAGTAGCAGCCATCTTCAACATTGCTATTTTTGGCACCGGTGCTGCGATCTATCTATTCGCCGTAGACCTAATCATGAATACCGCCACACTGCCGGGATGGCTGCAGGTAGTTCTAGTGTGGCTGTGCGGTGTGGTCGGCTGGCTTCTACTTCGACCGTATCGTCGGATTACCCAGCTCGGCGGGAAGGATAGCGCCGCTGCCATCGCATCCGCTGGCTCCTGGCACCGCCGTTTCTTCCGCGATATGCGTGAGGCCGCCAAACTTGAGGTGGCCGAAGGCGGCGGCACTCGCGAGCCCATATTGGGCAAGGACGGCCGCATGATTTTCGTCGAACAACGAAATATGCGACCCGAAGCCCGACTTGAGGATCCGGCCCACGCAACCACTGCCCGCAACGAGGCAGTTGTCGCTGGCTCGGGCAACCGTTCCAAACCCGCGCTCCCCGCACGTCCGGATGGTCACGAGGCATTAGGAAACGATAAGCCTTCCGTGGAATCTGCGGTTCGCCCCACCGCAAGCCGGGCTCGGCGACCCGCTGAATGGACCGAGCCCGATGTCGCGGAACGGCCGACGTCGTATGCGATCTATCGCCCCGAGACGGGTGCCACCACCGAGGAACCGGTAACTCCGCGGGTGCGTTCCGAGGCGAGGTGATCGCATGTCCGGAGTAGTCGCGCGCGGCTTGAACGCGCTCTTCCGTTCACGGCTGGGCATAGCGCTCGTACTGATCGCCGTCGTGCTGGCGGTGGTCGGCATCGGCCGGCTCTTCTCCGACGGGAAGTCGGCATCACCGTCGTTGGGGCTCGGTTCACCGGCCCCAATGATCAGCGTGGACCCGTCCGAGGACGACAGCATTGTTTCCTCCGAGGCACCCCCCACCCCCAAAACCAGTCCCGGGCGTGCTCAGCCAGAAGCTGTGGCCTACGCGTTCGCTTCCGCTTGGGTGAGTCATACCGGCGTCAACTCCAAGAAGTGGCTCGACCGGCTCCTACCTAACGCCACCTCCGATCTCGCGGATCAACTTCGCGGAGTAGACCCGACCGGTGTACCGGCGGACCGAGTGGTTGGCCGGCCCACCGTGACCGCGGTGAACGACACCATGGTCAACGCGGTGGTGACCATGAACTCCGGCAAGCTCAGCCTGCGCCTCGTCGCGCCGGATGGTCATTGGCTGGTGGATGGCATCGACTGGGAAGCGGCATGACCCTCAGACGGCCCCGCCGGGTCGTTCTTCTGGCAGCCCTGGTAGCAACATTGGCCCTGCTGTGCTGTGCCGGAACCGTCACGGTGATCTTGTTCAGCGGACTCAGCGACAAGGATGAACAGGCCAATCTGAACACCGCCGCTTTCGGCTGCGGCGAAGGCGGACCCATCGATCCGAACACGAAGCTGCCCAGCATCGACGAGTACGGCGCTCAGCAGGTCCGCAACGCCGCGATAATCATCAGCACCGGCGCGAAGCTGAAGATGCCACCGCGCGCCTGGGTGATTGCGGTGGCTACCGCGATGCAGGAGTCAGGGCTCGTCAACCTCGGGGACCTAGGTGCTCGGAACGACCATGACTCACTTGGCCTGTTCCAGCAGCGACCCAGCTCCGGCTGGGGTACTCCGGCGCAGGTCCGGGACCCGGTATACGCCAGCACGAAATTCTACGAGAAGCTCAAGAAGGTTCCGGGCTGGGACAAGAAGCCACTGACCCGTGCGGCTCAAGCTGTGCAGATCAGCGCGTACCCGGATGCCTACGCCAAACATGAGCACGCCGCGACGCAGATGGTCAACAAGCTCGCCCACGGGGCAGCGAACGCCGTCGGAAGCTCGGTTTCGATGGTGTGCGCGGCGGCAGGGCAGATCGCCGCTTCTGGGTGGACCGTTCCGGTGCACGCGGAGGTAGGTTCTGGATTCCGAAGTCCCGATCGGCCCAACCACCAGGGTGTTGACCTGATCATCGGGCGCTATACACCGATCGTTGCCGCTGCCAGCGGCATCGTGTCGATGGTCAAGTGCGACGAAGACTTCAAAGGCCGGAAGACCTGCAACGTCGACGGCTATCCAGGCAAGGGCGGCTGCGGCTGGATGGTCGAGATCCAGCATGCTGGCAATGTGATGACCCGGTACTGTCATATGGTGCAGCGGCCATTCGTTCAGAAAAATCAGAAGGTGGAAGCCGGCCAAGTCCTTGGCAAGGTCGGTACCAGCGGAAACTCATCCGGCCCGCATCTCCATTTTGAAGTTCATCTCAATAATGACCGATCGAGTTCCGGCGCTATCAATCCCGTACCTTTCATGCAGCAGCATGGTGCCCCGTTGGGCGACGCAGGATGATGGGCGATCCGATCCCAGATCCATTCCTCAGCCCTGATCACTGGGGGCTTGAACCTCCTCGACCCATCGCCCCGATTCCGGCCACTCTGAGCGGTCAGTTACGCGGCCGCAGAGTTCTTATCGGACTCCCCGGGTTGGGTTGGCGCGGGGACATGCGGGCGGACGAGAAGGTAGTTCAAGGAAGTCGCACCTACGTCCCAGTTATGCCGGAATCGGAGTGGTATCGAGCCGAGTCTGAACAAACTGAGGTCTTCGCAGCACTCGTGCCAGTCGACCGTGTATGGGTTGAGGATTTGGGAGTATCCAGCAGCCTGGCGTCACAGTTGCATGCAGATATTCAACTCGTTTCGCTCGATGAACCACCCCGACGATTTCCGATAGCCTCTGAACAGGCAACTTCGCTGACAGGTCGACGAGTCGTCCGATTACTCGAAGACGGTGGTGAGCAACGCGACCTACGAGCTACTACCGAGCTTTACACCAGTGATAACGGTGAGATCTGCGCACGAGTAGCCCTCGAATTAGAATGGTATCGCTGGTCATGGAACGGCCAATTTCCTCAAACCCTAGAGGTTCCGGCAAATCTTCTCTGGCTTGAATAGCGCACTAGGTCGCGACCGCAGAACACACTCGCCATCCATCTTCATCCACAAGTTCAAATCGCCACGAATCAAAAGATTCTGCCGACCCATTGTCCACCGAGCGAACAATTGTAACTGTTGCAGTCGCATGATCGCCTGAGCTTTGGACCGACAAGTCCCTCCAAGAGACCACGATCTTGACTGAATTATTTCTTTCCGCCTCTTCGATTTTAGCCCGAAAGGCGTTAAGGTCTTTAAGATCACCCCCCTCTTTGCAAATATACAGCGAAGCTTCCTCATCGTTGCGCCTAGCCAGATAAGCGGAAATGAAGTTCGCCATCACAACACTTGGGTTCGATCTTTTGATCTCAGTGGCGTTGTCATAGACGGAGACGATTACACCGACGCCGCCTAAGCACAGGACTGCAAGGATGCCTGCCGCCAAGGCCAGCCACAACCTAGTACGCCGGCTCTTGAAACGATCACTGCGACCGGTAGACGCAGCCCAGCCCGCGCCGGTTGGCGGAGTGGTTGGCCGCGACCCGTCAGCCGGCACCGCGGGCGCTGCCGACGGCACGGGAGCGGATCTGGGTTGGGGGTCGCGCGGCTCCATACATACGACACTAATTCGTCGTCGCCGTCTCATCACGACAGCCCGAGCGCCAACCTCACCGAACCCCAGCCCCCTCCACCCCGTACCGATCAACAACGGTTCCTGACTGGACACATCCGCCCGGCATCCTGGGAGGTGCCACCGGGAACCACACCGGGACCGCATTGCGTGGAGCACCGCTGGTCTGGGATAGGTTTTATGCGCGCGACAGGAGGTGACGGCAGTGGCGGATTCGGCTCTGCGGGTCCGGCAGGCCGCTGCTCTGCACCGGCAAGCGGTGGCGACAGCGGACGCGGCCGCCGCCGCGCTGGAGGCGTATGCGCCTAGCGTCGCCGACCCACGGGAGCAGCATCGGCTGGCCGAGCAGTTGCGGGTCGCGGCGGCGCAGGTCGCTCCCGGGTGGCTCGGGGCGCCGTTGGACGCGTTGACGCCCAAGGCGCCGCTCGGTGGCGGGCAGTCGCCGCAGTTCGTGCGGATCGGGGTGGCGCAGCCACTGGACGACGTCCGGTTCCCGGCGATCGTGCCGCTGCTCGGGGCCGGGCATCTGACGATCGACGCCAGCGCCACCGATCCGCGGGTGTTCGGCCTGCTCCGGGCGTTGATGCTGCGGCTGTTCGCGGCCGCGCCGGCCGGGTCGCTGCTGGTCCGTGCGGTCGACGGGGTCGGTGGTGGCGCGGTCTTCCAGCCGTTCGAGGAGCTCGCCGACGCCGGCCTGATGTCGCCGCCGGCCACCGATCGGCAGGGGCTGCGGGACGTGCTCGCCGAGGCGGAGAAATGGCTCAGGCCTGTTCGTGGCAGTAAGAAAAGGCGAGACCGCATGCTGCTGGTGGTGATCGCCAGCCTGCCCGAGCTGACCGAGGGCGAGGAGCTGCGCCGGATCGCCGCGCTGGCCCAGCAGGGGCCGGATTCCGGGCTGCACCTGATCGTGGCCGGCTGGCCGCCGCCCCCGCTGACCGCGGAGACCACCCAGGCCCCGCTGCCGCGCACCACCGCCGTCTCGGTGCGTAACCCGTTCGCGGTGGTCGGTGACCCGCCCGGGGGATCTTTCGGCGCC
This sequence comes from Actinoplanes ianthinogenes, assembly GCF_018324205.1. Classification (NCBI taxonomy): domain Bacteria; kingdom Bacillati; phylum Actinomycetota; class Actinomycetes; order Micromonosporales; family Micromonosporaceae; genus Actinoplanes; species Actinoplanes ianthinogenes. The sequence goes on from NZ_AP023356.1 coordinate 4,335,660, forward strand.
ACCCCGGAGGCGCCCTGGCTGAACGCGCCGGTGTTCCTCGACGAGGAGCCACCCCCGCACCTGATCGACGCGGTCTGCCAGGAGCTGGCGGCCCACTCCGCGGCGGCCTCCCGGGTGACCCTGGCCGACCTGCTGCCCGAGCCGACCGAGGAGCTCTGGTCGGCGGACGCGTCGGGCGGCGTGGAGACGGTGGTCGGGCAGCACGGCGACGTGCCGCTGGTGCTCCGGTTCAACGATCTGACCCCGCACTGGATGGTCGGTGGCCGCTCCGGCGCCGGCAAGACCGCCTTCCTGATCAACGTGCTCTACGGGCTGGGCGCCCGCTACTCCCCCGACGAGCTCGCGCTGTACCTGCTGGATTTCAAGGAGGGCGTGTCCTTCGCCGAGTTCGTCCCGACTCAGCGGGACCGCACCTGGCTGCCACACGCCCGGGCGGTCGGCGTCGAGTCCGACCGGGAGTACGGCCTGGCCGTCCTCCGCGAGCTGGACGCCGAGATGGGCCGCCGCTCGATGGCGTACAAGCGGGCCGGCGTCTCCCGCTTCGCCGACCTGCGCGCGGTGGCGGCCGAGGAGGGCCGGGGCCGCCCGCTGCCCCGGGTCCTGTGTGTCATCGACGAGTTCCAGGTGCTGCTGGCCGGCAACGACCCGACCGCTGCCGAGGCGGTGAGCCTGCTCGAGTCGCTGGCCCGCAAGGGCAGGTCGTACGGAATTCATCTGGTCCTCGCCAGTCAGACGGTCCTGGGCGTCGAGGCGCTCTATGCCAAGCGGGATTCGATCTTCGGGCAGTTCCCGGTCCGGATCGCGCTGCCCGGCGGCGGCGACGTGCTGGAGCCGACCAACGACTCGGCGGCCGGCCTGCCGCTGGGCAGCGCCGTGGTGAACACGGCCGGCGGCCTCGGCGGTCCGCGCGGCGCCACCCGCGGGCACGAGCGGGTGGTCCGTTTCCCCGATCCGCACGCCGACCAGGAGCTGCTCAGCGACCTGCGGCACAAGCTGTGGGGTGCCCGCGACCCGGAGTCGATCCCGCCGCGGATCTTCGCCGGTTACGCGCATCAGCACCTCGCCGACGACCCGGCCTATCGGGCCGCGCTCGCCGGTCGTGCCGGCCGGCCCACCGCTCTGGTCGGCCGGGTCATCGACGTGAGCCTGTCCACCGCCACCTTCCCGCTGGACTCGTCGCCGGGGCGGCACCTGGCGATCCTGGGTTCGCAGGCGGCCGGTTCCGAGGTCCTGGACGCGGCGGCCCGCAGCGTGGCGGCCTGCCACTCGCCGCGGACCGCCCGATTTGTGATCGCCTCCCTGGTCGCCGAGGGGGACGCGCTGGCCGCCGCGCTGGCCGCCGAGATCAGTCATCGGCAGGAGGTGGTCGTGGTGGACGCCGCCGGGCTGGCCGCCGAGCTCGCCGCCGACCAGCCGGGCTACCGCGTGGTGTTCGGCATGGACGCCGCCCCGCCGGGCAGCCTGAGCGGGCTGCGCCAGCTGCTGCGCGAGGGGCCGAGTCGCGGTGCGCACCTGCTCTCCTGGTGGCGTGGGGTGCGCCGGTTCGGCGAGGAGACCGGCGGCAGCATGGGCCGCGAGGACGTGGCCGGCCTGCTCTTCCTGAACGTTCCGCAGTCGGATGTCACGCTGCTGCTGGGCCGGCCCGTCGACTGGCAGCCCCGGCCGAACCGGGCGCTGCTGCACGACCGGCACACCGACCGCACGGTCACGGTGGTCCCGTTCGTCCAGCCGGAGGGCGTCCACCCGGAGGGGGCGAATCCATGACCGAGCAGGCAGAGCAGAGCGGCGTCGTGCCGGCCCAGGCGTCCCCGCCGGCCGCCGGCCCGTGGGCCGCCTACCTGGCGGCCGCGCGAGAGCTGGACCTGGTGCGCCGCGCGGCGAGCTCGGTGGCCGGGGAACAGCACGCGACGATCGACGCCGCCCGGCAGGAGCTCACTTCGGTACGCGCGCGGCTCGCCCCGCAGCAGGCCCGCCTGGTCCGCGATTTCGGCGTGCCGGCGGCCGACCTGGTGCCCCTGGAGGGTGAACGCGCCACCGCCCTCGCCGCGGTCACCGGCGGCCCGGGTGCGGTGCTGTCCGCGCTGCGTCAGGCCCGGGTGACCGCGGACGCCGCCGATCACGCCTTCATCGGCCCCGCCCCGGTCGGCCCGTCCCGACCCTGGGCACGCAACCTGCTGGTCTACGGCCCGTTCGCGGCCGCCGTGCTGTTCGTACAGATCATCCTCTACCTGGTGGCGCCGAGCGGCTCGCTGCCCACCTACACGCTGCTGTGCGGCCTCAGCATGCCGCTGCTGGCGTTCGGCATGGGCTTCGCCACGATCGGCTTCGTCTGGGGCCCGGACGCCGAGAAAGCCGGGACGACGGTGGACCGCACCCCGATCGTCGGCGTCGTCACCTGCCTCACCCCGGTGCTGCTCACCTGCATGGGTGTCGGCCTGCAAGCCATCTTCCACTGAACCGGAGAGACCATGGCCAACGTCGAGGAAGTCAAGGTCAACCTCGCCGCCTCGGTGGACGGCGCCGACCGCGCCATCGCCGGCATCCAGGCGGTCGCCGACCAGCTGGACCAGTCACTGGCCCTGCTACGCCTGACCGCCGTCGGTTCCTTCCACCCGACCACCGCCGCCGCCATCTCCCAGCTGGAACAGGCCCGCACCCGCCTCGACGAGGCCACCCAGCTGACCCGCGCCGCGATGGACTCGGCCAACCAGTTCCGCAGCATGATCTAAACCCGAGATCAACTTCAAGATCTTCCTTTACGCGCGTCCGCCTGCGTACAGACCGCACGCTCCCGCGCGGGCCGGGCTCACCGATCTGGCCGCTGACGCGTCCAGAACGATCGGTGACCCCTTCATTGCCCGTGGGTGGTCACCGAACCCCGGTCCACACCACCGGAGTTCGTTCGCGAGATTCGGGCTCTGGCGCGAACTGTGTGATGGACGTCGGACGATGAGTCGTTGTCCTGACTAGCCGCTGGTCACGCATGAGCGAAGGGCTCCGGCGGATGCCAACGACGATCGGGCTCGCGCTCGCTGGCCGGCTGGCCGGCTGGCCAGGATGTTGGGCATGCCGACCGGAATAGATCGTCTCCGCTCGGGGTCGACGATTTTGCCATCAAGCGTGGACCGATTCCACCTCTGGCAGAGCCTGTCCACGGCCGTGGAGAGGTGCGTCGCCCGATATAAGAGCTGCCTGCCCGAGCCTGCCGAAACGACGCTCGCTGTGCCGGACGTAGCCGAAGTTGCCGAGCCGACCGGAGCGATGGGATGGCCGAACGCCGCCGCGCCCATCACGCCCTGGTTCATGAGTTGCTGGCCCAGGGCGCCGGCATTAGTCGCTTCGCCGCCGGCTTCGAACTGCTCCGCAAACGCGTCCTTTGGACTAACGCTGCTGGAGGACGGACCGTCAGAATATTTCCAGCTGGCCTGGATAGGGCAGCGGCGGATCGGGTTCCGGCTGCTCCGGCCCGGGCAAATGGTCCACAGCCATCGCCGCAAGCCGGTCGACCGCTTCCACCGGCATGGTCATGGCGATCTGCCAGGTCTCATCGTCCTGCCCGACCAGAGCAGTGACGATGTCGTCCTTGAAGGCCCAGAAGACGGAAACGCCGAATACGGTGCCTACGCGCAGCGCACGCCGCGCGGCCCAGTCCGCTTCACGGATAGACCGCAAGGTGACCAACTCTTCGGGTCGTGCCAAGACCTGAAGGACCCACGTGCCCCCCTCCAGGATCACCTGCATGACACCAAGGTCATCGCCGTCGGGTGAAATCGATACCTGCACCACGTCGACATGATCGCATCCGGCAGAGCCCTCGACCGATCAGGGACAACGAAGCCAAGATCGATAACGCAGTTCGCGCCAGAACCGGGATTCGGCATCAGTCGGTTTCATCGCTGCGGATGCGCCCATCTTGACCTCCAGTGCGGTTCAGGTTGCATGGTGATCATCGACGGACAGAACGGAGTACTCGATGATCAGCCCCACGGCGACGATGCGTCTTGCTCGGCCCAGTCGTGACCTGCCGGCCGCTGAACGCTTCTACACGCAAGGGCTCGGATTGCAGGTGCTCTGCCGGGTGGCAGCCGAGTCCCCGGACGAGCATGACCTGGTCATCCTCGGATGGCCACAAGCGTCCTGGCATCTCGAACTCGTCGGAGGGCCGAACCTGAAGGTCGCACCGTCACCGACAACCGAGGACCTGGTCGTGCTGTACTTGGCCGCGCCGGTCGACGATTCCCTGGTCGCCAAACTCGAGCAGGCCGGCGGCCGGCGGGTCGCTCAGGGTGCGTACTGGGACCGGTGGGGTGTCACGATCGAGGACCCCGATGGGTATCGCCTGGTCCTGTCCAGCCGAGCCTGGTCCAACTCCTCGTAGCCCTGCGGCGGCACGCAGGCACAACGGCAGCCGCCGACCGCAGGGGCCGTACGGGTCAGCGAGCGTTTATCAAGGCCATCGCCTCAGCGCGGACCTTGCCGTCCGTCTGGAAGGCGCCTCGCACCGCCGACGTCACCGTCCGCGCACCGACCTTGCGGATCCCGCGCATCTCCATGCACAGGTGCTCGCACTCCATGACGACTATCACCCCGCGCGCGCCCAGCTGCGCCATCAGCAGGTCGGCGATCTGCGAGGTGAGCCGCTCCTGCACCTGCGGGCGGCGGGCGTAGACCTCGACCAGGCGGGCGAGTTTCGACAGGCCGGTGATGCGGCCGTCGGTGCCCGGGATGTAACCGATGTGCGCGACGCCCTTGAACGGCAGCAGGTGGTGCTCGCACATGCTCTGCACCTCGATGTCGCGGACCAGCACGAGCTCCTCGTGGTCCGCCTCGAAGGTGGTGGTGAGCACGGTCGACGGGTCCACCCGCAGGCCCGCGAAAAGCTCCGCATAGGCACGAGCGACCCGGGCGGGGGTCCGCGCCAGGCCGTCCCGGTCCGGGTCCTCACCGATCGCGATGAGGATCTCCCGGACCGCCTTCTCGATCCGCCCGAGGTCGACGGCCTGCTCGACCGGAGTACCGGTGAGCTTGCCGTCGACCAGTCGAGCAGCGAGGTAATCGAGTTCGTCTTGCGTGCTGATCAGTTGCTGCCTTCCGCGGTGCCGTTGGCATTCGGCCCGACGGCGAGCTGACCGTCGGACTCGGCCTGCGCCTTCAGCTTGTCCCGCTCGGCGGGAGTGAGCACCGGCGGGGCCTCCGACGGCAGACGCTTGCCGAAACCGTTGAACGGCGACATCGGCGGGCGCTTCTGCACCCGGGCACAGATCCTATCCATGTCTTCCCGGGTGATGGTCTCTTTCTCGATGAGCTCGAGGACCATGCTGTCCAGCACGTCACGGTACTCGACCAGGATCTCCCAGGCCTCGTCGTGGGCCAGCTCGATCAGGGCGCGCACCTCGGCGTCGATGTCGGCGGCGACAGCGTCCGAGTAGTCCCGCTCGTGGCCCATGTTGCGGCCCAGGAACGGCTCGTCACCGGTGGTGCCGTACTTCACCGCACCCAGCTTGGAGCTCATGCCGTACTGCGTGACCATGGCACGGGCCAGGCCGGTCGCCTTCTCGATGTCGTTGCCGGCGCCGGTGGTGGGCTCGTGGAAGACGAGCTCCTCGGCGGCCCGGCCACCCAGCGCGTACGCCAGCGTGTCGATCATCTCGGCGCGGGTCTGGGTGTACTTGTCCTCGGTCGGCAGCACCAGCGTGTGGCCCAGCGAGCGGCCACGCGGCAGGATCGTCACCTTGTGCACCGGGGCGGAGTGCGGCAGCGCGTAGGCGACCAACGCGTGCCCACCCTCGTGGTACGCCGTGATCTTCTTCTCGTGGTCGCTCATCGCCCGGGTGCGGCGCTCGGGGCCGGCGATGACCCGGTCGATCGCCTCCTCGAGGAAGTGGTTCGAGATGGCCCGCTTCTCGTTGCGTGCGGTCAGCAGGGCGGCCTCGTTGATCACGTTGGCCAGGTCGGCGCCGGAGAAACCGGGCGTGCGGCGGGCCACCGAGTCGAGGTCGACGTCCGGCGTGAACGGCTTGCCCTTGGCGTGCACCCGCAGGATCGCCTGGCGGCCCTGCATGTCCGGGTTGTCCACCGGGATCTGCCGGTCGAAGCGGCCCGGGCGCAGCAGCGCCGGGTCGAGGATGTCCGGCCGGTTGGTCGCCGCGATCAGGATCACGCCGCCCTTGGTGTCGAAGCCGTCCATCTCGACGAGCAGCTGGTTCAGCGTCTGCTCGCGCTCGTCGTGGCCGCCACCCATACCGGCGCCACGGTGCCGGCCGACCGCGTCGATCTCGTCCACGAAGACGATCGCCGGCGCGTTCGACTTGGCCTGCTCGAAGAGGTCGCGGACCCGGCTGGCGCCGACACCGACGAACATCTCCACGAAGTCCGAGCCGGAGATGGAGTAGAACGGCACCCCGGCCTCGCCGGCGACCGCGCGGGCCAGCAGCGTCTTACCGGTACCCGGCTGACCGAAGAGGAGCACGCCCTTCGGGATCTTGGCGCCGAGCGCCTGGTACTTCGCCGGGTTCTGCAGGAAGTCCTTGATCTCCTGGAGCTCCTCGACCGCCTCGTCGGCGCCCGCCACGTCGGCGAACGTCGTCTTCGGCGTGTCCTTGGTGATCATCTTCGCCTTGGACTTGCCGAAGTTCAGCACCCGCGAGCCGCCGCCCTGCATCTGCGACATGAACAGCAGCAGCAGGACCACCAGAATGGCGATCGGCAGCAGGTTGATCAGCAGGCTCAGGAGAATGTTGTCACCGGAGACGGTGGTGTTGATCGTCCCGGTGATCCGGCCGGCGGACTTGGCCTGCTGGACGTCATCCCAGATGTCGCTGGTGACCTCGTACGGATATTGGGTTTCGATCTTGTCTGTGGTCTTGCCGTTGAACTGCTCGGCGTCCTTGAGATCGATCTGGAGCGTCTGCTCCTTGTCCTTCTGGACGACCTTCTCGATGCCGGGCTGGTTCAGACGCTCAAGCGCGACCGAAGTATCAACCCGCTGGTAGCTCGGACCACTGGTGAAGATTGAGCTCAGCGCGACTACACCGATGATCACCAGAATGATCCAGACCACCGGGCGGCGGAAGAAACGCGTACGTTCCATACTGTTGTCGGGCGCCAAGCGCCCGGACCCTCCTGATCGGCGTCCTGGTCACCTCAACGTGGCCGCCCACCGGCGGCTGCCGGAATCAATCCCCCGTTTGGCGGCGGCGAATCACTCCCGGCCCCTCCGGCGCTCGTGACACCACGCCATCGGTCACTCGACCGTACACCGTGGGCACGGTTTGCGAACCCGTGAGGCCGGAGGGCGAACTCCACGTAACCCCCAACAATCCAGCGCGTTTCAGCAATAAAACAGCCCATAACGACCATTACTGAGAACACGCTGAGAAAGCGGTTCAGCTACGGGCGTACACCTCTGGCTTGAGCACACCCACGTAGGGCAGCTCGCGGTAACGCTCCGCGAAGTCCAGTCCGTAACCGACCACGAACTCGTTCGGGATGTCGAAGCCCACGTAGCGGACCGGGACCTGGACCTTCACCGCGTCCGGCTTGCGGAACAGGGCGACCACCTCGACGCTGGCCGGCTGCCGCGACTCGAGGTATTTCATCAGCCAGGACAGGGTCAGCCCGGAGTCCACGATGTCCTCGACGACCAGCACGTGCCGGCCGGCGATGTCCCGGTCCAGGTCCTTCAGGATGCGGACCACGCCGGACGAGGTGGTGCCCTGCCCGTAGGACGAGACCGCCATGAACTCCATCTCGGTGGACGGTCCGTGCCGGCCCAGCGAGCGGGCGAAGTCGGCCATGAACATGACCGCGCCCTTCAGCACGCAGACCAGCAGGATGCCGTCGGTGGCATCAGCGTGATCCGCCGACACCTGCTTCGCCAATTCGTCGATCTTCTCGCGGATCTGCTCCTCCGAGATGATCACGTGGTCGATGTCGGCGTCGTACCAAGAACCATCAGCCATGTGCCTAAGCCTGCCGCATCAAGGTTACCGATGGCGAAACGGGGCCGGATTCGCCATCCGCGACCTCACTTGATATGTGCCGGAACCACCCGAACGAGGTCACTTCCGCGCCGCGTCACGGCGATCCCGGCGGGCAGGAAGGCCGGTCCCTGCCCGCGCCAGTCGGTCACCAGCGCGTCCAGAGCGGTCACATGCGGGTACGCCAGCGCGCCCCCGGGCGCCCCCAGCTCCCGCGCCCACCGGTGCAGCACCCGCCCGCGGATCGCGGCGTGCATCCCGGCCAGCGCCGGCACCGACAGCCCGGCCGCCGACCGGGCCTGCTCCAGGGCGGCCCCGGCCAGTTCGTCCAGCGCCTCGTTGTCGGCGGCGACCAGAGCCGCGGTCCGGGCGAGGTTGCCCACCACGGCCGGGCCCAGCTCACCGACCAGCGCGGGCAGGGCGGTCCCCCGGACCCGGGAGCGGGCGTACGCCGGGTCGGTGTTGTGCGGGTCCTCCCAGGGCGCCAGCCCCAGGGCGGCACACGCTTTCCGGGTGTCCGCGCGGCTCACGTCCAGCAGCGGCCGGCGGAACACCCCGCGCCGCTGCGGCATCCCGGACAGCCCGCGCGGCCCGGCGCCCCGGGCCAGCGCCAGCAGCACCGTCTCGGCCTGGTCGTCACGGGTGTGCCCGAGCAGCACGGCGGCCGCCCCGAGCTCCTCGGCGACCGCCTCCAGGGCCGTGTAGCGCGCGGTCCGGGCGGCGGCCTCGGGACCACCGGGCAGCCCGGCGACCGAGACCGTGGCGACCCGCACCGGGTCGAATCCGGTGTCGCGCGCCCACGCCGCCACCGATCGGGCCCGCCGGTCCGAGCCCTCCTGCAGGCCGTGGTCCACGGTCACCAGGCCGACCCGGCCCGCGACGCCGGGCCGGCTGACGACGAAGCGGGCCGCGGCGGCCAGCGACAGCGAGTCGGCGCCGCCCGAGCAGGCGACCAGGACGAGGGCGTCGGCCGGCAGGTCGGCCAGCCCGCGACGGACCGCCGTGCGGACCGCGGCGACCGGTGCCGGGATCCGGGCCATGGTCAGTCGAGCGCCGGGCGCGGGCCGTGGACGCGGGCCACCCAGGCGTCCGGGTCGCCCAGCTCGTCCAGCGCGGGCAGGGTCAGCGGCGACTCGAAGATCTTGTTGAAGCCGTCCATCCCGACCCGCTCGACGACGCCGTGCACGAACTTGCGGCCCTCCGCGTACTGCCGCATCTTGACCTCGATGCCGAGCAGGCGGCGGATCGTCTTCTCCAACGGGTTGCCGCTCTCGCGGCGGCGGTTGAACTTGGCCCGGATCGACTCGACGGACGGGATCACCTCGGGGCCGACGCCGTCCATCACGAACTCGGCGTGCCCCTCCAGCAGCGTCATCAGCGCGGTCAGCCGGTCCAGCACGGCTTTCTGCCCCGGGGTCTGCACGATGTCCAGCACCGAGACCCGGCTCTCCGGGTCGCGCAGCGCTTCGGAGAGGCTGGCGACGCCGCGGCGCATCCGCTCCAGCATGTGCTCGCCGCCCTGCGAGGCGTCGACGAAGGACTGCACCTGGCCGAGGAAGTAGCCCCGCATCCAGGGGACGGCGGTGAACTGGGTGAGATGGGTCACCTCGTGCAGGCAGACCCAGAGCCGGAAGTCGCGCGCGTCGGCGCCGATCTTGCGCTCCACCTCGACGATGTTCGGCGCGTTCAGCAGGAGCTGGCCGGGGTCGGTGGCGAACACCTCATATTGCCCGAGGACGCGACCGGAAAGATAAGCCAGGATGGTGCCCGCCTGCACGCCGGTCACCCGGGAGCCGATCGCCTCGGCGAACGCGCCCGGCTGCCGGTCGCCGGAGAGCTTGGTGACCAGCGGAGTGATCACCTGGCGGAGGCCGGCGATGTTCACCTTGGCCCAGTCGCGGCGGTCGACGACGCGCACCGGCGCGGCCTCGATCTGCGGGCGGAGCCCGGTGTACTCCGCCACGTGCCCGGCCGCCTCGTCGGTCAGCGCCCGCAGCTCGGACACCACCTGAGCGGCCTCGTCGTAGGAGACCGCCGGTCCGGATTTCGACAGCGCGCCCGCGGTCGCGGCGGCCAGATCCCAGTCAACGAACTGCGCCATGGAGCTGACAGTACCCGCGCGATTCCACAGCGCACTCCGGTGAAACCCCGAGGTTGCCCGGGGCCGGTGCTCAGGCGCAGCCGCAGGCGACGAGCTTGGCCACCACCTTGTCCAGCGCGGACTTCGCCGCGCCGGCGTCCGAGGTGGCGCTCGCCATCAGGGCGAAAGCCAGCACCCGCCCGTCCTTGGTGACCAGCACCCCGGCCAGCGTGTTCACCCCGCTCAGCGTGCCGGTCTTGGCCCGGACGACGCCCTGCGCCGTGCGGTTCGGGCTGGGCGTGACGAATCGGGTCCGCAGGGTGCCGGACCAGCCGGCCACCGGCAGCCCGTCGAACATCGCGGAGAGCTCCGGTTTCAGGCCGCTGGCCGCCAGGGACAGGGTCTGCACCAGCAGCGCCGGGCTGATGCCGTCGAACCGGGACAGGCCGCTGGCGTCGTAAAGATCCGCCTCGTCGCCGTTGAGCCCCAGATCGCGCAGCTTCTGGACCATCGCGTCCGCGGTGCCGTCGAAGCTCGCCTCGACGCCGGCCGCCAGCGCCACCTGCCGGCCCACCGCCTCGGCCAGGGTGTTGTCGCTCTGCTGCAGCATCCAGTCGAGGATCTGCACCAGCGGTGGCGACTCCACCTTGCCCAGCTCCTGGCCCGGGGTCAGGCCGGCGGCCGGCGCGGACGCGGCCGCGGACGCATCCTGTGCGGCCGGCGCCTTGCCCTTGGCGACCTGCTCCGACGGGACGTCCAGCAGGTTCGCGAAGGCCCGCCCGGCAGCCAGCGCCGGATCGGAGAACCGCGGGTCGCCACCGTGCTCGTTGTGCACCGGCGTGATCCGCCCGGCGTTGGTCATCAGCGCCTGGATCCGGGCCACCTGCCCGAGCGGCGAGATGTCCTCCGAGTCCCAGCCCTTCGCCGTCTCCGGCCCGGTGAACAGCGAGATGTCCACCGTCACCCTGGTGATCGGGGTACTGCCCATCGCCTTTTTCACCTGCGCGGCCAGCTTGTCCAGCCGGGCCGCGCCGGGGAACTGCCCCTTGGCGTTGATCGCCAGGGTCGGGTCGCCACCCCCGATGATCACCACTTCGCCCGGTTTCCGGCCGGCCACCACCCGGGTGGCCAGCCGGTAGGCCGGGCCGCGGGCGGCCAGCGCGGTCACCGCGGTGAGCAGCTTGGTGGTCGACGCCGGGGTGGTCGGCACCTCGGCCAGGCGGGAGTAGAGCAGCTCCTGGGAGGCGACGTCGACCACCGAGGCGTGCACCTTGTCGCCCAGCGCCGACGCGCCGATCAGCGGGTCGAGGGCCTCCTTGACCGCGGCGGCGCTCGGCGGCCGGCCCTGCGCGGCGGCGGCCGCCAGCACCGGGGTCGGTGTCGGGTCCGGGGTGATCGGAGCATGGGTGGGCGCCGCGGACTCCTCGCCGAGCCAGCCGGCGATCGGGCCGGGCCGCGCCACCAGGCCCACCACCAGGACCGCGAACACGACCACCACGGCGAGGACGAGGGTGGCGGCCTTCGTACTGGAGAAGAAGCTGGAGATCGGGCCGGGAGCGGCGTCGTCACCGTCCTCGATCTGCTCGGCGGCCACGGTTTCCGGCGCCGCGGCGGGCCGGGCCGGGCTGACCGGCGCCGGCGCCGCCGGGCGCGCGGTGTTCAACGGGACAGAGGCTTTTCCGTACGCCGAGGAGTCGCTCGCGGGCTGGGGCGTGGGCTGGGGCGGCTGCGGAGCGCTGGGCGGATAGCCACCGACCGACGGGATCTGCACGGTCGGCTGCTGATCCTGCGGAACCCCGGGCCGACCAGGGCCGCCGGGTGGCACACTGGCCCAGCCGGGCTGCCGATTACCGGCATCCGGGCGGTTTGACCCGTCCGACACGCCGTCACCGCCCGGACCGTTCTGTGAATCTTGCCTCGTCACACGCCCCTCCTCGCCCGTGGCGTCAGACTTAGGGGAGACTAGCGACATCCGGCACACCGTTGCGCGCGGATCCTGCGGGCCCGTTTCCATTCCCCCCGCTTCCCCGCCCGGCGGACCCGGCCTATTCAAGCGGGCAAGCAAAAGGGGAGCGAAATAATGGATTTCGACGTTCTGGTTGAGATCCCCAAGGGGCAGCGCAACAAGTACGAGGTGGACCACAAGACCGGGCGAATCCGCCTGGACCGGACCCTCTTCACCGCGACACAGTATCCCGCCGACTACGGCTACATCGAGGGCACCCTGGGCCAGGACGGCGACCCGCTGGACGCCCTGGTACTGATCCAGGAGCCGACCTTCCCCGGCTGCCTGGTCCGGGCCCGCGCCATCGGCATGTACCGGATGACCGACGAGAAGGGCCGCGACGACAAGGTCCTCTGCGTGCCCTACGAGGACCCGCGCCAGGAGCACCTGCGGGACATCCACCACCTGGGCGAGTTCGACCGGATGGAGATCCAGCACTTCTTCACGGTCTACAAGGACCTGGAGCCGGGCAAGTCGGTCGAGGGCGCGACCTGGGTCGGCCGGGTCGAGGCCGAGGCCGAGATCAAGGCGTCCTTCGCCCGGGCCCAGGCCGCCGAGGCCGAGGGAGAGCACTGACCGCTCGCTTCCCACGCACCGCTGACGACCGCACCTGCGGGGCTCCGGCCCCGCAGGTGCGGTCGTATGGCACTCAGAACGCGATGCCGCTGACCGCTCGGTAGAGCCCGGCCACCGCGCAGGCGACCGGGATGACCGAGACGGTGGCCAGCACGTCCAGCACGTCGGCGGCCCGGGCCGGCCCTCGCGACGGCGGGCGGGCCGGCACGGCCACCGCGGCCAGGGCGAGCAGCACGCACCCGGCCGCGGCCCCGGGCAGCGCCCGCGGGCCGGCCGCGCCGAGCAGGTCCACGCCGAGCGCCACCGCGGCGGCCAGCCCGCCCGCGAGCAGCGGCAGCCGCTGCCGCCGGGCCCGGAACAGCCGGGCGCGCAGCAGCACCGCGAGCGCGCCGGCCCCGAGCAGGATCCGGGCCGCGAGGGTGTCCATCCGGGCCAGTGCCACGGCGGCACCGGCCACCAGCACCGCGTGCCCGAACAGCAAACCGGTCAGCAGCTCGTCGGTCCGGTCCAGCGCGGCCAGCACCGCGGCCCGGTCCGGCCGGCGCCGGATCGCCTCCAGCGCCGCGCCCTCCGGGCCACCGGCCGGCGGTCTCGGCAGCCGGCCCAGGTGGATGGCGAGCGCCGGGAGCACCGGCAGCCCGCAGACCAGCACCGCGAGCAGGACGGCCGGACCGATGAACACGGCCGCCGCGCCGAGCGTCCCGACCGTCGCGCCGGCGACGAACAGCCTGGTGCCCACGGCTGCCCCGGCCCCGCTGGCGGCCGCCGCGAGCAGCAGCGCCACCGAGCCGGTCAGCAGCGCGCCACCCGGATCGGCCGGACCGGCCAGCAGCGCGCCGCCGGCGAACGCGTAGGGCATCGCGTAACCGCCGAACAGCACCGCGGCCGGGCCCGCGCCGAACGCCCGGGACGCCGCCGTGGCAGCCAGCACCAGCAGGACGGCCAGGCCGAGCCCGGTCCCGCCGTCGGCGGCACGGCACACGGCGGCCAGACCCGCGGTGAGCAGCACACCGGCCACGACCAGGGCGGTGTTGCGGGTGGCCGCCGGGCTCCAGATCCCGCCGCGCCGCCGGGCGCCGTCGGCCACCGCCTCGACCACGTCGTCGTACTCCAGCTCGGGCCACTCCTCGTGCGCCGGGCGCAGGTGCAGCACCTCGCCGTCGCGCACCCCTTGCGGGTGCAGTCCCCGGCCGACCTCCAGGGTGTCGCCGCCGGACCGCCGCAGCACCCAGCCGCCGTGCTGCTCGCCCGCGTCGGCGAGGTCCTCGCCGGCGTGCTGGAGCACCTCGGGCAGCAGCTCGGCCAGCGGCACGTGCTCGGGCAGCGTCACGTCCACCCGGCGTCGCGGCGCGCTGATGGTGACACGGGCCAGACCGGTATCCACCAGGCCCCTCTCGGTTGTCCACAGCAGACGAAGCGGTGCTGCGGGATCGATGAGAATTTATCTAGCATGGGGCCGTCGGGCGACGGAAGGCGGCACGCGACATGGGCACCGTGGTGATCCGGCGGGCCGAGCGGCGCCCAGCGCCCGAGATTCCGGCCGGCGAGCTGCCGGTCGAGGCGCCGCCCGAGGTGCCGGCGCCGGCCGGTGGGCGGTGGCAGCAGGCGCTGATGGTGCTGCCGATGCTGGGCGGCACCGTGGCCATGGCGATGATGATGGGGCAGGGGCGTGCCGGGGCGTACTCGTACGTGATCGGCGGTCTGTTCGGCATCTCCTCGATCGCCATGCTGGCCACCTCGTTCGGCGCGGCCACCGGCCCGCGCCGGGCCGAGCTGTCCGCCGCCCGCCGGGCCTACCTGCGACATCTGGCCGAGTTGCGCCGCCGGGTCCGGGACACCGCGCACCGGCAGCGGATCGGGCTGCTCTATCGGCATCCCGACCCGGCCCGGCTCTGGTCCACGGTGGCCAGCCACCGGGTCTGGGAGCGCCGGCCGGACGACCCGGACTTCGGCGTGGTCCGGGTCGGGCTCGGGCCGCAGACCCTGGCCACCCCGCTGCTGCCGCCGGAGACCCGCCCGCTGCCCGAGCTGGAGCCGGACACCGCCGGAGCGCTGCGCCGCTTCCTGGACGCCTACTCGGTGGTGCCGGATCTGCCGGTGGCCCTGGCGCTGCGCGGGTTCGCCCGGGTGCACCTGCGCGGCGGCGAGCCGGCCCGGGCACTGGTCCGGGCCGCGCTCGTGCAGCTCGCCGTCTTCCACGCGCCGGACGACCTGCTGGTCGCGGTCTGCGCCGGGCCGGCGCGGCGGCCCGAGTGGGAGTGGGTGAAGTGGCTGCCGCACGCGCTGCACCCGCGGCGCGGCGACGCGCTCGGCCCGCTCCGGCTGGTGGCCGGCGACGCCGCCGAGCTGGACCGGCTGCTCGGCGACGTGCTCGGCGGCCGCCCCCGGTTCCTGCCCGGCGCCGTGCCCGGCCCGGGTCCGCACGTGGTGATCGTCCGGGACGGCGCCGAGCCGCTCCCCGGCGACGACGGCCTGGACGGGGTCACCGTGCTGGACCTGGACGCCCCGCCGCCGCGGCTGCTCGACCGGGCCACGCTGGTCATCGAGGTTGACCCGGCCGGTGCGCTGCTGACCACCACGCGTGACGTCGAGGCCGAGGCCGGCCGGACGGACGGGCTGCCGGTCAGCACCGCCGAGGCGATCGCCCGGCGGCTGACCCCGCTGCGCCTGGCCACGACGGCCGATCCGGACGGGACCCCGGCGCCGGCCGAGGCCGCCGGCTTCACCGAGCTGCTCGGCATCGGCGACCCGGAAAGCTTCGTCCCGGCCCGGGGCTGGCGGCCGCGGGCACCCCGGGACCGGCTGCGGGTGCCGATCGGGCGGACCGCCGAGGGGTTGCCGGTCGAGCTCGACCTCAAGGAGCCGGCGCAGGACGGGATGGGCCCGCACGGGCTGCTGATCGGCGCCACCGGCTCCGGCAAGTCGGAGCTGCTGCGCACCCTGGTCCTGGCGCTGGCCGGCACGCACTCCTCGGAGTCGCTGAACTTCGTACTGATCGACTTCAAGGGCGGGGCGACGTTCGCCTCGCTGGACCGGTTGCCGCACACCGCGGCGCTGATCACCAACCTCCAGGACGAGCTGCCGCTGGTCGACCGGATGGCGGACGCGCTGGACGGCGAGCTGATCCGGCGGCAGGAGCTGCTGCGCAGGGCGGGCAACTACGCCGGGCTGCCGGACTACGAGCGGGCCCGGGAGGCGGGCGCGGCGCTGCCGCCGCTGCCGTCGCTCTTCGTGGTCTGCGACGAGTTCGCCGAGATGCTCCAGCAGAAACCCGAGTTCATCGACCTGTTCCTCCAGATCGGGCGGCTCGGGCGGTCGCTCGGCGTGCACCTGCTGCTGGCCAGTCAGCGCCTGGAGGAGGGACGGCTGCGCGGGCTGGACACCCATCTGTCGTACCGGATCGGGTTGAAGACGTTCAGCGGGATGGAGTCGCGGGCGGTGCTCGGGGTGCCGGACGCGGCCGAGCTGCCGAGCGCGCCCGGGCACGCCTATCTGAAGTCCGGCGCCGGGCCGCTGGTCCGGTTCCGCGCGTCGTACGTCTCGGGCCCGCTGCACCGGGCCGGAGTCTCGCCCGGGGAGGTGCCGGGGCGGGTGGCGCCGTACACCACCCGGGCCGTGGCGGCGCCCGCCCCGGTCGCCCTGCCGGAGCCCTCGCCGGACGATCCGACCCTGCTCAGCGTGCTGGTCGACCGGCTGGCCGGGCAGGGCCCGCCGGCCCACCAGGTCTGGCTGCCGCCGCTGGACGCCGCCGCCACCCTGGACGACCTGCTCGGCCCGCCCGCACTGCTCGCCGAGCGCGGGCTGAGCTGCGCCAACCCGGCGCTGCACGGTGCATTGCAGGTGCCGGTCGCGCTGGTGGACAAGCCGCGAGAGCAGCTCCGGGACGTGTTGTGGCTGCACCTGGGCGGGGCGGCCGGGCACGTGGCGGTGATCGGCGGCACCCTCAGCGGCAAGTCGGCGGCGCTGCGGGCGCTGATCTGCGGGCTGGCGCTGACCCACACGCCGGCCGAGGCGCAGGTGTACTGCCTGGACTTCGGGGGCGGGTCGCTGGGCGGGCTGCGGGAGCTGCCGCACGTCGGTGGCGTGTTCGGGCGGCTGGAGGCGGAGGGCGTCCGCCGGACCGTGGGCGAGCTGGCGACCCTGCTCGCCGAGCGGGAACGAGCCGGCGAACGGCAGGCCGGCGCCGACGTCTTCCTGGTGGTCGACGGCTGGGCCACGGTACGCACCGACTTCGAGGAGCTGGAGCCGGTGCTCACCGACCTGGCCACCCGCGGCCTCTCGTACGGCATCCACCTGGTGGCCGCCGCCTCCCGCTGGATGGACTTCCGGCCGGCGGTCCGGGACCTGTTCGGGTCCCGGGTGGAGTTGCGGCTGGGCGACCCGGCGGACTCGTCTGTCGGCCGCCGGGCAGCCGCCGCGGTCCCGGAACGCCAGCCCGGACGCGGGGTGACCGAGGATCCGGCGGCGCCGGGCCGGTTCCTGCACCTGCTCACCGCGCGCCCCGAGGTCCGCTCATTGGGCGACACCGCCGGGCTGGTCAAGGCGGTGGCCACGGCCTGGTCCGGGCCGGTCGCGCCGCGCGTACGGCTGCTGCCGCCGATCGTGCCGTGGGCCGAGATCGCCGGTGCCGGAGAGGGGTTGCGCCTGCCGATCGGCATCGCCGAGGCGGACCTGCGGCCGGTGACCGTCGACTTCGCCACCGACCCGCACTTCCTGCTGCTCGGCGACGCCGAGTGCGGCAAGTCGTCGTTCCTGCGCGCCCTCGCGATGTCGGTGACCGGGCGGTTCGCCCCGGAGCAGGCCCGGATCATCCTGGTCGACTACCGGCGCAGCCTGGTGGACCTGCCGGAGACCGAGCACCGGATCGGCTACGGCATGCAGACCCAGCCCACCCTGGACCTGCTCCAGTCGGTCGCCGGGTACATGCGCAACCGCCTGCCCGGCCCGGACGTCACCGCGAAACAGCTGCGCGAGCGCTCCTGGTGGACCGGGCCGGAGCTGTTCGTCCTGGTCGACGACTACGACCTGGTGGTGGCCGGGCCGGTCAACCCGCTGACCCCGCTGCTCGAGTTCCTGCCGCAGGCCCGGGACATCGGCCTGCACCTGGTGCTCACCCGGCGGGCCGGCGGCGCGGGCCGGGCCCTCTACGAGCCGGTGCTCCAGCGGCTCCGGGAACTCTCCGCGCCGGCTCTGGTGATGTCCGGTCCACCCGAGGAGGGCGCGCTGATCGGGACCGTCCGGCCGGAGACGATGCCACCGGGGCGTGGTCGCCTGATCACTCGTCGTGATGGAATTCGGCTGATTCAGCTGGGCTTCCCGGAATCCGGGCCGATGACAGACTCCGCGTGCGATTAGGCACCGAGGACCGCAGCGACACGCCGCGGTTTCGGAGTAATCTCCCCCCATCGACTGACCATCATCAGAATGGCGACGCCGTCCCGTGACCAGAGTGAGCGCAACCTTCCGGCCCTACCGGCCGTGGTGTCGTGCACGCCGACTGGGGGCAGCGGTGCTGGCCGGCGTCCTCGCGCTGGCGCCGGCCGCCGGCCCGGCGCTGGCCGAGCCCGGCGTGACCGACGAGATGTTCGAGCCGATCACCGACCCCGCCGCCGGGGCGGACACGGTCCGCGCCGACGAGTGGCAGTTGCAGACCCTCGACCTGGCCGACGCGTGGACCTATGCGGACGGCAGCGGGATCACCGTCGCGGTGATCGACTCCGGGGTCGACGCGCGCCACCCCGACCTGGCCGGCCAGGTGCTGCCCGGGCTGGACCTGGTGGACAGCAAGGGCCACGGCGACACCGACGCGGTCGGCCACGGCACCACGGTGTCCGGGATCATCGCCGGCCGCGGTGACGACAGCATCGGCGTGGTGGGCATCGCGCCGAAAGCCAAGATCCTCCCGGTCCGGGTGCTGGACGCGGACAATCGTTACGACGACGCCCTGATCGTGGCGAAAGGGTTGCGCTGGGCCGTCGACCACGGCGCCCGAGTGGTCAACCTCTCACTCGGCGGCAGCGCGAACAGCCCGGCTCTGGCCGCCGCCCTGGACTACGCGTTCGCCAAGGACGTCGTGGTGGTCGCCTGCACCGGCAACGTCAGCGCGTCCTCCAGCGCCCGCGGGGTGTGGTACCCGGCTCGTGAGCCCGGCGTGCTCGCGGTCGCCGGCGTGGAGCGCAACGGCACCGACCTCTGGACCGGCTCGATCACCGGCAAGGAAACCGTGATCACCGCGCCCGCCACCGAGCTGGTCGGCGCGAAACCGGGCGGCTACTGGCGAGTGCAGGGCACCAGCTTCGCCGCCCCGATGGTCTCCGGCACCGCCGCGCTGATCCGCTCCCGCTGGCCGGACATGCCGGCCGGCGAGGTGGTCAACCGGATCATCAAGACCGCCAAGGACCGCGGCGCACCCGGCCGTGACGACGTCTTCGGCTTCGGCCTGATCGACCCGACCGGCGCGCTCACCGCCGACGTGCCCGCCGTGACCACCAATCCGCTGGACACCACCCCGCCGCCCGGCGTGGCCCGGTTCGGCAGCGCGCCGGCCTCGGGCGAGGCCCAGTCCGCCCCGAGCGACGCCGCCCAGCGCCCGGACACCGCCGATCCCGGCACCAACGCCGGTGGCTGGGCCGCGCCCGCCACCGCCGAGCCGCCCGGCCCGCATCGCGGCCGTTGGATCGCCATCGCCCTGTTCGCGCTCTCGTTGCTGGCCGGCGCCTTCACCATCCGCCGCTTCGCCAACACCGCCGGCTGACGCAACCCCGCCGCCAGGCCGCTCCGCCATTTTCGTACGCCCAGAGCCCGCCGGGTCGCCACCTCCAGCACCCATCCCCTCGGCGTGGACGTGACAGTCCTGTCCGCGCACACAACACCACGGTGGACGGGCCGTGGCGGCCCTCTCTTTACACGCGAACACCACCACCAGACCTAGCCGCACGCCCACTGCGCGCCGCCGCCCCGCCCTGTGCAAAACACGACCACCCGACCCAGCCAAACAGGGGTCCCAGCTGGGCCTCACAACCCCGTCCAACCCCGAAACACCACTACCCCACGCCCGGCCAGCGACTACGAACGTCAGGCTGGCGCTCATGGCCCTATCCCGGGTGCGGATAGGGCTCCCGTGCCCAGCCGGAACTGTCGGGCTGGCGCTCATAGCCCCATCCCGAACCCCGATAGGGCCGTGAGCACCAGCCACGACCGCGAGTGGCGGCCGGATCGTGACCAGCAGCTCCGTGGCCTGGCACGCACCCCGTGATCAACCACCTACCCGAACCGGCGGTCGCAACCGGGAAGCGCAGCGGCGGCCGGAAACACAGCGGACCCCGCGAACTCAGCCCGGCACGGCCTCGCGACCCGGCACCGGGACACCCAGCCGGAAATGTCGGGCTGGCACTCATGGCCCTATCCCGGGTGCGGATAGGGCTCCCGTGCCCAGCCGGAACCACCGGGCTGGCACTCATAGCCCTATCCCGAGCCTGGATAGGGCCATGAGCACCAGCCGCGACCGCGACTGGCGGCCGGATCATGACCAGCAACTCCGTGGCCTCGCACGCACCCCGTGACCAACCACCTACCCGAACCGGCGGTCGCAACCGGGAAACGCAGCGGCGGCCGGAAACACAGCAGACCCCGCGAACTCAGCCCGGCGGACCGAGACCGGGACCACCGTGCGCTGAGCCGCCAGGCGGCCGGGAGCACAGCGGACCCCGCGAACTCAGCCCGGCGCGGCCTCGCGGCCCGGCACCGGGACCACCGTGCGCCTAGCCACGGGAGAGGGCTGCTGCGGGTGAAACGGCCCGAGAACGTACGAAATCGGGATTTGGGGTTGAGGCAGCGATCTCGGACCTTGAGGGAACCGCTTACGCGCACTCGCCTGTTTTGACGCCCTGGGTGCTCTCGCGGCCGAGCTTGGCGACCGGGGCGGCTTCGGCCGCGGTCAGGGCGAATCCGACATTCTTGTCGTCGGCCGCGGCTGCGAAGATCACGCCGAGCACGTCGCCGGTCGGTGAGATCAGTGGGCCGCCCGAGTTGCCGCTGCGGACCAGGGACTTGATCGTGTAGATCTGGCGGGTCACGTCGCCCGACTCGTAGATGTCCGGGCCGGTGATCGGGCCGACGTCGCGGACCCGGGCGGACTGGGCGTTGTAGGGACCGTCCTGCGGGTAACCCAGCACGATCGCGCTGGCGCCGCTCGCCGCCGACTTGGACACGAAGGACATGGCCGGCGCGGTCAGGCCGGGGACCCGGATGACCGCGAGGTCGCGTTTCGGGTCGTAGACGACGACGGTGCCCTCCAACTGGCCACGGGAGGTCTCGACGACCACCTCGCGGGTGCCGGCCACCACGTGGGCGTTGGTCATCACCCGCTCGTCGGCGTAGACGAAGCCGGTGCCCTCGATCCGCCGGGAGCAGCTGGGGGCCGCGCCGAGGACTTTGAGCACGGATTTCTTGGAGGTCTGCACGATCCGCGAATTCCGCAACGCGGGGTCGGGCTCGGCGACCTCCTTGGCCTCGGTGCGGGCCAGGCCGCCGAACACGTCCGGGAAGCCACTGGTGTCCAGGGTGTCCCGGAGCGCCGAGGAGAGCGCCTGCGCCTGGTCGGGCATCAGCCCGTTGATGCCGCCGAGGATGGCACTGCTGCGGACGGCCTTGTTGATCGCCGGGAACGGCGTCGAGCCCATCGGGACGGCGACCAGCCAGGCTGCCAGCAGCACCGCGACCACCGAGACGACCGCGCCGCCGGCGTCGTCGAGATGCTGGAGCGGCCGGTTGAAGATGGCCCGGCGCAGGCTGGTGCCGAGCCAACCGGCCAGGGTCTGGCCGAGCACGGCGAGAGCGAGGATCACGGCGAGCGCGACGATCAGCCGGACCGTGCCGTCGGCGAACTGTTTCGCCACCAGCGGGCCGAGTTGCAGCCCGATCAGCACCCCGCTGAAGAAGCCGCCGAGCGACAGCGCGCCGATCACGAATCCCTGCCGATAGCCGCTGATCGCGAAGAGCAGCATCAGCACGATCAGGATGACATCGACCACGGGCACTCACTCAACATAGAAGTCAGGCGCACGTCACGGCACCACCTCGTCCGGGGCGCCGCCGCGCGCGGCCGGCACCGGGGCCGCGGCGTCGGGCAACTCCACCACACGTCCCGGCTCCCACGGTCGCGCCCAGCCCGCCATGTCCAGCAGCACCGAGATCACCCCCGCGGTGAAACCCCAGACGAGCATGCCGCGGACCTGGAAGGCCGGTCCGATCCAGCCGCTGGGGTGTCGCACCCGGATACGGTTCGCGGGGTCGGCGAGTTCATCGATCGGCAGCCGGGCCACGTGGGCGACCTCGGTGACCTGCCGCGGCCGGACCGGGTGTGGCCGACGCCACCAGGCCAGCACCGGGGTGACCGAGAACCGGCTGACCGGGATCCACAGCTCGGGCAGCAGGGCCAGGGCCTCGGCGCTGGCCGCCGACAGCCCGACCTCCTCGTCGGCCTCGCGCAGCGCGGTGGCGACCGCGTCGGCGTCCTCCGGGTCGGTGGCGCCGCCCGGGAAGGCCGGCTGGCCGGCGTGGTTGCGCATGGTCGCGGCGCGTTGCAGGACCAGCAGATCGGGGCCGCCCGGAGTGTCCGCGGCCGGCGGGCTCTCGCCGAGCAGCACCAGCACCGCGCTGGAGCGGCCGCCGGCGCCGACGGGCTGGCGCAGCGTGCTGAAGTCCTCGGTGCGGCACTGGGCGACGCGGGTCAGTAGCGGCTCGAACCAGGGCGGGAGATCGGCCGGCCGGTTCAGCACCACCCCACGGCTCATTGCGGCACCGTGACGCCGGTGTGTTTCTTGACCAGGTCGGCCAGCTCGGCGGCGTCCATCGGCAGGCGGTGCAGGTAGTACTTGCCGGTGGCGTCGACAAAGACCGTGTTCGGCAGGTTGACCGCGCCGAGGGCGGCGATCAGTCTCTGATCCGGGTCGAACAGGGTGGGCAGGCTGACCCCGTGGTCGGCGCCGAACGACGCCGCCGCGTCCCGGGTGTCGCCGCTGTCCACCCCGAGCACGGTCAGCTTGCCGGCGGTCTTGTCGGCGAGCTGCTGGACGACCGGCAGCTCCTCGCGGCACGGTCCGCAGAAGGACGACCAGATGTTGATCACCGCGGGGCCGCGCAGGGCGGGCAGGCTCACCGGCGTGCCACCGGTGAAGCAGTCGAGCGTGACGTCCGGCAGCTCGGTGCCGCCGTCGGCGGGCGCGGCGCAGGCCGCGAACGGGGACGGGGTCTCGGCATCGGCCGGGGAGGCGGCGGCGGTGCACCCGGCGAGCAGCAGCACGGTCGCCGCGGCCGGCAGGAGGGTGCTCCTCACGGCTCCTCCGGGGCGAGCGCGGCCGCGGCCGGCACCAGGTCCGGGTCGACGCCGGCGGCGGCCGCCAGGTCGCGGGCCCGGGGCCCCTTGAGCAGTTTCGCCGCGGGGGCCGCCTCGGTCGGGCCGGTCCCGTACGACGGGCAGGTGGCGGCCAGCGTGCACGCCCCGCACGCGGGCTTGCGAGCGTGGCAGACCCGCCGCCCGTGGAAGATCACCCGGTGCGACAGCATCGTCCAGTCGCGTTTCTCGATCAGGTCGGCGACCAGGAACTCGATCTTGACGGGATCGTCCTCCTGGACCCACCCGAACCGATTGGTGAGCCGCCGGAAGTGGGTGTCCACGGTGATCCCGGGAACGTCGAACGCGTTGCCCAGAATGACGTTGGCGGTTTTACGCCCGATTCCTGGCAATTTGACCAATTGATCCAGTTTCTGGGGAAGCCGGCCGTCGTATTCCGCCAGCAGCGTCTGCCCCAGTTTGATCAGAGAATCGGTCTTGGCCCGGAAGAAGCCGGTGGGCCGGAGCAACTCCTCCATCTCGGCCCGGTCGGCGGCGGCGTAGTCGGCGGCCGTCCGGAATTTCGCGAACAGCCGGGGCGTCACCTGGTTGACCCGGACGTCGGTGGTCTGCGCGGAGAGGATGGTCGCCACGGCCAACTCGAGCGGCGTGGTGAAGTCGAGCTCGCAGTGCGCGTCCGGATGCGTGTCGGCGAGCAGCCGGGCCATCTTGCGGGCCCGGCGTTTCCGCCCGATCGGCGTCTCCCCCGCGAAGCGCTTCATCGACCGCTCCAGCACGGCTGTCCCGGGGTCGGCGGGCGCGGCGCGGGGTGGGGTCACCGGTAAAGAGTACGTCGGCCCACCCACACCGTCGGTCACGCGGCGGGCTTGATCGTCCCGTCGTCACCGATCGTCGCGCCGGTCTCCGGGAAGTCCGCTTTCGTCAGGCTGCCGACCAGCTCGCGGCCGCGCTCGTCGGCGGTGTCCCGGGTGGGCAACCCGTTGCCGTTGAGGTACGTGGAGAGGAACTTGCCGGACACGTACGTCCCGTCCTTGGCCAGCGTGACCCGCAGGATCCCGCCGTACTTCTTGATGCCGTCCTTGGAGAGCGTGCGCCCGCCGCCGGCGAAGTTGCCCAGGCTGTACGCGATCAGCTTGCCCTTGTAGAACTCCATCCCGCGGAGCACGTGCGGCCCGTGCCCGATCACCACGTCCGCCCCGGCGTCGATCACGGCGTGGCTGAACTTGATCGGGTCGCCCCGGTTCTCCCCGAAGTAGATCTCGTTCCCCGGCTTCACGTGATTCTTGGTGTCGCCCTCGCCACCCATGTGCACCTGCACCACGACCAGGTCGGCCTTCTCTTTGGCCTGCTTGATCACGGAGCGGGAGTGGGCCGGGTCGTTCAGGTTGTTGGTCCCGGCGTACGGCGAGAAGCCGACCACCGCGACCTTGACGCCTTTCACCTCGACCACGGTGATCTGGTCCTGCTCACCGGTGTACTCCAGCCCGGCGCCGTCGAGCGCCTTGATGGTGTTGCCGTGCCCGGCGTCGCCGAAGTCCTTGGCGTGATTGTTCGCCAGGTTGAGCAGCTGGAAGCCGCCCTCGACGAGGTGCTTGGCGTAGGACGGCGGTGAGCGGAAGGCGTAGCAGTTGGTGCTCCCCGCACCGCACTTGGAGGCGCCGGTGTCGTCGGTGAGCGGCTGCTCCAGGTTGCCCATGACCAGGTCGGAGGCGAGGCCCTTGCGGACCGAGTCGAAGAAGCCGGCGCCGTTGCGCGGGGGCAACCCGTTCGGCGCGCTGGACATCATGATGTCGCCGGTCGCGGAGAGGGTGATCGACGGGACCTCGGCCGACTCGGTCCGCTCGGCCGGGACGCCGGAGACCGCGACGGCGGGGGCGGTGGTCGGAGCGGTCCAGGCCGGCTCGTCGCCGCTGCCCCGATGAGCCAGGGCGACCCCACCGACACCCGCACCGGCAGCCGCGGCAGCAACAAGCGCAACATTCAGGACAATCCGGCCAGAACGGCGCTGGCGGTCGGACCGGGGGTGCGAATTCATCGACCGGGACGATACCGTCGGCTCGCAAGCGGCAGCGACCGACGAAAGTGCTGTCCCGAATTGCCCGGACCGTCGAATTGTCTCCGGCGGTCCGGACAATTCTGGTTACCGTCCAGTATCTGGATCAAGGGGTGGCCGCCCGTTTCCCGCCCGCGTGCGCCTAGACTGATCGAGCGCAGACGTTGCGCGTTTCGGAGGTGCGGCGATGGATGAGGTACTGGCGCGCAGCGGAATCTTCCAGGGCGTTGACCCGGAAGCCGCAGAGGCGCTCGCCAAGGAGATGGACACGATCGAAGTCCGCAAGGGCGACGTGGTCTTCAACGAGGGCGAGGCCGGCGACAGCCTGTATATCGTTCTGTCCGGGAAGATCAAGCTGGGTCGCCGGGCCGCTGACGGCCGGCAGAACCTGGTCTCGATCATGGGCCCGTCCGACATGCTCGGCGAGCTCTCCCTCTTCGACCCGGGCCCGCGCACCGCGACGGCCACCGCGGTGACCGACAGCCGGCTGGCCCGGCTGAAGAAGTCGTCGCTGCGCCCGTGGCTGAACAACCGGCCGGAGATCGCCGAGCAGCTGCTCCGGGTGCTGGCCCGCCGGCTGCGGCGGACCAACGACGCGCTGGCCGACCTGATCTTCACCGACGTGCCCGGCCGGGTGGCGAAAAATCTGCTCCAGATGGCCGGCCGCTTCGGCACCCGGGACGGCGGTGTGCTGCGGGTCACCCACGACCTCACCCAGGAGGAGCTGGCCCAGCTGGTCGGCGCCTCCCGCGAGACGGTCAACAAGGCGCTCGCCGACTTCGCCTCCCGCGCCTGGCTGCGGCTGGACGGCAAGAGCGTGATCATCCTCGATCCGGAGCGGCTCGCCCGGCGCGCTCGCGTCTGACCTTCCGCCACCTCACGGCATAGGGGCTGTCCTGGTGGACAGCCCCTCAAACGTGCTTGATCCACTCTTTCCAGTGACCGGGCAGCAATGCCCGGATCCGTGTCGCGCCCGCACAGCCGCTCGTTACGGAGGTGGCCGAGAGGCACCGGCGTGACAGGGAAGGGCGCGGCATTGAACGCAGGTAGGGGCGTAGCGAGCAGCGGGGTCGCCACATGACCGTGCTCGATACCACGCTGGACCCGCGCGACCCGGCCTACCTGGAGGGGCGCAGCACCACCCTGCAATGGCTCGCCGCGCTGGAGGCCGCCCTCGACGAGGCGCGCGCCGGCGGCGGCGAGAAGTGGGTGACCCGGCATCACGCGCGCGGCAAGCTGCTGCCCCGGGAACGCATCGAGATGCTGCTCGACCAGGACAGCCCGTTCCTGGAGCTGTCCCCGGTGGCGGCCTGGGGCTCGGAGTTCCCGGTCGGCGCCAGCGTGGTCACCGGCATCGGCGTGGTCGAGGGCGTGGAGTGCGTGGTGATCGCCAACGACCCCACGGTGGACGGCGGGGCGGTCAACCCGTACACCGCCGACAAGATCCGCCGGGCCGCGCGGATCGCCTCGGAGAACCGGCTGCCGCTGGTCAATCTGGTCGAGTCGGCCGGTGACGCGGCCCCGGCCGGGGGCATCGCCCGCGAGCTGAGCCGGCTCACCGCCGACCGGGTGCCGACCGTCTGCGTGGTCTTCGGGACCACCAGCGGAGACGCGGCGTACCTGCCGGCGCTCTCCGACTACACGATCGTGGTGCGCGGGCACGCCAAGGTGATGACCATCCACCCGCAGCGTTCCGGGGTCGAGGTGCGGGCCACGCCGGTGGTGCCGGCCGGGCCGCCCGGGCCGGCCGACCAGCTGGCCGAGGACGAGCGCGACGGGCTGCGGCTGGCGCGGCAGTGCGTACGGCGGTTCAACTGGCGCAAGCAGGGCTCCCGGCCCCGGACCGTCCGGCCGCCGGCCCCCCGGTACGACACCGAGGCGCTGCTCAGCCTGGCCGCCGCCGACCCGGCCGGCTTCGACCCGCGCGAGGTGCTCGCCCGGATCCTGGACGACTCCGACTTCGACGAGTTCAAGCCCGGGCAGGGCGGCGTGCTGGTGGCCGGCTGGGGTGAGCTGCACGGCTACCCGGTCGGCGTGCTGGCCGGCCCGCGCGGCACCTGGCTCTCCCCGGCCGAGTCGCAGAAGGCCGTGCACTTCCTCCAGCTGGCCAACGCCACCGCCACCCCGGTGATCTTCATCCGGCATCCGGGGGAAACCCAGAAGAGCGACGACGCCGACATCCGGCACGACGCCCCCCTCGTGCACGCCGTGGCCAAGTCCACCGTGCCGCACCTGGTCCTCACCATCGGCCCGGAACCCGGCGGCACGCCGGCCCGCGCCGACGAACCCCGATTCCAGTTCAGCTGGCCGCGTCCCCCGGCGGAACCCGCCGCGGCCGACGACGGCGTCATCGACCCCCGCGACACCCGTACGGTCCTCGGCCTCTGCCTCTCCGCAGTGCACAGCGCCGCCGTGGCTGGTGCCGAACACGTCGGCGTGTTCCGACCTTGAAAGGTAGACCCGTGATCCGACGCCTCTTGGTCGCCGACCGTGGTGAGATCGCCCGCCGGGTGTTCGCCACCTGCCGTCTGGTCGGCATCGAGACGGTCGCCGTCTACTCGGACGTCGACACCGACGCTCCGCACGTCAACGAGGCCGACTACGCCGTCCACCTGGAGGGCAACACCCCGGCCACCACGTATCTGGAACAGCACGCGTTGATCGCCGCGGCCAAGCGGGCCGGCGCGAACGCCGTGCACCCGGGCAACGGGGTGCTGGCCGAGGACCCGGTGTTCGCCGCCGCGGTCGTCGACGCCGGGATGATCTGGGTCGGGCCACCCGCCGCCACGCTGCGCACCCTGCACCGCAAGACCGAGACGAAGAAGCTGGTCGCCGAGGCGAAGGTGCCGGTGCTGCCGAGCTTCACCGACCCGGAGACGGTGCCCGGGTTCCCGGTCCTGATCAAACCGGATGCCGGCATCGGGGGCGCCGGCATGCGGGTGGTCCGGGACGCCTCGACGCTGGCCGAGGCGGTCGCCTCGACCCGGCGCGAGGTGGACGGCGAGGTGTTCTGCGAGCCGTACGTGCCGAACGTCCGGCACATCGAGGTGCCGATCCTGGCCGACGCGATGGGCGCGGTGGTGCCGTTCGGCGAGCGCGAGTGCTCGGTGCAGCGCCGGTACCAGAAGATCGTCGAGGAGACGCCGTCGCCGGCGGTCGACGCGGCGCTGCGCGAGGACCTGTGCCGGGCGGCCATCGTCGCGGTCCGGGCGCTCGGCTTCGTCGGGGCCGGCGCGGTCGAGTTCCTGCTCGACGCGGACGGCGACTTCTGGTTCCTGGAGTTGACTCCGACCCTGCAGACCGACCACGCGGTCACCGAGTGCACCTCGGGCTACGACCTGGTCCGGTTGCAGCTGCTGGTGGCCGAGGGCGGCAGCCTGCCGATGCCCGGGCCGCCGCCGATCCGCGGGCACGCGATCGAGGTGCGGATCTGCGCGGAGGACCCGGCGTACGCCTGGCTGCCCAGCGCCGGCACCCTGCACCGGTTCGCGGTTCCGGACGTGGCCGGCGCGTTCCGCCCGCTGCCGCAGCCCGGCCTGCGCCTCGACTCCGGGGTCGCGGACGGCTCGGTGACCGGGATGCACCACGACCCGATGCTGGCCAAGCTGATCGCCTGGGCGCCGTCCCGGCAGGAGGCCGCCCGGATGCTGGCCTCGGCGCTGGCCCGAGCCCAGCTGCACGGCGTGGTCACCAACCGCGACCTGCTGGTCCGCACGCTGCGGCACCACTCGTTCCGGGCCGGCGACATCGACACCGGATTCCTCGACCGGCACCCGGAGGTGTTCGCCCCGCTGCTCTCCTCGGTGGACGCGGTCCGGCTGTCCTGCCTGGCCTCGGCGCTGGCCGGAGCCGCCGACCGGCGGGCCAGCGCACCGGTGCTGAGCTCGCTGCCGTCCGGCTGGCGCAACGTGCCGTCCGGCTCGCAGACCGCCGTCTACGACGGCCCGACCGGTCCGGTCGAGGTCGGCTACCGGATGAACCGGCACGGCGAGCTGGCCGGCTGGTGGGTCCGCTCGGTCGACCCGGAGGAGCTGGACCTGGCCGGCCTGGGCCAGGAGCCGGTCGACGAGCACCCGCCGATCGTGGTCGTCTCGGCCCGCCGCGACCGGGTCGTCCTCAACGTCCAGGGCATCCGCCTGGCGGTCCTGGTGCACCGGGTGGGCGACGTCTCCTATGTCGACAGCCCCGAGGGCTCGGTGACTCTGCGTGAGATTTCCCGCTTCCCGCTACCCGCTCCGGAGGCCGCGGAGAGCTCCCTGATCGCCCCGCTGCCGGGCGCGGTCCGGCGCGTCCTGGTCGTGCCGGGACAGCGGGTCCGGGCCGGAGAATTGCTGCTCACTCTGGAAGCGATGAAGCTGGAGCACCCCGTCCACGCCCCGTCGGCCGGCGTGGTCGCGTCCCTGCCGGTCCACCCCGGCGCCGAGGTGGACACGGGTGAACTCCTAGCAGTCCTAGACCCAGAGTAACCAAAATCCCGATCTTGTACGCCTTGACCCCGTCCCCAGAAGCAACAGCCCTCCCCCGAGTCGCCACAACGCGGCGCCCGAGCTGTGGTCCGGACCGCTCCGCGATCCTTGGTCCGCTTCACGCGCGCCGCGAGGCCGCTGCCACTCCCGGCACGCTGTCAGCGCGTCACGGTCCGCTCCACCCAGTCCGCGAGACCGCCGCCACCCCAGACCGATCCGCGCCTCCCGGCCCCGGCCCGCTCCCGGAGACCCCGTGCCGCCCCCAGCCGGACACCGTGGTGGCGTGTCCCCGGGCTGGACCTCACGGCCCTATCCGGGTTCGGAATAGGGCCGTAGGGACCAGCCCGACAGAACCCGGCTGGACCTCACGGCCCTATCCGAGCCCGCGATAGGGCGCTGAGCCCCAGCCGGAGTCGGCACTGCGGTCAGTCCAAACCCGGGGCAGCCCAGCTCGA
Organism: Actinoplanes ianthinogenes; assembly: GCF_018324205.1. NCBI lineage: Bacteria > Bacillati > Actinomycetota > Actinomycetes > Micromonosporales > Micromonosporaceae > Actinoplanes > Actinoplanes ianthinogenes. The sequence continues at coordinate 4,365,628 of NZ_AP023356.1, forward strand.
AACACCGGGCTGGACCTCACGGCCCTAACCGAGCCCGCGATAGGACGCTGAACCCCAGCCGGAGTCGGCTCGGCTGGGCACTGCGGTGAGGCCCCAACCCGGGACAGCCCAACTCGAAACACCGGGCTGGACCTCACGGCCCTAACCAGGCTCGGAATAGGGCCGTGGCGACCAGCCCGACAGAACCCGGCTGGACCTGACGGCCCTATCCGAACCCGGGATAGGGCGCTGAGCCCCAGCCGGAGTCGGCACTGCGGCCAGGCCCAAACCCGGGACAACCCAACTCGAAACACCGGGCTGGACCTGACGGCCCTATCCGGGCTCGGAATAGGGCCACAGGGACCAGCCCGACAGAACCCGGCTGGACCTGACGGCCCTATCCGGACTCGGGATAGGGCGGTGGGGACCAGCCGCGGGCGGTGTGTCGCGGCAGGGTCTGGGCCTGCGGCGGGCCTCGCGCGGCATGCGAAGCGGACCGCGACGCGCGTTCAGCGTGCCGGGAGTGCCGTCGGTCTCGCGACGCGCGCAGAAGCGGACCGCGACGCGCGGGGCGGACTCTGACCACAGCTCGGAGTCCGCGTGATGCGGACTCGGGACGGGGCTGTTGCTTCTGAGGACCGCGCTAATGCGTACAAAAATGGGGTTGCGGAGAGGCGACCGAAGGCGGTCCGGGGATCACCGGCTGAACCATTTCGCGAAGAAGCCGGTCTTGCGGGTGTGGACCGTCGGCGTCTCGTCGTTCTGGGTCGGTGTCGTGGGGGCGATCGGGCGTGGCCGCGGCGGCAGGTACGTCGACGAGGAGCGGTAGACCGTCGGGGACGGGGCCGGCGCGTTCGGGTCCAGGTGCAGGTTGGTGAGCTGGTGGTGCAGCTCCTGAGCGGAGGGGCGGCCGCGTGGGTCGCTGTGCATGCCGCGGCGCAGCACCTCGGTGAGCGAGCGCGGGACGCCGGGCAGGTCCGGGATCGGCTCGTCGAACAGGTTCATCAGGGTGATCAGGCTGGGGCTGCGGTCGGTCTGCCAGCGGGGCGGGCGACCATACATGATCGCGTAGAGCGTGGCGCAGAGCGAGTAGACGTCGGCGGCGCTGGACGGGCTCTCGTGCCGGAACATCTCCGGTGGCGCGTAGGCCGGGGTCAGCACCTCGAGCGTGACCGACGAGTCGCGCATCTCGCCCAGCACGGCCAGGCCGAAGTCGGCCAGCACCGCCTGGTTGAACTGCGAGTACAGGATGTTGGCCGGTTTCACGTCGCGGTGAAGCACGCCGTTGGCGTGGGTGTGCACCAGCGCGTCGGCGATCTTGACGCCGACGTCCCGGGTCTCGGCCGGGCTGAGCGGCTTGACCCGCATCCGGTCGAGGTAGGAGCCGTCGCAGAGCTCCATGATCAGGTAAGGGTGCTGGTCGACCGTGACACCCACGTCGAACAGGTCGACGACGTGCGGATGCGACGACATCCGCCCCGCGGCCCGCGCCTCCCGCAGGAATCGGGCCTGGTCACGGGCATTGTCAAGGGTCCGGTTCTCCATCTTGATGGCGACCTCGCGCCCGACGGAGTCCTGGGTGGCCCGGTAAACGGTGGCATAGCCACCACGGGCCATGACCGACAAGCCGGACATGCCCGGGACGTAGGGCACGGGCAGGGCGCCAGGCGGTGTCTCCGTCACGGCTTAGAAAATACGCCAGGCATCGGGAAGATCATCCCGGCACGTCAGACGCGTAGGCGACAGTTTCCGCCGGAGCCGGTTCGACCCCGGTGATCGCCAGGGTGTCGCGCAGTTCCTCGGCGGCGGTCCGCTCGCTCGCCTGCTCGGTCGAGTGCGCCAATCGCACCGCCTCCTCGGCCGCCACCCGGGCCTCCACGCACCGGTCCGCGGCGGCCAGCACCCGGGCCCGGACCATGGCCGCGACCACCCCGCTGCGCACGTCCTCGGCCGGCACGTCGCGGGCCCGCTCGATCCAGGTCAGCGCGGACTCCACCCGGCCCTCGGCGAGCAGGGCCGACGCGTACGACGCCAGCGCGTGCCGCCGGGAGAACAGCAGCGACGGCGACGAGGTGTCACTCGCGATCGGCGCCAGCAGCCCGATCGCGGTGCTCGCGTCGCCCGCCCGGGTCCGCGCCTCGGCGAGCAGCACCCGCGGCCCGACCTGGGCCGGGGCCAGCGCGTTGTGCGGCTCGACCGCGGTCATCACCCGCCGGGCGTCGGCCTCGGCGGTGGCCAGGTCACCCCGCTGCAACGCGACGAACCCGTGCAGCGTGCCGGCCATCCCGAGCAGCAACGGGTGCCCGGTCTTGTCGGCGAACCAGAGCGCGTCGCCGAGCAGGTCGGCGGCGTGGTCGAACTCGCCCAGCCCGCGGGCGATCGCGCCGCGCACCACCATGGCGAGCCCGCAGCCCCAGTCGTCGGCGACCTCCTGGAACTCGCGATATGCCCGCCGCGCCTGGCTGTCGGCCGCGCCCAGGTCGCCCAGCTCGGCCGCGGCGTACGCCTCCACCACCCGCAGCGTCCCGACCGCCCAGCCCTCACCGACCCGGTCACCGAACGGCAGGAAGATCCGGGCCAGCCGGCGCGCCTCCTGCAATCGGCCGGCCAGCAGCCGGGCGAACGCCGTGGTGCCGCGCAGCCAGGACCGCCCGACCGGGTCGCCGAGCTCGGCGAAGAGCCGCGCGGCCCGCCCCAGCACCGCGTCGGTGCCGGCGAAGTCGCCCCGGGTGGTGGTCACCCAGGCGAGATTCTGCAAGGCCCAGGCCTGGCCGTGCCGGTCGCCGGCGGCCAGCGTCACCTGGTACGCCGCGGCGAACCGGCTGCTCGCCTGGCTCAGCTTGCCGTTCAGGAAGTCGGCCATGCCGAGCCGGCGCATCGCGTTCGCCCGCTCCGGCAGCAGCTGCGCCTCGGTGGCCACCTCCAGGGCCTCCTGCCAGGCGGCCACCGCGCGGCTGCCGTCGCCGAGCGCCTCGTAGGCCCGGCCGGACACGATCATCGCCTCGGCCCGGCACACCGGGTCGTCGACGGCTCGATCGGTGATCTTCTGGCCGTACGCCAGCGCCTCCTCGGCCCGCCCCAGCCGCAGCAGCGCCCGGGCCAGCACCAGCTGATCGGGCAGCGGCAGCTCGCCGCCGGCCAGCACGGTGGCCCGCTCGGCGTACTCGATGGCGGCGGCCGGCTCGATGTTGGCCAGCGCGCGCCGGGCCATCCGGCCGAGCGCGGCCACGGCGAGCCCGGCCACCTCGCGGACCGCGGCGTCGGGGCGCAGCCGGACCGCGTCGGCCAGCTCGATCGCCGCCTCGGCGTGGGCGGCCACGAAGGCGTCCCGATCGTTGTCGGTCAGGCTCAACCGGGTGGCGCCGTCCGGATATCTGCTGACCGTCTCCGGGGCCGCCCAGGTCGCCAGGTAGGCGTGCCGCTCGGCCAGGTCGGCCTTGCCGATCCCGGCATAGGCCGCCTCCCGCATCAGCGGGGTGGTGAACTGGAAACCGCCCCGGCTGCGGTGGATCATGCGGCGTTGCAGCAGCTCGTCGACGGCGCGTTCGAGCTCGGCGGCCGGGTCGGCGTCGCCCGGCGCCTCGGCCAGCGGACGGCGCTCGTGCAGCGCCTCGAGCACCCCGCTGGGCACCGTGGTGCCGGCCACCGAGGCGTCCCGCAGCACCGCGCGCGGCTCGGCGGAGAGCGCGTCGATACGCGCGGCGAGCACCGCGGCCAGGTCACGGGAGAGCAGCTGGCGGCCCAGCGAACCGGCCGCGAGCTGCCACTTGCCGGCCGCGTTGGCGCCCACCGCCGGGGTCAGCGCGCCCCGCTCCATCAGCAGGGTGACCATCTCGGCCAGGTAGAACGGGTTGCCCTGGGCGGTGGCGAGCAGCCGGTCGATGTCCGGCTGCGGCAGTTTCCCGCCGTTCAAGTACGACGTGAGCAGTCGCGCCGCGTCCGCCCCGCGCAACGGCGGCAGGGTGTGCACCTCGGCGTCGGCGAGATGGGTCAGCGCCCCGGCGGTACGCACCAGCTCCGGCCGGCCGAGCAGCAGCACCACCACCGGGCCCTCCAGGCTCGACAGCGTGCTGCCCAGCGCGTCGACCGTGGTGGCGGTGGCGTCGTGCAGGTCGTCGACGATCACCATCAGCGGGGCGGTGGTGGCCATCGCGTTCAGCAGGTCGGCGACGGCGACCGAGATCGCCTCGGCGTCCACCCGCTTGGCGCTCGGCGGCCAGTCGGCGGGCGCGGCCGGGCCACCCGGGTTGACCGGGGTCTCCCCGTAACCGAGCAGGACCAGCAGCCGGTCGGTGTCCAGCACGACGCCGAGCCGCTGGCCGACCTTGCGCAGCCGCTCCTCGACGACCGTGCGGCCGACCGTGGTGACCACGTCCTTGGGCAGGCCGGCGGCCTTGCGGACCAGGTCGGCCAGGGGCGCGTAGCGGCGCCGCTCGCCGAACGCGCGGCAGCGCACCCGCAGCACCCGGGCGCCGCCCGCCTGATAACCCGCGGCCAGCCGTTTCACCTCGCCGGCGAAGCGGGACTTGCCGATCCCGGCCTCCGCGGTCATCACCAGCACCCGGGGCGTGCCCGAGTCGATCGCCTCGGCCAGCCGCCCGGAGACCCGGCCCAGCTCGGCCTCCCGGCCCACGAACGGCGCCTCGTCGCCCAGGCCGGACCGGGTGCCCGGAGCATCGTGCAGGCCGAGCAGCTCGTAGGTCGGGACCGGCTCACGTTTGCCCTTGAGCCGCAGCGGGCGCAGCTGCCGCCAGGAGGCGACGTGCCGGGTGCCGTTACTGGTCCGCTCCCCGGCGTAGACCGTGCCGACCGCGGCGGCGTCGGCCAGCCGGGCGGCGGTGTTCACGGTGTCCCCGATGACGGTGTATTCGATGCCGGCCTGCATGCCGGCGACCACCTCACCGGTGTTCAGCCCGACCCGCAGGCCGAGCGGTGCGCCGCCGCCGCGCTCGTCGTCGAGCACCCGGCGGACCGCACGCTGCATGCTCAGCGCCGCCCGGACCGCCCGCTCGGCGTCGTCCTCGTGCGCCACCGGCGCGCCGAAGACCGCCATGATCCCGTCACCGGTCAGCTTGTCGACGTGCCCGCCGAACGTCTTGACCGCGCCGGCCAGCGCCGCGAGCACCCGGTCGGTGACCGCGCCGACCCGCTCCGGGTCGAGGTCCTCGGACCAGGAGGTGAAGTCGGAGAGGTCGCCGAAGAGCACGGTGACGATCCGCCGCTCGGCGGCGGGCAGCGCGGCGGCGGCCGGCAGGGCCGAGCCGCAGTGGTGGCAGAAGCGCGCACCGGGAACGGCGACGGTTCCGCACACGGGGCAGGTCACAGCCGGTCCAAACCGTCGGCCCCCGCCGCTGATTCCCGTTCCAGATGATCGATCTGGGCGGCCGCCGACCACTCCGCGGCGAACCGCACCCGCGGATCGATGTCCGGGTAGACCACGTCGACCACCGCCTCCGGTGTCCGCGCGCCGGCCGCCATCGCGGCCCTGACCTGCGCGAGCCGCTCCATCCGGTGACTCAGATATTCCCCGGCGAGGGCCGCGGTGTCGTGCCGGGCCGGTCCGTGGCCGGGCAGCATCAGGACATTTTCGTACGCCCGGAGCACCTCGAGACTAGCCAGGTAGGAACTCAGGTCCCCGTCCGGCGCGGCCACCACCGTGGTCCCGCGGCCCAGAATCGTGTCACCGGTGAACATCACGCGCTCGCCCTCACACTCGACGAGAAAGCACACCGAATCCCTGGTGTGCCCCGGAGTGTCCAGGACGTGTATTTCCAACCCGTTCCCACCGAGGCTCTCGTTGGGGTCCAACGGCTCACCGTGCAGGCAGTGAGCCGGGTCGGCGGCCAGGATCGCGGTGCCGCCGAGCAGCTCGGAGAGCCGCTCGGCGCCCTCGACGTGATCGTGATGACCGTGCGTGATCAGGATGAACTGGAACGGCCCGCGCTCGGCGATCCGGAGCAGGTGCTCCTCGTCCAGCGGTCCGGGATCGATCACCGTCCCGAACGCCGCGCCGGGCGCCCGCAAGATCCACGTGTTCGTGCCGTCGAGCGTCATCGGGCCCGGGTTGGGAGCACGTAGCAGCGACACCCAACCCGGCAGCCGGTCGACGGACGGATTTCCCGTGGCCGACGCGGGCTCAGCACCCCCCATGCCGAGAATCGTACGTCGCGATTCCATGGTGAGCCGAGACACGATGTCCGTTCCGGTCACCTTGGGTGATCAAACCCGGCCGAACCCGGCCAACCTCACTGCACTTCGGCGATCACGTCGACCTCGACCGGCGCGCCCAGCGGCAACTCGGCCACCCCGACCGCGCTGCGGGCGTGCCGCCCCTGCTCGCCGAGCACGTCGCCGAAGAGGTTGGACGCGCCGTTGATCACGGCCGGCTGACCGGTGAAGCCCGGCGCGGACGCCACGAAGCCGCCCACCTTGACGATCTTCACGAGCCGGCCCAGCCCGACCAGGCCCTCGATCGCGGCCAGCGCGTTCAGCGCGCAGATCTTGGCCAGCTCGGCGGCCTCCTCGGCGGTCACGTCGTCGCCGACCTTGCCGGTGCGCAGCAGCTTCCCGTCGACGATCGGCAGCTGGCCGGAGACGTAGACATAGTTGCCGGACTGCACGGCCGGCACGTAGGACGCCAGCGGCGGCACCACGGTCGGCAGGGTCAGGCCCAGCTCGGCCAGTTTCGCGTACGCGTCGACGCCGCCCTCCCCGGCGACCGGCGTGGTCACGACTTCGGCCGCTTCATGTAGGCGACCAACTGCTCGGGGTTGGGACCCGGCACTACCTGGACCAGCTCCCAGCCTTCCTCGCCCCAGTTGTCGAGGATCTGCTTGGTCGCGTGTACCAGCAGGGGCACGGTCACGTACTCCCACTTCTGCATGGCTCGGACACTCCTTAGTCGGGTACCGGCACAGCTTAGGGCTCTTCGTTCCTGACGGTTGGCTAGGCTGAGCCGGAAAAGCACGTACAGCGCACAAGCCATCGCGGAGGGTGACGTGATGCAGCTACCGCGGGACGGTGAGCCGGGCCATCCGGAGCCACCGCCGTCGCCCGATCCCGAGCCGCCGACCCCGATCCCGCCGGCCGAGCCGATCCCGGTGCCCGAGCCGCCGCACCGCGGGCGGCACGCCTCGCCCGACGAGACGCTCGCCCACGATCTGACCATGGAGCACCCCGTGGTGCCGGCCGCCGGCTGGCATCAGCCGCCGGCCCACGGCCCGTGGCACGCCCAGCACGAACGGCCCGGCGAGTGGCAGTACCCGCCGCCCGAGCACCTGGCGTGGGAGCACTCCCCGCCGGCCGAGGTGCAGCCGCCCGAGCCGGAGCCGATCTGGGTCAGCCGGCCGGGCGACACCGAGTCCTGGCAGGTGCCGCGGCGCCTCGGGGCGGCCGCCTCGCGCCGCTCCTCGCTCTTCGTCTCGCTGGCGCTGGCCGCCACCCTGGCGCTCTGCGGCGGCGGCGCGGTCTCGGCGTACTTGCTGTACCGGGACGCCGACAACCCCGGCTCGCCGGACCCGGCCACCGCGGTAAACCGGTTCCTCACCGCGGTCTACACCCAGCAGGACGCCGGCGCCGCCGAGGACCTGGTGTGCCGCAAGTCTCGGGACGAGACCCGCCTCACCGACCGGGTGCAGCAGATCCGCAGCTACGCCGACGGCTACGAGGGCGCCGTGTTCCGCTGGGACGACCCGGCAGTGACCAGCAGCGACGAGGGTGAGGCCGAGGTCGGCGTGCGGGTGGTGATGTCCACCGAGGACGAGAAGGCGGCCGCGCAGGATCTCCAGTTCACCGTGGTGCGCAAGAGCGGCTGGCTGGTCTGCGAAGTCTCCGGCTGACCAACCGTTTTTCCAAAAGCCGTAACGTGGGAGACATGGGCGAGCATCACGGCAACTGGCCGGAGCGATTGCACATCGTGACCGGTAAGGGCGGCACCGGTAAGACGAGCGTCGCGGCCGCTCTCGCGCTGGGCCTGGCCGCCGGTGGCCGCCGCACGCTGCTGGTCGAGGTGGAGGGCCGGCAGGGCATCGCCCAGCTGTTCGGCGTCGACCCGCTGCCGTATTCGGAGCGCCGGATCACCACGACCACCGGGGGCGGCGAGGTCCGCGCCCTGCCGGTCGACCCCGAGGAGGCCCTCCTCGAATACCTGGACATGTTCTACAAGCTCGGCGCCGCCGGCCGGATGCTGCGCAAGGTCGGCGCCATCGACTTCGCCACCACGATCGCGCCGGGCCTGCGCGACGTGCTGCTCACCGGCAAGGTCAAGGAGGCCACCACCCGCTCGTCGGACGGCCGCCGGACCTACGACGCGGTGATCCTGGACGCCCCGCCCACCGGCCGGATCGGCCGCTTCCTGAACGTGACGGCGGAGACCGCCAAGCTGGCCAAGATGGGCCCGATCAAGACCCAGAGCGACGGGGTGTCCTCGCTGCTGCGCTCGCCGATGACCACGGTGCACGTGGTCACCCTGCTCGAGGAGATGCCGGTGCAGGAGACGCTCGACGCGATCGACGAGCTGCGCGAGCTGGGCATCCCGGTCGGCCGGATCATCCTGAACGGCGCCCGGCCGCCGCTGCTGGCCGGCGGCAAGGTGACCAAGGCGGAGATCAAGCGGGGCCTGGTCGCGGCCGGCCTGCCCGCCGCGCCGGCCACCGTCGGCCGGCTGGCCGCCGAGGCGCAGGCGCACCTGACCCGGCGCGAGCTGGAGGAGTCGCTGCGGCACGACCTGACCGAGCGGGGCCGCCCGATGGTCGAGCTGCCGCAGTTGCCCGACGGTATGGACCGGGCTGGGTTGGATGTCCTCGCCAGTCGTCTGATGAGTGTTTGATCACCCCACGTCCGATCAAGTCCCCTTACTCTGGAGTAGTGGTTGATGTGACCGCTCCACGGCTCGACATCGACGGTCTGCTGGCCGACCCGGCCATCCGGATCGTGGTGTGCTGCGGCTCCGGCGGGGTCGGCAAGACCACCACCGCCGCCGCGCTCGGGTTGCGGGCCGCCGAGGTGCACGGCCGTCGCACGGTGGTGCTGACCATCGACCCGGCCCGCCGGCTGGCCCAGTCGATGGGCCTCACCGAGCTGGACAACACCCCGCGCCAGGTCAAGGGCATCGACGCCGGCACGTCCGGCGGCGAGCTGCACGCCATGATGCTGGACATGAAGCGCACCTTCGACGAGGTGGTCGAGCAGCACACCACGCCGAAACGCGCCGCGGAGATCTTCGCGAACCCGTTCTACCAGGCCATGAGCTCGACCTTCGCCGGCACCCAGGAGTACATGGCGATGGAGAAGCTGGGCCAGCTGCGGGCCGGCGACCAGTGGGACCTGATCATCGTGGACACCCCGCCGTCGCGTTCCGCGCTCGACTTCCTGGACGCCCCGGCCCGGCTCTCCCGATTCCTCGACGGCCGGATGCTGCGGATGCTGCTGGCCCCGGCGCGGGCCGGCGGCAAGAGCATGTTCAGCCTGGTCACCGCGTCGTTCGGGCTGTTCTCCCGGGCGGTGCAGAAAATCCTCGGCGCGCAGCTGCTCACCGACCTGTCCGGCTTCGTCGCGGCGCTGGACTCGATGTTCGGCGGTTTCCGGCAGCGCGCCGATCAGACGTACCGGATCCTGCAGGACCCGCAGACCGCGTTCCTGCTGGTCGCCGCCCCGGAGAAGGACGCGATCCGGGAGGCCGCCTATTTCGCCGAGCGGCTGGTGACCGAGCGGATGCCGCTGAGCGGCCTGGTGCTGAACCGGATGCACGAGAGCGAGCCGGCCGGCCTGTCCGCCGAGGAGAGCCTGGCGGCGGCCGAGCGCCTGGACGCGGCCGGCGACCAGCCGATCACCGCCGACGTGCTGCGGATCCACGCCGGGCTGCTGCGGCAGGCCGAGCGGGAGATCCGGGTCGCGGCCGGTTTCACCGAGGCGTTCCCGCAGGTGCCGACGACCTCGGTCGCAGCACAGCCCGCCGACGTCCACGACGTCGACGGGCTGCGAACGATCGGCGCGTTGCTCGCCTGATCAGCGGGTGGAGACCAGCACCTTGTCGGCGCCCTTCTCCTTCAGAGCGGCTTCGAACATCTTCCGCCAGCTCGCCACGTGCGGGTGGCGACGCAGCAGTGCCCGCCGCTCCCGTTCCGTCATGCCTCCCCAGACGCCGAACTCGATCCGGTTGTCCAGAGCATCCGCGAGGCATTCGTAGCGGACCGGGCAGCTGCGGCAGATCCTTTTCGCCACGTTCTGCTCGGCGCCCTGCACGAACAACGCGTCAGGGTCGCCACTCTGACACGCCGCCATGCTGGGCCAGTCGCTGATCATCCCCATTGGTAAACGTCCCCCCTTGCTTTTCACCCCCGGACGTCGGTGCGGCAGCCCATGTCCCCCATTGCCGCGCAGACGTCATGCGAGATGTCTCGCCGGACCATCATGCTCTGTAGTTGGGTGATTACGCAACGTTGTCCCTCAAATACGTATAGCCCGGTAGTTCCGGGCAAAGCGGCCGGGGAAGCGTGGCCGAACGGGGGTATCTTTGGTGCAGATGTGGGAAATCACCCCGCCGACCCGGGTGACAAGTCACCCTGGAACGGACCAGGACGGCCTTCTCGACGGGCGGTCGCGTGCGTCGTTCGCGTATCCTGCCTCGGGTGACCTCCTGGATGCGCAGACGCGATCACAACATATTCACGAACGCGACATCGCTGCTCGTTTGTGGCCTGCTGGCCGGTGTCGTGGTGGCCGCGGCCGCCTTCCCCGCGGCGGCGATGTCCGGTCTCGCGGCAAAGGCCGGTGGCGAGACGTTCGCGAATCTGCCCAGTGAGCTCAAAGACTTCAGTTCGCCGCAGCTCACCCGGGTCTTCGCCGCTGACGGGCGGACCCCGCTGTCGACGTTCTACGACGAGTTCCGCAGCGACGTCCCGCTCAAGGACATCTCGCCCTTCATGCAGAAGGCGATCATCGCTGCCGAGGACCGCAAGTTCTACGAGCACAACGGCGTCGACCTCAAGGGCGTGGCGCGTGCCTTCGTGAGCAACAACCAGGGCGGCCCCCAGCAGGGCGCCTCGACCCTGACGATGCAGTACGTGCGGATGTCGCTGGCCTATTCGGCGACCAACCCGCGAGAGGTGATCAACGCCACCAAGGACACCCCGAAGCGCAAGATCACCGAGATGAAGTACGCGCTCCAGGTCGAGAAGCAGCTCTCCAAGGAGCAGATCCTCGAGCGCTACCTGAACATCGCGCCCTTCGGCAACCAGGCGTACGGCGTCTACGCGGCCAGCCAGGTCTACTTCAACAAGAAGCCGAAGGACCTGAGCATCGCCGAGTCGGCCATGCTCGCCGGCATGGTCAAGGCCCCGACCAGCTTCAACCCGACCACCAAGACCGGTCACGAGCAGATCCTGGCCCGGCGCAACAACTACATCATCCCGGGCATGGTCGCGATGAACGCGATCACCCAGGCGGATGCCGACAAGGCCATCAAGGTGGCGATCCCGACCAAGGTCAAGCCGATCGGCAACGGCTGCGTCTCGGTGTCGAAGAACAGCTGGGGCTTCTTCTGCGACTACTTCTACCGCTGGTGGATGAGCCAGGAGGCGTTCGGCGCGACGACGTACGACCGGGAGCGGCGGCTGAAGAGCGGCGGCTACAAGGTGATCACCACGCTCGACCTGCCCGGCCAGGCCGCGGCCCGGTCGCGGATCCTCGACCAGACCTCGGACAACAGCCGTAACGCGCTGCTGCTGGCCGGCATCGAGCCGGGCACCGGCAAGGTCCGGGTGCTCGCCGCCAACCGGAAGTACGCGCTGGACGACCCGGATCACCCGACCAACAAGATCTCCTCGGACCCGAGGAAGGCGAAGAAGAAGATCCGCGGGTCGTACCCGAAGACCACCAACCCGCTGCTCACCGGTGGCGGGGACATCAAGGGCTACCAGGCCGGCTCGGTGTTCAAGATGTTCACCATGGTCGCCGCCCTGGAGTCGGGCCTGCCGCTGAGCTTCCCGATCAACACCAAGCCGACGTATCACTCGAAGTACAAGGCCGGTTACGGCACGCCGTCGTCCTGCCCCGGCTCGGACGACTGGTGCCCGAGCAACGCCAGCAAGAAGGAGGCCGGCGTCTTCAACATGTGGACCGGCTTCGGCGCCTCGGTGAACACCTACTTCGTCCCGCTCGAGGAGAAGGTCGGCGCGCAGAACGTGGTGGCCGTGGCCAAGCGGTTCGGCGTCCAGTTCCGCGAGAAGGAGGACGCGGACCGGGCCAACGACGAGGACCAGGCGGCCGGCTGGGGCGCGTTCACCCTGGGCGTCATGCAGTCCACCCCGCTGGACATGGCGAACGCGTACGCGACGCTGGCCGGTGACGGCAAGTACTGCGAGCCGACCCCGATCGAGCAGATCACCACCAAGGACGGCGAGAAGATCGACGTCGGCAAGCCGCACTGCATCCAGGCCACCACCAAGGACGTGGCCCGGGCGGCGCTGGACGCGACCCGCTGCCCGCTCGGTGACTCGGCGCAGATGGGCAGCTGCGGCGGCCACGCCACCGCCGGGGACACCCACGGCATCGTCGACCACCCGGTGTTCGGCAAGACCGGTACCACCGACGCCAGCCGGACCGCCTCGCTGATCGCCGGCACCACGAAACTGGTGATCGCCGGTTACCTGGTCAACCCGGACTGGCAGGACCACAGCGACCACATGGACCACTTCCCGGTCAACAAGGCCGTGCAGTGGACCCTGCACGACTACATGAAGGGCAAGCCCAAGGTCCAGTTCAAGACCACGTCGAACGACAAGATCTCGATCGGTGACCTGCGCAACGTCCCGGACGTGACGTGCAGCTCGCTCTCCGCCGCCGAGGACCGCATCTCCGGCGCCGGCTTCGAGCCGGTGATCGGCGGCAAGGTCGAGTCGGACTGCCCGGAGGGCACCGCCGCCGGCACCGCGGTCTCCCGGACCGTCAAGGGCGGCGCCGTCGAGATCCAGGTCAGCCTCGGCAAGAAGCAACCGCAGCCGGGCACGACGGAGACGAAGAAACCCAAGCCCGGCCGACGATAGTCAGCCGGAAAACGAAGCGGGCGGGAGAGCACCTCTCCCGCCCGTTCTTCGTATCCGGGGCCTCAGCCCAGCTGGCGGCGCACCTCGGCGGCCACCCGGCCACCCTCGGCCCGGCCCGCCACGGCCGCCTGGGCCGCCTTCATGGCCGGGCCCATCTGCGCCTTGCCGGTGAACCCGCCGGCCGCCAGCGCCTGAGCGACGATCTCGGCGATCTCCGCGTCGGTGAGCTGTTTCGGCAGGTAGCGGTCGAGAACCTCGCCCTCGGCAGTTTCCTTCGCCGCCTGCGCGTCCCGGCCCGCCCCGGCGAACGCGGCCGCCGCGTCCCGCCGCTTCTTCGCCTCCTTGGTCAGCACCGCCAGCACCTCGTCGTCGGAGAAGTCCCGCTCCTCGTCGCCGGTGGTCTCGGCGGTGCGCACCGCGGCCAGCGCCAGGCGCAGCGTGGAGGTGGTCAGCTCGTCCCGGGCCTTCATCGCGGCGTGCAGGTCATCGTTCAGGCGGTCTTTCAGCGTTCCCATGGACGGAGAAACTACCCTTGCCGTCATGCGTAAGCGCTCCCTTATTTCCGCCGCCGCCGCGCTGGCCGCCGTGGGCGGCGCCACGTTCGCCTATGCCTCGCTCATCGAGCGGAACATGTTCACCCTCCGCCGCTTCGACGTGCCGGTGCTGGACCCGGACGCGGAGCCGTTGCGCATCCTGCATCTGTCCGATCTGCACATGATGCCGGACCAGCGCCGCAAGCAGGAGTGGGTGGCCGGGCTGATCGGCACCGACCCGGACCTGGTGATCGTCACCGGCGACAACATGGCCTCGCCGGACGCCGTACCCGGCGTGCTGCGCGCGCTGGAGCCGCTGCTCGACCTGCCCGGCGCGTTCGTCTTCGGCTCCAACGACTACCGCGGCCCGGTCTGGAAGAACCCGCTGCAATATCTGCTGCCCGACCGGGAGTACGTGCAGGGCGCCGACCTGCCCGCCGAGGACCTGCGCGCCGCGTTCACCGACTCCGGCTGGGCCGATCTGAACAACGCCCGCACCGTCCTCAAGGCCGGCGGCCGCTCGATCGAGCTGGCCGGGGTGGACGACCCGCACGTCGAGCGGGACGATTACGCCGCCGTGGCCGGGCCGATCAGCGACGGCGTCGACCTGCATCTCGGGGTGACCCACACGCCGGCCTCCCGGGTGCTGGACGCGATGGCGGCGGACGGCTTCGAGTTGCTGCTGGCCGGGCACACGCACGGCGGGCAGGTGTGCGTGCCGGGCTACGGCGCGCTGACCACCAACTGCGACCTGCCGACCCGGATGGCCAAGGGGCTGCACCGCTGGCCCGGCTCGGACGCCCTCCTGCACGTCTCGGCCGGATTGGGCACCCACCCGACCGCACCGATCCGTTTCGCCTGCCGGCCGGAGGCCTCGGTGCTCACGTTGATTCCGCGCTGACCTGGGGAAACACTGCGAGGGGGTCCCGGATTTCGAGCCTGCGCGCCGGTCCGCTAGTATTCTTCTCGCAGCAACGGGGTGTGGCGCAGTTTGGTAGCGCGCTACGTTCGGGACGTAGAGGCCGTGGGTTCAAATCCCGCCACCCCGACCAGCTTGCCGAAAGGCCCGGTTTCCGGAAACGGAAGCCGGGCCTTTCGCTGTGCCGCCCACGGCTGACGCGGGTGACCGCCGATGATCAGAAAGGCCCGCCGCGGGCGCTGAGCGGGCCGGAGAGCCGTTCGATCACGGATTCAGGGGTGACTGCACGCCCGCTGACAGAGGGCGGCTCACGTCACGGACAGCGGCGCCGCCGGAGGGGCGGCCGCTCAGACCGCGAACTGCGGGCGGACCGGCACCCCGGCCACCGCCGGCCCGACCGGACGCGGGGACATCTGCTGCGGCACGCAGTATGGTCCCAGCATCGTCTCGACCACCGGGGCGATCGTCTGCCGGTCGCCGAGCTGCATCAGCCGGGTGGCGCGGGCCAGTGACCCGGTCTCGCCGTCGCGGAATCCCTCCCGATATCCGCGCTCGTACCGCTCCCCCCGGCCGAAGGCCCGACCGAGCGCGAAGCACGTCGATCCGGCCAGGGCGAGCAGGAAGAGCATGGCGAAGGGTGTCACAGCGATGTTCCTTCCGGGCACAAGCCGCTAATTAGGCGAAAACTACCCCAAACAGACATAGAATGCCGTATTGCGGAGATCAAGTACGCCAACGGGTGACGATCACGTAGCCGCGCGTCGCGACATCGAGCAATCCGGCCGGAGACCGGGGTGGCCGCACATCGCCGAACCACCGCCTGACAAGCTGGGACCTTGTGACTGACTCCATCGACCTCGCCCGCCAGGTCCGCACCGTGAGCCGCCTCACCGGCGAGTTCACGCTGCGCTCCGGCCGCATCGCCAACGAATACTTCGACAAGTACCAGTTCGAGGCCGACCCGGTCCTGCTCGACCAGTTGGCCGAGCGGCTCGCCGTGCTGATCCCGGAGGGCACCGAGGTGCTGGCCGGCCTCGAGATGGGCGGGATCGCCGTGGTCACCGCGCTGGCCCGGCACGCCGGTCTGCCCACCGCGTTCGTCCGCAAGGAGGCGAAGAAGTACGGCACCGCCCGCCTCGCCGAGGGCGCCGAGGTGGCCGGCCGCCGCGTGCTGGTCGTCGAGGACGTGGTCACCAGCGGCGGTCAGGTGGTCATCTCCACCGGCGAGCTGCGCAAGCTGGGCGCGCACGTGGACCACGCGCTCTGCGTGATCGACCGCCAGGAGGGCGGGACGCAGGCGCTCGCCGACGCGGGCATCACGCTGCGTGCCCTGCTCACCAGGGCGGATCTGGACGCGGCAGCTTCCTGATCAGGCAGCCACGTCCCAGCGCTTGAAGATCACATTCAAGATCTTCAGGTACGCGGGTCCGCGCGGGTGCGGATCGCATGCTCCCGCGCGGGCCGGGCCCGGCGATCTGGCCGCTGGCGCGTCCAGGGCGATCGCCGGCCCCTTCACTGTCCGCGGATGGTTCCGGAGATCAAACCCCAGCTGGTCCTCAGCGCCCTATCCCCTTCTTGAATAGGGCCGTCAGGGCCAGCCGGGCACTTCTCGGCTGGGCCTCAGCGCCCTGGGCTGACGTGGGATCGGGCCAAGCCGCTTGACGCCCCTGGCGCATCGGATGTCTTCACTGTCCGCGGGTGGTTCCGGAGATCAAAACCCGGCTGGTCCTCAGCGCCCTATCCCGTTCCTGGATAGGGCTACCGGGGCCAGCCGGACTCTCCCGGCTGGTCCTCAGCGCCCTATCTCTTTCCTGGATAGGGCCGTCAGGGCCAGCCGGATACTCCTCGGCTGGGCCTCAGCGCCCTGGGCGGACGCGGGATCGGGCCAAGCCGCTTGACGCCCCTGGACATGGGATGTCTTCACTGTCCGTGGATGGTTCCGGAGATCACAACCCGGGTCAGGCGAGGGCGGAGCGCAGCACGTGCACCGCGCGGGCGAGCGTCTCCCGGAGCACGGCAAGCTCGCGCGGCGTCCACACCGGCTGGTACTCCTGGAGGCCGTACACCCAGGGCACCTGGTTCGCCATCAGCTTGTCGTAACAGGTGTCCCGCAGCCCGCCCCGCTGGACGAACGGCTGCCCCGTCGAACGGGCCACGTCGATGCCCAGGTTCCACAGGTTCAGCGCGCTCTCGGCCGGGACGGCGAGACGCTTACCGCGTACCCAATCCTGAGCCGGCCCCAAGTCGGCCGCGACCGGGCCGTCGTCCTCCACGTCGGAGTCCGGCGCGCAACCGGCATCGCCGCAGCCGCAACCGGCGGCGTCAGAACCGCAGGGACCGGCGTCAGAACCGCAGGGACCGGCGCCGGAACCGCAGGCAGCGGCGTCGCCGGAACCGCAGGCACAGGCGTCGTCGCCGGAGGCCGCGGCGTGGGAGATGGCGGGAGCGGGTGCGGCCGGCGCCAGGGCCTTGAGGGTCAGTACCGGGAACATCGCCTCGCACGCCGCCGCCGACTCGAAGGTCAGCAGCCGGCCGCCCCGGACCGCCACGCAGTCCTCGCCGTCCAGGTCCGGCCCCCACCAGAGCCACCGCTCGACCCCGTCGAAGACGATGCCCGCCGGTTCGCCGAACAGCGGCCCGGCGTCGAAACGCGGCCCGGCCGGCGAGGCGGTGGTGGAAAGTGCGGTGGAACCGGGGTGGATCGTGGTCACTTACTGAGCTCCGCGGCAAGTAGTTCGGCGGTCTGGACGGTGTTGAGGGCGGCGCCCTTGCGCATGTTGTCGCCGGTGACGAAGAAGTCCAAGGCGCGCGGGTCGTCCATCGCGCGGCGGATCCGGCCGACCCAGGACGGGTCGGTGCCGACCGCGTCGATCGGCATCGGGAACTCGCCGGCCTCCGGGTCGTCGACCAGGATCACGCCGGGCGCGTTGCGCAGCACCTGGCGGGCGCCGTCCGCGGTCACCTCGGCGGCGAAGACCGCGTGCACGGCGACCGAGTGGCCGGTCACCACCGGGACCCGGACGCAGGTCGCGGAGACCTTGAGGACCGGCAGGCCGAGAATCTTGCGGCTCTCGTTGCGGAGCTTGAGCTCCTCGGAGGACCAGCCGAGCGGGCCCGCGACGCCGGACCAGGGCACCACGTTGAGCGCCAGCGGGGCCGGGAACGGGCCGAGATCGTCACCGACCGCCTGCCGCACGTTGCCCGGGCGGGAGCCGAGCAGCCGGTCGCCGGCCACCTTGGTCAACTGGTCGTGCAGGGTGTCCACGCCGACCTGGCCGACCCCGGAAGCGGCCTGGTAGGAGGCCAGCACCAGCTCACGGAGGCCGTACTCGTAGTGCAGCGGGGCGACCGCCATGATCATCGCGGCGACCGTGCAGTTGGCGCTGGACACGATGCCGCGCGGGCGGTGGGCGAGCACCTCGTCGTTGACCTCGGGGACCACCAGCGGGACCTCCGGATCCATCCGGAAGACCGCGGAGTTGTCGACCACGACGGCGCCCCGGGACACCGCGATCGGCACCCAGTGCGTCGCCACGTCGTCGGGCACGTCGAACATCGCCACGTCGACGCCGTCGAACGCCTCGGGGGTCAGGTCCCGCACCGGCAGGGTCTCCCCGCGGCAGAGCAGCGACTTGCCCGCCGAGCGCGACGAGGCGATCAAGCGGATCTCGCCCCAGACGTCGCGCCGGGACGAGAGCAGGTCGAGCATGACGGTCCCGACGGAACCGGTGGCTCCGACGACGGCGAGGGTGGGCCGCGCCATCGGTCGGCTTACCGGCCGGTACCGCCGTAGACGACGGCCTCCTCCGAGCCACCCAGCTCGAACTGGTCGTGGACGGCGCGGACCGCGGTGTCCAGGTCGGTGTCGCGGCACACCACGGACACCCGGATCTCCGAGGTGGAGATCATCTCGATGTTGACGCCGGCCTCACCGATGCAGGCGAAGAAGGAGGCCGCGACACCCGGGTGCGAGCGCATGCCGGCGCCGATCAGCGACACCTTGCCGACGTGGTCGTCGAAGAGCAGGCTCTTGAACTTGATCTGGTCCTTGATCTTGTCGAGCGCACCCATCGCGGTCGGCCCGTCCGCCTTGGGCAGGGTGAACGAGATGTCGGTGCGGCCGGTGCCCTCGGTCGACACGTTCTGCACGATCATGTCGATGTTGATCTCGGCCTGGGCGACGGTCTCGAAGATCCGGCCGGCCGCGCCGGGCTCGTCGGGCACGCCGACGATCGTGATCTTCGCTTCGCTGCGGTCGTGAGCGACCCCGGTGATCAGTGCCTGTTCCACGTCGGGGTCCTCCATCGAGCCGGTGACGAGCGTGCCTTCTTTGTTCGAGTACGAAGAGCGTACGTGGATCGGCACCTTGAACCGGCGCGCGTACTCCACGCATCGCAACATCAGCACCTTCGCCCCGCCGGCGGCCAGCTCGAGCATCTCCTCGTAGGTGATCTTCTTGATGTGCTGGGCGTCCGGGACGATCCGCGGGTCGGCGGTGAACACGCCGTCCACGTCGGTGTAGATCTCGCAGACGTCGGCGTGCAGCGCCGCCGCCAGGGCGACCGCGGTGGTGTCCGAGCCGCCGCGGCCGAGGGTGGTGATGTCCTTGGTGTCCTGCGACACGCCCTGGAAGCCGGCGACGATGGCGATGGCGCCCTCGTCCAGCGCGGTCCGCAGGCGGCCGGGGGTGACGTCGATGATCCGGGCCTTGCCGTGCGTCGAGGTCGTCAGCACGCCGGCCTGCGAGCCGGTGTACGACCGGGCCTCGTAGCCCAGGTTGTGGATCGCCATGGCGAGCAGCGCCATCGAGATCCGCTCGCCGGAGGTGAGCAGCATGTCCAGCTCACGGCCGGGCGGCAGCGGGCTCACCTGGTTGGCCAGGTCCATCAGCTCGTCGGTGGTGTCGCCCATCGCGGAGACGACCACGACCACGTCGTCGCCGGCCTTGCGGGCGGCCACGATGCGCTCGGCCACGCGCTTGATGCGCTCGGCGTTCGCCACCGACGAGCCACCGTATTTCTGCACGACAAGAGCCACGGCCAACCAATCCTCTCAGGGCAATCCGCCACCACCCTAGCCGCGCGAGGCCGCGGCCTCGACAGACGATCCCAGAATCCGGCCGTTCCGGCGCGACACGCCGGGCCGCGGCGACCGGCGTGTCGGGTGCTACGGGCGGTATGGGGCGAGAATGACGCGGTGCGCCTTCCCTCCGGATCCGGACGCGGCCTGACCGCGCTCACCGTCCTGCTCGCGCTCGGCCTGGCCGGGTGCGGCGGCGACGCACCGGACCCGGCGCCGACCGTCCCGTCGGCCGCACCGGCCACCCCGGCCGGCCCGGACGCCCGCACCGAACTCGCCGGCCTGGCCGCCGGCGCCCTGGACCGGCGGTATGCCGCGCTCTACTCCTTCACCGGCCAGGACGGGAACCCGCGCCGCGTGGTGGCCACCGTGGCCAACGACGGCAGCTGGCGGGTGGACATCGCGAACGGCGCGCTGGGCGGCAGCGCGGACGTCTCGATCGTGCACAACATGAACGGCGTCTATCAGTGCTCGGTCTCGATGACCGGCGCCCCGATCAACGCCGGCTGCGTGCACGTGGCGGCGAAGGGCGAGAAGGTCCCGCACAAGTACGACCCGCAGGTGCAGCGACTGTTCCGGCAGTGGCTGCCGGTCTTCACCGACCGGGACTCCGCGCTGTCGGTCGCCGCGGTGAAGCCGCTGGAGGGTGCGCAGGGCGGCGCGTGCTACTCGGTCGACTCGACCTCGGCCTCGCTGGAGGCGCCGGTCGACATCGGCGTCTACTGCTACGCCGCGGACGGCCTGCTGACCGCGGCCCGGGTCACCTTCGGCACGATCACGCTGGTCAAGCAGGTCGGCGCCCCGGACACCGTGCAGTTCCCCGGCCCGGAGGTGGGTGGCGAGGCGATGGGAATGTCCGCGTCCCAGGGCGGGAACGATCCGCTGGCCGTCCCCTCACCCACGCGCTGACGGCGCTTTCCCACGATCCGGTCGTTCGGTTAGCCGCCCGGAAGTTGATCACGTAACGTGGTTGGCGACATGTGGCAGGTGAACCTCCTCCTTCGCTGCCGCGACGAGGCCCCATCCCAGGCCGGCACCTCGTCGCGGAGTTGATGCACGCCGCCTGCTCGGTTTCTTGTCGACAGGAGCAGTCACATGTCCAACCCCTTTGAGACGCAGCGTCCGAGCGCCATGCCGTTCCAGCGCTACGAGTCGTACCAAAAGCAGTTTTCGATCTCCCTGCCCGATCGGCGATGGCCCGCCCAGGTCGTCGAGAAAGCGCCGCGCTGGTGCGCGGTCGACCTGCGGGACGGCAACCAGGCCCTGATCGACCCGATGTCCCCGGAGCGCAAGCGGCGGATGTTCATGCTGCTGGTGAAGATGGGTTACAAGGAGATCGAGGTCGGCTTCCCGGCGGCCAGCCAGACCGACTTCGACTTCGTCCGCCAGCTGATCGAGCAGGACCTGATCCCGGACGACGTCACCATCCAGGTGCTGGTGCAGTGCCGGGAGCACCTGATCGACCGGACCTTCGAGTCGATCCGCGGCGCCAAGCGCGCCATCGTGCACTTCTACAACTCGACCTCGGTGCTCCAGCGCCGGGTGGTCTTCGGCCTGGACAAGGACGGGATCACCGACATCGCGACGCAGGGCGCCCGGCTCTGCCAGAAGTACGCGGAGATCCACACCCCGGACACCGAGATCTTCTACGAGTACTCGCCGGAGTCCTACACGGGCACCGAGCTGGAGTACGCGCTGGAGATCTGCTCCGCCGTGATCGACGTGATCGACCCAACCCCGGCCCGCCCGCTGATCATCAACCTGCCGGCCACCGTCGAGATGGCCACGCCGAACGTGTACGCCGACTCGATCGAGTGGATGCACCGCAACCTGCCCCGCCGCGACAGCGTCATCCTGAGCCTGCACCCGCACAACGACCGTGGCACCGCGGTGGCCGCCGCCGAGCTGGGCCTGCTGGCCGGCGCCGACCGGATCGAGGGCTGCCTGTTCGGCAACGGTGAGCGCACCGGCAACGTCGACCTGGTCACCCTGGGGCTGAACCTGTTCTCCCAGGGCATCGACCCGCAGGTGGACTTCTCGAACATCGACGAGGTCAAGCGCACCGTCGAGTACTGCAACCAGCTGCCGGTGCACGAGCGGCACCCGTACGCGGGCGACCTGGTCTACACCGCGTTCTCCGGCTCGCACCAGGACGCGATCAAGAAGGGCTTCACCGCGCTCCAGGCCGACGCGGACTCCGCCGGCGTCGACATCGACTCCTTCACCTGGGGCGTCCCCTACCTGCCGATCGACCCGAAGGACGTGGGCCGCACCTACGAGGCGGTCATCCGGGTCAACTCGCAGTCCGGCAAGGGCGGCGTGGCGTACATCATGAAGGAGGAGCACAAGCTCGACCTGCCGCGCCGGCTGCAGATCGAGTTCTCCGGCGTGGTGCAGCACCACACCGACGAGGAGGGCGGCGAGGTCGGCCCGCAGGCGATGTGGGACATCTTCGCCGGGGAGTACCTGGTCGAGCACCAGCTGGCCACCAAGTTCAAGGTCGAGTCCTACAGCACGGCCACGGTGGACGGCAAGGTGGAGATCGACGTCGAGGTGTTCCACCGCGGAGTGCGGCGCCCGCTGGTCGGCGTCGGCAACGGCCCGATCGACGCGTTCACCCAGGCCGTCGAGCCGCTGGGGATCAAGGCGCGGGTGCTGGACTACCAGGAGCACGCGCTGACCTCCGGTGGCGACGCGCAGGCCGCGGCCTACGTCGAGGTCGAGGTCGGCGACCGCGCGTTCTGGGGCGTCGGCATCGACGCCAACATCGTCAGCGCCTCGATCAAGGCCGTGACCAGCGCCATCAACCGCGCTCGATGATTCACTCCGTCGCGTGCCGCTGCGGAGGCGGCACGCGACGGACGGCCTTACGCTGAGCGGGTGCCCCCACGTAACTGGCTCCCCCTGCTGCTCGCCGCCACCCTCCTGACCGGTTGTGAGACCGTCGACGCCGGCTCGCCCGGCACCGCGCCCACCACGACCAAGCCCAAGGACTCGCAGACCTCCGGCAGCGCCGAGGCACAACTGAACAAACTGACCGTCGTCACCAAGTCCGGCACGATGGCCGGGTACAGCCGGGAGAAGTTCCCGCACTGGAAGAGCACCGGCAAGAACTGCGACACCCGGGACTCCGTCCTGGAGCGGGACGGCAGCAAGGTCAAGACCTCCGGGTGCAACGTCGTCGCCGGCACCTGGACCAGCTTCTACGACGGCAAGACCCTGGACGCACCGACCAAGGTGGACATCGACCACACCGTGCCGCTGGCCAACGCCTGGCGTTCCGGGGCGAACAAGTGGACCACCGCCCAGCGCGAGGCGTTCGCCAACGACCTGGACCGCCCGCAGCTGCTCGCGGTCTCGGCCACCTCGAACCGGTCGAAGGGCGACCAGGACCCGTCGACCTGGAAGCCGCCGGCCAAGGACGCCTGGTGCGATTACGCCGAGGACTGGATCGCGGTGAAGAGCTACTACAAGCTGACCGTGCTCCAGAAGGAGAAGGACGCCCTCAACGACATGCTGGAGACCTGCCGATGACCGAGACCGAGCCGGCCACGACCGAGCCGGCCACGACCGAGCCGGCCAAGAGCGAACCGGCCAAGAGCGAACCGGCCACCACTGAACCGGTCGCCGCCGAAGCGCCCACGACCGAAGCGGCCAAGACCGACAGCCCGAGCAAGACCAGCGACATCGTCCCGGGCCCGGGCGGCGTGATGACCGACGAGGTCGGCGTCGTGACCGGCGACCTGACGCTGCGCACCGAGCTGGCCGGCGATCAGCTGACCCTGCGGGTGCAGTACAAGGACGCCGAGGAGTGGTACACCGTCACCGGAGGAAAGACCACCCTCACCGACCCGGCCGACCTGGACGCGGTGCACGCCATCGCGGTCGGTCTGCTCCACCGGCCCGGGGGCTGATCTGCACAGTTCCTTCACAACGAGAGACGATGAGACGCCCCCGTCGCGTTTTATGATGCGCGAAGCGCTTGATGATCATGCATGCGCGGGGGAGGAACCATCGTGTCGCGTCGGCTGTCCCGGATCGGCGTCGTCAGCTGCGAGCACGTCCTCGCGAAGTGAGGCCGACCAAGGCCGGGCTCATCGTCGTGGCGGCGCTGCTGCTGACCGCGCTGACCGGGTCGGCCGGGCATCGTCCGCCGCCCGCGACGACGCTGGGCAGCGTGATCCCGGTGCCGGCCCAGGTCGTACCGTCGCGGGCCGCGCCGTTTGAGATCACCGCAAGCACCGTGATCGTCGCGGCCGGGGCCGCGCGGCCGGTCGCGGACCGGCTCGCCGCGACGCTGCGCCCGGCCACCGGATTTCCGCTGCCGGTCCGGCCCATCGGGACCGCCGCGATCGAGCTGCGGCTCAACGCCACGGCCGACCCCTGGTTCGGCGACGAGGGCTATCAGCTGGAGATCGACACCACGGGCGTGGCGCTGCGCGCCAATCGCCCGGCCGGGCTCTTCGCGGGCCTGCAAACGGTGCGGCAGCTGCTTCCACCGGCCGTCGAGGCGCTTTCGGTACGCCAGGAGCACTGGACGATTCCGGCCGGCGTGATCCGCGACCGGCCGCGATACGCCTACCGTGGCGCGATGCTCGACCTGGCCCGGCACTTCCACCCGCCGGCCGACGTGAAGCGCTTCATCGACGAGATCAGCCGCTTCAAAATCAACTACCTGCACCTGCACCTCGCCGACGACCAGGGCTGGCGGATCGCGATCGACGGCTGGCCGCGGCTGACCACGGTCGGCGGCGGCCCGGGCACCGGCGTGCGCGGCATCGGCGGCGGTTTCCTGACCCAGGAGCAGTACCGCGACCTGGTGCGGTACGCCGCCGACCGGTACGTGACGATCGTCCCGGAGATCGACATGCCGGGGCACGTGAACGCCGCGCAGGTCGCGTACCCCGAACTGACCTGCGACGGGGTGGCGCCGCGGCCGCGGATCGACATCCGGGTCGGGTACAGCTCGCTCTGCACCGGCAAGGAGATCACCTACCGGTTCGCCGAGGACGTGATCCGGCAGCTGGCCGCGCTCACCCCGGGCCCCTACCTGCACCTCGGCGGGGACGAGGCGATGTCCACCCCGCACGCCGACTACGTCGCGTTCGAGCAGCGGGTGCTGCCGCTCGTGGCCAAGTACGGCAAGACGGCGTACGGATGGCACGAGATCGCCGCCGCACCGGCCGCGGCCGACGCGGTGATCCAGTACTGGGCGGTCACCCGGGACCGGCCCGCGGTCGTGGCGGCCGCCGGGGCCGGGGCGAAGGTGGTCCTCTCCCCCGCCGACCGGGCCTACCTGGACATGCAGTACGACCTGCTGACCCCCGGTGGGCTGCACTGGGCCGGGACGATCGAGGTGCGGACCGCGTACGACTGGGATCCGGGCGGCTGGGCGCGCGGCGTGCCGGCGAGCGCGGTGCTGGGCGTCGAGGCGCCGCTCTGGTCCGAGACGCTGCGCGATTACGGCGACGTGGAGTTCCAGGCGTTTCCGCGGCTCGCCGCGATCGCCGAGCTGGGCTGGTCACCCTGGGAGACGCACGACTGGATCTCCTTCCGGGACCGGCTCGGCGCCTACGGCGAACGCTGGACCAGACGCGGTGTCCATTTCTATCGCTCCCCTCAGGTCCGCTGGTCCTGAGCACCTCCCATCGAAACGGGACGGCACCGTCCCGACGCGTCGTTTATGATCACGGAATTCCACCTGCCGGCTCCAGGAGATCCACTGTGTCCCGTTCCCGCCGCCTCGTCACGGCCGGCCTCACTTTTCTCACCCCGATCGCGGCGATCGGGGTGCTGGCCTCGCCCGCGCAGGCGGCCACCGCCGGGGTAGCCACCGTGAGCGGCACCAGAGTGCTCTTCAAGGCCGGCTCGAACAAGACCAACAAGATCGTGATCACCCGTTCCGGCCGCACCGTCACGATCGACGACGTGGTCGCGATCCAGCCCGGCAAGGGCTGCACGAAGGTCAACAAGTCCAAGGTCCGCTGCCGGACCTCGCGGAATCCCACTCGAGTCGTGCTCTCACTGGGTGACCGCGACGATGTCCTGGCCGACCGGGCCGCCGCCCTGGCGGTCACGGTGTATGCCGGATCCGGCAACGACACCGTCTACGGCAACACCGCCGGCGACACGTTGTACGGCGACAGCGGCGCCGATCGCCTCTACGGCTCTAACGGCAACGACACCGTCCACGGCGGCACCGGCTCGGACCTCATCGACGCCGGTGACGGCAATGACGCGTCACACGGGGACGACGGCAACGACCGGATCCTCGGCCAGGCCGGTTATGACTGGATCTACGGTGGCGCGGGCGACGACAGCATCGACGGCGGCACCGGCGGCGACCGGGTGACCGCGGACGCCGGCAACGACCGGATCTGGAGCCAGGGCGGCAACGACCTGATCCACGCCGGTCCGGGTGACGACATGGTCGACACCGGCGCCGACTGGGACGAGGTCTACGCCGGTGACGGCAACGACCGGCTCTACGGCCGCTCCGGCGATGACACCCTGCTCGGCGAAGGTGGCAACGATCTGGTGGACGGCGGCGCCGGCAACGACGGGATCTCCGGCGGCACCGGGAACGATCAACTGCTCGGCGGCGACGGCGACGACTACGTGTACGGCGAGGACGGCAGCGACGTCGTCTCCGGGGGCAACGGCAACGACGTCATCACTGGCGGCCTGGGCAACGACACGGTCAACGGCCAGGCCGGCGACGACCACCTGATGGAGAACTACGCTCTCCGGGCCGGTGTCGCCGACGCGGACCGGTTGATCGGTGGAGGCGGCGTGGACTTCGTCTCCTACGGCAACCGAACCCTGCCAGTGACCGCCGACATCGACGAGGAGATCGGGGACGACGGCCAGGCCGGCGAGCACGACACCATCGACTCGCACATGTACGGCATCGCCGGCGGCAACGGCGACGACCATCTGGCCCTGACCGGTGGCGGTGCGGACCTCGAAGGCGGGCCGGGCAACGACGTCCTGGTCGGCGGCGACGGCGACGACACCCTGTCGGGCGGCCCGGGACGCGACGATCTGAGCGGCGGGGGCGGCGACGATGTGCTGTACGGCGACGACGACCACAGCGTCGTGGACCCTCTGGTGATCGCGGCGGACGTGCTGCGTGGCGGCGACGGTGTGGACACCGTCATCTACGACACCTACGACCGGCCGATCACCGTCGACCTCGACGGGGAGAGCGGAGACGACGGCGCCGCCGGGGAGAAGGACACGGTCGGCGCAGACGTGGAGAACATCAAGGCCACGATGTACGCGGACCACCTCACCGGCAACGACTCCGCCAACCGCATCGAGGGCTACGGCGGAGACGACGTGATCTACGGCCGGGGAGGCGACGACACCCTCCTGCCCGGCACCGGCAAGGCGGCGCTCTACGGCGAGGACGGCGACGACGAGCTGTGGGGATCGGTGGCCGGCACCGCCGGCCCGATGGTGCTCGACGGCGGCGCCAACTCGACCGGGCAGTGGCGCGGCGGAGACCTATGCTTCGTCGGCGCCGGCGACCAGTACACGAACTGCGAACGTTTCAGCTACTGAACCTGGCGCACCGAACGGGACCTCACCGTCCGTGCGCCGGACTTAAGATCATCGGCATCGGCACGCACCTTTCTGGAGGTTCCACAGTGTCCCGTTCTCCGTGGCTCTACCGAGTCGGACTGGCCCTGCTCACCTCCACCGCCGCGATCGGCGCATCGGCCGCGCCGGCGCAGGCGGCGTCGACCGGAGTCGCCTCGGTGTCCGGCGCGAAGGTGCTGTTCAAGGCCGGTTCGGGCCAGGCCAACAAGCTGGTGATCACCCGCTCCGGCCGGACCGTCACGATCGACGACGTGGTCGCGGTCAAGCCCGGCAAGGGCTGCAAGAAGGTGGACAAGACCAAGGTCCGCTGCACCCTCGCGCACAACCCGACCCGGGTCTCGGTGTCGCTGGGCTCGAGGAACGACTCGGTGGTCAACAAGTCCGACCTGGCGATCACCGCGTACGGGGGCAGCGGCAACGACAGGCTCACCGGTGGCCCGCGCAACGACCTGCTGGACGGCGGCGCCGGCGCGGACAAGCTCTGGGGTCTCGGCGGCAACGACAAGCTGCGGGGCAACCTCGACAAGGACGCGCTCTCCGGCGCTGCCGGCAACGACATCCTCGACGGCGGTCTCGGCAACGACCGCGAGTACGGCGGGGCCGGCGACGACGAGTTCGCCCAGCCTGTCGACCTGTCCTCCGGATGGTCCGACGCGGATCTGCTCTCCGGCGGCGCGGGGAAGGACCTGGTCGACTACAGCGGGCGGCGCAAGGCGATCACCGCGGACTCCGACGGGGTCAAGGGCGACGACGGCGCCAGGGGCGAGCACGACACCATCACCGGCGCCGAGCGGCTCTGGGGCGGCGCCGGTAACGATCACCTCTACGGCACCGCCGGCGACGACGAGTTGCAGGGCGGCGTCGGTGACAACGTGATCAGTGGCGGCGCGGGGAACGACGTGCTGATCGCCGGTGACGGGAAGGACCGCTTCACCGGCGGTCCCGGCGACGACTACCTGGACGGCGGCCTCGGCGCGGACACCCTGCTCGGTGGCTCCGGCACCGACACCGTCACCTACGCCGACCGCAGCCCGGCGGTCACCGTCGACCTCGACGGGGCGACCGGCGACGACGGGCAGTCCGGCGAGCACGACACCGTCGGCGCGGACGTGGAGAACCTCCGCGGCGGCTGGGGCAACGACCGGCTGACCGGCAACGCCGCCGTCAACCGGATCGAGGGTGAGTGGGGCGACGACATCATTCACGGCGGCGCCGGCGACGACCTGATCGACGGCAGCAAGGGCCACGACCATCTGTACGGCGACGCCGGCGACGACTACCTCGACTCGGCGAACTACGAGCGCGGGACGGACGGGCCGGACCAGCTGGACGGCGGCGCCGACCACGACAACTGCGTCGCCTACGAGGAGGACGGCGACACCGCGGTCAACTGCGAGACCGAGTCCCGCATCGACGACCCGTTCTTCTACTGACCGCCGCC
Organism: Actinoplanes ianthinogenes; assembly: GCF_018324205.1. NCBI lineage: Bacteria > Bacillati > Actinomycetota > Actinomycetes > Micromonosporales > Micromonosporaceae > Actinoplanes > Actinoplanes ianthinogenes. Next base: position 4,394,227 of record NZ_AP023356.1, read on the forward strand.
CGCGAGGTGTTCATGAATCCACAGTGAACACCTGGCCGCGGACCATCGATACGCCGTCGTCCCGTTCTAGGCTCCGGCCCATGTCTCGATCGATCTGGCTCACCCGGGCCGGCGTGGCCGTGCTCGCCCCGCTCGGCCTCGCCCTGGCCGCCGCCCCCGCTCAGGCGGCGGCCGGCGGCATCGTCCGCGTGACGACGAACGCGTCCGGCGCCCATGTCGTGTACAACGCCGCCGCCGGCAAGGTCAACTCGGTCACGATCACCCGGTCCGGCGCCAAACTGGTGATCGACGACCGGGTCGCGATCAGGGCCGGCGCCGGTTGCAAGGCGGTCAAGCGGGACCGCACCAAGGTCGTCTGCTCGTCGAAGCGAGGCTGGGCGGGGGTCAGCCTCGCACTCGGCGCCGGCGACGACACGGTCGTCAACCGCACGAACGTCAAGCTGGCCGCCGACGGCGGCATCGGCAACGACAGGCTGACCGGTGGCACGTCGGCCGACTCGCTGGCCGGCGGCCCGGGCGTGGACTACGTGAACGGCGCCGGCGGCAATGACACCCTGGCCGGCGGGCCGGGCAACGACCGTCTGTACGGCGGCCCCGGCAACGACGTGGTGAGGGCCGGCGACGGCGCCGACGGCGTCTACGGCGGGAGCGGCAACGACACCCTGGTCGGCGAGGACGGCGGCGACTACGTCGACGGCGGCGCCGGCAACGACCGGGTGACCGGTGACGGGCACAAGTACGACACCGGGTTCGGTTTCGTGGACACGCTGCGCGGCGGCAGCGGGTTCGACACGATCGTCTACGACGAGCTCGCCGAGACCGTCCGGATCGATCTGTTCGGCTCGGCCCGGGGCACCGGCAGCAACGGGGGCGACTCGGTGGACGGGTCGTTCGAGGGCGCCTGGGCGGGCGCCTGGGGTTCGGCGACCTTCATCGGCAACAACGCCGGCAACGTGCTGATCAGCTCCAACGGCGCGGCCGTGATGGACGGGCGGGGCGGCGACGACACGCTGATCGCCGGGGACGGTGACACGAAGCTGTCCGGTGGCCCCGGCAACGACACCCTCGTCGTCAAGCGGGCCGGCACCGCTCCGCAGGGCGGCCCGAACGCCCTCGACGGCGGCGACGGCACCGACAAGTGCACCCCCGCCTTCACCGACCGCGACACCCTGAGCGGCTGCGAGCGCTGAGCGAGGGCACCGGAGCATCCTGACGTCGAAACGGGACAGCACCGTCCTGCCGGATCATTTATGATCTTGCACATCGACATGCTTAGCTCCAGGAGATATCCGGTGCCCCCTCGCCGTCACCTCACCAGGGTCGGACTGGCTCTGCTCACCCCGGTCGCCGCGCTCGGCGTCCTGGCCACACCGGCGCAGGCGGCCACCACCGGCGTCGCGTCCGTCAGCGGCACGAAGGTCGTCTTCAAGGCCGGCTCGAACCAGACCAACAAGGTGGTGATCACCCGCTCCGGCCGCACTGTCACGATCGACGACGTGGTCGCCGTCAAGCCCGGCAAGGGCTGCAAGAAGGTCGACAAGACCAAGGTGCGCTGCACCACCAGGAAGACGCCGACCCGGGTCGCCGTCTACCTGGGCGCGAAGAACGACTCGGTGGTCAACAAGGCGGACCTGCGGATCACCGCGGACGGGGGCGCCGGCAACGATCGGGTCACCGGTGGCTCGCTCAGCGACATCCTGCGCGGCGGCACGGGCAACGACTACCTGGACGGTGGCGGCGGTGCCGACCAGTTGAGCGGCGAACTGGACAACGACCGTCTCTACGGCGGCGTGGGCAACGACTACCTGGACGGCGGGTTCGGCAACGACACCCTGCACGGCGGCGCCGGAGACGATGCACTCGACGGTGCCGAGGACAACGACCGCGAGTACGGCGGCGCCGGATCGGACCGGCTCCGCCAGAACTCGCTCGGCCCGGACAAGTCCGGCTCCGACCTGGTCAGCGGCGGCAGCGGCATCGACTTCGTCAGTTACCAGGGCCGCACCAAGGCGATCACCGCCGACCTGGACGGGGCCAAGGGGGACGACGGCGAGGCCGGCGAGCACGACACCCTGCTGGCCGATCTGGAAGGTATCGAGGGTGGTGACGGCAATGACCGCCTGACCGGACACGCCGGATACGACCTCCTGGACGGTGGGCCGGGCGACGACACGCTGCGCGGCCTCGGCGGCAACGACTACCTCGACGGCGGCTACGGCCGGGACCGGCTGGAGGGCGGCGACGGCAACGACGAGCTCGTCGGCGACTACGGCTCGGACAGCGCCGCAGCCGACGTGCTGCTCGGCGGAAGCGGCGATGACACGGTCGACTATTACAGCTACACCCGGCCGATCACCGTGGACCTGGACGGCGCGTCCGGGGATGACGGGCAGGCCGGCGAGCACGACACGGTCGGCGCGGACATCGAGACGGTCATCGGTGGGCAGGGAGCGGATCACCTGACCGGGAACGCCGCCGCCAACCGGCTCACCGGCGAGGCCGGCAACGATGTGATCCGCGGTGGTGGCGGCAACGACCTGCTCTTCGGTGATCAGGACAGCGACTACATCTACGGCGAGGCCGGCGACGACTGGCTCGACACCGGGGGTGACTTCGACACGGCAATCGACCACTTGGACGGCGGCGACGACGCCACGACAACCGGGGACGACTGCTGGGTGACGGGCGCGGACATCGCCGTGAACTGCGAGTACAGCGCGATCTACTGGCCTGGACCGCCGCCGGGCGGAAGGCCCTGACCGAACGGAAGAGGCCGCCCCACCGGAATCACGGCGGGGCGGCCTTCACGTCGTACGCAAAACCGGTCTTGATCTTGTCAGGCCGGGGTCTCGGCCGGTTTGCGGCCGGCCACCGTCTCGTCCTCGACCACCGGGAAGTGGCAGGCGGTCAGGTGCGACTCCGGGTCGTCGAGCCGCTGCACCAGCGGCGGTTCCTCGGTCGCGCAGATGTCCTGCGCCTTCCAGCAGCGGGTGCGGAAGCGGCAGCCGGACGGCGGGTTGATCGGGCTGGGCACGTCGCCGGTGAGCAGCACGCGGTTGCGCTGGTTGCGGTCGCGGCGGACCGGGTCGGGGACCGGGACCGCGGACATCAGGGCGACCGTGTACGGGTGCCGCGGGTTCTTGTAGAGGTCGTCGCGGTGCGCGATCTCCATGACCTTGCCGAGGTACATGACGGCGACCCGGTCGGAGATGTGCCGGACCACCGACAGGTCGTGCGCGATGAACACGTAGGTCAGGTCGAACTCGGACTGGAGGTCCTCCAGCAGGTTGACCACCTGCGCCTGGATCGACACGTCGAGCGCGGAGACCGGCTCGTCGGCGATGATCAGTTTCGGCCGCAGGGCGAGTGCCCGGGCGATGCCGATGCGCTGCCGCTGGCCGCCGGAGAACTCGTGCGGGTACCGGTTGTAGTGCTCCGGGTTGAGGCCGACGAGCTCCAGCAGGTCCTGCACGGCCTTTTTCAGGCCCTGCGGGGTCGGGATGTTCTGGATCTGCAGCGGCGCCGAGATGATCGAACCGACCGTGTGCCGCGGGTTCAGCGACGAGTACGGGTCCTGGAAGATCATCTGGACGTCGCGGCGCAGCGGCCGCATCTGGGTCACCGACTTGTGGCTGATGTCCTCACCCTCGAAGACGATCTTGCCGGCGGTCGGCTCCAGGATCCGGGTGAACAGCCGCCCGGCCGTCGACTTGCCGCAACCGGACTCGCCGACCAGGCCCAGCGTCTCGCCGGCCCGCACGTTCAGGTCGATGCCGTCCACCGCGCGGACCGCGCCGACCTGGCGCTTGAACAGCCCCTTCGTGATCGGGAAGTGCTTTTGCAGCCCGGTCACCTCGAGCAGGTTCTCGCTCATCGTTCTCTCTCTTCCCCGCTCAGAGGTTGGGTAGCACTTCTTCCTGGAAGAGCCTGGTGCGCTCCTCAGCAGGAAGGTGGCAGGCGACCGCGTGCGCGCCGCCCCGCAACACCGGGATCTCGGTGAAGGACCGGTTGCCGTTGCGGCCCGCGTACGGGCAGCGCGGGTGGAAGGCGCAGCCCTCGGGCAGGTTGATCAGGCTGGGCGGCGAGCCCTTGACCGGGATGAGCCGGTCCCGGACGTCGCGGTCCAGGCGGGGCATCGAGCCGAGCAGACCCCAGGTGTACGGGTGCTGCGGCCGCTGGAACAGGTCGATCGTCGGGCCGCGCTCGATGATCTTTCCGCCGTACATCACCAAGACGTCGTCGGCGAGCTCGGCCACCACGCCCAGGTCGTGGGTGATCATGATGACCGCCGAGCCGAACTCCTCCTGCAGGTCCCGGATCAGGTCCAGGATCTGCGCCTGGACGGTCACGTCCAGGGCCGTGGTGGGCTCGTCGGCGATCAGCAGCTTCGGGTCGTTGACCAGCGCCATCGCGATCATCGCGCGCTGCCGCATACCACCGGAGAACTGGTGCGCGTAGTCGTTGAAGCGGCGGGCCGGCTGCGGGATCCCGACCCGAGCGAGCATGTCGATGGCGCGCTCGCGAGCCACCTTCTTGTTCACCCCGGGGTGGTGCACCCGGTACGCCTCGACGATCTGCGCCCCCACCGTGAAGTACGGGTGCATCGCGCTCAGCGGGTCCTGGAAGATCATCGCCATCTTGCCGCCGCGCAGGGCGCGCACGTCCTCGTTGGTGGCAGTGACCAGCTCCTGGTCGTCGAGCCAGATCTCGCCGCTGACCTTGGCGTTGCTGCGGGTGCGGTGCAGGCCGAGCAGGGCGAGCGAGGTGACGCTCTTGCCGGAGCCGGACTCGCCGACGATGCCGAGCGTCTTGCCGGCCTCCAGCGCGAAGTTCGACTCGGTGACGGCCTGGACGATGCCGTCGTCCGTCTCGAAACGGACGGTCAGGTTCTTGACCTCGAGGAATGGGCGTGACATTCGCTCTCCCTCAGCCCAGCCGCACGCGCGGGTCGATGATGCCGTAGACCAGGTCCACGATCAGGTTGGCGAAAACGATGAAGAACGCGGCGATCAGCGTGACGCCCAGGATCACCGGCAGGTCGTTGCCCTTGATCGCCTGGTACGCCTGGTAGCCCAGGCCGCGCAGGTTGAAGACGGTCTCGGTGAGCAGCGCGCCGCCGAGCAGGGCGCCCAGGTCCAGACCGAAGATCGTGACGATCGGGGTCAGGCCGGAGCGCAGGCCGTGCTTGCCGATGACGTTGCGTTCCATCAGGCCCTTGGCGCGGGCCGTCCGGATGTAGTCCTCACCGAGGGTCTCGAGCATGTTCGCCCGGGTGAGGCGGGCGTACGTGGCCGCGAAGAGGAAGGCCAGCGTGATCCAGGGCAGCAGCATCTGGAGGAACCAGTCGCTGGGACTCTCGACGAACGGCACGTACTGGCCCTGGGGGAGCCAGCCCAGGTCGTACACAAAGATCTTGGTGGCCAACAGGCCGGTGAAGTAGACCGGGAGGGAGACACCGGCCAAAGCTATGGTCATCGACGCTCGGTCGACGAAGGAGCCTCTTCGCAGCGCCGAGATGACGCCGGTCGAGATGCCACCGATGAGCCAGAGGACCGCGGCACCGAACGCCAGCGACAGGGTCACCGGCAGTTCGCTCATCAGCAGCGGGGTCACCTCCTGCTCGGTCTTGAACGAGTAACCGAGGCACGGGGCGGGGCAGTGCGTGACCTCCGAGCCGGTGACGTAGTCCCGGCCGGCCACGATGCCTTTGAGGAACCTGCCGTACTGCACCAGGATCGGCTGGTCGAGGCCCATCTTGGTCCGGATGCCCTCGATCGACGCGGCATCGGCGGTCTTGCCGATGTAGAGCAACGCCGGATCGCTGCCGGTCAGCTTCGGCACCATGAAGAAGATCCCGAAGGTCACGAACGTGACCACGAGCAGCGTGATGACGGCGTTGATAAGCCGCCGGATGAGGTATGCCAGCACGACGTTCGGCCGAAGGACGGGCGGGCACCGATCGCGAGATTCGGTACCCGCCCGCCGTGGGCGGCCTTCACCAACCCTTCGAATTACCCGTTGCTATTAGGGCGGACGGCGCTGTTACTTGCCGTCGCTGACGCCGAGGGCCTGGAAGTCGATCATGCCGAAGGCCTCGTGGATGTAGGCGTTCGTGAGCCGCGGGTTGCGGTAGTTGAGCGCCTTGTCGACCACGAACGGCAGGTAGTACGCGCCCTCCATGATCTTGTGGTTGATCTGGCCGTAGATCTCCGCGGCCTTGGCCGGGTCGGTCTCGGCGGCAGCCTGGTCGAACAGGCCGTCGATCGCCGGGTCCTTGATCTCGGGCAGGTTGTAGTTACCGTTCGCCGGGATGAAGCGGCTGTCCGCCAGCGGCTGCATGTAGCCGGAGCCGGTCGGGTAGTCCGCGCCCCAGCCGCCGATGATGATGCCGTAGCCCTTGGCCTTGACGTTGTTCGGCGCACCGGTGATGGAGGCCTGCTGAGCACCGTCGTACTGCTCGATCTTGGCGTTGATCTTGGACGCCTTGAGGGCGGCCTGGAGCGCCTCGGCGGTCTTGACCTCGGCCGGCTTGTTGTTACGCACCGCGATGGTCACGTCGAAGCCGTTCGGCTTGCCACACGCGGCGAGGGCCTTGGCGGCCTCCTCCGGCTGCGGCTTGCCCTGGAGGCGGTTGAACGGGTCGTACTTGGCGTCCGAGCCGGCGATGTTCGGCGGCAGCATGCTGGTGCCGATGTCGCCACCCGCGATCGGGCCGCCACGGGCGGTCTGCAGCGAGGTCGGGTCGGCGGCGTAGATGACCGCCTTGCGGCACTCGATGTTGTCCAGCGGGGCCACCGAGGTGGCCAGGCCCGCGTACCGGAGGAAGCCGGTGGTCGGGGTGTCCGCGTTCGCCTTCAGGGTCGGGTCCTGGAGGATCTTGGTACGGGCGGTCGCCTGCACACCGGTCTGGCCGGCGTCGAGGTCGACGGTGCCGGCGATGAGCCGGTTGTCCATGTCCTCGGCGTTCGTGGTGACCGTGAAGGTGATCTGGTCCGGCAGCGCCTTGCGGATCGGGTCGGTCGCCGGGTCCCAGTTCGGGTTACGAACCCAGGTCACGCCCTTGCCGGGCTGGATGCTGCCTTCCTTGAACATGTACGGGCCGGAGGCGGCCGGCGCGGAGCCGTACTGCGCGCCCTTGTCCCGCTTCTGCGGCACCGGGCCGGAACCCGGCATGGCCAGCAGGTACATGAAGTCGGAGGTCGGCTTCGCCAGGGTGAAGACGATGGTCGAGTCGTCCGGCGTCTGGACGGACTTCAGACCCAGCTTGTTCGGGTCGGTGTCCTTGTACGGGCCCTTGTACTCGCCCTTGGGGTCGAGGATGCCGGGCAGGTAGACCGGGCCGCCGGAGATGACGTCCGTCGCCCAGACCCGCTCGATGCCGTACTTGATGTCCTTCGACGTGATCGGGGTGCCGTCGTCGAACTTGATGCCGCTGCGCAGCTTGAAGGTGTAGGTCTTCTTGTCCGCGCTGATCTCCGGCATCGCCTGCGCGAGGTCGGGCTGGAGCTCGAGGCCGGGCTTGCCGGGCGCGGCGGCGTAGTCGACCAGCTTGCGGGTGTAGAGCCGGTTCAGGTTCCACACGAACGCGTAGTAGCCGCGGGCCGGGTCCCAGGAGTCGGCGTCCTGCGCGCCCCACAGGTTCAGCGTGCCGCCCTTGGTGGTGGACGGGTTGACCACGTCGGTGATCGCGGCGTTGTAGGCGGACTTGCCGCCGTTCGACCCGCCGCCACCGGTCTTGTTGTCATCCTTCGAACCGCCGCACGCGGCGGTCGTCAGGCCGAGCGCGAGCGCGACGCCGGTCGCCGCGATCGCCCTAGTCTTCCTGGACACCTGTACTCCTACCTCCTCGAACAGCGAAACCAGGTGGATCCGCTGGAAATTGCGATGTTCCAGCCGCGCCTTGTCAGCGGGCCTTCGGATCGAGCGCGTCACGCAGGCCGTCACCGAAGAGGTTGAAGGCCAGCACCGTGATGAAGATCGCGGTACCCGGGATGATCATGTACATCGGATCGATCGTGTAGGTGGCCACGGCGTCCGACAGCATGCCGCCCCAGGAGGGGTTGGGTGGCGGAATACCGACGCCGAGGAAGCTGAGCGCGGCCTCGGTGAGAATGTTCGTCGGGATGATCAGAGTGGCGTAGACCAGGATCGGGGCGGCCAGGTTCGGCAGCATCTCCCGGAACAGGATCCGCGGCGAGCGGGCGCCGATGCTGCGCGCCGCCTCGACGAACTCCCGCTCGCGCAGCGAGAGCGTCTGGCCGCGGACGATCCGGCCGATGTACGGCCAGCCGAAGAAACCGATGATCGAGATCAGGATCAGCATCGCCGACCAGCGGCTGTCCAGTCCGAAGATCGTGTCCGGCAGCACCGAGACCAGCGCGATCGAGAAGAGCAGCTGCGGGAAGGCGAGCAGGAAGTCCATCACCCGGCTGATCGCCGCGTCGACCCAGCCGCCGAAGAAGCCGGCCGCGGTGCCGAACAGGACACCGAGGAACGTGGAGAGGAAGGCGGCGAGGAACGCGACCGTCAGGGAGGTCTGCGCGCCGTACACGATGCGGCTGAACACGTCCCGGCCGCTGGTCGGCTCGACGCCGAAGATGAAGTCGGAGCTGATCCCGCCGAAACCCCCGATCGGGGTGCCGAACGTGGGGTCGATCTGATCCTGGTGGAACTCGTCGATCGGATGGCCGAAGAGTTTCGTCAGCAGGGGCGCGAGAAACGCGACGACGATCAGGAACAGGACGACGAAGCCGCCGCCCATCGCCACCTTGTCCTTTTTCAGGCGGCGCCACGCGATCTGCTTCAGCGACCGGCCCGCGATCGCCTTCTCGGCGGGGCCTCGCACCTCAGCCGCGTCGGCTGTCGGCGCCGGCATCTCATCGGAGATGGGCGCTTCTGGGCCAAGCGACATATTGTTCGCCGGTCCTCTCCCGGCCACCACAGGGCAGAGGAGTCCACAGTCACCGGCGCGTGGCACACGGAAGCTCCACGGCTCGGTGACGATGGCCCACGCTGCTCGCGGTAAACCGATCGGTTATCGCATGCCTCGAGTGCCGGCCCTCGTCGCGACGGCCGAGATCAGGCCGAGGCCACGAAGGCACCCGACGGCGGTTGTGGCCGCCGTCGAGAGGAACATTCACCTAATGCGGAGCCTCGGTCAAGCTCACCGACCGCACGCGGATGCTTCCGTGTCTCCCTCGTGATGTCACCGTGACCTAGACGCCGAACAAACGGAAGGTACCGCGTAAGGGGCCCGCAAGTAGCTAATCCGGGCCAAACAGCTTGCATGCCGTTACGTCAGTGTTACCGCATGTAAATTCAGATCGCGCGACGGCCCTCGAAGGCCCTACCGAGCGTGATCTCGTCCGCGTACTCCAAGTCACCGCCGACCGGCAGGCCGCTCGCCAGCCGGGTCACCGCGATACCCATCGGCTTCACCAGCAGCGCCAGATAGGTCGCGGTCGCCTCACCCTCGGTGTTCGGGTCGGTGGCCAGGATCAGCTCCTTGACCTCGCCGGTGCCGAGACGCATCAGCAGCTCACGGATCTTCAGGTTGTCCGGGCCGACGCCCTCCAGCGGGTTGATCGCCCCGCCGAGCACGTGATAGCGCCCCCGGAACTCGCCGGTGCGCTCGATCGCGACGACGTCCTTGGGCTCCTCGACCACGCAGAGCACCTCGTTGGTGCGGCGCGGGTCGCGGCAGACCCGGCACTGCTCCGACTCGGCCACGTTGAAGCAGGTGGTGCAGAACCGGACCAGTTCCTTCACCTTGCGCAGCGCCGTGGCCAGCCGGTTCACATCGGCCGGGTCGGCGGACAGGACGTGGAAGGCGATGCGCTGGGCCGACTTCGGGCCGACGCCCGGCAGCCGGCCCAGCTCATCGATCAGGTCCTGGATGGCACCTTCGTACACGTGATCAGAACCCCGGCAGGGAGAGGCCGCCGGTGGCCGGTCCCATCTTCTCCTCGGCCAGCTCCCGCTGCGCCTCGGCGGCGTTGTGAATCGCGGCGAGCACCAGGTCCTCCAGCGTCTCGACGTCGTCGGCGTCCACCGCCTTGGGGTCGATCTTCACCGCCTTGAACTCGCCGAGCCCGGTCACCGTCACGGTCACCAGCCCACCGCCGGCGGTCCCGGTCAGCTCGGCCTCGGCCAGCTCGGCCTGCGCCTGAGCGACCTGCTGCTGCATCTTCTGCGCCTGCTTCATGAGTTGCTGCATGTTCGGCTGTGCACCGGGGCGCATGGCACCGCTCCTCAACTAGTCATCTCTCCCACGGACACCGCCATCAATAACCCGGCGGCCTCCGAATCAACCGCCGCCAGCGTAGCCGCCGGGCACCCTTCCCCCGGCAACCACCACGCCGCTGCCGGTCAGGGCCAGTTTCTATTTCGGTACGCCATGAGCACCGCCCACCGGAGATCCCGAACGGCATGCGGACCCCGGCCCGGGACCCGATCCGCACGGCCGGACTACATCTCGCCGATCTTCTCGGCGCCGAAGGCGTCGCGGAGGAGTTGGAAGGCCTGCTCCTCACTGCTCTGCCGGGCCGTCTTCTCGTCGATGACCTCGTCCAGCGGCTCGTCACCCGGGTCGAAGCCCTCGTAACCGGCTCCGGTCGGAGGTGGGCCGTCATACTCCGGGTCGTAGGGCGCCTCGCCGATCGGGGTGCCGTCGGCCCAGGCCGAACCGCCGGACTGGGTGGCCGGTGACTGACCGGCCGCGGGACCCGCCGGACGACCGGAACCGGCGTTGCGCGCCGCCGCCCGGGCGGCGGCCAGTCCCCCACCTGCGGCTCCGGCGGTGCCGCCACGGGCAGCGGCCGCCCGAGCCGCCTCCATCGCCGCGGACCGAGCGGGAGCAGCCGCCCTGGGCGGCGCAGCCGCCTTTACTGGCACGGCTGGGGCAGCTGGCTTGACCGGCACGGCTGAGGCGGCTGGCTTGACCGGCGGCGCTGGGATGGCCGACGTGACCGGCGCAGCTGGGACGGCCGACGCAGTAGGGACAGACGGCGGGGATGCTGCCGGCGCGGATGCCGCCGGCACGGATGCCGCCGGCACGGGTGTGCTTGCCGGTGGCATGGGGTTGGACGCAGGCGTGGGGACCGGAGGCGCAGGGGCCGTCGGTGCCGCAGCACCTGGCACCGTCGGCGCCGCAGATGCCACGGGGACAGCCGAACCCGCAGGGCTCGGATCCGTCACCGGCGACGCATAGGCCCACGGGTCGACCGGGCCCGAGTCGTCCGCGCCGTTCGGACCCGACGCCGGTGGGGCCGGATGCCGCACCGCATCGTTCGACGCGGCGGCCGGGGTGACGGGCGCTTTGGAGCCGGGCTTGACCGGTTCGGGCCAGCCTTCATCTTCCGGCGGTGGGGCCGCCACCGATCGTGGGGCAGCACCGCCGGGACGGGCTGGTTCCGGCCAGTCCGTGTCGCCGCCACCGTCCGCCGCGCCGGCCGGGCTCACACTGGGCCGACCCGACTCAGCCCGGCCCAGCTCGGCACGACCGGCGTCGGATCGGCCTGGCTCGGCCCGGCTCACCTCGACCCGGCCCGCGTCAGGACGACCGGCGTCGGAACGGCCTCGGTCGGAACGATCCGCCTCGGCCCAGCCAGCGTCAGGACGACCGGCATCGGAACGGCCCTGGTCAGAACGATCCGCCTCAGCCCAGCCCGCATCGAACCGGCCGGGGTGGGTACCGCCCGCGACAGGTTGGCCCTGAGCGGGTGGGGTGGTCGGACGAGCGCCGGGGTGGGGTGCTGCCGGGCCGTCGTCGTCGGCGTCGGCCGGGGCGCGCTGCGGCCGTGACGGGTGGGACTCGGTGCGGCCGGTGTTGCGTTCCGCAGCTGTCGATGCCGCGACCGGGGTCGCGCCGGCCCGGGTGGATGCCGGGCGGCGGGCAGCGGACTGATCACGACCGGCGGACTGGTCGCGGCCGGCGGTGGCCGGACCTCGTGGGCCGGCACTGCGAGGCGGAGCCTCCGAGGTCAGAGCGCCGATCTCGCACTGGATCTGCCAGCGGCCGCCCAGGGTGCGGCCGAACTCGGTGGCGATGGCGTTGGTCCAGCGCAGGAAGCGGTCGGCGATGGCCTCGGACGGAGCGGCGAAGACGACCGTGTCGCCGCGCAGCTCGCGCACGCCGATGCCGGCGTCCTGCATCGCCTGGACACGCTGCTGCTGACGGCCCAGCGCCTGCCAGGCGGTGCGGACCCTCTCCAGCCGTTCGTCGATCTGGGGCCGCGAGGGCTCCAGATCCTCCGGCGGCTCCTCGTCCCACGGCGGCTCGTCGTCGTAATAACCCGGGTCGGCCGGGGGCGCGTGATGTTCGCCGTCGGCGACCTGGTTCCAGTTCTCCTCCGGCTCCGCGGCAGGCGAATCCCCGGCAACCGGCGATGCAGGAGAAGCGACCGGCGCGCCATGAGACGCCGGGGCAGCGGGAACGGGCGGTGCGCCATGAGACGCCGGGGCAGCGGAAGCAGGCGGCGCGGCGACATCGGGACCAGCAGAAACCGCTGCGGCGGCAGGCGGCGCCACGACATCCGAAGCAGCAGAGCCCGGCGCAGCGGAAGCCGGCGCGGCGGCAGGCGAGCCAACGGCAGGCGGCACAGCGGCAGGCGGCACGGCGGCGGGCGACGCAACGGCAGGCGGCGACGCTAAAGCGGCGGCCGGAGCCGGAGAAACAGGACGCGCGGAACCGCCGGTCGCCTTCCGGGCAGCCGCCGCGGCAGCCCGGGCAGCGGCCAGACCCGCGCCCCCACCGGAAGCCGCGCCATCAGAGGCCACCCCGGCCGACGGGCCAGGCGCGGACAGCGGCTCCTCGCGTACCTCAGAAGGAGAAGCCACAGCGGCGTCGGACGGGCCCAGCGGCCCGCGCCTCTCCAACCTCTCCAGGCGCTGCAACAGCGCCCCCGTCGAATCATCCGCGCCGGGCAGCAGCATGCGGGCGGTGATCAGCTCCAGGAGCAGCCGCGGCGCGGTGGTGCCGCGCATCTCGACCAGGCCGTTGTGCACGATGTCGGCGCTGCGCGAGAGGGTGGCGGCGCCCAGCCGGCCGGCCTGGGCGTGCATCGCCTCGAGCTGGTCGGCCGGGCCGTCGATCAGGCCCTTGTCGACCGCGTCCGGCACCTGCTGGAGGACGATCAGGTCACGGAGGCGTTCGAGCAGGTCGGAGGCGAAGCGCCGGGGGTCGTGGCCGGCCTCGGCGACCCGGTCGATGGTCGAGTACGCCGCGGCGCCGTCACCGGCGGCCAGGGCGTCGCACATCTCGTCGATCAGGGTGACGTCGGTGACGCCGAGCAGGGCGACCGCCCGCGCATAGCTGACCCCGTCGGGGCCGGCGCCGGCGATCAGCTGGTCGAGCACCGAGAGGGTGTCCCGGGCGCTGCCGCCGCCGGCCCGGACCACCAGCGGGAACACCGCCGGGTCGACGGTGATCCCCTCGGCGTCGGTGAGCTGCTGGAGATAGGGACGCAGCACGGCGGGCGGGATGAGCCGGAACGGGTAGTGATGCGTGCGGGAGCGGATGGTGCCGAGCACCTTGTCCGGCTCGGTGGTGGCGAAGATGAACTTCACATAGTCCGGCGGCTCCTCGACGAGCTTGAGCAGCGCGTTGAAGCCGGCCGACGAGACCATGTGCGCCTCGTCGATCACGTAGATCTTGTAGCGGCTGTTGGCCGGGGCGAAGAACGCTTTCTCCCGGAGCTCACGGGCGTCGTCGACGCCACCGTGGCTGGCCGCGTCGATCTCGATCACGTCGATCGAGCCGGCGCCGTCGTTCGCCAGCGACTTGCAGGACATGCAGACGCCGCACGGCTCCGGGGTGGGGCCCTGCTCACAGTTGAGCGAGCGGGCCAGGATGCGCGCGCTGGACGTCTTGCCGCAGCCGCGTGGCCCGGAGAACAGATAGGCATGGTTGAGCCGGCCGCTGCGCAGTGCCTGCGACAACGGCTCGGTCACGTGCTCCTGACCGATGACCTCGGCGAACGTGCGAGGACGGTATTTCCGGTAGAGGGCGAGAGCCACTCCTGCCACCTCCTGAACGACCGCGTCATTCTCCGTCGAGGGTGTGACAAGAACAAACGACATGCCCCGACCGTGCACGCCGGAGGAGATACGAAGGACCCCTCGTGCACCCGCCAGAGCCCGCTTATCCTTGCTGCCTTCCGGCCCTGGGGAGGTTCACAGGATGACGCCGCACGAGGGGCTGATCGCCACAGTACCCGGCCGGGCCAAAACCCGGACGCCCGACCCCCGCGTAAGACGCCTCACGCAACTGCCGCTACTCTGGCTGACGGAGGATTCGCCTAGAGGCCTAGGGCGCACGCTTGGAAAGCGTGTTGGGTTCACACCCTCACGAGTTCGAATCTCGTATCCTCCGCCGATGAAGGCCGGACCCAGCGGGTCCGGCCTTTCGCGTCTGCGGATGCCGCTGTGTGAGACGTTCATCGCGTCTCGTATGCTCCGGCACGAAAACAGTGCAGGCGAGGGCCGGCCCCGATCGGGCCGGCCCTCGTCGTCTGTCAGCGCTTGATCCGCACGCTGCCGCTGGTCTTCCGGCCGTCGTAGCAGCCGGCCTTCCTGGCGATCACGGTGACGGTCAGCTTCTTGCCGGCCCAGGACTTCTTGATCGTCAGGGCCGACCCGGTGCCGACGAGCTTCCCGTTCACCCGCCACTCGTACCGATAAGAATCAGCTCGCGGCGTCCAGCCGCCCACCGAGACCTTGACCTTGCGGCCCGCCTTGACGGTTCCGGTGATCTTCGGGGCCTTGGTCGCCTTCGGCGCCGCGCCCCAGCCCACCCAGCCGCCGGCGGAGACCGCCGGGGAGGTCAGCAGGTTGGCGCGGTGAGCGGTGACGGTCACGGTGAGTCGCTTGCCACGGAGAGAGGCCGGGATTGCGTACGCCGACCCGACCGCCCCCTTGATCGCCACCCCGTTCGCCGCCCACTGGTACGAGTAGCTGCTCGCCGCCGGACTCCACGTCCCGGCGACCGCCCGCACCGTCGACCCGACCCGGATCGTCCCGCTGATCGCCGGCGCCTTCACCAGCCGCAGCCCGGTCGCCGTCACGGTCAGCGCCCCGGCCAGCGTGGTGCTCCGCCCGTCCGCCGCGGACGCCGTGACGTTCCACAGCCCGGGCAGCGCCCCGGTGACGTCCGCGGTCGCGGTCAGCACGCCGTTCGCGACGGTCTGCACGACGGCGGTGATCGAGGTCGCGCCGGTACGGGTCAACCGCACCGTGTCCCCGGCCGCCACCTCGCCCCGCAGGGTCAGGGTCACCGGCCCGCTGTTCGGCGCGCTCGCCGGAGCGGCCGAGGTCAGCACGTACGGCTTCCCGTCACACGGCTCGTAGTCGCAGAGCGCGTCCATCCGGAACGGGACCGTCCCGGTCACCTCCTGCCGCGCCAGCACGAACAGCGCGGTGGAGGTGGCCGGCGCCGGGTACGGCAGGTACACGTCGCACCCGCGACCCCCGGTCATCCACGAGCAGCGCAGGATCGCGCCGCCGTCGCCGGTCGTGCTGAAGTAGTACGGCTCGGCGGCCGTGCTGCCGAGCACCGCCCGGAACTCGCTGCGCCCCTTGCTGACCGGCACCGCCACGCAGACCGCGGTGTGCGTGTCGTCCAGCGTCCCGGCCAGGCTGAAGCCGGGCGCCGCGGGCACCGCCGGGCACTGCTCCGCCGGCCGGTCCGCGGTGCCGAGGTTCCAGGTGTCGACCGCGTACGCCACCGGGCCGTCGACCGCGGACCGGACGAAGACCACGTACGACGTGGAGCCGCTGACCCGGCACGGCACGATGAATCCCGAGCAGCGTTCGGCGCCGGACCCGTCGATGATCCAGTACCGCACGCTGTTGTCGGCGGTGTTGCGCACCCCGAGCCAGTAGTTGTCGGCCGCCGCCGCGGTCACGCGGTAGCACCGGATGTCGTCGCGTGCCGCCAGCGTGCCGGTCGCGGCGACCCCGCCGAGCACCGTGTTGCCGGGCGTCTGGCAGGTCGCGCCGGTGGCGTCGCGCCGGCCGACCCGGTACTGGACGTTCTCGGCGGCCGCCCGCATCACGACCGTGTACGCCTTCCCGGTCGAGAACTTGCAGGTGGCCAGCGACGCCGAGGAGAGCAGCCCGGAGGCGCAGACCTGGTGACCGGCGCTGTCCGTGACGCTCAGGTAGGCCCAACCGGCGCCGTCGGTGACCGACGCGAACGTGAGGATCTCCGAGGCGGCGTGCTGACCGGCCGGGATGGTCCAGCAGGCGGTGGACCGGTCCGCGCCGAACGTCACGGTCCCGGCCGCCGGCATCGCCGGGCAGCCGGTGACCTGGTCGAGGCGCTGCACGACGACCGCGTAGTCGCCGGCCGACGAGTCCTCCGGCGCGGTGAGCAGCACCCGGTACGGCGCCGGGCCGGTCAGCACGCAGTCGTAACCGGAGCAGGCGTCGGTGCCGGCCGCGTTGATCAGCTGGGCGTCCGGGCGGGCCGCGCCGCTCGCGCGCAGCGTGGTGAGCACCGAGACGGTGGCGCCGGCCGGACTGGACAGCTCCAGGCAGTCGGTCTCGCCGGCGGTGGCGAACGAGCCGCGGGCCGCGCCGGTCGACAGCCCCTGGTCGGTCACCGCCACGCAGCCCGCGGCGGTCGGCGCGGTGAGCACGGTGGCGAACCGGCCCTCGTCGACCGTCTTGCCGGTGCCGCCGAGGATCAGGGTGTAGGTGCCCGCCGCGGGGAAGTCACAGAAGTATCCGGCCGAGCAGAGCCGCTTCCCGTCGGCCGTGTAGACCTGCGCATACTCCTCATAGTTCCGCTCGTCGACGGTCCGGACCAGGTACTTGCCGGCCGCCGGCACGGTCAGCGCCCGGCAGCGGTTGCCGCCGAGGGCGCCGGCCGGTGCCGTTCCGTACGCGCCGGGCGTCACCGGCACGCAGCCGGCCGGCGCGGAGAGCGACCCGATCTGGACCTTCACCCGCTCCGCCGCGCCCGCCTCGACGATCATCCGGTACGGCCCGCCGGCGGGCAGCACGCATCCGTCCTGGTACTCCTCGTACTCGGTGCAGAGGTCGGTGCCGGCCGCACCGGCGATCCAGTTCCGCCCGCTGCCGGCGGTGAACGCCGCGACCCGCTCGCCCGGCTTCGCGTCGAACGGCTGGCAGTACACCTCCAGCGGACCGGCCGGGGTGTAGGTGTGCACCGACCGGTCCCAGTCCAGGCCGGCGACCGGCGCGCAGCCCGCGTCACCGGCGACGTCGACCATCACGGCCTGGAAGTCGACCGTGTCGGCCGGCCAGTCGCCACGCTTGAACCAGAGCGTGTAGTCGCCGTCGGCGGGCAGGTCACAGAGGAACCCGCCGTAGCCACTCTCCTGGCAGACCTGTCCGGCGGGGCTGGTGAGGTACCAGCCGATCTGGCCGCCGTCGCTGGTGCGCACCAGCTTCGCGCCGGCCGTGGCGGGCACGGTGTAACAGGTGGTCTCCCCGGCGCCGAGCTTGACGTCGGCGATCTGGGCGGGCGTGAGCGGGCCGAAACCGCCCATCTCCAGAGTGTCGCAGCCGATCGGCCGGTCGGTGCGGATCAGCCGGAGGGTGTAGTCGACCGGGTTGCCGTACTCGTCCCGCAGGACGAACTCGTACTCGCCGTCCTGGTCCAGCGTGCAGTCGGCGCCGCCGAACTGGATCGGGCAGACCTGCTCGCCCGCCGGGTTCCGCAGCGTGCCGCGCAGGTCCGCGATGAAGTCCGGCACCGCGGTGGTGGCGGTGGTCTCCACGGTCAGCCGCATCCCGGCCGTCCCCGCGAAGCGGTAGCAGTCACCGGCCGAGCCGCCGGCCATCGACCGCGCCAGCGGGGTGCCGTGCACGGTGAAGGTGGCCGGGTCCAGCGTGGTGCAGACCGGCGAGGCGTCCCGGGATTCGACCTTGTTCCGGGCCGTGGCCGACGGCGAGGCCGAGACGGAGGGCGACGCCGACGGCGAGGAAGAGGCGGATGACGACGGGGACACCGACGGCGATGGCGACTCTTCCGCCCGTGCCGCGGCCGGCAACCCGACTGCTATGACCAGGCCGCCCAGCAGAGCGGCACTCCAACGTCTCACGATCTTCCCCCGGCTGGCCCACTACGACAGCGAGGGATCTTGCCAGGATGAATATTTAAGATGATTACAATCCCAGGATCCGGGAAGGGCCAGCTCAGAGGCGGCGACGATCCCGTTCCGGCGCTACAGCTGGCCGGCCGCTATGGCGTCGTCGACCTCCGGGAAGATGGCGAAGTACCGGTTCAGCCCGACCGTCTCCAGCAGCCTGGTCAGGAACGGGTTCGCCGCGGCGAAACTGAGCCAGCCGCCGCGGGCCGTGATCACCTCTTTGCTGATCACGAAGGTGCTCAGGCCGATCGAGTCGCAGAACTTCAGCTCGGTCAGATCCACCACGATCCGGGGCACCGGCCGCTCCAGCAGCCCGGCGAGGGCGGTGCGCAGTTGATCAGTGGTGTCCGCGTCGAGCTCGCCCTTGAGATGCAGCACGGCGACGTCCGGCCGGTGCTCGGTGATGGTGGCTCGCATGGGGATCACTTTCTACCCGTGGATGGAAATTCAGGGTAGATTGCGCAGAATCGCGCACATCGGACTGAACGTGCGTCGCAGACCGGCTTGACACATACGAAAAGGCCGGACCCAGGGGGTCCGGCCTTGTCGAAGGCTGAGCCGAGCAGTCAAGCACCAACGGCGCAGCCCTGGCTCCTGGCGCGCCTTACAACTCGCGCCACTGCCAGCGTGGACCACGCCACGCGTCGGCCAGGATCATCGCTGACGCCCGGCCTGGACACTGCTGCACCTTCGACTTCCCTTCGGGTCCGCCCAGTTGGGCCTCGACCTCCCAGAGGTTGCCGTCGGTGCGGACGAAGACATCCCGGCGCTGGAGCCGGATGTCGCCATTCCACCAGTGATGCTCAACTCTCACGTGTCAAATTTAGGACACCATCGACGAACTTGCCTTGGGGCGAATCTGTGAAAGTTTCTCGCCGCCCGGTCGGAACCACATTGTCTGATCCGGTGTATTTGGCCCGCGTGACTTGCGCTACACCCCATGTCGCTGGGCCGTCCATGATTCACTACAGAACGTAATTCAAGGCTTTGACGTGCGACGACATCTCGTCGTTACAAAACCAGCGCTGATCATGGAGAACGACCGAACGGACTAGGCTGGCACGGTACGCGCGGGCGACCCGCGCGCAAGGCACACAGAGTGACGGATGTGACGGGAGAAAACAAGAGAGCCCGATCCGTTTCCAGATCGGGCTCTGCTGGCGGTGGCGGCGGGATTTGAACCCGCGGAGGGCGTAAACCCTCACACGCTTTCGAGGCGTGCTCCTTAGGCCACTCGGACACACCACCGGGAAGTACGTTACCGGACGCCCGGAGCGGTCTGTCGCCGGGTGCCCCATAACCGCCCGGTACCGCGCTGACCTGGCAAGATCGGCAGCAGGAAAACCGACGAGACGGAGATAGAGCATGAGCGTGCACATCGGCGCCAAGCCGGGCGAGATCGCCGAGCGGGTGCTGCTGCCCGGCGACCCGATGCGGGCCAAGTGGATCGCCGAGACCTTCCTGGAGGACGCGGTCTGCTACACCCAGGTCCGCGGGATGCTCGGCTTCACCGGCACCTGGCAGGGCCAGCGGGTCTCGGTGCAGGGCTCCGGCATGGGCATGCCGTCGGCCTCGATCTACACCCACGAGCTGATCAACGAGTACGGGGTGAAATCGGTCATCCGGATCGGCTCCTGCGGCGCCCTGGCGATGGACCTGAACCTCGGCGACGTGATCGCCGCGATCGGCTCGGCGACCGATTCGAATATGAACCGCACCCGCTTCGACGGCCTGATCGACTACGCCCCGGTGGCCGACTTCGGCCTGCTGCGCACCGCCGTCGACACGGCCGCCGCCCGCGGCGTCCCGATGCGCGTCGGCCCGATCCTGGCCGCCGACGCGTTCTACACCGACCGGCCCGACCTGTACGACGCGCTGGCCCAGTACGGCGTGCTCGCGGTCGAGATGGAGTCGGCCGCGATCTACACCATCGCGGCCCGCTACGGCGCCAAGGCGCTCACCATCCTGACCGTGAGTGACCACATCAAGCGCGGCGAGGCGATGGACTCCGCCGAGCGCGAGCAGGGCTTCAGCAACATGGTCAAGATCGGCCTCGACACGATCACCGCCGACGCCTCCTGAAGATCAAGATCATGCTGACTCGGGTCCGCGCTGATCACTGATCGTCGCTCCCGCCAGGGACCCTTCCGGGCCGGGCTGGCCGCTGACGCGTCCAAAACGCCCGCCCCTCCAGGGCGACGCCCGCGGCCGCCCAAGACCGCCAACCCCAACCCCGAGCTGGCCCTGACCGCCCTATCCGCACTCTCGATAGGGCCATAGACACCAGCCCGACAAACCCGGCTGGCCCTGACGGCCCTATCCGTACTCGGGATAGGGCCATGGGGACCAGCCCGCGAACCCGACGAGCCCGGCTGGCCCTGGTGGCCCTATCCGCACCCGGGACAGGGCCGTAGACACCAGCCCGACAAACCCGGCTGGCCCTGACCGCCCCATCCGCACCCGGGACAGGGCCGTAGACACCAGCCCGACAAACCCGGCTGGCCCTGACCGCCCCATCCGCACCCGGGACAGGGCCATGGACGCCAGCCCGGCGAGCCCGGCTGGGCCTGGCGGCCCTATCTGGGCTTGGGACAGGGCTGTGGGGGCCAGCCGGGATTGCGGGGCTGGGCTTGACCCCCGGGGTTTGGGCGGACCACCGGGAGGTGGGCGTTCGGCCCGGATGCGGCCTCGCGGCCGGGAGGGGGCAGGGCCCGGCGTCGAGGGTCGGGACGGGGCTGTGCGGGTGGGGCGGGGCTAGGGCGTACCCGAGGATGGTGTTGGTCTTCGGGTTCGGCGGGCTGGAACCGGTGGGTCAGCGGAAGAAGTCGCGCATCAGCTGGGCACACTCGGTTTCGAGGACGCCGCCGTATACCTCGGGGCGGTGGTTGAGGCGGGGGTCACGGACGACGTCCCAGAGGGAGCCGACCGCGCCGGTCTTGGGCTCCCAGGCGCCGAAGACGACCGTCGCGATCCTGGCCAGGACCAGGGCGCCGGCGCACATCGTGCACGGCTCCAGGGTGACCACCAGGGTGCAGCCGTCCAGCCGCCATTCCCCGCGGGTCGCCGCGGCCCGGCGCAGTGCCAGCACCTCGGCGTGCGCGGTCGGGTCGCCGGTCAGCTCCCGCTCGTTGCCGGCGGCGGCCAATTCGGTCCCGTCCGGACCGAGAATGATCGCGCCGACCGGCACGTCCTCCGGTGAGGCGGACGCGGCGGACAGCGCCCGTCGCATCCATAACTCATGCCGCTCGCGACGGATCACGTGCCCGCGCAGCCCCTCAACTCATGCCGCCCTCGACGCATCATGCCTGGGCGGCGTCCAACTCATGCCGTCCGCAACGCATTACGCCTCGGGCGGCTTCCAACTCCTGCCGCTCGCGACGCATCACGCCTGGGGCGGCTTTCGACTCATGCCGCCCTCGACGGATCACGCCTCGCGCAGCTCCTCCATCTCGTCGCCGCAGCCGATCCGCTGGCAGATCTCCGCGGTGATGTCGGACGGCAGCATGCCCTCCATGCCGCACAGGGCCAGCAGGCGCTGCGCGGGAATGCCCAGATCGTTCAGCAGCTCGGCGTCGCCGATCGGATCGGCGTCCGGGTCCGCGGCCGGCCGGTCGTCCTCGTCGTCATCGTCGTCATCGTCGGTGCGATCGGCCAGGTCGTCCACCCCGAGCGCCGGCGTCTCCACCTCGCCGAGCAGCACCGACCCGATCCGCGACTCCTCGGCGAACGCCGAGTCGGACCCGAAGACCCGCAGGTCCTCGCCCTCGTCCAGGCGCAGGATCGCGAGGTACTCGTCGTCGCTCTCGACGAACAACAGCGCCAGCCCGGCATCCGGTTCGGCATCCCGGAGCGCATCCACCACCTCATCGATGTCGGCCAGGCCTGAAAGGTCCAGCTCCGACGCGGTCCACCCGTTCTTGCCCCGGGCGACAGCGGCAGCGAAAATCGACACGATTCCCCCAACGCGGTTCTTATCCTCAGCGCCTGACGGTAGCTGGTGCGGTGGCGGGCGTGACGCGCCACGCCCTGATCAGTTGGCGGTGCGGCGGCGCGTCGCGATCAGTTCGCGCAGCCGCATGCCGCGCGCACGTTGCGGCGGCGCCGACCCACGCATCGATTTAGCCTGGGCCAGAGCCGCCAGAAGTTCCAAACGGCGACGGCAGCGATCCGCGTCGAGCCGCTGCGGTGAGGGGGCCATGAAGCCGAGAGTGCCGAGCCGCCCGGCGTTCGTCAAGGGTCGATCCGCACTTCGGCAGACCCGGTGCGCTGGGCGATCGACAGCTTCCGGAGCGTGGCCGAATCCGCAGGTCAAAAGCGGACAATCACCACAGCGGGAAGTCCTGCGTGTCGATCCACCGGGCGCCGGCGAAGCCGAGCGCGATGGAGAGCCCGAGTCCACTCACCACGGCCACCCCGAGCGCCACGCCCCGGTCGCCGATCAGGGTGAGCACCAGGGCCACCAGCCAGGCGCTGACCGCGGCGAGAATCGTCCACCAGACGTAGGAGGCGAGGTCGCGGCCGAGGCTGCCGAACAGGATGAGCCAGACGGTGCCGGCGGCGAGGCCACTGAGCACCTGCCGGGCCCCGATCGGGTGCGGCTCGCGGTAGACGGGCCGCGGTGGCAGCCCGGCGAGGTAGCCCGGCGGCGGCTGTGGTGGCGCGGGATACATACCCGCAGCCTATCCGGCGCGGAGATCGGTAGGGGTCGGCGCGGATCCGCGGCATCTGCCAGGATGTCGCGGTGCGTCTTATCCGTACCCTCTCAACTCTGACGATCGCGGCCGTGAGTCTGGCCGGCTGCGCGGTCGGCGGCTCCGGCTCCTCCGCCGCCGCCGACGCCGCCCCGGCGCGTGTCGCTGCCGCGCCCGCCGCGGCCCCCGCGACGATCCAGCTCGCCGCGGCCGCCGCGACCAAGAAGTACGCCTTCCCGGTCGCCGCCAAGAACGTGTCCTGGCACGACACCCACGCCGGCTACAAGGCCACCGACATCTTCGCCAACTGCGGCTCGAAGGTGGTGGCCACCACGAACGGCGTGGTCCTCGAGGTCAGCCGGGTCGACAAGTACAAGAAAGGGGTGAAGGACGGCCCCTACAACGGCGGCAAGTTCGTCTCGATCCTCGGTGACGACGGTGTCCGGTACTACGGCTCGCACCTGCAGTCGGTGACCAAGGGCATCAAGGCCGGCGTCCGGGTGAAGGTCGGCCAGCAGGTCGGCAAGGTCGGCAAGACCGGCAACTCGAGCGGCGTCTGCCACCTGCACTACGGCATCTCCCCCGCCTGCAAGAAGGTCGGGGACTGGAAGGTGCGGCGCGGCGTGGTGTGGCCGTACTCGTACCTGAAGTCGTGGCGCAAGGGCGGGCAGAAGAGCCCGGTCGCGGCCGTGAAGAAGTGGAACAAGGCGCACGGCTGCAAGGCCTGAGCCTTTGCCCGGGGTCCGCGCGTCGGCGCGGGCCCCGACGTCTATAAACAGAGACGTGCGCATCGCGGTCATCGGTCTGGGGCTCATCGGCGGCTCGCTGTTGCAGGCGCTCGCGGGCGCCGGCCACGAGGTGAGCGGCTACGACGCCGACCCGGCGACGCGGGAGCTGGCCCGGGCGGCCGGTTACGACGTCCGGGAGACGGCCACCGCCGCGACGGCGGGGACCGCGGTCGCGGTGCTGGCCGTGCCGCTGCCGCATCTGTCCGGCGTGCTGGCCGAGCTGGCGGACTACCCCGGCCTGCTCACCGACGTGACCTCGGTGAAAGGTCCGGTGCGGGAGCTCGCCGAGGGGCGCCGGTTCGTCGGTGGGCATCCGATGGCGGGGACCGAGGCGTCCGGGTTCGCGGCGGCCGATCCGGAGCTGTTCCGCGGGTGCGTGTGGGTGCTCTGCGTGGAGCCGCACGGGACCGATCTCGACGACTGGATGGTGCTGGCCCGGCTCTACACCGCGCTGGGCGCCCGGGTGCTGCCGGTCACGGCGGCCGAGCACGACAACGCGGTGGCCTCGATCAGCCACGTGCCGCATCTGCTGGCCGCGGCCCTGGCCAGCAGGCTGGCCGGGAGTCCGCTGAACGCGGCGCTGGCCGCCGGCTCGTTCCGGGACGGCTCCCGCGTCGCGGCCACCCGTGCGGAGCTGATCGCCGCCATGTGCGGGGGCAACGCCGCCGAGGTGGCTAACGAGCTCCGCCGCGTGATCAGCGATCTCGAGGCGCTGCTGGATGATCTGGAGCTGACGGATCCGGTGCCGGCGCTGCTCCCCTACCTGCGAAACGCGGGTGAGTTGCGGCGGACCTGGCCGCCGAAACCGGGCGTGCCGAGCCGGATGCCGTGGCCGCCGGTGTCGCCGCCGGGCCGCCCGTGGCTGGCCGCGCCGGCCCACACGCTGCTGGAGCTCGGCCGGGCCGGCGGCTGGATCACCGAGGTGCACGATGACGGACTCACGACAATGCGGCCAGAAACTGACCGCTAAGCCGCCTAGCGTGGTTCCCGACGGAGAAACCGCGACTTAGGAGTCGGCATGCCCGGTCAGGTCGGACCCATCAGCAACGAGCAGGAGGGCCTGCTCGCCTACCTCGCCCAGATGCGCTACCAGCTGCGGCTGACCGCTTACGGCCTCACCCCGGAGCAGCTGCGCGCCACGCCGAGCGCCAGCACGCTCAGCGTCGGCGGCCTGATCAAGCACTGCGCGTCGACCGAGGAGGGCTGGATCGCCACCGTGCGGGGCAGCGACCAGAAACCCGACTTCGCCAAGTACCAGGAGAACTTCGCGCTGGCCGAGGGCGAGACGATCGACGAGCTGTTCGCCCGCTACGACCGGATCGCCGAGGAGACCGAGAAGACGGTCACCGAGATCGACGACCTGGGCCACCGCATCCCGGTGGACAAGTCGGTCCCGTGGAACCGGCCCGATCTCGACCACTTCACGCTGCGCTGGATCCTGCTGCACCTGATCCAGGAGACCGCGCGGCACGCCGGGCACGCCGACATCATCCGGGAGAGCATCGACGGCGCCACCGCGTTCCCGCTGATGGCGGCCGCCGAGGGCTGGCCGGACACCCCGTGGCTCAAGGCCTGGGTCGCTCCCCACGATCGAGCCTGATCACCCGGCGGTCGGTGACGATCGCCGTCACCAGGTCGGCCGGGGTCACGTCGAAGGCCGGGTTGACCGCGTCGCTCCACGCGGTCACCTCGGCCGCCCCGCGATCCTCGATCTCGACGTGCCCGCCGGTCGGCGTCGCCACGTCGACCGTCGACTCCGGAGCCACCACCAGGAACGGGATCCCGGCCCGGCGGGCGCCGAGCGCGTGCGCGTAGGTGCCGATCTTGTTGATCACGTCGCCGTTCGCGCAGATCCGGTCGGCGCCGAGGATCACCGCGTCCACCTCGCCGCGCGCCATCAGGAACGGCCCGGCCGAGTCGACCGCGACCCGGTGCGCCACGCCCCACTGGGTCAGCTCCCACGAGGTCAGCCGGGCGCCCTGGAGCAGCGGCCGGGTCTCGCTGGCGATCACCCCGCCCAGCCGGCCGCGCCGGTGCAGCTCGCCGACCACGCCCAGCGCGGTCCCGATGGTCACCGCGCACAGGCCGCCGGTGTTGCAGTGGGTGAGCAGCCGGGCCCGCGGCCCGCACAGCTCGGTGACCAGGTCCGCGCCGTGGAAGGCCATCGACTGCGAGGCGGCGATCTCCTCGTCCCGGATCGCGCAGGCCTCGGCCAGCACCGCGTCCGGACCCAGAGGCAGCAGGTTCGCCGCGCGTTGCGCGCCGCGGGCCAGGTTCACGGCCGTGGGACGCGCGGTTTCGATTTTGCGTACGGCCTGAGCCAGCGCCCCCGGGTCGTCGGCATGCACCCGTGCCGCGAGCGCGACGCCGAACGCCCCGGCCACGCCCAGCGCCGGAGCACCGCGCACCGCCAGCGACTGGATCGCCGCGATCAGCTCCCCGACCGTGTGCAGGCGCAGCACCCGCAGGTCGCCGGGGAGCGCCGTCTGATCGATGATCTCAACGGCGCCGTCCACCCAGTCGATCGTTCGCATGCTCCGCAGACTATCGATCGGTCCTGTCCCTCAGGTGAGTGAGCATCTCGCGGAACAGGTCGTCGCTCTTGCCCATCTTGTCGGCGGTCCACCGCTCCTCGATGCCGACCGTGCGCCCGTCGTGCAGCAGCAGCGTCGCGGTGACCGGCACCTCCCGGTCGATCCGCACGGTGGCGATCTCCTCGAACGCGATGTAGCGGTATCGTGCCGCCAGCTCGGCCGCCGAGACACCGCCGAGCAGCGCCGCCACCCGCTTGTCCCCGTCGTCGGTCGACTTCGGCGCCGGCGTGATCACGAAACCCTTGCTGAGCAGGATCAGGTCGGCGTGCTCGCCACCGTCCACCTTGACGTTCGGCATCGCGCCGAGCACCTCGGCGCCCTGCCCGGTGGCCCGGGTCTGCACCACCGTCGCGGTCTCCACCTGCACGCCCCGCTCGGCCATCCGGCGGCGCGCCTCCTCCAGGGTCTCCGGGGCGACGGCCAGCTTGGCGATCTCGGTGAAGTCGACCGGCTGCCCGTCGCGGTCGACCAGCCTGGCCGGCTCCGACCAGGAATGCTGCCAGCGGACCTGGCCGGAGCGCACCGCGGCGAGCTCGATCAGGTTCTCCATCACGCCGGCGAACTCGGCGACCGCCTCCGCGCGGGTCGCCTTCGGGAAGAACTCGGCCGCCAGGTCACCGAGCCGGCCCGCCTCGACCAGCCCGAACACCTCGGCGAGACCGGCCGCCGGGACGCCGGTGTGCCGGGCCGCGCTGCGGAACACCCGGTCGGCGCGGTTCTGCGTCACCAGCGTCATCGACGCGGCGGTGAAGTCGGCCCAGGGCAGGACGGTACGCGTCCCGAAGTCGACGACCTCCCGCTGCAACGCCAGGCCGGCCGCCTCGACGGCGGGCAGCAGCACGCTGGCCGGCCGCCCGTCCACCGCGTGCGGGGTGCGCGGCGCGGCCCGCATCGCGGCGATCCGGTCGGCGATCGCCGGGTGGCTGTCCCAGCGCGAGGTCTCGTCGGACGGCTCCTGCTCCCGCAGCTCGGCGAGCTCGTCGGCGCGGGCCCGGTAGAGCTGGCTGAACCCGCCGAAGACGTCGTCCGGCGCGTAGCCGAGCTCCCAGCCGTACCCGATGTACCGGCCCATGTAGAAGTTCCACGCGGCGTCGACGACCGGCAGCTCGCGCATCGAGGAGACGGCGGCCTCCACCCCGGCCACCCGGACCGAGGCGAGGTCGGCCTCCAGCTCCTGCCGGCGTGCCACCGCGCTGCTGACCAGGCGGTACAGCCAGCCGTACGCCTTGAACACCCAGCCGAACACGTTCCAGGTGCCGACCCGGTCGAGGGTCTCGTGCATCGCCAGCCGGCCCCGGTAGGCGACCGCCGACAGCCGGGTGTGCGAGCCCGAGTAGTGCCCCAGCTCGTGGGCGAGCACCGAGCGCATCTGGTCCACACTGAACGTCTGCATCAGCGGCATGCCGATGTACAGCCGGCGCGTCCCGCCGATCAGGCCGAGCAGCCGGGTGTCCTCGCTGACCGCCGCGTTCACCTCGGGGACCAGCCGGATCTCGTCCGGCGCCCGGGTGCCCACCTCGGCGGCCAGCGCGCGCACCTGCTGCCACAGCTCGGGCGCCTGCTCCGGGGTGACGACCAGGCCCTCCGGCTCGCCGGGCTTGGCCCGCACCGCCCGCCACAGACCGGCCACCACGGCGCCGACCGCGGCGATCAGCAGCCAGCTCAGCTTGGCCGCGCCCACGCCGTGCGCGTGCGTCCAGATCTCGTAGAGGAGCCAGCCGACAAGGGCCAGCTGCACCAGTCCGAGCAGATAGAAACCGGCCAGCATGACGACCGAGATCGCGGCACGCAGCGCTGTGGGCATCGCGGTGTTCTCCCCTGTTACGCCGCCGCCCCGACCAGGCGGCGCAGGGAAGATACCGGCATGAATCTTTGCCCGGCAACCCCGCGAGGCCGCGGCTCCGGTCGTACGAAAAACGGGTTTGAATGCCTTTAGGGTGTCGGTATGGCATCCCGTGACCCGGTCGCCGATCTGCGGCGCATCGCGTTTCTGCTGGAGCGGGCGAACGAGGCGACCTACCGGGTGAAGGCGTTCCGGTCGGCCGCCGCGACGGTGAGCAAGACGCCGCACGACGAGCTGGTCGAGCGGGCCACCGCCGGCACCCTGGCCAAGCTCGCCGGGGTCGGTGAGGTGACCGCCCGCTGCGTGACCGAGTCGCTGGCCGGCGAGGAGCCGGTCTACCTGCGGCGGCTGGTCAGCACCGAGGGCGCCGACCTGCCGGCCGAGGCCACCGCCCTGCGGCAGGCGCTGCGCGGCGACTGCCACGTGCACTCGGACTGGTCCGACGGCGGCTCGCCGATCGAGGAGATGGCGCTGGCCGCGGCCGAGGTCGGGCACGAGTACTTCGTGCTCACCGACCACTCGCCGCGGCTGACGGTGGCCCGCGGGCTGACCGCCGAGCGGCTGCGCCGCCAACTGGACCACGTGGCGAAACTGAACGCGCAGCTGCCGGAGGGCTTCCGGATCCTCACCGGCATCGAGGTGGACATCCTGGAGGACGGCTCGCTGGATCAGGAGGACGAGCTGCTGTCCCGGCTGGACGTGGTGGTCGGCTCGGTGCACAGCAAGCTGCGTGACGACTCGGCCAGGATGACCCGCCGGATGCTGGCCGCGATCGCCAACCCGCACCTGGACATCCTCGGGCACATGACCGGGCGCAAGGTGGCCGCCGCCGGGGCCGGCGACGCCGCGCACCGGACCGCCCGGACCCGGCCGCCGAGCACGTTCGACCTGGAGAAGGTGCTGGCCGCCTGCGTCGAGCACGACAAGGCCGTGGAGATCAACTCCCGGCCGGACCGGCTCGACCCGCCGAAACGGATGCTGACCGTGGCGGTCGAGGCCGGCTGCCGGTTCAGCATCGACACCGACGCGCACGCCCCGGGTCAGCTGGACTGGCTGGGCAACGGGTGCGAGCGGGCGGCGCTGTGCGGCGTGCCCGCCGATCGGGTGGTGAACACCTGGACCGCCGACCGCCTGCTGGAGTGGACGGCGTCGCATCGCTGAAATCGGACGGCTTGCGCCCCGCCACATCCCCTAAGGTCGGGCCGTGGGACGAATTGACGAACTCGCCAACCGATATGTCGACGAGTGGGCCGAGCTGAACCCGACCGGCGCCACCGCCGTCGGCATCTCGGGTTACGACGACAAGACCGACGACCTCTCACCGGAGGGCTTCGCGGCCCAGGCGGACCTGGTGCGCCGCACCCTCAACGAGCTCGACGTGCTGGAGCCCGAGCACGAGTCCGAGCAGGTCGCCAAGGACGCCATGATGGAGCGTCTCGGCCTGGAGCTGGCCCGGTTCGACGCCGGCTACGCGGCCACCGACATCAACGTGATCGCCAGCGCCCTGCACGGGCTGCGGATGGTGTTCGACATGATGCCGACCGAGGGCGAGCCGGCGGTGGCCAACATCGCGGCCCGGCTCAACGGCCTGCCGCTCGCGCTGGAGCAGTACCGCCGGACCCTGGTGGAGGGCGCCGACCGGGGTGTGGTCAGCCCCCGGGCGCAGCTGGTGGCGGTCGCCGAGCAGTGCGACGCGTGGACCGACGCGAGCCGGGACAACTTCTTCGAGGGCCTGGCCGGCCGGCTGGAGGCGTCCGGGGCGCTCGCCGCCGAACTGCGCCGGGGCGCCGCCGCCGCGACCGCCGCGACCGCGGAGTTCGGCCGGTTCCTGCGCGAGGAGTTGTCCCCGCGCGGGCGGGCCAAGGAGGCCGCCGGGCTGGAGCGATACACGCTGGCCTCGCAGTACTTCCTGGGCGCCAAGGTGGACCTGCTGGAGACGTACCACTGGGGATTCGCCGAGCTGTACCGCCTGGAGCGGGAGATGCTCGCGGTCTCCGCGGCGATCGCCGGCTCGGGCGCCTCGATCGACCTGGCGGTGCAGACGCTGGACGCCGACCCGGCCCGCAACATCGCCGGCAAGGAGCAGTTCCGCGACTGGATGCAGGCGCTCTCCGACCGGGCGATCACCGAGCTGAACGGCACCCACTTCGACATCGAGGCGCCGGCCCAGAAACTGGAGTGCTGCCTCACCCCGACGAGCGACGGCGGCATATACTACACCGGACCGAGCGAGGACTTCTCCCGGCCGGGCCGGATGTGGTGGGCAGTGCCGGAGGGGCAGGAGTCGTTCTCCACCTGGCGCGAGGTGACCACGGTCTACCACGAGGGCGTGCCCGGCCATCACCTCCAGGTCAGCCAGGCCCTGCTCCGCGCCGGCACGCTCAACCGCTGGCAGCGGCTGCTCTCCTGGTGCTCCGGGCACGGCGAGGGCTGGGCCCTGTACGCCGAGCGCCTGATGGACGAGCTCGGCTATCTCACCGATCCGGGCGACCGGCTCGGCATGCTGGACGGCCAGGCGCTCCGCGCGGCTCGCGTGATCGTCGACATCGGCATGCACCTCGAACTGGAGATCCCCAAGGACAACCCGTTCGGCTTCCACCCGGGCGACCGTTGGACACCGGAGCTGGGCTGGGAGTTCCTCCGGGCGCACACCCGGATGCAGGAGGACGTGCTGCGGTTCGAGTGGAAGCGGTACCTGGGCTGGCCGGGGCAGGCGCCGTCGTACAAGGTCGGCGAGCGGATCTGGTTGCAGGCGCGGGACGAGGCGAAGCAGCGGCACGGCAGTGACTTCGACCTCAAGACATTTCACCGAGATGCCCTTAATCTGGGCTCATTGGGCCTTGATCCACTTCGGAAAGCACTAAGCAGGATTTAAGTCATTAGGGTCTCTCCGTGTCGAAAACGGGACGGAGAGGCCCTCTTTTTATGTCGTGATCCGACTACGGAGGGTAGGTTTCTGCCTTTCCGTAATTGTCGGACCACTTTCCGTGGACCATACCGCACCCAAGACGTAACGAATCCGAAGTAGAACTCATATTCACGTCTTGGCCGCCATCCGGATACCATCTCCGCGGCACGTGTCACTCAGCCGACGCCCCCACGCTGCGGGTACAGCGGGTTCGGCAGTGCTGCGTATCCCCCGATCAGCCGAGCGAACTCTGACCCTTGGAAAGGGGTTTCTTGAGGATTTCTCGGATAGATTGACCCAGATCGGTGCGCCCGCATGGCTACGTTCTGTAGCCCCCCAATGGCCCATCGCGTGTGTGCATGGCGGAGGACGAAAGCAATGTCAGTCTCGGTGAACAGCCGGCGAACCCGTTTACGCTCCGCCCTCGCGGTGGTGCTGACGGCTCTTGTCCTGCTGCCGGCCGCAGGCCTGTTCCTGCGGGTCCTGCAAGAGAACTCCCACCAGCGCGACAACACCAAGCTCGAACAACAGGGCGTGGAGTATTTGACCGCCCTGTCGACGCTGGTCAGCGCTCTCGCCGAGTCGCAGGCCTCGGCCCTGCAGGGTGTCCCCGCGGAGCCGGCCTCGGTGACCGCGGCCGTGGCCCGGGTGCAGGGTGTCGACGAGCGCCTCGGTGACGACCTGGAGACCAAGACCCGCTGGGCGGATCTCAAGGACAAGATCTCCAAGCTGCCCAAGATCCCTGCCGACACCGCTGCGGAAAAGGTCTTCGAGGCACACGTCGAGGTCGCTGACCTGACGCTGGAGATGTACGACCTGGTCGCCGAGAACTCCACGCTGGCGCAGGACGACGACAACGACATCTGGTTCCTCCAGGAGGCGGTCACCGTCCGCATGCCGGAGGCGGTCACCGCGGTCAGCCGGATGAGCGACCTCGCGTCGATGGCCGCCGGCGCCAAGAAGGCCCAGCGCCAGCTGCTCACCGTCAGGTTCGGTTACGAGGCGCTGGCCGTGCAGGACAGCGTCGGCGAGGTGACCGACAGCCTCCAGGAGGCGGTCGACAGCACCAACAGCGACACGCTCAGCGGCAACCTGGTCAGCAACCTGGACTCGTTCCGCCGTGGCATCGAGGCCGCCAACCGTGGCGCCAACCTCGGTAGCGGCGCCCCGAACGCGTCGACCCTGGTGACCGCGCAGTCGACCCTCCAGACCGCGCTGAGCGCGCTGTCCGGCGTGGTGCTCAAGGAGATCTCCGGCCTGCTCGACGACCGGATGGACACCCTGAACTACAAGCGGTTCGAGGCGTACGCCCTGTTCGGCATCGCCGTCGCGCTGATCGTGGTGGCCACCTTCTGGACCCGCGTCCGGGCCCGTGAGGTGCGGTCCGGCCTGACCTCGCAGTCCGGTGAGGGCAGCCGCGACGTCTCGGTCCAGGCGGCCGGCTCGTACGACTCCACCTACGGCGACATCCCCAACTACGGCGGCGGGCGGGAGCGTACCGGTGCTCTTCGCTAAGTTCCGCATCCTGGGCAAACTCGCCCTGTTGGTGCTCGTGCCGCTGCTGGGCGTCCTCGCCCTGACAGTGCCGATCATCTACAACCGTGTCTCCGCGGCGTCGACCGCGCAGGAGACCTCGGACACCGTCCGGCTGGCCACCCGGCTCAGCACCGCGATCCTGGAGCTCCAGGAGGAGCGTCTGCTCTCGGTGGGCTACCTCCTGGGCCTGGTCGAGCGGCCGGACCTGGTCGTGCAGAGCGCCGAGGCCTCCGACAAGGTGGCCGAGCTGCTCAACGACGAGGAGCTGACCCTGCCGGCCGCGCTGCGCCGGTCGATCGTCCTGGCCACCAAGCTGAACGCCACCCGGCAGAACGTGCTCAACGGTCTGACCCAGCCGATCGAGGTCGTCCAGGACTTCACCAACGTCGTCACCCCGATGATCGACGGCCTGGCGCTCTCCACCCACGCCGACCTGACCACCTCCGTCGGCCAGCAGGTCTTCGCCCTGGAGCGCTCGATGCGCTCCGACGACCTGATCAGCCAGGCCTCGTGTTACCTGGCCACCGCCGTGGCGGTCGCCAAGGCGCCGGACGCGAAGACCCGGGCCGCCGCCCCGCTGCTGCTGACCCAGTTCAGCAACACGTTCAGCGAGATCCAGTCGATCATCACGTCGTCGAAGCCGTACTTCACCGACGGCCAGTACAAGCTCTACCTGAGCACGCAGGACGCGTTCCAGTCCCGGGTGGGCCCCGAGTTCACCACGGCGCTGGCGACCAACCCGACCCTGGCGCTGGTCAACCTCCGGATCAAGACGCTGTTCCCGTCGCTGACCTCCGTCATGGTGCTCGGTGGTTTCGTCGAGAAGCGCGTGGCGAAGGACGTGGACGTCGCCGTTACCGGCAACCGGGACAGCGCCATCCAGCAGGCGGTGTTCGTCGGTGGTGGCGCGCTGCTCCTGCTGATCGTCGTGGTCACGCTCTCGATCTTCATGTCCCGCGCGGTCGCCCGGCCGCTGCGTCGTCTGACCGTCTCCGCCGACCGCATCGCCCGCGCCGCCGAGGCCGAGCTCGAGCGCGTCGCCGACGACGAGGGCGAGGCCCAGGTACGCCCGATCCGCCTGGACCCGGTCGACGTCGAGGCCCAGGACGAGATCGGTGACCTGGCCCGCGCGTTCGACCGCGTGCAGACCACCGCCGCCCGGCTGGTGGAACGCCAGGTGCTCGGCCGTCGTAACGTCGCCCAGATGTTCGGCCACGTCGGCCGGCGTACGCAGAACCTGGTCGGCCGTCAGCTCTCCCTGATCGACGGTCTGGAGCGCCGGGAGACCGACTCCGACCGCCTGCGCGAGCTGTACCGACTGGACCACATGTCCAGCCGTCTGCGCCGGAACGCGTCCGCGCTGGTCGTGCTCTCCGGTGGCGCCGGCGCGAACGAGCACATGGCGCCGCTGCCGCTCTCCGACGTCGTCCGTCTCGCCCTCGGTGAGATCGAGGACTACACCCGTGTCGAGGTGGACGTCCCCGAGGAGATCGTCGTGGTGCCGGCCGTCCTGGCCGACCTCACCCTGCTCCTCGCCGAGCTGCTGGAGAACGCCACCACGTTCTCCCCGCCGCACACCACCGTCGTGGTCTCCGCCGAGGAGCTGCGCGGCGGCGCCCGCCTGGCGATCATCGACCACGGCCTCGGCCTCCAGCCCGAGCGGCTGGCCGAGGAGAACGCCCGGCTGACCCGCCGTGAGCGACTGGACCTGGCGCCCACCGAGGTGCTCGGCCTGTTCGTGGTCGGCCGGCTCGCCCGCCGGCACGGGATCGAGGTCACCCTGACCGACACCCCGGACGGCGGTCTGACCGCCTGGATCGACCTGAGCCCGCAGCACCTGATCGCCCGGGTGGAGAGCCTCGCCCCGGCCGGGATGCAGGCCCCGCCGGCCGTACCGGCGGCGGCCGCGATGCCGCAGATCCCGGCGCAGCGCGAGCCGCTGATCTCGCCGGTGAGCGGCGCGCTGCGCGGCAACACCGCCGAGGTGGCCATCGCCAGCACCGCGGTCCGTACGGTCCCGGGCAGCCAGCAGCCGTTCGACCCGAACGTGCTGAACCGGGCCACCCGGACGCTGGAGTCGGTCCCGTCCTGGAACGCGTTCGGCGCCGAGCCGGCCCAGCCGGCCGTCGAGGACCCGTACGCGGGTCAGCCGGTCTACGACGCCGAGCCGGTGTACTCGCCGGGGATCGCGTACCAGGAGCCGGCCTACCAGGCGCCGGCCCCGTCGCCCGGCTACCACAGCGGCATCCCGGTCGCCGGCCGGGTGCCGGGCGCGATGCCCGAGCTGCCCGCCGCCGGTCAGTCGGCCTGGGGCAACGACCCGGCCCTGCCGGCCGCGCCCGGCTGGAACACTCCGCAGCCGTCCGAGACCGCTTGGAACGTCCCGGACGAGCCCGCCTGGAACGCCCCGGCCCCGGCGCAGAGCACGAACAGCTGGAACACCCCGGCCCCGGCCGAGAGCAACTGGAACACCCCGGCCCCGGCCGAGAGCAGTTGGAACACCCCGGCCCCGGCCCAGAACCACTGGAACACCCCGCAACCGGCCGAGCCGGTCTGGAACACCCCGGCTCCGGCCGTGGAGGCGCCAATGGCTTCGGCCAGCAACTCGGGCTACTCGGCCCCGGTCCCGGAGCCGACCGCTCCGGAGCCGGTGATCGCTCAGCAGAACGGCGGCAACAAGCCGCTGCGCCGCCGGGTGCCGGGCAGCCAGCTCCCCATGGAGACCGGTCCCAAGCAGCACGCCGCGGCGCCGTCGCAGGACGACGCCCTGGCCGCCCGGGCCGCCTTCGACGCCTTCGAGGCCGGTGTCAGCCGGGCTCACGAGACCAGCACGACCATTCCGGCCCCGGACTTCGCGGGCGGGCAGTGGAACATGCCGGCCTCGATGCCCGACCTGCCCGCGCCGCAGTGGAACGTGCCGGCGCCTGAACCGGCCAGGTCACAGCAGTGGGACGCCCCCGCTCCGGTGGCCGTTCCGACGCCGCCCCCGCCGCTGTCCAACGGTGGTGGCTTGACTCGCCGCGTGCCGGGCGCAACCCTGCCTCGCGACGAACCTCACCAGCCGATCCTTCCGCCGGCGCCGGTCCAGATGGACCCGGAGCAGGCCCGAGCACTGATGGATCAGTTCGAGTACGGCGTCGCACTCGCACTGAATGAAACTCAGCCACAACCCGAGGGACAACCGCGATGACTTCCCCATACCCCACCGCGCAAAGTCAGCTCAGCGCCGAAGCCAAAACCTTCAACTGGCTGCTTGACTCCTTCACGTCCGGTACAGCGGGCGTGATCGAAGCCATCGCCGTCTCCTCGGACGGTCTGCTGATGGCGATGTCCGCGATCAAGGACCGCCCCAACGCCGAGCGTCTCGCGGCCGTCGTGTCCGGGCTCACCAGCCTGTCCGGCGGCGCCGCGAGCTGGTACCGGCTGGGCGCCCTGAACCGGGTCATCATCGACATGGCCGACGGCTACCTGCTGGTCACCGCGATCAGCGCCGGCTCGGTGCTCGGCGTGATCGCCGACCGGAGCGCCAACCTGGGCACCCTGGCGTACGAGATGACGCTCTTCGCCACCCGGGCCGGCGGCGCCCTGAGCCCGCGCCTGATCGCCGAGCTGAAGAACGCCGTCCAGCAATGACGTACCCGGACCCCGTCGACGAACCGGTACCTCCGGCGCGCTCCGGAGTCCGGCCCTTCCTGCAATCCGGTCCGAAGCACTCGGCCGGCGGCTACACCCCCACCGGGGAGCACCCGCCGGTCGAGCAAGGACAGACCAACACTCTGCGCCCGTTCGTCATCACGGCCGGACGCACCGATGGAGGCGACCCCGACATCGGTATGGAGACTCAGGTGACGGTGGTGCATGGCGCGCCGCCGTCCCGGCTCTCACCGGAAACCAGGGCGATCGTGTCTCTCCTCGAGGAGAGCCCGATTTCGGTAGCCGAGATCTCCGCACGACTGCGCCTGCACCTGGGCGTCTGCCAAATCCTCGTCGGCGACCTGCGCGCCGCGGGTCAGGTCGACATCCAGGGCATTGAAAACGACACCCCTGACCCCGAGACCATCATGCGAGTGATCCGTGGACTTCGATCCATCAGCTAACCGCGTCGTCGGTACCGCGCGCATACCGGGCGCTCCCGCGCCCAAGAAGGCGCCGGTTCCGGTCAAGATCATCGTGGCCGGCGGCTTCGGGGTGGGCAAGACGACGACCGTCGGCGCCATCTCGGAGATCTCTCCGCTGACCACCGAGGCCGAGATGACCTCGGAGTCGATCGGCATCGACAACGTCGGTCAGGCCACCACGAAGACCACCACGACGATCGCGATGGACTTCGGCGTGCTGACCATCGACCAGACGCTGAAGCTGTACATCTTCGGCACGCCGGGCCAGACCCGGTTCGCCTTCATGTGGGACGACCTGGTGAAGGGCGCCCTCGGCGCGCTGGTCGTGGTGGACACCAACCGCATCGACGACTGCTACCCCGCGGTCGACTACTTCGAGCGGGCGGGCCTGCCGTTCGTGGTCGGCGTGAACACCTTCAACGGCCAGATGGGCTACAGCCTCGACGAGGTGCGCTGGGCGCTCGCGGTCCGCGAGGACGTGCCGGTCATCTCCTACGACGCCCGGTTCCGTGCCTCCGTCCGGGACGCTCTGCTGGTCGTTCTCGACCAGGCGCTGGACAAGGCGATCCGGATGAAGGCCTGATCCGTATGGCGTCGTAGGGTGTGCGGCGAGTCGCCCGGTTCACAAGCATTCCCAAACGTGCCCGTGGGAGGGCACAGTGGGGTACCGGGCGACCGTGCGAACGAAGAGGACGGTGACCGTGCGAGGCGGATTGGACGACGCGCTCGACAAGCTTGCTCGTCGTGACGAGCTCCGGCGGCGCGCCACCGGGGAGAGTTCGCCGGCGACGCCGCCGGCCGTGACCGAGTTGGTCGAGGCGATCGCCGCGGTGGTCGCCCGGCATCCGAGCCTGGCCGTCACCGTGGGGGTCGAGGGCGTCGGCGACCCGGTGTTGTTCCAGTTCGCCTTCGCCGGCGGCACCGTGCAGGTCCGGGCCGACCGCTCGGTGGCCGATCAGCCCGTGCCCCATCCCGGGCGGATGCACGCCGACTTCGAGATCAACGTCGAGGATCCGGAGCCACCACCCCGCGGCAGCCACGACGACCAGGATCGATTCGGCCCCACCGACTACCAGGACTACGCCGAGCCGCCCACCGCCGAGCGGCCGTTCGTGACACCGCAGTCCGCGCCGCCGTTCGCGGCGCCGCAGTCCGCCCCGCCGGCCGCTTATGCGCCGCCGCCGGTCCCGCAGTCCGCGCCGCCGGCCGCCTACACGCCGCCACCGGTTCCCCCGCCCGTGGCGCACGCCGAGCAGGCCGCCTTCCAGGAGCCGGCCCCGCAGAACCCGCTTCCGTTCCAGGAGCCGGTCCCGTTCCAGACCGGCACGCCGGAGGAGATCGAGATGGCGGCCCGCCGCCTCGCCGCGATGCTGCGGGACAACCCCACCCTGCTGGACGACACCCAGGCATAGCTGTCCGGGCACGGAGGCGGTCGCTTACGGCGGCCGCCTTTTTCGTACGCCGAGAGCACGTTCCGTAATCACCCGAATGCGGTGAGTCAACTACTCTCCGCATTCACGCGGTCGCCCCGCGAATTCACTTCCGACCCACCCGAATCGGGCAAAGCGCGCCCGGTTTCGCCAGCCCCGGCCCGTCTGAGATGTCTGGCATGGTCCTTTCGGGCGGTCTGCACCCCCACCCGTACCGCACTCCTTGGATGACGCTGAGTAGCGCCGTAATGTCCTATTACGTCCAAGAGCGCGGCGCACTCCGCCCTTGGAATCTCACGAAACGTGACAGGACGGGGATGCGATGTCGGCGTCTGACGGCTGGCTTCTCGCGGTGACCGGCTATGCGATCCTGCTGGCCTGGCCGCTCTCCACCGTGATCCTGGTCTGGTTCGCGGTCCGCTACGTCGGCACGCACCGCGCCCGGGTCGTCAACAAGACCCTGGCCAGCGGTGACGGCAAGCCGGAGCACTTCTGGATCATCGTGCCGGCGCTCAACGAGGAGGCCGTGGTCGCCAACACGGTGCGGGCGGCTCTCGGCCTGCGCGGCGCCGCCGGAACGCTGGCCCGGGTGCTGGTCGTCGACGACGGCTCGGACGACCGGACGCCCGAGGTTCTGGCCGGAATCGATCACCCGCGCCTGCACGTGATGCGGCGCGAGCTGCCCGAGGCCCGCCAGGGCAAGGGCGAGGCGCTGAACGCCGCCTACCGCTTCATCGCCCGGCTCTGCGCGCAGGAGGGCATCCCGGCCAACCGGGTGGTGCTCGGCATCATCGACGGCGACGGCCAGGGCAGCGAGAACATCCTGGTCGAGGTCGGCCGGCTGATGGGCGACACCAGGGTCGGCGCGGTGCAGGTGCAGGTCCGGATCCGCAACCGCACCAAGCTGCTCGGCGCGGTGCAGGACCTGGAGTTCGGCGCGATCGTGGACGCCTGCCAGAACATGCGCGACGCGCTGGACACCGTCGGCCTCGGCGGCAACGGCCAGTTCAGCCGGCTCTCCACGCTGATCGCGCTGGGCGACGCCCCGTGGTCGAGCTGCCTGGTCGAGGACATGGAGCTGGGCCTGCGGATGCACCTTTCGGGCGTCTCGATCCGCTACACCTCGCGCTCCTCGGTCACCCAGCAGGCCGTGGTGGACATCAAGCGGCTCACCCGGCAGCGCACCCGCTGGGCGCAGGGCAACCTCCAGTGCGCCCGCTACCTCGGCTCGCTCTTCTCGTCCGGCAACATCACCCGCACCTCGCTGGTCGAGATCCTGCACTACCTGATCTCGCCGTGGGTCAACGCGATCGTCGCCGTCCTGCTCTCGCTCAGCATGATCGTGGGTGCGCTGGGCCTCATGATCGGTCATCCGCTGCCGATTCTGCCCACCTGGGTCGCCCTCGGTCTGAGCCTCGGCATCTGGCTGGTCGTGACCACGTTCCCGGGTCTGATCTGGGTGCTCGTGCACCGGACCAAGCGCGGGGACGAGTCCATGTCTCGCATGCTGGTCGCCGCGCTGGCGTACCCCGCCTTTCTGCTCCTCGGTCTGGTCGCCACCTATCGGGCGCTGGGCCGGCAGCTGACCGGCAAGCAGGCCTGGGCCAAGACCGAGCGTCTCGTCGAGGAGCCGCTGGTCCTGCAGACCGCCTGATCCCCCCACCATCCCCCCGTTGTGAAGGAAGGCTCCCCCTTGTCCCTTCGCGAAGTTCACCTGATCGGCGGCACCCGGCCGGAGGCCGTCAAGCTCGCCCCCGTCGCTCTCGCCTTCCGCGAGGCCGGCCTGCTCACGCCGATCCTGCTGGCCAGCGGTCAGCACCCGACGATGGTCACCCAGGCCCTCGCCGCGTTCGACCTTGCGCCGGACATCACCCTCACCGTCGAGCGCGCCTCCGGCACCCAGGCCGAGCTGCTCACCGCGATGATCCAGCAGCTCGACGAGCTGTGGTCGGTACGCACCCCGGCCGCCGTGATCGTGCAGGGCGACACCACCACCAGCCTGGCCGGCGCGCTGGCCGCGTTCTGGCGGCGGATCCCGGTCGTGCACCTGGAGGCCGGCCTGCGCTCCGGTGACCTGGAGTCGCCGTTCCCCGAGGAGGGCAACCGGCGACTGGTCGCCCAGGTCGCGGCGCTGCACCTGGCGCCGACGCCACTGGCCGCGATGAACCTGCTGGACGAGAAGATCCCGGCGGGCGACGTGCTGGTCACCGGCAACACGGTGGTGGACGCGACGCTGGCGGTGGCCGCGCGCAAGCTGCCGTACGAAAATCCGGCCGTCGCCGCCGCGCGCGCCGCGGCCACCGGTCGCCTCGTGCTGGTCACCGCGCACCGCCGGGAGTCCTGGGGCGAGCCGCTGGACCGGATCCTGAGCGCGGTCAAGGAGCTGATCGCCCGGTACCCGGACATCGACGTGGTGCTGCCCAGCCACCCCAACCCGGCGGTCCGCGCCCAGGTGGACGCGGCGCTGGCCGGGGTCGAGCGGGTGACCGTCACCGACCCGCTGCCCTACCCGGACCTGGCCCGGCTGCTCTCCGAGGCCTACCTGGTGCTCACCGACTCGGGCGGGATCCAGGAGGAGGCGCCGTCGTTCGGCGTGCCGGCCCTGGTGCTGCGCGACGTCACCGAGCGCGTCGAGTCGCTGCACGCCGGCTGCGCCAAGCTGGTCGGCTCCGACCCCGGCATGATCGTCACGGAGGCGGCCGCGCTGCTGGACAGCCGGGTCCGCCGGGACGCGATGACCGCGGGCGGCAACCCCTATGGCGACGGCCACGCCGCCGAGCGCACCGCCCAGGCGACCGCCGCCCTGCTCGGCCTCGCCACCGCACCCGAAGCCATGCCCGTCCTCCAGCCCGCCGAGATCGGAGCCGTCGCCTGATGAGCACCTCGAAGGTCACCCGACGCACCCTGCTGGCCGGCGGTGGCGCGGCCGCCGTGGCCGCCGCGGTCGGCCTCAGCACCGTGGAGGCCGACGCCGCCGCCACCCTGCCGGTCACCAGCACGCTGACCTCCCGCACCGGCAAGGCCGCACCCGGCGCCGGCTCGGCCAAGACCCTGATCCTGTACGACACCACCGGCGACTACGGCTGGCTCGGCGAGGTCTACGCCACCCAGACCGCGAACCTGGCCTCGCACTTCGGCAGCTGGGCGGCGGCGCCGGTGGCCAAGTACAAGGCCGGTGACCTGTCCGCGTACACCGCGGTGATCTACCTCGGCTCGACCTACGACGAGCCGCTGCCGGACGCCTTCCTGACCGACGTGCTGGCCACCACCAAGCCGGTGACCTGGGTTTACGACAACATCTGGCAGCTCGCCGCAAAGGCCGGGTTCGCCGACAGGTACGGCTTCACCAGCGGCACCTTCGACACCGCCGACGTGCTCGAGGTGCGGTACAAGGGCAAGAAGCTGACCCGGAGCACGGACAACAAGGCCGGGATCATGAACCTGCCGATCAGCGACACCGCCAAGGTCAGCACGCTGGCCACCGCGGTCCGCGCGGACGGCACCACGTACCCGTGGGCGGTGAAGTCCGGCAACCTCACCTATGTCGGCGAGATCCCGTTCTCCTACGTCACCCACGACGACCGCTACCTGATCTTCGCCGACCTGATGTTCGACGCCGTCGGCAGCACCGCGCCCGAGCGGCACCGGGCGCTGATCCGGATCGAGGACGTCGGGCCGGACGCCGACCCGGAACAGCTCAGGGCGGTCGCCGACTTCCTGGCCGCGGAGAAGGTGCCGTTCAGCGTCGCGGTCTACCCGCGATTCCGGGACCCCAAGGGCGTGCAGAACAACGGCAAGGCACAGGACTACACCCTGGCGTCCAAGCCGAAGGTGGTCGCCGCGCTGAAGTACATGCAGTCCAAGGGCGGCACGCTGCTCATGCACGGGTACACCCACCAGTACGGCTCGGTGGCGAACCCGTACGACGGGGTCAGCGCGAACGACTTCGAGTTCTACATGGCGCACGTCGACGCGCACGACAGCGTGATCTATGACGGTCCGGTCGCCGAGGACTCCGCGGCGTGGGCCACCGCGCGGATGGTCTCCTCCGGTGCGATCTTCGTGGCCACCGGCCTGGGCGCCCCGAAGATCTTCGAGTTCCCGCACTACGCGGCGAGCCCGGCCGACTACCAGGCGGTGCACGCCCTGTTCGGCAAGCGCTACGACCGGGGCCTGTACTTCCCCGGCGTGCTCACCGGCGGCAAGTACGACTACACCCGCCAGTTCGGCCAGTTCTTCCCGTACACGGTCCGCGACGTGTACGGCTCGGTGGTCGTCCCGGAGAACGTCGGCAACGTGGAGACCGAGGCGTTCAACAACCACCCGGTCCGGCTGCCGGCCGACATCGTCGCGTCGGCCGACCGCAACCTGGTGGTCCGCGACGGCGTGGCGAGCTGCTTCTACCACGCCTATCTGGGCACCGATCACCTCAAGGACCTGATCGGCGGGATCAAGAACCTCGGCTACTCGTTCGTGAGCGCCGAGACGATGCTCAACGGCTGATCGACGGGTACGGGAAAGGCCGCCGTCCGGGCTCGGGCGGCGGCCTTCGTCGTACCATCACGAGGGAGACGAGATGGACGTAGTGGACTTCTGGGTCAAGTCATGGACCGCGGACGACCTGGCCGCGGCCCGCAAGGTGCTGACCCCGGACGTCGAGACCGAGTGGAATCTGGACGCCCCGGTCGACGACGAGGAGCTGCTCCAGGTGCTGCACCGGATCGCCGCGTTCGCCGACCGGGTCGAGGTGGCCGGGCGTACCGACGCGCTGGACGGCGCCGCGATCGTCTACGACCTGGTCGCGCCGTTCGGCACCGCCCGGCTGGTCGAGTTCCTCGCGGTGGAGAACGACACGATCACCGAGGTCCGGCACGTCTACGACACCACCGCGATCGACCGCTACTTCCCCGGCCTTTACGCCAACTGAGCCGGTAGGGACCGCTCCAGCAGCGCGAACAGCGCCGCCCAGTGCCGCTGCTCGGCCGCCGCGTCGTACATCGCCGTGTCGGACATGGTGAATCCGTGCGGCGCCCCGTCGTAGAGCTCCG
Organism: Actinoplanes ianthinogenes; assembly: GCF_018324205.1. Taxonomy (NCBI): domain Bacteria; kingdom Bacillati; phylum Actinomycetota; class Actinomycetes; order Micromonosporales; family Micromonosporaceae; genus Actinoplanes; species Actinoplanes ianthinogenes. The sequence continues at coordinate 4,437,299 of NZ_AP023356.1, forward strand.
ACGTGTACCGCACGCCCGCCTCGGCCAGCGCGCCCTCCAGCGTCGCGATCTGCTCCGGCGTCATCGAAGCGTCGTTGTCCGCGTGTCCGAAATAGACCTCGCCGGTGATCGCCCCGACGCCCCGGTGCGGACTGTCCGCCGCGTCGGTGACCAGCCGCCCGGCGTGGAAGCTGCCCAGCACCGCGATCCGGTCCGGCAGCGCACACGTCGCGATCAGCGCGTTCCGCCCGCCCATGCAGTAACCCACCGCCCCGGCCGGTCCCGCCGCCACCCCGTCCTGAGCGGCCAGGAAGTCCAGGTATGCCCGGGCGTCGGCGACCATCCGCTCCGGCGTCAGGGTCCGTATCATCGGCGCCAGCCGCCCGAACGCCGCCCCGCGCTTCTCCGCGTCGACCAGCTCGTCCGGGTCCACCAGGGGACTGCGCCGGCTGCGGTGGAACAGGTTGGGGACCAGCACGGCGTACCCACGCCCGGCGATCCGGTCGGCCATCTCGCGCAGCCGCGACCGGATCCCGAAGGCGTCCATGAACATCACGATCCCCGGATACGGCCCGGTGCCGTCCGGCGTCACGAAGTAGGCGTCGGCGGCCCCGTCGGCCGCCGGGACGTCGATCGAAGTCTGTCGCATCGCCCGGATCCTCTGCGCCTCTGGTGATGATCGGGGCGACGGTAGCACCGACTGACGGGTTTGCCGCCGGAACGTCGTATTCTCATGCGCATGGCCACCCGGCTGCGCGCGGATGCCCGCCGAAATCGAGCGGCCCTGCTCACCGCCGCCCGCGAGGTCTTCGCGGAGCAGGGTCTGGACGCCTCGCTGGACGAGATCGCCAAGCGTGCCGGGGTCGGCAACGCCACCCTCTACCGGCGTTTCCCCAGCCGCCGGCACCTGATCGCGGAGGTCTTCGCCAGCCACATGACCGCCGCGGTCCGCCTCGCCGACCAGGCGCTGGAGCACCCCGACCCGTGGGCCGCGTTCGTCGGCTACCTCACCCGGGTCTGCGAGTTGCAGGCCACCGACCGGGGCCTGGCCGAGCTGCTGGTCACCACCGCCTTCGACGACGACGAGCGGCTGTCCGCGCTGCGTGCCGCCGCCCAGCAGCGCGCCGTTGACGTGCTGACCCGGGCGCAGCGGGCCGGCCGGCTGCGCGGCGACTTCACCCGGCACGACCTGTGGCTGGTGATGATGGCGAACGCCGGGGTGAACCGGCACGCCACCGACCCGAACGCCTGGCGCCGCCAGCTGGTCCTGCTGCTGGGCGGCCTGGCGACCCGGTGACCGGCCGGTCACCGTACGGCTTTTAAGGATCTTTAAGGCTGCTGCCGGAGACCCTTAAGACGGCTTCGACCAACAATCGCTGGCGTCCCCCGTCCCCGTGATTGATCGGAGCCTCCCATGCAACGCAGCCGTCTGCGGCTCGCCATCTACTCCTCCGCCGCGGTGCTCGCGGTCGGCGGTGGCATCGGCGCGGCGGTCGCTGCCACCACCGGCGGCACGGGGGGCCTGACCGCCTCCTTCGCCAAGGACAGCGACTGGGGCACCGGATACCAGGCGCACTACACGATCAAGAACGACACCGGCGCCGCGGTGAACGGCTGGCAGCTGGTCTTCGACCTGCCCACCAGCGCGAAGCTGAGCACCTCGTGGGACGCCACGGTGACCACCAGCGGCAGCACCGAGACCGCGAAGAACGCCGCCTGGAACGGCACCATCCCGGCCGGCGGCACGGCCGCCTTCGGCTTCGTGGTCAACGGCAAGGGCGACCCGACCAGCTGCACCATCAACGGCGCGTCCTGCGCCGCGGGTGGCGCGACCGTGGCGCCGACCGCGACCGCCACCGCGGCGCCGACCAAGACCGCCACCGTCGCGCCGACCAAGACCGCGACGGCCACGCCGACCAAGACCGCCACCGCCACGCCGACCAAGACGGCCACGGCCACGCCGACCGCGACCTCGACCGGCGGGTCCGGCTCGGCGAGCGGCGTGCTGGTCGCCCCGTACGTCGACATGGGCGTCCTGTCCAACGGCGGCACCCTCTCCGCGCTGGCCAGTGGGGGCAACGTCAAGTCGTTCAGCCTCGCGTTCGTCACCGCGTCCGGCTGCAAGGCCAGCTGGTTCGGCGCCTTCGACCCGCGGCAGAAGCAGTTCGCCGACCAGATCAGCGCGATCCGGTCGGCCGGCGGCGACGTGAAGGTCTCCTTCGGCGGCGCGACCGGCGTCGAGCTGGCCCAGGCCTGCACCTCGACCACCGCGCTGCAGGCTGAGTACCAGGCCGTCGTCGACGCCTACAACCTGAAGTACATCGACCTGGACATCGAGGGCGCGGCCTCGGCCGACACCGCGTCGATCGACCGCCGCTCGACCGCGCTCGCCGCGCTCCAGAAGGCGAACCCGGGCCTGAAGATCTCGCTGACCCTCCCGGTGCTGCCGGAGGGCCTGACCGCGGACGGCCTCAACGTGGTCAAGTCGGCCAAGAACGCCGGTGTCGACCTGGACCTGGTCAACATCATGGCGATGGACTACGGCCGCTCCGCGCAGGACTACGGCGACCTGGCGATCCAGGCCGTCAAGTCCACGAAGGACCAGATCAAGTCGCTGTACGGCAACTCCGACGCGGCCGCCTTCAAGATGGTCGGCGTCACCCCGATGATCGGCAAGAACGACGACAGCGGCACGTTCACCCAGAGCGACGCCAAGGACCTGGTCGCCTTCGCCAACACGAACCACCTCGGCTTCGTCTCCTTCTGGGAGATGCAGCGCGACAAGAACGCCTGCCAGGGCGCCCTGTTCCAGTGCACCAACGTCAGCCAGACCGCCTTCGAGTTCTCCAAGATCTTCGCCGGCTTCCAGGGCTGACAAACCCGTTTTCCGTACGACGAGAGCACGGTCCCGTGGCGGGACCGTGCTCTCGTCGTACGGAAATCAGGTCTTGATCTCGCCGTTGATCTTCCGGTCCCGAGCCGGCGAAGCTCAGGCGAACCCGCGGCCCGCCTCGGCGAGCGACTCCCCGGCCAGATCCCAGTAGCCGACGTCCGGGCGGCGCTCCAGCCAGACGTTCAGCGAGATCCGCAGCACCGACAGGAACGTCCCGGCGATCAGCTGGGACCGCAACCCGAGCGGGTCGGTGGCCGGGCCGAGCCGAGCCGCCACCTCGGCGGCCATCTCCCGCTCCAGCGCCGCGAACGTCTGCACCTGCGCGGCCGCCAGCGACGGATGCCGGCGCACCATCCGGTTCCGTGTCATCCAGTCCGGGTCGAGGTCGCCGAGCTCGCGGTAGAACTCCTCGGCCGCCGCGCTCAGCGCCGCCCACGGCGTCTCGTCCGCCGGCCGCGCGCGGACCAGCCCGGCCAGTTGCCGCATCCGCTGGAGGTCGCCGTAGAACAGCGCCTCCTCCTTGTTGGCGAAGTAGTTCGAGAACGTCCGCCGGGAGACCCCGGTCTCGTCCGCGATCGCCTCGACCGTCACGTTCTCCGGGCCGTGCTCGAACGCCAGCCGCAGCGCCGCCTCGTGCAGCGCCTGCCGGGTGGCCGCCTTCTTCCGCTCGCGCAGCCCCGGCTCCGCTGTCTCGCTCATGCCGCGAAGCGTACCGGCGACGAACGTCACTTCCCATCGGGAAAGTTTGCTCAGTGCGCAAGCGTTGCCGATAGTTGTAGTGAGCAACCATTTCCGAAAGGGGCAGCGCGGATGAGCACTCCGACCACGAGTCGCGGCGAACCCGGGTCCATGTCACACCGCGAGATCCTGGAGGCCCTCTCCGGCCTGCTGCTCGTGCTCTTCGTGGCCATGTCCAGCTCGACCATCGTCTCCACCGCGCTGCCGACCATCATCGGCGACCTCAACGGCTCGCAGACGCAGTACACCTGGGTGGTCACCGCCACCCTGCTGACCGCCACCGCCTCCACCCCGATCTGGGGCAAGCTCGCCGACCTGTACAGCAAGAAGCTGCTCGTGCAGGTCTCGATCGTGGTGTTCGTGCTCGGCTCGGTGCTGGCCGGCCTCACCCAGAACACCGAGCAGCTGATCGCCGCCCGGGCCTTCCAGGGCCTCGGCATGGGCGGCGTGCAGGCGCTGGTCCAGGTGGCCATCGCCGCGATGATCCCGCCCCGCGAGCGCGGCCGGTACAACGGCTACCTCGGCGGCGTGATGGGCCTGGCCACCGTCGCCGGCCCGCTGCTCGGCGGCGTGATCGTGGACTCCGCACTCGGCTGGCGCTGGTGCTTCTTCGTCGGTGTCCCGATCGCGATCATCGCCCTGGTGGTGCTGCAGAAGACCCTGCACCTGCCGGTCCTGCGCCGCGACGACGTGAAGATCGACTACCTGGGCGCCACCCTGATCGCGGCCGGCGTCAGCGTCATCCTGGTCTGGGTGTCCTTCGTGGACGACTCGTTCGCCTGGCTCTCCTGGCAGACCTTCGCCATGGTCGGCGCCGGCGTGGCCCTGCTCGGCCTGGCCACCCTCGTCGAGTCCCGGGTCGCCGAGCCGGTCGTCCCGCTGCCGATCGTCCGCCGGCGCACCACCGCCCTGGCCATCCTGGGCAGCCTCGCGGTCGGCATGGCGATGTTCGGCGGCTCGGTCTTCCTCGGGCAGTATTTCCAGATCGGCCGTGGCTACAGCCCGACCGAGGCCGGCCTGCTCACCATCCCGATGATGTTCGGCCTGGCCCTCGCCTCGACGGTGGCCGGCCGGCTGATCACCAGGAGCGGCAACATCAAGCCGTACGTGGTGGCCGGCACGATCATCCTGGTGGCCGGGTTCGGCGGCCTCTCGGTCCTCGACCACGACACCCCGCTCTGGTACGTCGGCATCGCGATGTTCCTGGTCGGCGCCGGTGTCGGCATGTCGATGCAGAACCTGGTCCTGGCCGTGCAGAACACCGTCGCGCTCAAGGACATCGGCGCGGCCAGCTCCACCGTCGCGTTCTTCCGCTCACTGGGCGGCACGATCGGCGTCTCGGTCCTCGGCGCGGTCCTGGCCCACCGGGTCGCCGACTCGATGGCCGACAAGCTCGCCGCCCTGGGCGTGCACGCCACCGGCGACTCGACCGTCAGCGCCCTCAACCTGAGCAGCCTGCCGCCGGCGATCCAGCACGTGGTACGGGCTTCGTACGGCGACGCGACCGGCCACATCTTCCTGATCTCGATGGGCATCGCGGTGGTCGGCGTGATCGCCGCGCTGCTGATGAAGCCCGCCAAGCTGCGCAGCACGGTCGACCTGGCCGCCGCGAAGGAGCCGGAGCCGGCCCTGGTGGGTGCCGCTAAGTAACCTCCTGCGACAAAAGGGGCGCCTCGCTGCGAGGCGCCCCTTTTTCGCGATCGGGATCACGTCCGCAAAGCCGTAATGTTTCGTTGACACAGCGCTAACCTCGGTTGACGGAGAGCTGATCACGGGCATGCCGCGGTTTTCCTCATCCCCGGCACGCCGCGACCGATCTGTCCGGCCGCTGCGGAGAGGAGCACCGGGTTGAACGAGCGCGACATGGACGCCGAGACGCTGTCCGCCGTCCTCCTCTCGATCGAGGACCAGCGGTCGTGGGACGCCCGGGCCGAGCTGGTCCGGACGCGGGAGATCGAGCGGGCCGCCATCGCCCTCGGCGACGAGCTGCTCGCCGCCCGGGCCCGGCTCTGCCAGATCAACATGCAGATGCGCTGCGGCGACGTGGCGGCCGCCGCGGAGCAGATCTGGCACGTGCACCAGTGGGCGATGGAGCACGACGCCCGCCGGCTGCTGGCCCGCACCCACCTCGTCTGGTCCGCGATCCACCTGCACCTCGGTGACGCCGAGCAGGGTCTGGAGCACGCCGTCCTCGCCGTCGAGCTGCTCGACGACGACGCCACCGAGCACATGCAGGTCTGGCACCGCACCAAGCTGGCCGACGCGCTCTATTTCGCCGGCGACATGGACGCCGCCCGTGTGCGATACACGCAGGCAGAGGAGCTGGCCCTGCGCCTCGGCTCGCCGGCCCTGCTCTGCATGCTCAACAACTACGCGTACGTCGAGTCCAGCATCGGCAACCAGGCCCTCGCCGAGGAGGTCTGCGGCCGGCTCCAGCACCTGGCCGCCGAGTGGGACATCCCGCTCGAGCCGGCATTCCTGGACACGATCGGGTCGATCCAGGTCAGCAACGAGCACTACGCGGCCGCCGCCGAGACCATGCGGCTCTGCCTGGAGCGGCACGCCGAGGGCCGGTGGGACGACGCCAACGACATGGCGCAGTACCTGGTGACCCTGGCGCAGGCCCAGCGCGGCCTGGGCCAGTTCGCGGCGGCGCAGGCCAGTCTCGACGAGGCCCGCCGGCAGTGCGTCGAGCGCGACCTCGGCGAGTCGGTGGTCCGGGTGCACCAGGAGCAGGCCGAGCTCCACGCGGCCGGCGGCGACTTCGAGGCCGCGTTCGCCGCGCACAAGACCTTCTTCGAGGCGTATCGCCAGCAGCAGTCGCTGCAGCGGGAGGCCCGGTCCCGGACCCGGCAGGCGATGTTCGAGACCGCCGAGGCGCGGCAGGAGGCCGAGCGTTTCCGCGAGCAGGCCCGCCGCGACCCACTCACCGGCCTGCACAACCGGCGCTATGTCGACGAGCGCCTGCCCGCCCTGATCCGCACCGACCCGCAGCTCACCGTGGCCCTGGTCGACCTGGACCACTTCAAGCAGGTCAACGACCAGCTCTCGCACGACGTCGGCGACCAGGTCCTGGTCCGGGTCGCCCAGGTGCTGGCCCGTGAGGTCGCCGCCGCCTGCCCCGAGGGTTTCGCGGCCCGGATGGGCGGTGAGGAGTTCCTGGTGGTGCTGCCGGACACCGCCGTGCCCCGGGCGCACGCGCTGCTCGACGACCTCCGGCGGACCATCCGCAACCAGCACTGGGCGCCGATCACCCGGCACCTGCCGGTGACGGTGAGCATCGGCGTGGCCGGCCTGACCGACGCCCCGCAGGACGCCCAGGTACCCCTACTGTCCACTGCGGACGGTCATCTGTACGCTGCCAAGCACGGCGGACGTGACCGCGTGGTCTCCACGGCAGATCTCCACGACTGCGTCGGACACGCCTCGGCCGCCTGATCTCCTTGGTGCCGCTGCGTGACCAAAGGCGGAATCGGGGGGTGATGCCGGTCAATCGTTGGCGCTAGGCTGGACGGACTGTCGATGATCGACGGTCGGGGTCCAGCGCGAGGAGGCGGTCGTGGAGCAGAACAGTGGCAACTCCGCACCCAATGAGGTCGCGCCGCCCGGTGTCAACATCAACGTCCCGCACTCCGCCCGCATCTACGACTACTGGCTGGGCGGCAAGGACAACTTCGCGGTCGACCGCGCCGTCGGCGAGGCGATGATCCAGGCGATCCCCGGCATGCGCTACATGGCGGGGGAGAATCGCAAGTTCGTCCACCGCGCCGCCCGCGCCCTGGTGGAAAAGGAAGGCATCCGCCAGTTCCTGGACATCGGCACCGGCATCCCGACCCGGCCCAACCTGCACGAGGTCGCCCAGCAGATCGCCCCGGAGACCCGGGTGGTCTACGTCGACAACGACCCGATCGTCCTGGTCCACGCCCGCGCCCTGATGCTCAGCTCCGCCGAGGGCCGCAGTGAGTACATCAGCGCCGACATCCGCGACCCCCGCTCGATCCTCACCGACGAGGTGCTCCGGGAGACCCTCGACCTGACCCAGCCGGTCGGCCTCACCCTGATCGCGATCCTGATGCTGCTCGCCGACGAGGACGACCCCTGGGCCACGGTGGCCGCCCTGCGCGACGCGATGCCGTCCGGCAGCTGCCTGGCGATCACCCACCCGACCGCCGACTTCAACCCCGACGAGGTGGGCCAGGCGGTCGCCGCCGCCACCGGCGCCGGGATGACCCTGGTCGCCCGCACCCAGGAGGCGGTGGCCCGCTTCTTCGGCGACTGGGAGCTGCTCGAGCCGGGCCTGGTCCCGGTCTCCGCCTGGCGCCCCGACACCCCGGCCGCCGACCCCAAGGCGGCTTACTACTGGGCCGGAGTCGCCCGCAAGCCCTGACGTTCCGCTGGTCAGCCCCGTTCGTGCCCTCTCAGGTTCTTCCACGCAAACACCTGGGGTGCACCACAGATCGGCCCCGCCCACTGCCCGGGCGGGGCCGATTCATCTCCGCCGATCCGCACTCGCGTCTCGGACCCGGGCCGGCCACGGGCATCGCGGTTGTTCGTACCGAAAAATCCGGCGTGCGATCTCTTGCCGGCCCCGGCTCCCGCCCCGGCGGGGCCGGCAAGCCCACGACCCGGCCGCCGCCGGCACGTGCCGACGGCGGCCGCGCACCTACTCACACACCGCTCGGAGGACCCTCCGAACGCCTGGACGCCGGATCAACCGGACAGATGGGGTGGACCGGATGGGTGGCCCAGCACGGGGAACCAGGCCACCCACCCGGCGTCAGACGGGCGTGTCTCGCAACACCCGAAGTCGTGGCCGTTTGCAGGCCGGCGGCACCGGCAGCCGGCCGGCTCGGATCAGGATCTCCCGCACCGCGCCCTCGCGGCCGTCCGGGTCGACCACGATCCCGCGCACGCCGAGCCAGGTCTCGCCCTCGTGCGGGATCGGTTTGTGCCAGTCGACCCGGACCACGCGCAACCGGATGGCACCGATGCCGTAGCAGTAGTCCGACTCGGCGAACTCGTAGACCGGCCACCGGGGCCGGCTCGGCCGCAGCCGATCGTCACGGACGCGCGGCGCGGAGGCCATCCACCGCGCACGGGCGTGCGGATGCGCCCCGGACCGGGGTCCGTGACAACGAACGAGTTCACTCGCGCGCGTCGGACTCACCCTCCTCTGCCGATGGCTCAGCGGCTGTCACCCCGCCGGGCCGACTCAGTGCGTAACGAACACCGCCGAACCGGTGAGTGACCGCGCTGGCCCTCGTCGATGCCGCGACCACGTCGTCGGTGATCGCGGTATCCCGATAGACCGGCGCCGGGTTACCCCGGCGCGGGCTGTCAGCCGCGCCGGGATCTCCCGGATCAGGATGTTCTGGGCCGATGTTGGGTATCGACATGCTCGTCGTCCTCTCGCTCGGACGCCCCCGCCAGGGAGCCTCGCGTCGAGGCCGCAGACGTCGCTCCGCGACCGACCCGTCACCCAAAGATGTCACCCTGAGTGACCCTTCTTCGGATGTCTTGTGCGTTATCATGCTCAGAATCCCGGTACTACGCAAGGCCAGATGCACGTGCATTTGCATCGTCGAGCGAATTGGCACAGGGGGATCACCACCCCGGGTCGAACAGCGATCCGGGCAGACCAAGGGAGCTTGGAATGACCTACGTGGTCAACGGCATGCCAGCCGGTCAGCTGCAGGGCGTGACCTGGCAGAAGAGCCGTCGCAGCAACCCGAGTGGCAACTGTGTGGAGTGCGCTGTCCTGCCCGGCGGCGACGTCGCCGTGCGCAACTCCCGCGACCCGGAGGGTGCCGCGCTCATCTACACCCGCGCCGAGATCGAGGCGTTCCTGGGTGGAGTTCGGGACGGGGACTTCGACAACCTGGTGGCCTGAAGGTCACCGCTTCAGACGAAAAGAGGTCCGGCCGGGTGACATCGCACCGGCCGGACCATTGGCCCATCCGCCCCTAGATCGGGCGGCCGACCTCGTTGAGCAGCTTCCCCAGGATCTCCTGGGTGTGATTCGGCGGCTCGGCGTCGATGCAGACGCGCTCCATCGCCATCGCGTACTGATCCACGTCCTCGCGCTTGTCGAGGTAGATCGCGCTGGTCAACTGCTCGACGTAGACCACGTCGGGCAGCTCCGGCTCGGGGAACCGCAGGATCGAGAACGGGCCACCGGCCGCGGCGTGCCCGCCCGCGGTGAACGGGATGATCTGCAACCGCACGCTCGGCAGCCGGGACGCCGCGATGAGCGACTCGATCTGCGCGCGCATCACGTCGACGCCGCCGATCGGCCGGCGCAGCACCGCCTCGTCGATCACCGCCCACAGCTGCGGGCCACCCGAACGGGTGAGAATCTGCTGCCGCTGCCGGCGCACCTCGACCCGCTTGTTGATCTCCTCGGCACTGGCGCCGGCGTGCCCCAGCATGATCACGGCACGCGCGTACTCCGGCGTCTGGAGCAGACCCGGAACGAACTGGATCTCGTAGGTGCGGATCAGCGTGGCGGCCGCCTCGAGCCCCAGGTAGGCCTGGAACCAGGTGGGCAGCACGTCGTTCAGCTGCTGCCACCAGCCGGGGCTGTTGGCCTGGCGGGCAAGGCCGATCAGCGCGTCGCGCTCCGCCTTGTCGTCCACGCCATACAAGGTCAACAGGTCCGCGACGTCGCGTTCCTTGAAGCTGACCCGGCCGAGCTCCATCCGGCTGATCTTCGAACCCGAGGCGCGGATCTCGTAGCCCGCCGCGTCCCGGGTGATCCCTCTCGACTCCCGCAGCTTCCGGAGTTGGGAGCCGAGCAGAATGCGCAGCACGGTTGGACCGCCGCCCGGCGCCTCCTCCTGCGTACCCGCGCTCACCTGACTCCTCGTCGCCGTCTCGTGACTACCGGAATGCAGTCGTGTGCATCCTAAAGCGGAGATCGTCTACCGCGAAACCTTGTCAAGTGTAGAACTGCCGTGGCGGATGCGCGCACAGATGCACGTGCAGACGGCCTTGCGGACGCACTTGATGACGAGCATGATAGCTGACAGACACGTACCGACTGCTAACGCAGCGTGCCGAAAACTTCGGCTGCTCGGCCGTTGCGCCCCGTCGGTGCTGTTTGCTGGCCCTTGACTTTGCCGGCCCTTGAGAGCTTGGAGGCACCGCGATGTCGAGTTGGATGACATCCACGCCGACCGTCACCCCGCCACAGCGCGATCCGGCCGACGTGGCGCCCGCCGAGAGCTACCGCCCGGCCGACCCGGTCTGGGTCTACCGCGACGGCTGGCGCGCCGGCGTCATCGAGGCCGCCTCCCCCCGAGCCGTCACCGTCACCTACAAGCCGGGCAGCCACCGCGGCACCGGCGTCGACACGTTCACCGCGCCCTACGTGACGTCCCGCGACGACGACGACCCCACCCTCGACAATCGAGGCCTCCGCCTGGTCCGCCGAAAGCCGCTGGCATGACCGGCGCCGTCACCGTCTCCGCCATCGTCGGCCTGCTGAGTCTCTTCTCGGGCGTGGCCCTGGGGTGGTACCTGCGACGCACCAACGACTGGTGTCCCACCTGCGGCGAACAGCTGACTTGCGGCGACTGCAAGATGAGCGTCCACTGGCCGGAGCACCAGACCGCCGCCACCCACCGCTGACCCCGCACGGTCCGCGGGTCCCTTTTTCGGTACGCCCTCGCCCCGCCCCAACCGCACAGCCCCGTCCCGTGCCTCGACGCCAGGCCGCTGCCCCCTCCCGACCGCGAGGCCGCATCCGGGCCGAACTGCCACCTCCCGGTGGTCCACCCAAACCCCCACGGTGAAGCCCAGCAGGATTGTCCGGCTGGCGCCTACGGCCCTATCCCGCGCACGAATAGGGCCCCCAGAACCAGCCGGAAGCGTCGGGCTGGCGTCCACGGCCCCATCCCGGGTGCGGACAGGGCGGTCAGGACCAGCCGGGAGTGTCGGGCCGGCGCCCACGGCCCTGCCCCGCGTACGGACAGGCCCCCAAGACCAGCCGGGTTGTCGGGCTGGCGTCCACGGCCCTGTCCCGGGTGCGAACAGGGCGGTCAGGACCAGCCGGGAGTGTCGGGCTGGCGCCTACGGCCCTATCCCGGGTGCGGACAGGGCGGTCAGGACCAGCCGGGAGTATCGGGCTGGCGTCCACGGCCCTATCCCACGCACGGATAGGCCGCCAAGACCAGCCCGGAGCACCGAGCTGGCACCCACAGCCCTACCCCACGCACGAATAGGGCCACCAGGACCAGCCGAAGCACCGGGCTGGCACCCACGGCCCTATCCCGGGTGCGGACGGGGCGGTCAGGACCAGCCGGGAGTATCGGGCTGGCGTCCACGGCCCTGCCCCGCGCGCGGACAGGGCGGTCAGGACCAGCCCGGAGCACCGAGCTGGCACCCACGGCCCTATCCCACGCACGAATAGGGCCACCAGGACCAGCCGGGAGTGTCGGGCTGGCGCCCACGGCCCTATCCCGGGTGCGGACGGGGCGGTCAGGACCAGCCGGGAGTGTCGGGCTGGCGCCCATGGCCCTGTCCCGGGTGCGGACAGGGCGGTCAGGGCCAGCCGGGAGTATCGGGCTGGCGTCCACGGCCCTGCCCCAAGTACGAATAGGGCCACCAGGGCCAGCCCGAAGCACCGAGCTGGCACCCACCGCCCTGCCCCACGCACGGATAGGGCCACCAGGGCCAGCTCGGGGGTTGGGGTTGGCGGTCGTGGGCACCCGCGGGCGTCGCCCTGGAGGGGCGGGCGTTTTGGACGCGCCAGCGGCCAGCCCGGCCCGGAAGGGTCCCTGGCGGGAGCGACGATCAGTGATCAGCGCGGACCCGAGTCAGCATGAAGTTGACCTTGAGTCTGCCGATACCGGTCTGTAACCGATTTATCGGTACATGTCGACTACGGGGTGATATTGAAGTTGTCGCGGAAGACGTTAGCCGGGTCGTAGCGGCGCTTCAGATCCCGCAACCGGGACAAAGTCGCCGGCGGCCAAGCCTCGGCGATCCGCTCCAGCCGCTGATCGGTCTCGAAGGACAGATAGAGCCCACTGAAATACGGCGCCAACTCCTCCCATGCCGCGTCGAGGCGAGCCCGGGACGCGCCGAACGCCACCACCGAGAAGTTGGCGGTTCGGTGGGCGTAGGCCGTTGCCTCGGACGGCACGTCGGCGACCGCGCCGCCCACCGAACGCACCTGGAAGAAGTAGACCGCCCCGGAGGCGATCAACCGGGCCGCGGCCGCGCAGAACGACGGGGTCAGGTGCTCGATCAGCCCGGATCGCGCGGCGGGATCGCCCTGGCCGTCGTGCGGGGCGTCCGGCACGTTCATCACGCCGGCGTACGGAACCAGCTGCACCTGCTGATCGAGCAGCGGCCCGACCGAGGCGATCGGCGTGAAGCGCTCGATGATCGTGTCCGGCACCTCGGAGTCGACCACGCCGTAGATCTGCGCGAGCGACTGCCCACGCCGCGGCGCCCCCATGATCAGGTTCGTGGTGACGTCCCGGGGCGCGGCCTCCATGGCGGCGCCCCAGCGTTCCAGCAGGCCCGCGCCGTCCGTGGCGTCGAGCACGAACTGACCGAAACCGACCGCCCCCACCTCGTCCGCCTGGAACTCGAACGCGGTGACGATGCCGAAGTTCGCTCCCGCACCGCGAACCGCCCAGAACAGGTCCGGGTTCTCGGTCTCGCTGGTCCGCACCAGGGTCCCGTCGGCCAGCAGCAGCTCGGCGGCGCGCATCCGGTCGATGGTCAGCCCGTGCTCGCGGGCCAGCCAGCCGATCCCGCCCGCGGTGGCCAGCCCGCCGACCCCGACGCCGCCGTAGTCACCGCTGCTCAGCGCCCAGCCGTGCGGGGCAAGCGCGGCGGCCACCTCCTTCCAGCGGGCGCCGGGACCGACTCTGATCAGCCGGTCGGCGGTCGAGAGGATCTCGATGGCGTTGAGCCGGCCGACGTCGATCACGATGCCGCCGTCGTTGGTGGAGCGGCCGCTGATGCCGTGGCCGCCGCTGCGGACGGCGAGCGGCACCTCCTGCTCGCGGGCGAAGGCCAGCGCCGTCGCGGCCTGCTCGACATCCACCGGTTGCAGCACCAGGCCGGGCGCTCCGCCGCGCATGTAGGTGGAGCGGACCCGGGCGTACCCGAAATCGCCCGGCTCGATCGCGACCGCCGCGAGCGAATCCGGCAACCCGTCGTAGTCGATCCCGTCCCGCCGGCGCGCCAGCGCCGCGGCGGCGCGCACCGGGCCGGTCGGCGCACCGCTCGCCGCGCGTTCCCGGTCCACCGCCTCGCGCAGCGCCGGGATCACCTCGGCGGCGAAGCGCTCCAGCTCGGCGGGCTGGTCGGTGCCGATGACGAAGGTGCTGACGCCGTGCTCGAGCACGTACCCGAGCAGCTCCTCGACGCTCCGGTCGGCCGGCACGTTGAGCAGCCGCTGGATCTCCCGCGGATCACGTCCCGTCGCGACCGCGGCCTCGTCGATGATCGTGTTGCCCCGGGCCAGCGCACCCGGTTTCAGGTAGGACAGCGAGGGCAGCCAGCCGTCCGCCTTGGTCCCGGCCACCTTGAGCATCCGCGGGCCGTAGGCGCCCAGCCAGATCGGCACCCGGTGCGCCGGCGCCGGGCCGCGTTTCGGTCCGTTGAGCTGGTAATACTCACCGTCGAAGCGGAGCGGGTGCCGCGACTCGGTGTCCCACAGCTCGCGGATCACGTCGATCGCCTCACTGAGCTGATCGACCGACTCCCCGGGCGTGCGCCGGGTGACGCCCATCGCCACCATCGGGTCCCAGAAAGCGCCGGCGCCCAGCCCGAGCGCGAGCCGCCCGCCGGAGAGCAGGTCCAGGCTGGCCGCCGCGCGGGCCAGCACCGGGGCCGGGCGCATCGGCACGTTGAGCACGTTGCCGGCCAGCTCGACCTTCTCGGTTCGCGCGGCCACCCAGCTCAGCAGCGTCCAGGTGTCCAGGAAGCCGGGCTGGTAGGGATGGTCCTGGAAGGTGACCAGGTCGAATCCGAGCTGCTCGCTGAGCACGGCCCGGACGACCACGCCCTCCAGATCGTCGTTGGCCGGCGTCAGGAACGTCCCGAACCGCAGCGGGTGCCCGTAGTCCACCCGAAGATCGTATGTCGCGCCCCGGCCGTTCTCGGAGGTAGCTTGACGTGCATGACGGCGATGGAGCAGAGCGCCCGGGCGTGCCAGGAAAAGGCCACCTCGCTCGCCCGCGCCTTCGAGTTCCTCGGCCGCCGGTGGAACGCGGCGGTTCTCGGCGCTCTGGAGAGCGGCCCGGCCGGCTTCCGCGACCTGTCCCGCGCGATCGACGGGATCAGCGACTCGGTCCTGTCGAACAGGCTGTCCTGCCTGGCCAACGCCGGTCTGATCACCCGCGAGGTGGAGGCCGGCCCGCCGGTGTCGGTGTCCTATGCGCTGACCCCGGCCAGCCGAGCACTGATGCCCGCCCTCGGGCAGATCGCCCAGTGGGCCGACGAACACTTCCCGCAGTGAAGTACTTCACCCAGGCTCGGAATAGCTTTCTGATCCACAGCCGCTAGCTTTTTAGAAGTGGATACTCTTTCCGAAGCTGGCCGCGGCCTGCTCTTCACCGACGCGCGCACGGCGTCGTTCTTCGCGCCGGTCCCGGTGACCGACGAGGAGCTCAACGAGATCTGGGAGCTGGCGAAATGGCCGCCCACCCAGGCGAACACCCAGCCGCTGCGGGTGCTCTACGTGCGGACCGCCGAGGGCAAGGAACGCCTGGTGAAGCACCTCGCCGAGGGCAACCGGGCCAAGTCGCAGAGCGCGCCGGTGGTCGCCGTGCTCGCCCTCGACACCCAGTTCCACGAGCACGTCCCGCAGGTTTTCCCGCACAACCCGGGGCTCAAGGACGTCTTCGAGGGCAACCCGGAGAAGCGGATCCAGGACGGTACGTTCAGCGCCGCGCTCCAGGCCGGGTACTTCATCATCGCGGCCCGGGCGATCGGCCTCTACGCCGGCCCGATGACCGGTTTCGACAAGGCCGGCGTGGACGCGGAGTTCTTCCCGGACGGCCGCTTCAAGTCGCTCGCGGTGGTCAACCTCGGGCATCCGGCGGAGAACGCGTACCGGGACCGCCTGCCGCGGCTCGACAGCGCCACGACCGTGCAGTGGGCCTGAGGTCCGCTGTTCAGTTTCTTTCGGTACGCGGTGAGCACCGCTCTTTCTCGATGCTCACCGCGCCCCGCGGCTGTGCCGTATGCCGACAATCGGGGTTGACACGCCCTCGGAAGGGGTAGTTTCGAGCAGTCCATCCGCGCAACGGAGGTGACGGGCGTGCTCGAGCCGCGGGATGAGCGGGAATTCGACAGCATGGTGTCCCGGCTGCGAGACGCCGACCCGGGCTTCACCCGGCGGTGCGACCGCATGCAGGCCCGCCAACGCCGGCGCTGGCTGATCCTGGCCGTTCTACTGTGGGCGGTCGTCCCGTTCTGTCTGTATTTCGGCGGATGGACCGGGGTGCTGGAGGCGGTTCTCGCGGTCATTTACGGCGCCTGGCTGATGCGCAAACGCAGCCGGGCGACGGATACCCCGTCCTGGCCGCCGTCGACGGACCGCCGCCCCACCGCGGAAGCCTGAGCTCGCCCCTCTGTGGGTCAGCTCCAGCGGTCGCCGGTCAGTCGCTCGTAAACCTCGACGTACCGGTTCCGGGTCGCCTCGACCACGTGCTCGGGCAGGTCCGGGCCGGGCTCGGTCCGGTCCCAGTCGGTCTCCTTGGTCGCCCAGTCGCGCAGGACCTGCTTGTCCAGGTACCGCTGCACGCTCCCCGGCTGCCACTCGTCCGCCGCCCAGAACCGCGACGAGTCCGGCGTCAGCACCTCGTCGCCGAGCTTGAGCTCCCCGTCCTTCAGCCCCAGTTCGATCTTGGTGTCCGCGATCAGGATCCCCTTGCCGGCCGCGATCTCCGACCCCCGCCGGTAGATCTCCAGCGTGATCCGCCGCAGCTCCTCGGCCTGGTCCTGCCCCTCCTGAGCCACCACCTCGGCGAAGGTCATCGGCGCGTCGTGCCCGGCCCCGACCGCCTCCTTGGTGGTCGGCGTGAAGATCGCCTCAGGCAGCTTCGACCCCTCGACCAGCCCCGGCGGCAGCGGCACCCCGGAGATCGCCCCGTCCCGCTGGTAGTCCTTGAGCCCGGACCCGGCGAGGTATCCGCGCGCGATGCACTCCACCTTCACCATGTCGAGCCGCTCACACCGGATCGCCCGCCCCAGCCACTGCTCGGGAACGTCGGTCGAGGAGATGATGTGGTTCGGCACCACGTCACTGAGCTGGTCGAACCACCACAGCGACAGCTGGGTGAGAATCTTGCCCTTGTCGGGGATCGGCGTCGGCAGGATGACGTCAAAGATCGACATCCGGTCCGACGCGACCAGGATGAGGTCGTCCCCGTCGGCATAGACGTCCCGAACCTTGCCGGAGTGCAGCAGCTCCACGTAGTCCCCTAGGTCTGTGGCCGGTCAGCGTGCACTTTCACGCTACCGAACCCAGCTCCAACGAACCCGACTGCCCGAGGATCAGCCTGACGTTACCGTAGGTGTCACCCATCGAGCAGCGATGGCCAGCGACCTCTGGATTTTGAGCAGTGCAGCAGCAAATCGGACGGGAGCGCTCATTCAGCGGGCACCTTTGTTGTCGGATATAAACCGCGATGGTACTCCAAGAATTCTGGATTAATCACGTGGCTTTCAGCCGTCCGAAGTGTCCCGCGATTCGGATATTCCGAAATAATTCTCAAGTCGCTATCGACCAAAATCTCGCCATTGTCAAAGAGCACATGACAGTTCGGGCAGAGACACAACATGTTGTCCGGAGTGTCAGGGCCACCGTGCGGCTCACCCAGGGGCCTAATATGAGCACCCTGGGCGTATCCACGCCCCTGTATTACCATCCTTATTTCACATATCTGGCAGATACAGTCGTGCGCAGCCTTGGTGAATCGGACGACCTCAACGTCACGGACAATTCTTTCTGCCGCTGTCAACTTTCGGCCCGGCCGAGAATTCCCGCTCGGCACCGGGGGAAGGTGCACGGCGTCCGCGCCAGTCGATATGGTTGCGGCCGTTGGCGCGAGGCGAACAAGGCGATAGCGACAAAGAGAAAAGCCATGCTCGCCGGGTTCCTGCCAGAACCTTTCGACCATGAATAGCCCGTCGTAACGGAACCCGGTCGCCGGCGCATGCGGATTGCCCTCGTGCGCACCACGAATCACTCGCACCGGAGCCTTAGTGAGGCTGCTGGTAATTAGCCCTGCATTACCTGGCGCGGTTGGGCTTTGATCGGCGACCTGCTTTCCAGTATCGCGATCCCAACCTCCATGGCCCGTATAAATAATCCAGTCATCGTAATCTTTGTCTTCATATCCCCCTGAGACGACGATGGATTCGGCACCCTTATCGGCGGTGCCGACGATGCCGGCTTGCAATGCACGGTGGACCCGAGCCTCATGCAGCTCGGCACGGCTCGCAAAGGTGTCACCGACCTCAACACCGGGCACTTCACCGATGCCGCGAAACAACGGCCGCTGGACACCGAAGTAATCCAGCACAGCCCGCGCTGTGGGTTCATCAAACTTTTCGACAACCGTATGCGCAAAGTCCTCGAAGATCTCCACCTCGTGCAGCGCCGTGAAGGCGCTCGACGACAGGCCGATATGAGGATCGGTGCTATTAAGCCATCGTGCTGCATGCGAGTCGCTATGCGGCGCGGACATGGCCATCTCGATTTCTCCGAGCGGCGACTGCGCCAGCGCAAGCACAGGAACAGCAGCTGGATCTGCCTCGATGCCGCCACCGAGTTCCGAGATCGCCTCGCTAAGAGTAGACCTGACGTCCGACCACCTAACCTGTCGAGATTCGCCAGCAACCGCTCGCCGAGCAGCCCAAAGGAGGACGACTGGCTGATTCACCGTCAGGCGACCCCTGCGTCGCCTGGGCCGCAGCTTGCGCGTTTCGGCCATCAGCTCGTCAAGATCCACCAAAGACCCCCGGGATTAGGTCCAGACTCGGCTAGGCAAGTGCCTAGTTGATCCGCACCATAGTGCCGGCGAGCGATGCTCGGAACCCATAAATGACACCGGGGCTATGCGATCGGTCGTTCTGGTTTCAAGAGCCGGTCGAGTACGTCTTCGCGGCGGCGATCGCCTGGGTCAGGGGGCGTAGGCGGTCAGTTTGGGGCCGTTGACCTGGTAGAGGTGGGTGCCGGCCGGGACCACGTAGCCCGGGAGCGTGCTGCCGGCCGGGACTCCGGTGAGGGCGTTCAACACGAGGCCGCCGGTGTAGAGCAGCCCAGCGGCCAAAACCGGCTGCTGCACCGCGCCGGGAAGTTTGCGTGACCACAGGAGGCGGCCGGTCGCCGCGTCCCGGCTGGAGACGGTCGAGCCGGAGGACAGATAGACGCGGGCGCCGTCGGTGGCCACCAGTGAGGTTGCCTGCTTGAGGACCGACCAGCCCGCGACACCGGTCGCCGCGTTCAAGGCGGCGAAAGTGCCGGATCTGTCGGTGGCGAAGAAGCGGCCGAAGGTCGGGCTGGCCGCCTCGACATGCCAGGATGCCCGGTTGGTCCAGCGCGGCCTGCCGGTCGCGATGTCGACGGCGACGGTTTCGCCGGACGGGACGCCGAAGCCGTCCGTCTTCTGGAGCGGGACCAGGCCGTCCGCCGAGACGCCGCTGGAGGCGTACGGCGACTTGGTCCAGAGCAGGTGCCCGTCGCGTACCCGGTACGCCGCGACCTGGTCGACATCGGACGGTGAGGTGCCGGAGACCAGGACCACCCCCTTGTCCACCACGACGGCGTCGATCGGGGTGTCCATGGCGGCCTTCCAGCGCGTCTTGCCGTAGAAGTCCAGGGCGGTGAGCCGGCCGTCCGGGTCGCTCTGGGAGTTGCAGCCGCCGTTGGCGAGGATCAGCAGGTCGCCGGCGACGGCCATCCGCGGGGTGCTGTTGTCCATGGCGTTGTCCCAGGTGAAGCGCAGCCGCAGGTCACCCGAGTCGATGCCGTAGCTGGAGACGCCCTCGGTGTCGGTGACGAAGACCTGGTCGGCGCCGACCAGCGGGGCGGAGAAACCGGAGCAGCTCTCGTCGACCTGGCGCAACCTGGCCGACCAGGCTGTCGTGAAGGTGGTGATCGTCGCGTTCGGGTTGAAGTGGCTGTCCTCGGCGTCGTAGCCGGGGTGGTCCCACAGCGGGACCGGCAAGCCCAGGAGCAGCGACGACAGCATGACGGAGACACGACGGCGTGTGGTCATATCTGCAGATTACGGAAAAAGCGGATGGCCCGCCCGCCAGGCCGGGCCATCCGCAGCGTAGGGAAAGAGAAAGCTCAGCCGTTCAGCAGGCGGAGCATCTGCTGCACCTGATCGGCGCGGGATTGCTTGACCCGCTCCGCGAACTGCTTGGTCTGCTCGTTCGCGCCCTTGTCCAGTTCGAGCTGGGCCATCTCCACGGCGTTGTGCTGGTGCGCCAGGAAGAGGTTGAGGAAGGCCGTCTCGAAGTCCTTCTTCTTCACCGTCTTCAACGAGGTGATCTCGGTGTCGGTGGTGCTCGGCAGGCCACCGTGATCGGCGTGAACGCTGACCCGCTTGTCGACCGTGGTGGGCTTGCCCCACTCGGTCAGCCAGTTCTTCATCATGGTCAGCTCGTCGGTCTCGGTCAGCGACACCGCCTTGGCCAGGTCGGCCACGTCGGCCCGGGTGGCCCGCTGCGCGCCGATCGCGGCCATCTCCAGGCCCTGCTGCTGGTGGTCGACCAGCATCTGGAGGAACATCACGTCCCGCTCGTTGAAGGTCGAGCCAGCGGTGATCTCCGCGACGTTCTTGACCGCCGGGGCCGCGGGGGCCGAGGGGGCAGGCGCCGGAGACGCGGCCGTGCCGCATCCGCCCACCGCGAGAAGGAGCGCAACCGCTACCAGGCCGCGCTTCACAGCGGCAGCCAGAGCGCGAGGGTGAACACGGACGGCTCCCAGCTGTGGATCGAGGTGTGCGGCTGCCGGCACGTGTAGGAGACGCCGTTGTAGGTCACCACGTCACCGGTCTTGTAGCTGACGCCCGGCGCCCACTCGCTGCCGCTCGTCGAGGAGCCGCCGGAGCTGGTTGCGGTCGCGGTCGGCGCCGCGGTGGTAGCGGTCGCGGTCGGCGCGGCCGTTGTGGGCGCGGTGGTCGGGGCGGTCGTCGGGGCCGCGGTGGTCGGCGCCGTGGTGGGCGTCGAGGAGCCGCTGCCACCAACGTTCAAGTCGACGCAGTTGTAGAAGGCGTTCGCCGTGTCCCCGATGTTCCAGACCGCCAGGACCGTGTGGTTGCCCTTGAATTTGCTGAGGTCCACCTTGTGGCTGACGGTCGCCTCGGGGATCGCGTTGCCGTCGTTGAACGTGGCGACCTCGGTACCGTCGACGTAGTAGACCCAGGTCGCGGTCCGGTGCCGGGCGGTCAGCACCCAGTTGAACGTGACCGAGGTACCGACGGTAGTGCGCTTCCAGCTCTTGGAGTCGTCGTTCAAGACCGGGTAGTTGGCGTTTCCACCGTTGCATTGCTTGGAGCCCTTCGGTGCCTCGACGCTCTGCGGCTCGAACTGGATCGCGCCACAGTCCGAGACGGTGCCGGCGGCGCACTGCGCCTGCCGGCTCGGCGGCGATGAGACGTAGCCGTGTGCCAGGGCCGGTGAGGCGATCACCAAGGTGGACCCGACCATCCCGAGGGTGGCCAGCGGGTAGGCGATCTTCCTGCGCATGTCAGTTCTCCAGACATCTCGTCCTGGCTTACTTACGGGCCGGAACGTTAGGGAGAGCTGCCATAACGGAGCCTTAAGGCGACCGAAAACCCGCCTGAAACCCGATCATGGGACCGCCCGGCGCCGCCGGCGCGGTTGCGGCTCCTCAGGAAGGTCGCCGGCCGAGGTGAGCAGGAAACCCACGCGAGCCCCACCCAACGGGCTTCGCCCGACAACCAACTGCCCGCGTACGGTATCCGCCGCCCGCCGCACGATGTCCAGCCCGAGCCCGGTCGACCCGGCCCCGCTGAACCCGCGCTGCACGGCGGCCGCCGGGTCGGCGATCCCCGGTCCCGCGTCGTCCACCAGCAGCCCGGTCGACGAGACGCTGACCCGGAACGCCACCCCCTCGTCGGTGTGCGAGAAGACGTTGCCCAGCATCGCGTCAACGACCAGGATCACCTCGCTCTGCGGCATCGGCACGATCACCGGCTCGTGCCCGCCGACCACCTCCCACGGGCGCTCCTGGTCCTCGGCCAGCACCGACCAGAAGGCCAGCCGGTCGGCCAGCACCTCGACCAGGTCGCACTGCTCGGTGCCGCGCACCTCGACGCCCAGCCGGGCGCCGTTGATGATCGCGTCGAGCTCCTCGTCGAGCAGGTCGCAGGCGTCCCGCATCCGGTCGGCGATCGGGCCGGGCGGGATGGTCTCGGCGTCCAGGCGGAGCGCGGTCAACGGCGTACGCAAACGGTGTGAGAGGTCAGCGGCCAGTTCGCGCTCGCGGTCCAGCAGCCGGCGCAGGTCCCCGGCCATGGTGTTGAACGCCTGGGCCGCGTCGCGCAGTTCGCGCGGCCCGGTCGGCTCGATCCGCTCGCTGAGCTCGCCGCCGCCGAGTTTGCGGGCGGAAACCGCGAGCTGGCGGGTGGCCCGGACCAGCTGCGCCCCCAGCCGGTCGGCGAGCAGGGTCGAGCCGCCGACCAGCACGACGGCCAGCCCACCGAGCGCCAGCCAGGCCGGCCAGACGCCGCGGCGCATCTCCTCGTCGGTCACGAAGACCTCGACCACCACGGTCCGGCCGTCGGTGAGCACGGTCGGCTGGAGGTAGGCGAGGCCACCGTCGGCGGCCGCGGTCGCCGACCGGCGCTGCTTCGCCGCGCGGTCGACCGTCTCCGGGGGCAGGTGCGAGGTCCCGATCGGGTCCAGCTCCGGCAGGTGTACGGCGAGCAGCCCCGCGCTACCGGCCGAGGTGCTGGCCACCGCGTTGGTGAGCGCGGTCGGATCCGCGTTCACCCCGAGCACCGTGACCAACGAGGTGGCCTGCTGGCGCGCCTCGGAGATGGCCTTGTCGTGGGCGATCTGCCAGATCGCGACGGCGAGCGGGACCAGGAAGGCCAGCGCCACCATCGAGGTGATCGCCAGGGCCAGCCGGTTCAGCGCCCACCTCACTGCGGATCGACCATCATGACGCCGACACCGCGGACGGTGTGCAGGAAGCGCGGCTTCGCGGCGGTCTCCCCGAGCTTGCGACGCAGCCAGGAGATGTGTACGTCGATGGTCTGCTCCTCACCGATCCGCGCCTGGTTCCACACCTGGTTCATCAGCTCCCGCCGGCTGATCACCTGACCCACCCGCTCCGCCAGGTACGCCAGCACGTCGAACTCGCGCCGGGTCAGTTGCAGCGGCTCCCCGCGCAGCTCCGCCCGGCGCTGCCGCGGCTTGATCACCAGCTCGCCCACCGTGATCGCGTTCGGCGCCTGCTCGGTGGTGGTCCGCGCCCGGCGCAGCACCGCCGAGATCCGGGCCAGGATGTGCCCGCCGGAGAACGGCTTGGTCACGTAGTCGTCGGCGCCGGCGCTCAGCAGTGCGATGATGTCCGCCTCCGAGCGCCGGGCGGTCGCCACGATGACCGGCACGTCGGAGACGGTACGCATCATCCGCAGCGCGTCGGTGCCGTCGATGTCGGGCAGCCCGAGGTCGAGGATGACCAGGTCGGGCCGTTCCTGGGTGACGATCTTCAGCGCCTGGGCAGCCTGGCCGACCGGGCGCACCACGTGCCCGGCGTCGGTCAACGCACGGGTCAGTGCCGCCGCGATGTTGCGGTCGTCCTCGACCAACAGGATCAACGCCATGGCGTACACCATAGGACCAGGTGAGAGGATGGCCTCGTGCGATCTTCCAGGTGGGTGCCGATAGCCGGGTGGTTCGTGGCGACCGCGACCAGCATCGTGCTCTCCTGGGTGGCCCTGCTTCCGGTGCTCAACGCGGCCCGGGCGGACGTGGGAGCGCTGCCGGACATCGATCAGGTGCCGGCCGCCAAGATCGACGTGCAGCAGCCACCGATCTCCACCACCGCACCGGCCCGTCCCGCTCCGCCGTCCACCTCCCCCACCCCGGACCGGACGCCGAAGGTCACGCGGAAGCCGAGCAAGAAGCCCACGACCGAGCCGGCCACCACGGCACCGGCCGCGACCACGCCGGCCCCCACGGTCGAGAACGGCTGGACGGTCACCACGGGCAGCGACGGCGTGAAGACGTACGTCCGCTCCTACACCTGCGCCGGCGGCCAAGCGGTGATCAAAATGACCAGCCGGGGCGTGGTCTCCCTGGTCACCGCGACACCCGCGGACGGCTACGCGGTGGAGAAGACGCAGAGCGAGCCGGACGACATGGCGGTCTACTTCAACGAGACCGGGCACAGCTTCATCATCCGCGCGATCTGGTGGAACGACGCGCCGTTCGTCGAGGTCAACGAGATCGGATCATAGAAGTTTCCTAATTGAGCACGCTCTCAGGCGCCATTCAGGAACCGCAAGGGTTTTCCCTGATTCGGTGACGTCCGTCGATGCCTAACGTCACACCACAAGTCATCCAGGTGTGACCCATCGTCTACGGACGGTTGAGCCCGCCCGCCAACCCCCCGGGCGGGAAAGGAGCAGTGCGTGAAATCCCGTACCCCTGTCGTCGCCGCCACGGTCGCCGCAACAGCGGCCGCCGCGGTGGCCGTGGCCGTCGCCCAACCGGCGACCGCTCAAACTCCGCCGCCCTCGCCTCAGGCAGCCGCGCAGGCCGCATCCAACCTGCTCGCGGCCCCGCCCGCGGCGCTGCACGCCTCCGCTGACGAGGCGTTCGTCCAGCACGATGTGATCACCACCGACAAGCTTCAGTACGTCCCGTTCGACCGCACCTACAAGGGTCTCGCGGTGATCGGCGGGGACGGCGTCGTCGTCACCGACGCGGCCGGCCAGGTCCAGTTCACGTCGGTGGCGCAGGACGCGCCGCTCGGCACGATCAACACCACCCCGAGCCTGAGCGCCGCCGACTCCCTCAAGATCGCCAAGAGCGAGCTGAAGTCGGTGGCCACCGTCGAGGGCACCAAGCTGATCGTCCTGGCCACGACCGGCACCCCGGCGCTGGCCTGGGAGTCGACCATCCGGGGCACCAGCGCCGAGGGCCCGAGCCGCCTCACCGTCGACGTGGACGCCGCCTCCGGCAAGGTGCTGCGCACCTACGAGCACGTGACCGACGTGACCGGCACCGGCACCGGCTGGATCAACGGCTCGGTCAGCCTGGACACCACCCTCTCGGGCAGCACCTACAGCCTGAAGGACCCGAGCATCACGTCGCTGACCTGCCAGGACGCGTCGACCAACACGACCTTCAGCGGCACCGACAACGCGTGGGGCAACGGCACCGGCACCAACAAGGAGACCGGCTGCGTCGACGCGTTCTACGTCGCGCAGAAGGAGAAGGGCATGCTGTCCAGCTGGCTGGGCCGCACCGGCTTCTCCAGCAGCGGTGGCGCGTGGCCGATCCGGGTCGGCCTGAACGACCAGAACGCGTACTACGACGGCACCCAGGTCCAGATCGGCAAGAACACCGCCAACCAGTGGATCTCCTCGGCTGACGTGGTGGGCCACGAACTCGGCCACGGCATCGACGACAACACCCCGGGTGGCATCTCGAACGGCAACACCCAGGAGTTCGTCGCCGACGTGTTCGGCGCGGCCACCGAGGCCTACGCCAACAACCCGAACGACCCGCCGGACTACCAGGTCGGCGAGGAGATCAACCTGGTCGGCTCCGGCCCGATCCGGTACATGTACAACCCGTCGCTCGCCGGTGACGACAACTGCTACTCGTCCAGCACCCCGAGCCAGGAGGTGCACGCCGCGGCCGGCCCCGGTAACCACTGGTTCTACCTGCTCGCCGAGGGCACCAACCCGACCAACGGCCAGCCGTCCAGCAGCCGGTGCTCCGGCTCCGGCGCGATCACCGGTGTCGGCATCCAGACCGCCACCAAGATCATGTACAACGCGATGTTGATGAAGACCAGCAGCTCGTCGTACCTGAAGTACCGCACCTGGACGCTGACCGCGGCCAAGGCCCTGGACAGCACCTGCGGGCTCTTCAACACCACGAAGGCCGCCTGGGACGCGGTGAGCGTGCCGGCCCAGTCCGCCGACCCGACCTGCACCGGCGGCACCACCTCGCCGACCCCGTCGCAGAGCACCTCGAACCCGCCGGCCGGTTGCAGCGGCACCAACGGCACCGACGTCTCGATCCCGGACGCGGGCTCGGCGGTCTACAGCGACATCGCGATCAGCGGCTGCGCCCGCAGCGCCTCGTCGACCTCGACGATCGCCGTGAACATCGTCCACACCTACCGGGGTGACCTGCGGGTCGACCTGGTCGCGCCGGACGGCACGGTCTACAACCTGAAGGCCACGTCGAGCAGCGACAGCGCGGACAACGTCGCCACGACGTACACGAAGAACCTCTCCAGCGAGGCGGCGAACGGGACCTGGCGCCTGAAGGTCCAGGACGTCTACTCGGCGGACACCGGCTACATCAACAGTTGGACGCTCACTCTCTGACCCTCACGGGTGAGCACGAGGGGCGCTGCCGTCGGCAGCGCCCCTCCCGGCATGACAGTCCGATGTGGCCCCAGCCACAGTGACGCCGGACCGTGATCTTCGACGCTTACGGTTCCCGTCAACGCAGGACGGGAGGTCGCGACAGTGACTGACGTATTCGGGGCGGTGGTGCCCGGCCGCCCGACCGGTGTGCTCGCCGACGTGTGGGGCCGGTCCGCCGTCCGCGACGTGATCCTGATCGTGGGCGCCGCCGGCGCTGTCGGCCTGGCCGCCCAGATCGCTCTCCCGGTGCCCGGCTCACCGATCCCGATCACCGGACAGACCTTCGCGGTGCTGCTGGCCGGCGCGGTGCTCGGTCCCGGTCGCGGCGCGGCCGGCATGCTTGTGTACGCGGTGGCCGGCATCCTCGGCGTCCCGTGGTTCGCCGCGGGCGCTTCCGGCTGGCCCGCCGCGACCGGCGGTTACCTGCTCGGTTTCGTCGTCGCCGCGGCGCTGGTCGGCCAGCTCGCCGCGCTCGGCGCCGACCGCCGCCCGGGTTACACGATCGGACTCATGGTGATCGGCAACCTGCTGATCTATCTGATCGGCGTGCCGTGGCTGGCGCTGGCCACCACCCTCGACGTGCCCGAGGCGATCTGCCAGGGCCTGTTTCCGTACCTGATGGGCGATCTCCTGAAGATCGCTCTGGCGGCTGCCCTGCTGCCCGCCGCCTGGCTCTGGCTGAACCGCAAACACGCTGGTTGAGCCGCCTCTGTTGGGGTACCTCGCGGGTCGAGACGAGGGACTCAGGGAGGCAGGACATGCGACTCAATCTGCTCCGACCACTGTACGAACGGCCCGGACCGTGGGCTTCGGTATATCTCGACACATCGCAGGACGCCGGGGACGCCTCGCGGGCCGCCGAGTCACGCTGGTCCGCCGCACGGGACGCGCTGGCCGACGCCGGTTGCGATCCGCTGACCGTGCATGCACTCGACGACGCCGTCATGGATCACCATCCGGAGGTTCCGGGCCGGCACGGACTCGCCCTGTTCGCCACGGCCGGTGAGGTGATCATGCGGCAGGTGCTGCCCGATCCGCCCGCGGCGATCACCGCCTACGACCCGTTGCCGCACGCCATGCCGATGGTCGTGCAGCTGGCGCGGGACGCCGAGGACGTCGCGTCACCCGATCAGTTCCGGGACGGCATGAGCAAGGTGGTGATCGACCTGTCGCGGGGGGAGGTCGAGACGCTGCTGCTGATCGACGACCCGTCCTCGACCGAGCAACTGTGGATCGGCCCGGACCCGATGCAGCTCAGCGACGATCCGGAAACGCTCAACCGGGCCGGCATCCGGTATCCGCCCCTGGTCCGCGCGGACGCCGCCATGCTCCGGGCGCTGACCGTCGCGGACGGGTCGATCAGGCTGGTCGACCCGGCGGATCAGGATCACCTGCCCGGTGGCATCGGCGCGCTGCCCCGCTGACGAACCCACAACCCACAGGCTGTGCGCACAGCCTGTGGATAACTCGAACAGATGTGCCAATGGCGACACGTGACGGCGGCTGATCAGATGTCCAGGTTCGCCTCGATCCGCTTGAGCTGGTGGCGGGCCAGCGCGAGGTTGGCCCGCTCCTTGTACAGCGCCAGGTAAAGGAAGAGCCCCTGCCCGGAGCGCCCGGTCAGCGGCCGGATCAGGTGATACTGCGTGTCGAGGGTGATCAGTACGTCCTCGATGCTCTCGCGCAGACCGAGCATCTCCATCGTGCGCAGCTTGGCCCGCACCACCTCGGTGTTGGCGGCGGCAGCGACGGTCAGGTCGAAGTTCCGGTCGCCGCCGGCCACGCCGAGCGCCATCCCGCTGCTGCGGTCGACCAGCGCGACGCCGATCGCGCCGTCGATCTGCATCGCATCCTTCAGTGCCACGTCCATGTCCGGCATTTCGGGTTCCTCCGATATCTCGCTCCGTCGCCATCGACTGTCACCGACACCCGGCGGAACCCGTCGCACATGATGTCCGGCTTGGACAGTCGACCAGCTCGCATGCTGGTGATGGCACCGAAGGAGTTGAAGATTTTCGCAACTCCGAAAGAGCTGAAGACGCGTAACCGGGTCCTCCCCTCCCGCGTTTGCCGGTGTGAATGACTGGAGGGGACTCGTCGTGTCCGTGCCGCTGTACCAGGCGAAGGCCGAGATGTTCCGGACCCTCGGCCACCCCGTCCGGATCCGCGTCCTGGAGCTGCTCCAGGACGGCCCGAAACCGGTCCGCGACCTGCTGTCCGAGATCGACGTCGAGGCCTCGAACCTCTCGCAGCAACTCGCGGTGCTCCGCCGGGCCGGCATCGTGATCACGTTCCGCGACGGCGCCCTGGTGATGTACGCCCTGAGCACCCCGGACGTCGCCGACCTGCTGGCCGCCGGCCGCCGGATCCTCGGCGCCGTCCTCACCGACCGCGACGGCCTGCTGGTCCAGCTCCGCGCCCAGGACTGAGTCAGCCGCGCAGCTGGGAGTGGAAGATCGGCTCCGTGGTGGCTTGATAGCCCCCGTGCTCGCCCTTCGGGACGACCGGCTGCAAACCACGCACGGCGCCGACCCCGGTGGCCGGCATGTCCCCGTAAAGGCACTGGTAGGCGCCCTTCGGCACGGAGAACATCTCGTGCCAGATGCCGACCGCGCCGTTCCCGGCGAAGTACCTCTTCCAGAACCGGTCCTGCGCCGGGCGGTGCAGCCGGCCACCGTCGTGCGCGAAGGCGCGGATGTCACCGGCACGGCGCCAGTACTGGATCAGGGTGACCTGGCGCAGGCCCGGGCCGCCGAGCATCTGGTAGCCGAGCAGGCCGCTCTCCGGGTCGGCGGCCAGCTCGCGGAGCATCCCGGGCATCGCGAACATCACCGCCAGCCAGGTGCGCAGCGACCGCAACCGGTTGATCCGCATGCCGACCAGGAAGACCGCGATCGGCTCCTCGTTGTCCGCCATGAACCGGCCGCGGCGCACCTGGTCGTCGACCGGCCCGGTGCGCTGCCAGCGCGGATGCATGAGCAGTTGAGCTCCGTGGAACAGTGCCGAACCGGCCATGGCGGGCCTCCTCGATCCGTAGGATAGTTCCACTATCCTAGTGACGCCGGTCGCTGTCCAGACCGTTGGGGAAGAATGGCTCAGCGTGCGCCTGTCCGAGCTCAGCACCGAGAGTGGTGTGCCCATCGCGACCATCAAGTTCTACCTGCGGGAGGGCTTGCTGGAGCCGGGGGCGCCGGTCACCGCGCGCCAGTCCGACTACGACGACAGCCATCTGCGGCGGTTGCGCCTGGTCCGCGCCATGCAGCAGATCGGCGGGATGAGCATCGACCAGGTGCGCAACGTGCTGTTCGCGGCCGGCGAGAGCACGCTGAGCCGGCACGAGCGGCTCGGGGTCGCGCAATACATGCTGCCGCCGCTGGTCGAGGCGCCCACCGACGACCCGCTCTGGGACCAGACGCACGGCGAGGTGCTGGCCCTGATGACCGAGCTGGGCTGGCTGATCAACGACTTCAGCCCGTCCCTGAACGCGCTGACCAGGTCCATCGTCGCGCTGCGCCGGCTCGGGTACCGGGACGGGATCGAGCACGTGCGCCGGTACGCGGCGGCGATGCACCCGCTCGCCGAGGGCGAGTACCGGTTCATCGACGGCCATCGGGACCTGGACGAGGCCATCGAGGCCACGGTCGCCTACACGGTGCTGTACGAGCCGATCCTGCTGGCCGTCCGGCGGCTCGCCCACGAGGACGTCTCGGCGCGACTGCACAACCGCCGGCCGATCAGCCCGCTCGACGGGGTGTGACGGCGGGGCTGCTCCGGGCGTACGCAAAACGTGGTCTTAATCGGCCAAAGCCGGGGACCTCCAGCGCTCGGCGGGGCCCGCCATCAGCCAGCCGATCGCGCCGGTCAGGGCGAGCAGGATCATCAGGACCAGGTAGATCCAGCTCAGGGTGTTGTCCCAGCGGACCTCGCCGAGATAGCGGACGAAGGCGATCACGCTCGCCGTGCCCGCGACCAGGTAGTTGACGGCGCCGGCGCGCTGGCGGTCCGGATCGCCCTCGCGGATGGCGAGGATCGAGCCGACGCCGAAGACCAGGGCCCACACGCCCAGCGCGGAGACGTCCAGCTCGCTGACCGGCCAGGGCCAGGCGTCGGCGGCCGCGGCCGGCCGGAGCAGGGCGAACAGGCCCACGCCGGTGCCGATCACGGCGACCACGGCGATCGGCAGCACGGTGAACCAGAGGCGGGGAAACTCGCGCGGCGGGATCCGGCCCGGCGCGCGCAGCTGCACCACCAGCAGGACCGCGCCGACGACCGGAGCGAGCAGGTGCACGATCAGCCAGCCCCAGGCGTTGCCGAACGCGACGATGTCACCGCCGCCGAGGTGGGTCTGATCCGCGTAGCGGAGCGTGACCAGCAGCATGAGGATCATCAGCAGCAGAGTGCTGAGGTACGCCACCCGGACGTCCACCCATCGCCGCAGCCGCAGCGCGGAGACCAGCATGGCCAGGCCGCCGCAGTAGCCGGCGCCCATCGTGGCCGCGGACAGTGGCGACGTGAACGTCCAGGCGAAGCCCCGGCCGCCGAGCACGAAGAGCAACAGCACCTGGAGACCGGCGCAGAGCGCCAGCGGGAGGAGGAATCCGGCACGGATCGCGGGCGTGACGTCCTTCATCCCGTGAAGCTACAGCGAGAGATGTCGATTGGATAGTGGTTCTATCCTTCGAAACTCGCATAGTACGAAGCCGCCATGTCCTCGTCCCCGTGCCCCAGTTCCGCGGCGCGGCGGAACCGCTCCGCGCCGGCGGCCGCCACGTCCAGGCGTACCCCGTGCGCCGCGCCCGCATCGACGATCAGCCGCGCGTCCTTCTCGGCCGTGACCACCGCGAAGCTGGGCGGCGACAGCCGGTCCTCGAGGATCGCGGATCCCTTGGCGTGCAGGTAACCCATGTCCAGCGGTCCGTCTTTGATCAGGTCGAAGAAGCTCGCCGGGTCGACGCCGAGGCCCTTGGCCAGCGCCAGCGTCTCGGCCGTTCCGTGGGTGACCGCCAGCACCCAGCTGTTGGCGACCAGTTTCAGCCGGGTGGCGGACTCGGTCCACACCGTGCGCGCGCCGACCGCGTCGAAGACCGGCGCGACCGCGTCCCGGTGCTCGGCCGGTCCGGTGGCCAGCACGGTGAGCTGCCCGGCCTCGGCCGGCTGGCGGGTGCCCAGCACCGGCGCGTCGAAGAAGATCAGGCCGCGGTGCCGGCGACGTGCGCGCCGTCGGCGGCGAGCGGCTCGGCGCGGTCCCGGTGCCGGTTCCAGACCCGCACGACGTGGCCGGCGCGAGCCAGATTGCGGGCCATCGCGGCACCCATGATCCCGGTGCCGAGGACGCTGACGGTGAGTTTCTCGGTCATGGTCAAACCGTACGCATCCATCCGTTCGCGCCGCTTCGGGTACTCAGTACGCGCTCGACCGCGCCCACAGGTTGATGCCGGACTCGGTCGCGTGCTGATCGATCTCGGCCAGCTCCTGCTCGCTGAACGACGTGTTGCCGAGCGCGGCCAGATTGTTCTCCAACTGGGCGACGCTGCTGGCGCCGAGCACCACCGAGGTCATCCGGGGGTCCCGGACCGACCAGGCGATCGCCATCTGGGCCAGGCTCTGCCCGCGCCGCTCGGCGATCGCGTTCAGCGCCCGGATCTTCTCCAGGTTCTCCTCGGTCAGCCACTCCTTGGTCAGCGACTTCTGCTCGTCCGCGCGGGAACCCTGCGGCACCCCGTTCAGATAGCGGTCGGTGAGCATGCCCTGCGCCAGCGGCGAGAAGCCGATGCACCCGGCGCCGACCTGCTCCAGCACGCCGAGCAGCTCGTCCTCGATCCAGCGGTTCAGCATCGAGTAGGACGGCTGGTGGATCAGCAGCGGTGTACCAAGATCTTTGAGGATCGCGGCGGCCTCTGCGGTCTTGGCCGGGGAGTATGACGAAATCCCGACATAGAGCGCTTTACCCGCCCGCACGGCGGCGTCCAGCGCGCCCATCGTCTCCTCGAGCGGCGTCTCCGGATCGAACCGGTGCGAGTAGAAGATGTCCACATAGTCCAGCTTCATCCGCCGCAGCGACTGGTCCAGCGACGCCGTCACATACTTCCGCGACCCCCACTCACCGTAGGGCCCGGGCCACATGTCATAACCGGCCTTCGTCGAGATGACCAGCTCATCCCGGTAGGGCGCGAAGTCCTCGGCCAGCAGCCGACCGAAATTGATCTCCGCGGAACCGTACGGCGGCCCGTAGTTGTTGGCCAGGTCGAAGTGCGTGACCCCGAGGTCGAAGGCACGCCGCAGCACCGCACGCTGCGTCTCGATCGGCTTGTCGTCACCGAAGTTGTGCCACAACCCCAGCGAGATCACGGGCAGTTTCAGGCCGCTGCGCCCACAGCGGCGGTACTCCATAGCGTCATAACGGGCCGACGCGGCCGCATAGGAAGTCACCGTTGATTCCTACCGCAATCCGGGGGGTGCTGCCGCCGTTGCGGCCACTGCCGTCATCACTCGGTGCCGTCTGCCCACTCCGACACTTCCCCGCTGCCGCACGGCCCGCTCCGCCCCGCCGTTCGACCTCTCCGCTACCTCGCCACCCACTTCCCACCGCCGTTCGACCTCTCCCTATACCGCGACGCTGACCGCTCCCGCGCCGCTTCCAACCTCTCCCGCTGCCGCGACGCCGCCTGCTCCCGCACCACCAACCCCACCCACCGCGACAACACCGCCCGCTCCCGCGCCGCTTCCCAGCCTCACCCGCTGCCGCGACACCGCCTGCCCCCGCACCACCAACCCCACCCACCGCGACAACACCGCCCACTCCCGCGCCGCTTCCCCACCTCACCCGCTGCCGCGACGCCGCCTGCCCCCGCACCACCAACCCCACCCACCGCGACAACACCGCCCGCTCCCGCGCCGCTTCCCCACCTCACCCGCTGCCGCGACACCGCTTGCCCGCTTTCGGCATTTTCTTTGGTACGACTCGGAGCCCCGTGGCAATCGGCACGCGAGGCCCCAGCCCCCGCACGACCGCAACGCGTGTCGTGCGGGTCCGCTTCGCCGCACGAATCCCCCGCCAGCCAGCGACAGCGTCCAGGCACGCCGCCGCCGCCCGAACAGGGCCGCCGTGAGCCACCACCCCGAGCCGGAACAGCACCGCCATCAGCCACCGCCCCGAGCCAGAACAGGGCCGTCATCAGCCATCGCCCCGAGCCAGAACAGGGCCGTCATCAGCCGCCGCCCCGAGTCAGAACAGGGCCAACGTGAGTAGCCGTCAGCCGGAACAGCATCACCGTGAGCCGCTGCCCGGCCGAAACACGCTCGCCACCAGCCGCCACCCCGACTCGGACAAATTTCGCCGTGAGCGGCCGCCGCGACTCGGAACAAGGTCGCCGTGAGCCGCCACCGTAGCCGGAGCTAAGCCGCGGCCGCCGCGGCCAGAACAGGGTCGCCAGGAGCCACCACCGCGGCCGGAACAGGGCCGGCGGCACTGCCACCGCGACCGAAGCAGGGCTGGCGGCAGCCAGCACCGTGACCGAAAAGGGCTGGCGGCAACCAGCACCGCGACCGGAACAGGACCGGCGGCAACCAGCACCGCGGCCGAAACAGGACCGGCGGCAACCAGCACCGCGACCGGAACAGGACCGGCGGCAACCAGCACCGCGGCCGAAACAGGATCGGCGGCAACCAGCACCGCGACCGGAACAGGACCGGCGGCAACCAGCACCGCGACCGAAACAGGATCGGCGGCAACCAGCACCGCGACCGAAACAGGACCGGCGGCAACCAGCACCGCGGCCGAAACAGGATCGGCGGCAACCAGCACCGTGACCGAAGCAGGGCCGGCGGGAGTGGCCGCCGCGGTTGTGACGAGGTGGGGCAGACCGGTCGGCGTCGGGGTGACGCGGGTCAGGCGGGGACTTCGGCGGTGGCTTGGCGTGACGGGCCGAAGAGGGCGTAGGTGAGCAGCCCGGATACCGCCAAGGAGACGGCGAGCAGCGTGGCGGGGGTGGTGCCCGAGGGCTGGGACTGCCAGGTGAGGAGTTGGGCGGCGACGGTTTCCGTGCGGGGGAACAGGGTGGCGGCCAGGGTCCAGCCGAGCGGCAGGAACCAGGAGCGGGCCGGGGTGAGCAGGGCGGCGCCGAGCGCGGTCAGGCCGACGAGCCCGGCAGCGTCCCGGAGCACCACCGCCAGCGGGCCGAAGCGGGCCGGGGTGAGCAGCGTGACCGCGAGCAGCCCCACCACGATGAGCAGCATCGCCAGCAGGTGCGCGGCCCGGCGCGGCGGCCAGGACAGCGCGGCGGTGCGGTCCAGGGCATAGTCCGGGCTGCTGAGCGTGACGGTCAGGGTGGCCACCAGCAGCAGCACGGTGAGCACGACCATCTGCGGGTCAACGTCCCGGGTCTCCGACAGGGCCGCCCACAACGACCACATCGCGACCGCGCAGCCACCGGCCACGGCCAGCGCCATCGGCGCCCGCCGGGATCGCAGGTACAGCATCAGCCCTCTCACGACTCACCCTCCAGCACCGCACTATCGGCGGCAGACCCGACACGCAGGAACAACGGCAACCGGCTCATGAGCCACACCCCAGGACAGCCTTGCCAACGGCGACGGACTCGGCACGCACACACAACGGCAACCGGCTCATGAGGCGCTCCAAGCCAGCCTTGCCGACGGCGACAGACCTGACACACAGACACAACGGGACCAGCTCATGAGGCGCGCTCCAAGCCAGCCTGGCCGACGGCGGCAGACCCGACACGCAGGAACAACGACGGCGACCAGGTCATGAGCCACACCCAAGGACAGCCTGGCCGACGACGACAGACCCGACACGCAGACACAACGGCAACCGGCTCATGAGGCGCGCTCCAAGCCAGCCTGGTTGACGGGGACGGACTCGGCATGCGGGCACAGCGGCGGGCTGCTCATGAGTTGCACTCCAGGGCGGCCTTGCGGACGGCGGCGATCTGGGCCGTGGCCTGGGTGGCGGGCAGGGCGCGCAGTTGCTCCCAGCGGCTCACGGCGTCGGCGGCGACGTCCGGTTCGTCGGATACCGGCTTGCGGCCGAGCAGCCAGTAGGCCGCCGCGAGCGAGTCGGCCCAGGCGGGGCCCTGTTCGCAGTCGTACGACCGGGCGAACGCGGCGACCACGATCTCCGGGGTCAGGTCGGAGATGTGGCCGGTCCGGATCGGGACCAGGGCGACGTCGGCGGTCCGCGGGGCCGGCACATACGGCAAGTAGGTGGTGTTGTCCTCGCTGACGCGGGTCGGCGCGCCGGGCAGCTTGGCCAGGACCGTCAGCGCCGCCCGGGCCTGCGGGACCACGTCGGGCAGCAGCCCCTCGTGCACCCGGCTGACGCACACCCGGGGCTCGTCCTTCGCGCAGACCAGCGCTTTCGCCACCGGGTCCACCGAGTCGACGATCATCCTGTTCCGGTGCGGCATGACCGCGATGGCCAGGGTGGCGCCGAGCACCACCGGCAGCAGCGCCGCCACCCGGGAGCGCCAGCCGGCGGTCGCGAAGAGCAGCATCCCGGTGACCGCGAGCGCGGCCAGCCAGATCGCCTGGGCGGCGCTGATCGGGCCGGAGACGGTCGCGTAGGCGTCCGGCATGTTCATCTCGTAGATCGGCGAGAAGACCAGGGCCAGCCAGCCCCGGGGACGGGTCGCGCCGGGGATGGTCAGCAGCAGCCCAAGACCGGCCACCGCGAGGACCGGCGCGGTGATCAGCCAGGGCAGCAGGCGGCCGACCGCGAGGCCCAGCCAGGCCGCCGCGACCAGGGACAGCACGCCGACCGCGGTGACGGCGAGCACCGACAGGGGCAGGTAGGCCGCGGCGCCGAGCAGGGACACACCGCCCGCGACGCCCATCAGCAGGTAGCCACCGGCGAGGGTGACGGCCATCGCCAGCAGGGTCGGCACGGTCCGGTGGGCCCGCGGCCGGGGCGTGCTGGCGAACAGCTCGATCACGTTCGACTGGTGCTCGCGGCGGCCCTGCCACGCGCCGGCGGCCAGGGCCAGCGGCCAGAGCAGGGCGAGGTAGAGCCGCTGGGTCATGGCCAGCTGCATCCAGCCGGCCGACCAGTCCTCCTCGTCGAACAGATACAGCAGGGCGACGCCGACCGCGAGCAGGATCAACGCGGATCCGATTGCGGCCGACCGGCGAATCTCGATCCCCAGGATGCGACTCATCGGCCCGCCTCCGCCCGGTGCCGGCGGAGCAGGGCCGAGTAACCGCGCTCGGCGGCACTGTCACCCGCGTCGCCCGGGGCGCCCTGGGCGATCAGGTCGTCCGGGGTGCCCTGGAAGACCAGCCGGCCCTGGTTGATCATCACGACGTCGGAGCACGCGGCCACCACGTCCTCGACCAGGTGGGTGGAGACCAGCACGCAGCTGTCCACGCCCAGGTCGCGCAGCAGCTCCCGGAAGTCCAGGCGCTGCTCCGGGTCGAGCCCGACGGTCGGCTCGTCGAGCAGGAGGATCGCCGGGTCGTTGACGATCGCCTGGGCGATGCCGACCCGGCG
Organism: Actinoplanes ianthinogenes; assembly: GCF_018324205.1. Lineage (NCBI taxonomy): Bacteria > Bacillati > Actinomycetota > Actinomycetes > Micromonosporales > Micromonosporaceae > Actinoplanes > Actinoplanes ianthinogenes. The sequence goes on from NZ_AP023356.1 coordinate 4,474,038, forward strand.
CAGCATGCCGCCGGAGAGCGTCTTGAGCCGCGCGTCGGCGCGGTCGGCGAGACCGACCCGCTCGATGGCCCGCTGCACGGCGCCGGGCACCGCTGTTTTGGGCATCTCCTTGAGCCAGGCCATGTACTCCACGAACTCGCGCACCGTGAAGCGCGGGTAGAACCCGAACGCCTGCGGGAGGTAACCCAGGCCGCGGCGGACGCGGCGCAGGTCGGCCCGCCCGTCGACGGACTCGCCGAGCAGCGTCAGCTTGCCGCCGGCCGGCTCGATCACGGTCGCCAGCGCGCGCATCAGTGTCGTCTTGCCGGCACCGTTCGGCCCGAGCAGGCCGTGCACGCCGGTGCCCAGCCTCAGGTCGAGCCCGTCGACGGCCAGGTGCCGGCCGGCCCGGACGCGCAGTCCCTCGGTGTGCACCGCCCAGGGGTGGGTGGTGGAGGCGGTCTCCGCCGCGCTCACCGTACGCATAAGTCATTTCCTCCTGAGAAAGCGGTCGGCGCGGGTCGTCGCGAAGGCCGCCGAGGCCACCGCGAGCGACGCCCAGACGCCGAGACTGCCCGGCTGAAGCACGACCGGGAGGTGGGCGGTGAGCACCGCCGGCAGGACCACCGCGGACGACCAGCCGGCGATCAGACCGAACACGGCCAGGCGCACCCCGATCAGGGCGCCCAGCGCGATGGCGGTGGTGGTGAAGGCCAGGCACGGCAGCAACGCCAGAGCCAGGGAGACCCCGGCCCGGTCGCTGGCCAGCGCGAGCATCGGGATGATCACGGCGAGCACCGTGGCGGTGCGCCGCAACAGCAGGGGCAGGCCGGCCGCCGGGGTGCCGGCGACCAGCTCCCAGGCCGGGTCGCCGATCCGGCTCCAGGCGACCGCCACGCCGGGCAGCGGTGCGACCGGCGCCAGCAGCAGCACCAGCGACGGCATGCTGGGCTGCAACGCCTGCAGCAGCACCGCACAGGCCAGGACGGCGCCGGTCATGGTCAGCCACGGGACCAGCTGCCAGACCAGCCAGCGGTTTCGCACGGCGGACCAGCGCCGCCGCATCGGGACCGGGGCGGGCCCGGCCGCGACGCCCTGATCCACCCCGTCGCTCACCCGGTCGAGCAGGGTCAGGACATCCTCCGGGACGCTGCCGGCCAGCCGGGCCCGGCAGTCGCCGCACTCCTCCAGGTGCACCTCGACCGACCAGAGGGTGGCCTCGTCGAGATGCGGGTCGCCGGCGGCGTAGCGAGAGATCGTCGATGGGCTGGGGTGTCCGGTCATGACAGCGCCTCCCGCAGCGCGAGCCGGGCCCGCCGCGCCCGGGATTTCACGGTGCCCTCCGGCACGCCGAGCAGCAGGGACGTCTCCCGGACCGAGAGACCGTCGAGGACCATGGCGCGCAGCACCTGCCGGACATCGGCCGGGAGGGTGAGCAGCGCCTGCTCCAGCTCGTGACCGACCCGGCCGGCCATCACCTCGTCCTCGGCGGCCGGGACGGTGGTCTCGGCGTGGGCGACCGGCACCTTCTCCTGCCGGGCACGCCGGCGGAACGCGTCGACCAGCCGGTTGGCGGCGATGGTCCAGAGCCAGCCGACCGCGCTGCCGCCGGTGGCCGACCCGGCGAAGTCGCCGGCGGCGCGCCAGACGGCCAGGTAGGTCTCCTGCATGACGTCGGCGACCACGTCGGCGTCGGCACACCGGCGGCGCAGGCGGACGGCGAGCCACGGCGAGGTGCGCCGATAGAGCTCGTCGAAGGCGCGCCGGTCGCCGGCTGCGGTGCGGCGCACGAGCTCCGCCTCGTCGGCCGCGTCCAGACTTCGTCTCACATCCAGCAAGACGACGGCACAGCGCATTCGGTTGTCACATCAGAGTGGCATGGGTCACACATCGGAGGCGCCGAGGTCGTTAGGTTGAGGTATGGCTTTCGACGAGGCACTCGCGGACCGGATCCGGGACGCGCTGGGGGACGTCGACGGGGTGACCGACAAGCGGATGTTCGGCGGGATCACCTTCATGGTGCAGGGCAACATGGCCGTCGGCGTGATGGGCGACGACCTGATCGTGCGGCTCGGCGCGGCCGCCGGGGAGGCCGCCCTGGCCGAGCCGGGCACCCGGGCCTTCGACTTCACCGGCCGCCCGATGAAGAACTGGATCGTGGTGGACGGCGACCGCCTCGACGACGACGGCTTGGCCCGCTGGCTCCGGGCCGGCCTCGACTTCGCCGCTTCCCTGCCACCCAAGTGAAAGGAACCGGTCCGGACTCCGTTGGCCGCGACCGATTCCAGCTTTCACAGGACGCTTTCGTACGCCCTGAGCGTCGCGTCCAGCACGTCCCGCCCGGGCCGCTCCCAGAGGCCGGCGTTCATCACCTCGACCTCGATCGGCCCGGTGTACCCCGCCTTGTCCACCGCGTCGTGGAACGCCCGCATGTCCACGCACCCGTCCCCGGGCAGCCCGCGCCCGGTGAGCACGCCGGCCGGCAGCGGGGTGATCCAGTCGGCGAGCTGGTAGATCGCGATCCGCTCGCCGGCCCGCGCGATCTTCTCCAGGACGGTGTCGTCCCACCACAGGTGGTAGGTGTCGACGGTGACCCCGACCTGCCCGGCCGGGTGCTGCTCGGCGATCGCCATGGCCTGGTCCCAGGTGCTGATCACGCAGCGGTCGGCGGCGTACATCGGATGCAGCGGCTCGATCGCCAGGGTCACCCCGGCCGCGGCCGCGTGCGGCGCGAGCCGGGCGATCGCGTCGGCGACGTGCCGGCGTGCCCCCGCGATGTCCCGCGACCCCTCCGGCAGACCGCCGGAGACCAGGACCAGCACCGGGGTGCCGAGCGCGGCGGCCTCGTCGATCGCCCGGCGGTTGTCGTCGAACCAGTCCGGCAGCTGGAAGAACCCGCTGCGGCAGAGCGTGGTCACGGTCAGCCCGGCGTCACGCACCAGGGCGGCGGAGCGGTCCAGGCCGTACTCGGCAACGGGTTCCCGCCAGAGCGCGACCTTGTCCACGCCGGCCGCGACGCACCCGGCCACCATCTCTTCCAGGTCCCACAGCTTCGCCGTGATCTGGTTGAAGGAGAACCGGCTCATCCGGCGACCACCTCGAAGAATCGGTTGGCACGGTGTGCCGCCAGGTCGGGATCCGGCAGCAGGCCCGCCGCGTCGGCGAGCTCCACCAGCCTGGCGAAATGCGGCACCGAACGACCCGACTGCAACCCGCCGACCATGGTGAAGTGCGACTGGTGACCGGCCAGCCAGGCGAGGAAGACGATGCCGGTCTTGTAGTAGAAGGTCGGCTTCTCGAAGATGTGCCGGGACAGCGGAACGGTCGGCGCGAAGATCCGGTCGTACTCGTCCAGGTCACCGCGGTCCAGCGCGGCGAACGCGGCGGCCGCGGCCGGGGCGATCGCGGCGAAGATGCCGAGCAGCGCGTCCGAGTGGCCCTGCTCGTCGCCGCGGATCAGCTCCGGATAGTTGAAGTCGTCGCCGGTGTAGAGCCGGACCCCCGCGGGCAGCCTGCGGCGCAGCCGGATCTCATGGCCGGCGTCGAGCAGCGAGATCTTGATGCCGTCGACCTTGGCCGGGTTCGCGGTGATCAGCTCGAGAACCGTCTCGGTGGCCTTGTCCACGTCGGACGAGCCCCAGTAGCCCTCCAGCGCCGGGTCGAACGCGGTACCGAGCCAGTGCAGGATCACCGGCTTGTCCGAAGTATCCAACAACGAACGATAAATCGTCAGATAGTCGTCGGCGTCCCGCGCGGTAGCGGCCAGGTGCCGGCTGCACATCAGCACCGGCCCGGCGCCCGCGGTCAGCACATCCGCGAGCTGCTCCGCATAGGCCCGGTGCACCTGGTCGAGCGTCACCGGGCCGGGCGCCAACTGATCCGTGGCGACGCCGGCCACGATCCGGCCCCCGGCCGCCGCCGCGCTGCGCCGGATCAACTCCTTGGTCGCGGCGTAATCGAGACCCATCCCCCGCTGCGCGGTGTCCATCGCCTCGGCCACACCCAGGCCGTGCGACCAGAGGTGATGCCGGAAGGCCAGCGTCGCCTCCCAGTCCAGGACCGCCGGCGCGCCGGGCGCGTTCTCGGCCCGCGGATCCGCGACCACGTGCGCCGCGGCGTACGCGAATCGGGTTCGGGGTGGGGTTTCCGGGTTTTCCCAGAGGCGCCGCCCGGCGAGGGTCAGCGGCCCGGACGGCAGATTCACCGTGGCCATCAGGCGTTCCCCAGCTCGATGCGGCGGCCCTCGCGGGCGGACCGCAGGCCGGCCTCGGCGAGCCGGACGCCGCGGGCGCCGGAGGCGAAGTCCCAGGGGAACGCCTCACCGGCGACGACGTGCCGGAGGAACGCCTCCCACTGCACCTTGAAGCCGTTGTCGAACTCGTCGTTGTCCGGCACCTCGGTCCATTGGTCGCGGAACGAGAAGGTGACCGGCAGGTCGGGGTTCCACACCGGTTTCGGGGTGGTCGCCCGGTGCTGGATCTTGCAGCCGCGCAGGCCCGCGACCGCGCTGCCGTGCGTGCCGTCGACCTGGAACTCGACCAGCTCGTCGCGGTTGACCCGGACCGCCCAGGACGAGTTGATCTGGGCGACGATGCCGCCCTCCAGCTCGAAGATCCCGTAGGCCGCGTCGTCGGCGTCGGCGGTGTATTCCTCACCGCGCTCGTCGACCCGGACCGGGATGTGCGTGGCGGTCGTCGCCTGCACGCTGCGCACCGCGCCGAACAGCTCCTCCAGCACGTAGTTCCAGTGCGGGAACATGTCCATCACGATGCCGCCGCCGTCGGCCAGCCGGTAGTTCCAACTCGGACGCTGGGCGGCCTGCCAGTCGCCCTCGAAGACCCAGTAGCCGAACTCGCCGCGCACCGACAGGATCCGGCCGAAGAAGCCGCCGTCGATCAGCCGCTTCAGCTTGCGCAGGCCGGGCAGGAAGAGCTTGTCCTGGACCACGCCGCTGCGGATGCCGGCCGCGGCGGCCAGCTCGGCCAGCTCCTCGGCCGCCGGCGAGCTCTCGGCGAGGGGTTTCTCGGTGTAGACGTGCTTGCCGGCCGCGATCGCCTGGCGGATCGCCTTCTCCCGCTGCTGGGTGACCTGCGCGTCGAAGTAGATCTCCACGTCCGGCCGGGCCAGCGCGGCGTCCAGGTCGGTGGTCCACTCGGTGAGGCCGTGCCGTGCGGCGAGCGCCGCGAGTTTGTCCGGGTCGCGGCCGACCAGGATCAGCTCCGGCCAGATCTGGCCGCCACCGGGCAGGGCGACGCCGCCCTGCTCCCGGATGGCGAGCAGGGAGCGGACCAGGTGCTGCCGGTACCCCATCCGGCCGGTCACTCCGTTGATCACAATTCCGATCGATCTGCGCGCTGCCATGTGCCGCGACCTCTTCCTTTAGGAAAGCGCTTTCCTGCTGCTTGCAGCGTAAGGCTCGAACGCGTTCGGAGACAAGGGTCCACTGCGGACCCCTCTGGTGACTGTCGGAGGCCGGCCGTAGTATCCGATCACCATTGAGCACGGGGGAACCTATGCGTCATCGCACCGTCGCCTTGTCCACTCTCACCACCCTGGCCGCCGGCCTCGTCTTCGCTTCGCCCGCGCAAGCCGCCGACGGGCCGGTCACCGACCTCGGCATCGCACCCGGCGCCCGCGTCAACCGGACTGTCGAGCTCCGGCCCACGGTGGCCGCGGAGGCCGACGTCGCCCAGCTCCAGCTGTGGGCGAACAACGCGCCCGTCGCCTACGACTACGCGGCGCCCTGGTCGCTGAGCTGGAACACCCGGGGCATCATCGACCAGGACGTGCCGGTCTACCTGGTCGCCGTCGACAAGGACGGCAACAAGACGCCGACCGGGAAGGTCACCGTCCGGGTCGACAACTACGCGCCACTGGCGAGCTTCCCGCAGGGCTGGGGCAGCAGCCAGCAGTACCCGGCGAGCAACAACAGCTTCACCGGCATCCAGCGGTTCTCACTGACCCCGGCCGGCGACGCCGACACCGTCCGGTGGATCCAGCTGTCGGTGGGCGGCCAGGTCATCGACACGGCCACCGCGGCGCCGTGGCCGGTCACCTGGGACACCTCGGCCTTCCCGGAGGGCGTGGTCAAGCTGACCGCGACCACCACCGACGACCTGGGCAACACCACGCAGAACTCGGCCTGGCTGTGGGTGGACCGGACCGGGCCGGCGACGACCGTCCGGTTCCCGCAGGTGGCGGGTTACGTCAGCGTCCACCAGCCGCTCGCGGTCGAGGCGTCCGACCCGGCCACCGTCGACCGGGCCGAGCTGTACCTGAACGGCGTGCTCGCTGACACCGCCACGCTGAACGGCGCCGGCGTCGCCGACCTCGACCTCGCGGCGGGCACTGCGAACGGTCCGGCCACGCTGACCGTCAAGACGTACGACCACCTGGGCAACGTCACCGAGCAGACGCGCTCGGTCGTGGTCGACAACGACAAGCCGGTCGCGGCCGGCGCGCCCGGGTCGAGCTACCTGCGCGGTACCTTCGGCGCCGGGGTCAGCAACTTCCGAGACGCCACCGGCGCCGCCTACCTGGCCGTCTACTTCGACGACTTCCGCGGCACCGGCTTCACCGAGCGCAGCCCGTGGTACGTGCACGTCAACAGCCGCGCGGTCGCCGACGGCCGGCACACCCTGGCCTGGGACGTGAAGGACAAGGCCGGCAACCTCACGCAGCTGCGCCGGTCGGTCTACGTCGACAACACCGCGCCGGCGGTGAGGTTCGGCACCGCGCCGAAGAACCGGGCGAAGCTGACCCGCAAGGTGACCGTCAAGGCCATCGCCGCCGACCGCTTCGGCATCGCCCGGGTCCAGCTGCTGGTCAACGGCAAGGTGGTGGCGACCGACAGCAAGGCCGCCTTCAGCTTCACCCTGAACCCGAAGAAGTTCGGCAAGAAGTTCACCGTCCAGCTCCGCGCGTACGACCGCGCCGGGAACGTGAAGTACTCGACGAAGCGGACCTACCGCCGCTGACCGGCACATGACACACCGAAGGGGAGGCCCGGCCGGGTCTCCCCTTCGGCGTCTCGGCGATGCTTCTCGACCCGGGATTCAGCCCGGCGGTCGCCGGGCGGCCCGGTGCCCACGCGGGCCTCGCGGGTAGCCACGGGACGGGGCTGGTGCGGTGGTGGGAGGGGTAATGCGTATCAAATAGGTTTTGCCCGCATTTCGACCGCATCCAGGATGAGTTCCAGCGCCAGCTCGAACTGGTCCTCGCGGTTGACGTCGCTCAGGTGCTCGGCGACGTTGCGGATGTGCGGGTAGCGGTCGGCGGGCAGGACGACGTATTCCCTGGTCCAGGCCAGGCCGTCGCGGTCCATCACGTCCAGGCCCACGGCGTGCACGTTCGCCTCGAAGGCGGTCCAGGCCAGGATGGTGTCGGCGACCGCGCGGTACATGCTGGCGGCGGCGCGACCGTGCAGGCCGGCCTGCTCGAGGGCGCCGATGATCAGCTCGACGGTGCGGAACTCGGCCTCCTGGCGCAGCGTGCGGGTGGCGACCAGGGCGGCCACCCGGGGATGCGTGACGAAGGCGCGGCGGCTGGCCCGGGCCAGCGACATGATCCTTTTCCGCCAGTCCGGCTCGTCCGTGTCCACCTCGGACAGCGCGTGCTCCAGCAGCTGCGCGCCGATCGCCAGCAGCAGCTCGTCCTTGTCCCGGAAGTGCCGCAGCACCGCGGTGGGCGCCACCCCGAGCGCCGGGCCGAGTCGCCGGAAGGTCAGCGCCTCCGCGCCGTCCGCCTCGGCCACCTCCAGCGCCACCTTGACGATCTCCGCCCGGCTCAGCGTGCCCCGCTCCCTCTTCGCCATGCGGCCCATCTTAATGAAACAACGTTGTGAACGCTGTTGACATCGGTGTTCAGATGTCGTTGCATCTGTGGCCAGGGTCACCAAGGGGAGTGGATAGATGAACGCACCCATGCCGAAGTCACTCGGCGTCATCGACGGCGTCGTGATCGCCGCCTCCAGCACCGCCGCCACCACCAGCATCGCGATCGGCACCGGTGTGCTCGCCGCGACCGTCGGCCGCCAGGTGCCGATCCTGCTGGTCCTGGCGTTCCTGCCGATGATCGGCATCGCCGGCGCCTACGCCCGGCTGAACCGCTCCGAGCCCGACTGCGGCGCCGGATACACCTGGGTGGGCCGCACCCTCGGCCCCTGGCTCGGCTTCCTGGCCGGCTGGATCCCGGTGGCCGGCACGGTGATCTTCCTGGCCTACACCACCGCGATCTGCGGCTCGCTGCTGATCCAGACCGCCGGCAAGGTCGGCCTGCACGGCCTCGACCCGGACTCGACCGCGCAGTGCACCCTGGTCGGCCTGGTGGTGCTGGTGGCGGTCACCTGGACGGCGATCCGCGGGGTGGCGCACGCCGTCACCTTCCAGAAATACCTGCTGATCTTCGAGTACGCGGTCCTGATCGTCTTCTGCGGCTGGGGGATGATCGTCGGCGACCAGCCGTTCTCGCTCTCCTGGCTCAACACGTTCGCCTTCGACTCGCTCAGCGGCCTGGCACAGGGCCTGGTGCTGGCGGTCTTCTTCTACTGGGGCTGGGACTCCGCGTTCAACGTCACCGAGGAGACCCGCAACCCGGAGGACGCCTCCCGCGGCGGGTTCATCGCGCTCTTCACCATGCTCGGCCTCTTCGTGCTCGGCTCGATCGCGTTCCAGCGCGTGCTGCCCACCGAGGAACTGGCCGAGAACGGCGCGCAGGGCCTCAGCTACTTCGCCGCCAAGCTGGTCGGCGAGCCGTGGGCGTCGGTGCCACTGCTCGCGCTGATGTTCTCGGCGATCGCCTCGGTGCAGTCCGGGGTGATCCCGACCGCCCGGCTGACCCTGGCGATGAGCCGGGACAAGACGCTCGGCCCGTTCTGGGCGCGGCTCAGCAAGCGCGGCGCGCCCGCCGCCGGCACTGTCGTGATCGCGGTGATCGCCGGGTTCGTGGCCCTGCTGGAGTTCGCCATCCCCACGCTCAACCAGGCGATTCTCGCCGCGGTGAACACCATCGGCCTGCTCGTGGCGGTCTATTACGGGCTGACCGCGATCGCCTCCGCGGTCCGCTTCCGCGGACTGCTGCGGACCAACCCCACCGAAGGCTTGCGGGCCGTTGTCATCCCGCTGCTTTCCGGTACGGCATTGCTCGCCCTCGGCATCTACCTCGCCCTGTACTACGCCACCCTGAGCGACAGCTTCGCGATCAGCGTGGAGAACGGCTGGTTCAACCTGGCCGCCCCGGCGCTGATCGTGCTGCTCGGGATCGGGGCCGCCGCGATGGCGAAGTGGCGCCGCCGCTCACCGTACTTCGCTCGTGTGGAGGAGACCGTATGACCACCGCTGACCTGCTCTTCACCGGTGGGCCGGTGTTCACCGCGGGCGGGGCGCGCTCCCGGGCCACCGCCGTCGCGGTCAAGGACGGGCGGATCCTCGCGGTCGGGCACGACCTGGCCGACCTGCGCGGGGCCCGGACCGAGGTGGTCGACCTGGCCGGGAAGCTGCTGATCCCGGGGTTCCAGGACGCGCACGTGCACGCGGTCTTCGGCGGCGTCGAGATGGGCGAGTGCGACCTGACCGGCACCACGGACCTCGCGGTCTACCGCGAGCGGATCGCCGCCTACGCGGCCGCCCACCCCGACCGGGAGTGGATCACCGGGAGCGGCTGGTCGATGGAGAGCTTCCCGGGCGGCGTGCCGTCGGCGGCGCTGCTGGACGCGATCGTCCCGGACCGGCCGGTCTACCTGACCAACCGTGACCACCACGGGGCATGGGTCAACTCGGTCGCCCTCGAACTCGCGAAGGTCACCCGGGACACCCCGGATCCGGCGGACGGCGTGATCAACCGAGACGCCGCGGGCAACCCGGCCGGCGCCCTGCAAGAGGGGGCGATGGGGCTGGTCGGCCACCTGATCCCGGCGACCACCCCGGATCAGTTGGTGGCCGGTCTGCGCCGGGCCCAGGCGCTGCTGCACTCGCTCGGCGTCACCGGCTGGCAGGACGCCATGCTGCGCGGGTCGAACGGGTATCCGGATCCGGCGGACGCGTACCGGACCGCGGCCGGCGAGGGCTGGCTGACCGCGGCGGTGACCGGCGCGCTCTGGTGGGACCGGGACCGCGGCGCCGACCAGATCGCCGAGCTGGTCGAGCACCGGGCGCAGCTGACGATCGGGCGGCTCACCTGCTCGACCGTGAAGATCATGCAGGACGGGGTGGCGGAGAACTTCACCGCCGCGATGACCGAGCCGTACCTGGACAGGTGCGGCTGCCCGACGCCGAACAGCGGGCTGAGCTTCGTGGATCCGGCGCTGCTGCGGGGATATGTCACGGAGCTGGACGGGCTGGGCTTCCAGGTGCACTTCCACGCGCTCGGTGACCGGGCGGTCCGGGAGGCGCTCGATGCGATCGAGGCGGCGCGGACCGTGAACGGATTCCGGGACACCCGGCCGCATCTGGCCCACCTCCAGGTCGTGCACCCGGACGACATCGCCCGGTTCCGGCGGCTCGGGGCGACCGCGAACATGCAGCCGCTGTGGGCCGCGCACGAGCCGCAGATGGACGAGCTGACCATTCCGTTCCTGGACCCGGCGCTGGCCGGGCGGCAGTATCCGTTCGGCGATCTGCTCCGGGCCGGGGCGACCCTGGCGGCCGGCTCGGACTGGCCGGTGAGCAGCCCGAACCCGATCGAGGGCATCCACGTGGCGGTGAACCGGCAGGTGCCCGGGGCGGACGACGACCGGGTGTTCCTGCCCGAGCAGCGGCTGGACCTGGGTACGGCGCTGGCGGCGTACACGGCCGGCAGCGGGTACCTCAATCATCGGGACGACAGCGGCGTCGTGCGTACCGGAAACGTCGCGGACCTGGTGGTCCTCGACCGCGACCCGTTCGACGGGCCGGCCGCCGCGATCGCGGCGACGAAGGTCGCCATGACCTTCGTGGGTGGTGAGCGGGTCTATGCGGCCTGAAGCGCCGTGATCAGGCAGGCCCGGCACATGTCGGGGCGCGTCCACTCCGCGAAGATGTCCACCGCCGGCGGCTGGTCCTCCTCGCGCCACTCCGGGTTCCCGATCCCGGGGGCCTCGCGGTGATAACGCAGCGGGGCGTCGGTCACCGGCGCCCCGCACCGGCCACGAGTATTCACTTGTGACAAATGCCGCACGTTGTCGTGGGCCCCGAAGACCAGATCATGGCTCTCCTGGACGTGCCACTGGTGGTGCGGCGAGTGCGGACCGACCACCATGGACCGTCGCGGACAGTAGACGGCATGCCATTCGCGATCATCAGGCGCACGCGTGATCACCACCGGTATCAGCTCGTCAAGCGGGGCGAGGTCGCGATCGGGAAAGCTTGGCAGCGGGTCACCGGACACTCGCTCTCGGTAGTGTTCCACGTGGAACGTGGGGTAGAGGTCGGCGTACATCGCCTCGACGACGGTGCTGTAGACGGCGTATCGCGCGACGCCGTCCGGGAAGCGGACCGTGGCCAGCCAGGTACCCACCGCAACCTCCTCGGTCCTAAAACCCGGGACGCAGGCTAATCCGCCGCGGCAAGACCAGGCAGGATCAGGGCATGCCTCTGCTCTTCTCGTACGGCACCCTGCAAGATCCCGCCGTCCAGCGGGCCAACTTCGGAAGGGAACTGGAGGGCCGGGCGGACACCCTGCCCGGGTACGCGGAACGGCTCCTGGAGATCACCGACCCGGAGGTCCTGGCGACCAGCGGCAAGACCCATCACCCGATCGTCGTGGAGACCGGCGAGGACGCCGACGGGGTACCGGGCACGGTGTTCGAGGTGACCGAGGACGAGCTGACCGCGGCCGACAAGTACGAAGTGGACGATTACCACCGGGTGCTGGTCTCGCTCGGCTCCGGCGTACGCGCCTGGGTGTATGTGAGCGCCGCCGCGTACTGACCCGCTCACCGTGGTTCTGCTCCTGAAGTTCCTGCTGGCCCCGCTGCTGGTGGCCGGCTCCACGCTCGCCGGGCGTCGCTGGGGTCCGCGGGTGGCCGGTCTGCTGGTCACCTTTCCGATCGTGGCCGGTCCGATCCTGCTGATCACCTGCCTCGACCACGGTCCGGCCTTCGGTGCCCGGGCCGCCTCGGCGTCGCTGCTGGGCTTGATCACGCTGGCGCTGTTCGCGGTCGTCTACGCGTACGCCGCCCGCCGCCTCGGCTGGCTGCCGGCACTGGTCCTGGCCTGGCTCGCCAACCTGGCCGGGGACGCCGTCCTGGCCGGGTTCAGGCTCACCGCCTGGGTGGCGTTCCCGCTGGTGCTGGCCGCGATCGTGGCCGCCCACCGGCTGGTGACCGGCCTCGACGACCCGGCCGCCGAGGTGCACCCGGCCGCGCCGCCGTGGTGGGACCTCCCGGCGCGGGCCCTGGCCACCGCCGCCCTGGTCCTGACCGTGACCAGCGCGGCCGCCCGCCTCGGCCCCACGGTCACCGGGATCCTGGCACCGTTCCCGATCGCCACCAGCGTGATCGCCGCGTTCGTCCGGGCGCAGCAGGGGCCGGCCGCCACCATCCGGACCCTGTCCGGGGTGACCCGCGGTCTGACCGGCTTCGCCGTGTTCTGCTTTCTGGCCGCGGTGCTGCTCGGACCGCTCGGCACCGGGCCGGCGTTCGCGGCGGCGGTGACAGGTGCGCTGCTCACCCAGCTGATGCTGAGCCGCGCCCCGGTTCGCCGATCGGCGGTCGCCGCCTGACCCTTTGCCCGAAGCCACAATCCATTCGATACGCGTTACCCCTCCCACCACCGCACCAGCCCGTCCCGTGGCTACCCGCGAGGCCCGCGTGGGCACCGGGCCGCCCGGCGACCGCCGGGCTGAATCCCGGGTCGGGGAACACGACACCCCCATATGCAGTCCGACTGTATATAGCGATGGTCTATATTCCTCCGCATGACGATGCAGGAACCGACGTTCTTCATCCTGACCGCGCTGGTGCGCACACCACTGCACGGCTACGGGATCATGCAGGCGGTCGAGCAGCTCTCCGACGGTCGCGTCCGGCTCAAGGCCGGGACCCTCTACGCCGCGCTCGACCGCCTCAGCTCGGACGGCCTGATCGTCGTGGACCGCGAGGAGGCCGTCGGCGGCCGGCTCCGCCGGTACTACGTGCTCTCCGACGACGGGCGCGCGGCGCTCGAGGAGGCGGTGGCGAGGCTCCAGTCGAACGCGAGGGTGGCCGCGACCCGGCTGCGCGAGGCGTTCGGCTTCATCGGGGGAGTTCAGCATGCCTGAGCTGGAGCTCTCGTACCGTCGCCTGCTCTGGGCGTACCCGCGCTTCTACCGCCGCGAACGCGGCCTGGAGATCCTGACCACGCTGATGGACGCCGCCGAACCGGGGCAGACCAGGCCGTCCCGCGGCGAGGCGCTCCACCTGCTGCTGATCGGTCTGCGGTACAGGTTCGTGCCGCCGGGCTGGATCAGCGCCGTCGTGGCCGGCTTCGTGACCCTCTGGGTCGCACTGGTGTGCAGCGGCCTCGGCACGGTCGCCGTCTACGCCGCGCAGCGCCCGGAGCCGCCCCGGCTCGCCGCGCTCGCCGACCAACTGGCCGGGCAGCCGTCCGCGACCAGCACGGACGCGTCCGGCTACAACCCGGTGGAGCTGGCCTATCTGGCCGGGACGTCCGGCACGCTGAACGACTTCAGCGGGCAGGGCTGGACCGGCTCCCGGCCGGTGCCGGACGAGCAGTCCCGCGGCTACGACGGCGTGCCGGACGTGCCGGGCGTGCTGACCGCGGCGTACCAGCGGCTGCAGCACGACGGCTGGGCCATGGGCGAGGTGGTCCGGGACGAGAACTCGCCGGACGGCGTCTTCTGGGCCGAGCGCGACGGCGCACTGATCACCGTCGGCGGGACCTACGAGCACAGTGGCATCACCGTTCACTGGTACCCGGTCGAGCCGCCCGGCCTGCTGGCCGGCGCGATCGCCGGCTTCGTGATCGGCGCCCTGCTGGCCTGGCAGGCGCTGACCTGGCTGGCGCACCGGGTGGCCCGGACCGGTCCCGGCACCCGCCGGCGGATGCTGCTGATCAGCCTGCCGGCCCTGGTCGCCGCCGTGGTGAACAGCTTCGACTGCGTGGCGAGCATGTGGCCGGCGTCGAGCACGACGGTGCTGCTGCGCACCTACTTCATGTACCCACTGGGCAACCAGATCGCGAACCCGCTGGCCCCGGCGATCATCGCCCTCTCCCTGCTCGGCGTGATCATCCTGGTCGCCGAGGCGAAACCGGACGCGCGGCTGCTGCCGATCAACCAGCCGACGGGCGAGCCGGCCGAGGGCTGACCGGGCGGCCTCCGAAGTCAGCGGCGGTAGGTGCGCTTCGTCGAGTACTTGACGTTGCCCGCTTTGTCGTAGGCGCGCAGCTGCACGGTGAACTTCTTGCCGTACCTCTTGGGGTTCAGCGTGAAGTGGTAACCGGCCGTGTAGTCGGTGGCCACGACCTTGCCGTTGACCAGCAGCTGGACCTTGGCAACGCCGTTACGGTCGCTCGCCGCGGCGGTCAGCGTGGTCTTCTTGGTCAGCTTGGTGTTGTTCGTCGGCCGCTTGGTGACCGTCAGGCCCGGGGCCGTGTTGTCGACGATCACGGTCCGCCGGGCCTCCGCGGTGTTGCCCAGACTGTCGGTCGCCAGCCAGGTCAGGGTCTTGGGGCCGTCCGCGCCGGACCGGACCCACGACGACGTCGTCGCCTGGTTCCCGAATTGGGTGTAAGCGACACCGTGCACGTCCGATGCCCGCAGCGAGGTGACGAACGACGTGCCCCGGACCAAGGCCCGCTCGGCCGGCGAGATGACCATCGTCGGCGCGGTCCTGTCGATGTTCACCGGGAACGACGTCGACGCCGTATTGCCGGCGGCGTCCCAGACCTGCAGGTCCACGGTCGCGGTCGGTGCCGCGATTGTCTTCGCCGCCCAGCTGAAACTGGATCCCGTCGACTTCAGTTCACCGTTGACCCGCCACTGCGTTCGGGTGATCGGCGACTCGTCATCGATCGTGGGCGTCAATCCGGTGTCACCGCCGACCCAGCCGTTGCCGCTGTCCACCCGGCTCGTCGTATACATGCTGGTGGCGTCCACCCGCGTGATGACCGGCTCCTCGTCATCGACGATGTACCCGGTGCACGGGGACGAGATGTTGCCGACTCGATCGAATGCCTGGAAACAGGGCTGTGTGGCCCCGTCGGTGGCCTGCCAGGTGTAGGACCACGGCGCCTCGGTGAGGGTGGCGAGCACCGGCCCGAACGCCCCGTCGAGCACCTCCACCTTCGTGATGTCAGCCGGCACGCCGGTGATCTCGATGGTGACCGGGCCGCTGCGCATCGACGACCCTGGCGCCGGCGTGAGATCCATCCGTGGTGCCACGTTGTCGACATGCACCTGCCGGACGATCGGCGCACTGCGGTTACCCGCCGCGTCGAGAGCCTGCACGGTGATGGTGCTGTCGTAATAGTCACGGACCCGCGTCGTCGTGACTGCCTTGCAGATCCAATATCCGGCGGTCGCCGAGGTCTGGCAGCCGCCGTTGGCGTAGGGGTCGCCGGGTGTGTCGACCGTGACCACCACCTTGGTGACCTTGACGTCGTCGGTGGCGGTGACCCGGAAGAGCGGAACCGCCCGGACCAGCTGCCCGTCGGTCAGCCCGACGCTGGTGATCACCGGGTTCGTGACGTCCGCGGCCGGATCGTCCGCGACCGCGGGTACCGCGCCGGCCAGCACCAGCCCGCCCGCGAGAGACACCGCTGTCGCCGTTCGCAACGTCCAGCTCACCATCAGCATGCAGCCCCTATGATCGACTGCGCAGAGATTAGGGGCGTCGGCATGAGTCGATCAAGAGATCTCGCGCGCAGGGCCGAAACGGTACCGTCCCGTTACCGGCCGACCGGCTACCAGGGCAAACAACGCGACCCGGACGGCCGTTGTCCCGGTTCGCGGCGGTCGGGAAGGCTTCCTCCGCCACCGAGTCCTGGAGTCCCGCATGCCCCACCGCACCCTGCGCCGCACGGTGACCACCGCCGCGCTCGTCTTCATCGGCGCGGCTCTGCTGATCCTTAGCGGTCTGCTGCCCGGAACCGTCCGGGACGTGGTCTACCTGCTGCTCCCGGCCACCTGGCTGACCGTCTGTTGCGGCCTGGCCAGCCTGGCGCTCTCCCGGACCCGCCGCGCCGGCTGAGTCCCGGGCTCACAACCGCTGCCCGGAGACGGTGAGGATCGGGTAACTCTCGAAGCACGTTCGGGTGACAGGGCGGTAATCGCGGCTTCCTAGCGTGAACATCGAGGACGACACGCTGGACGGAAGGAACCCGCTCTGTGGGCACCCAGGTGCGTACCGTGTGCGGCTACTGCGGCGTCGGCTGCGGCATGGTGCTGGATGTCGCCCGGGACGCCGACGGGCGGCGGCGGGTGCTCAGGGCCAGTGGCGACAAGGACCACCCGGCCAACGGCGGCCGGCTCTGCACCAAGGGCGCGACCAGCGCCGACCTGCTCGCGGCCGGTGGCCGGCTGGGGCACGCGATGGTGCGCGCCGAGCGGGGCGCCGAGCCGCGGAAGCAGAACCTGGACGAGGCGATCGCGGAGACCGCCCGGCGGCTGCGGGCGATCGTCGACGAGCACGGCCCGGACTCGTTCGCCATGTACGTTTCCGGTCAGATGACGCTGGAGGCGCAGTACCTGGCGAACAAGCTGGTCAAGGGCTACATCGGGACCAACAACATCGAGTCGAACTCGCGGCTCTGCATGGCCAGCGCCGGCACCGGCTACAAGCTGTCGCTGGGCGCCGACGGGCCGCCCGGTTCCTACGACGACCTGGATCACGCCGACGTCTTCTTCGTGATCGGCGCGAACATGGCGGACTGCCACCCGATCCTGTTCCTGCGGATGATGGAGCGGGTCAAGGCCGGGGCCAAGCTGATCGTGGTCGACCCGCGGCGTACCGCCACCGCCGACAAGGCGCACCTCTTCCTCCAGATCAAGCCGGGGACCGACCTGGCGCTGCTCAACGGCCTGCTGCACCTCGTCGACAAGGACGAGGAGTTCATCGCGGCGCACACCGAGGGCTGGGCGGCGATGCCGGAGCTGCTCGCCGACTACCCGCCGGCCGCGGTGGCCGAGCTGACCGGGCTGCCCGAGGACGACATCCGGACCGCCGCCGCGTGGATCAGCGGGGCCGCGAACTGGGTCACGCTCTGGACCATGGGGCTGAACCAGAGCACCCACGGCACCTGGAACACCAACGCGATCTGCAATCTGCACCTGGCCACCGGCGCGATCTGCCGGACCGGGAGCGGCCCGTTCTCGCTGACCGGCCAGCCGAACGCGATGGGCGGCCGGGAGATGGGCTACATGGGCCCGGGACTGCCCGGCCAGCGGTCGGTGCTGGTCCCGGCCGACCGGGAGTTCACCGAGCGGGTCTGGGGGCTGCCCGCCGGCACGCTGCGCACCGAGGTCGGCAAGGGCACCGTCGACATGTTCGAGCAGATGGCGGCCGGGAAGATCAAGGCCTGCTGGATCATCTGCACCAACCCGGTCGCCTCGGTCGGCAACCGCAAGACGGTGATCGCCGGCCTGGAGGCCGCCGAACTGGTGATCACCCAGGACGCCTTCGGCGAGACGGAGACCCATGCGTACGCCGACATCGCGCTGCCGGCCGCGATGTGGTCGGAGTCCGACGGCATCATGATCAACTCCGAGCGGAACCTGACCCTGGTGCATCCGGTGGTGGACGCTCCCGGCGACGCGCTGCCGGACTGGCTGCTGATCTGCCGGATCGCCGCCGCGATGGGCTTCGCGGAGGCTTTTTCGTACGGCAGCGCGCCCGAGATCCTCGACGAGATCAAGCGGTTCGCCAACCCACAGACCGGTTACGACCTGCGCGGTGTGTCGTACGAAAGGCTTGCCGGCGGCCCGGTCCAGTGGCCGGCCGCGCCGGGCGGGCCGGACCGCAACCCGATCCGCTACCGCGAAGCCGACGGCGGTCTGCGGTTCGCCACCGCGAGCGGGAAGGCGGTCTTCCACCCGCGCCCGCACCTGCCCCCGGCCGAGCTGCCCGACGACGACTTCCCGTTCGTCCTGAACACCGGCCGGTTGCAGCACCAGTGGCACACCATGACCAAGACCGGCAAGGTGGCCAAGCTGACCAAGCTCAACCCGGGCCCGTTCGTGGAGATCAACCCGGCCGACGCCCGGGCACACGGGATCGCCGAGGGCGACCAGGTGGAGATCGAGTCCCGGCGCGGGCGCGCGGTGCTGCCCGCGGTGCTCACCGACCGGGTGATGCCGGGCAATTGCTTCGCCCCGTTCCACTGGAACGACCTGTTCGGCGAGTACGTCAGCGTCAACGCGGTGACCAGCGACGCGGTCGACCCGCTGAGCTTCCAGCCGGAGCTGAAGGTCTGCGCCGTGGCGCTGTCGAAGGTGGCCGCACCGGTCACCGAGGCCGCCGTCACGCCGGCTCGGATCCACGACCTGCTCGGCCTGGACCCGCAGCCCCCGGTGCTGAGCGACGGGCAGCGCCGGTACCTGGCCGGATTCCTGGCCGGGCTGCCACCGGTGCGCCCGGACGCGCCGACGCTGCCGGCCAACGCGCCGTTCGACCCGGGCACCGCGATGTGGGTCAACGGGCTGCTGGCCGGGATCTTCCACGCGGCGCCCGTCGTTGCTCCGCCGGCCGCGGCCGGGCCGCGCCTGCAGATTCTCTGGGCTTCCCAGACCGGCAACGCCGAGGAGTTCGCCCGCGGCCTGGGCTCGCGGCTCGCGGAGACCGGGCGCCAGATTTCGGTACGCGGTATGGACCGCGCCGTCGACGACCTCCTCGACCCGGACGCCGACCTCCTGGTGGTGACCAGCACGTTCGGCGACGGCGACGCCCCGGACAACGGCGCCGAGTTCTGGCGGTCGATCGCCGGCGACGGCGCACCCCGGCTGGACGGGCGCAGGTTCGCGGTGCTGGCCTTCGGTGACTCGAACTACGACGACTTCTGCGGACACGGCCGCCGCCTCGACGAACGCCTCGCCGAGCTGGGCGCCGAACGCCTCGCCCCGCGCGCCGACTGCGAGCCGGACTTCGAGGACACCGCCGGCCGGTGGCTCGACTCGGTCGTCACGGCGCTGACCGCCCCGCCCCGGGTCGCGCCCACCAAGGCCGCCCCGCTGAAGTCCGCCCTGGTCGGGAACCGCCTGCTCAGCAAGCCCGGCTCGGCCAAGGAGGTGCGCCGATTCACCTTCCACACCGGCGGCCTGCTGGACTACCAGGCCGGCGACGCGCTCGGCGTGTGGCCGGTGAACGGTCCGGAGCTGGTCGACGAGTGGCTGTCGGTGACCGGTCTGGCCGCGGACACCGCCGTGGAGCTGGACCGGGTCGGGATGGTCCCGCTGTCCGAGGCGCTCACCCGGCACCTGGACATCACGAAGATCACCACGGACCTGCTCCGGTTCACCGCCGAGCGGGGCGGGGACGGGCAGCTCAAGACCCTGCTCCGGCCGGACAACAAGGGCGAGCTGGCGAAGTGGACGTGGGGCCGGCAAGCCGTCGACCTGATCGCCGAGCAGGGCGTACGGGCCTCCGCGCAGGAGTGGGCCGGGGTGCTCAAACGCCTGCAACCCCGCCTCTACTCGATCAGCTCGACCCCGCTGGTCGACCCGGACCAGGTGAGCCTGACCGTGTCGGTGGTCCGGTTCGACAGCCTGCTCGGGCGGCCGCGCAAGGGAGTCTGCTCGACCCACCTGGCCGACGCCCTGGACGACATCGAGGTGCCGCTCTTCGTGCAGAAGGCGCCGCACTTCCGCCCACCGGCCGACCCGGCCACACCGATGATCATGGTGGGGCCGGGTACCGGGGTGGCGCCGTTCCTCGGCTTCCTCCAGGAGCGTCAGGCACTCGGCGCGCCCGGGGCGAACTGGCTGTTCTTCGGCGAGCAGCGGCGGGAGACCGACTTCTACTACCGCGAGGAGCTGGCGGCGCTCTCCGCGGCCGGCACCCTGACCCGGCTCGACCTGGCGTTCTCCCGGGACCAGCGGGCCAAGGTGTACGTGCAGGACCGGATGCGGGAGCAGGGCGCGCAACTGTGGGCGTGGCTGGAGGACGGCGCGCACTTCTACGTCTGCGGCGACGCCAGCCGGATGGCCAAGGACGTGGACCGGGCGTTGCACGAGATCGCGGTCAACCACGGGCGGCTGTCACCGGAGGCGGCGACGGCGTACCTGAAGCAACTGGCCGCCGACAAGCGCTACGTCCGCGACGTCTACTGACCGCTTCGCGCGTGGCCGAGCTGCGGCTCAGCGGTGAGCGGATCATCCGGTCTGCGGCCCGCGTCGTGCGCACCGGTCACCAGATCTCCCGGACCTCGCAGGAGAACACCGCCGTGGTCTCCGGCCGCACCCGGCACACGTCGTTGTCCGGTCCACCGTCGACAAGACTGGACGCGCCCGCGGTGATGATGGCGTCGTCGCCCGCTCCGCCGTAGATCTTGTCGCTGCCGTCCACTCCGTCGAGTTCGTCGTCGCCGCCACCACCGACGATGACGTCGTTGCCGTAGTAGCCCTCGAGGTGGTTCGCGGTTTCGTTGCCGGTCAGGCGGTCGTCACCCGGTCCGCTGATGATGTCCTCGACGTCGGCGCCGACGGTGTCGCGCTCCCCGGGCAGCCCGTCGTCGCCGGAGGAGCCGTCCAGATCGACCGTGATCGACTTGGCGTAGGCGAAGTAGTCCAACCGATCCCGGCCCGGGCCGCCGAGCAGCACGTCGGCTGCCGCGCCTCGATCGTTCTCGTCGCCTTGCAGCGCATCGTCGCCCGCCCCACCGTCGAGGCGGTCCCGGCCGGCCTGGCCGGCGAGCCAGTCGGAGCCGTCGTCGCCGTAGATCTGGTCGTCACCGGCGCCGCCGACCAGTTCGTCGTCGCCCTTGCCGCCGTGGATCACGTCGTTGCCGGGACGGATCGGGTGGTTGGCGCAATCGCTGTCACCGAGAACCAGGTCGTTGCCGTCGCCGGCCGAGATGTAGTCGGAGCCGTCGTCCGCGAAGATCTCGTCGTTGCCGCCCCGGCCGTAGATCCGGTCGTTGCCACCGCGCGGCTCGCAGGTGTCGTCGCTGCGGAACATGTCGGCCTTGGGACCGCCGACGAGCGTGTCACTACCGGTACCGCCGTACGCCTCCATCCGCAGATCGCTGTTGTTGACGACGGAGTCGTTCCGGTCGTAGACCTTGATGTACAGCGATCGGGCCGGCTTCTTGGTCTTGCAGCGCACCTTGGTCTTGTCGCCCTTGACCCGCTTGCAGCCCTTGCCCGGGTTGATGGTCACCCGGTCGTCGATGACGACGTAACGCCCGGCCCGGGTGATCACCACCTGGTTCCGGTCGCCGGAGTCCGCCCGGAAGGTGACCCGGCTGGTGCCGGCGTAGGCGTCGCCCCCGGTCAGCGCCATGGCGGGGGTGGCCACCGCGCCCGAGGCGACGATGGCGAGAAGTGTGAGACCGACTCCTGCCGGCCAGTGGTTTCGTAGCATCGAATGCTTCCCCCGATGTAGCGATCGCGGCGCATCTTAAGGAGAAGGTGATCTTGAGCGATAGACGGGCCGCGCTTCAGTGTGACGACCGTCACAGGACGGGCGAGCAACGGATTGCGGGGGGCGGGACCACACCCTTACGTACGCGAGAAATTGGCCGCGGAGCGGAAGGGAAATGGCGGCCCGGACCGTCGGCATGGCCTTTTTTGAATTCATTCCTGAGGTCGGCAGAGCATTCTGCCGACCCTAGCAGCGTTTACATATCCGCAGCTCAGAACACTTTTAGGAATTGCTTAAGGCGGGTTGACCGCCCTCCCACTAATGCATATCGTCCTGATCGCGCCGAGGCGGCCATCCCCATTCCCCCGTCTTCGCCTCGCCGCGAATCGGAGCGAAAGGACGACGATGAACCACGCGAAGAAGCCGGATCCCCGGAAGCGGAAAGTGATTCTCGCGGCCGGAATGGCGGCAGTCGTGGCCGGCCTCGGCACCGTGGCGGGGGTGTCCTTCGCGGACGCCGACGCCGCGAACCCGGCCGGATTCTCGGACGATTTCGGAGACGGTGACACGGCCGGCTGGAGCAAGTCGGGTGGCACCTGGTCGGTCACCGACGGCGAGCTCCGGCAGTCGAAGAGTGGCGCGACACTGGCCCGGGAGTTCGCGGGTTCGACCGACTGGACGGACTACACCGTGCAGGCCAAGGTCGACCCGCTCGCGGTGGCGACCGGCGGTTACGCCGGGATCGTGGCCCGGGCGACCAGCTCCACCAGCTTCTACCGCCTGGCACTGACCGGCGGGAACAAGGTCCGCCTGGAGTCGGTGAAGTCGGGCACGGCCACCGTGCTCAGCGAGGCGGCCGTCACGGTGACCGCCGGCGCCTCCTACACCCTGGGACTGACGGTCAGCGGGACCACGCTGAGCGGCTCGGTCAACGGCGCCACGATCGTGACCGGCACGGCGAGCACCAGCGGCAGGGGCCGGATCGGACTGCTGACCTATGACGCCACCGCAGCGTTCGACGACGTGGTGGTGACCACCAGCGGGACCGCCCCGACGACGTCCCCGACCGCTACCGCTACCGCGAGCCCGACGGCGACGGCGACGGCGAGTCCGACCGCCACCACCGGCGGGAAGTTCGAGAGCAGCCCGATCGGCTTCGGCGCGGGCACCACCGGCGGCGCCGGCGGCGAGACCGTCGCCATCACCTCGCTCGCCCAGCTGATCACCGAGGCCGCCTCGGACGGCCCGAAGGTCCTCCAGCTCTCCAGCGTCCTCAAGGGCAGCGGCTCGGACCAGGTCGTCGTCTCCTCGGACAAGACGATCGTGGGGGTCGGCGCGAACGCCGGCCTGACCGGCGCGGGCATCTCCATCAAGAAGGCCAGCAACGTCATCATCCGGAACCTGAAGATCTCGTTCGCGCTGGCGCCGGTCGACCTGATCGCCGCGCAGAAGTCGGATCACATCTGGATCGACCACAACGAGCTGTTCAACGACACCACGCACGACAAGGACTTCTACGACGGCATGGTGGACCTGACGCACGCCACCGACTTCGTCACGGTCTCCTGGAACCACCTGCACGACCACCACAAGGGCTCGCTGATCGGCCACTCGGACAGCAACGCGGCCGAGGACACCGGCCACCTGCGGATCACCTACGGCCACAACTGGTTCGACAACGTGGCGTCCCGCCTGCCGCGGGTCCGGTTCGGCACCGTGCACCTGTACGACAACCTGTTCAGCAACGCCGAGACCAGCGGCATCCACTGCCTGATGAACGCGCAGTGCCTGGTCCAGAACAACGTGTTCGTGAACGTCAAGCTGCCGGTCTGGACCACTGAGGACTCCGACGAGGACGGCTTCGCGGTCATCTCCGGCAACGACTTCGGCGGCCAGGCCCCGGTGATCACCCAGACCGGCACGTTCACCGCCGCGCCGTACGCGGTCACCCTGGAGCCCGCCTCGTCGGTCTCCGCCCTGGTCAAGGCCGGTGCCGGCACCGGCAGGATCTGAGGCACCCCGGCGACCCGGCTCGCGCACCAGATGTTTTCTTGACTGATTCCAGAAAAGGGACCAGACTCGTCGGCGCATCCGCCTGATCACCGTCTCTGGAGGACCTGTGGCCGACGAACTCGCCGCCGAAAACCGTGAGGTACGCAAGGAGAGCGCCGGCAAGTGCCCGGTCGCGCACGGCACCGCGTCCCACGGCGGGCGGGCGAACCGGGACTGGTGGCCGAACCAGCTCGACCTGAGCGTCCTGCACCGCAACCCGGCCGCCGGCAACCCGCTGGGCGGCGACTTCGACTACGCCGCGGCGTTCCAGAGCCTGGACCTGGCGGCGGTCAAGGCCGACATCACCGAACTGCTGACCCGGTCGCAGGACTGGTGGCCGGCCGACTTCGGCCACTACGGCCCGCTCTTCATCCGGATGGCCTGGCACAGCGCCGGCACCTACCGGACCTTCGACGGCCGCGGTGGTGGCGGCGCCGGCGAGCAGCGGTTCGCCCCGCTCAACAGCTGGCCGGACAACGGCAACCTGGACAAGGCCCGGCTGCTGCTCTGGCCGGTCAAGAAGAAGTACGGCAAGAGCCTCTCCTGGGCCGACCTGATGATCCTGGCCGGCAACGTCGCGCTGGAGTCGATGGGCTTCGAGACGTTCGGCTTCGGTGGCGGCCGTGCCGACGTCTACGAGCCGGAGGAGGTCAACTGGGGCAGCGAGGACACCTGGCTGGGTGACGAGCGCTACTCCGGCGACCGCGAGCTGGCCAGCCCGCTCGGCGCGGTGCAGATGGGCCTGATCTACGTCAACCCGGAGGGCCCGAACGGCAACCCGGACCCGCTGGCGTCGGCCCGGGACATCCGGGACACGTTCGGCCGGATGGCGATGAACGACGAGGAGACCGTCGCCCTGATCGCCGGTGGCCACACCTTCGGCAAGACGCACGGCGCCGGCCCGGCGTCGAACGTCGGCGCCGAGCCGGAGGCCGCCCCGATCGAGCAGATGGGCCTCGGCTGGAAGAGCACGTACGGCACCGGGGTCGGCGGCGACGCGATCACCAGTGGCCTGGAGGGCATCTGGACGCCGACCCCGACCCAGTGGGACAACACGTTCTTCGAGACCCTCTTCAAGTACGAGTGGACGCTGAGCGAGAGCCCGGCCGGCGCGAAGCAGTGGGTGCCCACCGACCCGGCCGCCGAGGGCACCGTGCCGGACGCGCACGACCCGGCGAAACGGCACGTGCCGACCATGCTCACCTCCGACCTGGCGCTCCGGTTCGACCCGATCTACGAGCCGATCGCCCGCCGGTTCCACGAGAACCCAGAGGAGTTCCGGCTCGCCTTCGCGAAGGCCTGGTTCAAGCTGACCCACCGTGACATGGGCCCGATCGCCCGGTACCTCGGCCCGGAGGTCCCGTCCGAGCCGCAGATCTGGCAGGACCCGGTCCCGCCGGTCAGCCACGAGCTGGTCGGCCCGGCGCAGGTCGCCGAGATCAAGGCCGCCGTGCTGGCGTCCGGCCTGACCGTCGCCGAGCTGGTCGCCACCGCCTGGGCGTCGGCCTCGACGTTCCGCGGCACCGACAAGCGCGGCGGCGCGAACGGCGCCCGGATCCGGCTGGCCCCGCAGAGCGGCTGGGAGGTCAACGAGCCGGAGCGGCTGGCCCGCGTGCTGGGTGTGCTGGAGAGTGTCCGGGCGCAGCTCAGCGCCGAGATCTCGCTGGCCGACCTGATCGTGCTGGCCGGCTCGGCCGCGGTGGAGAAGGCGGCCGCGGACGCCGGCGTCACGGTCGAGGTCCCGTTCACGCCGGGCCGCACCGACGCCACCGAGGAGCAGACCGACGCCGAGTCGTTCGCGGTGCTCGAGCCGACCCACGACGGCTTCCGCAACTACCTGGGCAAGGGCCACCGCCGGCCGACCGAGCAGTTGCTCGTCGACCGGGCCGAGCTGCTCACGCTGACCGCGCCGGAGCTGACCGTGCTGGTCGGCGGCCTGCGCGTGCTGGGCGCGACCTACCAGCAGTCCAGCACCGGCGTGTTCACCGCGACGCCGGGCGTGCTGACCAACGACTTCTTCGTCAACGTCCTCGACTTCGGCACCGTCTGGTCGCCGGTGGACGGCGACGGCGAGCTGTTCGAGGGCCGCGACCGGGCGACCGGCGCGGTGAAGTGGACCGGCACCCGGGCCGACCTGATCTTCGGGTCGAACTCGATCCTGCGGGCCCAGTCCGAGGTCTACGCGGCCGACGACGCCAAGGAGAAGTTCGTCCAGGACTTCGTCCAGGCGTGGGTCAAGGTCATGGAGCTGGACCGCTTCGAGGTCTGATCCGGCAGTGACACAGAAGCGGGGCGCCCGGCCGGGCGCCCCGCTTCTGTTCGTGCCCGGTGTTACTTGACCTTCACGGCGTCCGTGGCGCTTGCGGTGTTCCGCGTGCCGGTGCCCGCGTAGACGACCTTCCAGGTGCCGGTCCTGGTGGCGGTGAACTTCTTGCTGAAAGCGCCCTTGGCGTTGGTGACCGCGGTGCCCTTGTAGGCCCAGGTGGTCTTGCCGGCCGGCTTGAAGTAAATCTTGACCGAGGTCTTCGCCAGCAGCTTGCCGTCGGACTTCAGCACGCCGGCCGCGGTCAGCTTCTTGCCCTTGACGACCGGCTCGGGAGCGGCGTTCAGGGTGACCTTCGACGGCCGCTTGAGCGAGATGGCCTTGGT
The DNA here is from genome assembly GCF_018324205.1 of Actinoplanes ianthinogenes. Classification (NCBI taxonomy): domain Bacteria; kingdom Bacillati; phylum Actinomycetota; class Actinomycetes; order Micromonosporales; family Micromonosporaceae; genus Actinoplanes; species Actinoplanes ianthinogenes. The sequence continues at coordinate 4,500,208 of NZ_AP023356.1, forward strand.
GATCACGTTGGTGAACTCGGCGTCACCGGAGGTGGGCACCAGCGCGCCGTAGACCTTGGCGGTGAACTTGCCGGCCTTGTACCTGCCGCACAGCTTCACGGTGCCCTGGTAGGTGTTCGTCGAGCCGACCCGCTTGAACGCCAGGCCGTCCCGCGGCTTGCTGGAGTTGCCCGGCTCGTAGATGTCGACGCCGACGCCGGCGAACGAGTAACCCGTGGCAGGCATGGCCTTGTTCAGCTTGGCGGTGAAGGTGACGGCGCCGGTGCAGCCGGCCTTGGAGCTCAGCACGACGACGCTCTTGCTCACCGAGACCGAGGTGACCTTGATGTCGGTGGCGGCCTGGGCGGGCGTGGAGGCGATCAGCAGGCCCGCGGCGGGCGCGAGGGCGAGGGCGGCGGCGAAGGCACGAAGGCGTCCGGAAAGCATGATCGAGAGTGTAGGACGGTACCGTTACGGCGTCACGTCCGGGATCGATGAACGTCCCGCAAACAAAAAGGAGCCACCCCGGGCGGGGTGGCTCCTGAGCATGGGCGGCGGACCTACTCGGTGGACGACTCCTCGCAGCTGATCAGGGTGTCGACCGGGGTGTAGAGGCAGAAGTCGGTGTTGGCGCCGCCGTCGATCCGGTCGGGTGACGGCGTGCCCAGGTTGTCCAGGCCCCGCAGGTCGTCGTCGCCGTCCTCGCCGTACAGCGAGTCCCGGCCGAGGCCGTCCTCGAGCACGTCGTTGCCGGCGCCACCGCGCAGCACGTCGTCGCCCGACCAGCCGCGCAGGAAGTTGTTCGCGGCGTTGCCGGTCAGCAGGTCGTTGCCGGAGCCGCCTTCGAGGTCCTCCACGTCGGCGCCGACCGTGTCCCGCTCGCCGGCCTGACCGTCACCGGACCGGCCGTCCAGGTTGACGGTGACCGCCTTGCGGTACTGGATGTAGGAGACCAGGTCCCGGCCCGGGCCGCCGTACAGGAAGTCGGCCGCGACCGCGCCCTGCGCCGGGTCGTCACCGCGGAGCTGGTCGTCGCCGTACCCGCCGTCCAGCAGGTCCCGGCCGAGCTGGCCGAAGAGCTGGTCGTTGCCGGCACCGCCGGAGATCACGTCATAGCCGGACGCGCCGTAGATGTGGTCGCCGCCGTCCCGGCCGTAGATCTCGTCGCCGCCGCGGCCGCCGTAGATCAGGTCGTCGCCCGAGCCGCCGTAGATCCGGTCGTTGCCGTCGTTGCCGTACGCGGTCATCCGCACGCCGGTGCGGTTGTCCAGGACGTCGTTGCCACCGCGCAGCTCGACACGGATCCGGGTGGGCGCCGTCGCGGGCGTACACCGAACCTTGGTCTTGTCGCCCTTGACCTGCTTGCAACCCTTGCCGGCCTTGATCGCCCGCTTGTCGTCGATCGTGATCGTCCGTCCGTTGCGGGTGATCACGACCCGGTTGGCGCCGGTCGCGGCGGCCTTGAAGCGCACCTTGCTGCCGGAGACCGACGCGACGCCCGTCGACGCGGCCTGCGCGGGCGCGGCGAACACCGCGGCGACCGCGGTGGTGGTGACGCCCAGGACCAGCAGGCGAGAAACGATTCTCATATGGACCCTCCCCGTGAGTTCCAGAGATCATAAATGTCGGACCGCCGACTGGGCAGCGGTGGTTAGGGTGCAGCCGTGCGCATTTTGATGGCCGACGACGAGCGGACCCTGGCCGACACGGTCGCCGACGGGCTGCGGCAGTTCGCCATGGCGGTGGACGTCGTCTACGACGGCGCGGACGCGCTCGAGCGGATCAACACGCACCGGTACGACGTCGCCATCCTGGACCGGGACATGCCCCGGCTGACCGGTGACGAGGTCTGCGTCCAGGTCGTCGAGAAGGGCATCGACACCCGGTTGCTGCTGCTCACCGCGGCGGCCGGCATCCGCGACCGGGTGGAGGGGCTCGGGCTCGGCGCCGACGACTACCTGACCAAGCCGTTCGCCTTCGCCGAGCTGGTGGCCCGGGTGCAGGCGCTGGCCCGGCGCTCGGTGGCGCCGCTCAAGCCGGTGCTTGAGCAGGACGGCGTGCTGCTCGACACGGTCCGGCACTTCGCCGCCCGGGACGGGCTGACGCTGAACCTGACACCCAAGGAGTTCGCCGTGCTGCGCGTGCTGCTGCGCGCCGGCGGGCAGGTGGTCAGCGCCGAGGACCTGCTGGAACAGGCCTGGGACGAGCACGCCGACCCGTTCACCAACTCGGTCCGGGTGACCATCATGACGCTGCGCAAGAAACTCGGCGAGCCCGCCGTGATCCACACCGTGCCGCGCGTCGGGTACCGGCTGGGCACGCTCGCATGAAGACCCGCTCGCCGGCCCGGCGGATCATCGCGGTGTGCACCACGGCGTTCGTCCTGGGCGTCCTGGTCTTCTGGCTCACCGACTTCCTGCTGTTCTGGCTGCGGCTGGCCGGCGGCGCGGTCTGCGGGTCGCTGGGGAGCCGCGGGGTCCTCTGCCAGGCCGTCGCCGAGCGCCCCAACCTGCAACTCTTCGCGCTCGTGCTGCTGGTCACGGTGGCCGCGGCGGCCGGCGCGCGGTGGGCGGTCCGCTGGTGCCTGCAACCGATCCGGGAGCTGGAGCCGGTGATCGCCAGCGTCGGCCCGCAGAACCTGGGCTACCGGATCAACCCGGCCGGCGGTGACACCGAGATCGCGGTGCTGGCCCGGGCGATCGACGCGATGATGGACCGGATCGCGATGGGCTACGACGCGCAGCGCCACTTCGCCGCGAACGCCGCGCACGAGCTGCGCACCCCGCTTGCCGTGCAGCGCACCCTGATCGAGGTCGGCCTGGCCCGGGCCACCAACCCGGACAAGCTCGACCTGGTCACCGCGCAGCTGCTGGAGACCAACGAGCGCAACGAGCGGCTGATCGAGGGCCTGCTGGTGCTCAGCGAGAGCGACCGCGGACTGGTCACCAAGATCCCGTTACGGCTCGACGAGATCGTCGCGACGGTGCTCGACGACCACGAGGCGCGGGCCCGGGAGGCCGGCGTCACGATCACCCGCAAGCTCACCGCCCGGACCGTGTTCGGCGAGCGGGTGCTGCTCGAACGGATGGTCACCAACCTGGTGCAGAACGCCATCAAGTACAACCGGCCGGACGGCACCATCGAGGTGCAGGTCGGCGGGGAGCCCGCGCTGACCGTCACCAACACCGGCGACGACGTGCCGCCGGAGGCGGTGGTCGGGCTCTTCGAGCCGTTCCGGCGACTGTCCGGGACCCGGATCGACCACAGCGGCGGGGCCGGCCTGGGCCTGACCATCGTCCGGTCGATCTGCCGGGCTCACGACGGGGTCATCGCCGCGCACTCGTCCGGCCGCGACGGGCTGCGGGTGGAGATCGTGCTGCCGGCCGAGAAACCGCGGTGACAGCGCCGGACCCGCGGACCGACACCGGTCAGGATCTCGTGCGGGTTGGTCTCCGCCCAGCGCGCCCAGTCGGCGACGGTCGGCTCACCCTCGTCGCCCGGCCCGAACAGGACCACCCGGTCGCCGGCCCGGACCGGTAGGTCGCCGACGTCGACCACGACCTGGTCCATCGCGATCCGGCCGACGATCGGGACGCGACGGCCGTGGATGGCGACCTCGGCGCGGCCGGCGACCCGCCGCGGCACCCCGTCCGCGTAACCGGCCGGGACCAGGGCGAGCGTGGTCTCCCGGGTGACCACGTGGTCGTGGCCGTAGGAGACGCCGGTGCCGGGGCCGACCCGCTTGGTGAGGATGACGGTGGACTCCAGGGTCATCGCCGGGCGCAGGCCGAACGAGCGGCCCGGCACCGGTTCGACGCCGTACACGGCGATGCCCGGGCGGACCAGGTCGAACCGGGTCTGCGGCAGGTGCAGGGTCGCCGCCGAGTTGGCCAGGTGGGTGAGCGGGCCGGGGAAGCCCGCGGCGGCCGCCTCGGCGCGCGCGTGACCGAAGGCGATCAGCTGCCGGTGCAGGCCCGGGTCGTCCGGGTGCTCGGCGTTCGCGAGGTGGGACCACACCCCGCGTACCGTGATGAGACCGGCGGCCCGGAGTTTGGCGGCGACCGTGAGCAGGTGCGGCCAGTCGTCGGCGGTCGCGCCGCCGCGGGACAACCCGGTGTCCGCCTTGAGGTGCACGGCCGCCGGGCGGCCGAGCCGGCCCGCGGCGCGGGCCAGCGACTCCAGGGTGCGGACCGCGCTGACGGACAGGTCGATGTCGGACAGCAGGGCGGTTTCCAGTATGTCGTCCGGGGCGAACAACCACATCAGGATCGGCGCCCGGATCCCGGCGGCCCGCAACTCCATCGCCTCCGGCAGCGAGGTCACGCCCAGCCAGGAGGCGCCGGAGGCCAGCGCCGCGCGAGCCACCTCGACGCTGCCGTGCCCGAATCCGTTCGCCTTGACCACGGCCATCAACCGGGCGCCGGCGGCGGCGCGGTGCAGCAGCCGGGTGTTGTGCCCGATCGCGTCCAGGTCGACGATCGCCCGGGTCATCGAGCCGCACGCAGCAGCAGGTCGAGCAGCTCGGGGTAGGGCATCCCGGCGGCCCGCCAGATCTGCGGGAACTGCGACAGCTCGGTCATGCCGGGCAGCGTGTTCACCTCGTTGAGCACCACGCCGTCCCCGGTCAGGAAGAAGTCCACCCGCAGCAGCCCGGCACAGCCCAGCGCCTCGAACGCCCGGATCGCGGTCCGCTCCAGCAGCTCCCGCTCCTCGGGGCGCAGGTCGGCCGGGATGACGAACTCGGCCGCGCCCGGCGTGTACTTCGCATCGAAGTCGAAGAACGCGGCGCCGTGCCTGATCTCCAGCGCCGGTCCGGCCACGATCGTCCCATCCGGGTGCTGGATCACCGCCATGTCCACCTCGCGCCCGATCACGGCCGCCTCCACCAGCACCTTGGTGTCGTGCTTGCGGGCCGCCGTGATCGCCTGGTCCAGGTCGGCCCAGTCGTCGACCCGGGTGACGCCGACGCTGGAGCCGCTGCGGGCCGGTTTCACGAAGACGGGCAGGCCGAGCCGCTCCCGGTCGGCCGGCGGCACGTCGTCGTCGCCGTCGCGCAGCACCACGCCGTCGGCCACCGCGATCCCCTCGGCCGCCACGATCGTCTTGGTGAACTGCTTGTCCATCGAGGTGGCGCTGGCCAGGACGCCGCTGCCGACGTACCGGACCCCGGCCGTCTCGAGCACCGCCTGCAACGTGCCGTCCTCGCCGAACGGGCCGTGCATGACCGGGAACGCGACGTCCACGGCGCGGAGCGCGCCGAGCGCGGCGATCAGGCTGCCGGTCGACGGCGGCCGCTCCGGGAACTCGGCGCCGGTGCCGGTGTCCGTGCCGATCTCCCACACGCCGGCCCGCGAGATCCGGATCGGCAGCACCTCGTAGCGTCCGCGGTCGAGGAACCGGAAGACCGAGGCGGCGGAGCGGCAGGAGACGTCGTGTTCCGCGCTCTGCCCGCCGAAGATGACCGCGACCCGGGTCTTACCTGCGGAGTTCTGCATGGTCGACATCCTCGGGAACGCGCTGTCCGGCGAACGTCAGCGATCTTCTTATCGGCCGTTTACATCGGCCCAAACCACGCCGGCCGTAACGGTCCCGTCGCCACGCAGTCGTAATCACCGGCGCCTATGCCATGATCAACCTGCACCAGCGGTGGCTACAGAGAGTCGACGACTCCCCCGGACCTACGCCATCGGCTGATCCAGGTAGCACGGGGTGCGTGCCACCGGGCCATCCCCTGGTGGCACGCTCTGCGTCATGGACCTGACCGTGATCCTCGGCCCGATGAAGGGCGGCAAGTCACTCGAGATGATCAGCTTGCTGTCCCCGTTGCAGCACACCGGCATCCCGCACCGCATCTTCCAGTCGGCCCGGCACGGCCGGGACACCGCGGTGATGTCCCGCTCCGGCGGCTCCCTGGAGACGCTGAAGGTGCACACGCTGGCCGGGGCCGCCGACGGCGAGGTCGAGGTGATCGGCGTCGACGAGATCCACATGTTCACCGTCGACGACATCGCGGTGCTCGGGGTCGCGGTCCGCGCCGGCATCAAGGTGGTCGTCGCCGGGATCGACCTGGACCACCGGGGGCAGCTGTTCGCGCCGGTCCGGGCGCTGTTCGAACTCGCGCCGGAGAAGGTGATCTACCGCCGCGCGGTCTGCGACGTCTGCCGCTCCCTGGACGCGACCCACACCCAGGTCCTGGAGCACGGCAAACCGTTCATCCGCGAGCTGGCGCCCTCGACCGCGCTGCCCGACGACGGCACGTACACCTATGAGGCGCGCTGCCGCCGTTGCGTGGTCCTCCCCTAGATCAACTTCAGGATCAAATTCATGCTGACTCGGGTCCGCGCTGATCACTGATCGTCGCTCCCGCCAGGGACCCTTCCGGGCCGGGCTGGCCGCTGACGCGTCCAAAACGCCCACCCCTCCAGGGCGGCGCCCGCGGCTGCCCACGACCGCCAACCCAACCCCGAGCTGGACCTGGCGGCCCTATCCGGACTCTCGATAGGGCCATGGGCGCCAGCCCGACGAACCCGGCTGGACCTGGCGGCCCTTTCCGGGCTCGGGATAGGGCCGTGGGGGCCAGCCCGGCAACCCCGACGAACCCGGCTGGACCTGGCGGCCCTATCTGGACCCGGGATAGGGCCATGGACGCCAGCCCGACAAACCCGGCTGGCCCTGACCGCCCTACCCGGACCCGGGACAGGGCCGTGGGCGCCAGCCCGGCAACCCCGGCAAGCCCGGCTGGCCTTGGCGGCCCTATCGGGGCTCGGGACAGGGCCATAGACACCAGCCCGACAAACCCGGCTGGCCCCGGTGGCCCTGTCCGGGCCCGGGACAGGGCCATAGACACCAGCCCGACAAACCCGGCTGGCCCTGACCGCCCTACCCGGACCCGGGACAGGGCCATGGACGCCAGCCCGACAAACCCGGCGAGCCCGGCTGGCCCTGACCGCCCTACCCGCGCTCGGGACAGGGCCGTGAGGGCCAGCCCGACAAACCCGGCTGGCCCTGACGGCCCTACCCGGACCCGGGACAGGGCCATGCGAGCCAGCCCGGCGAGCCCGGCTGGGCTTGGTGGCCCTATCGGGGCTCGGGACAGGGCCGTGGGGTCCAGCCCGGCGAACCCGGCTGGGCTTCACCGTGGGGGTTTGGGCGGGACAGCGGGAGGTGGGCAGTTCGGCCCGGATGCGGCGTCGCGGTCGGGAGGGGGCAGGGCCTGGCGTCGAGGGGCGGGACGGGGCTGTGCGGGTGGGGCGGGGCTAGGGCGTACCTGAGGGTGGTGTTGATTTTTGGGGTTGGGCATCGGGGGACCGGTGGACGATCACCCGATGCCCGACAGGGTTACGGGAGGGCGTTCAGGAACGGCTCGTGGCTGTTCTTGAACTCCCAGCTGTAGAACTTGTCCCAGTTGATCGACCAGGTCATCAGGCCGCGGAAGTCCGGGTTGAGGCCGCTGCGCGGGGTGTAGCCGCCGCAGTTGGTGCCCTTCACCAGGCAGGTGACCGCCTGCTGCACGCCGGCCGGTGCGACGTAGCCGTTGCCGGCGCTGGTGGAGCTCGGCGCGCCAAAAGCGACCTGGTCCTCGCGCAGGGCCGGGAACAGGTTCGCGGTGTTGCCGGCGACCGGGAAGCCGGCCAGCATCATGTCGGTCATCGCGATGTGGAAGTCGGCGCCACCCATCGAGTGGTACTGGTTGTCCAGGCCCATGATCGAGCCGGAGTTGTAGTCCTGGACGTGCAGCACGGTGAGGAAGTCGCGGACCGCGTAGATCACCGGGAGGTAGGAGCCGGCGCGCGGGTCCTGGCCGCCCCACGGGCCGGAGCCGTAGTACTGGTAACCGAGCTGGACGAAGAACGTCTCCGGGGCCATGGTCAGCACGAAGCCGGCGCCGTACCGGGCCTTGAGCGACTTCAGGGCGCTGATCAGGTTGACGATCACCGGGGTGGTCGGGTTCTTGAAGTCGGTGTCACCGGTGTTCAGCGACAGCGAGTGACCCTCGAAGTCGATGTCGACGCCGTCCAGGCCGTACTTGTCGATGATCGCGCTGACCGAGCTGACGAACTTGTCCCGGGCCGCCGTGGTGGTGAGCTGCACCTGGCCGTTGGCGCCTCCGATGGAGAGCAGCACCTTCTTGCCGGCCGCCCGCTTCGTCTTGATCGCGGCGATGAACTCGGCCTCGCTCTCCACGGTCGGGCACTCGGTGACCGGGCAGAGCTTGAACTGGATGTCACCGGAGGTGACGCTGGTCGGCTCGCCGAAGGACAGGTTGATGATGTCCCAGTCGGCGGGGACGTCGGCCATCCGCAGGTAGCCGGCGCCGTTGGCGAAGCTGGCGTGCAGGTAGCCGATGAGCGCGTGCTTGGGCAGGCCGCCGGTGGGGATCGGCGTGGTCGGGGTGGGGCTGGTCGGCGTCGGGCTCGCCGTCGGACTGGTCGTCGGGCTGACCGTCGGGCTGGGGCTCGTGGTCGGGCTCGTCGACGTGGTCGGGCTCGGGTTCGTGGTCCCGCCACACGCGCCGTTGTTTATCCAGACGTCCCACTGCCCGCTCTTGAGGGTCGGGTCCTCACCCTGGGTCCACCACTTGGCGGTGTAATTGTTGCCGCCCTTGGAGGCGACGTTGTCCTTGACGTAGGTCGCGGAGGCGCTCCAGGCCGGAGCGCACGCCGTGGCGGCGCTCGCGGTCGAGGCGGCATAGACGCTTGTGCATGCGGCGGCCAGCACAGCCGCCGTGGCGAGGGTCACGGATCGACGCATGGGCAATTATTAGGACTGTTAACTGAAGATGTAAAGAGCTTGTTCGGCGTGAAGACGGATACGGCCCCGCGGACGGGGCCGTATCGGCACAACGGAGAGGACGCGGGCGTCAGCGGCGGTAGGTCCGTTTGGTCGAGTACGTGACGTTGCCCGCCTTGTCGTAGGCACGGAGCTGCACGGTGAACTTCTTGCCGTACCTCTTCGGGTTCAGCGTGAAGTGGTAACCGGCCGTGAAGTCGGTGGCCACCACCTTGCCGTTGACCAGCAGCTGGACCTTGGCGACGCCGTTGCGGTCGCTCGCCGCGGCGGTCAGCGTGGTCTTCTTGGTCAGCTTGGTGTTGTTCTTCGGCCGCTTGGTGACCTTCAGCGTGGGCCGGACGGTGTCGTTGACGACCACTCGCCGCACGGTCGTCCGGTTCCCGAGCCGGTCGGTCACGGTCCACTCGATGGTGAACGCGCCCTGCGCGACCGGCGTGACCGTCCAGGTGAACGGCGACGAGGTGGGCTTGCCGCCGAGAACCGTCGCGGACGCGATCCCGCTGGGGTCGGAAGCGGACACGGTGGTCCGCACCGTGCCACGGACCAGGGCGCCCGCGCCGGGTGTGACGGACTTGACCGCCGGCCCCGCGTTGTCGATCCGGTACACCCCGCCCAGGTTGCGCGCGTTGCCGGCGGTGTCGAAGACGTGCACCATGACCGCCTCGTCGCCGTTGCGGCCACGGGTGTCCCAGGTCAGGGTCCACGGCGCCCGGTCCGCACGGGCGACAACGGCCCCCCGGGAGTCGCGCACCTCGATCCGCGCCACGTCCGGCGAGAGGCCGGTGGCCTGGAGGCTGGTCACACCGCTGAGCGTGGTGCCGAATGCCGGCGTGATGGTCGCCTCCGGGGCCAGCACGTCCACGTGCACCCGGGTGCTCGCCGAGCCGGAGTTCCCGTCCGCGTCGTAGGCGCGCACGGTGACCGTCGCGTCCGTGTCGTGCAGCTGCGCCGGGTTCGGCACGGTGAACGACAGGTCCGCCGGGAGCGGCGCCGCGAACGACCCGGCGACCACGTCACCGACCAGGACCTCGACCTTGGTGACCGCGACGTCGTCGGCGTACGCCGGGTGGATCGTCGGGTAGAGCCCCAGTTGCTGCCCGTCGGTCAGGCCGGTGCCGGACACGGTGGGCCGCGCCTCCGCCGGACCGCTGCCGGGCACGAGCGCGATCGACGCCGACATGGTCTCGCCGCCCTTGACCTGCATGCGGCCGCCTTCGCCGCGCTGCTGCCAACCGGTGAGGACGAGGACGTACCGGTTGCTCGCGGGCAGGTCGGTGAACCGGGCGATGCCGGTCGCATCGGTGGTCGCCGTGGCGACGGTCGCACCGTCCTCGCCGGTCAGGGTCAGCCCGACGCCGGAGGTGCCCCGCTGCCGGCTGTCATAGTTGCCGAGGAGATCAGCGAACGTCTTGACGGTCAGATTGCCGGTGAGGCCGGGGACCAGCAGCCGGTAGCGGGCGGTGTTGTCACTCGCGTTCGCCTCGCCCGCGTCGTTGACGAAGCTCCAGGCTCCAGCGGCTGCCCCGCCGACGGCCGCCGACTTGTCGATCACCCCGTCCCAGGTGATGGTGTGCGTCGCACCCGGCGCCAGCCCGAAGGGCTCACCCGGCGGATCGGACGCACGGGTGACACCGTCCTCGTCACCACCCTCCAGCCGGGCCCGGACCGCTGGGGCGTCACCCACGTTGGCCACGGTGAAAGTGAATGTCACCTGGTCACCGACGGCGTAGGTGGCTTTGGCCGGGCTGATCCCGACGGTGACCCGCAGGTCCGGCAGTTCCGCTGCCAGGGCCGGGGCCAGGGGTACGGCCGCGGTGGCCGCCCCGGCCACGACAGCCGCGGCGACACGCGCCAGGCCGGTGCTGAAGACCCTGTTCAAATCGACGGACTCCATGATCGATGGGGATGAGTGCCCGCGATCATAGAACGCAACCGTCTCGTCGCACGACCCCATTGTTGCCGCGGGCCCGGCCGCCGCGGCGGCCGGGCCCGGCAGGTCAGGCGACGGACTTGGGGCTGATCGGCGCGACCGCGGTGCCCGGCTGCACGGGATCGGTCCGCATGCCGGAGCGGATCGTCTCCAGCATGGTCATGCCCTGCGCGGCCAGCGACGCGACCACGCTGTTCAGGCCCTCGGCACCGTCCAGGACGGTGACGTTGGCGCCGCGCAGGCCCTCGGCGGCGGCCCGCAGCATCTCCGGCAGCCGGTCGATGATCGCCTGGTCCAGGGCGATCCGGTCCTGGGCCGCGGCGGCCTCGGCGGAGAGCTTGGTGGCGTCGGCCTGAGCCTTGGCCAGCGCCCGGATCCGCTCGGCCTCGGCCTCGGCCGGCCGGACCACCTCGGCGATCAGCTGGGCCTGGCGCAGCTCGGCGTTCTTCTGCGCGACCAGCGCCTGCTCGGCGAGCACCTCCTGGGCGGCGCGGGCGGCGGCCAGCGGGCCGGCCTGCGACGCGGTCTGCTGCGCCTGGTCGATCTCGGCTTGATACTGCGCGCGGGCGATCGCGGTCTGCCGGGCGTACTCGGCCTGGTGCCGCATGCTCTCCTGCTCGGACATCGCGCTCTCCCGGTCGGCGGCGGCCTGCGCGACCTTCGCCTCCTGGTTGACCCGCGCCTGGTGCGGCGCGGCGAGCGCCTTGATGTAGCCGACGCCCTTGTCGTCGATGCTGCTGATCTGCAACGAGTCGACGGCCAGGCCGATCCGGGCCATCTCGGTCTTGCTGGCGTCGACGATCGCGTCGGCCAGCGTCTGCTGCTCCCTGATGATCGACTCGACGGTCATGCTGCCGATGATGCTGCGCAGGTGGCCCGAGAAGATCCGGCCGACCAGCGTGGGCATCTGACCCTGGTTGCCCTGGAAGCGACGGGCGGCCGCGGCGATCGACTCGTGGTCGTCGCCGACCTTGAACGCGATCACCGCCTGCACGCCCAGCGTCAGGCCCTGCTTGGTGTAGCAGTCCTCGACGACCTCGGCCTCCTGCATGGCCAGGGTCAGCCGGGTGGCCTTGGAGAAGACGGGCAGGACGAACACGCCGTGCCCAGTGACGATCTTGAACGGCAACGCATCCGCACCCCGTTGTTTCCGACCGCTGATCAGCAGCGCTTCGTTGGGGGCGGGAACCCGATAACCGAACACTTCTACAGCCCTTCATCGACGCCGCGGGCGATCCCGTCCGGCGGCACAGTGGGCCATGGCTCGACGTCGACCTGGCGCGCGCCACGGTTGTGGATGACGAGCGCCTCTGCCCCGATCGGGAGGGGAACCGGCGAATACGCGAGGTAATAGTGCGGCATGCCGCCGACCATCAGGCGTATCTCACCGGCACGCTCGCCGCCGCGGATCGCGGTGATCACCCTGCCGACCCGGCCGACCAGCGTCTCACTCGTCACGCCTGCATTGTGCTCCCGCACCGCGAGCCCCGGCCGCCCCAAGCGTCACTTCCCGATCAGGTCCCCTTCGCGTAGAGCACCTCGCGGGCCTGCTCGGCGGCGCGCACGATGGCCTCGGCGACGAAGTCCATGAAACGGGCGACGTTCTCCAACCGGATGCCCGCCGGGGTGTCCGGGCCGAGGACGCCGACGCCGCCCCGGGCGATCCGGGCCAACTCGAGGTTCTGCTGAGCGCTGGCGATCATCGACTGGTAGAGCGCGGCGTTGTCGACGACGTAGCGCTCGCGGCGGCGCTCGTCGCGCTCCCGGCGGATCAGGCCGAAACTCTCCAGCATGGCGACCGCCTTGGAGACGGACGCCTTGCTCACCCCCAAGTGCTGGACCAGCTCGCCGGCGGTGAGACTGCCCGCGTCGGTGGTGTAAAGGCAGGTCAGCATGCGGGCCATCATTTTCGGCAAGCCGGAGGCCATGATGTTGGTGGTCATCGCCTCCTCGAACTCGCGCACCGCCTCGGGGTCGCGCCCGTGCGCGTGCAGGCGCGCCTCGGTCCCCCGCGGGACGGCTTTGCGCCGCTGGTGGGCGCGGCGCTCGGTGGCCCGGTGCGCCAGGTCCGCCCGATAGGCCGCGGGGCCGCCGTTGCGCATCACCTCGCGGGTGACCGTCGAGGTGGGACGGTCGAGCCGGCGGGCGATCTCCGCATAGGCCAGCCCGTCGGCCACCCCCAGCGCGATCTGCTGGCGCTCCTGCTGGGTAAGCCTGCCTCCGGGCATCGACAATCTCCTTTGCGTACGCCGTGACGCCTCCAGCGTAGCGTTCAGCCTCGCTGCATTGCAATGAAACCGCTCGGCCGTGTTGCATTGAAAACCATCCCGTTGCAACGATTTCAGAGCATTGAACAGCTAAAACACTGACGGTACGCAACGACCATGTTGCCCAACTCTCGAACGCAACGTAGCGTTTCTGGCATCGGAAACAACGTTGAACACGGGAGAGCATGATGCAGACCTTCGCCACCCCGGCCCCGATCGCCGCCGTCCTGGACGTCCCGGCCGGGCGGATCCACGTCGTCGCCACCGAGCGGGCCGACACCACGGTCGAGGGGCGGCCGGCGGACGACACCAAGAGCCGCGACGTGACGGCCGCCGAGCGGACCCGGATCGCGTACGCCGACGGCGTCCTGCGGGTCGAGACCACCACCCAGCACCAGGTCCTCGGCTCCTCCGGCGCCGTCGACGTGACGATCCACCTGCCGGCCGGGTCCCGGATCGAGGCGCGGGCGGCCAGCGCCGAGTTCCGGACCACCGGGCAGCTCGGCGAGGTCACCTTCGAGGGCGCGCACGGGGCCGTCGACATCGACGAGGCCGCGAGCGTCCGGCTCATCGCCAACGCCGCCGACATCGCGGTCGCCCGGCTCACCGGCCCCGCCGAGATCAGCACCGACCAGGGCGACATCCGGATCGCCGAGGCGCACCGCGGCACGGTCGTGCTGCGCACCCAGGCCGGCTCCATCACCGTCGTCGCGGCGGCGGGCGTCGCGGCCGCCCTGGACGCCGGCACCGGTCACGGCCGGATCGACAACAGCCTGAAGAACGACGGCGCCCCGGCGCTCGACATCCACGCGACCACCTCGTACGGCGACATCGTCGCCCGCAGCCTGTGACGGAGACCGACATGACGAACCTGGCCATCGCAGCGAACGGGCTGCGCAAGTCCTACGACGGCACGGTGGTGCTCGACGGCGTCGACCTGGCCGTGCCGCAGGGCACGATCTTCTCGCTGCTCGGCCCGAACGGCGCCGGCAAGACCACCGCCGTCAAGATCCTCTCCACCCTGATCACGCCGGACCCGGCCTCCGGCCCGATCCGGATCGCCGGGCACGACCTGGCCACCGACCCGCAGGCGGTCCGCGCGTCGATCGGTGTCACCGGGCAGTTCTCCGCGGTCGACGGCCTGATCACCGGCGCGGAGAACATGCTGCTCATGGCGGACCTGCACCACCTGTCCCGGTCCGCGGGCCGGCGGGTCACGGCCGAGCTGCTGGAGCGGTTCGACCTGGTGGAGGCGGCCGGCAAACCCGCCTCCACCTACTCCGGCGGCATGAAGCGCCGCCTCGACATCGCGATGACGCTGGTCGGCAGCCCGCGGGTGATCTTCCTCGACGAGCCGACCACCGGCCTCGACCCGCGCAGCCGGCACAACATGTGGCAGATCATCCGTGAGCTCGTCGCGGACGGCGTCACCGTCTTCCTCACCACCCAGTACCTGGAGGAGGCCGACGAGCTCGCGGACCGGATCGCCGTGCTGCACGAGGGCACGATCGCCGCCGAGGGCACCGCCGACGAGCTCAAACGTCTCATCCCCGGCGGGCACGTCCGGCTGCGGTTCACCGATCCGCTCGCCTACCGTGCCGCGGTGCTCGCCCTGGACGGGGCGAGCGGAGACGACGAGGCGCAGGCGCTGCACCTCGCCAGCGACGGCAGCCAGCAGAACCTGCGCGCGATCCTCGACCGGCTGGACGCGGCCGGCGTCCGCGCGGACGAACTGACCGTGCACACCCCCGACCTCGACGACGTGTTCTTCGCCCTGACCAGCAAGTCCAGCAAGCCCGAGGAGGCTGTCCGATGAGTACCCTCGCCCTCGCCGTCCGCGACTCGTCCACCATGCTGCGCCGCAACCTGCTGCACGCGCGCCGCTACCCGTCGCTGACACTGAACCTGCTGCTCACCCCGGTCATGTTGCTGTTGCTGTTCGTCTACATATTCGGCGACACCCTCGGCGCCGGCCTGGGCGGCGGCCGCGCCGAGTACATCGCCTACCTGGTGCCCGGCCTGCTGCTGATGACCATCGGCAGCACGGTGATCGGCACCGCCGTCTCGGTCTCCACCGACATGAGCGAGGGCATCATCGCCCGGTTCCGCACGATGGCCATCCACCGCGGCTCGGTGCTGGTCGGGCACGTGATCGGCAGTGTCGTGCAGTCGGTGGTCAGCGTGGTCCTGGTCGGTGCGGTCGGCGTGGCCATCGGCTTCCGCTCCACCGACGCCACGGTCCTGGAGTGGCTGGCGGCGTTCGGGCTGCTCACCCTGTTCGCCCTGGCGCTCACCTGGATCGCGGTCGGGATGGGCCTGGTCAGCCCGACCGCCGAGGCGGCCAGCAACAACGCCATGCCGCTGATCCTGCTGCCGCTGCTGTCCAGCGCGTTCGTCCCGGTCGACGCGATGCCCGGCTGGTTCCAGCCGATCGCCGAGTATCAGCCGTTCACCCCGGCCATCGAGACCCTGCGCGGCCTGCTCCTGGGCACCGGCATCGGCCACAACGGCTGGCTCGCCGTGGCCTGGTGCGTCGGCCTCGCGGTCCTCGGCTACTTCTGGTCCACCGCGAAGTTCAACCGCGACCCCCGGTAACCGTCCGGTGAAACGGCGAAGGGCCGCCCCGGCCGGGGCGGCCCTTCGTGGTTCCGGGTCTAGCGCTCGCAGTTCACCAGCTTGTCGCCCTCGCGGTTCGGCAGGCACTGGTCGCTGTCGGCGCCGCCGTCGAGGGAGTCGATCTTCCCGTCCTGCCCGCCGTCGAGGTAGTCGTCGCCGGCCTCGCCGAACAGCTGGTCGACGCCGTCGGCCTCGCCACCGAGCAGCACGTCGCCACCCCCGCCACCGCGGATGACGTCGTCGCCGTTGCCGCCGTCCAGGCGGTTGGGCCCGTCGTTGCCGATGATCATGTCGTTGGCCTGCGTGCCGCGCACGTTCTCGATGTCGCCGGCCACGGTGTCCTTCTCGCCCGGCGCGCCGTCGTCACCGGTGGCGCCGTCCAGGTCCACGGTCACCCCGTCGAACCGCAAGCCGTAGGTGACGGTGTCCACGCCCGCCCCACCGGAGATCAGGTCGGTGCCGGTGCCGGACTCGATCACGTCGTTGCCGTCGTTGCCGTAGAGCTTGTTGTTGCCGGCGTAGTCGTCGATCACGTCGTCGCCGCCGTAGCCGACGATGACGTCGTTGCCGGCCAGGCCGGAGAGGTGGTCCGGGCCGTTGGTGCCGTACAGGTGATCGTCACCGAGACCGCCGATGATGGTCTCGAAGCTGAGGAGGGTGTCACCCTCGCCCCGGTGGCCGTCGTCGCCCCGGGCACCGTCGGAGTCGGCGGTGATCGCCCGCTTGCGCCAGGCGTACGAGATCTGGTCGGTCCCGGCGCCGCCGGAGAGCCAGTCCGCGTCCGGGGCGCTCTCGTCGTTGTTGGCCTGCGCGAAGCTGTCGTTGCCGGCGCCGCCGTACTCCAGGTCGTTGCCCAGGCCACCGGTCAGGCTGTCGTTACCCGCGTCGCCGGACAGCACGTCGGCGCCGGTCTCGCCGTAGAGGTTGTCGTCGCCGCCCAGGCCGTAGAGACGGTCCGCGCCGGAGCCACCGAACAGCAGGTCCTGCGCCGAGCCACCGATCAGCGTGTCCTTGCCGGAGCCGCCCCGGGCGAGCAGCGGCAGGTTGGTCTTGTTGGTGACCTTGTCGTTGCCCGAGCCGAGGCTGACGCTGAGGTTGCCGATCTCCGCCTTGACGGTGCAGCGAACCTTGGTCTTGTCGCCCTTCACCGCCTTGCAACCCTTGCCGGCCCGCACCGCGACCCGGTCGTCGAAGGTGATCGTCCGGCCGGACCGGGTGATCACGACCGCGTTCTTCTTCCCCGAGCCCGCCTTGAAGTTGACGGTGACCGGATCGCCGGGCTCGATGGGCGCCCCCACATACACCAGACCGGTGGACGCGGCCTGGGCGGGCGCGCTGCACACGCCGACCGCGGCGGTGGTGGCCAGCAGCGCCACTCCGGCCCGGGTCAGCCAGGTCAACCTCGACATCGCCATCTCTCCCCCGTTCGAAAACCATTCATGAATTGTTCGCGGCATCATAGAGCACCCGTGCACCTGACCGTCCTCATCGGACAGGTGTGACCACGATGCTCCCACCGCCGGAGTCGACGCCGATCCGGCGCGGGGCGGCGCCGTCGGTCGGCACCTCGATGCTCGTGTCACCGCCGTCCGCTCGTGCGTCGACGCGATAACTGTCCCGCGGCAGCCGGAGCGTGACGTCCCCACCCGAGCTGTCCACCCGGACCGTGCCGGGCGGCGTCGCGAAGGTGAGCCGCACGGCGCCGCCGCCGGTCCGGGCGGTGACCGGGCCGATGCCGTCCGCCTCGACCGCTCCGCCGCCGGACGTCAGGTCGAGCTCGCCGGAGAGGCCGGTGACCGAGACGGCGCCGCCGTCGCTGTCGAGCGTCGCCCGGAAGAAGGCCGGCACCTCGATCCGGTAGTCGACGCCGCAGGTGCCCCGGTGGCCCTGGCAGCCCGAGGTGAAGGTGAGGTCGGTGCCGACGACCCGGTGCTCCGGCGCGGGTTGCGCCCCGGCGTACCGGAGGGTCTCGGTGACGTGCACGGTGTCGCCGGCGCCAGCCGTAACGGTGATCCGGCCGCCGAGGCTGCTGACCACCACGGCGGCGGCCCGGTCGGTGAGGTCGTAGGTGCGGGTCTCGGTCTCGGTCTGCTCCTGGTGGACGCACGCGGTGAGCGGCGCGGCGGCGAGGGCGGCGAGAAGGGTGATCCAGATGCGCATCGGCGTTGCCTCTCAGGGAAGGAGGAGGCCCCAGTACAGGGCCCAGGGGAGGAACAGGACGCCGGCCACGATCAGCAGGCTCTGGCGCGGGCGGTCGGCGGGCGAGACCCGCCAGGCGTGGACGGTCAGGGCGGTGGCGATCACCGTGACCAGCGCGGCGGCCTGCAACGCCAGCCAGAGCACCGGACGGCCGGCCACCGTCGGGCCGGGCGAGATGCCCTTCCAGTTCGCGCTGTCGGCCACCGCGACGAAGTAGGCGACGAAGCCGAGCACCGCGGTGGCGCCGGTGACCGCGAGGACCCGGGCCGGACGGGCGACCGGCACCGGACGGCGGCGGACCCGGCGGACGAGCGCGACGATCGGGTACGCCAGGAAGCCCACCACCATCACGACCAGCACGGCGAGCTGCGCCGGCCAGGACTCCCACCAGGCCGACGGCGCCAGGTCGACGCTGGTCGCCCGCTGCGCCGGGGACGGATCGATCCGGGACGGCGGGACAGTGCCGGCGCCGATCGCGCGGACCCAGCCACCGACGATGTCCGGGTAGGACGGGAACAGCGCGTCGGTGAACATCCCGCCGGCGTCCAGCACCCGCAGGGTGTGCCCGGCGCCCGGGATGAACCGGATGGTCAGCGGCGCGTGGACGGTGTCGCGCAGCACCGCGGCGCCCTCGGCCGGCGGCACCTGGGTGTCGGCCGTCCCGTACACGGCGAGGACCGGCTGGGTGATGCCGGCCAGCGCCGGCCGCGGGTCGTGATCGGCCTCGGCGAACAGTCCGGCGTCGTCGGCGAGCCGGTAGAACCGGTTCGAGAGGGTGTCGCGGAGCGCTCCGGTCACCCCGGCGCCGGCCAGCTTGTTGCGCATGTTCCAGTTCTGCACGCGCAGCGGGCTCAGGCCCGGAGCGGACGCGAGGACCAGGAAGGCGATCTCCTTCGACCGGCTCGCCGCGATCGGCATGACCCAGCCGCCCTCGCTGATCCCCCACAGGCCGACCGCGTCCGGCCGCACTCCGGGCTGATGGCGCAGCACGCCGGTCGCGGCGATCACGTCGTCGGCGAGCAGCGAGTACACCGGCTGGTCGAGCGGGCGCTTGTCGTAGGCGAGAACCGCCATCCCCTGCCGGGCGAAGGCGATCGCCTCGGGCTGGACGCCGCTGCGCTTGCCGTTGCCGGAGCCGTGCACCAGGACCAGACCGGGGAGCGGGCGGGCGGCGTTCCGGGGCGCGAAGACCGTACCGTAAAGGATTTTTCCGTCTTGGGTGGGAATGCTGACGTCGGTGGTGGTGAGGTCGGCCGGAATCGGCGGCGCCGGGACGGCGGCGGTGGCCGGAGTGCCGGTCAGGGCGACGGCGACGAGCGCCAGGACCAGGAGGCGGAGGCTGCGGGCGGGCATGGAACGAGCATCGATGAATCGACGCCCGCGCGAATCGCCGCCGCGAGCGGTTCCGGTCTCACTCTCCAGAGGGAGGCGGCTCCCCGGCGACGACCAGGCCGGACTCGTACGCGGCCACCACGGCCTGCGCCCGGTCCCGCAGGCCGAGCTTGGCGAGCACGCTGCTGACGTGCGTTTTCACGGTGTGCTCGCTGACCACGAGGGTGGCCGCCATCTCGGCGTTGGTGAGCCCGCGGCCGAGCAGCCGCAGCGCCTCGTGCTCCCGCGGGGTGAGCCGGTCCAGGCCGGTCCACGGCTTGACCGGCGGGGCCTGGCCGCGGACCGCCGTCTCGATCAGCCGGGTGGTGACCGCCGGGGCCAGCAACGACTCGCCGGCGGCGACGACCCGGACCGCCTGCACCAGCTCGGCGCGCCGGACGTCCTTGAGCAGGAAGCCGCTCGCCCCGGCGCGGAGCGCGTCGTACACATAATCGTCCTGGCCGAAAGTGGTCAGCATGAGCACGCGGACCGGCTCGCCGCGCAGCCGCCGGGTGGCCTCGATGCCGTCCATCCCGGGCATCCGGATGTCGAGCACCAGCACATCGGGGGCGTGCTCGCGGACGGCCGCGATCGCCGCGGCGCCGTCCGCGACCTCGGCGACGACCTCCATGTCCGGCTCGTTGTCGAGGATCATCGCGAACGCGCCGCGGACGAGTTCCTGGTCGTCCGCCACCACGATCCGGATGCCCATCAGGCCACCTCCACAGATGTGCCGGGCAGAGTCGCCCGCACCTGGAATCCCCTGCCACCGGGCGCCGGACCGGCCGTCGCGGAGCCGCCGCAGGACGCCGCGCGCTCCCGGATCCCGATCAGACCGTGCCCCTGCCCCGGCCCGGCCGTCCGCTGCGGCCCCCGCCCGTCGTCGGTCACCGTGACGGCCAGCCCGTCGCCGCGCCAGTCGAGGGTCACCGTCACGGTCCTGGCCCGGGCGTGTTTGAGCACATTGGTCAAGGCTTCCTGGACGATCCGGTAGGCGGCGACCTCGGCGTCCGGGGTCACCGTGCCCGGCTGACCGAGAACGTTCAGAGACACCGCGGTGCCGCCGACCTGGGACACGCTCGCCACCAGGCCGGCGATCCCGGCGAGCGTCGGCTGCGGTGCGCGGGCGCCCTCGCCTCCGGCGTCGAGGACGCCGAGGATCCTGCGCAGCTGGGCCATCGCTTCCCGCCCGGCCGCGGCGATCGCGTCAAAGGCTTCTTCGGTACGCGCGGGGCCCTGTTTCATCACCACCGGGCCCGCCTCCGCCTGTGCGATCGTGATGCTCACCGCGTGCGCCAGGATGTCGTGCATGTCCCGGGCGATCCGGGACCGCTCCCGCTCGGCCTCCAGCTCCCGCTCCCGTTCCAGGTGGCGGGCCCGTTCCCGCAACGTGCGCACCTCCTCCCGGCGGTTCGCCCAGGCCCGGCCCATCACGTAGGCGGTGGTCCAGAGCAGCGCGCCGCGGGCCGCCGTCTCGACCGAGCCGGTCAGGATGAAGGCGCCCCAGCCGATGATCACGACGGCGCTGATCCGCTGCCAGCGCGGCGCCTGCGCGGCCACGGTGAACATGGCGATCAGCGCGCCGTACCAGAGCGGCTGCCGCGGGCCGCTGGCCACGAGGTCGTAACCGGCCGCGGCGGCCTCGGTCAGCAGCAGCACGGCGAACGGCGCACGCCGCCGCCAGACGACCGGAACCGACACGGCGACCGCGACGGCGTACGCGGCGAGCGGCCAGTGCCCGCCCCGGGAGGCGAACGGGGCGAGCTGCGCGACCAGCGCGATCAGCGTCAGCCCGAGATCCACCGCCAGGGGCGGCAGCCCGCGCGCCCACGCCAGTAATCGCTCGTACACGGATCGATTCTCACCTACCTCCACTCGTCGTGACTTCACCGTTACGACGATGCGGGTGCGACTCGTCCATTCGCATGATCCATTTTCGCGTTCTCCGATATATCGTCGCGCGATGGGTAACCGAAAGATCAGCGCGGCCACCGTCGCCGTGCTGACCGGCACCACCGCGCTGGCCGTCGGCTCCGCCGCGCCGGCGCTGGCCGACACCAGCCCGGTCCTCGCCGTCACGTCGGTCGGCGACATGCTCGTCGACGGCGCCCACGACCGGATCTTCATCAGCGACCCGGACGCCGGCAAGGTCGTCGCGATCGACTACAGCGGGAACCAGCTCGGTGCCGCCCAGGTCGGCACCGCCGAGGACCTGGCCCTGGCGCCGGACGCGACGCGGCTCTACGTGACCTCCCGTGCCGGGCAGGCGATCATCGCGCTGGACACCACCAGCCTGGAGCAGATCGCGGCGTACCCGCTCGGCTTCGTGCCGGCGGACGTGGCCGCCACCGGCGACCGGATCTGGTTCTCGTATGCCTCCGGCCTGCACGGCCGGCTCGGCACGATCGACCCGTCCGGCGAGACCGCGGCCGTGCAGCTGGACCGGTACGACACCGGGACCTCGGCCGCCGAACTGGCCACCTCCGCCGCCAAGCCGAACCGGATCGGCGTGGCCGCCATGGGGAAGACGGCCGTCCTCGACGCGTCCGGGGACACCGTCACCGAGGTGGCGGTCGCGGCCGCCGGCGGTCAGGAAACCGACCTGGCGATCTCTCCGGACGGCGATCAGATCGCCACGGTCTCCCCGGGCTACTACGGGGTCACCCTGCGCAACACCAGTGACCTGGCGACGTCGAAGTCGCTCCCGTTCCAGGACTACTCCTACGCGGTGGACTTCGGGCCGGACGGATCCATCGCCGGGGTCAGCCACGGTGTGTCGTCGCCGGGCGTGCACGTCTACGCCCGGTCCGGCGAGCTGATCACCTCGCTCACCTCCTCGAACAACGGGCGTGGACTGGACAAGGGCGTGGCCTGGGAGCCGGACGGCGACCGCCTGTTCGCCGTCTCGGCCAACGGCACCGTGTTCCGGCTCAACACCTACACGGACACGAAACACTCGCCGACGACGATCGCCCTCAGCGCTCCGCCGGCGGCGGTCCCGGGTGCGCCGGTCACCCTCACCGGCACCCTGACGTCGTCGCTGTCGCTGCCCGCGGGCACCGTGGTGGCGATCTCCCGCGGCGGCTCCGCGCTGGACAACGCCACGGTCGGCGCCGGCGGCTCGTTCAGCTTCACCGACACCCCGCCGGCCGACGGCGTGGCGACCTACCAGGTCTCGTACGCCGGTGACGACTCCCACCTGCCGTCCACGGCGACCGCCTCGGTCCGGGTGGAACGCGCCGCGTCGACGGTGACCCTCTGGGGTCCGACCACGGCGGTTCCCGGCGCGGCGATCACCATCACCGGCCGGCTGACCTCGCAGGGGTACTCGCACGCCGGCGACTCGCTCACGGTCTCCCGCGCCGGTGCGGTGCTGGGCACCGTCACGGTCGACGCGGACCAGAACTTCTCCTTCACCGGCACCGCGCCGGACGAGGAGGGCACGTGGGGCTACGAGTTCGCCTACGCCGGCAGTGGCACCCTGCTACCGGGCACCGGCAGGGCGTCGATCCTGGTCTCCCGGACCGCGTCCACCGTGACGCTCGCCGGGCCGTCCTCGGCGCCCCGGGCCAAGCCGCTCACCATCACCGGCACCCTGGCCTCGCCGCTGGCCCTGCCGTCCGGGCTCACGGTGTCGGTCACCCGGATCGACCTGGAGCACCCGACCGGCCTCGCGCTGGGCACCCGGCCGGTCGGATCCGACGGCTCGTTCTCGGTCACCGACACCCCGCCGGCCGGCGGCACGGTGACCTACCGGGTCGCGTACGCCGGCGACAAGACGCACACCGCGGCGGCGGCGACCAAGGCGATCGCGGTCTCCCGGGTCACCCCGGCCCTGACGCTGACCAACGGCGGCAAGGTCTACGCGTACGGCCAGACGGTGTCGTTCACCGCGCACCTCGGCGCCACCTACAAGAACCGGACCGTGGAGATCTGGGCCGACCCGGCCGGCGCCGACCAGGCCAGGGTTCTGGTCAAGCGCGGCACCGTGAACAGCTCCGGCAACCTCACGGCGAGTGTCCGGCTGACCCGTGACACCACGCTGTCCGCGGTGTTCACCGGCGACGCGCGGTACGCGCCGCGCACCGTGACGGCGACGGTCGGCACCAAGGTCAACCTGTCGCTGAAGGTGTCCGGGTACTACAAGACGGCGAAGATCGGCAGCAAGAAGTACCGGTACTTCCACGTCAAGAACGACGCGCGGTTCTACACGTCGATGACCGGCGGCGCCACGCGGAAGGTCTACATCTCGGTCCAGCTCTACACCAAGGGCAAGTGGAAGACCCTGGACTCGGGCTACTTCGCCGCCAACGACGGGCTGTACCTGAACGGCGCCAAGCTGATCGGGGCCAAGCTGCGGGTGCGCACCGCGTACGTCAAGGGCGGCTCCGGCGACAGCCTGAACACCACCACCTGGACGGCGTACCAGTACCTCACGTTCGTCAAGTGACACCCGGCCACCCTCGGTGGCCGGTTCCGTGGTGACCACGGATGTGGACCCGTACTCCCGGACGAGACGCTGAAGTCCTCAGCCACCCTCGTCCGGGAGACACACCATGACCACGAACATCAGCGTCCCGACCCAGCGCCGCGAGCTGCGCGTGACCCGCAACGGCGTGCTCTGGACGCTCCAGATCCTCTGGGGCTTCTTCTTCGCCGGCAGCGGTTTCGGCAAGGTGCTGCTCTACGACGCGGCCCTGTACGCGGACGCCCCCCGCGCCGTCGCCTGGTACGCCGCGGTGCCCCAGCCCCTGATCGTCGTCATCGGGGTCGCCGAACTGCTCGGCGGCCTCGGCCTGATCCTGCCGGCCATCACCCGGGTCGCACCGAGGCTGGTCCCGCTCGCCGCCGCCGGCCTGGCTCTGACCATGCTCCTGGCCGCCGGCTTCCACCTGATCCGCGGCGAGTACCCGCTGATCCCGGTCAACCTGCTGCTGGGCGGGGTCTCGGCGTTCATCGCGGTGGGCCGGTCGCGCCACCGGCCGATCGCCCCGGAGCCGCTCACCACCCGGCGCGCGCTCGTCGCCCTCGCGGTCCTGGCGGTGCTGATCCTGACCATGATCATCCCGACCTGGTACACGATGACCCACACGCGGTTCTGACCGTCGCCGGCCGGACGGGTCCGTAAGCGGTTCGTAAGCGCGCACCGCCTGTCGTACCCGTCCGGCTCTCGGTTGACTGGAACCCGTGATCCGCAGACTTCTCACCAAGCCGGCCACCTGGATCGTCGCCGCCGTGCTCGGCGTCGGAGCGCTCTACTGGTTCCAGCCGTGGCGGCTGTTCACCGACACCACCGTGACCGACTCCCTGGCGGTCCCGGCCTCCGCGCCCCCGGCCACCGCCGCGTCCGCGTCCGCCTCCGCCTCCGCGCCGGCGGCGCCGGTCGCGACCGTGGTGGCGCAGGGCAGCTTCGTCACCCACGAGCACGACACCACCGGCACCGCGCGGATCGTCCGCAACGCCGACGGCAGTCACCAACTCGAACTGGTCGGCCTGGACACCACCGACGGCCCCGACCTGCGGGTCTGGCTCACCGACCAACCGGTCCGCGCGGGCGCCGCGGGCTGGCGCGTCTTCGACGACGGCGAGTACCGGGAACTCGGCCGCCTCAAGGGCAACCACGGCGACCAGGTCTACGCGATACCGGCCGGCGTCGATCCCGCGGAGTTCCGCAGCGTCAGCATCTGGTGCAAACGCTTCTCGGTCTCCTTCGGCGCCGCTGCCCTCAGCACGACCTGACTCCCGTCGCAACTAGACCGTCACGTCGAACCGGGTGCGATGTCAAAGGCAAGTCCGGCGACAGCCTTCACCGAGTAGCGACGCGGGCGGCCGGAGCCGCCCGCGTCCCTCTAGAAGTAGGTCGAGTACAGGTTGTTCGTCGGCCAGGCGGTGACCTTGCCGGCCGCCGTCCAGAGCTGCGCGTCGATGTCGCCGTAGCCCAGCCCGGAGGCGTCGTCACGCTGGTTGAACAGCGCTGCCCAGCTCATTCCGTGATAGGTACGCACCAGCAGCGTGTACGTGCCGGGCATGCTGCCGACGTGCCAGGTGTTGCGGCCGGTCCCGCCGGTGGTCACCGGTCGCACCGCCCAGCCGAGACCGTAGTACCAGCCGTCGGGGTTGACGCCGAGGCTCGGCGTCTTGAAGACCTGGCCCAGCGCGGTGCTGCCGAGCACCGTGCCGGCCTTGTCGAACATCGACGCCCAGCGCACCATGTCGACGGCCGAGGCGATCCAGCCGCCGTGCGCGTCCATCACCCGCATGCTGAACGAGCCGTACGGGGCCGGCACGACATCGCCGGTCTCGTTCAGCACGGTGGTGCCGGTGTACTTCGACACGTACGGCACCTCGCCGGTGTGCTTGGCGATGCTCCAGCCCTGCGCCATCCGGGTGATGCCGAGCGGGGTCAGCAGCTTCTGTTGCACGTACGTCGCGTACGGAAGCCCGCTGACCGCCTCGATCACCCGGCCCGCGAGGTTGTACCCGAAGTTGCAGTAGGCGACCTTGGTGCCCGGGGTGAAGTCGAGCAGCTGCCCGGACATGTACTTGATGACGTCCTTCGGGTACAGCTCCATCGGCACACCCAGTGCCTTGGCGACCACCCGGTCATTCCACTGCGGGTCCGGGGTGACGCTCGAGTCCCAGCCGCCGGTGTGCTGGAGCACCTGCCACAACGTGACGTTCGCGAGGCGCGGGTCGCGGGTCTGCCCCGCGGGCGGCGTCAGGTCGAGAATGCTGCCCACCTTGGTGGTCAGCGTCAGCTTGCCGTCCTGCACCAGCTTGACGATGGCCGCCGCGGTCAGTGACTTGGACAGGCTGGCCACCCGGAACAGCGAGGTGGGTTGCACGTTCAGCGCGGTGTCGGCACTCCACTTGTATCCCCGGGCGAGCACGAGCCGCCCCTTGTAGGTCACGGCGAGCTGGCCGGCGGTGATGTTCCGCGCCTGCATGAACGACTTCATGGTGCTGTCGAACGAGGACAGGGCCGGGACGGCGGTCCCCGTTGCCTTCCAGGTGGCGGCCGCCGTGTCCGACGTCGTGTCCGCCGAGGCGGCCCGGAAGCCGCCATAGGTGGCGGCGCCGAAACCGGCTCCCACCGCGAGTTTGCCCAGGGTGCGTCGGCTGAGCCGACTGTTACCTTCGGTCACGGTCAATGATGATGCCCGATAAGCGGGCGGGTCCGGCGAGGAGCCCGCCCGCTTTCTGTTCCGCTCCGGGTCAGGCCGGGTTGCGCTTGGGGACCCGCCAGAGGCGGACCTTGCCGTCGGCGCCCGCGGAGATCACCCGTTTGCCGTTCGGGGTGATCCGGACCGCCCAGACCCGGCCGGCGTGCCCGGTCAGCGGTGCGCCTTCGAGGCTCCCGGTGGCCGGGTCCCACAGCCGCACGGTTCCGTCGTCGCTGCCGGTGGCCAGCAGCTTTCCGTTCTTGCTGAACCGCATGGCGCGCACCGGTCCGGTGTGACCGGCGAGTGGCGCGCCGACCGGCCGGCGGGTCACCGTGTTCCACAGATGCACCGTGTTGTCGCCGCCGGACGAGGTGGCCAGGAGCTTGCGGCCGAGGCTGAAGGTGAGCGTGTAGACCGGCCCGGAGCCGGCGACGAGGGGCTCGCCCGCGGGTGCGCCGGTGGCCGGGTTCCACAGCCGGACGGCGTTGCCACCACCGGAGGCGGCGAAGAGGTGCCCGTCGGGGCTGAAGCTCATCGCGTACACCGGGCCGGGGCTCACGGTAAGCGGCTCACCGATGGGCCGGCCGGTGCCGGTCTGCCACAGTCGCACGGTGTCGCCGGCTTCGGCGGTGGCCAGGCGGCTCCCGTCCCGGCTGAAGACGACCGACTGCAAGGCGCCGGCGTGACCGTTCAATGTGCGTACCAGAATCCCGGTCCTGGAATTCCACAGGCGGACCGTGCCGTCGTCGCCCGCCGTGGCCATCAGCGGCCCCGCGGAGCTGAAGACCACCGAGCGCACCGGCCCGGCATGGCCGGTCAGCGGCGGCCCGGACGGCTTCCCGGTGGCCGGATCCCACAGCGACACCCCACGGTCACCGGCGACCGCCAGCAGTTTGCCGTCCGAGCTGAACGCGATCGAGTAGATCGGCCCGGCGCCCTCGGCGAGCGGCGCTCCGGCACGCCGACCCGTCGCGGTGGTCCACAGACGCACCGCGTCGTCACTCACGGTGGCGAAGACTTTCCCGTCCGGACGGAGGGCGATGAGTCCGTCCACCCCCGGCACCGCCCGCCGGGCAGGGTCGGAACCCGCGAGCCCCGGTTGGGGGGCGGCGTGCGCGGGGGTGGCGACGGACAGGGTGAGCAGCCCGATCAAGGCCGCCAGGACTCTACGAACTCTCTTGGTAGTCACCCACGCACGGTAACTATCCGTTTCGCCCCGGTTTCGGCGTCTTAGGCGCTGTTCATCCGGCCGGGTTGCCGGATCAGCGGGTCAGCTTCTGCTTCTTGACCTTCGACTCCGACTGGTTGCCGTTCTTGTCGACCGCCGCGTAGAAGACGTACAGGGTGCCCTTCTTCAGGCCCTTGATCTTGATCTTCCAGGTGTTCTTCGCGGTCGGGCGGACCGCGATCGTCCTGGTCTTCTTCAGCGCCTGGTTGAGTGACGTGGCCTTCACCCACTTCTTGCCGGTGTAGTAGTACCAGCGGCTGCCGCGCTGCTCGATGAAGGCGGCGCCCACCGCGGTCGTCCCCCGGCCCCGATCACGGACCGTGCCGTTGATCGTGCGCCAGGACGAGACGTACGCCGGCTTCCTGGGCTTGGTCAGCCAGACCTGCGGGGCGCTCTCGTCGTACGCGGTGTTGATGTCGCCGATCTCCCGGCCGTACGTCTCGCCCGCCGCGTTGGTCAGCATGACGCTGACCGACCAGGTCGTCTGGCTGGTGTAGTAGTGCTTGACCTCCCGGGTCGTCCGGCTGACCGTGGACTCCTTGCCGTCGCCCCACCAGATCCGCACCTTGGTCACATCGCTGGGGACGTCGGCCAGGGTGACGGTCGCGGGGTCGCCGATCCAGACCATCTTGTTGACGATCTTGAAGGTGCCGGGGGTCTTCACCACGGTGACCGTGGACGTGTCGGCGAAGACACCGGCCGACGAGTTGCCCGCCCGGTCGGTGACCCGGACCTTCACGGTGTACGAGCCGGGGTTGAAGTACCGGTGCCACTCCGACTTCTCATCGCCGTCCAGGTACGAGAAGTTGCCGTCCCCCCACTCGACGTACTGGGTGATGTCCGACTGCGCCGAGACGTCGTCGGAGACCTCCAGGGCGGTCAGCGTGGCGCCCTGGCCGTCCCAGAGGTTGGTGAAGTCGAGCTGGTAGCGCCCGACCGGTGCGGTGACGTCCGGGACGTCCTCGGCGTAGGCCGGCGTCCCACCGGCAGCGATCAGGGTCGCGACGATCGCAGCGAGCGTCGCGGAGCGTGCCTTGCCCATCGATGTTTCCCCGCACTCAGAGTCGATGTAGTGCAGGCACTGTACGCCGATCGATCTTGCAAGTCGAGACCGGACCGTTGCAACGATGCCGTATCGGCCTTGACATCAGGGCCCGGGGTCGACCAGGTTGATCGACTCGCCTAGAGTCCAGGCGCATCTCCGCTGGCAAAAGCCCCGAAGGACAGCTAGTTGATCGCGTTACGTGCCGCTGCCTCCGCGGTGATCGCCGCCGCTCTTCTCTTCGCGGCGCCGGGTCCGGCCGCTGCCGGCGACACCACACCGCCGGTGGTCTCGCAGACCGGCCTGACCGAGGGTCAGCTGATCGGTCCGCACACCCTCTTCCGGCCCGTCGTGAGTGACGACGTCGAGGTCATGCGGCTCGACATCCTGGTCAACGGGATCTATCGCAACAGCTTCGGCCGCTACCAGGGGGAGTTCGTCGCCGCGGCGTACCTGGCTGACATTCCGGACGACACCGATGTGGACGTCACCGTCCGCGTCGAGGACCGCGCCCACAACACCGGTGCGCGCACCACCCGCGTGCACGTCGACAAGACCGCTCCGACGGCGATCCTCTCGCTCGCGGACAACGCGTACGTCGGCGGTGTCACCACCCTGACCCCGGACCAGGTGTCGGCGGACACCGCCCGCATCGTGGTGACCTCACTCGACGGCCAGGAGATCAGCCAGGCCACCGCGGCTCCCTGGAACCTGCGGTGGGACACCACCACGCCCGGTCAGACCGGCGCGGTACGGGTGACGGTCGAGGACCACGCCGGGAACACCACCGTCTACAACCGCCTATTTCAGATCGACAACACCGCCCCGACCGCGTCGATCACCTCCTCGCAGCGGCCCCACATCGTCGGACGCGGTAAGCAGATCCTGATCGGATCGGTGACCGATCCGGCCGGCGTCGACCGGATCGAGTGGTGGGTCGACGGCGCGCTCCGCGGGACCGGCAGCCACTTGGAGTACGACTTTGGCGACGTCCAGCGGTCCACCACTGTCGAGCTCCGCGCCTGGGACCGGGCCGGTAACCAGACCGTCACGACATACCCGGTCACGGTCGACGCCACGCCGCCGCGCCTGGTCTCCATCAGCCCCGAGCCCAACGCGCTGGTGCGTGGCTCCGGCGTCCTGTCGACGGTCCGGTTCGACGACCAGTCCGACATCGCCTGGGTGCTGGCCCAGGGTCAGCAGCAAGCCATGGCCGGCTCCGACGCGCCGTACACCGTGCCGTTCTCCCTCGGCAGCGACGGCATCCAGCGCCTGGGCTGGCAGGTCGCCGACACCTCGGGCAACTGGACCACCGTCTACCAGACCGTCATCGTCGACAACACCCGGCCGAAGCTCACCGTCACCCGGGCGCCGAAGAACAGGGCGAAGGTCAAGGGCACGGTCAAGGTCCACGCCTCGGCGACCGATCGCAACGGCATCAGCCGGGTGGAGCTGCTGATCAACGGCAGGGTGGTCGCGCGGGACCGCACCGCGAGCTACAGCTTCGCCGTCGACACCAAGAAATACGGCAAGACGATTCACGTACGCCTGCGAGCCTACGACCGCGCCGGCAACGTGACGGACACCGTCACCCGTACCTGGCGCCGATAGCCCGTCCGCGGCCTGAGGTCGCCCTTGTCGACCACCGAGTCGTTCCGGTCGTGAAGCCTCGCGAGCACCTTGGCGGGTGTCGCCTTCGACCTGCTCGCAGTTCTCGGTCGGACCCATCTGGTGATCCGTCGGCTCCGAATCATCACGAAGGCATCGGACGCGACTCCCGGTCGAACCGTGGCCGACGTGAAAACGATCGGAGATTCCACCAATCCGCGGCACGGTCGGCTCCGAATCATCGGTGTAAGTCCCGATAAAGAGGAGCAAAATCATGCGTGCAACGAAGTTCACCGCCCTGGCCGCGGCGACCGTTTTCGCGATCTCCCTGGCGGCCTGCGGCAGTGACACCGACGAGAGCAGCAGTGGCGGGGCGACGGCCGCGGCGCCGACGATGACCTCGGCGGCGCCCAGCATGGCCCCGAGCATGAGCACCGACATGGTGAGCTTCGGCCCGGGGTGTGCGGCGGTGCCGACCGACCCGGCGAACGCGGGCAGTTTCGAGGCGATGGGCAAGGTGCCGGTGGCCACCGCCGCCTCCGGCAACCCGCTGCTGTCCACGCTGGTCACCGCGGTCAAGAAGGCCGGCCTGGTCGACTCGCTCAACTCCGCGGACGGGATCACCGTATTCGCGCCGACCAACGACGCGTTCGCGAAGATCCCGAAGGCCACCCTCGACAAGGTCCTCGCCGACAAGAAGACGCTGACCAGCATCCTGACCTACCACGTGGTGCCCGGGAAGCTGACCCCGCAGGACCTGGCCGGCACGCACAAGACGCTGCAGGGCCAGGACCTGACGGTGACCGGCAGCGGCGAGGACTTCAAGGTCGGCGCGGACAGCGCGTCGGTGGTGTGCGGGAACGTGCAGACCGCGAACGCGAACGTGTACATCATCGATTCCGTCCTGATGCCGAAGAGCTGATGAGCCGGCTGCGTGGGGCCATCTGCGGGATCGCCGCGGCGGCCTCCGGGATCGCGGCCGCGGAACTGCTCGCGGCCGCGGTCCGGCCCGGTGCGGGGCCGCTGGTCGCGGTGGGTGGCGCGGTGATCGATGCCACCCCCACCCCGATCAAAGAACTCGCCGTACGGGAGCTGGGCACCCACGACAAGCCCGTGCTGCTCGGCGTGATCGGCCTCGTCCTGATCCTGCTGGCCGCGACCACCGGGATCGCGGCGACGAAGTGGCGGGCCGCGATCCCGGTGGGCACCGGTGTGCTCGGTGTGGCGGGGGCGGCCGCCGCACTGTCCCGACCGGCCGGGACCGTGCTGGACACGGTCCCGGCCGGGTTCGGGGCGACTGTGGCCGGGCTGGCGCTGTGGTGGCTGCTGCGCGATCGGCGGGGTGCCGCGGACGTACGGGAAAATGGGGTTGATCGTCGGTTGGTTCTTCGCCTGTCGTTGCTGGCGGCCGGCGCCGCCGTGGTGGAGGCGACCGGTCTGGCCGTTTCCGGTCAGCGCGAAAGTGCGGCCGGCAAGTCCCGGGAGGCGATCCGGCTTCCCGGGGCCGCCGATCCGGCGAAACCGCTGCCCCCTGGGATCGCGGCGGACTTCACCACCCCGGCCACGAAGTTCTACCGCGTCGACACCGCCCTGACCGTGCCTCGCGTCGATCCGTCGACGTGGCGGCTGA
This sequence comes from Actinoplanes ianthinogenes, assembly GCF_018324205.1. Classification (NCBI taxonomy): domain Bacteria; kingdom Bacillati; phylum Actinomycetota; class Actinomycetes; order Micromonosporales; family Micromonosporaceae; genus Actinoplanes; species Actinoplanes ianthinogenes. The sequence continues at coordinate 4,532,031 of NZ_AP023356.1, forward strand.
AGATCCACGGGATGGTCGACCGGCAGATCGAGTTGTCGCTCGCGGATCTGCTGCGCCGGCCGCTGATCGAACGCGACATCACCCTCAACTGCGTGTCCAACGAGGTCGGAGGCCCCTACATCGGCACCGCGCGGTGGCTCGGCGTGCCCCTCGCCGCGCTGCTCGAGGAGGCCGGCGTGCGGAGCGGTGCGGACCAGATCGTGGCCCGCTCGGTCGAGGGCATGACGATCGGCACGCCCGTGGCGACCGCGCTCGACGGCCGCGACACGATGCTCGCCGTCGGGATGAACGGTGAACCGTTGCCGCTCGAGCACGGTTTCCCGGTGCGGATGCTGACCCCTGGCCTGTACGGGTACGCGGGTGCCTGCAAGTGGGTGACCGAGCTGGAGCTGACCACTTTTGATCGGTTCGACGCGTACTGGGTCGAACGCGGCTGGGGGCAGCAGGGAACGGTGAAGACCGCGTCGCGGATCGACAAGCCCAAACCGTTCGCCCGCGTCGAAGCGGGCACGGTGACCGTGGCCGGTGTCGCGTGGGCCCAGCGGCGCGGGATCGCGGCCGTCGAGATCAGCGTCGACGGCGGGCCATGGGCGAAGGCGGAACTGCTGCCCACCGCCTCGGTCGACACGTGGACGCAGTGGCGGTTCAGCTGGAAGGCGACCGCCGGGCCGCACTCGCTGGCGGTGCGCGCCACCGACAGGAGCGGCGCGGTGCAGCCGGAGACCCGGGCTACCCCGTTCCCGGACGGGGCGACCGGCTGGCACACGATCAGCGTCACCGTGGGCTGAGCGAGGGGTGGTGCGCCGGGACGTTGTCCCCGGCGCACCGTCGAGATGCCGTCAGCGGGCGGCGAAGAACAGGAACATGTTGGTCGGGATCGGCCCGACCACGTGCTTGTTCTTGGCCTTGATCAGGCCGTGCAGGTAGGTCCAGCTCCGGTGCTGCTGGACGGCCCGGTAGGTTGCCGGGTCGGTCACGCCGACCACCCGGACATCCCACCACTCCGCCTTGCCCTCGGCCTTGGTCCCGATGAAGTGGTCGTGCCCCGGTGTGGTGAAGTTGCGCAGCGCCGGCGTCAGCTTCTCCGGAGTGGTCTTGTAGACCGGGGCCAGCGCCGCGGCCAGCCGGGTCATGTCCAGGTTCATCGGATGGTCGACGCAGGTGAGCTTGTCCGGGCAGTCCAGGCCCTTGGCGGTGAACCCGAGCGGCACCGTGATGAACAGTGGGTCGACGTGCTTGGCCGGCGCCACCTCGGCCGCCTCGCCCGCCTCGCAGCCGGTGGTCGAGGCCGCGGCGACGTGCGTGTCGCAGTAGAAGCCGTGGGTGTAGGTGAAACTCGACGAGTGCCCGGCGTGGCTGCCCATGGTCATGCCGTACTCGTTGGGGCCCCGGCCGCCGGACTCGGCGGCGTGCGCGGCCTTGGCGATGGCGCCACCCCCGGCCGCCATGACGATCGCGGCGACAGAGACCGGGACAGCCCAGCGCCGGAACGCACCGGTGCCCCCGGCCCGGCGGCGGTTGATGTCGAACATGTGAATCCCCCTGCAATCGCGGGCCATCGTCGGAGATGGCCCTGTCCTGGGGATTCGGAGCCGACGCGGGAGCAGATTGGGGCTAAAGGTACATAAAACCCGCCGTGGGTCAGGTCAGTCCAGCTTGGGCTCCTCCATCAGGCCCCGGGCGGTCAGGCCGGCGACGGTGCGACCGTCGGCCAGCCGGAGCGTCAGCGAGGTGTTGTTCTCGGCGGACTCGGCCAGCCCCTCCGGGTACCAGGCGGCGAAGAATCCGCCGGTCACCGTGGCCCGGACCACGACGCCGGGGCGGACGGTGATCTCGACGGCGGTGACCTGAGAGCCGAGACGACCGGCCATCAGCCGGGCGTAGCCCTCGTCGGTGTGCACCTGGGGCCAGGCGTACAGATCGATGCCGGCGGCACCGAGGCGCGCGGCGTCGGCGGGTGCGGCGAGGACACTGGTCTCGCTGACCCGGCCATCGTGATCACGGAAGCAGGTGACGTTGCCGTCGGCGGTGAGGACGGTGACGTACGCGTACTCCCCGCGCCGTTCCCCGATGGCGACGCGCGCGCCCGCTGCGCCGGAGGAGGGCAGGCATGCGCTCATGATGCTCTGCGCATCGGTGGCGGGCAGGGGGCTCGGATCGGTGGTCCAGGATGCGTACGCGCGATCGGTACTGACCGTGGTGACGGTGAACACGGCGGCGGCTGCCAGGGCGAGCGCCGCTCCGGCCAGCATCAGCCGCGGGCGCCGGCGTGGCCTGGACATCGCCGCCGGGCCGGCGAGGACGGTGGGATCGCTGCGCAGGATCTCGTCGAGCAGATTCTGTGCGGCCGGCCGGTGCGCGCGGGCGTCCACCGGGACGGCCGCGTGACGCAGTGCCTGGTCGAGGGTGCGGTCGTTCGTCATGGGGTGGCTCCTGCTGCCGGGGCGGGTGCGGGCATCGAGACGTCGAGGTGCGGGCGGAGCAGATGGCGCAGACGCCGGCGGGCGCGGATCAGCCGCAGGCTGAACGCGGGACGGGAGATGTTCAGCAGCGTGGCGGCCTGAGCACCGGTGAGGCCCTCGAAGACGGTGAGCGTGAGCGCCTCCTGGTCCTTGAGCGGCAGCCGGTTCCAGGCCCGGGCCAGATCGACGCGGGCGACCACGGCGTCGTCCTCAGCGTGCCCGGGTGCGCCCGGCTCGCGCAGGATCCGCAGGGCGAGGCTCTGCTGCCGTTGATCACTGCGCTGCCGGTTGCGCAGGACGTTGTACGCGGCGGTGAACAGCCAGGCACGGGCGTCGCTCAACGAGGCGGGCACGTCGTCGAAACGGCGCCACGCGGTCAGGAACACCTCGGCCACCACGTCGTCGGCGACAGCCAGGTGGGTACGGCGCTCGACGAAGCAGAGCAGATCGTCGTACGCCGCCTCGAACAACTCCCGGAAGGCGGCCTCGACGTCCGCGGGTGGATGCTTCATATCCTGCTCATGTTCGGCCGCGGCGGCGCTGCTACATGTTCTTTCGGCGGCCGGCTCAGAAATCTTCTGAGCACCGGAGCCAGTGGCCGCTCGACGACACGGTGCACCGCCCATGCCACACCCAGCAGCACCAGCACGGTCCCGGCTATGACGAAGGCGGCATCCGCGCCGGTTGCGGTCGCGACGGTGCGGATCAGGCTGTAACCGGCACGCTGGTGGAGCAGGTAGAACGGGTAGGTCAGCGCGCCGGCCGTCGCCAGCCAGCCCAGCCGCAACCGGTCGGTGGCGCCGAGCGCGATGACGAGCAGCAGCAAGAAGACGACGGTGATGATGACATGGGCCGGCCAGGCGGGCACCCGGAAACCGGGGTCGAGGCTCAGCGCGCGGGTGTGCACCCGTTCCTGGCTCAGCAGCCAGCAGGCGGCCAGCAGCACCCAGGACCACAGGTCACGGGGGTTCCGGCGGAGCAGGAACATCGTCATCCCGGCGATGAAGTACGGCGCGAAGTCCGGCATGACCACCTGGGTCAGTGCGGCGCCGGGGAAGTAGGGCAGCACGATCGCGGCCAGCAGCCAGCCGGTGGCGAAGCCCTTCACCCGCCGGTCGGTGAGGCCGGCGGCGACGAGGAACGCGACGATCAGATAGAAGCGCAGCTCGCACCAGAGCGTCCAGTACACGGTGTCGACCATCGGCGTGTTCAACGGCTCCGCGAGCATGGTGAGGTTGACCAGCACGTCGGTGGAGTCGGGCGGCCCGCCGAAGGGCAGCCCGCCCTCGATCGGCAGCAGAGCGCTCACCGCCGTCGTGATCAGCACGCACGCCCAGAAGGCCGGGTAGAGGCGGGCGGCGCGGGAGGCGGCGAACCCGCGCAGGGTTCGCCCCCAGCCGCTCATCAGGATCACGAAGCCGCTGATCAGGAAGAACGACTCCACGCCCAGGAAGCCGTAGATCAGGACCGGCGCCGCGTCCGGGAGGTGATGGATCGGGCGGTGGACGCCGTCCAGCCGCCACGAGTCGCCGAAGTGGTAGCCCGCCACGGCCAGCGCGCACAGCAGGCGCATTCCATCCAGCGCGTACAGCCGTTCACTGCTTCTTGCGGTCATTCAGGTGCCCCACGATCCGGATGCCGGGTGCATCCAGGGGGTACATGTACGGCACCGGCCGAGTTGCTACGCCCCCTCGCGGGGTCAGTAGTGGATGGGGCCGATCAGGCCGCCGCCGACCGTGACGGCGTCGCCGGTGATGGCGACGCTGCGCGGCGAGGCGAGGAACGTCACCACGTCGGCGACCTCCTCCGCGGTCACCTCGCGGCCGATCGCCGTCCGCTCGGCCCGGCGCCGCTCGGCCTCCTCGACGGTGACGCCCCACTGCTCGGCGGCCGCCGCGATCAGCGCCGGAGTGCGCTCGGTGACCGTGGCGCCCGGGTGCACGACCGTCACGTTGATGCCGTGCCGGCCGAGCTCGTCGGCGAGGTTCTTGGTGAGCGCGACCACGCCGATGTTGCGGGCGGTCGCGACGAAGTCGCCGCTGAGCCGGGCGGCCAGGCCGGAGATGTTGATGATCCGTCCCCAGCCCTGGGCGATCAGGTCGGGCGCCACCGCCCGGGCGGTGCGCAGATAGCCCAGCACCTTGACGTTGACCGCGTCGACGAACTGCTGGTCGGTGGTCTGCGACGGCGTGATCGGGCCACCCTGGCCGCCGCCGGGCACCGCCGCGTTGTTGACCAGGATGTCGATGCCGCCGAGTTGCTCGCGGACCCGCTGCACGCCGGCCCGCACGGACGCGTCGTCGCCGGTGTCGAGCTGCGCGGTGACGATCCGCCCCGGATGGCCCGCAGCCGCCAGCTCGGCGGCGGCCTTGGCCAGCCGTTCACCGTCGCGCGCGGCGATCGCCACGTCGGCGCCCTCGGCGAGCAGCGACCGCGCGATGCGCAGTCCGATCCCGCGGCTGCCCCCGGTCACCAGGGCCCTCTTGCCGGCCAGTTGCAGATCCATCGACACCCTCCTCAGCTCAACATCACCTTATAGCCTATAGGTTAAGTAGGTTTTAGGGAGTGTCAACGAGCACTCGGCCTGGAGCACGGTTCACACTGCTGTGCGGGGGTTCGGCGTCAAGGAAGCTCGACCAATTGGTTCCGGTACGCCAGCACGACGGCCTGAGTACGGTCGTCGACACCCAGTTTCATGATCACTCGGCAGACGTGGGTCTTGACCGTTGCCTCGGCCAGGAAAAGCCGCTCGGCGATCTCCCGGTTGGGCAGGCCGTGCGCCATCAGCTGGAGGATCTCGCGTTCCCGTGGGGTGAGCCGGTCCAGCAAACCCGGTGTCCGCGGCGACGGGCCCGGGCGATGGGTCAGGTCGGCTATCACGCTACGGGTCACCGCGGGATGGAGGTATGCGTTCCCGGCGTGGATCTCCCGTACCGCACTGGCCAGGTCGGTGGGAACGCCGCTCTTGAGCAGGAACCCCGACGCACCCGCTCGTAGTGCCGCGTACACCTGTTCGTCGTTGCTGAACGTAGTCAACACGAGAACCTTGACGGTGTGCTTCTGGTCGGCCGCGAAGTCGTCCGCGGTAAGCCGGTGCGTGGCACCGACCCCGTCCAGATTCGGCATTTGCAGATCCATGATCACGATGTCCGGCTGGAGTTCCCGGGCAAGCGCTACCGCCTCCAGGCCGTCGGCGGCCTCACCCACCACTTCCATGTCTGGCTGCACCGACAGCAACATCGCGATACCGGCTCGGACGAGCGGCTCGTCATCGGCGAGCACGATGCGGATGGTCGCGACGTCCACGGCGGGGCTTTCCATACCGAGGATTCTCGACCGCGCCGGCAGACCCGCGCAGGTGTTCGGCGGCGCCCCGCCCGGTGTACAACCACGTCGGTACACGACGGCCCGGTGACGCCGCCGCAGGTGGATGACCCCGCGGTGGCCGGTGACACACGATGTGGTCAGGTCGCGAGCCACGACCGGCGAGTCGTCGTCAAGGAGCCGATATGAACGCCATGATCACCACCTCAGCGGCTGTCACCGCCCGGCGGGTTTGGTACCGGAAGCGACGCCGCGCCGACGTCGAGCGCGACCTGCGCCGACGTGAGGCCGAGTTGCGCGGATTCATCACGATGACCGGCCACGACCTGCGGTCGCCGCTGACCACCATCGCGACTCACCTTCAGGTGTTGCGCGAGGATCGCGGCCGGACGCTGGGCGCCGACGTCGAGCGGGATCTGGCCGCGATGGAACGGGCAGCCCGCCGCATCGACCGCCTGGTGGAAGAGATGCTCGGACACGCCCGCGCCGTCGGGTCCGCCCTCCGGCTCGGCCCGGTCGCGCTTGACGATCTGGTCGCCGGCGTGGTCGCCGAGCGGGTCACCGTCGACGACGGGACCCGGGTAGCGACCGGTGGCCCTCTGCCGACGGTAACCGCCGATCCGATGTTGCTTCGCCACGTGATCGACAACCTGGTCGGCAACGCGATCAAGTACACGCCGCCGGGGACCAGGGCGGACGTCCTGGTCTCGGCCCGGGAACTGGCGGGCCGCGGGATGCGGATCGAGGTGGCCGACCGAGGCATCGGAATCCCGGCGGACGAACGGTCCCGGGTGTTCGACGAATTCCACCGCTGCGCCAACAGTGGCGACTTCACCGGTACCGGGCTGGGCCTGGCGATCTGCCGTCGGATAGTGGAGCGCCACGGCGGCCGGATCGGGGTCGAGGACAACCCGGGCGGCGGCAGCCGGTTCTGGTTCACGTTGCCCTGAAACCGCCACCGGCTCCTCAGGTTCGGGCCTGACCGCACGGCGAGGCAGGAAGGATCGGTTTCATGACGCGTCAGCCCCGCGATCGCTCCCCCGGCCCGATGCCGGCTCTGCCAGGCCAGGTCTGGCTGCGGACCGTGTTCGACGCCGTGCTGATCGGCGGCGCCCTCGCACTCGACTGGAACTCCTGGCTCCGGTATGAGGCGGGCACCCCGGCCGGCTGGTGGTCGATGTACTTCCTGGAGTTCTCGGTGCTGGCGGTGCTGTTCATGCGCTGGCGCCGGCCCTTGGCGGTCTTCGCTGTCGAAGCGGGCTATGCGGTACTGCTGGCGCAGATCCTGCCCGGGGCAGACTTCGTCGGGGGTCTTCTGATCGGCTTACACACGGTCGCGCGGCAACATCGGCCACGGATCTCCGTGCCTACGGCGATGTGCTGCGTCGCGTTGATCCTCATAGGCGGCTACCGGAGCGTGTGGGACCAGTTCTACTACGCGAACGGCTCATTTCCCGCGCTCACGTTCGCTTCGGCCCTGTACGCGATCGCGCCCGTCACGGTTTGGCTGCTCGGCTACTGGTCGCGGCGGGCGACGCTGGCCCGCGCCGCGGCGGAGGCGGTGAAACAGGCGCGGCGCGGCGAGCGGTTGCAGCTCGCCCGGGAACTGCACGATATCGTGTCTCACTCGGTGGCGGTGATGATGCTCCAGGCAGCCGGAGCGCGGGCGATCTTCGCACAAGATCCGGACCGGGTGCTCGACGCCCTGGACACCATTCAAGCCGCCGGTACCGCATCGATGGCGGAGCTGAACCGGATGCTCAACCTGATGCGAATGCCCGACGACGCCATACCGACCCCCGGCGGCACCCGGCAAGGTCTGGAAGGGCTCGACGACCTGGTGGACCGGATGCGCGCCACCGGCCTCGCGGTCACCGTCGAGTCGACCGGCCACCCGGCCCAGCTGGACGCGAGTGTGAACCTCACCGCCTATCGGGTCGTCCAGGAGGCGCTGACCAACTCCACCAAGCATGCCGGACCCGACGCAACCGCCCAGGTCACGCTCGCTTGGGCCAGCGACCGTCTCACCGTCACGGTCGCCGACAAAGGTTTCGGCAGAACCCACGACCGGGGCGGCCCGGTGCCGTCGACAGGTCACGGTCTGATAGGCCTGCAAGAACGAGTCCAGGCGGTCGGCGGTGACTTCCGTGCCGAGGCGTATGCCCACGGGTTCGTGGTGACCGCCGCCCTGCCCCTGTCCGCATCCGAAGCGCCACTACCTGCGCATCCGGCGCCCACAGGGTGATTCCCCGTACGCGAGGACGCCGGATGCACGTCGAACGGCCTACAAGTCGGCTTCCGTCACCCGGGAGGACTCATACGTCGTGACCGCCTGGGGAAGGTCCGGCACGGTGGAGACGCAGGATCGGCGACAAACCGGCGGCGCTGCGCGCCATCCACGCCGCCGAGGGAACTCCGGCCGAGGGAACCACCGTGGAGGCGACCCAGATCTTCGTGATTCAGTCCCCACACGTCTACCTCACCGTTCAGTTCGACGCCAGCACCGGCCTGACCAGAGAACAGATGGTCAAGGTCACGGGCGGCATCAACCTCACCCCCGAGGCCGTCGCCAAGGCTGAAAAGGGTTACGCCGCACAGACCGAGAACCCCAAGACCGGCAAGAACTGAACGTCACCACACCAACCACCGGCCGCGTCGGCGATCCACCGACGCGGCCGCGAACAACCCTGCGTCCGCAGCGACCGACAAAGACGCTGGGGCCAAGCCGCCACACGAGCGGCCTGACCCCAACACCATCGCCTTGATCGGGCGGATTGAAGTTGTCACTTCAACCTTGCTCGCTTCAGGAGCGAGACAAATGACCTCCTCGTGCTCCGTAAAGCCGAATTCGCCGCTCCATCCGTTCCGTATGGCCCGCCAGGAGGCTTTCGCTCCGATGTCAGCCCACGTTGCGGGCCGTCATCTCCGTCGGCCCGAACGGCGCCAGAAGCGCTCCGAGCTCATCCAGGTACCAGCCCACCCCTACCGACGACGGATCAACTCCGCGCAGCAGCGTATCGACATCCGGCGAGAAGGAGATCTTGTTGCACGCAGGCATGACGACGATGGTTCCCCGCTTCTCCTGATGGACCCAGGCGATCTTGAATCCAACACTCTGCCCGTCCGATACGGTTCGTGCCATCTCTTCCACGACGGCGTTCAACTCGGAAACGCCCCGATCTTCCCAGGTGAAATCCCCATCGGTCGACACCAGCAGCACACCGCCTCGCTCCAGCACGATCCCCCGCGAGCGCAGTGCCAGAATAAATTCGCGAACACTTGGCAGCCGGGAGAAGCCGAAGTCGATATCAATATCTCTACTCATGCGAGTCCTTCAATTTGATCAACGAACTTCGAAACTGATTTGCTTTTTGGTCAGCCACGATGCAATACTGTCCGGAATGGGATTCTCCGAGTAGACCTTGAACTCGGCACCATTCTCTTCAGCGATCTTCCTCTGCTGACCTGTGTTCGCCTTGAATTTCTCCAACAGCTCCGGTTTCTCCAGCATCCTGTCGAAAGCCTCGCCGGACTTGGCTTCGTACCAGACCTTACCGCCGTCCTCTTTCACATACCTGCCGTCGAATTGACGTCCACCTTCAGAGAATCCGTCCTCGCCTTTAAACTGCTCTTTGAGTTTCAGCTCGTACGAACGCCCGGCATAGCCGCCCGGGGTACCGGAAGCGCCCTCAGCCTGGTTGTTCCAGTGGAGGTTGTCGAAGTCCTTCTTCAGCCCGCCTACACCTTCGCGGGCGAGGAAAGTACCGCCGACAACTTGTATCCCGCCGACCAAGATGACGGGAGCCGCCACAGGCGTTGCCGCTCCGTCCGTACCAACGATTACGGCACCGCCGGCGATGACCTCGGGGATGCCCTGTTCGATGGAGAGGACGCCGACGACCAGCTCGCCGGTGTGGAGCGCGATGCTGCCGATGGTGTCAGCGTTGTCGATGAGGTTGTCGACGCCGTTCGCGATCTTGTTGCAGACGACGTCGAACCATCCGCAGTCGATGCCTTCGTCTTCTGTTGGCAGGGCCTGCACGACGTTGTTGCCGCCGCCGTCAGAGCCGCCGTTGCCGTTGTCTCCGTTGCCTCCTTGGTCGCCATTGCCGCCGTGGTCGTCATCGTCATCGTCGTCGTCCGTGGTCGGCGCCGGCGCGGGATTTTGGCCGTAGCCGTCGCATCGGTCGCGCGGGCAGAGCCCGGACGGGTCGGAGGTGGTGACGGGGTTGTCGTCGGCGTAGTTGTAGGCGGCCCATTGTTGGGGGTCGGCGAGGTCCATCATGGGGTCGACAGAGATGAATCGGCCCAGGTTGGAGTCGTATTCGCGGGCACCGAGGTGGGTCAGTCCGGTGTTGTCGCGGGTGCCGCCGACGAATCCCTTGTCGCCGGCCCAGATGGTGGGTGTGGTGCCGCGGTCGGTTCCGAAGGGGGTGGTGCGGCGGCGGGTGACGGATAGTGAGGTGTCGCTGGTGACGGTGGCGTTGGCGGTTCCCTGGTGGTCGTTGACGAGCCAGGTCAGAGCAGTGGGGGTGCGTACCGCGATGGTTGAGCCGCCGTGGCTGTAGTAGCGGGTGCCGGTGGCGTTTCCGGTTTTGGGTTTGCGGATTTCGATGCCGCCGGGCAGGTAGAGGGTTGCTCCGGTGGGGTCGCGGCGGATCAGGCGGGTTCCGTCGGCGTCGTAGGTGTAGCTGGTGACGCCGGTCGTGTCGGTGCTGGTGTTGAGCTTGCCACTGTCGGTCCAGGTCAGCGCCTGGCTTCCGGCACCTGCCGCACCGTCAGCCGCGCACACGTTCGCGGCGGTTCCGATGGGACGGCAGAGGGTGCTGCCGGTCGCGTCGTAGGCGTACTGCTGGACTGCTGTGGCGGCCCCTGTTGTGGTGACCTTGGTGACGGCGTGTGGTTTGCTGCCCGCGGCTCCGCCGGCGGCCGGGTAGTCGTAGGTACGGGTGGTGGTGTCGGTTGCCTGGTGGATCACCTCGGTTTTGCGGTTGCCGGAGGCGTCGTAGGTGTAGGAGCGCCAGTAGGGGGCGGGACCACCGACGGCTGCACTGGTTGGTGAGGCGGCGCAGGTGGCGGCCGGTTGGGCCCAGGCATCGGTGATCCGCTTCAGTGCGTCGTACTGGAAACACTGCGTTTCCGCGGCCTGACCGCCGTCGGGCGTGTCGGTGATCGCCGTGATGTTGCCGGCATCGTTGTAGTGGTAGGAGAGGTTGTAGACGTCGTTCTTGAGCTCGGGGACCGCGTTGAATGTCGTCTGGCGGCCGGTGGTGTCGTCGTAGCCGTAGGTCAGGGCAACCCGGCGGCCGTGTTCGCCGAGGTTCTGGCCGATGAGCTGGTCGAACTGGTTATAGACGATCTCCTGCGCATAGATCTGCTTGCCGATCAGGCCGTTGGACAGGCCGACCGCGTTGAACAGGGTGGTGACCGTTTCGGCGGGGAGTCCTGCGACGGCCGGGGTGGTGACTTTCTCGAGGGTGTTGTTCGGGCGGTAACCGAGCGTTTGTGTGTAGGTGCAGGGATCGGTTTCGCCGGACACGCAGAGTCCGCTGTCGGTCGGCGGGACCGTGACGGAGGTGCCCTTCGGGCGGCCCGCCGCGTCAAAGCCGGTGGTGGCGGTTACGTAGGCGGCTTTTTGGCCGTTGCTGTCGTACTCGTACCGGATCGAGCTGCCGAGTTTTCCGATGCCCTTGTCCAGGGTGTCGTATTTCCATTCGGCGAGGACGCGCCCGTCCTTGCTGCCCTGGTGCTCGGCGGTCTTGCGGCCGACTACGTCGTAATCGAAGTAAGTAGTCTTGCCCCGGGCGTCCTTGGTCCAGACCTGTCGACCGAGGACGTCGTATCCGCTACTGGAGCTGCCGTTGTCGGGGTCATCCGTGGCGATCTTGTTTCCGCGGAAGTCGTAGGTGTAGGCCCAGGTGTTGTTGCCGGGACCGACCACGGCTGCGAGGTCGCCTCGGTTGTTGAACCGGTAGGTGGTGCGTTCGAAGGCGGCGGCGTCGTCGCTGCCGACCTTTGCCGGGTCCTTGTACTGGCGCATCTCGGTGACGTGACCCTGTGCGTCAATGACGGTGGTCGTGGCGGTGCCGCCCTTGGGCGGGGTGACGCTGGTCTTTTCCCCGTCGTACGTGGTGTGGGTTCGCCAGGCCTCGTCCCCGCGAACCGTGAAGACGGCGTCGGTGATGCGTCCCGCGCCGTCGTAGACGTTGCTGGTCAGTGAGGGGATTTCGGGGCGCCGTACCGGCGTGACGAGCTTCGTGTCGGGGGCGGCGTTGTCGATGTCGTAGTAGGCGTTGCTTGTCCACGCAAGCAGCCCGCGGGAGTTGTAGACGTTGTCGACGATGGTGCGGCCGCCGGCGATGGTCTGGGTCTGCGTCTGCCGCAGGCGCAGCATGCCGTCATACAGGGCGATCGAGGTGCGATACGTCTTCGACCCGTACGGCATCAGGGTCTTGGAGGTGACCGAACTGGGCGCGGTTTTGCTCAGCTGGTAGGTGTAGCTGATCGTGGGGTCGTTCGGGTAAGTGGTCCGGTCCCGTCCGGGGGCCCAGACCTTCAGCAGGCGTGCGTCGCCGTCATAGGCGTACTCGGTGACCAGCCCGTTGGCGTCGGTGATCTTGGACGTCACGCCGAGGGTCGGGTTCAGGGTATTGGTGACGGTGTGCCCGAGGGGGTTGATGGTCTTGGTTTGAGTGACAGGGCCACCGGTGGCGGGCGTGTATTCGGTCCGGGTGGACTTGGCCGGGTCGAACAACTGCGTGGCGGAAGCGTCAGTCTGCTGCACGGCACGGCCGAGATCGTCGTAGACGGTGCTGGCAGCGGTAATGAGAACCGGCTGGTCGCCGTCGAAGTGGTCGACCATATCGACCCGAACGGGGAGGCCGCGGGTAGGTGCGGCTCCATAGGTCTTGGCGTTGTCGTAGTACGTGCGGACGTCACTCTGCAGGGTGCTCGGCCCGCTCGCGGTGCCGCATCTGGCGCCGTCGACGGTCTTGCGTTTGACGTGGTCGAGCATCCACAGGGTTTCGTTGCGGGCGTACTCGGTGCGGGTGCAGTGTTCGTCACCGGTGACGGCCTCGTCGCCGGTCTCGTCCACCTGGATGACGAGGTTGTCGTCGTTGTATTTGGTGATGGTGCTGGTCCATCGGGTCCCCCCGCTGGACAGCCTGGTGCGTTTGCGTTCGGTCTCGACGTGGGTCCGCCAGGCTTTCAGCGAGCCGGCGGTGGCGGTGACGATGGGGTCTGCCGGTGTGTTGAGGGTTCCGGAGATCCAGGCGCTGCCGTTGTAGTCGATCTGCTCCCGGAGCATGCCGCTCAGCGCTTCGTGGTCGGCGATTTTCCCACCGAGGGAGTCTTCAACCTGGACGGTGCGTGGCGTGCCCTTGGGCGGCAGCGTGCCGTCAGCCGCGGGTTGCGGGTCCCCGTCGAGGCCGCGGAAGTACCGGTACTCGGTCCGGGTCTGGGTCTCGGAGTCGATACCGACTCGAACCTGTACCCGGCCGTAGCCGCGATAGTCGCCCCAGGTGCGCTTCTTCGGCTTGACCATCGGCGACTTGTCATACGCCCAGGCCGGGGTGTCGAGGTAGTCGTAGTTGGTCTGCTGGTGTTCGAACCCGCCGGTGTTGTCGTAGACGTCGACGCGGGTGACGACGTACTTGTTGAACCAGTCGAGGACCGGTTCTTCGCCCTCAGCCCCGTAGTACTGCGGGTAGCAGCGTTTGGTGTTGGCCCACGGTTTCGGCAAAGTGATGCCGTCGCACTCGGGCTTCGAGTAGGTGATGCCGATCTGGGCACCGGACTCGGTGGTGATCGACTGAATACGGCTACGGAACAGGCTGGAGTGGCCGTTCGGGGTGTTCACCCGGTTCGGCATGAAGTCGGCGTTGGGGTTGAAGACCACGGGCGGGTCGGTGACCGCGGGTCCGCCGGCGCTGGTGACATTACCGGTGTGGCTGATGCTCTTAAGCCACATCGGGGTGCTCTCGTTGCCGCCGGCCTGCAGGTACGCCTGCTTCAGCGTGTACGTGTCGACGGTGGTGTAGGTGTCACCGGTACCGGTGTAGACCTGGGTCCTGACCTGGTCCAGGCGCTTGCTCGTCCAGAACGTGGGCGAGAAGGTGTCACAGGGAGCGGCGTCGCAGTACTGGTCCCACGGAGTATCCGGGAAACGCTTCGCGATGGGTTTGCCGTTGGAGATGCAGGTGCCGATGCACCGGTCGGCGACATCGAACAGAACGCGGTCGACCGGACGCGCAGCGGCGCCGGCGTCACTACGACTCCCGTACTCGATCTTGGTGAGGTAGCCGCCACGGTCGTAGGTGGTGCGCTTGTCCTTGTCGTCCTCGCGGGCGTAGGCACCCTGTTCGGCGGCGTAGAAGTAGCTGATGGTGTTGTGGTTCGGGTCGACGACGTAGTCGAGGTTCCAGCGCCAGGCGCGGGTCTTGCGGGACTTGGCGAAGTCCTTGTCGTAGCCGGGCTCGCCGGGGTGGTTGCTGTAGACCGGTTCAGTCCACGTCGAGTTGGTCGCGGCGCCGTTCGAGGTTCCACCGTCAGTGGTGCCTCGACCGAAGTAGTACTGGGTTCCGTCGAGCTTGGTGACCCGCCAGTAGATCTTGTCCTCGTCACCGTTGTCGGCACTGCCCTTGACCTGCTCGATGCGCAGACCGTCGTCGGCCTTGCCCCGGTACAGAACGGTCTTGTCGTCGCTGTCGGTCTCGCTGCTGGCCACCTTGACGAGCTCGGTGGAGGCGCCGTTGAAGGAGATGGTGGCGTTGTCGTCGAACCAGCACTGGTCGCCGCCGTAGAACTTCAGATTGTTCGGCTCATGCTCGTCCTTGCCGTCCCGGTCATCCGAGCACGGCCGGTAGGTCCGCTCGACGTAGCCAGGCTCCAGCGACCAGCCGTCGCCGATCCAGGATCCCTGGGTGTTGTTCCCGGAGGTGTGGCCGTCGATGGAAGCGGAGGAGTAGCTCAACGCCAGTTCGGGGGCGACCCCGCCAGGCGGTGCCGGCGCTTTGATCGGGTAGGACCAGGCGAACGCGCCGTTCTGCTGCGACACCTGCCAAGTCGAAGCCGGCGTGAGACTGGTGGCCTTGTAGTCACCGTTCTCGCTTTCCGGAGCCGCCGCCAGCGCGAAGGTCGAAGCGGTGCCCGATGCGGCGACCGCGACAGTGGCGGTGACCGTGTCGGTACGGGTGTTGTTGGTCGACGGGACCGGCTGTCCGTCGGCAAGCCGGACCAGTTGCAGGCGGCCGAGCGCATCACTGTTGAACATGCCTGCCACGGACCGGTAGTCGACGGCGAGCTTGACCTGGCCGGCCTTCTTCGTGCCATCCGCGCGGGCAACTCCGACGACGAGGTCGTCCGTCGCGGAGCCTCCGGCGTCCCGGCTCAGCGCGCTGATCTTCACCTTGCGCACGGTGCCCTGGGCGTCCGCGGCGGGCGCGCTCTGTGCGGTCTTGGCTGGGCTGACCGCCGAGACTGCGACGGCCAGCTTTCCGGCCTGGACTCGCGCGGTCGGCTGCTGGGCCAGGTCGACGGTCTTGGCGACTGTCGGCACGTCCGGGTCCGGGGGCAGGTCGGCCTCGGTGAGTTCCCGGTCTTCGGCGGTGTATTCCGGTAGCGGTGCCGCCATCACCGGCGTCACCTTGATGCCTTTGACGTCCTGCGGTGTCGCTGCGGCGGCTGAGGCCGGCTCGGACAGTGGTAGCTGCCCCAGCGTGCTGGTCAGCAGCGAGACTATGACGGCGCTGTGCAGTAGTCGTGAAGGGCGGCTGCGGTGCCGCCTTTGTGGCATGTGCCGGTGGACCCTGACGGTCACATCGATCTCCTGTCGGCCGCTGGTGCGGCATTCCCCGTACGCCGGCGCGGCGCCGGCCTCAAAACGATTAGTTGCTCGAATGTCACGGACAGTCGGGCCAGGTCCGGAACGCGGTTCGGTTCCCGACCTGGCCTTTTCCTGCTGGTGATGGGTAACGGGTCAGGAACCGGCCGTTACGTCGATCTCCTGCTCCGACCAGATGCGGGGGGTCACGTGGACCTCGTCGATCTCGCCGGTCCAGCGGCTGTCGGGCGTGCCGGACCAGCCGCGGCCGATCGCGAACTTCCCGGCCGCTTCCCAGGTCGCGGCCCCGCTCTTCTCCACCAGGACGCCGTCCACGGCGGGAGTGCCGTTGACGTACAGCTGGATCTTGTTGGTCATCGGGTTCACGACGCCGACCAGGTGCACCCAGGTGCCGGCTTCGACATAGTTGGTGGTGCAGGCGTCGGTCGTGGCCGCGTCGGCGGTGTCACTAGCCGCCACGGTGAAGCACCACGCCGGGTCCTTGACGTTGTCGCCGGTGATGTCGAGATCGGTGCGGTACCCAAGGCTGAACATGGACGTCTTGGTGCCGTCCTGCGAGACCGCGATCCGGTTACCGACCGGCAGCGGCGATTCAGGTTGTTGCTCGTCGTCCGTATCCGCCGTGCCGATTCCGCCGTCAGCATCTTGCTCGACAGGAGGTGCTGGCAGCCGAACCCAGGCGGCGACCGTGAAGCCGGACGGCGACAACGTGTTGAACACCGGCGAGGAGGTTGTGAGCTCGCCGGTGCCCGCGAACGTAAGCGCCGAGGCGCTGCCCTTTCCTGTCTCCGACCACGTCACCCCGGTTCCAGCCATGCTGGCCGGGCGGCTGTTCTCCGGAGCAGAGTCGGCAGTCGTTCCGGTGCCCTCGTCGAGTGACCAGTACCAGGAGTCCCCGATGGGTCGCACCTTGAAGGGGTAGTCGGCGCCACCGGACAGGTTGCCGGCGGTGTCGATCGCCTTGACCCGCAGTGTGTTCACCAGGTCTTTGTCCGGGGTCAGAGTCACCGTCAGGACGCCGTTGGCCGGCGGAGCGGTCTGCGTCTCTCTACCACCGTTGAGTGAGTAGGTGTAGTACTTCACCGCGTCGCCGGCAGCGCCCGGGCTGAACGTGAACTTGCCGGGTGTGCCGGGGCCACCGTTCCATCCAGTCGGCGGGTAATCCGTGCTGGTGACGGCGGGGTTACCCGGATTGGTGGCGTCAACTTTGAAGCCGAACCATCCCGTGTCCCCGCTGCATATCGTGGCGTCACACGCTCGGCCACGCCAGTAGTACTGCCCGTCGGCGAGTTTCGTGACGACCGTCCACGGCTGCTGTTTGCCGCTCGCGACTCCGGTAACCGTGGTCTTCGAACTTGCGACCTGTGTTGTCTTGTTGCTTGCGTAGACCTCGAACTCATACCGCAGGGTTCCGCCGTCAGGATCCGACGCTCTCATGCTCAACTGCGGCTGTTTGGACGACGTCACTGCGGTGCCGTTGCCGCAGGCCGCATAGCACGGACCCAGGGTGAGGTTGTCCGGGATCGCAGGCTTGTGGTTGTAGTTGATATCCAGGTAGGTGGAGCCGGCCACCAGCTTCTTCCACTGATATTCGTCCGACTCGTCCGCGGCCCGGAACGCGAGAGTGATGGTGGCGTAGCCGTTCTTGGCCGCGTCCGCGAACGCGGTCTTGACCGCGGTCTGCGCGTATTTGACCTCGTCGTTGCCCTTCGGGCACGCACTCTTGTTCGCGGTCGCCTTGACCGAACCCAGCAGCGTCCAGGACTTGTCCTTCGTGCTGTTCCACGTCACCGCACTGGAATCACTGACGTAGTTGGTTCGCCACAGCTGCAACGGTGACGGCGAACAGTCCGCGCTGTGCCGCACATTGACATGCACGGCAGCCGAGACGATCTGGGTGCCGCTGAGCTTGGAGACGTTGAACTGCACGATCGTGCGCCAGTCGTCGTCCGACGTGCCGTGCCACATCTGACCGACCCGCATGTCGTCCCGGGTAGCCGAGTCACTCCAGTACGACTTGGTCGGGTTCTTACGGGAGACGTGCGTCCAGATCTCCTTGCCCCCGTTGAAGCCGGGATCGATCGAGACCGGATACACCGTGGCCGGATCAGCCAGCATCTGCTGCGACGGAACCACCGTCAGCGACCCGTTCTCCAGAATCACCGGCACGTCCTCGACATGGCGAGGCTCGGGATCCTGTGGCAGTGTTCCCGATTCCGGAGCTGCGGCGGCCACCCGAGCCCGCTTCGACGCAATCGACGCAAGCGACGTCACAGCCTGCGGCTTGTCCCACATACGCGCGCCATCGGACGCGAAAACTCGCTCGCCCTCTGGCGTGACCGCCGTCAAGAAACCATCAGCGTCACTGCGCAACGTGACACCGTCGGTCTCGATCCCGAACTGCAGCCGCTGCAACGCTGGATCGGCGGCGGCAGCCGCATTCTTGACGACCAGCACCTCGCTGAACGAGTCGACCTGCGCCGCGAGCTGCAAGTCAACCCCGGGCAACACCTCAGGATAGGTCGCCGTGTCTCCCGTAATCACCGGCTTCGGAAGTACACCGGGCCAGCTCATGGACAGTGACCGGCCATCACGAACCACCGTGAGCATCCGGTCGTCGCCACCAGCGGAGAAACGGACATCCAAAGTGGTTGCTTCCGGCCTGACGACGCCATCTTCCAGCACCAGGCTCGGATCAACCGGCACGAAGCCCGCATCGCGCTGGACCCGCACGGGCGCCGCGTGCTGCCGCACCCGCAGGGTGCCATCAGGCTGCGCGAACGTCTCCGACGACTCGGTACGCTCCGAAACGATCTCGACGGGCTGCCGCGTCTTCCACGCCAAATGCATGGCGCTCGCCTGCTCGGTCACCGTCTCAGTCGGATCCTTCACGGGCAGGGCACTCACTGGCGGGCTCGCTGCCGCCGGAGCGGCGACGCCGGCCACGACCGCCATCGTCAGCGCAGCGGCTGTCGCCACGGGACGAACAAGACTGTGGACAGGCATGCCAAGATGGCGGCCTCCCGGCCGCCGAAGGTATGTCATTAAGGTTCCCCCGGTTAGCAGAAATGGTGCCTCGCGGGTTGACGGAACCTCGCTGAGATCACCAGCAGAGGCACCGTATAGAAATAAGCCGATCGCCTTCAAGACCCCCTGCACGGGCGCTTGGTCACAGTTGACTCCCAGGTTCCCAGCAGCACCAGAGCTAGCCGGGCGACCGGGGCGACAGGCGGCCACTGCCATGAGTCGATGGGCGGTGGTCTCTCATCACCACGCCGACAACCCCGCCCCGCAGTCATCCCTCGGAGGAACTTCGAAATCCAGCCTCGGCATCACGTTCTGTTCATAGAGCGAACGGTGGAGGCAGCGATGGCCAGCACAACCAAGACTTTCAAGCGGTGCGGATGCCGTAACAGCGAGGGCAAACGCTTGGAACAGAATTGCCCTCAGTTGCCCGAGCGCGGACTCGGTTCCTGCCATCGCAGCTGGCCGGGCGTTCTTCGCGCCCTCAGGGTCGCTGGCGAAGACCGCGGCCCGCCGGTCCGCCGGCGTGCGCGTTGTGGGCGAGGCGACCGGCGGACAGGGGTAGGGCCGGGGTAGGCGTGGTGCTGGCTGATGCCGGCGTCCACGCATCACCCGGCCGGGCGCGCCCGCGGGGTCAGCGGTTCGCCGCGGCCGGCTTGCCGGCCCGCTTGACCGCGTACATCGCCTCGTCGGCCCGGCGGAGCAGCTCGCCCCCGGGGTCCAGTTCGCCGTCGACGACACCGAAGCTGGCCTTGATGCTCAGCCGCAGGCCATCGAACAGCACCGGCTCGGCGAATGCCTGTCCGATCCGGGCGGCGACCGCCGTGCCGAACTCGCCGTCGGCGCCGGGGAGCAGGACGGCGAACTCGTCGCCGCCGAGGCGCACCACCGTGTCCCCCGGTCGCACCGCCGACCGCAGCCGCTGTCCGGCGGCGATCAGCAGAGCGTCGCCGACGTGATGGCCGAGTGTGTCGTTGACCGGCTTGAAGTCGTCCAGGTCGATGAGGATGACCGCGGTCTGCTGCCGGCTGAGCGCGGCGAGCCGCTCGGTGAACAGGGCACGGTTGCCGAGCCCGGTCAGCGGGTCGTGCGAGGCCTGCCGGCGCAGCTCTTCCTGCAGCTGCCGGGCGGCGCTCACGTCGCGGGCGTTGCAGACCAGGCCGGCCACGCTCGGATCGTCGATCAGGTTGGTGCTGACCGTCTCCAGCCATCGCCAGCCACCGTCGGCGTGCCGGACCCGCATCTCGAAGGTGACGCTCATGCCCGGGTTGGCGAGCAGTTCCGCGACGGTGGCACGGAGGGCGTCGAGATCCTCGGGGTGCGCGTTCCAGCCCCATGTCCGTCCGACGGCCTCGTCCGGTTCGATGCCGAGGACGCGGACGGTCGCCGGGCTGGCGTAGGAGACGGTTCCGGAACCGTCGACGATGTAGGTGATCTCGGAGGCATGCCGGACCAGCGCGCGGAATCGTTCCTCCTGGCGACTGACCTGCCGGAGCAGACGGTCGTTGTCGGCGAACGCCATCAGCTGGCGCATCACCACCACGGCGGTGATGAGCGGCACGCCACCCAGCAGGATCCAGGTCTGCGCGTCCAGACCGTGGTGCAGCAGCGCGACCGCCAGCACCGCGTCGGTCACCGCCACGGCGAGATACGGGAGCCGGCTGTACGGGCGCTGGCGGACGGCCAGCGCCTTCGGGTCCGCCCGCAACCGCAGCTGCTGCAGGCGCGGTATGGCCGTGCTCAGGTATGCCGGGAGAAGGTTCGCGGCCAGCAGCGCCCCCAGGTGCGCGCCGTGCAGCAGTGGCTGGCTGACGGCCTCCAGCAGCCCGGCGGTACCGACGGTGGCGACGCCGCAGATCGCTGCCGCGCGGGTGAACGGACGGGAGCCGCTGATCATCAGCTTGACCACGGCGAACACGGTCACGACCGAGATGCCGCAGTTGAGCAGCGAGTCGACGATCTGGCGGCCGTCCAGGGCGGCCCCGGCCGACAGGTACCAGGCGACCATGGCGGTGGCGATCAGCACGGTGATCGTGTCGAACCAGAACGAGACACGCTTGCGCGCTGTCTCCAGGCCCAGCGGATAGCTCAGCATGACGATCAGCGGAATCGTGGTGCCGACCACCTGGCACACGCTCTGGAAGGGGTTCATGCCGACCGCGGCCACCGTCGGATGCCACCAGGTCAGCGCCGCCTGCGAGGCGTTGCCGAGAGCGAGCACGGCCCCGCCGAGACCCAGGGCGTACCAGAACCGGCGGGCCGCCCGGGGCAGCATGGGCATCCGGGCGGCGCGCACGGACATCACCGTGAGCCCGATGTTCAACAGCGGTTGCAGGGTCCGGTACGTGATCACCTGAGCCGCGACTCCGGCCGGAACCAGCAGGTACCACAGCGTGACGACTGCGGCCAGCGCCGCCAGCCCGACCAGAATCGGGTCCCCGGCCGACGTGCGACGAGTCAGAGGCCTCACGCACGAGGTATCGGTCGTCGGGCAGGCGGCCTGAGGTGATCCGGCCCACAGGGTTGCGCTCAGCGGGGCTGGCCAGCGGACAGACCGCTCGGGAACTGGCGGTGGAAGAGCAGGTCCGGACCAGGCGTGAGCCTGCGGATGACGTCCCGGCGTGGGGTGGCTCGGGCGTCATCCGCAGGCTCATCGACCCGCTCTGTCACACGTTGACGGTGGCGGCAGCGTCGAGGTCGTAGTTGCGGGCGTAGCCGTTCTCGACGCCGACGAGCAGGTCGACGATCGTGAAATAGCGGTCCCAGAACGGCGTCTCGCGCAGCGCCTCGATCAGCAGCTGGTAGGACTGGTGGTCGCGGGCCTTCAGACCCAGACGTCGGTGACACGGGTGGAGTAGAACTCTGTGTCGTAGAAGCGTGATGTGACGTCTTTGGCCTTGCTCTGGATCACCGGAAGGACCTGTGTGGTGAAGGCTTCCACACGTTCTTCAACGGTCAGGGCGAGCCATTCCGGCGTGGTCTTGACGAGCATGAACGCGGTGACGGTCGGTTCGGCTTCTTCGGCGGTCATGGCAGCTCCTCTTTCGGGCTGTGTGCGGTGTCGGTCAGGACGCGCTGCCGTAGGCGCCGGCCGCGATGTCGTCGAGCAGGGTGGGGCCGGTCGGGGTCCAGCCGAGCAGTTCACGGGTGCGGGCGCTGGAAGCGGCCATGCCGAGGCCGAGAAAATGGGCCATGAGACCGAAGTGCTCGGCGGCGTTCTCGCGGGCGACCGCGACCGTGGGCAGCCCAAGTGCCTCGCCGAGGGCCTCGGCGATCTTGCGGGTCGAGATGGACTCCTCGGCCACGACGTGCATCCGGGTACCGGCCGGGGCCTTCTCGATGCCGAGCCGGATCGCCCGCGCGGCGTCCGAGCGGTGCACGGCCGACCATGCGGTGGAGCCGTCGTCGATGTAGCCCGACGCGCCGCGTCGGCGGGCCCCGTCGGCGAGGAAGGTGACGAAGCCCCAGTCGCCGACGCCGTGCACGCTCGGGGCGAATCGCGCGATGATCGTGCGTACGCCTCGCTCGACGTAGCTCAACGCCACGTTCTCGCTGTCACCGCGTGAGTCGACCGGGCTGACGTCGGATTCCAGGGCCGGCCGGCCCTCGGCGACGCCGGAGAGACCGTTGGCGACGACGAAGGGCTTGTCACTGCCGACCAGTGCCTCGGCCATGGCCTCGACGGCGGCGCGTTCGGCCCGATCGCTCTCCGGGCCGAAGTCGTGCTTGTTGGCGAGGTGGACGACAGCGTCGGCCGCGGCGACGCTGCGGCGCAGTGAGTCGAGGTCGTCGAGGTCGCCGCGCAGAGCGGTGGCGCCCTTGGCCTCCAGCGTCTTGGCCGAGTCGTCGGAGCGGGCCAGGCCGGTGACCTGGTAACCGTTCGCGAGCAATTCGTCGACGGTGGCGGAGCCGATCCAACCGGTCGCCCCGGTGACGAAGACGTTCATGAGATCTCCCCAAGGTTTCGATCCATCGTGTCTCGTAACCGTAGGTCATAACGAGGCACCATGTCTCGTTACTTGAGTCACAAAGCGAGGCACGATGTCTCGGTACGATGGCCGGATGATCGAACCGAAGAGCCGAGGCGGCCGGCCCCGCAGCGAACAGGCGCGTGAAGCCGTCCTGCATGCGGTCGACGACCTGTTGCTCGAAGTCGGTTATGCCGCTCTGACGATGAAGGGCATCGCTGAGCGCGCGGGCGTCGGCCGGCAGACGGTCTACCGCTGGTGGTCAACCAAGGCGGAGATCATTTTCGAGGCCAGCGTCGCCGACGCCGAGGAGGAACTCACGGTGCCGCCCGCCCGCACCCCGCTGGCCGGCATCAGCGCCTACCTCGAGGCGTTGGTCCGCTTCCTGACGCACTCACCGGCTGGGATCGCGTACCGGACGCTGCTCGCCGCCGCTCAGCACGATCCGGCGGTCGCGCAGCTGATCGCGTCGCGCGACGTCCTCGGCGCGAGCGCGCAAGCCGTCCTCGACCGGACCATTCCCGGCCTGGCCGCCCCCGATCAGGTGGCCGCACGCCTGATCGGGCCGGCGTTCTACTGGATCATGAGCGGACGGGACTCGACCGAACTCGATATCCGGGAGCTGGCGGAAAGCTTCCTGCAAAGCGTTCAAGTGCGCGCCTGAATCGGGTCGTGACCCCCACGCGGCGACGAGCGCCGAGAACCCCGGGTACGAGCCGAGCAGCAGCGGCGCCTCGACGCGCACCGATCCGTCCTCAGGGCTGGTGAAGAGGTCCGTGCGGGTCGGTCAGCGTGCCGAAGTAGCCGAAGATCACCGCGCGCATGGGCCACACACGGACGCGCCGGAGACCCCCGTGGTGCGAGGGTCTCCGGCGAGGCGTTTCCTTACCGTGGATCAGGATCCGCGAAGGATCAGGTTGCCGTCGTCCGCGGCGCCGCTCTGCCTATTTCGCTGGCGCGTTTTACGGCGCCGCATTTCCCGCGGCTTTGTCCGCTGGCGTCTCGTTCAAACCCAAACCACGCAGGATGTTATCGCGGTTCGCGTTTCCGCGCAGCGCGGTCAAGGATTTCAAGCGGCCCAGCAAAGTCGTGGAAGACGCGGGGCATTTCAAGTCCTGAATCGCCGACAGAGTCTTTTCAAAACGCTGGATGCGACTTTCCAGGTCCGCTCCACTCGGAAAGTTCGGATTCTTCAGCGCTACCTGCGCGTTCACTTGGGCTTGAGTGGGCGGGCAGCGACCGGGAACGTTCACCCCGGTAGGACCCACACGGTCGGCCGTCGCGTTCGGATCACCCGGGCTGAAGCCCAGCGCCGGCACCAAAGCGTTGATGTTGCCGGAGCCGGCTCCGGCGTTCCCCGTCGCTCCACTCGCGGCCGCGTCACCGGATCCTGCGGCGGCTTTGTCCGCTGGCGTCTCGTTCAAACCCAAACCACGCAGGATGTTATCGCGGTCCGCGTTTCCGCGCAGCGCGGTCAAGGATTTCAAGCGGCCCAGCAAAGTCGTGGAAGATGCGGGGCATTTCAAGTCCTGAATCGCCGACAGAGTCTTTTCAAAACGCTGGATGCGACTTTCCAGGTCCGCTCCACTCGGAAAGTTCGCATTCTTGAGCGCTACCTGCGCGTTCACTTGGGCTTGAGTGGGCGGGCAGCGACCGGGAACGTTCACCCCGGTAGGACCCACACGGTCGGCCGTCGCGTTCGGATCACCCGGACTGAAGCCCAGCGCCGGCACCAAAGCGTTGATGTTGCCGGAGCCGGCTCCGGACTCGGCGGCCTGGCTCATCCCCGTGCCGACCGCGAGCGCCGAGCCGAGCAGCGCTGCTGCGGCACCTCCAATCACCAGCTTGCGCGTCCGGCTGCTGACTCCGCGTCGATACATGCACGGCTCCTCTTCGTCTCGGTACTGCTTGTGCCGAGATATACGAGCGATGATGTGACGGCAGTTCATGACGCTGAACAAGCTTTCCTTAAAGCTTCTTTAACGCGACTCCCGGGGCGTGCAGCCGCCAGCAACGTCGCGCCCACGTGCGCGCGCACCCGGCCGCGGGTCAGCAGCAAGCACGCCATCGTCCACAAGGCCGGCTGCGCGAGCAGCCCGGTCTGCCAGCCGGACAACGTCAGCCCGAACACCGTGACCAGCACCTCGGCTATTGCGGTGCCGCCACCGATCGGCACGCCCGAGGCCGCCCGGCGTCCGTAAGCCCGCGCCACCAGATGCGTCGTGGTCTTACCGAGCCGTTCGAGCCGACAGCACGATCCGGGCCCGCGCCTCAGCACGGGCCCGGACGGTCCAATCTGTACCGTTGTCAGCCAACCCGGCCCAGCCGTTGCAACTGCCTCTCTGCTGGTCGGCGCGCACGATCGGCGGCAAGAGAAGTGAAAGCCGAGTGGGACTCGGCCAGGACGGAATATGGCGGGCGGTACGGATCGAGGCGCCCGCCGCATCGGTGTGGCCGTGGGTTGCGCAAGTGAGGCTGCAAAGACGGCGAACCGATCAACCCGAGCTACGCCACCACCCGCTTCCGCAAACTCACCACCCGCGCCGGCCTACCCCCGGCCCGCCTGCACGACCTGCGCCACGGCGCCGCCTCCCTGGCCCACGAGGCCGGCGCGGACCTGAAGACCCTGCAAGATCTGCTCGGCCACTCCAGCATCGTGGTCACCGCCGACACCCACACCAGCGTCCTGCCCGACAGCCAGCGCCGCTGCGCGGATGCCACCGCCGCGTTGGTGCTTGCAGCGGCCCGGCACACCCGCAAACGCATCAAGCAGAAAGCGGCGAAGAACCGGCCCGCCGGGCGCGGCGAAAAGAAACACCTTCGGAGAAACGACCCATCAACAAGAAGCGAAGCCGCAGGTCACGCAACCGCCGCAACCCCTTCCGTCACGGAAAGTAACGACACCCATGTGCCACCCACCCTCCACACAGGCCGGACAACGACAAAGGCCCGAACCGCGTTTCCGCAGCTCAGGCCTTTATCGAAGAAGTGCGCCCGAAGGGACTCGAACCCCTAACCTTCTGATCCGTAGTCAGATGCTCTATCCATTGAGCTACGGGCGCTCGTTCAGTGCTCAGTCAGCATACACACCGACTTTTGCGCGGAGACTCCGGGATTCGAACCCGGGATGGGCGGTTAGCCCAAACCGCATTAGCAGTGCGGCGCCATAGACCAGACTAGGCGAAGTCTCCTCGGCGGCCCGTCGGAGCCACCGAGGATTGAGGATACCGGACCGCCTGAGGGCCGCACAAAGAGGTCCGCCCGAAACCTCCCGAAGATCTGCTGTGAAGGCTGCGAACAGGCGAAACGTTGCGCTTGCGACTACGCTGCGCAGGATGGAGGAGAAGCAGACGCGGGGTGGGCGCGATCCGCACGCGCCGTTCAGCGGAGCGGGTTCGGAGGAGCCGGCCGCGCCGCCGGCCCGGCGTGGGGCACCGCCGGTGGTCACCTTCCAGCCGCCACGACCCGGGGTCAGTGCCGAAGGTCACCCCCAAAAACCCGATTTGGGTACGCCTGACAGCCCGCCCGCATCCACGACAACTCCCCGTCCCACGACAAGAGTGCCCAAGGCCACACCAGCCAAGGCGACCCCGAGTCAAGCCCCGGCCGAGGAGCCCACCTCGGCGGCAGAGGCGACCCCACCCCGCCCGGTGCCGCCGGCGAAAAAACCCGCACGCCCCGCAAAGACCACCCCGGCAGCGGCAACGCCCGTGAAGAAGGACACCGCACCGGAGCCTCCGGCGAGGAAGCCCGCCCCGGCGAAGCGGCCCGCCCCGCGCGCCCGCGCAGCCGCAAAGAGCACCCCGGCCGACCCGCTGACCAGCCCGGAGTCTCCGGTGAAGCGCGCGGCTCCCGCCAAACGCGCCCGAAAGACCACCGCTCCGGCGGCCACGATCCCGGCGGAAACAGCACCGGTTCAAGCAGTCGTCACGAAGGCGGTGACACCGACTGAGGCAGCGCCGACGACAAAGCCGGCCCCACCAACAGAGACCGCCGAGGTCGCCGCGGCAACACCGATGACCAAACCAGCCCCGCCAGCGGAGGCAGCAGCAGCAGCGGCCGCGCCGCCCCCAACGGCCGACACCGTGGCAGCGCCGCGCCCCAAAACCGACACCGCAGCAGCGCCGCCAACAGCCGACACCGTGGCAGCGCCGCGCCCCAAAACCGACACCGTGGCAGCACCGCGCCCAACGGCCGACACCGTGGCAGCGCCGACAACCGAAACACCCCCAACAGTCCCGGCCCAGCCGACCCGGGCCGCTACCCCGCAGCCGCCTCTACCCACCCCGGACCAACTAGCCGTCGACCTCTGGCCCCGCCTCCTGGCCGACCCCCGCAACGCCGCCAAACTCCTGGCCGATTCCGCCGTGCACACCCTCGGCCCCCGCGCCGCCGCCTGGGCCGCGCAGACCCGCGCCACCTACCCCGCCGCCACCCCGCAAGCCCTGGCCAGGCTCGCCACCGCCCGCTTCACCCGCGCCGCGACGCTGCGCGGCGGCCTCAGCGCGCTCTCCGGCACCTACGCCCCGTTCACCCTGGTCGCCACGGCCGCGTTCACCCACGCCGAGCTGGTCCTGCACCTCGCCGCGGCGTACGGTCTCGATCCCACCCACCCGGACCGGGCGGCGGAGATCCTGGGCCTCCTCCCGGGCTACCGGAACGGAGCGGCCTGGGCCGCGCTGCGCCTGGCCGACCGTTTCCTCCCGGGCACGAGCCTGCTCGGCGCGGTTCTCGGCGGCCGGAACGCGGCCGAGGCGGTGGCGACCCGAGCCGAGCGACGCTACGGCTGGTACACCGGGCGGGAGAAGGCCCGCGAGTAAGACGAGTAAGAGAGGTGAAGACGCTGCTTACGGATGCAGCCACCCCAGCCATGAATCCGGCAGCAACTCATAACCGACGAACGCGGTGATGTCGAGCAGACTGTGCGCCACGATCAACGGCATCACCCGCTTCGTCCGCAGGTAGAACAGCGCAAAGATCACCCCCATCACGACGTTCCCGATGAAGCCGCCGAACCCCTGGTACAGGTGGTACGACCCCCGCAGCACGGCAGAGCAAGCGATGATCGCCGGCACCGAGACGGAGAGCTGTCGGAGCCGGGTGATCAGGTAACCGACGACCAGCACCTCCTCCAGCACCGCGTTCTGTATCGCGGAGAGGATCAGCACCGGCACCGCCCACCAGTACGGCTGCAACGCCGACGGCACGATCTGCGCGCTGATCCCGAGCTGGAGTGCGGTATAAACCAGCAGCAGCCCGGGGATCCCGATCCCGGCCGCGAGTGCGGCGCCCCACCCCGCGTCGAAGCCGGGCCGCCGCAGGTCGATGCCGAGGTCCCGGCCCGGGTTCATGTCGTCGCGGCGCAGCAGGTACCACGCCAGGGCGACCGGCACCAGGTCGAAGAAGATGTTCAGCAGCTGGTAGGTGAGGTCCAGGTACGGCCGGGGGGACAGCGGCGCATTCAGCGTCGCGGTGTGGCTGGCCAGCGGCTTGCCGTCGGTGAGCGTGGCGGTCAGCCGCACCAGCGACCAGATCGCCGACTGCCCGAGCGACAGCAGCATGACGATGACTATCTCGGCGGGGTACGCCGATCGGGTGGTCCGCTGGCCTTCAAGAGTCACGGCTTTAACTGTAGGACGGCCAGAATGCGGCCATTTCGGCAAGCGACGCGCCGACAGACGTGACGAGTCGCACTTTTGGTGCGTCGTGTTCCCGACTGTGCTGACCACCATGAATGCATGGGAGACCTCGCACGCTTGCTCAAGGAGAGCTGGAGCCTCGTCGAGGAACATCAGGACAAGGTGGCCGGATACTTCTACGCCCGTATGTTCCTGTCGCACCCCGACCTGCGCGACCTTTTCCCGGTGCAGATGGATGTGCAACGGACTCGGTTGCTGACCGCGATCGTCACCGCGGTGCAGACCCTGGAGGATCCCGAGCGGTTCGACGACTACCTGCGAGCGCTCGGCCGGGATCACCGCAAGTTCCACGTGCTGCCCGAGCACTACGAGGTGGTCGGCGGCGCGCTGATCGAGTCGTTGCGGGCGTTCGCCGGCGAGCAGTGGGGTGTCGAGTACGACCAGGCCTGGGCCGACGCCTACGCGGTGATCGCCAGCAAGATGCTGGCCGGCGCGGACGCCGATCAGAATCCGCCCTATTGGTACGGCGAGGTCGTCGAGCACCAGCGCCGCTCGCATGACATCGCGGTCTTCACCGTGCTGCCGTTGCAGCCGCTGGAGTACCGCGCCGGGCAGTACCTGAGCCTGGAGGCGACGCCCTATCAACCGCGACTGTGGCGCACCTATTCACCGGCGAACGCGCCGCGCCGGGACAACTCGCTGGAATTCCACGTCCGGGCTCTCGGCGCCGGCTGGGTCTCCAGCGCTCTGGTCCGGCGACTCAAGGTGGGCGACATGATCAAGTTGGCCGCGCCGATGGGCTCGATGACCCTGGATCGAAGATCGACCCGGGACGCCGTCTTCGTGGCCGGCGGCACCGGGCTGGCCCCGGTGAAGTCGCTGCTGGAGGAACTGACCAGGTACAACCGGACCCGCTGGGTGCACGTCTTCTTCGGCGCCCGGAACCGGGACGACCTGTACGACCTGGCCGACCTGAACCGCCTGGCCGCCCGCTACCCCTGGCTGTCGGTGGTGACCGCGTGCAGCGAGGACCCCACGTTCCCCGGCGAGCAGGGCAACATCTCGGACATCGTGGCCCGGTACGGCCCGTGGAACGAGCACGACTTCTTCGTCTCCGGCTCGGGCCCCATGGTCAAGGCGACCCTGAAGACCCTCGCCGAGCTGCAGGTCCCGTCGATGCGCATCAAGTACGACAGTTTCAGCGAATGAACCGGGACGACGGGCAGAGCTAGTAGTCCCAGGGCCGGCCGGTCTGTTGATACTGCGCGACCGGCACCAGTTTGGCGTCCGGCTCCATCCGATCCACGTACAGCCGGCCCTCCAGATGGTCGATCTCGTGGCTGATCAACCGGGCCACGGCTCGCTCGAAGACGGTCACCACCCGGGTGCCGTCGAATCGCGCGTGCTCCACCTCGATCCGCAGCGGCCGGGCGACCATGCCGCGATAGTCGAAGAAGGAGAGGCAGCCCTCGTATTGCTCGTCGCCGTCCCGGGACTCGCCGACGATCCGGGGGTTGAGCAGCACCACCGGCTCGAGCTCGCGATCCGGTGGGCGCACCACGGCGGCCGCGACGGGCAGCCCGATCTGCGGCGCGGCCAGGCCCACCCCCTTGCTGAACTCGTGCAGGTCCTCCAGCTGGGCGAGCGAGGTGAGCAGGCGGGTGACCGTCTCCCGGGCGGCCGGTCCCTCGCGGGGCAGCTGGAAGTGCCGGGAGCGCTGCCGGAGCAGGTCGGAGCCGCGCTGGACGATCCCGATGCCGAGCATCCGGTGCGAGGCGCGCGGCGGGGCGGGTGGCTCGGGTGGGCCGAACTCGTCGTATCGGGGGGCGTCGGCGCCACGGAACCGCCACTCCAGGCGGTACCGGGCGTTCAACAGGGGCTGATCGGTGGACCACTCGAAAATGGCGCGACCTCCCTCGTTGCGGCGTTCCAGGGGACTGCGGACCGGGACCTCCGCGGCCAGCGACGCCTCGACACCCCAGACCTGGGGTTCGAAGCTCTGCGGAAGGTTCAGGCGGACGGTGAGCTGCCGGGTCGGCAGCCGGACGGCGCGCTGGAACCACTGGCCCCATTTCTCCTCGCCGACCGTGTAGGCGTACTCGATCGTGGTGCGCTCGCCGGGGTAGAGCGGGAACTGCCCACGCTCGTTCGCGAACAGCAGCCACAGCTCCTTGGCGGCGTCCCGGTCCAGCTTGACCCGCCACTGCATGGGCTCGGCCGCGTCGCCCTCGCCGGCCATCGCGCTGACGTCCATCTCCTCGAAGGTCAGCGGGTGCTCCCGGTGGTGCCGGTTGGAGCCGGCCGGATCGTTCGGGTACCGGTCCACCGAGATCTTCACGAGGTAGCGGGTGACCGGCTCGACGCCGGCGTTGTAGAGCGACCGGATCACCCGGCAGCGGTAGCCGCCGCCGATGTAGGTGAGCTCGGCGATCTCGCGTTCCACCACCAGGCCGGTGCCCGGCGGCAGCCACTGGACCGGCACCGGCGGGTCGCGGTGCAGGGTCGAGCCGCGGGCGTGCCGGAGCTCGTCGTACTCCTGGAAGCGTTGCCAGATCGCGCCGCCCGCACCGAGCACCGCCTCCGCCCGCCGGGCGAAGTCCTCGGTCGGTTTGTGGCGGCGGCCCTCGACGTGACTGACGTAGGAGGGATCGAAGCCCATGCGCGCGGCGAGCTGCTTCTTGGTCATCCCGCGCTCGACCCGCCATTGCGCAAGCGCCGTGACGAACTGATCTGCGGCCCTCTCAATGGGCGAGGTGGTCATCACGGATGTCCCCTTCGCGACGGCACCTTCAGTGTCGCTGGCGTCGGGTATCCGGATGGGGCTAGTAGCGCGTTGCCGACAGGTACCTTGACAAATCCGACAGGATCGCAACGCTACGTTATGTAATCATCGCAGAGGGTATTCGCCCGAAAGATCCCGTCACAGACATTGGTTAGGCTAGCCTTAACCGAGTACTCTCGGTCGCCGTGGGCCACGACGACGAGCCGGGCCGACGAGAGTGCCCGACCACGGCGGCAAGCCTGGTCGCGGCCGACGTTCGGGCCCCTGCTGGGAGCGGTGAGATGGAAAAGCTGGTGGACGCGTGACCGTCACCCTTCTGCGCACCGGCACCCACCCGCTGGCGCCCGTCACCGCCACCCTGCGCGCCATGTTCGGCGGCGTCCCGGCGCCCGCGCTGGCGCCCGGCTTGATCGTCGGTGACCAGGCCGGATGGACTCCAGCGGCGGAGCTGGCCGGCCCGGGCCTGAGCGCCCTGCTGGAGTCCGCCGGCCGCCGGTGGAACGCGCAGCCGCACGCCGCCGCCGCCCTCGCCTGGAAGGCGTACACCTACTGGCTGACGCTGCCCGCGGTCCTCGGCTGGGCCTCCGCCCGCCGGGTTCCGTTGATCACCGCGGGTAACGTGCTGACGCGCTTCGACCCGGACGTGATGATCACGCTCGGTGTGCGCCCCGGCACACCCGTCGCGGTGCTTCCCGACGACCCGCTCGCGCTCGGCGGTCACCCGGACGCGATCGTCGTCTCGGACGAGGCCGCGCTGCTCTGCGCGTTCCGCCGGGCCGTCCTGGACGAGCACCTGACGCCCCTGCTGGACGCCATCCACAGCCGGGTCCGCCTCGGCACCCGGCCGCTGCTCGGCTCGCTCGCCTCCGGCATCGCCTACGGCGTCCTCCGCTCGGCCGACGCCGTCCCCGGCCGGTCCGCGGAGTCGATCGGCCGGCTGCTCGGCGCGCTCGGCATCGCTGACCTGGTCGACCTGGTCCCGGGTCCGAGCGGCGAGCTCGACGTGCAGCGCAAGACCTGCTGCCTCGCCTTCACCCTGCCGACCGCGAAACTCTGCCCGGGCTGCTGCATCAAGGCGTGACCGCGGATTAACGGATTACCGCCGCACGCGTTCGTAATCCAGCATTCCCCCGCGGCGCGCGATTGTCGCGACGCCGGCCGGGCTCCGGGCGTACCGAAAGAGAACGAGACGGTCGTGCGGACCGCGGTCCGTCACGATCGTCAGATCAAGAACCGATTACGGTACGGCGATCAGCTGCTGGCCTCGGCCGTGAGGACGGCGTCCGGGTCGTCGACCAGGTCACGCACGTCCCACATCCAGACGCCACCGGTCCACGTCGGGCGGAAGCCGAGCAGATCGGACATGGTGCGCAGCATCTCGACGTCGCGGGTCTGCGGGGTCAGCACCACCACGCCGGCCTTCCAGTACCGCAGGTCGGCGAGGGTCATCTCGCGGCGCGCGGCGGTGACCTCGGGAGTCGGGTTGCCCTGCCGGATCGAGGCCATCAGGCCGCTGGTCGGACGCCACGGCGGGGCGAACGCCGCGGTGTGATCGGCCGGGTCCTGCGGGTTCTGCGTGGGCAGCAGCGCGTAGGCGCCGGCGATCCGCAGGTCCTGACCGGTGTAGGCGCTCCAGCGCAGCGGGTCGGGGTAACTGCTGTCCGGCAGCGGCAGGGTGACCATGGTGTGCTCGTCGTCCACGTACCGCTGCCACTGGCCGGAGGTGACGAAGGCCGGCACCGGCTCCATCGCCACCGTGGCGAGTTGGAGCGGCACGATCGGGACCAGCGCCATCGCCACCGCGGTGATCATGGCGACCCGGATCGGGCCGCGGGTGTGCGGCTGGGTGCGGGCCAGGTCGGCGGCGCGCTGGCAGCCGAGGGCGAGCACGATGCCGACGATCGGCGCGATGGCCATCGCCCAGCGGGTCGGGACCGCCGAGTTGAGCACCGGCAGGTGGTGCAGGAACGCCCAGATGCCGGGCACCCCGGTGTCGGCGCCGTCGAGGTGGACGCTCGGGCCCAGCGACATCGCGGCGAACAGCACGGCCAGCGCGCCCAGGGTCAGCACCGCGGCGCTGCGCCGCATCCAGAGGATCAGCCCGAAGAAGAGGACGACCAGGCCCCAGCCGAAGAACGCGTTCTGCTCGGACGGGTTCTGCGCGAGGGTCAGCGGGAGGTCGGTCCGGCCGGCCACCGAGTGGGTGGAGTAAGCGGTGAACGAACCGAGGTCGGCGCCGAAGGCGCGCACCGACTCCGCCAGCCCCTGGTAGGACTGCGGGCCGAAGAACTGGACGCTCAACGGGTACGCCAGCACGGCGAGGGCGAGGATCCCGGCGACGGCGAGGCCGCGCAGGAAGGCGAAGGTCTCGCCGCGGTGCCGCTTGCGCCGGGCCACGGCCAGGACCGCGCAGAAGACACCGAGGCCGACCGCGGTCATGAACAGGATTTCCAGGTTGATGAACGCCTGCCAGATCAGCAGGCCGCCGAGCAGCAGGCCGTTGCGCACGGCGCGGCCGGGCACGCGCAGCTCCAGCGTGCGCCAGATGATCAGCGGAACCAGGAACTGCGAGACGATGTTCGGGTGGCCGGCGGCGTGCGAGATCATGCTCGGCGCGAAGGTGCAGAGCAGAGCGCCGACCCAGGCGGCCAGTCGCGAGGTGACCAGACGGCGGGCGAGCACCAAATACCATGAAGCACCGGTTAATGCCAATGCGCCGGTTAGAAATACGTTGAACGCCACATGCGGGCCGAACAGAAGAGTGACGGGCGTCAGTGGCAGCGAAACGGCCAACACCGAGGTGTTGGCCATCATGTTCACCCCATCGGGGTAATTCATGCGATCCGAGAAGAACGGATAAGCGCCATCCGTGAGCACGCGTGCACCGTGCGCCAGCATCCACTCGAAGAAAGCCTGATCCTGTGGATCATCGCGCAACTCATGATCAAGATTGAGCCACAACGGCGCCGTGACGAAGAGCGCAACAGCTAGGAAACTTGCTATTGCCAGAACGTCCTGCCAGGTGAGCGCACGCCACAGAGGACGGCGCCGGACAGGCTCTCCTGCCTGCTCATCGGTCTTTTCCCCGGCGGGTACGGCAGAAGCCGGCGCGGCCGTGGCGATGCCGTCCTCAAGTGCGCGCAGCTCGGCGTCCAGGTCCTCGGCAGCGGTCACTTGGCGGGGCGGCAGAACGTTCTCACCGGCCGACTGGCCCGTCGACTCAAAACCCGTAATCGTCATAGCATCGGCGAGCCTAACCGAGGTTGCGAAGAGTTCCACGATGAGCGCCCGCAGCGTGATAGAGACGATATGTACGCGTGTTTTCCGCGTGTCCATGGATCACTCGCACACCCGACGCCCAGCCACGCGTAACCCAACGAACTACCAGCGCGGGCTATGTCTCAATCAGGCCAAAAAATCGCCGTCACCCGGTGGTCAACTTTCGGATAGCGGCGGTAGATGGTTAACTTCACCGGTCCCGCTGTCAGCTCGGATCGGCAAGATGAGGGAACCTCACCTATGGCAGACATCACTGGAGACCAGCGGATCCAGTCCGAAGTGCTCGAAGGCCTCGCCACGGCTGTGAACCACCGCCGGTGGTTCGTCGAGCTCGCTCTCCCGTACCTCGGGGACAACCCCATCGAGATCGGCAGCGGCCTCGGGGACTACGCCATCGAGTGGGCCGAGCACCTTCCGCGGTTCACCGCGACCGAGGCCGACCCCGACCGGCTCGTGCTGCTCAAGGAGCGGATGGCCGAGCACTCGAACATCGAGGTGCGGCAGATGCTGCTCCCCGCGCAGGAGGCCGCGGGTGAGTACAGTGCCGCCGTCTCCTACAACGTGCTCGAGCACATCGAGGACCACGTCGGCGCGCTGCGCAGCATGCGTGACCTGGTCCGCCCGGGCGGCCGGGTGATCATCATCGTGCCGGCGTTCATGTTCGCGATGAGCCAGGTCGACATCGCCACCGGCCACATCCGGCGGTACACGAAGAAGACCCTGGGCGCCGCGTTCGCCGAGGCGGGCCTGGAGATGGAGAAGATCCACTACGCGAACGCGCTGGGCCTGATCGGCTACTACGGCGCGACCAGCATCTTCAAGCTGGCCCCGAAAGAGGGCCCGATGGTGAAGGTGTACGACTCGCTGGTGCTGCCGGTGACCAAGGCGGCCGAGCGGGTGGTCAAGCCGCCGTTCGGCCAGTCGGTCTTCGCGGTGGCGCGCACCCCGCGCTGACCTTCCCGCACAGCAATCGAGGCGACGGCCATCCGGCCGTCGCCTCGCTGTTGGTGCCTCGGTCAGCCGCGGACCTGGAACGTCGGGCGGAGGGTGGCCCGGGCCAGGGTGTGGAAGGCCAGGTTGAACCCGACGTACGCGGGGGTCGCGTCCGGGGTCACCTCGAGGCGGTCCACGTCGATCGCGTGCACCGCGAACACGTACCGATGCGGGCGGTCGCCGGGCGGCGGCGCGGAACCGCCGAAGGCCCGCTCGCCGTAGTCGTTGCGGACGCAGAACGCGCCGTCCGGCAGTGGGTCGACGCCGCGGTCGAGGGAGGTCACCGTGACCGGCAGGTTGACCAGCACCCAATGCCAGAAACCGCTGCCGGTGGGTGCGTCCGGGTCGAAGCAGGTGACCACGAAACCACGGGTCTCGTCGGGGAAGCCCGACCAGGACAACTGGGGCGACAGATTCTTGCCGCCCACGCTGGTGTGCGCGTACAGCTCGTCGAGCGGCTGCCCGTCCGTCACGTCCGCGCTGGTCACCGTGAAGGACGGGACGCTCGGCAGGAGGTCGTACGGATCGGGGGCCAGAGCTCGGTCAAGACTCATGGGGTCCTCCGGCGAAGTGGCTTAACTGATCTGGCTTTCCCTCGATGAGCCGAGAGTAACCGCCGGACGTGTCGGCCGCCTTTCCCCCGTGTTGCGAGAGCCGGTCACTCGTACGGGTAAACGCACAGGTGGTGCGCACCGGCACACCGGCGGTCGGCGATGCTTCTGTCAGACATCCGACCGGGTGCGTGCGGCAGAGATCCCCGTGCTCAGTTGCGATAGGTACGCGAACAGCGACCATGCGAGCCGGCACCCGTCACCATGGCGGGTGCCGGCTGCTGTCCGGTCCCCGAGGACCCGGACAGCACGTCAGGAGCCGGGGATCCGCTCCACCCGCAGTCCGCGGTACATCTTGCGATAGACCACCCCGGTCCGGTGGTTGCCGGCGTCGATCATCATGCCGCGGCCCATGTAGATGCCCACGTGCCCGCTGCCGACCACCAGGTCGCCCGGGCGGGCGAGCCGGCGGGAGATGCTGCGGGCCCGGGCGGCCTGGGCGCGGGACGAGTGCGGCAGCCGCATCCCGGCCCGGGCGTACGCCTGCCGGGTCAGCCCGGAGCAGTCGAACCCGCCCCGGCCCTCGCCGCCGGTGACGTACCGCCGGCCGAGCTGCGAGCGGGCGTACGCGATGACCGCGTTCATCCCGCCGCGGGCCGACATCCGGATCGGGCGTTCCGCGGTCCGCCGCACCGTGGTGCGCACCATGCCGCGGTGCGACACCGTGGTCCGCCGCTGGGCGACCACGATCCGCCGCTGCGACGCGCGGTACGGCCGGGCCTGGCGAACCTGTCGTGGCTGCGCCTCCCGGGTGGCCACCCGGGTGACCGGCTGCTGGGCGCCCGGGCGCAGCCGGATCGGGGCCAGCGGGGCCGGCCGCTGGGCAGTTGGACGCAATCGGATCGGGGCCAGCGGGGCGGGCCGCACCGCGGCTGGCCGGCGCATCGCCCGGTTGGCGCGTGCGGCAGCCGACTGGCGCTGCTGGTAGAGGCTCTCGTCGACGCCGCCGAGGCCGGCCTGGCCGCCGCCGGAGAGTTGCCCGGAGAGCGGAGCCACCGGGAGGTCGGCCGGCCGAGCGGGCGGCGCTTGGACCGCTTCCGCGCCGTGCTCGGCGGGGTCTACGGCCGGTGCGATGACGGCCAGCGCGAGAGCGCCGGCGGTCAGCACGCGGCGGGTGGACGTACCGTGCAGTGTTGCCTCCGAAATAGGCCCGGGGCACTCACGCGAATCCCATCTTCAGCGCGACGGCAGGTGCGTCGCCGCGCTATTGCCGCCGTCGAAGGAAGGCAATGGGAACCCGGACAACTTTGTGCATTCCGTGGACCATGCCAACACACCTTGAATTACGGCGTGGCTGGATTCAGATAATTAATCCCCCGATCTCGAAAAGATAAAGGCATGCTGCTACTCGGCGGTGGGCAGCGACATCCGGATCCCCGGCGTGGCCGTCGAGCCGTTCAGCGAAACCTCGCTGAGCTGGGCATCCTTGGGAACGTCGAACGGCAGCACGCCGTTCACCGAGGAGCCCGGCTCGATCTCGTCGAGCAGTGTCGGACTGTCATCGTTGAGAAAAACCGCGGCCTCGTCGGCGACGGCGTACGCTGCACCGTTGGTGTCGTAGACGCGCTGGGCGGAGCTGTCGAACAGTTCCGGCTCCAGGCCGTTGTTGGTGACTCGCACGTCGAGCAGACAGAACTGCCCCTGCGCACGCTGTTCCAGCCCGTCCGGGCCGACCGCCGAGACGCCGCAGCGCACGCTTTTCACCCGCATCCCGAAACCGCCGGGCGCGGCGTCGGCCGGCCCGGCCGCGGGCAGCCCCCGGATCACCGCGGGGCCGCCGTCCGGCCGGTCGGCGGTCGCCACCGCCCAGATCCCGAACGTGATCAGCGCCAAGGCGATGAACACGCCGCCGCCCACCCAGATGCGCGCCCGCCAGCGCAGCGCCCACTCGTCCGCGCCGTCGTCATCCGGATGGATCACCCGAATGGTCGTGGCACGGTGCGGTGTGTAGGTCACGGCGTCCCCCAGCTCCGAGGCGCGACCGAGGGCCGGACGCGCTGTCCGTCCATGCTGGGTTCGGTGCGGCCGCACATCACCGCGACTCGCCGCAAAACCGACTTTATCGGCTATATCGCCACGGGGATATTCCCTCGATCGGGTGATCAGCGGAGCAGGATGAGCTTGCCGAGGTGGTCGCTGGACTCCAGCACGCGCTGCGCCCGCGCCGCCTCGGCGAGCGGGAAGGTCCCGTGGATGATCGGTTTCACCAGGCCGGCGGCGACCAGGGGCCAGACCTGGTCGCGGACGCCGGCGACGATCCGGGCCTTGTCGGCGATCGGGCGGGCGCGTAGCGAGGTGGACGAGACGGTGCCGCGCTTGGCCATCAGCGCCCCCAGGTCCAGCTCGGCGCGGGTGCCGCCCTGGAAGCCGATCACCGAGATCCGGCCGTCCGGGGCGAGCGCCTCGATGTTGCGACCCAGGTATTTCGCGCCGATGATGTCGAGCACCACGTCGGCGCCCCGGCCGTCGGTGGCCTCGTGCACCACGCGTACGAAATCCTGCTCCTGATAGTCGATCGTCAGATCGGCGCCGAGCGCGCGCAGCCGCTCGTGTTTCGCCGCGCGGGCGGTGACCAGCACCGTGGCGCCCAGCGCTTTGCCCAACTGGACGGCGAACGTGCCG
Organism: Actinoplanes ianthinogenes; assembly: GCF_018324205.1. Classification (NCBI taxonomy): domain Bacteria; kingdom Bacillati; phylum Actinomycetota; class Actinomycetes; order Micromonosporales; family Micromonosporaceae; genus Actinoplanes; species Actinoplanes ianthinogenes. The sequence goes on from NZ_AP023356.1 coordinate 4,570,579, forward strand.
ATCCCGCTGCCGCCACCGTGCACCAGGAACGTCTGACCGGCGCGCAACCGGTCGTGCGCGACCGTGTTGGACCAGACGGTGCAGGCCACCTCGGGCAGCGCCGCCGCCTCGACCAGGGAGAGCCCGGCCGGGACCGGCAGCAGCTGGCCGGCGGGCACCGCGACGCGCTCCGCATAACCCCCGCCGGCCAGCAGGGCGCAGACCCGCTCGCCCACGTGGTGATCGTCGACACCCGGCCCGACCGCACTGATCACGCCGGAGCACTCCAGCCCCGGATAGACCGGGGCGCCCGGTGGAGGTGGGTAGTGACCCTGCCGTTGCAGCAGGTCAGCTCGGTTGACCCCGGCGGCGGTGACGTCGATGACGACCTCGCCGGGGCCCGGCTCCGGGTCCGGCACCTCGGCCCAGCGCAGCTGCTTGTCCTCGATCACGATGGCGTGCATGGGATCGACTTTGCCCCACGGGTACGACACAAACGACGGCACGCCGGGAACGTCTGGCAGACTAGAGCGGCACCACGGGAGGACTCGCCTAGTGGCCGATGGCGCCGGTCTTGAAAACCGGTATGGGGCAACCCATCGTGGGTTCGAATCCCACGTCCTCCGCAGACGCTCCGAGCAGCGAAAACGCCCGGCCCCGGTAAGTCCGGGAGCCGGGCGTCGCGCTCGGTGCGTGCTCAGCGAGTGAGCTTGACCTGCTTGCTCTTGCCGACGGACGAGTTGCCGACCTTGTCGACGGCGGCGTACCCGATGATCAGGTATCCCTTCTTCGGCGTCGCGATCTTCACCGACCACTTGCCGTTCTTGACCGTGGCGTATCGGACCTTGGACTTGTTGATGCTGCCCCGGACCCACTTCTTGCCGTTGAAGTAGTAGGTCTTGCCGCCGCGGACCTGGCCGACCACGATCGCCACCTGGGACGCCCCGGCGCCCTTGTCGGCCGCGGTGCCCCGGATGGTCTTCCACGAGGCCGCCCGGTTGCTCTTCGCCGGCGTCGTGATCTTGACGGTCGGGCTGGTGTAGTCGAGCTTGACGTTCACCGTGCCGACGCTCAGCGGGGCGGACACGCCCGCGCCGTTGACCAGCGAGACCGTCACCCGGTGCGCGCCGCTGTAGGCGAACCGGTGCGACACGCTCCGGGTGGTGCGAGCGACCGTGCTCTCCTGGCCGTCGTCCCAGCCGATCCGGACCTGGGTGGCATCCGCCGGGACGCCGGCGAGCGAGAGGCTGACCGGCAGCGTGGCCGACGGGCCCCGCCAGGTGGTGCCGGCGCTGAGCCGGTAGCTGCCGGTGACCTTCGCCACGGTGACCGTGCTGGTCCCGGTGATGGTGCCGGCCGTGGTGCCGTCGAGGTCCATCAGCTCGACCGAGACCGGGTAACTTCCCGCGTCCGCGTACTCGTGCTGGGCCGTCACCTCGCCGTCGTAGATCAGGCCGGTGCTGCCGTCGCCCCACGTGACCTTGCGGAGCAGCAGGCGGTCGTCCTCGTTGTCGGTGAGCGACAGCTGGCGCAGCGTCACCGTCTGTCCGGCGTAGACACTGCTGTAGTTGAGCTGGTAGGTGCCCTGCGCCGGCGTGCCGGCGGCCTGCGCGGGCTGCGCGAGCAGACCCGCGGAGAGCACGGCGCCGAGGCCGGCGGCGAGGACAGTGGACAGCCGTCGAGGCTGGGTGAGAGGCATTGTTCCCCCGGAAGGCGAGCCGGGCGGCTGGTCAGCCCGGCGCGGAAGTCGATCAAGACTGCTGATCACCATAACTGCCGCGCGCAAGCCCGCCATCCGGGTGAACCATGGTCAGCTTGTGAGCTTCACCAACTTGCCCTTCGGGGCGTAGGCGTTGCCGACGTTGTCGACCGCGGCGTACCAGACGATCAGGTAGCCCTTCGTCGGCGCGACCACCGGCTTGAACGACCACGTGCCGTTCGAGCCGGCGCGGACGATGAAGCCCTCGGCGTTCTCGGCCGGGCCCTTCACCCACTTCTTGCCGTTGTAGTAGTACTCGGTCCCGCCGCGCACCTGGGCCAGCCCGACCGCCGCCAGGTGCAGGCCGGAGGCCTTGTCACCGACCGTGCCGCGGACGGTACGCCACGACGACGCCCGGGACTTCTTCGACGGCGTGGTGACCGTCATGTACGGCCGGACCAGATCCGACTTCACCGCGACGGTGCCGACCGTCCGGGCGGACGAGTCGCCGTTCTCATCGGCCAGGGTCACCGTCACCGTCCGCGTGCCGGCCTTCGGGTACGTGTGCTCCACCCGGGTCGTGCTCGGGGCGACCTCGCTGACCGAGCCGTCGCCCCAGCCGATCTTCACGGTGTCGGCGGCCGCCGGGACGCCGCTGAGCGACAGCGCCGTCCGCTGGGTGCCGTCCGGCCCGGTCCACACCGCGCCGGCCAGCAGTTTGTACGTCCCACCCACCGCCGCCACGGTGACCGTGTCACCGCCGGTGAGGGTGCCGGCGCTGTCCCCGTCCAGGTCGGTGATCGCCACCTGCACCCGGTACGTCCCCGGCGTCGCATATCGATGCGCCAGGCTCCCGTCGGTCAGCGAGCCCTGGGTGCCGTCGCCCCAGTCGACCTGCCGGTCCTGCACCGAGCCGTCCTCGTTCCCGGTCAGCGACACCTGGTCGAGGGTGACCGACTGGCCGGCGAACAGGCTGGTCGCGCCGAGCCGGTAGACGCCCTCGGCCGGGGCGCCGGCGGCGTGTGCCGGCACCGCCAGGCCGGCCGAGAGCAGGGTGCCGAGACCGGCGGCGAGCAGAGTGGTGCGCATGGATCTCCCTGACGGGTACGACGAACGGGGGGCCACCCCGGAAGATCGGTCAGTCCCCCGGCGGGTTGAGGATCATCTGCGGACCGGTCCCGCGGGTCGCCAGCCGGTCCCGCGGGTTGATCAGGTTGCACCGCTGCAGCGACAGGCACCCGCACCCGATGCAGCCGGTCAGCTGGTCACGCAGCCGTTCCATCATGGCGATCCGCTCGTCCAGCCGGTGCCGCCAGTGGCTGGACAGCCGGGACCAGTCGGCCTTGGTGGGCGTCCGGTTCTCCGGCAGCTCGGCGAGCGCCTCGCGGATCTCGTCGAGCGACACCCCGACCTGCTGCGCGATCTTGATGAACGCGATCCGGCGCAGGTCGGCCCGTTCGTAACGCCGCTGGTTGCCGCCGGTGCGGGCGGCGTGCAGCAGGCCCTCCCGCTCGTAGTAACGCAACGCCGATGGCGCCACGCCGCTGCGGGCGGCCATCTCCCCGATGGCGAGGGTCTCCATCCGATCCCCTTGAGTTGAAGTGAACTTCAAGTTGCAGCCTATCCGACATGACCGCGACCACGCTGCGCCGACTCACCGGCGACGAGAAACACGCGCCCAGCGCGCACTCCACACTGGACGTGCTCCGCGTCCTCTACGAGCGGGTGCTCCGGATCAGCCCGGAGACCGCCGACGAGCCGGACCGGGACCGGTTCCTGCTCTCCAAGGGCCACGGGCCGGCCGCGTACTACGCGGTGCTGGCCGACCGGGGCTTCATCCCCGAACACTGGCTGGACCGGATGGGCCGCTGGCACAGCCGCCTCGGCACCCACCCGGACCGGGTGCTGATCCCCGGTGTCGAGGTGGGCACCGGGTCGCTCGGGCACGGGCTGGGGCTCGCGGTCGGCACCGCGCTCGGGCTGCGCGCGCAGGGATTCACCGAGGCGCGGACGTTCGTGCTGCTCGGCGACGCGGAACTGGACGAGGGGTCGAATTTCGAGGCGATCGCGTACGCGGCCGCGATCCGGTTGCCGCTGACCGCGATCGTGATCGACAACCAGTCGGCCACGCACGGCTGGCCCGGCGGGATCCCGGCGCGTTTCCCCGGGTGGTCGGTGTCACAGGTCGACGGGCACGACCACGACGAGATCGACAGAGCCCTTTCGGTACGCCATGAGCGTCCGCACCTCGTCGTCGCCACCGTCGAACCCAAGTGGAGCTGATCATGCGCGAAACCTTCGTGGCCACCACCACCGCCCTGCTCGACGAGGACCCGCGCACCGCACTGGTGCTCGCCGACATCTCCGCCGACGTGTTCGCGCCCGCGCTGCGCCGGCACCCCGACCGAGCCCTGAACGTGGGCATCCGGGAGCAGCTGATGGTCGGGGTCGGCGGCGGGCTGGCACTCACCGGCATGCGGCCCTACCTGCACTCGTACGCCCCGTTCCTGATCGACCGGGCATACGAGCAGATCAAGCTCGACCTCGGGCACCAGGACGCCGGCGCGGTGCTGGTCAGCATCGGCGGGTCGTACGACGCGGCCGCGGCCGGGTACACGCACCAGTCCCCCGGCGACGTCGCCCTGCTCGACACCCTGGACGGCTGGACCGTGCAGGTGCCCGGGCACCGCGACGAGGTCCCGGCGATGCTGCGCGAGGCGGCCCGGCACGACGACCGGGTCTACATCCGGCTCGGCCTGCAGGAGAACGCCCGGGCCCATCCCGACGGCGGGAAGCTGCGGGTGCTCAGGCGCGGCGGTCCGCTGGTCCTGGCGGTCGGGCCGATGCTCGACCCGGTGCTGGCCGCCACCCGGGACCTGGACGTCACGGTCGCCTACACCAACACCCCGCGGCCACTGGACGTCGAGGGGCTGCGGCTGATCGCCGGGGGCGAGGTGGTCGTGGTCGAGCCGTACCTGGCCGGGACGTCGGCCCGCCTGGTCGGCGAGGCGCTGAACGGCCTCCCGCACCGGGCGTTGCACCTGGGCGTGGGCCGGGCCGAGATCCGCGATTACGGGACCTGGGAGGACCACGCCCGGGCACACGGCCTCGACGCCGCGGGCCTGCGGAAGTCGATCACCGACTTCCTAGGCTAGGAAGGTCTCGCGCAGCACGCCCTCGAAGCGCCACACCGCCTCGGTGTTCGCGAACCTCATCCGGAAGCGCTCGCGCACCCCGTCCACCGCGGTGGCGGCCATCTCCAGCGCCGGCCGGGTCAGGTCGGGACGCCAGGTGACGTTGCTCAGATGCCGCAGGTTCGCGTTCAGGTGCAGACGCAACCGGTGCAGCACCGGCGTCTTCTGGATGACCACGAGCCGCCGCCGGGTGAGCAGCAGCAGATGGTCGCCGGCGAGCGGGGCCTCCGGCCGCGTGCACCGGGCCACCAGGACCGCGGTGTCGTCGGCATCGACGCACCGTTCCACGATCGGGAGGTGCCGGCTGGGGATGACCACGCCAGCTTCGGTGGTGGCGGGGAAGAACGTACGCGAGATCACGTCCATGACATGGTTAACGGCGTGTGAACGGGACAGGCAGCGGCCTGAGCTGCTGAATAAGGAATTACAGCGGTCGTGCTGCCATAGTGTCCCCATGCAGTGGCGCGTACGACCGGTGCTGCCGGTCACCAAGCTGATAGGTGCGGTCGCCGTGGTGGTGATGGCCCTCGCGTTCGGGGGCGGGGATCGAGTGCGCTGGGCGGTGGCCGCGGTGGTCGCCCTGGCCCTGCTCGTCTGGGCGCTGCGCGACCTGCTCGTCCCGGTCCGGCTGGCGGCCGACGCGGGCGGCGTCACGGTGGTCACCGGGTTCGCCCGCCGGCGACGGCTGGCCTGGTCCGACGTCGAACGGGTGCGGGTGGACCGGACCACCCGGCGGGGCCTGCGCAGCGAGCTGCTGGAGATCGACGCCGGTGACGCGGTCTACCTCTTCGGGGCGCACGAGCTGGGCGCGATGCCCGAGGACGTGGTGACCGAGCTGGCGGGGCTGCGCGCTTAATGCGTACGCAAAAAGGCGGTTTTGATCCTAATTGAGGATCTGGATGGTGCGGGCGATCGCGATGCCGACCAGGATCACGAACAGGATCGAGCAGCCGATCACCTGTTTCGCGGTGCGGTGCGGCAGCTTGGCATAGGCCAGCACGACGGTGGCGGCGGCGCCCGCGGCCAGGCCGCCGAGGTGGCCCTCGACCGAGATGCCGGGCAGGGCGAAGGTGTAGACCAGGTTCATCACCAGCAGCGGGACCAGCGAGCTGATGTCCAGTGCCAGCCGCCGGTTGACGATGATGATGCCGATGACCAGGCCGAACGTCGCGGTGGAGGCACCGGCCGCGGGGATGTAGGGCTCCTGGAGCGCGTAGACCGCGACGTTGCCGCCGAAGCCGGCCAGGAAGTAGAGGGCCACGAACCGGGCCGGGCCGAACTTGCCCTCCAGGTAGCTGCCGATCTGCCACAGCAGCATCATGTTGAGCAGCAGGTGGACCGCGCCGTAGTGCACGAACATGGCGGTGACCAGCCGATACCACTCGCCGGCCGCGATGCCGTGCCAGTCGCCGCCGTAGCGCGCGTAGCCGAGCACCTCGAACGCCTTGGTGACCCTGGTCTGCGCGCCACCGGTGTTGAAGAAGCCGCCCGCGCCGGCGATCGCGCGGAGGCCGCCGAAGGCCACCGAGACGGCCATCACCAGGAAGTTGAGCCCGATGATGGTGCGCACCGCGTAACCGGCACGGCCAGCGACAAGGCTCCCGCCGAAGGCGTTTCGCGCCTGCCGCTGGCTACGCCGTCCATCCTTGACACAGTCCGGGCACTGGAAACCGACCGCCGCGTCATTCATGCATTTCGGACAGATCGGTTTCTCGCACCGGCTGCATCGGAGCATGGTCTCCGTGCCCGGGTGTCGATAGCACACCGAGGACGTGGACGGAGCCTCACTCATGTCACCAAAGGTACCGTGCGGGTCAGGCCCGCTCGATCTCCACCCGCTCGATCACGACGTCCTCACGCGGCCGGTCGCCCGGGCCGGTGGGGGTGTTCGCGATCGAGTCCACGACCTTGGCCGACTGCTCGTCCGCGACCTGGCCGAAGATGGTGTGCCGGCGGTTCAGGTGCGGGGTCGGGCCGACCGTGATGAAGAACTGCGAGCCGTTGGTGCCCGGCCCCGCGTTCGCCATGGCCAGCAGGTACGGCCGGTCGAAGGAGAGCTCCGGGTGGAACTCGTCGGCGAACTGGAAGCCCGGCCCGCCCCGGCCGGTGCCGGTCGGGTCGCCCATCTGAACCATGAAGCCGGCGATCACCCGGTGCGAGATGGTGCCGTCGTAGTACGGACCCTTGCCCGGCTGACCGGTGCGCGGGTCGGTGTACGCCTTGGTGCCCTCGGCCAGCTCCACGAAGTTCCGGACGGTCGCCGGGGCGTGGTCCGGGAACAGCTGAAGCCGGATCGGACCGTGGTTGGTGTGCAGGGTGGCGTAAATCGTCTCGGCCACGGGTACTCCCAACTGCGTTGAATGGGAACTGTCTCGTCAAGTCGGATCCTCCCCCATGTGTCTGATCCGGCCGCGCGGGGGTACCCGAGAAGGCACCATGAGCTGGGAGACGACCACAGGAGGTGGCACTGGTGTTCGCAACGATGCGCCGTAAGCGCCGGAGCGCGCGGATGCGCAACGAGCTCGGACAGGGCGTGGATCACTTCAAGCGCGCAGCGTCGCTCGCCGCGCAGGAGACCAGCGCGACTGTCGGGCCTCGGCTCAACGCCGCGGTCGAGCGTGTGCAGCCGGCCGCCGGGAAGGCGAAGGACGCCGCGTCGCAGAGCTGGGACAGCGCTCTCGCGGCGCTGACCCCGCTGGTCACCGCGGCCACCGACAACGTGCGGCAGGCCGGGAAGACGAGCAAGAAGGTCAGCAAGCGGGAGCTCAAGGCGCAGCGCAAGCGTGCCGAGAAGCTCCAGCGCAAGGCCGACAAGGCGGTGGGCAAGAAGCGCGGCCGGGGCAGCAAGCTGGCCGGGTATGCGCTGCTCGGCACCGCTGTCGGCATCGGCGCCGCGTGGTACGCCAAGCGGCGCAGCGAGGCGCAGTGGGAGGAGTACGACGCGGCGCCCAACCCGTCGCCGGCCGGTGCGGACGACGCGGCCTTCGAGCCGCTGGAGCCGACGGTTTACACCACGGCCAACGGCACGTCGACCGAGCAGGCCGGCAAGCCGAACCCGGCTAAGTAGGAACTCAGTGCCGGCCGGCCCGCTCCGGATCCAGGAGCGGGCCGGCCGGCAGCTGTGCGATCAGCTCGGCCGGCACCGCGACCGGACGCACCCCGGCATAGCCGAGCCGTGCCAGCAGGTCCGCGCTCGCCAGCGGGTAGGCCCGCCCGGCGTCGGTGACCAGCTGGATCGGACCGGCCGTCGAGGTGACCACTGCGCCGTGGCCCCGCGGCACGTGTACCGGGCCCGGCCCCGGGACGGCCGGGTCGAACCGTAAGGTGGCCGGCCCGTCCGCCGGGCGAGTGACACACACCCGTACCGGAAGATCGGTGATCCGGGGAACCGTGGGCGGCAGGCCGGACCGCACCCGCTGACCCGACGGCGGCAGCCGGAGGAATTCCGCGCCCACAGCGGTCGGCGGTGCGAGCAGCCGGGCCTCCAGCTCGGTGATCGCCGCGATGCCGTCGGCCAGCACCACCGCGAACTGCCCGCCGGAGTCGGTCAGCACCTCACCCACCCGGTGGCCGGGCAGCACCGACGCGGCACCCGCGGCGGGCACCTCGGGGGCGATCAGATCCGGACCGGCGGGCACCGCGTCGATCCAGCTCGTGGCGACCAGGCCGGGGGCCCGGCCATACCAGCCGAGCGCGCGCAGCGTCGCGTCCGTCCGGTCCGCGGGCAGCTGGAAGCGCTGGCCGGCGTGCACCAGGAACGTGCGACCGGTCGGATCCCGGACCAGCAGCGCCTGATCCGCAACGGTCCCGCCGCTCGGGGTCGTCCCGACCAGCAGGGTGCCGGCGCCTCCCTCGGTACAGGCCGTCCAGGCGCCCTCCAGCAGCCGGTCCGCGAGCGGCAGCTCATCCGGGGCGTCCGGGATGCCGAGCGTCTCGCCGAGCGGCACCCCGGCCAGCCTCTTCGTCGACACCGCCTTGACCCGCGGACTCTCCGACGCCGCGAGCAGCAGGCCGGAGGTGTAGTTGAGGACCGGGTGCAGGCGGCGGTCGGACTCCAGGTAGACGTAGCGGGCGCCGGAGTGCCGGTCGAGCAGGATCGCCGCCGGGTCGGTCGGCTCGGTCAGCCCCGCCCCGGTGACCATGCCGTAGGCCGCCAGGCCGCCCGCCACGAGCGCGGCGATCAGCAGACCGGTCAGCAGCACGGGCACGGTGCGGCGCAGTGGTGGCCGGGGCGGATCCGCGTCGTGGACGATCAGGGCGCCGGTGAACCGTTCCAGATCGGACACCCGGTCACTTTATAGCCAGCCGTTGCGCCGGAACGCCCGATAGAGCACCACGGTGATCACCGAGAGCAGGGCGACCAGGCCGGGATAGCCGTACTGCCACTTGGTCTCCGGCATGTAGTCGAAGTTCATCCCGTAGACGCCGGCCGCGGCGGTCCACACCGTCGCGATACCGGCCCAGGCCGCGATCTTGCGCATGTCGTTGTTCTGATCGACCGTCACCTGGGCCAGCCGGGCCTGGAGGATCGAGTTGAGCAGGTCGTCGTAGGAGGAGACCTGCTCGACGGTACGCGTCAGGTGGTCCTGCACGTCCCGGAAGTACCGCCGGATCTCCTTGGGCACCACGCCCTGGCTGGCGATGATCCCGGCCAGCGGCCGCTGCAACGGCACCACCGCCCGGCGGAACTCCACCAGCTCCCGCTTGAGCTGGTAGACCTGCTGGATCGGGGCGCTCTTGTCGCGGGAGAAGACACCCTCCTCGATCAGGTCCAGGTCCGCCTCGACCTGCTCGGCCACCTCGAGGTAGTGGTCGACGACCCGGTCGGTCACCGCGTACGCGACCGCCCACGGGCCCTGCTGGAGCAGCTGCGCGCGCTGTTTCTCCAGGTCGGCGCGGACCGGCGACATCTCGGACGCGTCACCGTGCCGGACGGTGATGACGAACCGGTCACCGATGAAGATCATCATCTGGCCGGTCTCCACCACCTGGGAGCTCTCGGTCAGCTCCTGGTGCGGCACGTACCGCGCGGTCCGCAGCACCAGGAAGTGCACGTCGCCGAACTGCTCCAGCTTGGGCCGCTGCTCGGCCTTGACCGCGTCCTCCACGGACAGCTCGTGCAGGCCGTAGGTCTGGGCGATCCCGGTCATCTCGTGCTCGGACGGCTGGTGCAGGCCGAGCCAGACGAAGGCATCGGCACGCTTGCGGGCCTCGGCGAACGCCTGGTCCGGGGTGAACGCGCCGGGGATCCGCTCGCCGGCCACGTAGACCCCGCAGTCGACCACCGCGGAGCCGTCCGGGCCGTTCTCGCCGGACTGCTGGCCGGCGTCCGCGGACCCGAGGAAACGGTTCATCGCGCGGGCCGCCCAGGCCTTGGACAACGGCCGGCCACGGCCCCACGTGTTGCTCTCGCGGTCGCTCATGCCAACCTCCCCCGGGTGCTCCGACAAACCAATCGAGGCTACTTCGTCGGGGCCGCGGGGAGTACGGCCGGGCGGACCGCCAGACGTCGGCGGGGGTCAGACCTGAGCGGCCCACCCGGACGGACTGATGATGCCCACATCCGCCCGGGCGGAAACGCGTCCGTCAGGCGCGAACCTCGTCGATGGCGGCCGCGAGCCGCCGCACACCCTCGTCGATCTGGTCGACGGTGACCGCGGAGTAGGCCAGGCGCACCGAGCTCCGGCCGCCCTCCAGCAGGAAGTCGCTGCCCTTGACGATCGCGACGCCCTTCTTCATGGCCGCCGGGAAGAGCTTGTCCACATCGACGTCGGCGGGCAGGTCCACCCAGAGGAAGTATCCGCCGTCCGGCTCGGTGAAGGTGGCACCCGGGATGTGCTTGCGGATCGAGTCGGCCAGCACCTTCGCCCGCTCGCCCAGGGCCGCGCTGACCGTCCGGACCGACTTCTCGATGTCGCCGGAGACGCAGAACTGGTGGACGATCGCCTCGGACACCATGCCCGGCGAGATGTACAGGTTGGTCGCCTTCTTCGCGATCGCGTCGATCAGCGCGGCCGGGCCGACCAGGTAACCGACGCGCACGCCGGGGCAGACCGTCTTGGTGAAGCTGGAGGCGTGCACCACCGAGTTGTTGGTGTCCAGCGAGAGCATCGACGGGAGCGCCTCGCCGCGGAACCGGATGTCCACGTACGGGTCGTCCTCGAAGATGATGAACTCGTACTGCTCGGCCAGGGCCAGCAGCGCCCGCCGCTTCTCCGCGGAGAGCGTGAGACCGGCCGGGTTCTGATAGTTCGGGATGATGTGCGCGAGCTTCGGCCGGACCCCGGACTCCAGCAGGGCGCGCAGCTCGTCGATGTCGATGCCGTCCGGCCGCAGCGTCACCTGGTGCACCTTGGCGCCGAGGTTCTGCAGGTTGAGCAGGGTGCGGTCGTAGGTCGGCTTCTCCACGACCACGTCGTCGCCGGGCTGCACCAGGTGGCCGAAGAGGAACGCGTCGGCCTGGAGCGAGCCGTTGGTCACGATGACCTGGTCCGGCGAGACGCCGTGCTTGTCGGCGATCCACTTCCGCAGCGGGAGGTAACCGACGGACGTGCCGTACGCGGTGACCCCGGCCGGATCGGCGTCGAAGGCACGGGCGGCGGCGGCCTTCAGGCCCTCCACGTCGACGATGTCCAGCGACGGAGCACCACGGGCGAACGAGATGAGCTGCTCAGCGGTCATAGCTGACAGCTTAGAAGTGAACGGTGGGTATCCTTCCGGGGCACACCCCTTTTCCATTGGAAGGAACACCCATGATCGGTCTGGTGCTTGCCGCCGGCGCCGGGCGCCGCCTGCGCCCGTACACGGATACGCTGCCGAAGGCCCTCGTCCCGGTCGACGGGGAAACCACGATCATGGACATCTCGCTGCGCAACCTGGCCGCCGCCGGGCTGACCGACGTGACCATCGTCGTCGGCTACTGCGCGAGCGCCGTGGAGGAGCGGGTCGAGGCCTTCCAGAACAAGTACGGCGTGAAGATCTCCCTGGTGCACAACGACAAGGCCGAGGAGTGGAACAACGCGTACTCGCTCTGGCTGGCCCGGGACCACTTCGCGCAGGGCGCGCTGATGGTCAACGGCGACACCGTGCACCCGGTCAGCGTCGAGCAGACCCTGCTCGCCAACCGGGGCCCGAGCATCCTGCTCGCCGTCGACAACGTGAAGAAGCTGGCCGACGAGGAGATGAAGACCGTCTTCGACGAGAACGGCCAGCTCACCAAGATCACTAAGCTGATGGAGCCGTCCGAGGCGTTCGGCGAGTACATCGGCGCCAACATCATCGAGGCGTCCGCCGCGGCCGCGCTGGCCGACGCGCTGAAGACGACCTTCGAGCGCAACCCCGACCTCTACTACGAGGACGGCTTCCAGGAGTACGCGAACCGTGGCGGCGAGGTCCGCGCCGCGACCATCGGCGACCTACCGTGGGTCGAGGTGGACAACCACGACGACCTGGCGAAAGCCCGGGACATCGCATGCCGCTACTAGCCCGTAGCGTCCAGACCCCGCTGCACATCGACGTGCGGCGGGGCGCGGTCGCCGATCTCGGCCGGATCCTCGCGGACGGCCGGATCTCCTCCGGCGGGGACGTGGCCGTGGTGGTCGGGCCCGGCATCGGCGAGCAGATCGTCGACCTGCTGCGCCCGTCGCTGCAGTCGGCGACCGTCTACGTCACCACCGGCGGCACCCTGGACGCCGCCCTGGAGCTGGCTGACAAGCTGCGCTCGGGGAACTTCGACGCGGTGGTCGGCATCGGCGGCGGCAAGACGGTGGACACCGCGAAATACGCCGCGAGCCGCTGGGGCCTGCCGATGGTCTCGGTCGCCACCAGCCTGGCCAACGACGGCATCGCCTCGCCGGTGGCCAGCCTGATCAACGACGGGATCAAGGGGTCGTACGGGGTGCACATCCCGTTCGGCGTGATCGTCGACCTGGACTTCGTGGAGAACGGGCCGGAGCGGGTCAACCGGGCCGGCATCGGCGACGTGATCAGCAACATCAGCGCGCTGGCCGACTGGGAGCTGGCCCGGCAGGTGCGTGGCGAGCCGGTCGACGGCCTGGCCGCCTCGCTGGCCCGGATGGGCGCCGAGGCGGTGCTGACCATGCCCGGCGACATGACCGACGACGCGTTCGTCACCGTGCTGGCCGAGGCGCTGATCTCCAGCGGCCTGGCGATGGCGGTCTGCGGCAGCAGCCGGCCGTCCAGCGGCGGCTGCCACGAGATCATGCACGCCATCGACTCGCTGTTCCCGGCCACCGCATCACACGGTGAGCTGGCCGGTCTCGGCGCGCTGTTCTGCACGTTCCTGCGCGGCGACACGCGTCGGTTCGTTCAGATGGCGGACTGCCTGGAGCGGCACCAGCTTCCCCGGACGCCGTCCGACGTCGGACTGGACGCCGACCAGTTCGCCCGGGCGGTCGAGTTCGCCCCGCGGACCCGGCCGGACCGGTACACGATTCTCGAACATCTGGCGATGACGCCGGAGGAGACCCTCCAGAGGCTGAGCGAGTATGAGAACGCCCTCGCGGCCCGCTGAGCCGGGCCCGGCGCCCACCGCGGCTGACTACTACGCGGTCAACCGCGGTGGCGGGCTGTTCAGCGAGGCGGTGAGCCAGCGGATCGGCGCCCGGCTCGCCGTGTTCGCTTATCGGAACAGGCTCAGCCCGACCGTCATGACCATCGGCAACCTGGGCATCGGGTGCCTCACCTCGTTCGTGGTGATCGCCACCGCCGGCCCGGTCGCCGACGGCCGGGTGTGGAGTTGGCTGATCGGCCTGATCGCGCTGGTCGGCTGGCAGTTGGCGTACGCGTTCGACTGCTCCGACGGCCAGCTGGCCCGGGTGACCGGGCAGACCAGCACGGCCGGCGGCCGGCTCGACGTGCTCTGCGACGTGGCCGTGCAGTCCGCCCTGGTGGCCGCGCTCGCGTCGGTCGCCAAGGCGCAGGAGCCGGACACCCCGGCCTGGCTGCTCGCCGCGTTCGCCGCCACCTGGATGGTCAACCTGGTCACCTCGGTGATGCAGGGTGGCGAGCAGGCGGCGAGCATGGTGACCAGCCGGTCGCTGCCGATCCGGGCGGTCAAGCTGGTCCGCGACTACGGCGCGGTGATCACCCTGGCCGGGGTGCTGCTCACCGTGGCTCCGCAGTGGACCGTCTGGTTCGTCGCGCTGTTCACCCTGGTGAACGCGGGTTTCCTGGCCGCCAGCATCGCCTTCACCGGGCGGGCCGCGCTGCGCGGCTGAGCTCGGTGTAAACCTCGATCAGCCGCTTCGTCAGCACGTCGGGATGGAAGTGGCGCAGATAGCGCTCGCGAGCCGCGGTCGCTGTCCGGGCGGCGCCGTCGCGCGCCACCGGCAGGGCCGCGGCCAGCGCGGCGACGTCCGGCCGGGCCAGCCAGCCACCCGCGTCCGGGCCCTCCCCGATCATGTACGGCACCCCGCCGACCGCCGTGCCGAGCACCGGCCGGCCCGCCGACATCGCCTCGAGCACCACGGTGGGCAGCACGTCCTCCCAGGTCGGGACCGCCACCACCACCGCCGAGGCCCGGCGGGCCGCGGTCATCCCGGCACGGTCCAGGGGACCCAGATAGGTGACGTCGGCGCGCTCGGCGGCGACCTGCTCGGCCAGCGGACGCAACTCGCCGTCGCCGGCGATGCGCAGCGTCCCGAGGGCGCCGTCCGGGTGCTGCCGCCAGGCGTCGAGCAGCAGGCCGAGGCCCTTCTCGGGGGAGAGGCGGGCGCCGTACAGGAAACCCTCACCCAGCGGGTCGGGCTGTCCCGGGTCAGGCAGACCGTTGGGCTTGATCACGATGTGCTCGGGCCGGATGCCGTAGTCGATCAGGTGGGCGGCGATCTTGTCGGTCAGCGCGATGTAGCGGTCCACCGAGTGCCAGGTGGGGCGGTGCACGGCCAGTGTGGTGGCCATGATCGCGCTCTGCGCGGCCGAGCCGCGGTAGCACTTGTGCCTGATCGCCGGCCAGCCGAGCAGCTTGCCGCGGCAGTCGTGGCAGTTGTGCCCGTCCCGGAAGTAGAGCCCGGAGGAGCAGACCTGCCGGTAGTTGTGCACCGTCTGGATCACCGGCACCCCGAAGCGGTGCGCGGTCCGGATCACTCGCGGTGAAATGAGAGGATATGGATTATGGATGTGAAGAATATCCGGTTTTTCGGCCTCGAGTAGTGCCGCGAGGTCGCGTTGCGCCGCGATCCCGAGGATCGGCGAGACCGGCAGCAGCGCCTTCTGCGCCGCCGACATCGTCTCGATCGAGTCCGAGCTGCGCTGGAACGGCACGACCTCCAGGCCCGCCGCCCGCAACTGGGAAATCTCGGTGTCGACGATGACGTTCTCCCCCGAGGGGATCGCCTCGCGATACCGGTTGTGTGCCACCACCACCTTCACGGGTCAGAACGCTACCGTGGACGGGTGCCCGAACTCCCCGAGGTCGAGGCGCTCGCTGCGTACCTGCGGGAGCGTGCGGTCGGCCACACCGTGCAGCGCTTCGAGGTCTCCTCGTTCAGCGCGCTGAAAACGTATGATCCGGCGCCCTCCGCCCTGACCGGCCTGCCACTGACCTCGGCCGGCCGGCACGGCAAGTTCCTGGACATCGGCATCGGCCCCGAGGTGCACCTGGTCGTGCACCTGGCCCGGGCCGGCTGGCTGCATTACCGGGACGCTTTCAAGTCGCCCGCCCCGCTCAAGCCGGGCAGCGGCCCGATCGCGATCCGGCTCCGGCTCGACGACGGCTCCGGCTTCGACCTGACCGAGGCCGGCACCCAGAAATCCCTCGCGGCCTACCTGGTCCGCGACCCGCTGACCGAGGTCCCGGGCGTGTCCCGGCTCGGCCCGGACGCCCTCGCGGTCAGCCGTGACGAGTTCGCCGCCGCGATCAGGTCCCGCAACGGTCAGGTCAAGGGCGTGCTCGTCGACCAGGAGGTGCTGGCCGGGATCGGCAATGCCTACTCCGACGAGATCCTGCACGTGGCCAAGATGTCGCCGTTCGCGCTGACCGGCAAGCTCACCGACGAGCAGATCACCACGCTCTACGAGGCGATGCGCGAAGTGGAGACCGACGCGGTCCAGCGCTCCGTCGGGCAGAAAGCGGCCGAGCTCAAGGGCGAGAAGCGAGCCGGCATGCGGGTGCACGCCCGGACGGGTCTACCTTGCCCGGTTTGCGGGGACACCGTGCGAGAGGTCTCCTTCGCCGACAAGAGCCTGCAATACTGCGCTACCTGCCAGACCGGCGGTAAACCCCTCGCCGATCGCCGCCTGTCCAAGTTGGTCCGGTGAGAACCGCCATCGCTCGATTACGGACCGTGGCGGTAAGGATTGCTACCACAACGTCACCTTCTCTCCGGCCGATCCATCGGTATAGTGGCCCGGTCCCTGGACACCGTTGTGACGCGAACGGGTATCGGTGGACCCGACGACGATTACGAGGTCGTGGCGGTGCGTAATCTTTTTCCGGATGCGGGAGGACGTAGGCGAAGTGACGACTAGCCTGCATCGCCCAACGACCGACGGCAGCCGGAGTAAACCCGTGGGGTACGACAGCTTCGAGTGGCCGCAACAACAGCAGCAGCCACCGAGCAACGGCGTTCCCCGTTCGGCGTGGACCCGCCAGCACCGCCGGCTCTCCCGGTGGCACCGGCCGTACACCGCGGCGCTGGTCCTGCTCGACCTGATCTCCACTCTGGCGGCCAGCAAGATCGCCGACGTGTCGCTGGAGAAGTCCAAGAGCGGTTTCCAGGACAAGAGCTGGCTCTTCTTCCAGGGGCCCGATCTCTTCAGCTTCTTCGCCTACGTCGTCCTGCCGCTCGGCTGGCTGCTCCTGCTCTGGACCAACGGCACCTACGACCGCCGTTACCTGGGTCTGGGCAGCGAGGAGTTCAAGCGGATCGTGCGCACCTCGGTCACCGTGGTGGCCGCCGTGTCGCTGCTCGCGTTCGCCACCAAGACCGACCTGTCCCGCGGCACGGTCGCCACGGTCTCGCTGTGCTCGCTGCTGTTCATCCTGCTCTGCCGGGTCACCGCCAGGCAGGTCCTGCACCTCTCCCGGCGCCGCACCGGTCACGGCGCGCACCGGATGATCCTGGTCGGCACGCTGCCCGAGGCGCTCGAGGTCTACACCGCGGTCACCCGCAGCCCGGCCGCCGGCCTGATCCCGGTCGCCATCCACATCACCGACGGTTACGCCTCCGCCCGCGGCATCGAGACGCCCGTCCCGGTCTACGCCGGTCGCGACGTGCTCTCGCTGGTCCGTGAGGTCGGCGCGGACACCATCGCGGTCTGCGGCTCGGCCAGCGCCGAGCCCGGCGAGCTGCGCCGCCTGGCCTGGCAGCTGGAGGGCACCGGCGTCGACCTGGTCGTCGCGCCACAGCTCACCGACATCGCCGGCCCCCGCGTGCACATCCGCCCGATCGAGGGCCTGCCGCTGCTGCACGTCGAGGAGCCCACCCTCTCCGGCCCCGGCTGGCTGGTGAAAAACCTGCTCGACCGGGTCGCCGCCGCCATCGGCCTGCTGCTGATCAGCCCGATCCTGGCGGTCATCGCGATCGGCATCCGGCTCTCCGACCCCGGCCCGGTGATCTTCCGGCAGACCCGGGTCGGCCACGACGGCCGCACCTTCAAGGTCTGGAAGTTCCGGACCATGTACGTAGACGCCGAGGAGCGCAAGGCCACCCTCGAAGAGCTCAACGAGTCCGACGGCATGCTCTTCAAGATGAAGCACGACCCGCGCATCTTCGCGTTCGGCCAGAAACTGCGCGCGACGTCCCTCGACGAGCTGCCCCAGCTGATCAACGTGCTCAAGGGCGAGATGTCCCTGGTCGGCCCCCGCCCGCTCCCCGCCGACGACGGCGACTACCTGGGCGACGTCCGCCGCCGCCTGCTGGTCCGCCCCGGCATCACCGGCCTCTGGCAGGTGAGCGGCCGCTCCGACCTCTCCTGGGACGAGGCGGTCCGCCTGGACCTCTACTACGTCGACAACTGGTCGCTCACCTACGACTTGAGCATCCTCTGGCGCACCATCTGGGTCGTCCTCAAGCGCAAGGGCGCCTACTGACGCCAGCCCGCTCCACCCACGGCCTGCGACGCCCCCAACGTCGCGGGCCGTTTTGGTTTCCGCAACCCGTTCTCTCAAGCCTGGAAGATCAACTTCAAGATCCCCATATACGCGCGTCCGCTCGGGTACGGATCGCACGCTCCCGCGCGGGCCGGACACGGGGATCTGGCCGCTGCGCGTCCAAAACAATCCCCGCGTCCTTCATTGCCCGTGGCCACTCACGGAACCCCCAACCCCGCCGCCGTCCCAGCCAACGCAGCCCGCCCAGCCCCGTCCCGCCAAACCCCGAGCTGGCCCCCACGGCCCTATCGCACGCCCGAATAGGGCCACCACGACCAGCCGGACTCCCCGAGCTGGCACCCACAGCCCCATCGCACACCCGGCTAAGGCCACCTCGACCAGCCGGACCCCCAGCTGGCGCTCATGGCCCTATCGCACGCCCAAACAGGGCCACCACGACCAGCCGGACTCCCCGAGCTGGCGCCCATGGCCCTATCGCCCGGCCGGATAGGGCTACCGCGACCAGCCGGAGCCACGAGCTTGTCCCGAGCGCTCATGACGCCACCGCAACCGACTGCGGACCGGGAGCGGCGGCCGCTACCACGACCAGCGACCCCATGGCCTGGCATCCGCACCGCACCCCGCCGCGCACCGCACCCTGGCAGCGAACCGCGACCAGCCATGTCGCGGTCGGCTCGCCGACCACGCCGGCTGTGGACCGGGAGTGGCGACCGCATGGCCCGGGGGACGGAGCGTGAGGGGTGCAGGGAAGGACGGCGTGGCTGATGGTGGCCTGGCGAGGGCTGGGCATGGCGCGAAGGGCTTCGAGGGGCGAGGATCTGTGCCGTGGCGGGGCAGATCGGGAGTGTGCTGGCGGTGCTCGCCGTGCTGGCGGCGCTGGCGGCCGCCGTCGTGGCCGTGTTGCGGCTGCGAGCCCGGCGCGGGATCGCCACCACGATGCAGCGGGCGACCTACGAGGTGCTGCACACGGCTTCGCTGGCGGCCGAGCCGTTGCGGGCCGGGCTCAGCCAGGCGACCGCGGCCAAGGCGGTGCGGCATCTGCGGGCACTGGTCGGCGCGGTCGGGCTGAGTCTCGCCGACGCCGAGCGGTGCCTGGCGTTCGACGGTCGCGGCCACCACCACACCGACCAGCTGACCGCCGCCGCGCAGCGAGCGGTGAGCACGCGCCGATCGATCGTGCTGACCGCCGCGGATCTGCCCTGCGACCGGGTCGACTGCGTGGTCCGCGGCGCCGTGATCGCGCCGCTGCCCGGGCCGGACGGCGCGGCGTCGGCGGCTCTGGTCGCGGTCGCCGACGACCAGCCGGCGCCGGGTCTGGTGCAGGCCACACTGGAGGCGGCTCGCTGGGCCGGGTCGCAGCTCGCGCTCGCCGAGCTCGACTCCTCCCGGGAGCGGCTGGCCCGGGCCGAGGTGCGGGCTCTGCGCGCGCAGATCAGCCCGCACTTCATCTACAACGCGCTGACCGCGATCGCCTCGTTCGTGCGCACCGACCCGGAGCGGGCGCGTGAGCTGATCCTGGAGTTCGCCGAGTTCACCCGGTACTCGTTCCGGGCGCACGGCGAGTTCACCACGCTGGCCGAGGAGCTGCGCTCGATCGATCGCTACCTGACCATCGAGCGCGCCCGCTTCGGCGACCGGCTCCAGGTCAGATTGCAGATCGCGCCCGAGGTGCTGCCGGTCGGGCTGCCGTTCCTCTGCCTTCAGCCGCTGGTGGAGAACGCGGTCCGGCACGGCCTGTCCCGCAAACCCGGCGTCGGTATGGTGAGCATCGAAGCCCGTGACGCCGGCGCCGAGTGTCACATCACGGTCGAGGACGACGGGGTCGGCATGGATCCGTCGGTGTTCGGCTTGGAGAGCGCGGACGGCGACGACGGCCAGCACGTCGGCCTGGTCAATGTGGACGAGCGCCTGCGATCGGTGTTCGGCGATCATCACGGCCTGATCGTCGAGACCGCCCCGGGCGCGGGGACGAAGGTGAGCATGCGGGTGCCGAAATTCCACCCCCAGGTGCGGGCATGACCCGGCCGCGCGCCGCGACGACGCCGCGGAGGCGGGCATGAGCCTCGTGGTGCTGGCCGTGGACGACGAGCCACCGGCCCTGGACGAGTTGGCGTACCTGTTGAACGCGGACGGCCGGGTCGCCTACGTGCACCGGGCCGGCGACGCGACCGAGGCGCTGCGGGTGCTGCGCGACACCGAGGTGGACGCGGTCTTCCTGGACATCCGGATGCCCGGCCTGGACGGCATGGAGCTGGCCCGGATCCTGCGCCGTTTCGCGCATCCGCCGGCGATCGTGTTCGTCACCGCGTACGACGACGGCGCCGTCGACGCCTTCGACCTGGGCGTGACGGATTATGTCCGGAAACCCGTGCGGGCCGAACGGCTCGGCGAGTCCCTGCGCCGCGTGGCCGGGCTGCGGTCCGCGCCGGCCCCGGCGATCGCCCCGGACGAGCCGGCCATCCCGGTGGAGCTGGCCGGCACCACCCGGATGCTGCCGCGGTCCTCGGTGCGCTGGGTGGAGGCACAGGGCGACTATGCCCGGCTGCACACCGCCGACGCCTCGCACCTGGTCCGGGTCTCGCTGGCCACCCTGGCCGAGCGCTGGGCGAACGCCGGTTTCGTCCGCATCCACCGCTCCTACCTGGTGCAGTTGCGCCTGGTCACCGAGCTGCGGCTGACCAACTCCGGCTACGTGGTCGCGGTCGACGGCGTGGACCTGCCGGTCAGCCGCCGGCACACCCGCGAGCTGAAGGACCGCCTGATCCGGGCCGCCAAGCACGACTGGACCCGCTAATCCACACGCTTATCCACAGCCCCACAGGTTTCTCCACAGAGTTATCCACAGGCCCCAGGAGTCACGGTGATTCTCCGACGTCCACCGGCCGGTGGTAGCGGGTGACCGTGCCGAACGCCTCGTCCCGCAGCTCGACGAAGGCCAGCTGGGGGATCCCGGCGGCCAGGCGCTCGTAAAGATCGCGGGCCACCAGCTCGAACGTGGGCCGGAACGGGAACAGCGACGTCCACACCGCACCGGCCAGCTCGGCACAGCACTTGTCCAGGAGGTCGCCGGCCACGTCCGTGTCGAAGAACCAGCCGCGGCCGGTGAGCTGGGCGTCCTCGAAGTCCACCCCGATCCGGAGCAGCACCGGGACGTCCTCGCCCGGGGCGAGCACCGATCGGACCGCGGCCGTCAGGCCCTGCCGGGCGCGGAAGCGCCGCTCCACCTCGACCGTGTACGCCACCCGGCCATCATCTCCACAAGTCGTTCACAACTCCATCTCCAGCCCTCCCCGAGCGATCAATAAGCTGCTGACACGCGACGCGGGCCGGTGAGTCACGGGGGCGCACCGGCCCGGTCGCCGTCAGCACGAACGAAAACAGGGGTGAGGGCGCGTGGAGACGACGACCGAGCGACGGGTTCTCGTCGTCGAGGACGATCGGGCCATCGCGGACGCGGTGGCGGCCCGGCTGCGTGCCGAGGGCTTCCTGGTGCAGATCGCCGGGGACGGCCCGAGCGCGGTCGAGGCCGCCCGGCGCCTCCCGCCCGACGTGATCGTCCTGGACGTGATGCTGCCGGGCTTCGACGGCCTCGAGGTCTGCCGCCGCATCCAGGCCGAACGCCCGGTCCCGGTGCTGATGCTGACCGCCCGCGGTGAGGAGACCGACCTGCTGGTCGGGCTCGCGGTCGGCGCCGACGACTACATGGCCAAGCCGTTCTCGATGCGCGAGCTGGCCGCCCGGGTGCACGCGCTGCTGCGCCGGGTCGACAAGGTGGCCGCGGCGCCGCGACCGGCGGCCGGCCCGCCCACCATCCGGTTCGGCGACCTGGAGATCAATCAGGCGGAGCGCCGGGTCCTCCGGGCCGGCGCCGAGAAGCATCTGACCCCCACCGAGTTCGACCTGCTGGTGCACCTGGCCCGGGCGCCGCGCACGGTGCTCCCCCGGGAGCGGTTGCTGGCCGAGGTGTGGGGCTGGGCGGACGCCTCCGGAACCCGCACTGTGGACAGCCACATCAAGGGGCTGCGGCGCAAGCTCGGGGCGGACCTCATCCGTACCGTGCACGGGGTCGGTTACGCCCTGGAAGTCGATCGATGATCGCCCGCCTGATGCAGCTCGTGCACGACGTGGCCGCCCGGCTGTTCCGCTGGCTGCCACGCCCGCTCGACCCGGTCCGCTCGATCAAGGCGAAGCTCTCCCTGGCGCTGGGCTTCGCCGGCGGCATCGGTCTGCTGGTCTTCCTGTGGAGCATCGACTTCTATCGGGTCGACGTCCTGTGGATCGGCATCGCAGCCGCATTGGGCCTGGTCACCCTGCAAGTGATGGCGCACGGAGCGACCATTCCGCTGCGCGAGATGACGGTCGCGGCCCGGGCGATGGCCCGCGGCGACTACACCCGCCGGATCCGCACCCGGTCGCAGGACGAGGTGGGCGAGCTCGCCGAGGCCTTCAACCAGATGGCCGCCGACCTGGCGGCCGCGGACCGGCAGCGGCGGGAGCTGATCGCGAACGTCTCGCACGAGTTGCGTACGCCGATCACCGCCCTCCGCGGCCTGCTGGAGAACATCGTCGACGGGGTCGCCGACACCGAGCCGGAGACCATGCGCACCGCCCTGGCCCAGACCGAGCGGCTCAGCCGCCTGGTCACCGACCTGCTGGACCTGTCCCGGCTGGACGCCGGCGTGGTGCCGATGCACCGCGAGTTGATCGACGTGCCGGAGTTCCTGGACGAGGTGGTCCGCGAGGCGAAGGTGAACGCCGACGGCATCGGCCAGGACGTGCGTTTCGAGGTCGCCGCCCCGGCGCTGGTGCTGCCCGGTGACCGGGCCCGGCTGCACCAGGTCTTCGCGAACCTGCTCGACAACGCGGCCCGGCACAGCCCGCCGTCCGGCCTGGTCACGCTGCGCGCCGAGCGCCGCGACGAGCAGGTGCTGATCGCCGTCACCGACCAGGGTGACGGCATCCCGGTGGCGGACCGGGAGCGGGTCTTCGAACGCTTCACCCGGGGTGAGCGGCCCACCGGTGGCGGCACCGGCCTGGGCCTCGCCATCGCCCGCTGGGTGGTGCAGCTCCACAACGGAACGATCGCCGTGGTCGAGCCGACCGAGCGCCGCGGCTGCCACATCCACGTGCGCCTCCCTCTGTAGGAAAAGGACGAATCGACATGTCCACGGCACCTCCAGCCTTCAAGCAGGTACAAATCCCTCTAAATGGGCCGCTGCACGGCCCCTGGCCGAACGTCGCTCCCTGGGGCCGCCGGATGCCCGGTCCGGCCCGACCGGCCTCGCCGAGCACGGTCGTCGCGATCGGCGCGGCCACCGCGGTGGCCGCGCTGAGCCTGCCGCTGGGCCAGGTCGGCCTCGGCTGGCTGGTCACCGCGGTGGCCGGTGCGATCGCCCTGCTGGTGGCCCGGCCGTCGGCGAGCACGGTCCCGGCGCTGGTGCCGCCGCGCGCGGAACCGGCGCGCTGGGACCGGCCGATCTGGGCCGTCGCCACGATCGCGCTGCTCGGGGTGGGCACGTTCCGCGCCGCCGGGTGGCTGTTCGCGCTCTGCGTGGTGACCGCGACGGTCACCTTCGCCCTGGCGATCGGGGCCGGCCGGTCGATGCGGGCGGTCGCCACGACGTACCTGATAGCTCCGGTGGCCATCCTGCGGTCCGCACCCTGGCTGGTCCGCGGCATGGCGCGGATGCGCCGGCCGGGCCGCGGCCCGGCGCCGATCCGGATCGCCGGCACGCTGGCCGTCTCGGTCCTGCTGCTGGCGGTCTTCGGTCTGCTCTTCGCGTCGGCCGACCCGAAGTTCGCGAGCCTGGTCGCCAACCTGCTGCCGGACATCAGCCCGGACAGCGTGCTGCGCTGGGCCTTCATTTGCTGCTTCGTCGCGCCGGTGCTCGGCGGCGCCGCCTTCCTGCGCGCCGCCCCGCCGAACCTGACCGATCTCGATCAGACCGAGGGGCGCAAGGTGAGCCGGCTGGAATGGGCCGTGCCGCTGGGCCTGCTGACGCTGCTGTTCGCCACATTCGTGGCGGTACGCCTGACCGTCCTGTTCGGTGGCGACCCGCACGTACGCCGCACCGCCGGCCTCACCTACGCCGAGTACGCCCGCGCCGGCTTCTGGCAGCTCTGCATCGTCACCGGCCTGACCCTGGTGGTGCTGGCCGGCGCGGCCCGCTGGGCGCCCCGCGCCTCGGCCCGCGACCGCCTGGTCCTGCGCGTCGTCCTCGGCGCCCTCACCGTGCTGACCCTCGTCATCGTCGCCTCGGCGCTGGCCCAGATGCAGGTGTACATCGACACTTACGGCCTGACCCGGCTGCGGCTGCTGGTCGCCTCCTGTGAGGTGTGGTTCGGGGTGATCCTGGTGCTGGTCCTGCTGGCCGGCGTCCGGATCCGGGCGCCGTGGCTGCCCCGCGCCGCGATCGGGGCCGGCGTGCTGGCCCTGCTCGGTCTCGCGGCGGCGAACCCGGACCTGCTGATCGCGCGTAACCAGGTGGACCGCCCGGCCGATCGGGTCGACGTCGGTTACCTGTCCGACCTGTCGCTGGACGCGGTGCCGGCGATCGAGAAGCTGGCCGACCCGCACGACCGCACCTGCGTGCTCTACCAGCTGAGCCTGAACCGGGGCGAGGACGGCTGGCAGACCTGGAACCTGGGCCGGGCCACCGCGCTCACGGTGATCGGCGATCAACCGCGGCCGATCGACCCGGAACGCTGCGCCCGGGCGCGGTACGGCTATTGACATTCCGCCGGGGGCGGCAAGACTGCCGGACATGGCCGACACACCGCCGCCCCCGCGCACCCGGGTGGTGCTGGGCGACGCCACGGCCCGCCGCCGGCCCGCCGAACCGGTGCGCACCGACCTGACCGAGCAGACCCCGGTCGGCGAGGCCCTGGTGAAAGGCCTGGTCCGGGCTCAGCTGGCGCTGGCCCTGCGCCTCTCGCTGGTGGTGGTGGCCGGGCTGGGCGCGCTGCCGCTGCTGTTCGCGGTGGCGCCCGCGGTGGGCGGGCTCAAGGTGTTCGGGATGAACCTGCCCTGGGTGCTGCTCGGCGTGCTCTCCTTCCCGTTCCTGGTCCTGGTCGGCGCGGCGTACGTGCACTGGGCCGAACGCAACGAGCAGGACTTCACCGCCGTGATCCGTAGGCCGGACCGGTGAACCCCGTGATCCGTAGGCCGGACCGGTGAACCCCTACCTCGTCCCGGGCCTGGTCATCGTCGTCCTGATCACCGTCGCCATCGGCGCGTACGGCCTGCGTTTCGCCCGCACCACCTCGGATTTCCTGGTCGCCTCGCGCAGCGTCAGTCCATCCTGGAACGCCGCGGCGATCAGTGGCGAGTACCTCTCCGCCGCCTCGTTCCTGGGCGTGGCCGGACTGATCCTGCGGTACGGCGTCGAGGTCCTCTGGTACCCGGTCGGTTTCGCCGCCGGCTACCTGGCCCTGCTGCTGTTCGTGGCCGCCCCGCTGCGCCGCTCGGGCGCGTTCACCCTGCCCGACTTCTGCGAGGTCCGGCTGCACTCCACCCACCTGCGCCGGCTGGCCACCGCGTTCGTGCTGTTCATCGGCTGTCTCTATCTGCTGCCGCAGTTGCAGGGCGCGGGCCTGACGTTCGCCACGGTCACCGGCGGCTCGTACGCCTGGGGCGCCCTGCTGATCGGCGTGGTGGTGACCGCGAACGTGGCGTTCGGCGGGATGCGCGCGATCACCTTCGTGCAGGCGTTCCAGTACTGGCTGAAGTTGACGGCGCTGGCCGTACCGATAATTTTCTTGATCTTTCAATGGCAGTCGGACGGCCGGCCCGCGGTGACGCCGGCGGCCGGCGCGGTGTTCCCGGCGGCGACGAGCGTGGTGATCCAGCAGGACGCGGTGCTGGACGGGGTCGGCCCGGTGAGCGCCGGGCAGACGCTGCGATTCCAGGCCGGTGACCCGGTGCCGAGGGTGGACACGGTCGACGCCCGGTTCGGCGCCGACTGGCTGCGCCCGGGTGGCGAGTCCGGGCTGTTCGGGACGTACTCGCTGATCCTGGCGACGTTCCTGGGCACGATGGGGCTGCCGCACGTGCTGGTGCGGTTCTACACGAATCCGGACGGAGCGTCGGCCCGGCGCACCACGCTCGTCGTGCTGGCGATGGTCGGCCTGTTCTATCTGTTGCCGACGCTCTACGGCGTGCTCGGCCGGATCTACACGCCGCAGCTGCTGATGACCGGGCGGACCGACGCGGTGGTGCTGCTGCTGCCGGAGGCGGCGCTCGGTGGCGGGCACCTGGGCCGCTTGCTCGGCGCGCTGGTCACCGCGGGCGCCCTGGCGGCGTTCCTGTCCACCTCCTCGGGGCTGCTGACCAGCGTCGCCGGGGTGATCTTCACGGACGTGCTGCGGCCGGGGCGGCCCGGGACGGTGCGCGACTTCCGGCTGGCCACGGTGCTGGCGGCAGTCGTACCGATCACGATGTCGCTGTTCCTGTCCGGAATGGACGTCTCCCGGGTGGTCGGGCTGGCCTTCGCGGTGGCGGCGTCGAGCTTCTGCCCGCTGCTGGTGCTGGGGATCTGGTGGCGGCGGCTGACCGACGCCGGAGCGATCGCCGGGATCCTGGTCGGCGGCGGGGCCGCGGTGGTGGCGGTGTTCGTCACGGTGTTCGGCGCCGAGCTGCCGAGCGGGATCGCCGAGTTCGTCGGGCAGCCGGCCGCCTGGACCGTGCCGCTGGCGTTCCTGGTGATGGTCACCGTCTCGCTGCTGACCAGCCGCCGCGTGCCGCCGGAGATCGGCGCGACCATGCTGCGGCTGCACGCGCCCGAGTCGCTGCGGAATTAAGGATCTTTAAGGTACGACTCCCGGCCCGGCCCGGACGCACCCACGTAGTGACGGGCATGAGGAGATACCGCCGGAACGCTGACCAGGGACTCACCGGACGCAATCGCAAGATCGCGGTCGGCCTCGCGATCGCGGCCCTGGCCGGCGGCGCGCTGGCCGTCGGCACCGGGATGAGCAACGCGGCCACCACCTGCGACGGCCTGGACCGGTCGCTGCGCGAGACGGTCGCCTTCATGGCCGACCAGCGAGCCCATCGCACCGCGCAGACCGACGCCGTGCTGGCGAACCGGCAGGCCGTGGTCGACCTGATCAACCTGCAGCGCCGGGAGGCGGGCTGCACCGCGAACATCGCCGCCCCGGCGGCGCCGACCAAGGCACCGACGAAGGCGCCGACCAAAGCCCCGGCCACAACGCCGACGAAAGCCCCGGCCGTGACCGCGCCGACCAAGGCGCCGGCGACGACCGCTCCCGCCACCGGGACCGGCGCCGGTGAGGTCGTCTGCAAGGGCTCGACCGTGACGCTGTCCGGCGAGGCCGGCGCACCGTTCGCCTCCAGCGGCACGTTCCCGGTCGGCACCCGGCTCAAGGTCACGAACCTGGACAACAACAAGAGCGTCACGGTGACCGTGCAGACCACCTCGGGCAGTTGCGTGCTGCTCAACAACGCCGCGTTCGAGCTGGTGCGCGAGCCGGGCAAATTCCTGATCCGCCGGGCGGTGATCGAGCGCGTGGGGTGATCCGGTCCCGGGTGTTCCGCGATTCCCCCGTTTCGCCGCGGAACACCCGGGCCCGTTCGGGCACCGGTAAATGACAACCGGTATTTCTCTGACGCAGCAAAGAACTCGTGACGCAACCCCTGCTTCACATCGCGAGATTCCCGCTGATCGCGCAGATCTTGCGCCGATCGACGTCGATTGAGCAAGCCGAAACAGAAGGCTGTGATCAGCGCGACAGCGCGTCGAAAATGTCAATTAACTGAACTTATCGTGGCTACTTTTCTCCATTGTGGAAATTGCCGGATTCGGCCGAACCGGCAGGCCGTTCTGCCCGGACCGCCGCAACGTGTCGCCGCCCGGGTGTTCCGGCTGGTCGCGGCCCGGATGCCCGGCTAGGTTGCTTAGACATGACGGTGCCGGCACAACGCACGGGCGAGCCGGTCGCGGCGATGTCGTTGCGCGGGCTGGTCAAACACTTCGACACGAAACTCGCGGTCGCCGGGGTCAGCCTGGACGTGCCCGCCGGGTCCTTCTACGGCCTGCTCGGCCCCAACGGGGCCGGCAAGACCACCACCCTCTCGATGGCCGTCGGCCTGTTGCGGCCCGATGCGGGCCAGGCATTCCTGCTCGGGTACGACGTGTGGCACGCCCCGGTCCAGGCCAAGTCCCTGGTCGGTGTCCTGCCCGACGGCGCCCGGCTGTTCGACCGGCTGAGCGGCCCGGAGCTGCTGGCCTATCACGGCCTGCTGCGCGGCATGCCGGCCGCCGTGGTCGACCAGCGCGCCCGTGACCTGCTCGACGTCCTCGACCTCGGCGCCGACAACCGCACCCTGGTGATCGACTACTCGGCCGGGATGAA
The DNA here is from genome assembly GCF_018324205.1 of Actinoplanes ianthinogenes. Taxonomy (NCBI): domain Bacteria; kingdom Bacillati; phylum Actinomycetota; class Actinomycetes; order Micromonosporales; family Micromonosporaceae; genus Actinoplanes; species Actinoplanes ianthinogenes. The sequence continues at coordinate 4,598,900 of NZ_AP023356.1, forward strand.
AAAGAAGATCGGCCTGGCCTGCGCGCTGCTGCACGCCCCGCGGCTGCTGGTGCTGGACGAGCCGTTCGAGGCGGTGGACCCGGTCGCGGCCGCGCTGATCCGCGACATCCTCCAGCGCTACGTGGCCGGTGGCGGCACCGTGGTCTTCTCCAGTCACGTGCTGGAGGTGGTCGAGCGGCTCTGCTCGCACGTCGCGATCATGTCGGACGGGGTGCTCCGGATGCACGGCACGCTCGACACGGTCCGCGCCGGCCGCCCGCTCCAGGACGTGTTCGTACAGGTGGTCGGCGGCCGGGTGGCCACCGGCTCGGAGCTGGCATGGCTCTGACCGGCGGGCCGGGCGTCTGGCCGTTCGTCCGGCTCAAGCTCCGGCTCACCGCGAACGGGCTGCGCGGCCGCCCGGCCCGGGTCGCCCTCTTCCTGACCGGCGCGGGTGCCGCCACCCTGCTGGCCGTGCTCGGCTACTCGGTGTTCGCGCTGCCCGGGATGCTGCACGACGAGCGCGCCGCGGGCATGCTGCTGCCGTTCGGCGGGGCGCTGCTGATGCTCGGCTGGCTCTTCCTGCCGCTGCTGTTCTTCGGGGTGGACGAGACGCTGGACCCGGCCCGCTTCGCGCTGCTGCCGCTGCGCCGGCGCACGCTGATCGCCGGACTGGGCGCGTCCGCGCTGGTCGGCCTGCCGGCGCTGGCCACCTTCGCGGCCACCACCGGGATGGTCTACACCGCGGCCCGGCTGGGCGGACCGGCGGCCGGGGTGGCCGAGGCGTCCGGGGTGCTCGGCGGGCTGCTGCTCTGTGTGCTGCTGAGCCGGGCGGTGACCAGCGCGTTCGCCACCGCGCTGCGGTCGCGCCGGGCCCGGGACCTGGCCACCATCCTGCTGGCCGTGGTGGCCGCCTCGGTCGGGCCGGCGCAGTTGCTCCTGCTCGGGCTGGTGGACCGCGCAAACTGGGACAACGTCGCGGCGATCGCGGAGGTCAGCGGGTGGACGCCGCTCGGGGCGCCGTACTCGATGGGCTTGGACGTCGCGGCGGGGCGGGCGTGGGTCGTACCGATAAAGGTCTTGATCGTCCTGGTCGCCGCGGGCGGCCTGGTCCTCTGGTGGCGCGGCACCCTGGAGCAGGCGATGGCCGGCACGTCGGTCTCCGGTGGCCGGCGGGTCGCGCGCGGCCGGGCGGACGGCCGCGGACCGGTCGACCAGCTGATGTTCCGATGGTGGCCGCGGACCCGGTTCGGCGCGCTGGTGGCCCGCGAGACCCGGTACTGGTGGCGGGAGAACCGGCGGCGGGCCGGCCTGGTCGCGCTGACCATGGCCGGGCTGTTCCTGCCGCTGTCGTCGATGCTCGGGCCGGACCTCGGACTGGCCGGCGGGATGGCCTTCATGGTCGGCGCGGTCGCCCCGGTCGCGCTAGCCAACCAGTTCGGGTACGACGGCAGCGCGTACGCCACCAACCTGGCGATCGGGGTGCCCGGCCGCCTCGAAGTGCACTCCCGGGCCGCGGCGCACGCCCTGGTCACGGTCCCGCTGCTGATCCTGGTCGCGGTGGTGGCCGGGCTGCTCGCCGACGATCCGGCGCAGATCCCGGCGCGGCTCGGCACGCTGTTCGCGGTCTACGGCACCGGCCTCGCCGTGCTGCTGCCGATCTCGGTACGCGCCGCCTACGCCCTGCCCGAGTCGACCGGCCCGTTCGCCGTCTCCTCCGGCGGCGGACTGGCCAAGGGCCTGCCGAGCGTCGCCGGAATGGTGGGCGGAATCGTCGGTGCGCTGCCGGTCGTGCTGGCCGGATATCTGCTCGGCCCGGCCTGGACCTGGGCCGGATTCCCGATCGGTCTGGGTTACGGAACAGCGACGTATCTGGTCGGTTCCGGAATTGCGGGAGATTGGCTGGACCGCCGGATGCCGGAAGTGCTCAGCGCAGTTTCGTGAGGCCGTCCCGGCGCACGAATATCAACCGCCGTTCGGTGGCATCGCCGGTCGGCCCGAGCACATATCCGTCGATCCACAACCAACCGGCATAGGTCTGCCGCTGATCGACGCGAATCACCCGGAACGTCAACGCCCGATCGCCCGCGAACTGGACGCTCGCGGCACCACCGACGTGCAGCACGTCGCCCGCGCGCGGCAAGTCGTCGGTCATTCGCACCCCCCGACGACATTACACAAAATGTGTAATCAGATGACAGCCCGGCGATTGTCCACTTTCGAGGGTTGATGAGGCATGATCCTTTCTCGGTTGAAGGGAGTTGCCCGTGACTGCCGTTCCGGACGACGGCCGCCGCTCGCGTCAGCGGCAACTCGCCGGTGATCTTCGGGCGCTGATCCTGGCCGGTGACATCGGGCCGCACCAGCGCCTGCCGAGCACCGCCGAACTGACCCGTCGCTATGCGGTCACCAACATGACGGTCACCCGCGCCCTGCGCATCCTGAAGGCGGAAGGCCTGGTGACCGGCCACAAGGGAAGATCGGTGACGGCGACCGCCCGGCGCCCGGCCACCGTCGCCGCGGGCCTGACCAGCGCCGAGGCCCAGCTCCTCGAGGTCGGCGAGACACCGGCCCCGGCCCCGGTCGCGCGGGCCTTCGGCCTGGACCGGGACGAGCCGGTGGTGGTCCGCCACCAGTTGCGGCTGCTCGACGGCGAGCCGGCCGAGCTGAGCTGGAGCTACTATCCGCTCCCCCTGGCCCGGGGCACCGCCCTGGCCGGACCGGATCCGCTGCCGGACGGGTCCCTGGCCGCGCTCGGGTATCCGGTGCGGCACGCGACCGACCAGGTCTCGGTCCGCCCGGCCACGGTGGCCGAGTTCATCGCGCTGCGGCTGCCCGAGGACATCCCGGTGCTGCGGCAGTTCCGGATCGGTTACACCGACGGCGGGCGGCCGGTCGAGGTGACCGTGATGATCAAGGCCGGCCAGCAGTTCGAGATCCGTTACGAGGTGCCGGCACCCGGTTGACCCGGATCGGGCGCAGGCCGTCCTGCCGGACGAAGATGCGCCGCCGCTGCAACGCGTTGCCGGCCGGGCCGACGACATAGCCGTCCAGCCAGATCCAGCCGTCGTAGGTGACCCGGGGGTCGATTCTGATGATCCGGAAGGTCAGGGCTCGATCGCCGGAGAACTGCACGCTCGCGTCGGGTCCGACGTGAACGACGTCGCCCGGCCGTAACACCACCTGGGGCATGCGCCGTCCCCTTCCCGCCGGAGGTCCCCAGGAAAAAATAGCCGTTGATCAATTAAATCGGGTAGCGGCGTGCGCGATCTGTAATCGCCGAGAATGGCCGGGTGACGATTCATTCCACCGATCCGTTCGCCGTGCCGGACGGGGACAAGTCGCCGGTGCGGCGGCTCCGCGGCCGGCTCGCCGCCCCGGTCACGCTCTGGACCGCCCCCGGCCCGGCCGGGCTGACCGTCTCCTCCGTGCTGGTCGCCGACGGTGATCCGGGCCGGGTGCTCGGCCTGATCGACGAGGAGAGCGACTTCTGGGACGCCGCCTCCCGGGCCGGACGGTTCGCGGTCACCCCGCTCACCCCGGCCGACCGGCAGCTCGCCGACAGGTTCGCCGGGCTGATGCCGGCGCCGGGCGGGCTGTTCGCCACCGGCGAGTGGCAGCAGACGGCGTACGGGCCGGTGCCGGCGCACGCCGGGGCCTGGGCCGGCTGCCGGTTGTCCGCGGAGCGGCCGTGCGGGTGGGCGCTGCTGGTCGAGGCGGTTGTCGAGGAGGCGTTCTTCCCCGGTCCCGCCGCGCCACTGGTGCACTTCCGGGGGCGATATGCCGAGCTGACCGACCGCTGAGCGCACTCAGACCACCACTCAGCGCAGACGCCGACCGGCGGGCCGGGGTGGGCGGCTTTCCTTCGTACCGTGCCGGAAAGTCCACTCCGCCCACGAAGGTGGTGACACCGTGCCGGCCACCCCCGAGAGATATCTCGAGGTGCAGAACTCCGAGGAATTCGGGCGACTGCGCCATACGCTCCGCCGCTTCATCTTCCCGACGACGATCGCGTTCATCCTCTGGTACGCGCTGTATGTCCTGCTCACCGCGTACGCGCGGGACTTCATGGCGATCAAGCTGGTCGGCAACATCAACGTCGGCCTGCTGCTCGGCCTGCTCCAGTTCGTCTCCACGTTCGTGATCGCCTGGTACTACGCGAGGTTCGCCGCGCAGAAGGTCGACCCGCTCGCCGACGAGATCTACCAGGAGATCGACCAGTCGGCCACCGCTCCCAGTGAGGAAGGCGTGGCCTGATGCCGAACCTGCTCGCGGCCGAGGTCTCGGCCAGCACCTCGCGCACGCTGACCATCACGCTGTTCCTGATCTTCGTGGCGATCACCCTGGGCATCACCATCTGGGCGAGCCGGCAGACCAAGACCGCCACCGACTTCTACGCCGGTGGCCGGCAGTTCTCCGGCTTCCAGAACGGCATGGCGATCGGCGGCGACTACATGTCGGCCGCGTCGTTCCTCGGCATCGCCGGCCTGATCGCGCTCTACGGCTACGACGGCTTCCTCTACTCGATCGGCTTCCTGGTCGCCTGGCTGGTGGCGCTGCTGCTGGTCGCCGAGTTCCTGCGCAACTCCGGCCGGTACACGATGGCCGACGTGCTCGCCTTCCGGATGCGTCAGCGCCCGGTCCGGCTCGGCGCCTCGGTCTCCACCGTGGTGGTCTCGATCTTCTACCTGATCGCCCAGATGGTCGGCGCCGGCGCGCTCGTGTCGCTGCTGCTGGGGATCACCGCGGACCAGACGTTCCTGGGGATGAACGCGGCCACCGCCAAGACCGTCACGATCATCCTGGTCGGCGCCTTGATGATCGTTTACGTGGTCGTCGGCGGCATGAAGGGCACCACCTACGTGCAGATCGTCAAGGCGTTCATGCTGATGACCGGCGCCCTGGTGATGACCCTGATGGTGCTGGCGCACTACAAGTTCAACCTGTCCGCGCTGCTCGGTGACGCCGCCGCGCAGTCCGGCAAGGGTGCCGCCTTCCTCGAACCCGGCCTGCGGTACGGCGTCGAGACGGCCGGTGACGCGACGAAGACGTTCTACAGCAAGATGGACCTGCTCTCGCTGGGCCTCGCGCTGGTCCTCGGCACGGCCGGTCTGCCGCACATCCTGACCCGCTTCTACACCGTCCCGACTGCCCGGATCGCCCGCAAGAGCGTGCTCTGGGCGATCGGCATCATCGGTACGTTCTACCTGTTCACCCTGGCCCTGGGCTTCGGCGCGGCGGCCCTGGTGGGCGGCAAGGCGATCACCGCGCAGGACAAGGCGGGCAACACCGCGGCGCCGCAGCTGGCGCAGAAGCTCGGCGTCGACTACCTCGGTGGCGAGACCGGCGGCGCGGTGCTGCTGGCGATCATCGCGGCGGTCGCGTTCGCGACCATCCTCGCCGTGGTGGCCGGCCTGACGCTGGCGTCGTCGTCGAGCGTGGCGCACGACTTCTACGCCAACGTGATCAAGCGGGGTGAGGCGTCCGAGCGCAGCGAGGTCAACGTCGCCCGGATCTCGGCCTTCGTGATCGGCGCCGTCGCCATCACGCTGTCCATCTTCGCGCAGAGCTTGAACGTGGCCTTCCTGGTCGCACTGGCGTTCGCGGTGGCCGCGTCGGCGAACCTGCCGGCCATCCTGTACAGCCTGTTCTGGCGGCGCTTCAACACCGCCGGCGCGCTCTGGTCGATCTACGGCGGCCTGCTCAGCGCGGTCGTCCTGGTGTTCTTCTCGCCGGTCGTGTCGGGCTCGCCCACCGCGATGTTCCCGGCCGAGGACTGGCACTGGTTCCCGCTGTCCAACCCGGGCATCATCTCGATCCCGCTGGGCTTCTTCTTCGGCTGGCTGGGCACCGTGCTCAGCAAGGAGACCGACGAGAAGAAGTACGCCGAGCTGGAGGTCCGGTCGCTGACCGGGCACGGCGCCCACTGATCCTTCTCCGTAACACCCCCGGGCCGGCGTCGTCGCCGCGCCGGCCCGGGTCCTCCCACGTTCGTGCCGAACCATGTCGTGCCGCCGGATAGCTGGTCGTTGCGACCTAACCTGGTGCCATGTCTGCCACCACCTCTCCCAGCGGCAACTCCTCCGGACGGGCCTCCGTCCCGCCGTCCGGGCGCCCGGTCTCCCCGGGCGGGCCCGGTGAGCGGGGCCGTTCCTACGGCAGCGGCGGCTCCTACAAGGGCGGGCGCACCAAGCCGCGCTGGGGCCGGATCGCCCTGGTCGCCGGCGCCGTGGTGCTGGTCCTCGCGGTCATCGGCGGGATCTACGCGGTCAACTACGTCAACGGCATCGACGACGACCTCAAGCGGACCGACGCGTTCGCCGGGATCACCGCGGACCGGCCGGCCAAGACGGTGGAGGGCGCGCTCAACATCCTGCTGGTCGGCAGCGACTCGCGCGATCCGGACGCCAAGGAGGACCAGGCCAACGCCTGGCGCGCGGACACGCTGATGCTCATGCACGTGCCGGCCGACCACAAGAGCGCCCAGCTCATCTCGATCCCCCGGGACCTGTGGGTGGTCGTGCCGAAAGCCAACGGCGCGGCGTGCAGCGACGGCTCCCGAGCCAAGATCAACGCCTCGTTCGCGTTCGGCGGCCTGCCCCGCGCGGTGCACACCGTCGAGTGCCTGACCGGCGTGAAGATCGACCACGTGGTGGCGATCGACTTCGGCGGCTTCAAGGAGGTCACCAACGCGCTCGGCGGCGTCGACCTCTACGTCGACCAGACGATCACCTCGATCCACAAGCCGCACCGGGTGTTCAAGAAGGGCATGATGCACATGAACGGTGCGCAGGCCCTGGACTGGGTGCGTCAGCGCTACCAGTTCGCCCGCGGCGACTTCGCCCGGCAGAAGCACCAGCAGGAGTTCCTCAAGGCGATCCTGGACAAGGCGGCCAGCAGCGGCACGCTGACCAGCCCCGGCAAGCTCGACGACTTCCTCACCGCGGTGGCCGCCGCCGTCACCGTCGACCAGGACTTCTCGCTGAAGGATGTCGCCCTGCAGTTCCGCAGCCTGCGCTCGGACAACCTGACGTTCCTGACCAGCCCGAACAAGGGCAGCGAGACGATCAACGGGCAGTCCGTGGTGGTCTCCGACCGGGAGAAGGCGCTGGCCCTGTTCGAGGCGGTGAAGTCCGACAAGATGACGGACTACCTCGCGGCGAACCCGGTCAAGAAGTCCTGACCCGACCCGAACCCGTACGCTGGATGCCGTGTTCGGACCTCAGGTACCCAGCGTGACCCCGGATCAGGTCGGCGCCGACGCCTACCTCCTCGACGTTCGCGAGCCGGACGAGTGGGTCGCCGGGCATGCGCCCGGCGCCCACCACCTGCCGATGATGGAGGTGCCGGCCCGGATGGCCGAGGTGCCCGCGGACGGCGAGGTCGTGGTGATCTGCCGGGCCGGCGGCCGGTCCGGCCAGGTGGTGGCCTACTTGATGAACAACGGCTGGGACAACGTGCGCAACCTCGACGGCGGGATGCAGTCCTGGGCCGCCCACGGGCGTGACCTGGTGAGCGAGGACGGGCAGTCGGCCCGGGTGTTGTGACCAGCGCGTACCGACCTCTCGTCTTCGCCCACCGTGGTGGCGCGGACGCGCTGCCCGAGCACACCCTCGGGGCGTACCTGCGCGCGCTGGAGGACGGCGTCGACGGGCTGGAGTGCGACGTCCGGCTCACCCGCGACGGGCACCTGGTCTGCGTGCACGACCGCCGGCTGAACCGCACCAGCAACGGCAAGGGTCTGGTCAGCCGGCGCACCCTGGCCCAGCTCGACGAGTACAACTACGGCTCCTGGCACCCGGGTTACCCGGCCGACGAGGAGCTGCCCGACCTGAGCCGGCTGCTCACCCTGGAACGACTGCTCGAGGCCGTCCGGGACAGCGGCCGGCCGGTCCGCCTGCTGATCGAGACGAAACACCCGTCCCGGTACGGCGCCGAGGTGGAGCGCCGGCTGGTCGGGATGCTGCGCCGGTTCGGGCTGGCCGAGCCGAAACCGGACGACCCGGTCCAGGTGACGGTGATGTCGTTCGCGGCGCTCGCGCTGCGCCGGATCCGCGCCCAGGCACCCGGCGTGCCCACCGTCTACCTGCTGGAGCTGCTGCCACCCGGGGTGGGCAAGGGCAAGCTGCCGTTCGGCGCGCGGATCGCCGGGCCCGGCGTGGACCTGGTCCGCAGCCGGCCCGGGCTGCTGCCGGCGATGCGGGCGGCCGGGCACCGGACGTACGTCTGGACCGTCAACGAGCCGGCCGACCTGGAGCTCGTCCTGCGCCACCGGGTGGACGGCGTGATCAGTGACCGGCCGAAATTCGTTCTCGACCACCTGGCACAGATGTGACCGTGGACACAGCTGCTCACCGTTGAGGAGCGAGGCAGACTCGCAGACATGCCGGACCGTCCCGACTACCCAGCGCTGACCCGGGGTCAGATCGCGGTCCTCGACCGCGTGAACGCCGGGGAGTCCGGCCTGCCCGTGCTCCAGCAGCTGGTCCGGCTGGCCCAGGACGTGCTCGGCGCGCGCGGCGCCGGCTTCGCGGAGTATGCGAGCGGCCACGGCCGGATCATCGCGGCCACCGGGGTGTGCGAGCCGGCGATCGGCCGCCGCGTGGAGCGCCGCCTGGAGGGCACCGGCCGCACCCTGCTGATCCCGCTGGACTCGGTGAACGACGAGTTCGCCCGGCAGATCGACGGCGGCGACCTGCGGCACATGCTGGGCGCCCGGTGCGAGGCCGGCGACACGTTCACCGGCTCGCTGCACGTCTACTTCGGCGCCGACGCGGGCGAGCCCGGTCCGGAGCACCACGCCGTGCTGGAGCTGCTGGCCGGTCACATCGGGCGGCTCTACGGCCTGGGCGCCGGGCTGCCGGTGCACCCGGCGCCCGCGCCGGACGCGCAGGCCGACCGGGACCTCTGGGTCGCCGTCACCAGCCACGAGCTGCGCACCCCGGTCACGGTGATCAAGGGGTACGCGGACACCCTCACCAACCACTGGGACACCCTCGGCGAGCCGGGCCGCCGGGAGGCCGTCCGGGTGATCGGCAACCGGGCCGGGGAGCTGGCCCGGCTGGTCGACCGGCTGCTCTCCGCGGCCAGCGACGACGGTGTGGTGGGTTCCGCCCCGGCCGGCCCGTTCGACCTGGTCGAGGCACTGCGCGAGGCGGTCGGCGAGCTGCCGGCCGACCTGCGGCGCCGGCTGAAGTTCGGGCAGATGCCGGGCGACCTGCCGAAGGCGTACGGAAATCGGGATTCGATCGCCACCATCCTCACCGAGCTGACCACGAACGCGGAGAAGTACTCGGAGCCGGACACCACGGTCGAGCTCTGCGCCGGGATGGACGACGACGTGCTGCGGTTCCGGGTCGCCGACCGGGGCGTCGGCATCGCGCCGGAGCACGTGGAACGCGCCTTCGAGCGGTACTGGCAGGCCGAGGGCGGCGACCGGCACCACCACCCGGGCGCCGGCCTGGGTCTTTACCTGGTCCGGCGGATGGTCGAGCGCCAGCACGGCTGGGTGTCGCTGCGCCCGCGCGAGGGCGGCGGCACCGTCGCCGAGGTGCGCCTCCCCCGCGCCTGACCGCTCCGCGCCGCTGTCATCCATAACGCCCGGCGCGCCGTTTCCATAACATTAAGTCGGTAAATATTACTTGTTGCAAGTACATGAATGCCCCTGTACGGTTCGCCCTGGGCAGATGATCTTGCTGCCCGGGTGTTCCTAACGGGAGGTTTCGTTGCGTTTCAAAGCAATGGCTGCGGTCATGATGTCCGTCGCGCTGGGTGTCGTCGCCGTCCCGGCGTCGGCGTCGGCCGCGGACGCCGGCTCTGTCACGGTGCTCAGCACCGGTGGTGACTACACCAGGGTCACCGACAGCAAGTGGTACTGCAGCAGCCTCACCAACGGCAGCGTCTGCATCCGCTACATCAACAACTTCACCGGCGTCGACGTGAAGTACGTCAAGACCGGTGGCAGCGCGCTCTCCGTCCGGTTCTCCTACGGCAGCCACGTCAAGGGCTCCGCCACCTCGCCGGGCGCCTGGCAGTCCATCTCCTCCGGGCAGACCAAGTCGACCGTCTGGAACAACGCCAGCATCCTCGGCGACTGCCTCCAGGGCCACATGGAGACCAAGAACTCCAGCGGTTCCTCGGCCGGCAACTTCTACACCCCGGTGATCTCCAAGGGCACCACCATCTGCGACGGCTGGTAAGCCGCAAAGCAGCTGAAGCACATGCACGGGCGGTGGCCATCGGTCACCGCCCGTTCCCGTTTGCCCAGGTCAACGCCGAATACCGAGGACACGGGTGGCCCAGGTCACCGCAATTCGGGTGACAGCGCCTAGGCTGGTCCCTCGTGAGCAAGCGTCGTAACCGCGAGTCCGCCCCCAAGACCAAGGTGCGCGACATCTTCGTCGCCCGCCCGTTCGAGGGCCTGGCCGACGAGCCCGAATGGGTCGCGCTGCGTGAGCTGGTCCCGGCCGCCTCCGCTCCGCTGACCCTCAAGCCGGAGATCGTCGAGGAGTACGGCGACCGTCCCGTCACCCTCTCCACCGTGCTGCCGATGGCCTGGCCGGCCATGTCCCGCCGGGACGGCGCCGTCTTCATCGGCTTGCAGCGGCACGTGCAGTCCGGCGACGTCTCCCGCGACCTGGCCGTGGCCATCCTCGCCGCGCTGCGCACCACCCCGGGCGACCCGGTGTCGGTGCCGGCGCTGCCCGGCGAGGGCCCGCGCCTGCAGGACGTGCTGGTCGACGGCCCGCTCGAGATCACCATGCACGACGGCTTCGAGTACTGGCTGGACGCCGACCAGCTGCAGGACGCCAGCGTGAAGGCGTCGCTGGAGCGGGCGAACGCGTCGATCTACCCGACCGTCCGGCTGGCCGCGGCCCGGGCGGCGTACTGGTGCCGGATCGCGCCGGACAAGGGCCACGTGCGCTGGGTGCTGGGTGACGGCGAGGACCGGGCGCTGGACGCCCTGGCCCGCCTCTCCGCCGCCGGTGAGCTGCTGCTGCGCGACGACACCAAGTTCGCCGGGATGTTCCGGGCGCACGGTCTGCTGGTGCCGGTCTGGGACATTCCGGGCGAGCCGGAGGCCGCCGACTGGGAGGCGCCGCTGGCCGACTTCGCCAAGCGCTACCAGGACACGCTGGCGATCACCGAGCCGCTCGACGCCGCCGCCCGCCGCGCCCGCCAGGGGTTGATCGGCCGCCAGTTGACCCTCCGCTGAGCTTTCCCACGAAGATCAAATTCTTCATGTACGCAGGTCCGCTGGGGTGCAGATCGCATGCTCCCGCGCGGGCCGGGGTCGGCGATCTGGCCGCTGGCGCGTCCAGAGCGATCGCCGACCCCTTCATTGTCCGCGGGTGGTCACCGAAACCCCCGAGCACGTCGATGGTCAGGAAACTCGGGTGAAGTCGGAGATCCAGTTGGTCTCCCAGGTGACGCCGCCGTCGGTGGAGAAGGCCTGCTCCCAGCGGCACGAGTCGGCGGTGATCCGGGACCACAGGAACCGGACCCGGATCGGCCGGCCCTCCCAGTCCTCGTCGTCGTAGAACCGGCCGCACCCGTCCTGCTCGAACCGGCCGACCGTGGCCGGCAGCGGCAGCACGCCGGTGCCGCTGCGCGTCCAGTACAGCGACCACTGGTCGGAGGCCGCGTCGTACAGGCGCACGGTCATGCCGGGCGCCGAGTCACCGTCGAAGGTGACCTCGTCGATGTTGCCGGCGCCGTCGAAGACGTTCCAGCAGCGCGCGGTGGCGGTCAGCTCGTACCACTCGTCGCAGTCGGCCAGGATCTTCTTGCGGCGGCGCTGCGTCGAGGTCCAGGTGCCGACGAAGAAATCGAAGTTGTTGCTCTCCAGGCTCATGCCGGGACGCTAAGCCCGGATACCTGACATCTTCTGTCAGGGTTGCTCCAGCGGGGCGCGCTGGATCGGGCAACTCATGCAGCGCGGGCCGCCGCGGCCGCTGCCCAGCTCCGAGCCCTGGATCCGGACCACCTCGATGCCGGCGTGCTCCAGCTGCGCGTTCGTCTCCACGTTGCGCTCGTAGGCGACACACAACCGGGGCGCGATCGCGAGGGTGTTGTTGCCGTCGTCCCACTGCTCGCGCTCCGCGGTGACCGGGTCCAGCCCGGTGTCGATGACGCGCAGGTGGTCGATGCCCATCGCCTCGGCGGCCGCCTCCAAGAACGGCCGCGGGTGCCGGACCACCAGCTCGTCCCCGGGACCGGCGGTCATCGTCCAGGCTCGCAGGGTGTCGGCAACGATCGGGTACATCACCACGGCGTCGGCGTCCACCATGGTGCAGACGGTGTCCAGGTGCATGGTGGCCCGCTCCTGGGCGATCGGCACGGCCAGCACGGTGTGCGCCAGGCCCGCGGCGAGCACCCGGCGGGCCAGCCGCTCGGCTCCGGCCGGGGTGGTCCGCTCACCGACCCCGATGGCGAGCACCTCGGGCGCGAGCACCAGCACGTCGCCGCCCTCCACGTGCTCCAGCGCGGGGTCGTAGAGCAGCTCGGTGCCGGCGAACCGCGGGTGGAACCGGTACACCGCGTGGGTGAGCGTGGTCTCCCGGCGCCGGGCCCGCATCGCCAGGCTGGTCACCGCCACCCGGTCACGCACCCAGACCGAGGAGTCCCGGGTGAACAGCAGGTTGGGCAGCGGGTCGATGACGAAGTCGTTCGGCTGGAGCATCTCGTAGACCAGGCTGCCGCCGCCCGGTTTGACCTCCTCGTGCGCCAGCCCGGCGATGAGCACCTCGGCCAGCCGCTCCGGATCCTGATCGGCCAGATATCCGGCCACCCCGGCGCGCAGCCCGTCACCCAGCCGGGGATCGGCGAGCACCCCGGCGGTCAGCTCGGCGCGGGCGGCCGGCACCGCGAGCGTCTCGGCGAGCAACCGGTCCAGATGAAGCACCTCGACCCCGCGCGAGCGCAGCGCCTCGGCGAACCGGTCGTGCTCCTCCTGGGCGCGGCCGACCCACGGGATGCCGTCGAAGAGCAACGAACCGCTGTTGCGCGGCGTGAGCCGGGCGAGCTCCTTGCCCGGCCGGTGGAGCAGGACGGTGTGGAGGCGGCTGACTTCACTGTCGACGTACACGACCTCGACGTTAGCCCGCACCGAATGTTACCGCTCGATGACAGAGCGACTAGATCTTGGGACGGGCATGCATCGAACGGACGACAGAGCTAACTTGGCAGAGTGCGACGAAACCGCAACCCGCTGCTGTTCGAGCCAGTACAGGCGTCGGTCTGCACCATCCGCAAGAACACGTTGTCCGTGAATGCGGTATTCATCCACACTCATTCGTCTTTCTTTCCCACCCGTCACCCTGTTCCGTGAGGGTTCGAGCACGTACGGTAGTTGGAAAAGAAAGCCAGCCCGAGAAGACCTTTTGCCGGAGGTCGCAAGTGACTGTCTTCCCTGCCCGCCCTGCCCTGCCCGTTCCGTCCACGAGCAAAGCGTTGACCCCGGTCAGCCATAGTTCACCGGGCACCGATCTGGAACCGCGTCTCACCCCGATGGAGTGGGCGCGGCGTCGTCGTGCCGAGCGCGGCGCGCGCCGCATGGAGGCCGCCGGAGCCCGCGCTCTGACCAGGCTCGACCGTCTCGGTTCCGCCTGGCACATCGTGGACTGGCCGCGCACCGACCTGTCCCAGTCTTATTACGAGCCCGACCCGGCCGACGACCGGGCGGGCTTCCTCGCGATCGGGCCCGGTGGGGTCTACGCGGTGACCGTCGCCGACCACGGCCGGGCCCGCGTGCTGATCGCCGGTGACGTCGTCCAGATCAACGGCAAGCGCCCGCAGTTCGTGGTGGAGGCCCGCCGCGACGCCAAGCGGGCGGCCAAGGCGCTGTCCGCCGCCGTCGGCCTGAACGTGCCGGTCACCCCGGTCCTCACGTTCGTCGGCTCCGGCGTGATCAGCGTCCACGGCCTGCCGAAAGACTGTCTCGTCGCCACCGACCGGGAGCTCGACCGCCTGCTCCTCGCCGGTGGCGCCCGCATCTCCGCGGCCACCGCGAGCAAACTCTCAGCCGTCGCCAGCAACCCGGCCACCTGGGCGAACGCACCCTATCGGCCGAACGGTGACTACCGTTGGTACAGCAACGGACAGACGGCCGCTGACAAGCGGCCGACCCGCCGGTAACGTTCCTTGCGACGTCGCCGACATGGCGTCCCGGTCCTCCGGGGCGCCACGGCCGGCGCGACGGAAGCGAGGAGGAGCGGGTGGCGCATGTTGAGCTCTCCCTCTCGGGAGCGTTCGTCCCCCAGGCACGCACACCGGCCGAGGCCGAGTTCGTCACCAGCATCGAGCGCTGGTCCGGCACCGTGGCGGTGGCCGACGAGCCCTGCATCGTCGTCGACGCCAGTGGCGCGATCCTGGCCGTCTCACCGTCCGCCAGCGAGCTGCTCGGCCTGGGCAAACCTGCCGACGCGCTGGGCAAACGGCTGACCACGACCCTTCATCTGATCGACTTCACGGCCGGCGCCGGTCCGCTCGAGGAGCCGGAGGCGGAGAAGATTCCGCCGCTGCTCGCGGTCCGCAGCGAGCGGCTGGCCCGCGGCCTGATGCGGGTCGTGCCCGACGCCGGGAAAGCGCCGCTGACCGTGGACGCGATCTCCACTCCGCTGCTGGCGGGCGACCGGGTGGCCGGTTCCATGACCTTCCTGTCCCCGGTGCACTACTGAAGTCCGTTTTGTCCGTGGCGGTGTGGTGTTCGCCGCATCCGGCAACCATTGGGTGTTACCGATCCGTAACGTAGGCTCCCGTCATGCTCGATCTAGACCTGTTACCGGGTGAGTACACGGTGTGCCGCCTGCCGGCGGGCTCCACCCTGCCCGCCTCACTGACCACGGGTCCGGACGACAAGAGCGTCATCTCGGTGACCTGGGGCCTCGACGAGATCTCCATCATCTGCCCGTCCGGCCGGGTGCCCGAGGGCGCCGAGGCCGACACTGCCTGGCGGGCGCTGCGCGTGGCCGGGCTGGAGCTGACCATGACCGGGGTGCTCGCGTCCCTGGTGGGCCCGCTGGCCGAGGCCCGGGTCAACATCGTCACCTTCTCCACGTACGACACCGATTACCTGCTGGTCCCCACGGTCCGCCTGACCGAGGCGGTCAACACCCTGACCGCCGCCGGCCACCGCATCGCCGGCTGACACCCGGGCGGTCGGCTTCCGATCTGGCCCCGGACCGGGACGGACTCCTACCATTGGCGCGTGTTCCCCCACACACGCCATATCCCCCTGGTCGTGGGTGCCTTGGCACTGACGGCCGCCTGCGGCGCGCCGCCGGAGCCGCTGCCCACGAGCCCGCCGCTGTCGCCGGTCAGCGTGCAGCCCTCGGCGTCCCTGCCTGCGCCCACCTTCATGCCGCTGACGCCGACCTACAACACCCCCACCTATACCGTCCCGACCTACGCCGTTCCGACCTACGCCGTCCCGACGGTCACGCCCACCACCACGGGTACCCCTGGTCTGACCAACTCACCGACGCCCACCCCGTCGCACGCCGCGAAGTGCTCCGGCCAGCCGACCAAGGCGGAGATCCTGGCGCTGATCAAGGGCCAGCCGGGTATCCCGAAGGCGACCCTGAAGGTGCAGGACGGCCCGTTCTGCGCCGGTACATGGTCCTCCACCACGGTGGGGATCGCGGGCGTTGACGCCGACGAGGTCGAACCGCTGATGGTGGTAGCCACTGGCAAAGGCAGCACACTCACCCTGGTCGCGGCCGGTACCGACGTCTGCAACGCCCAGGTCCAGACCACCGCCCCGCCCGGAATCCGAGTGCTGGTCTGCGGTTTCTGACCGCCCCCACCCGGCGAGCGCGGGCAGGATTGCCGGGTGGCCAAGGGGCGGGACGGGACGGTCTGGGGTGAGGGGGTGGACTTCGGGGGTCATAGACTGGCGGAATGCCCGGAACGCCGCCCACGCGATTCACCTACCTCGGCCCGGAGGGCACCTTCACCGAGGCGGCCCTGCGGACCATTCCGGCTGCTGAGCATGGACTGCGGATGCCGGCTCGGAGTGTGCCTGAGGCTCTCGAGGCGGTCCGGGCCGGTGAGGCCGACGCGGCTCTGGTGCCGTTGGAGAATTCGGTGGGCGGGGCCGTTCCGGTCACGCTGGACGAGCTGGTCACCGGGAGCCCGCTGACGATCGCGCGGGAGGTGCTGCTGCCGGTCGAGTTCGTGCTCGCGGCGGACTCGCTGAAACCGCTCGCCGGGCTGCGCACGATCGCGGCGCATCCGCAGGCTTCCGCGCAGTGCCGGCACTGGCTTGAGGCGAACGTGCCGGATGCCGTGGTGGTCGACGTGCTGTCCAACGCCGCCGCGGCGCTGCACGCGGCCGCCGGGGAGTACGACGCGGCTCTCTGCGCCCCGATCGGCGTCCCACGCAACAAGCTCACCGTGCTGGCCGAGAAGGTTGCCGACCGAGCCGAGGCGGTCACCAGGTTCGCCCTGCTGACCCGGCCCGCGACGCCTCCGCCGCCGACCGGGGACGACGTCACCTCGCTGGCCGTGTCGATCCGCCACGACCAGGTGGGGGCGCTGCTCGCGGTGCTCACCGAGCTGGCGGTCCGCGGCGTCAACCTGTCCCGCATCGAGTCGCGCCCCACCGGCGAGCAGCTCGGGACGTATTTCTTCTTCCTCGACTGCACCGGCCACGTGGCCGAGGCCCGGGTCGGCGAGGCGCTCCAGGGCCTGCGCCGCATCTGCGCCGAGGTCCGCTTCCTGGGCAGCTACGCCCGCCACCGCCTGCACCCCGAGCCCCCGGTCCAGGCCCCCGCCAGTCTCTCCGACGCCGACTTCGCCGACTCCTCCGCCTGGCTCCACCGCCTCCGCTCCGGCGAGGTCCTGTAACCCCGGTTCACGGCTCGCACCGAGGGCCCACCCAGCCGGGCAAGGTCCCGCAGTCCCGCCGAAACCCAGGCTGGCCCTGACGGCCCTATCCAGGACCGGAATAGGGCGCTGAGCACCAGCCCGACACCCTCCGGCTGGCCCTGACCGCCCTACCCAGAACCGGAATAGGGCGCTGAGCACCAGCCCGACACCGACCGGCTGGCCCTGACGGCCCTACCCGGCACCGGGATAGGGCGGTGGGGACCAGCCCGAGACCCTCCGGCTGGCCCTGACGGCCCTATCCACGACCGGGATAGGGCGCTGAGAACCAGCCCGACACCCTCCGGCTGGCCCTGACGGCCCTATCCACGACCGAGATAGGGCGCTGAGAACCAGCCCGACACCGACCGGCTGGCCCTGACGGCCCTACCCAGGACCGGAATAGGGCGCTGGGGACCAGCCCGAGACCCTCCGGCTGGCGCTGACGGCCCTATCCGGGACCGGGATAGGGCGCTGAGAACCAGCTCGGGGTTTGATCTCCGGAACCAACGGCGGGCAGTGAAGGGTGGGCTGATCGTCATGGACGCGTCAGCGGCCAGATCAGCCCGCCCGGCCCGCGCGGGAGCATGCGGTCCGTACCCCAGCGGACCTGCGTCCATGAAGATCTTGAAGTTGATCTTCGAAGGGGTTGCCGGCTATCCCCAGCCCAGCTCGTGGAGGCGATCGTCGTCGATGCCGAAGTGGTGGGCGATCTCGTGGACCACGGTGATCGCCACCTCCTCGACCACGTCGTCCTCCGAGTCGCAGACGCGCAGCGTGGGCAGGCGGTAGACGGTGATCCGGTCGGGCAGGGCGCCGGCATAATCCCAGCCGCGGTCGGTGAGCGCGGTGCCCTCGTAGAGGCCCAGCAGGTCGTCGCTGCCGTCCGGTGGGGCGTCCTCGACCAGGAACACCACGTTGTTCATCAAGGAGAGCAGCTCAACGGGCACCTCGTCGAGGGCCTCACCGACCAGCTCCTCGAAGCGTTCCCGACTCATGTCGACCGGCACGAGGAACATTGTGCCCCGATGTCGCCGGCGCGGCTTTCACCCGGCCGCGCCGGCGGCCGGCAGTCAGACCAGTTTCGCGGAGAGGCTGATCGCCGCACCCGGGCTGAGCAGGCGGGAGATCGGGCAGTTCTCCTTCGCCCCCTCAGCGATCTTCTGGAACGTGGCGTCGTCGATGCCGGGCACGTCGCCGACGGTCTCCAGGTCGATCCGGGAGACGCCGAAGCCGGCATCGGTCTTGTCGAGGTGCACCTTGGCGACGGTCTCCACCGAGGTGGGCGTGAAGCCCGCGTCGGCGAGGCCCTTGGAGAACGCCATCGAGAAGCAGCCGGAGTGGGCCGCCGCGATGAGCTCCTCGGGGTTGGTCCCCTCGCCCTCCTCGAAGCGCGACTTGAAGGAGTAGTTCCCCTGGAGACCGCCCTTGCCAGTCTTTACCGTGCCGGAACCCTCGGTGAGGTTCCCTTCCCAGCGGGCCGAAGCAGAACGAATAGGCATGGACAGAACGCTAGCCCATCCGCGGGCCGCTGGTCGGCTGACGACGCAGGGCCCATCATGGATCACATGTCGGAGACAGTGGTCGAATTCGGTCCTGCGGAACCAGCGTCCGGTTCACGCGCCGGGCGAGTCGGCGGGTTCCTGCGCGGGCTCGGGGCCGACGCGCGGCTCGCCCCGCTGGTCGCGGGGCTGGGCGCGGTCGCCGGGTTCGCCTCGCTGATCTCCGAGTGGCAGGTGACCACGGTGCAGGGGCTGGAGTTCAGCTCCACCGAGGTGGGCGCGACCAAGATGCTGCCCGCCGACCTGATCGACCTGGGTGGGATCGGCGCGGCCTACGTCGGCGGGCTCTTCCTCCTGGTGATCACGGTGGTGCTGGCGCTGTTCGGGCCGGAGGGCGGCCGCCGGTACGCCCGGCTGGCCGGCCTGGCCGCCGGTGGGATGCTGCTCGCCCTGCTGCTGGCGATGCTCCAGTTGATGAACGACGCGACCCGGGTGATCGCCCGGTTCTACACGATCGACCTGACCTCGGAGAACCTGAAGCTGGCCTACGGCCGCGGCCTGTGGTGCGCGCTGGCCGGGGTGGCCGCGGGACTGATCGCCCTGTGGCTGTCCGGGCGCGCGACCCGGCGGCCCGCCGCGCCGCGCTGGGCACCGGAGGACGCGGACGACGACGAACCGGACAACTCGCTGGAACTGAGCATCATGCCGACGGCGCCGTTCGCCTACCACCCGACCGACCGGGACATGCCCCACCAGCAATAAATGGGGCGCGGCGGACCGGTACGCTCGACAACTGTGATTGACCTCCGTCTGCTACGTGAAGACCCGGAACTGATCCGTGCCAGCCAGCGGCTGCGCGGGGAGTCCACCGAGCTGGTCGACGACCTGCTGCGCGCCGACGAGGAGCGCCGGGCGTCCACCCAGCGGTTCGAGACGGTCCGGGCCGAGCAGAACTCCATCGGCAAGCAGGTGGCGAGAGCGTCCGGCGACGAGCGGGCCGCTCTGCTGGCGCGCACCAAGGAGCTGGCCGCCGAGGTCAAGGCCGCCCAGGCCGCGGTGACCGAGGCCGAGCAGGCGCTCAAGCGCGCCCACCTGGCCGTGCCGAATGTGGTGCAGGACGGCGCGCCGGCCGGCGGCGAGGACGACTTCGTGGTGCTCCGCGAGGTCGGCACGAAACCGGAGATCGCCAAGCCGCTCGATCACCTGGAGATCGGCGAGGCGCTGCGCGCGATCGACACCGAGCGGGGCGCCAAGGTGTCCGGCTCGCGGTTCTACTTCCTCACCGGGGTGGGCGCGCTGCTCCAGCTCGGCATGCTCCAGCTGGCCATCCAGCAGGCGGTCGAGCACGGGTTCACCCCGTCGATCACGCCGACCCTGGTCCGGCCGGAGTCGATGGAGGGCACCGGCTTCCTCGGCGCGCACGCCAGCGAGATCTACCGGCTCGAGGCCGACGACCTCTACCTGGTCGGCACCTCGGAGGTGGCGCTCGCGGCCTACCACTCGAACGAGATCATCGACCTGAGCAACGGTCCGTCGCGGTTCGCCGGCTGGTCGACGTGCTACCGGCGGGAGGCCGGCTCGCACGGCAAGGACGTGCGCGGCATCCTGCGGGTCCACCAGTTCGACAAGGTGGAGATGTTCTCCTTCTGCCGTCCCGAGGACGCGGTCGCCGAGCACCAGCGGCTGCTCGCGATGGAGGAGGAGATGCTGGCCAAGGTCGAGATCCCGTACCGGGTGATCGACGTGGCCGCCGGCGACCTGGGCACCAGCGCCGCCCGCAAGTTCGACTGCGAGGCGTGGGTGCCGTCGCAGGGGCGGTACCGCGAGGTCACCTCGACGTCGAACTGCACCACGTTCCAGGCCCGCCGGCTCAACATCCGGTACCGGGACGAGAACGGCAAGACGCAGACCGCGGCCACGCTGAACGGCACGCTCGCCACCACCCGCTGGCTGATCCCGATCCTGGAGAACCACCAGCAGCCGGACGGATCGGTGCGGGTGCCCAAGGCGCTCCAGCCGTTCCTCGGCGGCCGGGACGTGCTCGAACCCGTTAAGTGAGGCGTCACCGATCGGCTACCAGTTGTCATGGTCGCTGGTAGCCGATCGGGTGTACCGTTCTCCTTCCGCCCTCCGCGGGGGTTTGTGAACCCTCGGAGGTACCCATGCTCAAGCCCGGGCTTCCCAAGCTGATCGCCACGGATCTCGACGGCACGCTGGTGCGCAGTGACGACACCGTGTCCGAGTACACGCATGAGGTCCTGGAGCGGGTCCGGGCAGCCGGCATCCGGATCGTCGCCGCCACCGGCCGCGGCCCCCGGCTCACCTCCTTGACGCGCAACGACATCCGGGTCGCCGACTATCTGGTGCTCGCCCAGGGCGGTTGGGTGCTGGACCAGGCCGAGGCGCGTTACCTGCGGCAGGCCCGGCTGCCCGGCTGGGCCCTGGCCGACGTGCTCGCCCGGCTGGAGTCGGTGGCCGGCCCGCTCTCGGTGATGTTCGAGGCGCTGGAGCACGACGACTCGCCGCTCTGGGGTGACTACGACCCCACCTGGCGTTACCCGGTGACGGTGGAGGCGCGCACCCGAACCGAGTGCCTGAGCGGGGACGTGATCAAGGCGTTCGCGCGATCGTTCCAGCACGACGTGGACGAGCTGCTGGACTACGCGCGCCGGGTGGTCCCGGCCGACATGGCCACGGTCACCCAGGCCGGGCTCAACTACGTGGAGATCTGCCCGGCCCAGGTGGACAAGGGGACCGGGCTCGCGGTGGTCGCCGACGCGGTCGGTGTCGACCCGGAGGACGTGCTGGTCTTCGGCGACATGCCCAACGACCTGCCGATGTTCGGCTGGGCCGGGTGGGGCCGGGTGGCGGTGGCGAACGCGCATCCGGAGCTGAAGGCGGCCGCCGACGAGGTGACGCTGACCAATGATCAGGACGGCGTGGCGGTCTTTCTGGACCGGCTATTGTCGAGGTGATGGCAGAGCTCCCGCACGGCGGAAAACCCGAGCACAATCGACGATTCCGGCTCGTAGCAACAGATATCGACGGCACTCTGATCAACAGCGAGCGGCTCCTGAGCCGGCGGACCATCGACACGCTCGCCGCGGTGCCGGTTCCCGTCGTCCTGGTCACCGGTCGCCCGCTGCGCTGGCTGGAGCAGCTTTACGACCAGCTGCCGGCCCCGCTGCCGGCGGTCTGCCTGAACGGCGCGGTGATCTACGACCCGCACACCGACGAGGTGCTGCGCACCGAGCCACTCTCCAGCGAGCTGCTGATCGACGTGGTCGCCCGGCTGCGCGACGCGGTGCCGGACATCTCGCTCGCGGTCGAGATCGACGACGGCCGCGCGTTCCGGCACGAGGCGAGCTGGCCGCGCCTGTGGGTCGACCACCGGGTCCAGGTGATCTCCTCGCCGGCGGAGCTGACCTCGGTCCCGGCGGTGAAACTGCTGGTCCGCTCGGCGACCGCGGATCCGGACGACTTCCTGGAGCTGGTCAGCAAGGCGCTCGGCGGGGTGGCCGAGGCGACCCGCTCGTCGTCGTCGGCGCTGGTCGAGATCTCCGCGGCCGGGGTGACCAAGGCGGCCGGGCTGGCCTGGCTCTGCGAGCGGGACGGGATCGCCGCGTCCGAGGTGATCGCTTTCGGCGACATGCCCAACGACATCCCGATGCTGACCTGGGCCGGGCACGCGGTCGCGATGGGCAACGCGCACGAGGCGGTCCGCGCGGTCGCGGACGCGACCACGGCCAGCAACGAGGACGACGGGGTCGCGGTTTACCTGCGGAAAGCCTTCAACCTTTAAACCCGATTTCCGGTACGCCGCGAGGCCGCCCGCCACCCCGGACCGCGGCGCGAGGCCGGGTCCGGGAGGGTCGAGAGGGGACCTCAGGGGGCACCGCGGTCCGGCGCCGGGACCGCCTCGCGGGCGGTCACGGACGGGACGGTGCTCACGGCGTACCCAAAACTGGTTTTGATCTAGAGGTACTGGCCGGTGGGGCGGTCCGGCTTGCCGGGGATGCCGGTGCCCATCGGGAGCGCCGGGCGGGGGCCGCCGCCGCGCATCTGCTCCAACTGGAGGCGGGCGGCCATCTGCTGGGCGACCAGCGCGGCCTGGATGCCGTGGAAGAGACCCTCCAGCCAGCCGACCAGCTGGGCCTGGGCGATCCGCAGCTCGGCCTCGCTGGGCGGCGTCTCACCCTCGAACGGCAGGGACAGGCGCTCCAGCTCCTCGCGCAGCTCGGGGGCCAGCCCGTCCTCCAGCTCCTTGATCGAGCGCTGGTGGATCTCCCGCAGCCGGCCCCGGCTGGCCTCGTCGAGCGGAGCGGCCCGCACCTCCTCCAGCAGCTGCTTGATCATGCTGCCGATGCGCATGACCTTTGCCGGCTGCTCGATGAGGTTGCCCGGCTCCTCCGGGCTCATCGTGCCGTCCTCCTCGATGGTGCCCATCGGGCGGCCATCCGGACCCATGACGATGACGGAGCCGTCTTCCTTGTGCTCAGTGGTGCGGGAGTCGTCGGTCATGGCTCCTATCTTCGCACTGTGTTAACCGGCGGCTGTGCTGACCGGCGTCGCCTCCGGCTCGCAGGCATTGCGCCCCTTGGGGTCGATGTCGAGGGCGCCGAAAACGACCACGCTTCGCTAGTCGTTTTCGGTGCCCTCGACATCGACGGGCGCAATGCGTGCTGGTGAGGTCAGCCCATCCGTGGCGCGGTGGGCGTCAGCTCGTTCGTAGTTCGGCTACGGCGCATTTGACGCTGCCGCCGCCGCGCTTGAGCTCGGAGAGGTCGACGTGCACGGGCTGGTAGCCGGCGTCGCGGACCTTGCGGCCCATGCCGATCGCGTCGGTGTTGAGGATCACATGGCGGCCGTCGCTGACCAGGTTGAGGCCGAACGCCTCGGCGTCCGCCCGGTCGGCCAGCACGGCGTCCGGGAAGAGCTGGGCGAGCACCCGCTGGGAGGCCTCGGAGAAGGCGCCCGGGTAGTAGGTGACGTGCCGGTCGTCGAGCGCGGCGAGCGCGGTGTCCAGGTGGTAGAACGCCGGGTCGACCAGCCGCAGCGAGATCACCGGGCGGCCCAGCACCTCCTGCGCCTCGGCGTGCGCGGCCGGGTCGGTGCGGAAGCCGTAACCGGCCAGCACGATGCCGCCGTACGCCGCGGGCAGGTACGCGAAGTCGCCCTCACCCTCGTTGACGTGCTCGGGAGCGAAGAACGTCCAGTTGCCGGCGCTCTCGTAGAACGACCGGTGGGCGACGGCCTCGTCGGCGCGCTGCGGGTACAGGAAACGGGCGCCGTAGACCGCGCCGTCCACGGAGAACGCGCCGTTCGCCGAGTAGACCATGTCGGGCAGGCCCGGGCGGGCGTCCAGCACGTGCACCTCGTGACCGAGATTGACCAGGGTGCTGCGGAGCGACTCCCACTGCGTCAGCGCCCGGCCGGCGTCCACCGCGACGGTGGTGTCCATCCACGGGTTGATCGCGTACTCGACCGTGAAGTGCTTCGGGGGGCACATCAGATATGTACGCTTTCGCGGCAATCGCTCCAGGTGGCTCATGAGGATTTAGCGTAGGTAGGCTGCGATGCGTCAAACAGCTCTAAACCTTGCTCCTCGGAGGCGAATCGTTGCAGATGGACGCCGTCGACCAGCGAATCATTGCGTTGCTCGTGGCGGACGCCCGCGCTTCGTATGCGGAGATCGGGGCCAAGGTCTCGCTCTCGGCTCCGGCCGTGAAACGCCGGGTGGACCGCCTGCGGGCGGCCGGAGTGATCAAGGGGTTCACCGCGGTGGTGGATCCGGCCGCGGTGGGGTGGACGACCGAGGCCTTCGTCGAGCTGTTCTGCACCGGGCGGACCACACCGGCGCAGATCACGGTGGCCACCCGGCGGCACCCCGAGGTGGTCGGGGCATACACCGTCTCGGGGCAGGCGGACGCGCTGGTGCACCTGCGAGCGGCCGATATCGGTCATTTGGAGCAGGCACTGGAGCGGCTGCGCGCCGAGCCGTTCGTGACCTCGACGCGCAGCATGATCGTGCTGTCCCGGCTGGTGGAGACGCCGACCGGGGTGCCGTTCTAGAGATACATCCCGGTGCGGTGCTCGCCCTCGTTTTTCGGGGAGGCGGGCTTGTCGCCCTCGCCGAAGAAGCGCTTGCCGCCGAACTCGCCGTGCAGCCGGTCGTCCAGCTCGTCGGCGAGTCCGGTCATCACCTGCACCGCCAGCATCAGGTGGGTCGGCTGGAAATTGCGGCCGAAGACCGGGATGGAGGCCCACACCGTGTCCTGCGCGCAGTACAGCCGGCCGATCGGCATCCTGTTCGTCAGCTCGGACAGCTTCACGTAGAGCTGCTCGGTCGGCTCGACCTCGGTCAGGATCGGCGAGAAGACGTCGACCAGCGGCGGGTTGTCCCGGACCCGGACGAACACCATCGCGGAGCCGGCCCGGATGCCGATGTCCCCGTCCGCGTCGACCTGGAGCTGGTCGATCGTCGTCTTCGACATGGTGGCGACCACCGTGCGCACCCGCTCCTCGAGCGGCACCAGGTCGTCGGCCGCCGAGGAGCCCATCGCCTCGGCCAGCGCCCGCTCGTCGTCGAGACCGCCCAGGCCGATCCCGTCCAGCCCCGGCTCCTGCCGGGCGGTGGCCAGCGGGCCCACCTCGAGCGGCTCGTCCTCGGCGTCGTGCGCCAGGTAGACCAGGAAGGCCGGGTGCGGGGCGCCGTAGACGTCGCGCAGGGTGCGGGAGATCGTGGCGGCCAGCGGGGTCGCCTTGGCCTGCTCGGAGCGCAGGCCGAAGGAGTCACCGGAACCGGCCAGCACGCCCGGCGGCGACCAGCCGAGCGCCACCATGTCGGCGACGGTGGCCCGGTCCATCCGGAACTCGGGCGGCAGACCGGCGTTGCCCACCGCGAGCGCCTCGACCACTCCGGCGTCCAGCACGCGGATGCTGACCGAGTAGACCGCGGAGCCGGTGCCGGACGCGGTCGGATCCAGGGTCAGGTCGACCTGGGCGCCGGACGGCAGGGCGGCCAGCACGCCGGCCAGGGCGCCGGCGAACTCGCGCCAGGCCTCGGTGACCTTGGCCCGTAGGTCGGCCGTGGTCGGTTCGTCGAGCAACACACCCTCGGACGAATCGCCCGCCGCGGCTTCTGCCGTCATGATCGCACCTCCGTTCCCGTCACCCTATCGAGCGCGGCTGTGCTGTGAACGCCCCTCCCGCGGTCAGGAATCCCTGGACCAGGAGAGGGCCAGAGCGCTGATCTTCGCGGCGGCCTCGGCCGGGTCCGCTCCGCGTCCCACGGCCAGCCCCATGAGGTACGACGTGAGCGGCGCCGCCGGCCGGAGCACGTTGTGCGCGACGTCCCGGGTGACGTCCAGCACCACCGGGACCGCCAGCTCCTCCGGCTGCACACCGAGCTCGGCCGCGGCGGCCTCGACCCAGTCGTCCAGCTCGCTCATCTCGCCCACTCCTCCGCGGTCCGCAGGTCGTCGTCGGTGTCGCAGTCGAACCAGGGCGGCGGGCCGGGCCGGCGCCAGGACACCTCGGCGACCCGGAGCTGCTCGATCAGCTCCCGCACCGGCGCGCCGTGCAGGCCGCCGCGCTGGGCGGCGAGCCGGTCGATCGCCGCGCGCAGGGCAGCGGTGCGCCACACCCCGCAGAGGATCTGCAACCGTCCGTCGGTGTCCCGGTAGACCGCGCCCTCCATCGGCGCCGACTCCATGGTCAGGCGCAGCACGTCGATCGCCTCGCCGGTGAGGAACGGCAGGTCGGCGGCGAGCAGGGCGGTGTACGCGATCTGCTCGGGCACCAGCGCCAGCCCCGCCGCGGCCGCCGCGACCGGACCACCGCCGGGCGGCTCCTCCCGGGTCACATGCACCGGAACGGGCAGGTCGGCGGGCACCTTGCCGACCACCACGCGCGGATCGGCGTCGTGCACCGCGGCCAGCACCCGGGTCAGCATCGACTGGCCGGCGACGGCCAGCGTCGGCTTGTCCGCACCGCCCATCCGCCGCGCCGCACCACCGGCCAGGACCACCGCCGCAAATCCCCCCACGTGAGTACCGTATCCCGAGCCGCCGGTGAGCGTGACCACGCGCTCAGACAGTAGGGGGTCGTAAGCTCCGGGCCATGGCGAGGAGCACTACCCGGCGGCCGGTGGTCCGCATCGATCTCGGAGCGTCCCCGGCCGTGAGCCGGCGGCGGCCGGACGAGCTCGCCGCCGAGGAGCCGCTGGAGATCCGGCTGCGCAAGCAGGCGCTGGCCGTCACCATGCGCACCCCGGGTCACGACATCGACCTGGTGATCGGGTTCCTGCTCGCCGAGGGCGTGATCGGCGGCGCCGAGGACGTGGTCACCGCGCAGCTCTGCGCCGGGACGGACACCCCGAACACGTACAACGTGGTGGACGTCGTGCTCGGCGAGCACGTGCCGCCGCCGGTCACCGACCCGAGCCGGAACTTCTACACCACCAGCTCGTGCGGGGTGTGCGGGAAGGCCAGCATCGACGCGGTGCGGACCCGGTCCCGGTTCGACGTCTCCGGCGACCCGCTGCGGATCGCGGCCGGCGCCCTGGCCGAGCTGCCCGACCGGCTGCGGGCGGCGCAGCGGACCTTCGACCGGACCGGCGGGCTGCACGCGGCCGGGCTGTTCACCGCCGGCGGCGAGCTGCTGGTGCTGCGCGAGGACGTGGGCCGGCACAACGCGGTGGACAAAGTGCTCGGCTGGGCGGTGCGGGAGGGCCGGTTGCCGCTGGCCGGGCACGTGCTGATGGTCTCCGGTCGAGCCAGTTTCGAGCTCACCCAGAAGGCCTGGATGGCCGGGTTGCCGATGCTCGCCGCGGTGTCCGCGCCGAGCACCCTCGCGGTCGAGCTGGCCGAGGAGGCCGGGATGACGCTGGTCGGCTTCCTGCGCGGGGAGACCATGAACGTGTACGCCGGGGTGGATCGCGTCACGATCTGACCACGGGACGTTCGAGAACCGTCAACGTTCCGTGTCGATTTATTTTCATCCATGTCCGCGAGGCTGCGGGCATGCCGATCTCACGACGTACCCTGCTGCTGAGCTCAGCGGCCGGCGCCGCCGGCACCACCACCCTGTGGCCGCTCGCGGCGAGCGCCGCGCCGTACCGGGGACCGCTGCGGGCGGACCCCTTCACCCTCGGTGTCGCCTCCGGTGACCCGGAGCCGGACGGCTTCGTGCTCTGGACCCGGCTGGCGACCACCCCGCTCGCCGACGACGGTCTCGGCGGCATGCCGGACCGGACGATCCGGGTCGACTGGGAACTCGCCGCCGACGAGCGGTTCCGCCGCGTCGTCCGCCGGGGCTCGGTGGCCGCCCGGCCGGAGTCGGCGCACGCCGTGCACGTGGAACTGAACGGGCTGCTGCCGGGGCGGGAGTACTTCTACCGCTTCCACGCCGAGAAGCACACGTCCCCGGTCGGGCGGACCCGGACCACGCCGCCGCGGTGGGCCACGGGCGGTTCGCTGGCCATGTCGTTCGTCTCGTGCTCGCAGTACGAGCACGGGTACTTCACCGCGTACCGCCGGCTGGCCGAGGACGAGCCGGAGTTGATCCTGCACCTGGGCGACTACCAGTACGAGTACCAGGCCGGCGTCTATGTGGCGCCGACCGGTAACCCGCGCGACCACCAGGGGCCGGAGACCGTGACGCTGGCCAATTACCGGCAGCGGCACGCGCAGTACAAGACCGACCCGGACCTCCAGGCCGCGCACGCGGTGGCGCCGTGGGCGGTGGTCTTCGACGACCACGAGGTGGAGAACAACTGGGCCGACGAGGTGCCCGAGCAGCCCGACCCGAACTTCCTGGCGCGCCGGGCAGCCGCGTTCCAGGCGTACTACGAGAACATGCCGCTGCGCCGGACCTCGATCCCGCGCGGCATCGACATGCAGCTGTACCGGCGGCTCCGGTGGGGGCGGCTGGCCACCTTCCACATGCTCGACACCCGGCAGTTCCGGGACGACCAGGGCTGCGGGGACGGGTACAAGGACTGCCCGGCCGCGATCGACCCGGCCCGCTCGATCACCGGGGCCGAGCAGGAGGCCTGGCTGCTCGACGGGTTCCACCGGTCGGCGGCGCGCTGGGACATCCTCGGGCAGCAGGTCTTTTTCGGCCAGCGGGACAACAACGCCGGGCCGCAGAAGGTGCTCAGCATGGACTCCTGGGACGGATACCAGGCGTCCCGGCAGCGGATCACCCAGGGCTGGGTGGACGCGCGCGTGCGCAACCCCGTCGTGCTCACCGGGGACGTGCACGCGCACTGGGCCGACGAGCTGAAACTCGATTACGACGATCCGACCTCGCGGACGGTCGGCACCGAGCTGGTCTGCTCGTCGATCACGTCGACCGGGGACGGCGCCGACGTGCCGAGCGGGACGCACCTGTGGGCGGCCTGGAACCCGCACCTGAAGTTTTACAACAACCAGCGAGGATACGTCCGGACCCGGATCACGCCGGACTCGCTGACCGCGGACTTCGTGGTGCTGCCCTACGTCAGCAGGCCGGGTGCGGCCGCGCACACCCGGGCCAGCTTCGTGATCGAGGACCGGGTGCCGGGTCTCACCAAGATCGCCGACAACCCGACGCCGGGCGCGACGCCGCTCGCGAAGGCGGCCGACGATCTGGGCGCCGCGACCGTGCGGCAGGAGACCGAGCGGCCCTGAGCCCGGTGGGCCGGCCGGGTGTCGCCCGGCCGGCCCGCTCATCCGCGCCTCCGCCGCGGTGCGGTCGGCAGCACCATGTGCGGGGCCAGCCCGAAACCCAGCACGTTGTGCAGCAGCTCGGCCAGGTGGTGCCGCGGATCGGCGGCCAGCGCCCGGTCCACCGCGACCCGGGCCAGGGAGCCACGCCCGGCCCGCCACGCGGTGTAGCCGAGCAGACAGGCCGCGGGCGCCACGTAGGCCGGCTCGACCCGGCGCAGCACGTCGGTCCAGAGCCGGATCCGCCACTCCTGCGGCGCGACCCGGTCCAGTGCGAAGTCCTCCACCGACCGGTCCACCAGCAGCGCGCCCAGCCAGGCGGTCTCGTCCGGGCTCAGGCTGCCGCCGGACCGGTAGCACCGCTCGGCGGCCCGGACCGCGTCCCGCCCGTGCTGCCGGACCAGCCGCTCGTAGTCCGCCACGTGCCGGCCACGAGCCAGCAGGCCGGTGAACCGGCGCCGGGCCCGCTCGGTGGCCCGGACCATCTCGGTGCGCAAGGCCCCGCCGGCCGCGGCCACCTGCGCGGTCAGCTCACTCCGGCTGGGCAGCGCGACCTGCCCGCGGAAGGTGGCCTCGGCGGCGATCACGCTGTCCGCGGGCAGGCAGGGCCGGCCCTCCGGTGGGCAGCAGGTGCGGTCGCCGCAGAGGAACGACCACCATCGGCCGTCGGCGACCCGGTAAGCGTCCAGCACCATCACGTCGCGCCGGCGCAGCGCCTCGGCGCAGCGCAGCACCGCGGGGGTGACCCGTCTCAGCGGCCCGTATCCGATGACGACCACGGTGCGCACCCGCTGCCGGACGACCGTGTCGGCGACCGTGTCGGCCGGCTCCCAGGCCTCGGCGCCGGCCGAGAGCGGCGGCGGCAGGCCGTGGCAGAGGGCGAACTCCAGCCGGTTGCCGCGCACGGCGACGACGGCGAGGCTGTCGCTGGGGTGGTAGCCCATCACGAACGGCACCATGGCGATGAGCTCGGCGGGCGTACGGATGACGAGGCTGCAGTCGGATGTCATGCCGGGCAGCTTGGCCCGGCCGCCCGGCCCGCCGCGTGCCTCGTCCGGCCGCTGTGGACAGGCCGTCCACAGGCCGGGTCAGTTGCGGAAGGGCAGGCCCTGCAACTCCAGGCCCTCCTGCTGCCAGGCGTGGGTGTGCCGGTCCAGATCCATGGTCAGCTCGATCGAGGAGACCACGTCGTAGCCGGCCGCGTGCAGGCTGCGGATCGCCTCCACGTTCCGCGAGGACGGGGAGATGGTCAGCGAGGTCATGTTCCGCTTTTTCGCCTCGGCGGCGACGTGCTGGAGCAGCCGGCGGCCCACGCCCTTGTGCCGGTGGGTGACCGTGACGACGACCGGCTCGACCTCGCCGGCCCGGTTCCGCATGATCAGGCCGACCATCCCGATCACGCCGTCGTCGGCGTGGTCGGCGACCCACAGGCCGCTCAGATCGAGCCTGGTCAAATACTCCTCGAAGCCGGCGCCACCGTCGTCGTCGGCCTCCCCGTACATCTCGTGCTGCTGCCGGGTGAGCTCGGACCACAGCCGCCGGCCCGCGGAGTGGTCACTCGGGCGGTACGAACGGACTGCGACAGGGGCCATGCCGACATTTTGCCTCTGAAATGGGATGTCCGTCACCAGAAGAGCAAGATAACCGGGTGGACATGGCGTATTTGCGCGCGCACCCGGAGCATCTCCCGACATTCCTGACTCACCAGCGGATCCGGGAGACACCGGTACATCGTGGGGTGAGCTCGGCGTCCCGGCTGACCCTGGACGACGGGACGTCGCTGTTCGCGAAGACGTGGCCGGACGGGGATGCTCCGGCGGGGCTGTTCGCGGCGGAGGCGGCGGGGTTGCGCTGGTTGCGCGAGGCGGGGGCGGTTGCCGTACCGGAAATTCTTGTCGCCCTGCCCGAGATGATCGCGATGGAATGGGTCGAACCGGGTGATGGTGGCCGGCAGGCCGCCGAAGAATTTGGGCGCGGCCTGGCCGCGCTGCATCGCCGTGGGGCGGAGGCGTTCGGCGCGCCGTGGACGGGGTGGATCGGGCCGTTGCCGCTGGACAACACGCCGTCTCCGGGGCCGTGGGGCGCCTGGTTCGCGGAGCGGCGGCTGCTTCCCTACCTGCGGATCTCGGTCGATCGCGGTGCGCTGTCCGGCGGCGACGCCGCGGTGGTCGAGGAGGTCATCAAGGGCATTGACGGGTACGGCGGGGAGGAGCCGCCGGCCCGGATCCATGGTGACCTGTGGCCGGGGAACGTGTTGTGGGGTGCGGACGGGCGGGGGTGGCTCGTTGATCCGGCGGCTCATGGCGGGCATCGGGAGACGGATCTGGCGACGCTCGGGTTGTTCGGTGGGGTGTCCTGGTTGGACGTGATCCTCGCGGCTTATCAGGAGGAGTGGGCGCTCGGGGACGGGTGGCGGGGGCGGGTGCCGTTGCATCGGCTGCACCTGTTGCTCGTGCATACGGCGGCTTTTGGAGCGGGGTATCGCGGGGCGGTCCGGGAGGCCGCTGAGGCGGTGCTCCGCGGATAGGTCGTGGCATTCTGAGGTAGATCGAGCTGCCTGGCAGCAAAACCTGTGGCGGCACTGGGATCTCGCCTGGTCACGGCTCTGCCCGGTGGCCGGTTACGGGTTTTGCGCGTCAGGCGACGCGGACTGACCGTCCCGGCCCCGGCCGCCCGTCCCGACTGGATGACCGGCCGGATCCGGTCACAGCCCGCTTGCGGCACGCCTGCCCACTCACCGGCCTTTTCGGTACGCCCAAAGCCCCTCGAGCCCCGGGCAACGCCACCTGCCTGGCCCCGTGCCATCGCGACCGATCCCGCTGACCGTATCCGGGCACCGGAAAGGGCCATGAGCACCAGCCCAACGAACGCAGCTGGCCCTGCAGGCCCTATCCGGGCACGGGAAAGGGCCATGAGCACCAGCCCGACAAACGCAGCTGGCCCTGCAGGCCCTATCCGGCCACCGGAAAGGGCCATGAGCACCAGCCCAACGAACGCAGCTGGCCCTGGAGGCCCTATCCGGGCACAGGAAAGGGCCATGAGCACCAGCCCGACAAACGCAGCTGGCCCTGGAGGCCCTATCCGGGCGCGCGAAAGGGCCATGAACGCCAGCCCGACAAACTCGGCTGGCCCTGGGAGCCGTACCCGGACACGGGACAGTGGGGCATGAGCGGTAGGGGGCAGGAGATCGCAGCCGGACCATCGGCCCGCGCTCATAGGACGAAACGCCTAGCGGCAACTCAGCGCCGGAGCGGCTAGATTCGATTTCGTGAGCGAGATCAGGGGATCAGTCGTGTGGGCCGGGTGGCGGCCGTGATCGCGCTTGCCGATCGCTTCGGCCGTGTCGCGACCGACCTGCGGGTCTCCCTCACCGATCGGTGCAACCTGCGGTGCACCTACTGCATGCCCGCCGAGGGCCTGGCCTGGATGCCGCAGCCCGAGCAGCTCACCGACGCCGAGGTGGTCCGGCTGATCCGGATCGCCGTCGAGCGGCTCGGCGTGACCGAGGTCCGGTTCACCGGTGGCGAGCCGCTGATCCGCCGCGGCCTGGTCGGCATCGTCACCGAGGTGGCCCGGCTCGCGCCGCGGCCGCGGATGTCGGTGACCACCAACGGCATCGGCCTCGACCGGCTGGCCGTCCCGCTGCGCGACGCCGGGCTCGATCGGGTGAATGTCTCGCTGGACACGCTCGATCCGCAGCGGTTCCTGACGCTGACCCGCCGCGACCGGCACGCCGACGTGCTGCGGGGCCTGCGCGCGGCGGCCGAGGCCGGGCTGACGCCCGTGAAAATCAACACTGTGCTGATGCGCGACGTGAACGACGACGAGGCGCCGGCCCTGCTGCGGTTCGCGCTGGAGCACGGCTACCAGTTGCGGTTCATCGAGCAGATGCCGCTGGACGCCCAGCACCAGTGGGACCGGCACACCATGATCACCGCCGACGAGATCCTCGCCGCGCTGAAACCCTTCGATCTGCGTCCTGACGTGGTTTCACGTGGAACGGCTCCGGCCGAGACCTGGCTGGTACCAGGGCACGTGGACGCGGCCGGGGAGCCGGCCCGGGTCGGTGTGATCGGGAGCGTGACCCGGCCGTTCTGCGGTGACTGCGACCGGACCCGGCTGACGGCCGACGGCCAGGTGCGGAACTGCCTGTTCGCGACCGAGGAGAGCGACCTGCGGAAGCTGGTGCGTGACGGCGCGCCCGACGCCGAGATCGCGGAGGCGTGGCGGGTGGCCATGGCCGGCAAGCGGGCCGGGCACGGCATCGACGATCCGGCCTTCTTGCAGCCGGCCCGGCCCATGTCCGCCATCGGAGGCTGAGCGTCGTGCTGACGGTTCGTTATTTCGCCGGGGCGCGTGCCGCGGCCGGTGGGGTGAGCAGCGAGCAGATCGCGGCCGGGTCGCTGGAGGAGCTGGCCCAGATCGTCACCGCCCGGCACGGGGAGCGGCTCGGGCTGGTGATGAAGTCGGCGAGCTTCCTGGTGGATGGGCTGACCTGTCACGACCGGCAGGCGGCGCTGCCGGTCGGCGCCACGGTCGACGTCCTGCCGCCCTTCGCCGGGGGCTGACCTCGCACTTCGCGGTTTTGTCGTACCCCTCCGGCAGGATTCGGGGCGCTCCGGGGGGAGTTGTCGGCGAGTCAGCGAGGGAGACCGGCGTGGTGCGGGTGGTGAGTCGGGCGGAGGCTTCCGCGGCGGTTCTGGACGTGGGGTGGCGGTTCCTGCTGGGCCGGCTGCAAAGCGCCGTTCCGGTTCCCTCGCTGGCCACCGCAGTCGAGGTGGCGGCCGCCGCGACGCAAGCCGCGGGGGAGCACGCCGACGGACACCTGCGGGTCGATCTGCGGTCGGATCGGGTGATCCTCACCCTCGAGACGCTCGGGCTCGCGTCGCTGACGAGCCGTGACGTCGAGCTGGCCCACCGGATCTCCGCCGCGCTGGCCGAGATCGGTCACCGGACCGCGTCGCGGGCGGAGCACCGAGCGGTGCAGATGCTGGAGATCGCCATCGACGCGCGAGACATCGCCGCGATCCGCCCGTTTTGGAAAGCGGTGCTGGGTTACACGCACGAGCCCTCGGCCGACGGACCGACCGATCCGATCGTCGACCCGGCCGGGCAGGGGCCGGCGGTCTGGTTCCAGCGGATGACCGAGCCGCGCCCCCAGCGCAACCGGGTGCACTTCGATCTCTGTGTGCCGCACGACGAGGCGCCGGATCGGATCGCGGCCGCGGTGGCGGCCGGGGGCCGGCTGGTGTCCGAGCGGCGCGCCCCCGCGTTCTGGATTCTGGCCGACGTCGAGGGCAACGAGATCTGCGTGACGACCTGGCAGGGACGTGACTGATCGGGCGGCGGGGGTGCCCGCCCGGGCACCGGCCGATCAGGGAGACTTGGCGTGCGGCGGGGAGGCCGCGCTGGGGGAGGAGTCCGGGTGGCAGCGTTCTTCGCGGTGATCCTGCTGGTCATCGTTCTGATCCACTACTACCTCTTCAAGCGCCTGGTGCTCGACACGACGCGGCCGGGGTGGGCACGGCGGGTCGGCACGGTGATCGCGGCCGGGCTCACGCTGCTGGTGCCGGCGACGCTGATCGGGGTGCGTGCCGGGCATGTGAGGTGGCTGGCCTGGCCGGGCTACCTGTGGATCGCCCTGATGTTCTACCTGCTGATCACGCTGCTCGTGCTGGAGGTTCCGCGGTTGCTGGTGCGGCTGACCCGGCTGCGTCGAGGGCGTGCCGGAGATGGCGCGGAGGTGACACCGACCGGGGACGCGGCGGATCTCGCGTTGCAGCCCGCCGGGGCCGTTCCGGCCGGGACCAGCGGGGAGACGCCGGGTGCGACCGGCGACTCCCCGACCCGCGACTCCCCGACCCGCGACTCGGCGGCGGCCACCGATGCGACCGGTGCCACGGGCGCCGCGACGGACACGCCTGGCGGCGTCGATCGGCGGCTGGTGCTGGCGCGAGGCGCGGCGATCTTTGCCGGACTGACCGCGGCGAGTGTCACCGGCTACGGCATCCGGACCGCGACCAGTGCGCCGCGGATCGATCGGGTGCGGATCCCGATCGCCAAGCTCCCCCGATCGATGGACGGGACCCGGCTGGCCGTCGTCTCCGACATCCACCTCGGGCCACTGACCGGAATCGGTCACGCGCAGCGCATCACCCGAGTGATCAATTCGGTGGACGCGGACGTGGTGTGCGTCGTCGGTGACCTTGTCGACGGCACTGTCGCGGAACTGGGGCGGCTCGCCGAGCCGCTGCGTGGCATCGAGTCCCGGAGGGGCGCCTACTTCGTGACCGGCAACCACGAGTACTACTCCGGCTTCGAGCCGTGGATCGACGAGGTCACCGAGCTGGGCATGCGCCCGCTGCGCAACGCGCGGGTGGAGATCGACGGGCTGGACCTAGCCGGGGTGAACGACCTGGGTGGGGATCAGTTCGGTGACCCGGCCGACTTCGGCAGGGCGCTCGGCGACCGGGACCGGAGCCGGCCGGTGGTGCTGATGGCGCACCAGCCGCTGGCCGCCAAGGACGCCGCGCCCTACGGCGTCGACCTCCAGGTCTCCGGGCACACCCACGGCGGCCAGATGGCGCCCTTCAACTTGCTCGTGAAACTCCAGCAACCGGTAGTCTCCGGCTTCGGACGGGTGGACGGCGTGCCGGTTTACGTGACCAACGGCGCGGGCTTCTGGGGCCCACCGGTCCGCGTGGGCGCGCCGCCGCAGGTCACGGTGGTCGAACTCCGCGTGGCGTAACTCATCAAGATCGGTAAGTGTGTTTGAGCGTGGCGATTCATGCCGGAACCGACGGCCGTGACAGGATGCGAGACGTGGAGGTCAGCCCGGACACATACGTCGCGGACCTGCACATTCACTCGCGCTATTCGCGGGCCTGCAGTCGCGACCTGACCCTGCCCAACCTGGCCTGGTGGGCACGGCGCAAGGGCATCGCCCTGCTGGGCACCGGTGACTTCACCCATCCGGCCTGGTTCGAGCACCTCAAGGAGAGCCTCGAGGCGGCCGAGCCCGGCCTGTATCGGCTGAACGACGAGAAGCCGATCACCAAGCGGCTGCCCGGCTCGCTCAAGGGCACCTCGCCGGCCCGTTTCATGCTGAGCGTGGAGATCTCCACGATCTACAAGCGGGACGACCGCACCCGCAAGGTGCACCACCTGCTCTACGCACCCGACTTCGCGTCGGCCGCACGGATCAACACCGCGCTGGGCCGGATCGGCAACCTGACCGCCGACGGCCGCCCCATCCTGGGCCTGGACTCCCGCGACCTGCTGGAGATCACCCTGGAGGCCGGTGGTTACCTGGTCCCGGCACACATCTGGACCCCGTGGTTCTCCGCGCTCGGCTCCAAGTCCGGCTTCGACGCGATCGCCGACTGCTATGCCGACCTGGCCGACCACATCACCGCGGTGGAGACCGGTCTCTCCTCCGACCCGGCGATGAACTGGCGGGTCTCCAGCCTGGACCGCTACCGCCTGGTCTCGAACTCGGACGCGCACTCGCCGGCCGCCCTGGCCCGCGAGGCCACCCTGTTCACCGGCGTCCCGGACTACTTCGCGGTCAGGGACGGGATCGGCCTGGCCGGCACGCTGGAGTTCTTCCCGGAGGAGGGGAAGTACCACGCCGACGGCCACCGCGCCTGCAACGTCAACTGGGAGCCGGAGCGCACCCGGGAGGCCGGCGGCCGGTGCCCGGAGTGCGGCCGCCCGCTGACCGTCGGCGTGCTCAGCCGGGTCGAGGACCTGGCCGACCGGCCGGCCGGCTTCACCAAGGACACGCACGTCGAGCACCTGATCCAGTTGCACGAGATCCTCGGCGAGATCCACGGCGTCGGCCCCAAGTCGAAAACCGTCGAGTCGCAGCTCAACCACCTGGTCGCCACGCTCGGCGCGGAGCTGGACATCCTGCGCAGGGTGCCGGTCGAGGAGATCGGCAAGGCCGGCGGCGACGAGCTGCGCGAGGCGATCACCCGGTTGCGGCGCGGCGACGTGCGGCGGGTCCCTGGATACGACGGTGAGTACGGCGTGATCACCCTCTTCGAGCCGGGCGAGCTGCGTAACCGCACCAGCGCGCCGCAGGTGGAGACGCTGTTCGACATGCTTCCGGTGGAGAAGCCGAAGGCGAAGGCCGAGGCGCCGCCCGCGCCCAGGAAGGCCAAACCGGCGAAGGAGAAGCCGGCCCCGCCGCCGCTCGCCCCGCCGCCCAGCCCGCACGAGCCGTTCGAGCCGATGCTGGCCGGCATGGAGGAGGTCGGCACCGGGCTGCTGGACCGGCTCGACGCGATGCAGCGGGTGGCCGCGTCCGCGCCGGGCGGGCCGCTGCTGATCGTGGCCGGTCCGGGCACCGGCAAGACCCGGACGCTGACCCACCGGATCGCGTACCTCTGCGCCGAGCTGGGGGTCTTCCCGGAGCGCTGCCTGGCGATCACGTTCACCCGGCGGGCCGCTGCCGAGCTGCGCGAGCGTCTGGAGAGCCTGCTCGGCGACGTGGCCGAGGACATCACCGTGGGCACGTTCCACTCGCTGGGCCTGACCGTGCTGAAGGAGAACGCCAAGGCGGCCGGGCTCGGCGCCGGCTGGCGGATCGCCGAGGAGCCGGAGCAGAAAGCGGCCCGGGAGCAGGCCGGCGAGGACGACACGGCGTACCGGAAACTGCTGCGGCAGCAGGACCTGGTCGACCTGGACGACCTGATCAGCGTGCCGGTCGAGCTCCTGCGCGAGGACCCGGCGCTGGTCGAGAAATACCGCAGGCGCTGGCAGTGGATCTTCGTGGACGAGTACCAGGACGTCGACGAGCTGCAATACGAGCTGCTCCGGTTGCTCAGCCCGGCGGACGGGAACCTGTGCGCGATCGGGGACCCGGACCAGGCGATCTACTCGTTCCGGGGCGCCGACGTGCGCTACTTCCTCCGCTTCAACCAGGACTTCGTGGACGCCCGCCTGGTCCGGCTGACCCGCAACTACCGGTCGTCGGCGCCGATCCTGGCCGCCGCGGTGCAGGCCATCGCCCCGTCGTCGCTGGTTCGCGGCCGCCGGCTGGACCCGGCGCGGCTGGATCCGGAGGCCCCGCTGGTCGGGCGGTACCCGGCGCGCAGCGTCACGGACGAGGCCGACTTCGTGGTCCGCACCATCGACGAGCTGGTCGGCGGCCTGTCCCACCGGTCGCTGGACTCGGGCCGGGTGGACTCGCGCGCGACCGTCACCGGGTCGCTGTCGTTCTCCGACATCGCGGTGCTGTACCGCACCGACTCGCAGTCCGGCCCGATCCTGGACGCGCTGCTGCGGGCCGGTGTCCCGGTGCAGAAACGCTCGCACAACCGGCTGCGGGACCGGGCCGGGGTCGAGGTGATCGCCCGCGAGCTGCGGCACGCCGGCGGGCTCGGCGGCTCGCTGGCCGCCCGGGTCCGGCTCGCCGCCCAGGTGCTGGCCCAGCGCTACGCCGCGCCGACGCTGGACGGCGGCCAGATCACTCCGGAGGACATCTGGTCGGCGGCCGACCTGCTCACTCCGCTCGCCCAGCGGGTCGGCGACGACCTGCCGCTGTTCCTCCAGCAGCTGGAGACCGGCGCCGAGGTGGACGCGCTGGACCCGCGCGCCGAGGCGGTCAACCTGCTCACCCTGCATGCCGCCAAGGGCCTGGAGTTCCCGGTGGTCTTCCTGGTCGGCTGCGAGGACGGGCTGCTGCCGCTGCGCTGGCCCGGTGCGACGCCGACGGAGGAGGAGATCGCCGAGGAGCGGCGACTGTTCTTCGTCGGCCTGACCCGGGCGCAGGACCGGCTCTACGTGAGCTACGCGGCGAAGCGGTCCCGGCACGGCAGCGAGCGGGACCAGCAGCCGACGCCGTTCCTGGACGTGATCGACTCCGGGCTGTTCGAGAAACTCGGCGAGGCGGCCCCGGCCCGGCCGAAGGACCGGCAGCTCAGGCTCCTGTGAGCAGCCCGGCCAGGGCGCCGAGCAGCAGCGCCGGGCCGAACGGGAAGACCCGGCGGCGCCGGGTGGCCAGCAGGACGACGGCCACCCCGGCGCCGAGCAGGTGCGCCACGAGCACCCCGGTGAGCACCGCCGGCCAGCCGGCCGCGAGACCCACCAGCAGCGCCAGCACCGCCGCGAGCTTCACGTCCCCGAGACCGAGCCCGCGGCCCGGCAGCAGCGCGACCAGCAGGTAACCGGCCCCGACCACGGCCGCCGCGAGCAGCGCCGGGCCGATCCGTGCCGGGGCGAGCAGCGCGAGCGGCGGGCCGGCGCCCGCCGCGAGGGCGCCGACGAGCGGATCGGGCAGCCGCAGCGTACGCAGGTCGATCACCGCCAGCAGGACGCCGAGCTCCACGGCGAACAGCAGCACCGGCAGCTGCGGGACCGCTCCGAGCCGCGCCGCGAGCATCCCGGCCGCCAGCAGAGCGGACAGGGCCCCGGCGAAGCACCGGCCGGCCGGGAAGATCACCGGCACCGCGAGGATCACCATCGGAAACGCCACAACCCGGCAAGGTAACGACCCGGCCGGGCGAACGCAGGTCGGGTTGTGGACAACCGTTCCCATGTGACTTGTTCGCGGGCGATTCCGGCACCATCGCCGCAGGCCGCGCACGCTACCGTGACAGGCATGTCGCACAACGGCCCGCACTCCGGCCCGCCCTGGTCCGGCGGACGCCCCGAGGAGCCGTACGCGGAACCCTCCGACCCGTGGGGTGAGAACAGCCGGGCCATGCACGACCCGGCCTGGGACGTCCCGCAGATTCCGCACCAGCAGTTCGCGCCGCAACCGTCCTGGCAGCAGCCCCGGCCGCCGGCGCCGCCGGAGCGGAGCGGCGGCCGGCGCGGCATCGCGATGGGCGCGCTGATCGCGGTGCTCAGCGTGCTGCTCGGTGGCGGCCTGGCCACCACGGTGTGGTACCTGCTGGGCCGCAAGGACGACGGGGGCACCCCGGCCGCCGGCGCCACCACGGCCGCCGCGGTCACCGTGCCGCGCCCGCAGACCAGCGCCGACGCCCGGTTCGCCGCCAAGGGCCAGTGTGTCCGCAACGAGGGCACCAACACCGAGCCGGAGCTGCGCATCGTCACCTGCACCACCAACACCTACGAGGTGTTGAAGAGGGTCGACGGGCGCACCGAGGGGGAGAAGGACGCGGTCGCCAAGTGCGGCAAGGTGCCTGGTTACACCAAGTGGTACTACTACGACACCGAGTACGACGACGTCGACTTCGTGCTCTGTCTCCGCGAGTACCCGGGTCAGTAGGTCGCTCTAGCGGACTCTAGCGAAAGAGCTAGACAGCGTTAGAGCGACATATCGAGCGTACTCTAGCGTTCGTCCTAGATGGCCCGATACGGTGCTACGTCATGGATCCGGTGCGGAACCCGTATGCCCCCGGCGCCGGCCAGCGCCCGCCCGAGCTGGCCGGACGCGGTCGTGAACTGGACGCCTTCGACGTCGTCCTGGAGCGCGTGGCCCGGGGCCGCCCGGAGCGCAGCCTGGTGCTCACCGGCCTGCGCGGGGTGGGCAAGACGGTGCTGCTGAACACGCTGCGCTCGGCGGCGATCGGCCGGCTCTGGGGCACCGGCAAGATCGAGGCCCGGCCCGACCAGTCGCTGCGCCGCCCGGTTTCCGGCGCGCTGCACATGGCGATCCGCGAGCTGGCCCCGCACCACCGCGACCCGGACCGGGTGGACGAGGTGCTCGGCGTGCTCAAGGCGTTCGCGCTGCGGGCCAACGACGCCAACGGCAAGATCCGGGACCGGTGGGCACCCGGCATCGACGTGCCGCCGGCGCGCGGCCGGGCGGACTCCGGCGACATCGAGATCGACCTGGTCGAGCTCTTCACCGACGCGGCGTCGCTGGCCACCGACGTGGGCACCGGGATCGCCCTGTTCATCGACGAGATGCAGGACCTGAGCGCCACCGACGTGTCGGCGCTCTGCGCGGCCTGCCACGAGCTGTCCCAGCTCGGCGCGCCGCTGATCGTGGTCGGCGCCGGCCTGCCGCATCTGCCCGCGGTGCTGTCCGCCGCCAAGTCGTACTCCGAGCGGCTGTTCCGCTACCAGCGGATCGACCGGCTGGACCGGGACGCGGCCGACCTGGCGCTGGCGGTGCCGGCCGAGCGGGAGGGCGTGGACTACGAGCAGGAGGCGCTCGACCTGCTCTACGAGAAGTCGGGCGGGTATCCGTACTTCGTGCAGGCGTACGGGAAGGCGACCTGGGACCACGCGCCGCAGTCCCCGGTCACCGCCGACGACGTGCGGGTGGCCGCGCCGGAGGCGGAGAGCGAGCTGGCCGTCGGCTTCTTCGGCTCCCGGTTCGAGCGGGCCACCCCGGCCGAGCGGGAGTACATGCGGGCGATGGCCGCGCTCTCCAACGACCCCGGCAACGACATGGACGCCGCGGTGCCGACCTCGGACATCGCGGTGGCGCTGGGGCGTAAGCCGGCCAGCCTCTCCCCGGCCCGGGACGCTCTGATCAAAAAAGGACTCATCTACTCCGGCGAGCGGGGCACGGTGGCGTTCACCGTCCCGCACTTCGGTCGCTACCTCAGAACGCAGCCGGTGTGATCTCCGCAGGACGGGTATAAGGGATCTATGAAGCCCGTCCGCACCGCCGCCCGAGCCATGCTCGCCTCGATCTTCGTGATCAGCGGGGTCCGCGTGCTGATCAATCCCGGCGAGGCCCGCATCCAGGCCGCCCGCCGGGTCACCGACCGGCTCGCCCCGTTGCTGGAGAAAGCCGACCCCCGCCTGCCCACCGACCCGAGGACGCTGGTCCGGGTGAAGGCGGCGAGCGACGTGGCGGCCGGGCTGGCGCTGGCCACCGGGCGCTTCACCCGGCCGGCCGCCGCGGTGCTGGCCGCCGGGCTGATCCCGACGACGTATGCCGGGCATCCGTTCTGGGCCGTCCCGGGCGAGCGTCGCGCCGACCAGCAGATCCACTTCCTGAAAAATCTCGGTCTGCTCGGCGGCCTGCTGCTGGCCGCCGTCGACACCGAGGGCGAGCCCGGGCTCCGCTATCGCACGTCGCACGCCGTCGACCGGGGGCAGCGCTCGATCAGCCGCGCGGTGGACCGGTCGCAGCGTTCGGTGCGGCGCGCCGCGCGGACCGCGAAACGCGAGGCGAAGATCGCGGCGCTCTCCGCCACCGCCGCCCGCAAGCTTCCCGGGTGAATCCGACGCACCCGGTGTGCGCGGGCGTAATGTCCTAATTAGTCCGATAACAACCTTGTAGCGGCCCTGGCGTTAGAGCGAACGAAGGGCCGCTCGACGGTCTGCGCCCGCACCGCTCGCTTCCGCCCGGCTACCCACCTGCCACGCGACCCGCGCCGGTGGCAGGCCGTGCCGCGCCCCGAGGACGAGACAGGGGTCGCGCCATGCCGGTCAGTCAGAAACGCGCGCAGCGCGCCGCGCCAACCAGGTCCGCCCTGGTCGCGGTGGGCGGGTTGGTCACCCTCGCGCTGGTCGCGCTCTTCCTTTCCCGGTACGGCCTGAGCACTCTCGCCGTCACCCATGCGGCGGTACGCGACTGGCTGGGCGGGACCGGGCTCTACGCGTACCGGGAACCGGTGAATCGAGCCGGCGCCGCGCTGCCACCCGCACTCGCCATCCTCCTCGCGCCCCTCGCCCTGCTGCCGCTGAAAGCGGCAGGCTGGCTCCTCGCCCTCGCCGGTGTCGCGGCGCTGCTGCTGGCCACGGTGGTGCTGGCCGGTCCGATCGCCCGCCGGCACGGTCGCCGCCGCGCTCCGCTGGTGCTCGGCGTGGCCGCGCTCGCACTGCTCACCGAACCGGTCCGGGCCGCGCTCGGCGAGGGACGCCCGGAGCTGCTGCTCTTCGGTCTGGTGGTGGCGGACCTGGTGGCGCTGCGCCGGCTCCGGGCCGGCCGCGGCCGTGGCGCGCGGTGGTGGCTCACCGACCGGCCGAGGCCGCTGCCGGACCGGCTGCGGCAGGGCTGGGCGGACGGCTCCTGGGCCGGGATCGGCACCGGACTGGCCGCCGCGTTCGCGGTGACGCCGCTGTTCTTCCTGCTCGGCCTCGTCGTGCTGCGGCAGCGCCGGGCCGCGCTGACCGCGCTGACCACGGCGGTGACCGTGACGCTGGCCGGGCTGCTGTTCGCCCCGCGGGAGACGCTGACCTGGTTCGGCGACACGCTGTGGGAGCTGAACCGCACCGAGCCGCTGACCGCGGCCGGGAATCAGGCCCTGGCCGGGGTGCTGGCCCGGGCCTACGGTCTCCCGGCGCCGCCGGTGCTGGTCTGGCTGTCGCTCGGGGCGGTGCTGCTGGCGGCCGGGCTGATCCGGGCCCGATCCGCGCTGGCCGCGGGTGACGAGGTGGCCGCGTTCACGGTGATCGGGCTGGCGGCGGCTGCGGTCGGGCCGATGAGCACGCCGGCCGAGCTGATCTGGCTGCTCCCGGCGTTGCTGGTGCTCGCCGACACCCTCTCCCGTCACCGGCAGGGCGTGGCCCTCGCCGGGTACGCCCTGCTGGTCGCTCCGCTGCCGGTACTGTTCCGGTGGGACGTCTTCGCCTTCGCGCTGATCCTGCTGACCGGCGCGCTGCCCTGGCGCGCGGCTCCGGCGCCCGCCGAACCCGTCAGGCGCGCCGCCATCCCGGTCCCTCGCGGACGCCGCCGGGACCAGGCCGCGTGATCATCCGCCTAGGGGCAGTTCACCCACTCCTCCTGGCCGTCCAGGAAGACCTGGCGCTTCCAGATCGGCAGGCGGGCTTTGACCTCGTCGACCAGGCGGGCGCAGGCCTCGAAGGCGGCGGCCCGGTGCGCGGTGCTGACCGAGGCGACCAGGGCCACGTCGCCGATCTGGAGGGTGCCGATGCGGTGCGAGACGGCGACCGCGTAGACCGCGGGATCGGCGGCGATCTCCTCGGCGACCTCGCGGAGGATCGCGGCGGCGGTCGGGTGGCCCTCGTATTCCAACAGGGTGACGCCGCGGCCGTGGTCGTGGTCGCGGACCACGCCCTGGAAGGAGACGACGGCGCCGGCCCGGCGGTCGGCCACGGC
The DNA here is from genome assembly GCF_018324205.1 of Actinoplanes ianthinogenes. Lineage (NCBI taxonomy): Bacteria > Bacillati > Actinomycetota > Actinomycetes > Micromonosporales > Micromonosporaceae > Actinoplanes > Actinoplanes ianthinogenes. Next base: position 4,642,951 of record NZ_AP023356.1, read on the forward strand.
GGCCTCGTGCGCGGCCAGGTCCAGCGGGGCGTCCAGCACCTCGGCGAGGGTGACGGTCATGCGCGCTCCCCGGGCAGCAGCGGAAGGGGCAGGAACGGAACCGAGTCGCCGGCGGCAACCTTGACGCCGGGGCGGACCACGATGAAACCGTGCGCGTTGGCGAGACCGCGCAGCATCGCCGAGCCGACGTGGCCGACCGGGGTGGCGACCCGGCCGGTGGGATCGAGGGCGGCCAGCGCCAGATGGGTGTCGCGGCCGCGACCGCCGACCGGGGTGGCCGCCTCGACCTGCGGCAGCTCGGCCGGGAACGGCCTGCCGGACAGCCCGGCGAGCAGCGGCGCGACCAGGCTGACCAGGGCGATCACCGCGGACTGCGGGTTGCCGGGGAGGCCGGCCAGGAAACGCGGGCGGCCGTCCGGCCCGGGGACCCGGGCGAGCAGCATCGGGAAGCCGGGGCGGACGCCGACGGTGTTGACCACATAGTCCGCGCCGAGCTCGGTGAGCGACGGGTGCAGGTGGTCGACCGGGCCGTGCATGGTGCCGCCGGTGGTGCAGACCAGATCGGCGGTCGCCAGGGCGGAGCGGATCGCGGTCAGGTGCGCGTCCAGAGTGTCCTGGACCGGCCCGTCGACCGAGGTGATCGTGGCGCCGCAGCGGCGCAGCCAGCCCGGCACCTGCGGGCCGAGCGAGTCGCGGACCCGGCCGGCGCCCGGCGGGCCGGCGGTGAGCAGCTCGTCGCCGAAGACCAGCAGGGCCGCGCGGGGCTCGGGCCGCACGGCCAACGTCTCATATCCACACGTGGCCGCGACGCCGATGACCGCCGGGTCGACCGGGGTGCCGGCCGGCAGCAGCTCCTCGCCCTCGGCCGCCTCCTCGCCGGGCAGGCGCCACTCCGGCGCGGGGCGCGGCACGCCGGTGACCAGGCCATCGGCGCCGGTCGCGGACTCCTCCACGCGGATCAGGGCGGCGGCGCCGTCCGGGACCATGGCGCCGGTGGCGATCTCGACGCAGGTGCCGTCCTCGGTCAGCGGCGGTGGCGTGCTGCCGGCCAGCACCCGCCCGACCGGCCGCCACGGGCCGTCGCCGCGCACCGCCCAGCCGTCGATGCTGGAGGTGGGGAACGCGGGCAGGGCGGTGAGGGCACGCAGCGGCTCGGCCAGGGTGCGGCCGTCGCCGGCCGCCAGCGGGATCCGCTCGACGCCGGCGCAGGCGGCGAGACCGGCCTGATAGGCCAGCTGCCGGGCCTGCTCCCAGCCGACCGGAGAATTCACGTCAGCGCTCACCGGTCGAGCCTAGTCGCTAATGGTCGCCGCCTTTGATCTGGTCGACCGTGTGCTCGAGGAGGGGGCCGAGGACGGCCAGACCGTCCTTGGCGCCGCCGGTGGAGCCGGGCAGATTGACGATCAGGGTGCGGCCGGCGACGCCGGCCAGGCCGCGGGAGAGGGCGGCGGCCGGGACCTTGTCGCGGCTGTGGGCGCGGATCGCCTCGGCGATGCCCGGGATCTCGAAGTCGAGCAGCGGGCGGGTCGCCTCCGGGGTCCGGTCGGTCGGGGTGACGCCGGTGCCGCCGCTGGTCACGACCACGTCGACGCCGTCCTGGACCGCGGCCCGGAGTGCCTCGGCGACCGGGTCGCCGTCCGGCACCACGACCGGGTCGGTCACCTCGCAACCCAGCTCGCGCAGGCCGGCGACCAGGCGGGGGCCGCTGGTGTCGGCGTAGACACCGGCGGCCGCGCGGTTCGACGCGACGATCACGCGGGCCCGGATGGTCACGGCCGGTCCTCCGGGCGTACCCAAAGTCCGGTTTTTCCGCCTTCCTTGCGGAGCACACGGACCGTGTCGAGGCTGGCGGCCGGATCCACCGCCTTGATCATGTCGATCATCGCGAGGCCGGCGGTGGCCACCGCGGTGAGCGCCTCCATCTCGACCCCGGTGCGGTCCGCGGTCTTGGTGATCGCGGTGATCTCCACCACGTCGGCGCCGAGCTCCAGCTCCACCTTGACGCCGTGCAGCCCGATCGGGTGACACAGCGGGATCAGGTCAGGGGTGCGTTTGGCGCCCATGATGCCGGCCAGCCGGGACACCGCGAGGGCGTCACCTTTGGGCAGGCCGTCGCCCCGCAGGAGCTCGATCACCTCGGCCGTGGTGCGCACCTGACCAGCGGCGACGGCACGGCGGTCGCTCACCGTCTTGGCGGACACGTCGACCATCCGGGCGGCGCCGGTCTCGTCGACATGGGTGAGATGTGTTTCCTGGGGCATACCCGGGAGCTTATAGAGCGGTGGCGGAAACCGCGTTCGCATCACCGCCGGACCGGCTTCACACTTTGTCCACATCGGCTCCGTACCTTCTTGAGCACTGCTCAGGAGCCTTGCCCGGAGTATTGAAAATAGAAATCGGAACGGCTATCCATCGCTTTCTGTTGCCATTGGGAAACCGTCTGTGACAATCCTTTGAATCGTTCCCGCATTATGCGCATAACGACACGATTTACTGGAAATGGGAAAGATCGCAGCCTAGCGTCGATCTCGTCGCGACGGACACCCCGCCGGCTCGTTGAAGATCCGGCGATCAGTTGAGCGGATTCCCGCACCGATGAGGATGAGGAGAACGCCATGCGCGGCGGCGACTGGCTCTGAAAAAGACAGTGATGCGCAAAACGGCGCAGATGAATAGCCTTGAACCCTGAGCGACAGCTCAGTTGCGTTCGGCGACAAGGACATCATGCCTGACACCGGCTTCAACGACGACGCGACCGATCGGCGGCTCCGGCTGCTCATCGGTCTCGTCGTCGTTCTGGGCCTCGGCGCCTCCGCCGCCTGGGCCCAGCAGGCCTACCTCCATCCCGGCGCGGTCCCGCCACCCGGCTTGCTGGTTCTGCTCGGCGGCACGGTGATCGCCGCCTATCGCCTCCGGGTCACGGTCCGGGTGCGTTCCGGCCGCGAGGGCCTCGCCTGGGACGAGATCCCGGCCCTGGTCGGCCTGATGCTGATCCCGGCGCCCTGGATGGTGCTCTGTGCCACGATCAGCGTCCTCGCCCTCAAGATCTGGGACCGGCAGGGCATCCGCAAGACCGTGTTCGCGGCGGCCAAGCAGGCGTTGACGGTCAGCGCGGCCGGCGCCGTCTTCGCCGCGTTCGGGGTCCGGCCCGACCTGGACCAGCCGCACGTCCCGGTCCTCGCGGTGATCACCGGCCTGGTCGTCTTCACCCTGGTCGACCAGCTCGTCTTCCTGCCGGTCCTGGCGACCGACAACCGGACCAGCATCCTGAGCGTCGCCCGGCGCAGCTGGATCGGCAAGGTCATCGGCTTCCTCGGCGAGCTGGGCGCCTGCCTGCTCGCCCTCTGGGTGCTGACCTCCCACGCGAACGTGCTGCTTCTCCTGGTCGTCCCGCTCGTTGTTGCTTGCATGCAGCTGTGGCAGTCCCGCAGTTCCCGGACCCGTGAGGAGCGCGAGGCGTGGCAGCGCCTGGCGAAAGCCACCGACGAGCTGAACGCCGTCGACCTCACCCAGGTGCTGCACTCCGCGGCCACCCGGGCCGCGCAGATCTTCCGCGCCGCCGAGGCGGCCATCGACCTGACCGCGACCGGTCCCGGCCGGACCGTGCGTGCCACCGAGGAGCAGGTCCTCGCCGACGGCCCGCTGTCCGTGGCGCCCGTCCAGGCTGGTGACACCAGCGTGGACCTGATCGCGCACGACGGCGGGGTCCGCGTCGGGGTGCTGCGGCTGCGCTTCGGCGGCGCGGTGCGCCTCACCGAGGTGGAGGAGTACAAACTGCGTACCTTCGCCTCGGCGGTGTGCACCGCGATCCGCAACGCGCAGGCGTACGCCGAGCTGGCACGCATCGCCGCGGAGAACGCGTATGCGGCGGCCCACGACCCGCTCACCGGGCTGGCCAACCGCCGCCAGTTCTACGAGCACGCCGAGCTGCTGTGTCACGACGCGGCGCCGGACGGCCTGGTGGCCCTGATGATCATCGATCTCAACCACTTCAAAGAGGTCAACGACACGCTCGGGCACGCCGCCGGCGACGACGTGCTGCGTGAGGTGGCCCGCCGGCTGAGCGAGGCGGCGGCGCCCGGTGACCTGGTGGCCCGGCTCGGCGGGGACGAGTTCGCCGTGCTGCTCACCGGCCTGCCCACGCCGGCGCTGGCCAACCATCGGGCCGGCACGATGCTCGCCGCCCTGGAGCCGGGTATCGAGGTCGAGGGCATGCTGATCACCGTCGAGGCGGCCGGCGGGATCGCGCTCGCGGCCGGCACGGGCAGCGTCGAGGAGCTGATGCGCCGCGCCGACATCGCCATGTACCAGGCGAAACGCGCCGGCGAGCCGACCATGGCCTACACACACGCGCGGGACACCGCGGACGTCGAGCGGCTGATGCTCACCGGCGACCTGCGCCGCGCGGTGGACCGGCAGGAGTTCACCGTCGACTTCCAGCCGATCGTCGACCTGGGCAGTGGCGAGGTGATCTCGGCCGAGGCGCTGGCCCGCTGGCACCACCCCGGTCAGGGCAACCTCGACCCGGTCCAGTTCCTGGAGACGGTGGAACGCTCCGGTCAGCTGCCGGCCTTCGCCGACGCGGTCCTGGACCAGTCGCTGGTGGCCATGCGGACCTGGCGGGAGGCCGGCTTCGACCTGCCGGTGGCGGTCAACGTGTCGCCGCGGAGCCTGCTCGACCCGGATTTCCCGGCCGCCGTGCTGAGCCGGCTGGAGCGGCACGAGGTGCCGGCCGACCGGCTGGTCCTGGAACTCGCCGAGACACTCACCATCAGTCAGCTCGACGTGGTCGCCCGGGTGCTGGCCGAGCTGCGCGACGCCGGGGTGCGGCTGGCCGTCGACGACTTCGGCACCGGGGTCTCCTCGCTCTCCGTGCTCTCCCGGATCCCGGTGCACCAGCTCAAGATCGACCAGGAGTTCGTCGCCACGGTGGAGACCTCGGCGGAGGCGGCCGCGGTGATCCGGACGACCGTGGATCTCGCCCGCAACCTGCACCTGACGGTGGTCGCCGAGGGTGTCGAGAGCGAGCCGCAGCGGCGAGCGCTGTGGGAGCTGGGCTGCCTGGCCGGGCAGGGGCACCTGTTCGCGCGGCCGCTGTCGGCGGCGCGGTTCCTCGGGACGTTGCAGCGCGGGTCGGCGGGGCGGCCCGGTGCGCTGGCGGCGGCGTTGCACGACGCCGGGTCGGTGGTGCGGATGCCGGTTCGCCGGTCGTCCGGGGCGGGGAGATCTTCTCTGCCACACTTGCCCGCGTGACTTCAGGACTTCTCGCACGGATCGAGCGGGCGGGTGGCGGGCTCGCGGCCGATCTCGGGTTGTATCTGGTGTCCGCGGTGTTCGCGCTGACCACCGGGTTGGCGTCGACGCTGCTGCCGCATCGGGCGTGGGGGTTGATCGCGGCGTGGGGCTATGCGGCGGCCACGGTGCTGGTGATCGTTCAGATGGTGGTCCGGCGGGCTGGGTCGACGGTTGCGCGTGCTCCTGGCTTACCGAAATCGGATTTTTCGGGTTTGGGTCTTGCGGGTGATCGGTTTCGGGCTTGGCTTGCGTGGCTGACCTGGGGGGCGGTGGCGCTGGTTCCGCTGGTCGTCGAGGCGGTGCAGCGGGCGGGCGGGCGCAGCGACCGGGCGCAGGAAGAGGTGCTGGTCGTCGAGGCGATGGGGAAATCGCTGGTCGAGCACGGGACGCCGTACCTGAGCCGGGCCGACATCGCCGCCCTGCCGATCGACGAGCGGCTGCTCGGCTATCGCCCCTACCAGCCCGGGATGGCGATCTTCGGGCTGCCGCGGGCGCTCGCCGGTGATCATTGGTGGACCGACGCGCGGGTCTGGTTCGCGATCACCGCGGTGCTCGCGGTCGGCTCGGCCGTCGCGGTCCTGCGTCCCTTCAACCCCTTTCCGGTACGCGCGGTGCAGGCCGCCACGGTCCTCCCGGTGACGGCGCTGACCCTGGCCACCGGCGGTGACGACATCCCGGTGCTGGCCCTCTGCCTGCTCGCCCTGGCGCTCGCCACGACCGGCCGCTTCCTGGGGGCGGGTGTCGCGGTCGGGGCCGCGGCGGCCGCCAAACTGTTCGCCTTCCCGGTGGTGGCGGTGCTCGTGGTGCTCGCCGTGGTGGCCGGCCGGGGTCGCCGGCTGATCCCGTTCGCGGTCGGGCTGCCCGTCCTGGCGCTCGTCCCGCCGCTGCTGGTGAACCTCGACGCCCTGGTCGAGAACGTGCTTCGGTTCCCGCTCGGGCACGGGCTGGTGACCAGCCCGGCACAGTCACCCTTTCCGGGATATCTGGTCGCCCAGCATCTGCCCGGTGGCCGGTTCCTGGCGGCCGGCCTGCTCGGCGCGGCCGCGCTGGTGATCGGCTGGCTGCTGCTGCGGCGACCGCCGCGGGATGCCGGGAGGGCCGCGCTGTTCTGCGGCTGGGGCCTGCTCGCGGCGATCCTGCTGATGCCGACCACCCGGTTCGGGTACCTGCTCTACCCGGTCGCGCTACTCGTGTGGGCACCCGCCCTGGTGCTCAGGAATCGCACAGGTTCTTCCGCCCCACGGCATGACACAGCCTTGTACCGTCAATGAAATGCAGATGACCTGTCCCAAGTGCCACGGCGAGATGCGGGTCTACGAGCGCAGCGGCGTCACGATCGACCAGTGCACCGAGTGCCGCGGCATCTTCCTGGACCGCGGTGAGCTGGAGAAACTCTTCGCCGCTGAGGCCAATTACAACCGTTCCGCGCCGGCGCCGGGTCCGGCCGCACACACCCCGCCGCCGCCTCCCCCGCCGCATGGTGGTCACGGGTACATTCCGCCGCCCCCGCCGCCGCCGGCTTACGGCGCTCCGGTGCACCACGCTCCGCCGGCCGCGCACTATCCGCCGGCGCCGCACTATGGGCACCACGGGCACTATCGGCACTACGGGCACCATGGGCATTACCGTCGGCGGGGTTTCCTGCACGACCTGTTCGACTGATGGTCCGCTTGGTGGTGTGACGGCCCGGCCGGCTTGTTGACGGTCGCGGGACCCGCTCCAGTCTTCGGGCCGGAGCGGGTCCCGCCTGCCTTTCTACTTCCCGCATCTGCCTGTTCCTGCGGCTCTTCAGCGTTACCTCGGATGTCGGCTCCTGTTCGAGCCGCCCATTGGGGACCCGCCCGCTCTTTCGAGCCCGCCCACGGGGCCCGCCCGCTCTTTCGGGCCCGCCCACGGGAACCTGCCCGCTCTTTCGGGCCCACCCACGGGGACCCGCCGCTTTTTCGGGCCCGCCCACGGGAACCTGCCCCCTCTTTCGAGCCCGCCCACGGGAACCTGCCCCCTCTTTCGAACCAACCCACGGGGACCCGCCCGCTTTCTCGGGCCCGCCCGCGGGGACCCGCCCGCTTTCTCGGGCCCGCCCACCGGGGACCTGCCCGTTCTTTCCCGGTCTGCCTCGAAGTCCTGCCCCGTTCTTTTACGGCTCCGTGCCCGAGACCGCGCCGTCCCGTCTGCCAGGCTTTCTCCAACCGCTTATTTCCCTGGACGACTGACTTTCCGGGTTTGTCGGTCTTTTCGTTTCATTGCCTTCTCGGAACGCCCTTCCTTGATCGGCTTTGCCGGCTTTGCGCTTCGGCGATTCCTCGGGTTTGCCGGGCCTTCTGGCCGACATCACGGGCCTTGCGCGGCCCGCGCCTTCCCGGCCTTTTGGGCGTCTTAGCCAGCTCGCACGGTTTGCCCTTCAGGCATCGCTCGGCGTTCCGGATTCTTGATCGGCCTCGCGCGGCGTTGCTTGCCCGCCGCTTTCTCGGCCTTCCGGACTTTCTTGGCGACCTGAACATGGCAGCCGGGGTGCGCCACCCAGACCATGATCGGTGTCTGTCCGGCAGGGCCGCGACCAGCCGATTCGGCGATGGACGTGGCGGCGTTCGGCCTTGACCGTCTAATCGGTGATATCGCAGTGCCCGCGAATTGGGACGGGCGCGGGATGTCACTGAAGCTTCTCGGGCGATCGCCGTTGACCGAGAGCGACCATGCACCCCTCTGCCGATCCGTCGATGCGCTTCCTGGGAGCGACACCGCCACCAGCGGCAACTGATCAGCAGCGAGCGCTGCGCAGACAGCGAACCGACCATCGAGAGTGTCATTGATCACTCTGAGTGACCACAAAACGGAGTCAAGCCGTCACTTAAAAGAGAACTATTTCGATAGGTCTCTCTTTTCGTTCGCGTTACGAAGTCGCTGGAATACGCAACGTCGCGGATCTTGGGTATTGTCACGTCGCCCCCTGTCGCGGCGAACGGAGGAAGAACCGTGACTGAAACAGCTGATCGCACGGCGACCCAGGACCTGCGGAACGACTTGGAAGACGTCTACGGCCGGTATGAGGAAATGCGCTCCGGAGTGGACGAACTCCAGCGCAGCCTGGCCACCATGCAGGTGAGCGCCCAGTCGCCGGACGGTGCCGTCCAGGCCACCGTGAACGCCGACGGCGACCTGGTCGCCCTGCGCCTCGACCAGCAGGCCTGCCGCGAGTGGAACGTCGAGACTCTGGCCCGCGTGATCGTCGAGACCGTGCAGAGCGCCTCGGCCGGCAAACACCGCCAGGTCGAAAACCTGGTCACCGCCCACCGCCAGTCGGACGAGACGGCCTGACCACCCGCGAGCCAGCCAGCAGCGGCTCGCACCCGAATGCGGTGCACGCCGGTCGGGGGCCGCGGCCACCAGCCGCGACCCGGCGTGCGCCCACGTTCACAGCTTCCATCAAGACCAGCTAGCCACGGCGCAAATCCACAAAGGACGAGAACGCCTTTATCCGGAAATATCGCCCAGTGCGTCGCCTTCGCAAAGCACTGAAGCACGCCGGCATTGCTTGGCCCCACCGCGCCTCAACCATCCGCCACACCAGCGGCCACAAGGGCACTGGCACCTGGCACCTGGCACCTGGCACCTGGCACCTGGCACCTGGCACCTGGCACCTGGCACCTGGCACCTGGCACCTGGCACCCAACCACACCTCGCCAGTAGAGCCGGTGTCCCCCACATCTCCGCGGGCAACCAGTGAAACGCCACCAAGCCGCCCGTGACCCAGAACGCCCACCGTGCTCAGCGAGGCGCTGGGCAGGCAAACAGAAAGCTCGACATGAGCAGCCCCGCCGTCAGCGACCGGCAAAGCCGACCTACCCGTCCACCTCGGTGGCGCCCGAACTGCTCTGCCGATCAACGTGAGCGATAACCCGAGAACCCGGCCCGCAGCCGCCCCGCCATAAGCGACCGGCATAGCCGACCCATGCCCCCGCGACCAGCGCCCAGCGAACCCGAAACCCAAACGTCACCGCAGGCCAACAGCGAAGCTCGGCCGCAGCCGCCCCGCCGTATGTGACCGACATAGCCGACCTATGCCCTCACGGCCAGCGCCCAGCAAAGCCGCGGCTCAAGCACGCCACCGCAGGCGAACAGCACCCGGCCTGGTCACCCCGCAGCAGCGACCGACAAAGCCAACCGCCCCGCCGCGCGATCCAGGGAACTCAGCAGCCAACAGCCTGCGATACCCCACCGCAGAGCGGCGACTCCCACCACCTCAGTGCAGGAAACAGTGAGCGTCACGGGCATACGGACAACGTCGGCCGACAGGTCGTCCCGGCGGGGATCCGGATGCCGGCCGACGGGCCTGGACGCATGCCGCCGGACGACCCCAAGGCGCGTCAGTCCCGGTGAGTAGGCGAGGTTCGGGCGGGGAGGGCCATGCGGAGGTATCAAGCCTGACGGCCTTCGCATGGCCCTCCCCGCCCGAACCGTCCACCGCGCGAACGGCCAGACGCCACCGCCCCAGCCCCGAGCCGGGCAAAGTCGACGCGACCAGCACGACCACACCGCAGGGACAGGCACAGACCGGGCGGAATTGCGTACCGAAAAGGGGTGGTCTTGGGTCGGAACCTAGATGGCCATGTCGACGAAGCGGGATAGGTGCAGCTGAGCGGCGACGGTGATGGTGTCGGTAGGGCCGTTACGGTGCTTGGCGACGATGAAGTCGGCCTCGCCGGCTCGGGGCGACTCCTTGTCGTAATAGTCGTCGCGGTGCAGCAGGATCACCACGTCGGCGTCCTGCTCGATGGAGCCGGACTCACGCAGGTCGGAGAGCTGGGGGCGCTTGTCGGTGCGCTGCTCGGGACCACGGTTCAGCTGGCTGACGCCGATCACCGGGCACTCGATCTCCTTGGCCAGGAGCTTGAGGCCACGGGACAGCTCGGAGACCTCCTGCTGGCGGCTCTCCGTCTTTTTCGGCGAGGACATCAGCTGGAGATAGTCGATGACCAGCAGTTTGAGGTTGTGCCGCTGCTTGAGGCGACGGGCCTTGGCGCGGATCTCCATGAGGTTCATGTTGGGCGTGTCGTCGACGAAGATCGGAGCCTCGCTGATCTCGCCCATCCGCCGGGCGAGTTTGGTCCAGTCGTCGTCGGAGAGCTGGCCGGACCGGAGGGTGTGCAGCGGCACTCGCGCCTCGGCGGAGAGCAGTCGCATCACCATCTCGATCTTGCTCATTTCCAGGGAGAAGATGGCGCTGGCGCAGCCGTGCCGGATCGCCGCGTTGCGCGCGAAGTCCATGCTCGCGGTCGACTTGCCGAGACCGGGTCGACCGGCCACGATGACGAGCTGGCCGGGGTGCAGACCATTCAGCAGGCGGTCCAGGTCGGCGAAGCCGGTCGGGACGCCCTGCATGACGCCACCGCTGGCGCCGACCGCCTCGATCTCGTCGAGGGTCGGCTGGAGCATGTCGCCGAGGGCGGCGAAGTCCTCGCTGACCCTTTTCTCGGTGATGTCGTAGATGGTCTGCTGCGCGCGGTCGACGATGTCGTCGACGTCCCCGCCACCGGCGCCGCCGGCGCCGTAACCCATCTGCACGATCTTGGTGCCGGCCTCGACCAGGCGGCGCAGGATGGCCCGGTCGGCGACGATCCGTGCGTAGTAGGAGGCGTTGGCGGCGGTGGGCACGCTCTCGATCAAGGTGTGCAGGTAGGGCACACCGCCGACTCGCTGGAGCTCGCCGCTGTCGGCAAGGGCGGCCGCCACGGTCAGCGCGTCGGCCGGCTCGCCGCGACCGTACAGATCCAGGATGACGTCGAAGACGGTGCCGTGGATCGGGCGGTAGAAGTCGTTGGTCTTGAGGATCTCGACGACATCAGCGATCGCGTCCTTGGAGAGGAGCATGCCCCCGAGCACGCCCTGCTCGGCCGCGACATCCTGCGGGGGCGCCTTGTCGAACGAACCGCCGCCGCCGGAGCCCTCGGAGCGGCCTGGTTTACCGCCCTGGGGTCCCCCGGACGGCTGAGATGGGGGCCGCGGATCCGGTCGTGCGTCGTCGGTGATCGACACCGGGACATCCCCCTAACTGACCATGCCGCTTGAACGATCGAACAGCCCTCGTCCGACTCCTTCGGCCGATCTCGCCGTGACTTCAGCAGATCCGGTCGATCAAGGGCTCGCCCACTGTACGAACCTGGCTGCCACCTGCCCAACTGCCTCGGTGGACGAGTCTTGGGACAACTTGTGGACAGCACCCCCTTTGGCTGTGGGTAGCCCTGTGCACACCATGTGGACAACTTCTGGGGAAAGAGCCTCAGCAGCACTTTTCCGTGGTCTTCCTGTGGAGGGCAGAAAAGCTGATGGATCTGCGAAAATACCGGCTCGGGTGAGCAAGCCATCGCTGTGAGGCGTTGCGGTTCCGCCTCCGGCACGTCACCCTTTTCAGGTGGACCAACGGGAGTGGGACTACGGCGCCCGCATGTCGCGCGAGAGGCGCGGTGCGGAGGCTTGGCCCATTCCCGAGCAGGAAAGGGACGAATCGGAATCCCGGTGGTCCTCGCTGACCGATACCGGCAGCATGACGCCGAGCCCGGAGGCCCTCACCTGGCAGCGCCGCGCAGACGCGTGGGCGCAGCAGAGCCAGGGTCAAGGGCAGGGCCAGGGCGAGATCGAGCCCTATGCCGGAGGTGGCGGCCAGGCCGTGGAGCCGGCGAACCGCTGGTCCGACGTGACCTCGACGGGACGGCCCACCTTCCCGGCCGACGGCACCGGCTGGCGCACCCAGACCTCGGAGTGGCGGGCCACCGGCGCGCGCTGGCGGCAGACCACCGAGTGGCGTTCGTCGACCGGTTCGCACGTCTGGCGCTCCACCACCGAGGCCTGGCAGTCGGAGAACGAGGCGGAGGCGACGCCGGCCCGCCCCACCATCTCCGGCACGAGCTGGCCCACCACGGAACAGGAGAGCGCCGGCCGGGAGAGCTGGTCGGACACGCCGTCCTGGCGACGGGAGGCGGACACCGGACGGGCCGCGACCACCCCGGTCGAGCAGACCTGGAGCAGCGGCTCCAGCACCCCGTCGTGGCAGCGTCCGTCGGCACAGACGCCGTCCTGGCAGCAGCCGTCGACGCAGGCTCCGTCCTGGCAGCAACCTTCCACGCAAACCCCGTCCTGGCAGCAGCCGGCCGCGCCGACACCGTCCTGGCAGCAGCCGGCCGGCTCGACTCCGTCGTGGCAGCGGCCCGCCGCCGAGTCCTGGTCGTCCTCGGCGCCGGTGAGTGATTCGTGGAGCGCCGATCGGCGCGGCGCCACCCGGGGGGAGAACACCACCGACATCGGCGGCTGGGATCAGCGGTCCGACGGGCCCGGCTGGCAGGCCGGTCCGCGGGACGACGGCCGGCACTTCGTCCGGAAGGACGACCGGGCCGCCTGGCAGCGTGGCGCGGAGACCGAGTGGTCCACCCGCCGCGGCCGACGGCGTGCGCCCGAGCCGGAGGTTCCGCCGACCGGCGGCAGCGGCTGGTCCACCACCTCGGACACGGACAACTGGGCCGGGCACACCGACACCGGCAACATCGCGCTCTCCCCGACGTCACCGACGGCCGACCAGGGCGCGCCGGCACCCTCGTGGGGCAGCCGCTCCGCGCGCCGCGGTCAGCCCGCGGAGCCGGAGGGATATTCGGACGCTTACGGTGCTGAGCGCACCGGTCAGACCCCGATTCGGTACGGCGTTCGTCCCGAGTCGTCGACCCGGCTGTCCCGCCGGGCCGCCCCCGACGACGGTCCCGTGGCGTTCCGCGACGAGGGCGCGGCAGCATCCGGTGGCCTGCCCGAGCGGCACCGCGGCCCCGCCGGCCTGCCTGAGCGGCAGCGGGGCGCGGGCTCGTTCGGCGACGAGAGCCCCGCTGCTTCCGGCGTCCTGCCCGCGCGGCAGCGCGGAACCGGCCAGTTCGGTGACGAAAGCACTGCTGCTTCCGGCGGTGTGCCAGGGCGCCAGCGCGGCGCCGGCCAGTTCGGTGACGAGAGCGCCGCTGCTTCCGGTGGTATGCCAGCGCGGCAGCGCGGTGCCGGTCGCCGCGCCCAGCAGCCGCAGCGCTACAACGCGAACCCGACCAACTGGCGCGAGGACACCTCCTCTTGGGAGGCGGAGCCGGACACCAGCAACTGGACCCGCGACCCGGACACCGGCCAGTGGAGCCGCGCCGAGGACGATCCGCGCGTGCTGGCCTGGCGCGCCGAGGCGGCCCGGCGTGAGCGGATCAAGGATGACGGCGCCGAGCCGCAGCCCGAGCAGCCCGGCTGGGGTGGCGAGGGGCGGCGCGGACGGCGTGCCGACGAGCCCACCGGGCCGGTCGGCGGGGTGCCCGGCGGCCCGTTGCCCAGCAGCGGCATGCCGGACGGCCCCCGCCCGCGCAGCGCCATGCCCAGCAGCGGCGGCACCTGGTCGACCGGCGCGGCCATGCCCGGACCGGCCACTCCGCGCAGCGCCGGTGCTCCGTGGAACGGCGCCGAACAGCCGGACCCCTACACCTCCGGGCGGTTCCGCACGGACCAGTACCCGCCGGACGCTTCCCGGCAGGCGTACGGAAATGACACCGGTGCTCGGCGGCGTGCTCCCGAGCCGGAGCCGGAGGCTTGGCCGTCCCGGTCGACCGGGCGCGACGAGTACCAGACCGAGGGCTGGCGGCAGGGTCCGCTGCCGCCGCGCCAGGATCCGCCGCGTGAGCTGCCCGCCGGGCGCTCCGGTGGCTGGGCCGAGCCGGGTTACCCCGGCCAGCAGCGGGAGCTGCCGGCCGGTCGATCCACCTGGCCCGAGCCGGAGCGCGGGGTGCCGCGGCAGACCGGTTACGGCTCGTTGCCGCCGGAGGATTCCGGCTGGGCGGAGCGGGAGCCCGAGCCGCGGCGGACCGGTGGTCCCGGCTACGGCTACGGGCCTTCGGAGGACGACGGCCGGTCGTGGGCCGACCTGCGGCGACCTGGGGGTGCCCGGGAACTGCCCGCCGGTGGGCCGTCCTACGGCGCTCGTGAGCTGCCCGCTGCCCCGCAGCGGCGGGACGACGGTTATGGCATGGCCGGGGGTGACCCCGCGTGGCGTGACCCGCGTAAACCCGCGTACGGAGCGCAGCGCGAGCTGCCCGGCGGCCCGTCCTCGTGGACCGATCCGGCCGCGGAGGCGCCCGGCTACGACGAGACGGATCGCTACGGCAACCCGCGTCGTCGGGACGACCGGGACGACCCGCCGTACGGTGGAGGCGGCGGTGGCGCCCGTGGGCAGGGTGATTGGCGAGCCCCGGGGCCATCCGGCGGGGCTTCCTGGAACGGCGGCTCCGGCCCGGTCAACGGGTGGAACGGGGCCGGACCGGGCAATGGCAGTTATCGCCGCGGCGCACCGGATCCCGGTTACAGCAGCGGCGGCGCGCCGGAGGGGGGCGGCTGGCGCGCCAGTGCCGACACAGACGCCCCCGGCGGTAGTGCCGCGCCGGTCTCCGGCAGCGCGGGCTACCGTGCCACCGCCGCCCCCGGCGGCGACTGGCGTCAGGAGCTGAACGGAGGCGGCAGCGCCGCTCCGGTCTCCGGGTATCGGGCCACCGCGACGCCGCCGGGTGACTGGCGAGCCGAACTCAACGGTGGCGCACCGGCGGGGCCGACCGCGGTCAGCGCCACCGGCAGTGCCCCTGTGGTTTCGTCCACGCCCGGGGCTGACTGGCGAGCCGAGCTCACCGGTGGCACCGCCGCGCCCACGTCCGGCGCGGCCGGGTACAGGGCGGCCGCCGGCGGTGACTGGCGGGCCGACCTGAGCGCGGCACCGACCTCGGGCGCTGCCGCGGCGGCCGGCACTACGGGATACCGCGCGACCGCCGCAGCGGCCGCGCCGGCCACCGGCGACTGGCGTCGTGAGCTCAACGCCGACCTGACCGACGACGGCGAGGCGCAGCGGTTCAGCACCTCGGACTTCCCGTCGTTCCGGCCGAGCGGTTCAGCCGCGGTCGCCGGCAGGGAGAACCTGGCGCTGAGCGCCACCTCGGTCATCACCGCGACGCCGGGCGAGGCCGGGGAGGACACGTCCTGGCCGCCTCGGCGGGCCGTGAGCGGCGCGCTCTTCGAGAGCACCGGGTCCTACGAGCGGCGGCCGGTCAGCAGCGGGGTGCTCTCCGGGCGGCAGAGTGACCTGCTCAACCCGGACGACGAGGAAGAGGAAGAGACCTCCAACAGCCCGCTGGCCGCGGTCGGTTACACCGTCGTCTGGTATGGCGTTCCGGTGGTTCTCTTCGTCCTGGGCATGCTGCTGCTGAACACCGGGCAGCGGGCGCACGCTCTGCAGACGCTGGCCGACGCGGCCCCTGAGTTCGGGATCTCGCTGGCGTTGAGCATCGTCGTCGCGTTCGGTCTGCGCTTCGCGACCACGGCGTGGAAGTCCGCCAGCGTCGGACTGGCCGCGGCGGTCGTCGGTGGCGGCCTGGCGACGGTCCTCAGCTCCGCGATCACCGGTAACAGCCTCAGCTGACCGGCCGCCTCCGTCGGCAGGGAGGCAGCCTCACCTCTCCGCATCAACCGCGCCCGACGGCCTGATCGTCACGCCGCCGAGTACCGCATCCGGGCTGATCGACGAGACGGCTCCGGGGTGCCTAGGTCAGGTTTCGGGATGGGGGGCGGCGCCGGCAACGGAGCGGGGCCGGTGGGCATCCTGGTGGCCCTGGCGAGCGGGGCCGCTGTGGGCAGGGTGAGCAGGAGAAGCAGGGAGCAGAGCACGAAGAGGTTGCGCAGGAGGAAGTCGCGCGGGGTGGTGGTCGGGGTGGCTTCGGCGTCGCCCCAGACGATGAACGAGACGGTGCCCCAGATCAGGGCGGCGTACAGCGTCGCCAGGCCGGACCACAGCAGGATGCGGCGGCGGGTGGCCCAGCCGCGGGCGTGGACGAGCAGCAGGATCATGGCCGGAATGAACCAGTAGATGTGGTGGGGCCAGGTGATCGGGCTGATCAGGCCGGCGGTCAGGCCGATCAGGGTGACGCCCATCAGATCGTTCCCGGCGCGGTGAGCTCTGACCGCGCGCAGCAGGCCGACGATCGTGACGGTGGCGGCGAGCACGCACCACAGGACGGTGCTGGGCGGCGACGGAGCGACCAGCCGGGCGAGCAGGCCCTTGATGGACTGGTTGCCGGTGTAGAAGGCCTGGCCGACCCGGTCGCTGTCCCACAGCGCGCTGGTCCAGAAGAGCCACGACTCACGCGGGGCGATCGCCGCCGAGAGCAGCGTCGCGGCGGCGGCCGACACGACGGACACGGTGAAGGCACGCCAGCGGCGCGTGACCGCCAGATAGACGATGAAGATCGCCGGGATGAGCTTGATCGCCGCGGCCAGGCCGATCCCGATGCCCGCGTACTTCCGGTGGCGGGGCAGGGCGTAGCAGAAGTCCACGAGGACCATGGCGACCAGCAGCATGTTGATCTGGCCGAGCGTCAGGTTCTCCCGGATCGGTTCGATGATCAGCACGGCCGGGACCACCGCGAGGGTGAGCCACCAGGATGATTTCCGGTCCGCGGCCGGCAGCGCCGTGCGGAGGGTCAGCTGGGTGGTCTGGGCGAGCAGGGCGATGGTCGCGACGGTGAAGAGGACGGCGACCCCGCCGAACGGGAGCAGGACCATCGGCCGCATGATCATCGCGGCGAACGGGGTGTAGGTGAAGTAGAGCGCGCCCTGGACCGGATCCGGACGGGCGTAGTCGTACAGGTTTCGGCCGCCGGCCCACCACGTCAGCGCGTCGTAGTAGATGTGCAGGTCGAAGTAGTGGTGACGGTTGCCGTACCAGGCGTAGAAGAGGGCGGCGAGGCCGGCCAGGACCGTGCATGCCACCACGCGCCCGGCGATTCCCGAAACGGTCCGGTCGCCGTTGTTGATGACTTCGTCCATTCCCCGCGGGCTCAGAGCCGACCGTCGAGGTCGGTTCTCGTGCCCGCCCAGGGTAGTGGAACGCGAGGCGCACTCGCGGTCCCGGAATAAAGGACCGTCGATGACGAGGATCACACAGCACGGCGGTGAGCCGAGTGGCAAAGCACGAACGGCATGCTGGGCGTGAGCCCGGCATGCCGTTCGCGGTGGTGCGACGAACTACTTGGCGGCGACCACGTTCACCGGGAACGTGGCGGTCACCTCGGGGTGCAGCTTGACCTGGACGTTGTACGAGCCCGTGGTCTTGATGTGACCCGGGAGCTCGAGACGACGACGGTCCAGCGCCGGACCGCCGGCGGCCTTGACCGCGTCGACGATCTCGGCCGGGGTGATCGAGCCGAACAGGCGGCCGCCGTTGCCGGAGCGCGCGCTCAGCGTGACCTTGAGGCCGGACAGCTGGCCCTTGACCTCGTTGGCCTGGCCCAGGTCACGGATCTCACGAGCCTCGCGGGCCCGCTTGATGACGACAACCTGCTTCTCCGCGCCCTTGCTCCACCGGATCGCGAAGCCCTGCGGCAGGAGGTAGTTACGGCCGTAGCCGTTCTTCACCTCGACGACGTCGCCGGGGGTGCCGAGGCCCGACACCTCCTGAGTGAGGATGATCTTCATTTGGGTGATCCTCCTCAGCGCGCCGTAGCCGTGTACGGCAGGAGCGCCATCTCGCGGGCGTTCTTGACCGCGCGGGCGATCTGCCGCTGCTGCTGCGAGGTCACACCGGTGACGCGGCGGGCACGGATCTTGCCGCGGTCGGAGATGAACTTGCGCAGGAGCGCGGTGTCCTTGTAGTCGATGTAGGTGATCCCGTCCTTGTCGAGCGGGTTCACCTTCTTCTTCGGCTTGCGAAGCGCCGCAGCCTTAGCCATTGCTCTTACTCCTGAACTGAGGAAAGCCCGAAGGCTTAGAAGGGAGGCTCGTCGTCGAACGAGGAGTTGTTGCCACCGCTGGAGCGGCCGCCACCGGACGGCGCAGCCGTGGCCCAGGGGTCGTCGAAGTCGTTGTTGCTCCGACCGCCCCCGCCCGACTGCTGCCGGTTGCCGCCACCGCCGAAGTTGCCGCCACCGCCACCGCCACCGAAGTTGCCGCCGCCGCCACCGGAGGCGCCGAAGCCACCCCCGCCGCCGCCCGACCGGTTCATCCGCTGCACCTTCGCCGTGGCGTAGCGCAGCGACGGGCCGATCTCGTCGACCTCGAGCTCGATGACGGTGCGCTTCTCTCCCTCTTTGGTGTCGTAGGTGCGCTGGCGCAGCCGGCCCTGCACGATCACCCGGGTGCCGCGGGTCAGCGACTCCGAGACGTGCTCGGCGGCATCACGCCAGATGCTGCACGACAGGAAGAGTGGCTCGCCGTCCTTCCACTCGTTTGACTGCCGGTCCAGGGTCCGCGGCGTGGAAGCGATGCGGAACGAACAGACCGCCGCTCCCGACGCGGTGAAGCGGATCTCCGGGTCGTTGACCAGGTTGCCAACGACGGTGATTACGGTTTCTCCAGCCATGAAACTTCTCCTCGCCGCTCAAGTCGTCGATGCAAAGGGTCTCAGGACCCTCTGACAAAAACGCCTCAGCGGGTCTCGGGACGGATGACCTTGGTCCGCAGGATGGACTCGTTGAGCCGGAGCTGACGGTCCAGCTCGGCCACGGCCTCGGGCGTCGCCTGCAGGTCGACGACCGCGTAGATGCCTTCAGCCTTCTTGTTGATCTCGAACGAGAGCCGGCGACGGCCCCAGACATCGAGCTTCTCCACCGAGCCACCCGCGGTCCTGATCACGTTCAGGTACTGGTCGAGCGACGGGGCGACGGTGCGCTCCTCGAGCGAAGGGTCGAGGATCACCATCAGTTCGTAATGACGCAAGACATTCACCTCCTGTGGGCTATGCGGCCACGGTCTTTCCGTGGCAGGAGGTCTTGTGTCGCACGCAGAACAAAGCCGTGGGAAGAAGTGCGCCCCACGGCGGACAGTCTGCGAACCGAGCCAGCATACCCAGGTGGGGTGCTCCAGCCCAAAACGAAGACCCCGTCCGGGGACGGGGTCTCTCGCCGTGCAGAGCCGCGGGGCGTCCGGTCCGGTTCGTTGGGTGGGACCTGGGGAGGAACGACCACACCGATGAGGTGGACACGGTCGCCCCGCGGAGCCTTACGAAGCAGAGCTTACGCCAAATTTGCCCGAGATGCACGTTGCGACACGAATGCCCGAATAGCCGCCGTGAGTACGCCCAGCACACAGACCAGCGCGGTCAGGCCGAGCAGGCCGATGGGCCGGGCGGTCCGCATCGGCTCGACCGCGGCGACCGGCTCGGCCGCCGGTGCGGTGATGGGGCTGTCCAGGTCCTGGACCGGGGCCGCCGCGGCGGCCGGTGTGGTGGCGTCGGCGGTGGTCACGCCGGTCACCGAGGCACGATCGGCGGGGACCAGGGCCTTGCGCTCGCCGGGGGGCATACCGGCGAAGGGTGGGGCGCCTGCTGTGGTCGTACGCAAATCCTTGTTCTTGATCTTTTGGGATGTGCTGTCGCGTGGCGTGGTGGCGGTCGTGTCGGCGGCGGCTCGGGTGGCCGGTTGGCGCGTGTCGGTCCGGCGCCGGGCGGCATCGGCCGAGTGGCGCATCGGGCGGGACCGGGTGTCCGGCACGGCCGAGCCGGTGGCCGAGGAGAGGCTCGAGGAGCCGGCGACGATCGACGGCACGGAGGTGGCGCCGGAGTCGCCGGGGGCCGGGTCCGGCAGCGTGGCGGAGGCCGACGGGACCGCGGTGACCAGCATCGGGACCGGGTCTTCGGGGTCGGCGCAGTCCGGAGTCAGCACGACCGGCGTGGTGCCGCGCCGGAAGACGACCTCGGCGGCGCCGTCGTCCGGGATGACGCCCTTCCGCGCGCCGGCCAGTTCCAGCCGGGCGTCGTGGCCGGTCCGGTTGATCACGTGCAGGGTGCTCTCGGCGGGCACCGTCAGCTTTTCCACGCTGGGCTTGGAATCGCAGCTCAAGCCCAGCATGCCGCCGCCGAAGGTGACCCGGCGATCGCCCGGCTGGAGCTGGTCGGCGCTCGCCGTGCCGGTGGCGATCAGCGGCACACCGAAGATCAAACCGCTGGCCACCAGGGCTGCCACCCGGTTGCGGAACTGCCGCGACATGCACTACTCCCCAGTTCGCCGCCGGTCACGACCGGCAATCGGTCAAACGTGATCGATGGGGCTAACGAGGCGCGGCGGAGGCCGGTGACGCTCCCGGAAAAGTGTCGGTGGCGCGTCGTAGGCTCGGTCCATGCGCATCGGAGCCCACGTCGATTCCGCCGACCCGCTGGCCGAGGCAGCCGCTCGCGGCGCCGAGGCGGTGCAGTTCTTCCTGTCCGACCCACAGAGCTACAAGAATCCGCAGCCACGTGCGGACGTCGACCGTCTGCGGGCTTCCGACGTGGACATCTACATCCACGCGCCCTACCGGCTGAACGTCGCCTCGACCAACAACCGGATCCGCATCCCGAGCCGGAAACTGCTGGTCGCGCACGCCAAGGCGGCCGCCGAGGTGGGTGCGAAAGGGCTGATCGTGCACGGCGGGCACGTCGACGGCGGCGACCTCGCGGCCGGCTTCGACAACTGGCGCAAGGCGTTCGAGTATGCGGAGAAGGACGGCGGTCTGCCCCTCCCGATCCTGATCGAGAACACCGCCGGCGGGGACAACGCGTGTGCTCGCCGCTTCGACAATCTGGCTCGGCTCTGGGAGGCGGTCGGCTCGTTCGGGGCCGGCTTCTGCCTGGACACCTGCCACGCCTTCGCGGGTGGGGAGGACCTGGTCGGCATCGTCGATCGGATCAAGGCCATCACCGGGCGGATCGACCTGATCCACGCCAACGATTCGAAAGGTGGATTCGACTCGGGCCAAGACCGGCACGACAACCTGGGTAATGGGAAGATCGACCCCGAGTTGGTGGTCGCTGCCATTCGTGCTTCCGGTGCTCCCGCCATTGTGGAGACCCCGGGTGGGGTGGAGGGGCAGAGTGCCGACATCGCCCTGCTGCGGGCGCGGTCGGGCGCCTGACGTACTGGTCCGGGGAGGGTCATGACCGAGCAGCCGCAACCGCTCTCGATTCGGTCCGATGGGGATGCCGTGCAGGGGTCGAAGGGGCGACGGCTTTTCGGGATCTTCGGGTCTCGTCGGGCGGATAAAAAGGGCGGATCGGGTTCGACTGAGGCCGAGAAACTGGGACCTCGGGCGGAGCAGATCGCGGCTGGGGCCGGGACGGCGGGTGAGTCCGGGGCCGCCAAGCTGAAGGCCGCTGTTTCGGCGGATAAATCGGATAAAGACGCTGAGTCGGATTCGGCGGGCACGAGCAGCGGCGCCGGCGACACCGCGGCCAAGGATTCGGCAGCTGCGGGTGGGGGCGAGGAGGGGTCCGGCGGTCCACATGGGAGCCCGGCGAGGCGGAAGCGGAAGGCGCTCCCGGAGACCCGGCCGCCGGGAGCTCCGGAGGACCCCTGGACGGCATTCACCGCCATCGCGGCGGAGAAGCCGCCGGGCCGGATCCGGCGTGGATTCCGGGCCGTCCGGCGCACGTTCGTGCATGAGTACGCGCTGGCCGCCTATGTGTCCGCGGTTCTTGCGATCGGGCTGACCTGGCCGACACTGCGGTACCCACTGCACACGCTGCCGCAGGACCTGGGCGACCCGTCGCGGCAGGCTTGGCAGGTGTCCTGGCTGGGCCACGTGCTGCGGACGAACCCGGTCAAGCTGTGGCAATCAAACGCCTACTTCCCCAACCCCAACAGCTTTGCGTACGGCGACAGCCTGCTCGGATATGCCGGCTTCGGTCTGGTCGGGGACGGGCCGGGCGCTGCCGTGCTGCGGTACAACATCCTCTTCGTGCTGGCGCACGCTCTGCTGCTGTTCGGTGCGTATGCGCTGGTGCGGCAGCTCGGGGCACGGCCGATGGGTGCGGCGGTGGCGGCGGCCGCCTTTGCGTACGCGCCGTGGCGTCTTGCCCAGGAAGGGCATCTCGACATCATCTCGGCAGGGGCGATTCCGCTGGCGTTGGCGCTGCTGGCGCGGGGGCACGGGTGGTCGTTGCGCTACGGGTTCCGGCCGGATCGGCGGCGGGCGGCGTGGGCGGCGCTCGGCTGGGTGGTGGCGACCTGGCAGTTGAGTCTTGGGTTCTCGCTGGGGCTTCCGTTCGCTTATGTGCTTGCGGGGGTTGTGCTGTTTCTGCTGGTGGGGGTGCCGGTTCGGCGGATTCGTCGGCGGTGGCGGGAGAAGCGGCGGGAGAAGGAGCGGGGCGGCTCGGCAGAGTCGGGCGCGGCAGGGTCGGGCGCGGCAGGGTCGGGCGCGGCAGGGTCGGGCGCGGCAGGGTCCGGCTCGGCAGGGTCCGGCTCGGCAGGGTCCGGCTCGGCAGGGTCCGGCGGGAAGGCGGCGAGTGCTGCGGCCTCCGGCAAGGTCGACGAGAAGGATGCTGGGGCGGGCGGAGCCGGCGAGGAAGCGGCGCGTGACGAGGACTCCGACAAAGCCGGGAAGAAAGTGGGTTCGCGGGGGGACGGGTCTGGCCATGAGACGGTGGGCGACAAGGCCGCCGCTGTTGCTGCGGAGAAGCGGCAGGCAGCGAGTCCGGCTTCGACGGAACGGGCTGCGGGCTCGCCGGGCACGGCCGGGGCGGAATCGGTCAAGCCGGGACCGGGTGCGGGTGATGCCGGCAAGGCAGCGGCCCGGGCGACGGATGTCGGTGAGGGCGCGCCGCGCGACGAGGTGCCGAGCAAGGCTGAAGCGCGCGGTGAAGTGCCGAGCAAGGGTGAAGCGCGCGCTGAGGGGCCGAGCAAGACTGAAGCGCGGGACGGGCTGCCGAGTAAGGCAGGGGCGCGCGACGGGGTGGTCAGCGGTCCGGAAATCCGTAAGGAGCGGTCGGCCAAAAAGGATGCGGCCCACGATGGGCCTTCCAGGGACGAATCCGGCGAAGATGACGCGGACCTGGCCTCATCCGGCAAGGCTGAGACGGGCGAGGATGAGAGTGGCAAGGACGCTTCCGGCAAGGACGTTGGTGAGTCTGCGGCCAGCCAGGACGCTGGCGGCAGAGGCTCGGCTGACAAGTCGGAGTCGGGCGAGAGCAAGCCTGGTGAAAGCAAGGTAGCCGCTGGTAAGGCCGGTGATGAGAAACCGGGTGAGGGCAAGGCTGACAAGGGTGAAGCCGGCGGGGGCGAGGTCGGCGAGAGTAAGCCTGGTGAGAACGAGGCCGCGGGCGGCAAGGCCCGTGATGCCGGTGGCGACAAAACCGGTGGCGACAAGGCCGGTAGTGAAAAGGCTGACGGCGGCAAGGCCGGTGACAGCAAGCCCGACGACAAGCCCGACGGCGGCAAGACCGGTGACAGCAAGGCGGTTGACGACAAGGCTGACGGCGGCAAGGCCGCTGACAGCAAGCCCGACGGCAGCAAGGCCGCTGACAGCAAGACCGGTGGCGGGGCGACTGGTGGCAACAAAACCGGTGGCGGCAAGGCTGGCGGGGGCAAGGCTGGCCGGAGGTGGGCTGGCGGTCGAAGGCGGGCTGGGAAGGTTGGGCCTCGGCGGGAGAGTCGGGCGGTCCTTGGCTGGCGGCTCCTGGTTGCCAACGTGCTGGGGGTGTTGTTCTTCCTCGGGGTCGGTGCGGTGATTGCGATTCCGTATCTGCGGGCGCCGGACTCGGCGACCCGGAGTACGGAGATCGACTTCTTCTCGCCGCCGGTGCGGAGCCTGTTGATCGGGCCGGCCGAATCGCGGATCTGGGGTGCCGCGCACGCCACACCGCGGGCCTCGCTGGCCTGGCCGGCGGAGATGTCGTTGCTTCCCGGGTTCGTGCTCTATGCGCTGGCCCTGGCGGGACTGATCTTCTCGATCTGGCGGTGGCGGCAGCGACTGGTCCTGGTGCTGTCCCTGGCAGCCGCGGTGATCCTCACTCTGGGCACGAAGTTCTTCGGCGGACGGTGGACCTATCTGCCGCTCTTCGGGCACTTCCCGGCCTCGTTCGACCTGCGCATCTCCGGTCGGCTGATGCTCTGGACGACGTTGCTGCTGGCGGTTCTGGCGGCCGGGGCGATCGACGAGTTCGTGCGGCGGATCGAGCACTTCGCGGCGCAGCGCACGCCGCCGTGGCCGAGTCCGTGGCTGCGGATGGCGACCACCATTCCCCTGCTCCTGGTGGTGCTGGAGGGGTGGAACGCGACTGCGCATCCGGTGGTTCCGGTCCAGCCGGCCGCTTTGCGTACGGTGGGTGGCCCGATGCTCGTGCTGCCGACGGCGGAGCTCAGCGACCAGACCGTTCAGCTGTGGAGCACGTCGCGATACCAGCAGGTGACCAACGGCGGCGGGATTGTGGCTGCCGCCAACCAGGCGGAGATGCGGCAGAAGGTCACGTCGTTCCCGGACCTGGCGAGCATTCAGTACCTGCGGGAGAAGGGGGTCGGCACGGTTCTGCTGATCCGGTCCGAGGTTGTCGGCACGCCTTGGGAGCAGGCGGGTGATCTTCCGGTCGACGCGCTCGGCATCCGTCGCGAGGACCTTCCCGACGCGGTCGTCTTCCGGCTGAGCTGAGAGTCGCACCGCCGGGAGGGGCGCGGAACTTCGCCGCGCAGGCGGGACGGAGCTCGGAGCCGCGCAGGCGGCACGGGGCTCCGAGCTGCGCTGGGCGCGTTGGGCCGGACTTAGCGGGCCGGGGGCAAGGCTGGGCGGCGCGGGTGAGGACTGGCGCTGGTGCTGGATCGCACGGGACCGGGCTGGCGCTGGCGCTGGATCGCACGGGACCGGGCTCTGGCACTGGATGGCACGGGACCGGGCTGGCGCTGGATGACACGGGACCGAGGTCACACGGGACCAGGGCTGGCGCTGGGCGGGACCGGGCTGAGGGCGTACCGAAAGCGAAAACCGGAAGCGGAAGCGGCCGGGAGAGAGAAGCGAAGCGGGGCACACCCGAAGGTGTGCCCCGCCCGGAGAAACAAGCTAGACCTTGGCCATCACCGGCGGCTCCGGCGGCAGACCGACCGGCGCCACCGGCGGCCGGCCGAAGCCGAGCGACCACCGCAACCGCTGCACCCAGCCCTCATCCGGGCCTTCCGCCAAGCCGGCGTCCGGATCGGCCCCACCGTAGGTCTGCCGGACCGCATCCAGCTCCGGCCGCCAGATCTCCCGGATCACCAGGCCGCACAGCACCCCCACGGTGATCAGCCGCAGGGCGGAGGCCAGCACGAACGTGCCCTCCGGGATCACCGACTTGCCGCCGTCGCCGGCGCCGATCAGCTCGGCGTAGAACGCGGCGAAGTAGCAGATCTCGGCGACGGTCCAGGCCAGGATCGCGCCCCACTTCGGGCGGGCCAGGACGATCAGCGGGAGCAGCCACAGCACATACTGCTGCGACCAGACCTTGCTGAAGATCAGGAAGAAGGCGACGACCAGGAACGCCAGCTGGGCCAGGCGTGGCGGCTGCGGGGCGAGCAGACCGAGCACCAGCAGGCCGAAGCAGGCCAGGCCGAAGAGCGCGTAGGTCACCAGGTTGAGCGTGGGCACGTGGTCGCTGAGCCACTGGAACGGGCCGCCTCCGGTGCTGCTCCACTTACCGTCGAGGTACCGGCCGACGTACCAGAAAGTGCCCCAGTCGACCGGCCGCTCCGAGTTGAGCCGGAAGAACCGCAGCCACGCCTCGTGCTGCCAGTACCAGACCGGGAAGTTGACCACGGCCCAGGCGACCACCGCGCCCACCGTCGCCAGGAGCCAGGAACGCAGCCGCCCGGAGCGCAACGCGATGATGAACAGCGGCCCGATGATGAACAGCGGCCACAGTTTGGCCGCGCCGCCGAGCCCGAGCAGGACGCCGGCCCACAGCGGCTGCCGGCGCACCCACAGCAGCAGGCCGATGGCGGCCAGGCCGATCGCCAGGAAGTCCCAGTTGACCGTGGCGGTCACCAGGATGATCGGGGAGAGCGCGAAGATCGCCGCGTCCCACGGCCTTCGTCGGCGCAGCGCCAGGATCACTCCCACCGTGATCACCGCGAACAGCGACAGGACCAGAGCATTGGCGTTGTAGAACCAGCTGCCCTGGTTGATGTCCGGGTGCTTCACCCCGTACCAGTGCACCGGCAGCCCGAGTGCCCCCATGAAGTAACCGGTGACGACCGGGTACTCGACCTGGTGGTTGACGTAGGGGACGGCGCCGTCGCTCAGACCCTCGGCGTAGTAGAGGGCGAGCACGTCGGTGTAGCAGAACCGGGTGTACTGGATGTTTTTCTGCCAGTCGCCGCTCATGCAGGGCGATTTCTGCACCCAGGACAGCGCCAGGATCAGGCAGGTCAGGGCCATGATGATCCGCGACGCGGTCCAGAACCGGCCGGGCCGGGCCTCCGGACGGGTCGCGTGCGAGCCGAGCGGCCCGCCGATGAGTTGCGACAGCCCCCGCACGAAACCGTCCGAGGTCGCGGTGGAGGTAGAAACGCTGGGGCCGTCGCTGGGGGCGTCGGGCCGATCGGGGGACGGTTGCGCGCTCATGTCTTGGCATCATGCCGCATCAACGTCGAAGATCGACCGCCGACCGGATACGGCACACCGAGAGATACCGGATGAAAAGCGGCGCCCACCTCGATGAGGTGGGCGCCGCTCAGATCAGTGGGACATCAACCGCCGTTACCGCCGTTACCGCCAGTGCCGCCGTTGCCCCCATTACCGCCGTTGCCACCGTTACCGCCGCCGGTGTTACCCGTGTTGTTGCCGGGGCCGCCGCCGTTGTCCTGGTTCTGGCAGAGGATCGACAGCGCGCCGTTACAGACCCCGCTGTTGTCCTGGACCGGGTCCGGCGGCGGCGTCTGGCCGTTGCCGCGCGAGTCGTCACCGCCGGGGATCCGATCCGGGAAGCTGGCCTTCTCCCAGTCCTTCTTCTCGGCCACCGTGTCGAGGAACTTCTTCCAGATCGACGCCGGCGTGCCGGAGCCGAACATCTTCTTGCCGCTCTCCTCGGTCAGCGGCACGCGGTTCTTCTTGCCGCCGACCCAGACGGTGGCGGCCAGCTGCGGGATGCCGCCGACGAACCAGGCATCACCGTTGGCGCTGCTGTTCGTGGAGTTGAGCTCCCACGAACCACTCTTGGCGATCGCGTCCCGGCCGTTCGCCAGGGTGTGCTTGGCATGCTCCGGGATCCGCTTCAGCACGCCGGTCAGGTCGGACATCTGCTGCGCGTCGAAGACCTTGGTGCCTTCCTTGGTGACCGTGGTCAGGCTCTTCGTCTTACCGGTGGCCTGGTCGACCGCCTTGATCGACTTGATGAAATGCGTCTGGTGGCGGACGCCCTGCGCCACGATCGTGGCGACGCCGGTCGCGTGCTCCAGCGGGACCACCCGGAACTGGCCGAAACCGACCTCACTGCTGAAGTTGTTGTGCAGCGTCTCCGGGCTGGCCTTCTCCAGGTCGATGCGCTCGCCCTGCGGGTGCTTGTCCGTGGAGTTGGTCCAGATGTACCGGATACCGGCCTTCTTGGCCGTGGCGAGGACCTTCTCGGAGCCGAGCTGGTCGGCGATCCAGTAGAACGGGAAGTTGTAGGACCGGACGGTCGCCGTCTCCAGGTCACAGAACTTGATCTTGCCGTCACACAGGCTGTCGTCGGCACCGGCATTACTGATCTTCTTGCCGTTGGCCCGGGTCTTGGTGCCGTCCCAGGTGGTCTTGAAGGAGTAGTTGTTGGCCAGTGCCGTGGTCGCCGTGTAGATCTTGAAGGACGAGGCCGGTGACTGTCCGCCGCCGTTCTCGATCACGCCGTTGCCGTCACCGTCCATGTAACCGGCGTAGTCGGTGCCGGTCGGATCGTCACCGCCGTAGTAACCGAGCACCTCGCCGGTGTCCGGATCGATGCCGATCACCGCGGCCTGATACGTGGCCGGACGTCCGTGCAGCGGCGATTCGTCGCTCTTGCGGGAGCCGGCTTCCTCAGCCGCCTTCTGGATCACCGGGTCGATCGTGGTGGTGATCGTCAGACCACCACGCTCCTGGGCGTCGCTGTTGATGCCGAGCTGGTTCAGCTCGTACGTCACGTGCCGCAGAATCATGCCGACCGGCTTGCCGTCCGCGCAGGTCTTGCAGGTGGCGCTGGCCTTGTTCGGCAGCGGCTGAGGCCAGACCCGCTTGTCGTAGACGTCCTTGGTGATCCAGCCCATGTCGTACATGTTGCGCATCGTGTACTCCCACCGGATCTTGGCATCGGTGGGGTTGATGTTCGGGTCGTAACCCTTGTGCGTGGCGGTCGGGTAGGGCTGCTTGATGATCGAGGCGATCGCCGCGGCCTGGTAGGCGTTGATCTCCTTGCGGCCGCCGGACCCCTTCTGGACGATGCTGACGTTGTAGTAGCCGTTCGCCGCGGCCTCCGCGCCGAGCCGGCCCTCGCCGAGGTCGATGTAGTTCAGGTACAGCCCCATGATCTCGGGCTTGGTGTACTTCGACTCCAGCTTGCGGGCGATCACGGCCTCGCGCAGCTTGCGGCTGTAGCTGATGTCCTTCAGGTCGGCGACGTGTCGCGCGTACTGCTGGGTGATGGTGGACGCGCCCTGCTTGTCACCGCCGGTGAAGTTGTTCCAGGCGGCGCGGGCGATGCCCTTCATGTCGATGCCGTTGTGGGTGTAGAAGTTCTTGTCCTCAGCGGCGGCGACGGCGTGCGCCATGGTGTCGCTGATGTTCTGGTACGGCACGTTGACCCGGGGCTTGCCCAGCTTGGCGAGCGTCTGGCCCTTGGCGTTGAGGACGACGTTCATCTGGTCCTCAGCCTTGGGCGTGGGGAGCTCGACGTCATCGAAGAAGTAGGTGCCACCCACGATGCCGGCGCCGATCATGATGACCAGCACGGCGGCCGCCGCGGTCAGGATGTTCGCACGGCGGTACTTCTTGTCGGCCTTGGTCCGCGGGCGCTTGCCCCCGCCACCGCCGCCGACGCCGGCGGAACCCCCGCCGGACGTGGGAGGCGGCACCGACGCGCGGCCACCGACTGACGCGGCACCGACCGACGCACGGCCTGGGGCGGCCGAGCCCACGGAGGCGGAGCCGACCGAGGCGCGCCCGCCGACCGAGGCGGAGCCCACCGACGCCGAACCCACCGACGCGGAGCCGACCGAAGCCGAACCGGATGGCCGCCGATAGGCATCGGGTGCGGGACGTTGCTCGTCCGGTCCGGAAGCAGCGGACGGCCCGGGCACTCGGGCCCGGGCTCGTGCGTTCTGCGGATCGCCGTACGCGTTCATTCCTTCACACCTACCGTTCGCGGGGGCGCGGCCCGCCCCGCCGGGAGATGCTCCCGGAGGCCGCGCCACGAGCGGGCGTTTGAGGCTGCGTCACCGGCAGCCGATGGTTCCGACACCGAAAACGAGCCTGTCCTAAACGTGTCCACGTTACTGACATCGATCCGGTTCACCGTCGGCCCTCCCCGACCTGTGAAACAGAACCCGTTTTCCATTGAATCGGGGACTCGTCCTCACCGAGCGCGTCGCGACCGAGCACGTAGCGCTCGATGAGGTGGTTCCAGGAGCAGGAGCGGCACACCTCGACGACGAAGACCTGGAACTCACGCAGCGTCATCGCGAGGACCGGCAACTCGGCAACTTTGTGCGCCTGGCCGGCGGACTGCTTCAGCTCGTCGCCATAGACGTAGTGCACCAGAGTCAGGTTGTCGCGACGGCAGATCGGGCATCGCTCCTCGGTCGGCTCGCCGTGGAACGTCGCAGCGTTTTTCAAGTACGGCGACGCGTCGCACACCTCAAGCGGGCTGACCTTGCCATTCCGCACGTCACGCAGGACTGCCCGCCTCTGAAGCGAGTAGTCGACAACCTGCCGCTGCGTGCGCATGGCGAGAAGAGTACGCGGTCACCGCGACCGGGGCGACCGCCATCACGGAGCGTGGCGTGGCGACCGCGCAGCATGTCCGAGTTGCGCCTCCCGCGATCCCGATCTACGGTGACGATGTATCGGGCCGATACATCGGGACACACTCTGAGGGAGGGTCGAGGTGCTGGAGTTGGCGATCCTCGGGCTTCTGCAGGAGGCCCCGATGCACGGGTACGAACTCCGCAAGGAGCTGGCCACCAAACTGGGCACGCTTCGCGCCGCGATCAGTTACGGGACGTTGTACCCGACGCTGAAGCGGTTGAAGCTGGCCGGCTGGATCAGCGAAGCCGAGGCGAACACCAACGAAATTGTTCCCCCGATGACCAGCAAACGGGGCCGGGTTGTCTACAAGATCACGGCGGAGGGCAAGGAACGCTTCGCGGAGCTCCTCGCCACCGCCGGGCCGGAGACGTATGACGACGCCGGTTTCGGGGTGCATTTCGCGTTCTTCGCCCGGACCGACCAGGCCACCCGGCTACGGATCCTGGAGGGGCGCCGACGGCGGATCGAGGAGCGCCGGGAGGGACTGCGGGAGATTCTCGCCCGCGCCGCCGACCGCCTCGACGCCTACACGCTCGAACTCCAGCGACACGGCCTCGACGCGTGCGAGCGCGAGGTCCGCTGGCTGGAGGAGCTGATCACCAACGAGCGGTCCGGCCGAACCCCGGCCTTCCGCAACCGTTCCGGCGGGCTGTCGCCGGCAGCGGAGACACCCCCGGAAACACCGCGTCCGCACCTGGACCGGCCGTGATGAACAACAAGGAGGCAAACGCGATGGGTTCCGTCCGCGTCGCCATCGTCGGTGTGGGTAACTGCGCCTCGTCCCTCGTGCAGGGCGTGGAGTACTACAAGAACGCCGACCCCAACGACCGCGTGCCGGGTCTCATGCACGTGACCTTCGGCGACTACCACGTATCCGACGTGAAGTTCGTCGCGGCGTTCGATGTGGACGCCAAGAAGGTCGGCATGGACCTGAGCGAAGCGATCGTCGCCAGCGAGAACAACACGATCAAGCTGACCGACGTGCCGCCGACCGGCGTCACCGTGCAGCGCGGCCCGACCTTCGACGGCCTGGGCACGTACTACCGGGAGATCATCGAGGAGTCCTCGGCCGAGGCCGTCGACGTGGCGCAGGCGCTGCGTGACGCCGAGGTCGACGTGGTCGTCTCCTACCTCCCGGTCGGTTCCGAGCAGGCCGACAAGTTCTACGCGCAGGCCGCGATCGACGCCGGTTGTGCGTTCGTGAACGCGCTGCCGGTGTTCATCGCCTCCGACCCGGTCTGGGCGCAGAAGTTCACCGACGCCGGCCTCCCGATCGTCGGCGACGACATCAAGAGCCAGGTCGGCGCGACCATCGTGCACCGCGCGCTGGCCAAGCTGTTCGAAGACCGTGGCGTCGAGCTGCTGCGCACGTACCAGCTCAACTTCGGCGGCAACATGGACTTCATGAACATGCTGGAGCGCAACCGCCTGGTCTCGAAGAAGATCTCGAAGACCCAGTCGGTCACCTCGCAGATCCCGCACGAGATGATCAAGAGCGACGTGCACATCGGCCCGTCCGACCACGTGCCGTGGCTCGACGACCGCAAGTGGGCGTACATCCGCCTGGAGGGCCGCTCGTTCGGTGACACCCCGCTGAACGCCGAGCTCAAGCTCGAGGTGTGGGACTCGCCGAACTCGGCCGGCGTGATCATCGACGCGGTCCGCGCCGCGAAGATCGCCAAGGACCGCGGGATCGGTGGCCCGATCCTCTCGGCGTCCTCCTACTTCATGAAGTCCCCGCCGGTGCAGTACAGCGACCACGACGCGCACAACGCGGTCGAGGCCTTCATCAAGGGCGAGGTCGAGCGCTGACCCGCTCCGCGTGAACAAGGCCGGCCCAGCTCATGGGCCGGCCTTTTTACTTCACAACCCCGTTTTTCATACGCACACAGCACGCTCCCGGTTCACCCCCAGGCCCGGGTCAGCGCCACCGCGGCCTCCAGCTCGAGCAGCTTGCGTTTGCGCTCCAGGCCGCCGCCGAAGCCGACCATCTTGCCGCCGGCGCCGACCACCCGATGGCACGGGACGATCACCGGCACCGGATTGTGGTTGCAGGCCGTGCCGACCGCACGGGCGGCTCCCGGATCGCCCAGGGCGGTGGCGATCGCCCCATAGGTCACCATCTCGCCGTACGGAATCCGGGCGATCTCGGCCCACACCGCGCGCTCGAACTCGGAGCCGCCACGCAGCTCCACCGGCACCGTGAAGTCGGTCAGCTCCCCCGCGAAATAGGCCGCCAGCTGCACCGCGGCCGGATGGTCCGCGGTGTCGCCCGGCCGCGCGCCGAAGCGCACCCCCACCACGACGTCGCCCTCGACGGCGACGCCGAGCGGCCCGATCGGTGACTCGACGACGAACACCCCTCGATTCTGCCTCGGGGGTACGACAAACTCCGGCGGCCGTGCAGACATCGGCGTCACCCGTACGTCTTATCCGCTGGAGGTGACCGTGAAGGAATCGACTGACGCCGCGTTCATCGCGTTCGTCGAGGAACGTGGCGCGGCGCTGGTGCGGATCGCGTACGCGATGACCGGCGACCAGCGATCCGCCGAGGATCTGGTGCAGTCCGCGCTGGCCAAGGCCTACACGAAGTGGCCACGGATCCGGGACGACGCCGAGCCGTACGTGCGGCGGATCATCTACAACGACCGGATCTCGATCTGGCGCCGGCAGTCTCGAATCCACGAGTTCCCGGTCGCCGAGGTGCCCGACCTGTATCCGCACTCCGGGCACGACCACGACACAACGCTCCGGTTGACGCTCCGGCAGGCGCTGCTCGCGCTGCCCGCCCGGCAACGAGCCGTCCTGGTGTTGCGCTACCTGGAGGACCGTTCAGTGGACGAGACCGCGGACATCCTCGGCTGCCGGCGCGGCACGGTCGCCAGCCAGGCGACTCGGGCGCTGCGCAAGCTACGTGACCTGATCCCCGAGCTGAACGAGACGACCGCCGCGGAGGTGCTGCGATGACCCGGACCGCCAACGACCTGCTCCGCACCACAGTGCGCGACCTCGCCGGGGAAGCCGGCGCGCCGCACGCGTTCGCCGCCCGGGCCCTGGCCGCCGGACAACGACGGCGACGCCTCCGCCACACGGTCGTCTCGGTCGCGGCGGCGGTGCTGGTCGGGGTGACCGCGGCGGTGCCGTACACGCTGACCCACCGGCACGCCCCGGCCCCGCCCGCCGCCGTCGCCGCCGATCTCGGCATCCCGCCCTTCGACCCCCAGCAGGCATACGCGCTACCGGGTGGCGCCCGGCTGGTCGGCGCCTTCCGATACGGCTCGTCCGGCGACACCGCCACCCTGGTGCTCCCCCCGGGCAGCGCCGGATACCGGTCGATCTCCGGGTTCACCGGATCGCTCAACGTCGCGCCCACCGGCCGGTACGCGCTGGTCGAGCGGCTGGAGGCCGAGCACCCCCACCTCGTCGAGGTCACCACCGGCCGGGAATGGACCCTGCCGTATCCGATCGCGACCGCGGCGGTCTGGTCCTCCGACGGCACCCGGCTGCTGGTCACCCGGGAAACCGGCTTCTCCGTGGTCGATCCGGCCACCGGACAGGCGGTCGACCACGACATCGATCCGGGCGAGACCCGCTGCCTCAACCGCTGCCAGTTCACCTGGCTGGCCGGCGGCAAGCAGGTCGCGCTGCCTCAGGCCGTGGCGCGCAACAGTGAGGCGCCACAGGTCACCGGCCTGGCGATCTTCGACGCCGGCACCGGCGAGCTGCTGCGCACCATCCCGGTGACCGCAGCGCCGCTGGGCCGCGACGCCTGGTCGCCGGACGGCCGGCTGGTCCTCACCCTGGACACCGGCAAGATCGGTCACGTGTCGATCGCCGACGCCGCCACCGGCCGGGTGCTCGGCAGCCTGCCGGCCGAGACCGCGGTGTTCCGGCCGGACGGCACGGTGCTCGCCACGGACCGGAAGAAGGTGACCTGGTACGCCGCCGACGGCCAGCCGATCGAGACACTGACCCTGCCGGACGGGCTGGCCGGGCGGCAGCTGACATTCGGCCGGTGAACCGTGCAAGGTTTTCGATCGCCTCGCGCGTCATACCGGGCGGAGGTGACCGGTGAAGCAAGCGCTCGAAGCGGAGTTCACCGCATTCGTCGCGGATCGGGGGCAGGCGCTGCTCCGGATCGCGCATGCCCTCACGGGGGACCGGGCGGCCGCCGAGGACCTGGTGCAGGGTGCGCTGGCCAAGGCGTACGCCCGCTGGCCGCGCATCCACGGCGAGGCGGAGGCGTACGTACGGAAAATCATCTACAACGACCGGGTGTCGGCCTGGCGCCGGCCGGGGCGCCGGAACGAAGTGACGGTCGCCGACGTGCCGGAACGGCCGCAGGCCGGACGGCACGACCATGACGTGACCGAGCGCCTGGCGCTGCGCGAGGCGTTGCTGTCGCTGCCCTCCCGGCAACGGGCCGTGCTGGTGATGCGCTACCTGGAGGACCGCAGCGTCGAGGAGACCGCGGAGATGCTGGGCTGCCGGCCCGGCACCGTGGCCAGCCAGGCCTCGCGCGCCCTGGCCAAACTGCGCGACCTGGTCGGCGGCGTCGAGGACTGGAC
This sequence comes from Actinoplanes ianthinogenes, assembly GCF_018324205.1. Classification (NCBI taxonomy): domain Bacteria; kingdom Bacillati; phylum Actinomycetota; class Actinomycetes; order Micromonosporales; family Micromonosporaceae; genus Actinoplanes; species Actinoplanes ianthinogenes. The sequence goes on from NZ_AP023356.1 coordinate 4,677,603, forward strand.
GAACCGGACGGAGGCCGCCCGATGAGGCATCTCGAAGACAGGCTGCGCGACACCGTCGGGGACCTCGCCGCGTCCGCGCCGCTGCTGAACGACATGGCCATGGTTGCCCGGATCCGCGGCCGCCGGATCCGCCGCCGGCGGCAGACCGTGCTGGGCGCGGCGGTGATCCTGCTCGCCGGCATGGTGATCACGCCTTACGCGGTCTTCCACGGGCACCGCGACGGCCGGCGACCGCAGCCGGTCGCCTCGGTGCCGCCCAGCAGGCTCGCGGTTCCCACGCCTTCCACCACGGTGACCGTGCCCAAGATTCGCAAGGACTGGTGGAACGCGCCGGTCGAACTCCCCGGCGGCGTCGTGGTCACCTCGGTCGGCCGGAAAGATCCCGGCACCGACGCGAACGGCACCGAACTCCCCTCCACCCAAGACTTGCAACACGGCAACGTGGCCCTGAATCGCGTCACCGGCCGCTACCAGCTCTTCCACCCCAGGTACCAAGCGTTTGTCGGCGCGCCGACCGGCCGATACGTCCTGGTCGCGGACGAGGGTGCCGGTCGCAACTACGCACCGGTCGGCTTCCTCAACGCGGTCACCGGCAAGGTCCGGCTGCTCGATCACGGGTCCGGCAGCGGCGCCGTGGAGTGGTCCGCGGACGGCAGGAAGGCCTTGGTCACCCTGTTCGAGGGCGGGATCCGGGTGATGGACGCGAAGACCGGGACCGAGAAGGAAACGGTGATCTACAACGGCACCGCGTTCTGCCCGGACTACTGCTTCTACACCTGGCTGCCGGGCGGCAAGGAGGTCGCCATCGCGCAGCGAGACCCCAACGTCCCACGGTCCGAGGCGACGCAGAGCACGGTGAAGACGATCGACGTGTACTCGGTGGCGTCCGGCAAGCTGGTGCGCACGCTGCCGGTGCCCGGCGTGCCGGCCGGTTCGGCGGCCTGGTCGCCGGACGGCCGCTACGTCGTCCTGCTGCCGGACGCCAGTGAGGAGAACGGCATGCGGATCGCCGAGGTGGCGACCGGCCGGGTGGTCGGCATCATCCCGATCGCGGCCTTCAACTACCCGGCCGTCACGTCGCAGGTGCGGTTCCTCGGCAACGACCAGGTGCTGGCGCTCAACGGGCGGGACGCCGGGGTCTACGACCTGACCGGTAAGCGGGTGGCCGGCGTCCAACTGCCGGCCGACTTCGCCGATCGCGCCGTCAGCCTCGGCGTCGGCTAGTCAGGAGATGTGGCCCTGCTCGCGGGCCCACTTGAAGAGTTCCGCCTCGGCCTCGTCGTGATCCAGCGGCCCACGGTCGAGGCGGAGCTCTTTGAGATAGCGCCAGGCCTGCCCGACGATCGGGCCCGGTGGCACCCCGAGCAGCTCCATGATCGCGTTGCCGTCCAGGTCGGGGCGGACCTTGGCCAGGTCCTCCTCGGCCGCGATCCGGGAGATCCGGTCCTCCAGCGCGTCGTAGTCCGCGGCGAGCTGGGCAGCCTTGCGCCGGTTGCGGGTGGTCACGTCGGAGCGGGTCAGCTTGTGCAGCCGAGACAGCAGCGGGCCGGCGTCGGTGACGTAGCGGCGCACCGCGGAGTCGGTCCACTCGCCCCGCCCGTACCCGTAGAACCGCAGGTGCAGGGCGACCAGGCCGACCACCTCGGCGGTGACGTCCTTGGGGTATTTCAGGGCTTTCATCCGCTGCTTGGTGAGCCGGGCGCCGACCACCTCGTGGTGGTGGAAGCTGACCCGGCCGTCCCGTCCGACCGCCTTGGTGGCCGGCTTGCCGACGTCGTGCATCAGCGCGGCCATCCGCAGCACGAAGTCCGGCGCCTCGTCGCCCTCCAGCCGCATCGCGTTCGTCACCACGATCAGCGTGTGCTCGTAGACGTCCTTGTGCTGGGCGTGCTCGTCGATCTCCAGTTTCAGCCCGGAGATCTCCGGCAGGAAGCGGTCGGCCAGTCCGGTGTCGACCAGCAGCCGCAGGCCGGCGATCGGGTCGGCGCCGCACATCAGCTTGGTGAACTCGTCGCGGATGCGCTCCGCGGTGATCCGGTCCAGATCCTCCGCCATGTCCCGCATGGCGGAGATGACCGATTCATCCACTGTGAACCGGAGCTTCGCCGCGAATCGGGCGGCTCGCAGCATCCGAAGTGGATCGTCGCCGAACGAGGCCTGCGGGGTGCCGGGCGTCCGGATCACCTGGGCCGCCAGATCCCGCAGGCCACCGAACGGGTCGGTGAACTCGTGACCGGGCAGCGACACCGCCATCGCGTTGATCGTGAAGTCCCGCCGGGACAGGTCGTCCAGCAGCGAGTCGCCGTAGGAGACCACCGGGTTCCGGGTCACGCCGTCGTACGCCTCGGCGCGGAACGTGGTGATCTCGATCCGCAGCCCGTTCTTCTGGATGCCGATGGTGCCGAACTCGCGACCGGTCTCCCAGATCGCGTCGGCCCAGCCGGTGACCAGGGCGAGCGTCTGTTCCGGCCGGGCGTCGGTGCAGAAGTCGAGGTCGTCGCCGAGGCGACCGAGCAACGCGTCCCGGACCGAACCGCCCACCAGGTGCAACTCATGACCGGCGGCGCCGAAGCGGCGCCCCAGCTCGTCGGCGACGGGGGACACGCGGAGGAGCTCGGCGACCGCGTTCTGCTGGGCATCGTTCAAGACAGACATGGGGCTATCAGCCTATCTGGCCTCACTACCGTTTCCGGGTGGTGGGTGGAACGGCCGGACGGCTGCGTTGGCGCCGCGAGGGGTCGGCGGGCAGGATGGGAACGTGCCCGTTTCCGAGGTGCTGCGCCGGTTGAGCCTGGACCCCGGGTTCTGGACGGGCGAGATCAGCGACACCGAGTTCCTCCCCGAGCAGCTCCGGGTCTCCTTCCCGGTGCTCGACGGCTATGCCCTGGTGCTCGAGATCGAGCTGCCGTCCGGGGAGCGGTCGCTGGGCCTGCGCCGCCCGTCCACCAGCGAGCCGATCCAGCTCGGCTGGGCGCCGGCGACCGGGCCCTTTCCGGCGGCACTGCGCTGGTGGGAGCTGGAGACGTGCGCCCGGGTGATCGCGCTGGCCGACCCGATGCTGCCGCATCCGGGGCTGGTGGTGGCGCTGCTGTCGCCGTTCGCCCCGGCGACCGCCGACGACGACGTGCCCGCGGTGGCCGGGATGCGCGAGGCGGCGTACCGGTCGTTGCGCCGTGCGGTGCCGCCGCCCCCGCCGTCCGGTCCGGAGCAGGCGCCGCTGCCGCTGTTCACCGCGGATCACTGGTGGCCGGCGCCGCCGATGCCGTCGCCGCAGGTCCTGGACGAGGCCGCGATCGCGGCCCTGAGCGGCCCGGCGCAGTCCGGGGACCAGGTCCGCGCGGACAAACGGTTCCCGCACGAGGAGCTGACTGATTTGGTACGCCGTGCCACCGCCCACCTGGAGGCCCTGCCCGGCCGGCACTGGTATGCCGGCACCCGTCCCCTGGCCCGGCAGATCGCCGACACCGGTGACCTGAGCCCGGTGCCCGCGCTGCTCGGCGCGCTGACCGAGGCGGGCTGCGACCATCCGACGGTCCTGGATGCGCTGAGTGAGCCTCTCGTGCCTCTGGAGGCCTGCTGGATGGTGGAGACCCTGGCCGGGGCCGAACCGGGCACCCTCCTGCGTCACCACGTGTGACGTTTAGCTTCTATGGTGGCTCCAACATTCGGTACGGCTCGGGAGGCATGGTGAACGGCGGCCTGTACCGCAGCACGCACGCGGCGCCGGACGGCAACCCGCACCCGCAGGAGGGTGTGACGGTCGTCTCGGTCGACGACCAGTCGCCCACCGCCGCCGGCGATCAGGCGCTGCCCCCGAGGAGCTGCCGCCCGCCGCGAGTGACACCGCCGGGAGCACGGCCGGCCAGAGCGCCATCATGGCGGTCGGCAGCATGGTCAGCCGGGTGATCGGTTTCGTCCGCACCGCGCTGATCGGCATCACGGTCGGCAAGGTGGTCGGCGACGCCTACACCAGCGCCCAGTTCCTGCCGAACCAGATCTACGAGCTGCTGCTCGGCGGCATCCTCTCCAGCGTGCTGGTGCCGCTGCTGGTCCGCCGGCGCAAGAGCGACCCGGACGGTGGCCAGGAGTTCACCCAGCGGCTGCTGACCTTCGCCGTGGTGTCGCTCGGCGTCGCCACGCTCCTGGTGGTCGCGGCCGCCCCGGTGATCACCGCGATCCAGTCCGGCGACGGCACCAGCGCGGCGTACCAGGACCTGGTCACCCACTTCGCGTACCTGATCCTCCCGATCATCTTCTTCACCGGCCTGTCCGGGCTGGCCGGCGCGGTGCTCAACGTCCGCGGGCACTTCGCCGCGCCGATGTGGGCGCCGATCCTGAACAACATCGTGGTGATCGCCACCTGCGGCCTGTTCCTGCTCGTCTACGGCAGTCAGAAGGAGCTGACCCCGGAGAACATCACCACCGCCCAGGTCGTGCTGATCGCCGGCGGCACCCTGCTCGGCATCGTCGTCCAGGCGCTGGGCCTGATGCCGGCCCTGCGCAAGGTCGGTTTCCGCTGGCGGTGGAAGTGGGCGCCGCGGGCGCTCGGCCTGCGCGAAATCGGTCAGCTGGCCGGCTGGATGCTGGTGTACGCCGGGGCCAACCAACTCGCCGTCTTCCTCGTGGTCCGGGTCCTCAGCGACGTGACCGGCAGCAACGACAGCGCCAGCATCCTGGCCTTCAACAACGTCTTCCTGCTGACCATGATGGCGCACGGCATCGTCGGCGTGTCGGTGATGACCGCGCTGCTGCCGAAGATGAGCGCGGCCGCCGCCGAGGGCCGGTACGACGAGGTCAGCGCCGACCTGAGCCGGGGCATCAAGCTCACCACCGCCGCCCTGGCCCCGATCGTCGTGGTCTACGCGGTGCTGAGCGCGCCGATCGCGGTCTTCCTGTTCCAGGGCGGCCGGTACACCAACGCGGACGCGCTGGCCACCGGAACGGTGCTGACCGTCGCCGCGTTCGCGGTGATCCCGCTGTCGCTCAGCTATCTGTGCACCTACGCGTTCTACTCATTGCAGGGCAACAAGACCGTCGCGCTGATCAACCTGGCCGTGGTCGCGGTCCGGATCGGCGCGTACTTCCTGCTCGCCGAGGTGCTCAAGCAGTCGCTGCTGGCGGCCGGCATGACCGCCGGCAACGCGATCTCCTATCTGATCTCCGCACTGATCTCGCTGGCCGTGCTGCGCCGCCGGATCGGCCGGTTGAACCTCGGCTCGGTGGCCGCCTCGCTGAGCCGGGTCGCGGTCGCCGCCGCCATCGCGGCCGGGCTGGGCCTGCTGGTGCTGCACCTGCTGCCGGGCGGGAGCGCGCCGGGCGGGCGGGTAGAGGCGCTGGTCCAGCTGGTGCCGACCGGCATCGTGATCATGTTCGCCTACCTGGCCGCCGCGTACCTGCTGCGAGTTCGCGAGGTGACCCAGGTGGTCGGGATGGTCCGGCGCAAAATCGGCCGCTGATCTTTGCCGGACCTGCCCTGAACAGGGCCACTTCCGCCGGACTGCCCGGAAAAACACCCGTTCGTACGGGGCCACGCCAATGCCGCGCCGGGGGGACGACCTGCCCGACCCTGGCTGAGTGCGGGTATGGTCGTTGTCGGCATGTGCTCAGGAGCACCTTGTCCCGAGCACCGAGACATGCACCACCGAGGGAGGACTGGTGACCCAGGTCGGCGAAGGCCACGAGACCGCGGCCGACGAGGCCGGTCCGGTCTTGACCTTCGGTGCACCCACCGTCGGTGAGATCCTGGCCGAGCGCTATCAACTCGAGCAGCACGTCAACAACGACAGTGCCGGCCGGCAGGTCTGGCGCGGGATCGACGTGGTGCTGCGCCGGCCGGTCGCGGTCGTGCTCCGGCATCCGGGCGGCGACTCCGCCGCCGAGATGCTGCAGGCCGCGGTCGCCGCGAGCCGGGTGCTCCACCCCCATCTGGTCGGGGTCTACGACGCCATCGACGAGGAGCAGCGGGCCTACGTGGTCCGCGAGTGGGTCGAGGGCGAGTCGCTGCGTGACCTGGTCGCCGCCGAGGGCCCGCTCGACCCGGCCCGGGCGATCGCCATCGCGCACTCGGTCGCCGACGCGCTGACCGCGGTGCACGCCACCGGCATGGTGCACGGCAACGTGCACCCCGGCACCACGCTGATCGGCGACGACGGCCGGGTCGTGCTGGCCGACGCCCGCGCCGACGAGGCGGACAGCGTCGAGGCCGACGTCCGCGCGGTCGGCGGCATCCTCTACTTCGCGCTCACCGGCCACTGGCCGCACACCGAGATCGGCCGCTCCGCGCTGCCGGACGCGACCCGCGACAGCGCCGGCAACCCGGCCGCCCCCCGCCAGATCCGCGCCGGCGTCCCGGCCTACCTCGACGATCTGACCATGGACCTGCTGGACCGGCGCGTGCCGGCGCCGGCCGCCGAGGCGATCACCGCCGAGCTGGGCCGGTTGGACGCGGCCGCCGAGGAGGAGGAGTTCGAGGACGTCGGGCCGCTGCGCTTCGTGCAGGGCGGCGGCACGTCCCCCGAGCAGGCGCGCAGCGCTCCGAAAATCCTGCTCGGCGTCGGCACGCTGGTGATCATCGCGATCGTCGGCCTGGTCTTCGGCATCCGGGCGATCAGCAACTCCAGCAAGCCGGGCACCGCGCCCACCTCCGCCGTCGGCGCGAACGCGGGTGGTCAGCCGGGCACCGACCCCAGCGACGCGCCGTCGCAGGGCAACCCGGTGAAGATCCCGCTGACCGCCGACATGGTCCGGATCGTCGACCCGCCGCAGGGTGACCGCGACGACACCGGCGAGTCGAAATACGTGGTCGACGGCGACCTGGAGACCGCGTGGAAGCTGTCGTACTTCAAGCAGCCGAACTTCGGCGGCCGCAAGGCCGGCATGGGCGTCCTGATCCACCTGCCGGAGCCCCGCGCCCTGTCCGACGTGCGCGTCTTCACCTCGGCCCCCGGCGCGGTCGTCGACCTGCGGGTCGGTGACAAGGACCCGGGTGACACCTCCAAGGGCGACGACACGATCGTCAAGACGTACGCCAGGCTCAGCGACGCGGACAGCGCCGACCTCACCGGCGACAAGCAGATCCTGAACGGCTTCGACCCGGACAAGAAGTATCAGTACGTGCTGGTCTTCCTCACCAAGCTGCCGCGCAACGAGGACACCCCGGGCTACCAGGTCAACGTCAACGAGATCGAGCTGTACGGCTACTGATCCGCGGATCGTTCACAGGAAAGGGGCGGGAAACCGCCCCTTTTTCGTGACACCGGGGGACTCCGGCCGGCGGGCCCATGACATACATTGCTGGCGTGACTTACCGGGACGTTCCGTCCGGCGGCACCGGCGCGGGCGATTCCGTGCCGAGTGACGCCGAGCTGGTGCGTGCCCACGTGGCGGGCGACCCACAGGCGTTCGGCGAGCTGGTCCGGCGGCACCGGGACCGGCTCTGGGCGGTGGCCCTGCGCACCGTCGGGGACCGTGAGGAGGCCGCCGACGCGGTGCAGGACGCGCTGCTGTCGGCGCACCGCGCGGCCGCCGGGTTCCGTGGTGACTCGGCGGTCACCACCTGGCTGCACCGCATCGTGGTGAACGCCTGCCTGGACCGGATCCGGCGGCGGCAGGCGCACCCGACCGTGCCGCTGCCGGACGGCTCCCGGCCCGGCGACGAGCACCCGTCCCGCCCGGAGCCGGCCGCACCCGCCCCCGACCAGGACACCGTGCTGGTGGTCCGGGAGGCGCTGGCCGCCCTGCCGGTCGAGCAGCGGTCCGCGATCGTGCTGGTCGACGTGCAGGGCTACGGCGTGGCCGAGGCGGCCGAGATCCTCGGGGTCGCCGAGGGCACGGTGAAGAGCCGCTGTGCCCGCGGCCGGGCCCGGATGGCGCTGGCGCTGCGTGACCTTCGCGGCGGGCCGTCGAGTGAGCCGGGGCACCATGGGAACCGGAGCGGCGCCCGCGACGTCCCATCCAGGTCGGGCGCGGTGATCCCGCTACCGACCGGGCGTGAGGGGAGGGACCAGCGGTGACCGGCGCCGAGTTCGACGGGGTCGACATCGACCTGCTGGCCGACTATGTCGGTGGCGCCCTCGACGGCACCCCGGAGTCGGAGCGGGTGGCCGCCCTGATCGCCGGCGAGCCCGCGTGGCAGGAGGCCTACGCGCTGCTCGCGCCGGAGATGGCCGCCGTCGGCGCGCTGCTCGGCGATCTGCCGGTGGAGCCGATGCCGGCCGACGTGGTGGCCCGCCTGGACGCCGCGCTCGCCACGGCGGGCGGCCCGGTGGCGACCGTCACGGTGGACGAGGCGGCTCCGGGCGTACCGAAATCGGTCTCTGATCTTGATGTGCGGCGCCGCAAGCGCGGCCGCCACCGGTGGTTGCGGATCGCCGCGCCGATCGGGATCGCCGCGGGCGCGGTCGCCTTCCTGGGGTACGGATTGGCCGGTCCCGAGTCGGCCTCCGACGACGCCGGCTCCTCGGCCGCCGCACCGGCCGCCGGCGAGGCCATGGTCAACGCGATCCCGGCCCTGACCATGACCAGCGGCCTCGACTACACCCTGGGCACGCTGGGGCAGACCCTGAAACGGGCCACCGACACGCCACGCACCATGGCGTCCGAGGATTCCGCGGGCATCAACGCGGCCGACGAGCAGGGGCTGGCCCGGCTGCGCGCCCCGGCCGCGCTGCTGGACTGCCTGAACGCGATCGCCGCGGAGAACGGCGCCGGCCCGATCACCACCGAGTCGGCCGACTACGCCCGGTTCGAGGGACAGGAGGCGCTGGTGGTCCGGTTCACCGCGGACAACGGCGCGTGGGCGTGGGCCAGCGGCGCCGACTGCGGTTTGGCTGGTGGCGGCGCGGACACCCTCGGCAAGGTGCCGGTACGCTGAACGCCACCCCGTGAGGTCCGACACGAGCCGGGACCTGGGGAATGGTGAATGCCTAGCATGGCGTTCTACCGGGCGTACACACCAATCTTGAGGAGTCGGCAGTGGACGAGGTCCGCAATCTGATCATCATCGGTTCGGGACCGTCCGGGTACACGGCCGCGTTGTATGCCGCGCGCGCCAGCCTCAAGCCTCTGGTGATCGAGGGTGTGCAGTCCGGTGGCGCCCTGATGACCACCACCGAGGTGGAGAACTTCCCCGGTCACCGCGACGGCATCATGGGCCCGGAGCTCATGGACAACATGCGCGCCCAGGCGGAGAAGTTCGGGGCCGAGTTCATCACCGACGACGTCACCCGGGTCGAGCTGACCGACAAGCCGACCGAGGCCGGCACCGAGGGCCTCAAGACCGTGTGGGTCGGCGACCAGCAGTTCTTCGCCCGCGCCGTGATCCTGGCGACCGGCTCCGCGTGGCGCCCGATCGGTGTGCCCGGCGAGCAGGAGCTGCTCGGCCACGGTGTCTCGTCCTGTGCCACCTGTGACGGCTTCTTCTTCCGCGGTCACCACATCGTGGTGGTCGGCGGCGGCGACTCGGCGATGGAGGAGGCCACGTTCCTCACCCGGTTCGCCGAGAGCGTGACCATCGTGCACCGCCGCGACTCGTTCCGCGCCAGCAAGGTCATGCAGAAGCGCGCGTTGGAGAACGAGAAGATCAAGGTCGAGTGGAACTCGGTCGTCGAGGAGATCCTGGGCGACGACGGCAAGGTCGTCGGCGTCCGGCTGAAGAACGTGCAGTCCGGCGAGAGCAAGGTGCTCGACGTGACCGGCGTGTTCGTGGCGATCGGTCACGACCCGCGCAGCGAGCTGTTCAAGGGCCAGGTCGAGCTGGACGACGAGGGCTATGTGAAGGTGGACTCGCCCAGCACCCGGACCAACATCCCCGGCGTGTTCGCCGCCGGTGACCTGGTCGACCACACGTACCGGCAGGCCATCACCGCCTCCGGCACCGGCTGTGCCGCGGCGCTGGACGCCGAGCGCTTCATCGCTTCATTCGTAGAGCTGTAAGACCGGGAGGGTCCACGTGAAGGTCGTCACCGACAAGACGTTCGCCACCGACGTGCTGGAGTCCGACAAGCCTGTGCTGGTGGACTTCTGGGCCGAGTGGTGCGTCCCGTGCAAGAAGGTCGACCCGCTGCTCGCCGAGATCGCCGACTCGGAGCTGGGCTCGCAGGTGGAGATCGTCAAGGTCAACATCGACGAGAACCCGCAGACCGCGCTCGCCTACCAGGTGATGTCGGTGCCGACCCTGGCCATCTTCAAGGGCGGCGAGCGGGTCAATCTGGTGACCGGCGCCAAGCCGAAGAGTTTCCTGGTCAACTTCATCGAGTCGGCACTCTGACCGACGTTCGAAACCCCGCGTCCGCAGTCGGACGCGGGGTTCTCTTTGTGCCCCGGAGTACGCTCCGGAAGGTCGTCCCTTCTCGCCCCTAGGGAGTCGTGAGTGCGGTCCATCCGACGCGGAGACACCGGCCCTGCCGTTTCCGAGATCCGGTCGATCCTGGCCGGCCTGGAGTTGCTCGCCGACCGTGAGCCGGACCTCTTCGACGAGAGCGTGGAGGATGCGGTCCGGGCGTTCCAGCAGAGCCGTGGGCTCGGCGTGGACGGCATGGTCGGCGACGAGACGTGGGGCGCGCTGGACGGCGCCCGCTGGCGACTCGGCTCGCGCACGCTGTTCCACTCGGTGCCCGGCGCGCTGGTCGGCGAGGACGTCCGGGCGTTGCAGGAGCGCCTGCTGGAGATGGGCTACGACACCGGTCGCCCGGACTCCATCTACGGCGCCCGCACCGCTCGCGCGGTCGCCCAGTTCCAGCGCGAGGTGGGCCTGGTCCAGGACGGTTCGGTCGGCCCGCAGACGATGAAGGCGCTGCGCCGGCTCGGTCGCAAGGTGGTCGGCGGCCGCCCGCAGTGGCTGCGCGAGGCCGAGGCGTTCCGGCAGTCCGGGCCCAACCTGGTGGGCAAGACCATCGTGATCGATCCCGGACACGGTGGCGGCGACGACACCGGCGTGGTGGTGCCCGACGGGCCGCTCCGCTGGACCGAGGCCGACCTGGTGTTCGACCTGGCCGCCCGCCTGGAGGGCCGGCTGGCCGCGGCCGGCATGCGGGTGCACCTGACCCGCGGACCGCAGCCCGCCGAGGCGATGAGCGGCTCCGCGCGGGCCGCGCTGGCCAACAGTCTCGGTGCTGACCTGCTGATCTCGCTGCACCTGGACGGCGTCGACTCGCCGGCGGCCGAGGGCGTGGCGACCTATCACTACGGCACCGGCAGCGGGCTGAGCAGCACGGTCGGCGAGCGCCTGGCCGCGCTGGTGCAGCGCGAGATCGTGGTGCGCACCGGGATGCACGACTGCCGCACCCACGCCAAGACCTGGGACCTGCTGCGCCTGACCCGGATGCCGACGGTCCGGGTCGACCTGGGTTACCTGACGTCGCCGGCCGACCGGGAGCGGCTGATCGACCCGATGTTCCGGGAGCAGATCGTCGAGGCGATCCTGGCCGCGGTGCAGCGGATGTATTTCCCGGTGGAGCGGGACGTGCCGACCGGGTCGATCGACGTGCGGCAGCTGCGGATGGCGCTGGCCGAGCGGGGCTAGTTCCTAGTTCTCCATCGAGCTGGTCGCCGGCATCGGGCGGAGGAGCTTCTCCGGGCTCATCGAGCCGAGGAGCTTCTCCAGCGCGTACTCCACATCCGACTTCCAGGACAGCGCGGTGCGCAGCTCGAGCCGCAACCGGGGATAGCGCGGGTGCGGCCGGACCGTCTTGAAGCCCACCGACAGGAAGAAGTCGACCGGGGCGACGCAGGCCCCCTCCTTCTCCTCGTCGGGCTTGGCGTCGCCGAACGCCTCGATCGCCTTGATCCCGCGCTTGGTGAGGTCCCGGGCGACGCCCTGCACCAGCATCCGGCCCAGGCCGCCGCCGACGAACGCGGGCACCACCTTGGCGGTGGTGAGCAGAGCGGCGTCGGCGCTGACCGGGGAGGTGGGGAAGGCCATCGAACGAGGGACGTAGGCGGGTGGGGCGTACATCACGAAACCGGCCGGCATGCCGTCGACGTAGACCAGCTTCCCGCAGGAGCCCCACTCCAGGAGCGTCTGGGAGACCCACGCCTCCTTGTCCAGCCCCGGGTCGCCGGTGGCGCAGGCCCGCTCGGCGGAGACCGGGTCAAGCTCCCAATACACACACTGCCGACACGGCCGGGGCAGGTCCTCGAGGGTGTCGAGGGTGAGATTGACCAGGCGTCGCGACATCGGCGAACTCCCCGCACGGAGACACGGACCGGGCCGCAGCGTCCGCGCCCTGGAAAAGCGTACGTCGTAGCACCCATGAACGGGAGCAGTCGTGGATGTCTCCGCCGATTAGGCTGGTCCCAGTTTCCGCTCTTCCTCTGGGGGTGACCCGCATGACCGGTACCACTCAAGACGATTACACCGATCGGTACGCGCGGAGGGTTCGTGGGATGACCACGTCCGAGATCCGCGCCCTGTTCGCCGTCGCCAGCCGGCCCGAGGTGGTGTCGCTGGCCGGCGGCTCGCCCTACATCGCCGCCCTGCCGCTCGACGCGGTCGGCCAGATGCTCAACGAGCTCGGCTCGACCCACGGCGCGACCAGCCTTCAGTACGGCATCGGCCAGGGCACCATCGAGCTGCGTGAGCGCATCTGCGAGGTGATGGCCCTCTCCGGCATCCACAACGCCTCCCCCGACGACGTGGTCGTCACGGTGGGTGGCCAGCAGGCCCTCGATCTGCTGGCCCGGCTGTTCCTCGACCCGGGCGACGTGGTGCTCGCCGAGGGGCCGACCTACGTCGGCGCACTCGGCGTCCTCCAAGCCGCCCAGGCACAGGTACGCCACGTGGCCATGGACGAGGCAGGGCTGATCCCGGAGGCACTGGAGGAGGCCATCGCGGCCAACCCCCGGGCGAAATTCCTCTACACCATCCCCACGTTCCAGAACCCGGCCGGCGTCACCCTCTCCGAGGAGCGGCGCGAGCGGGTGCTGGACATCTGCGAGCGCGCCGGGCTGCTGGTGATCGAGGACGATCCGTACGGGATGCTCTCGTTCGAGGGCGACGCCCCGCGGCCGCTGCGGGCCCGGCGCCGCGACGGCGTCTTCTACTGCAGCACGTTCTCCAAGACGTTCGCCCCGGGTCTGCGGGTCGGCTGGATCCTCGCCCCGCACGCCGTGCGGGACAAGCTGGTGATGATGAGCGAGGCGAACGTGCTCTGCCCGAGCGCGTTCGCCCAGGGCGCCGTCACGCAGTACCTGACGACCATGCCGTGGCGCGAGCAGATCAAGGTGTACCGGGAGATCTACCGCGAGCGCCGGGACGCGTTGCTGAGCGCGCTGACCGACCTGATGCCGGCCGGCACCACCTGGACCCGCCCAGCCGGTGGCCTGTTCGTCTGGGCCACCCTGCCCGAGGGTCTCGACTCCAAGGCGATGATGCCGCGGGCCATCGCCGCCCGGGTCGCCTACGTGCCCGGAACGGGCTTCTACGCCGACGGGACCGGCCGGGGCAACATGCGGCTCAACTTCTCGTTCTCCGCCCCGGAGCGGCTGCGTGAGGGCGTGCGGCGGCTGTCCGGGGTGATGGAGCAGGAGATCGCCATGCGCGCGGTCTTCGGCGGCTCCGCCGCCATCGCGTCCCAGCGCCGCCGTGGTCCGGCCGCTGCGGACGCCCCCGGACCCGACTTGGCATGATCACCCCTATGGGTACGCGTGACGAGTTGCGAGTGCTGGTGCTGGCCGGCGGTCTTTCGTACGAGCGGGACGTCTCGCTGCGATCGGGCCGCCGGGTCCTGGACGCCCTCCGGTCCACCGGCATGACCGCGGAGCTGCACGACGCCGACGTCTCGCTGCTGCCGGCGTTGCAGGCCGACCCGCCGGACGCGGTGGTGATCGCGCTGCACGGGGCGACCGGGGAGGACGGCTCGCTGCGAGGGGTGCTCGACCTGTGCGGGGTGCCCTACGTCGGCGCCGACGCGCGTACCGCCCGGATGGCCTGGGACAAGCCGTCCGCCAAGTCGCGGCTGCGCGAGGCCGGGATCCCGACGCCGGACTGGGTGGCACTGCCGCACGACCGGTTCTCCGAGTTGGGCGCGGTCGCGGTGCTCGACCGGATCGTGGAGCGGCTCGGTCTGCCGCTGATGGTCAAACCCACCCAGGGCGGTTCCGGTCTGGGTGCCGCGGTGGTCCGGGACGCGGCGGACCTTCCGGCCGCGATGGTGGGTTGTTTCGCGTACGACTCGACGGCGCTCGTCGAGCAGTACGTCACCGGCACCAGCCTGGCCGTCTCGATCGTCGACCTGGGTACCGGGCCGGAGGCGCTGCCGATCGTGGAGATCGTTCCGCGGGACGGGGTGTACGACTACGCGGCGCGGTACACGGCCGGGCTGACCACCTGGCACGTGCCGGCGCGTCTGGACCCCGCCGTGGCGGCTCGGGTGTCGGAGACGGCGTTGAACGCGTACAAGGCTCTCGGGCTGCGGGACCTCTCCCGGATCGACGTGATCGTGGCGGAGGGCGGGGAGCCGCAGGTCCTCGGGTGCAACGTGTCGCCGGGGCTGACGGAGACCTCGCTGCTGCCGTTGGCGGTGCAGGCCGCTGGGGTGGATCTCGGGGCGGTTCTCGGGGCGTTGGTGGAGCGGGCGGTCGCTCGGGCGAACTGACCGGGGCGGTCGGTGTTTCACGTGAAACGGGGCGCGGCCCTGCCGGGTCAGGGGGCGTGCTCGACTCCCTCGATGTCGCCGATCACGCTGGCGAGGCTCGGGGTGGCGGGCGGGGCCGTCGGCTGCTGAGGAATCGGGGTGCCGTCCGCGGTGGGGGCGGCGCCCGGCGGGCTGCCGGCGGCTGGGGAGTCGGTGTGGCGTACCCAAGAATCGGCCTGTGGGGCAGCGGCCTGAACGTCGCCCAGCGTCGCCGGGCGGCGCTCCTCCTCGGTTTTGGCGGTCGGGACGGTGAGGGTGGCCGGCGACTCCCACTCGATGTGGGCGGGCTCGGCGTTGGCGTGACCGTCGAAGTCGGCCAGCCATGCGGCGACGAGCGCCAGGTTCTCTCGCCACTGCGGCTCGGGGATGACCGGCAGGATGTCGTCCCAGAGGGACAGGAAGGTGCCCCGCAGTTGCAGCCGGCCGTAGGGGCGGGCGAGGAACCACATGTGCAGGTGCGCCGAGCCGTCGCCCCAGCGGTTGACGTGCACCCGGGCGACGCCGTCGAGTGAGCGGATCGCTCGCTCCAGGCGGACGGTCATGACACCGAGCTCGGCGGCGAGAAGGTTGGGGAGGTCGCCGAGGTCGAGGTGGGAGCGGCACTCCAGGATGAGGACCATCGGGAGGCCGGTGGGGCGGTCCATGGCGCGGACGCGCCAGCGCTCCGAGACCCAGATGTAGGCGTCGTCGGGTGTCCGGCAGGCCACGCAGTCGGAGCCGTCCTCGCCGCTCCGTGGGGGCTCCACCTCCACCGGCGAGGCGAGTTTCTTGACTCGCATGTCGCCCTCGAAGGGGAACGACGGCCAGCGGGTGAAGTCAGGGAGGGGGGCGGTGTTCTCGGACACGACGTGACCTTAGCCCAGGTCACAACGGGCTGTCCCGGGTCAATTTCGCACGATCGGGGGAGGGCGTTGGGAGCCCTCCCGGTGGTCTTGTGCGGCGGTGTCTGGCAGCCTGATTTGCGGGGTGTCCGGGGAGCGCTGCGAGTACGCAGTTGGTGTGGGCGGGGGTGCTGGCCTCATCGCGGTTCGGCCTGGTCTTGGCCTCTTCCGCGACTGATGTTCGACGTCGCACCTCGGGTCCGCGACGGATTCCGCTCGGTTCTCTCGGCGTGCGGGTTCCGCTCTTTGTCTTCGGGCTTGGCTTGCGGCTCGCGCTCTTTGTCTTTCGGACCGCGGACTCCGCCACCTCTCTCGGGCTGCGACTTCTGCCCCCGTCGCCGGAAACTTCGGCTTCCGCGCTTCATCCGGCCGACCTAGTGTTCCGTCTCAGACCGTGCTTCTCCGATCCCATCTCTGGGCCATATCCACCGGGCCCCGCAGCAGCCGCTCCGATCCCGACCGTGCAGCTTCCACTTCCCGCCTTAGGACCGGCGCTCTCCGTTCCAACGCCCGAACCCTGCGGTCTCCTCCCCATCGTGGGGCCTGTGGTGTCCGGATCCGTCCTCGAGACCGGATGTGTCCGCCGGCGGCCGGACCTCCATTCCGGCCGAGGAACCAGGCTTCCCGCTGCGTCTCTGTCCACAGACTTGGCTGCATGATCCGGGCAGCTGAGCCTTCCTACCTGAAGCGCGATCCCCTGGGCGCGGACGCACCGTGCGCGTGCCGCACACCGTCCATCATGGCCTTGCCCACAGCCTCCATCCGCTGCCTGCTTCACCGCCCCACGGCCGGCTGACCCTTCCCGTTTATCGCCGCCGCCCGCAACGCGCCATACCGCCCTCAGCCCCAGCCGTTCTTCCCACCGCCTGCCTCTGTCGCTCGGCCACCGTTCGCAGTTCTCCGCGAGCTAAACCACAGTCCACGCGCGCCGACATCTCGATCGCTGGACCAACAGGCCACAGTCAGGTCGCAGCCGGCTCGATCGTTCGACCGCCACCGCCATAGTCAGGTCGCACAGTTCGATCGTTCGACCGCCACGGCCATAGTCAGGTCGCAGCCGGCTCGATCGTTCGACCGCCACCGCCATAGTCAGGTCGCAGCCGGCTCGATCGTTCGACCGCCACCGCCATAGTCAGGTCGCAGCCGGCTCGATCGTTCGACCACCGCGGCCATAGTCAGGTCGCACAGTTCGATCGTTCGAGTCTCAAGCCGCAGTAAGCACGCCGCCGACGTGGTGACCGGTCGGACTTCACGCCGGACGGCACGATCCAGGCCGCGCTGCTCACCGCTCTGTCTTCCCGCCTGCGACCCGCCGCCTGTCCCACCACCGGCCAGGCAGCCACCCCGATCTGCCTGCACTCCGGAGCTTCGTCGTCGGCTGGCCGCGCTTGTTCTTCGTCTGCCTGCTAGTCACTTCCTGGCTGCCGACGTCCTCCCGACACGGATGCCCGCACACACGCAACCCTGGCAACCGCGATCCAGACGGCCGGTCCGCACGCCCACGTTCCGCAGTGGCCTTCCACTCCGGTCTGCCCGACTCCTCACCCGAAGCCTGTGCTCCCCCTTGACCGTCGACGGATTGCGTTCCACCTCAAGCCGTCCACGGGATTGCACTCCGTCTCACTCCTTCGTCTGCAACTGGCGTTCACCTTCGAGCCCTTCGCCCACTCCGGTGATCGCCCCTCAGCCCGCGCCCTGTTCCGGTTCGCCGACGGTTATCGTCTTCCGCTCTGCACCGGCGCGATCCTCGCTGGCAGCACCGCGGGTCAGTTGCCGTCCATGGTTCCGCCGATCAGTCCGTCGCTCGGTCTCCATGAGAGGCGCCGATCTGGCGTACCGAGACGTTGAATTCGCAGCCCGAGCGTGGCGGCGCCTCGGCAACGGCGATGGCCGTTCTCATGCTGGCCGTGAGGAACCTTGGGCGGGCGTGCGTAGTTGACGAGAGCCGATCGCCCGCACCCGGCCCGGACCGGCCACGGATGCCTCGCGGGTCGCGATAGTTCGCCGGCCTGTCGATCCAAATCGGGGCGCGCCGGGACGCGTCTGTGATCTCGTCTCGCGGCTACGGATTGGCTACGGATCCGCTACGGAGACGTCGACGAAAGTGAGCATGCGACTCTCCACACACTCGTCCCCAAGTTATCCACAGAAGTTATCCACAGGCCCACCCGTTTCACGTGAAACGCGACGTAGAACGCTTGCACGCCCTGTGGATAGTGCAGTGGACGACCCGCAGCCCATCGGCGTCGTTTCACGTGAAACGGCGCCGAACCCCAGCTCCCGTTCCGCAACCCACAGCCTGTGGATAATCGCGCCAGCCCATGTCTCTAAGCCGGCCAACCGACGCGCCAGGGCCGCCCCGAGCATCCGCGTCTACCCATCCGGCCGGGTTTCACTGGCAGCTTTTCAGGCCGAGCCGACGCGCAATCAGCCGAACACCCCTCCGTGCCACGGAGCAACAGGTCGGTCGCCCAGCGATCGTCACGGCTACAGGCCAAGGGATCGATCCCACGTCGGAAGAAGGTTAGAGCCATCGCAGATGGTTCAACCTTGACCGTCCTCAGTCCCGTAGCGCACGCCGAGCCGGCGGGTTCCGATCCGAGTTCTACTCATGTCTCCGCTCAGTGCCGGGGCAGCTCTCATGGCTCCGTCCGTACTCCCTGTCAACCGCACTGCACAACCGGCTCGCCCGGGGGCAGTTCGCCTGCCGCGAGAACAACGGACGGCCCGAACGTCGCACCGACTGCCACAGCCTTGTCAACCGTTATCCGCGCACGGCCGGTACGCCGCAGCCCAATCGAGGCTCCCCGCACACCCCGGCGCCACGCAGTCCAGCTCTAACCTCCGGGCGGCCGGTTCTGGTTCCCGCCTACGACAACTCGACGACACACCCCGGCGCCACGCAGTCAGCCCCAGACTCCGGGCGGCCGGTTCCGGTTCGTACCGACGACGACTCGACGGCACACATCCCCGAGTCCCGGGTCCCGGCCCGGCGTCAGCCCAGGTGTCCGACGCCGATTTGCCCGGCCCGCCTATGGCCGGCCTCCGCGGCAAACACGCTTCCAGGCCACGCTCGCACGATCATGGGATCGCGAACCCATTGCCGTCCGACGAGCCACGGCGGCCAACCGCACCCAGTAGGCGTTTCCCCTGCCAATATCTGCCCCCGACCACGCCTCGTGGTCCGCTTGCGGTGCCAGAAACCGGCCCGCTTCAGATCGCTCGCCTCCCGGACAATGCCCTGCCTCAGTCCGAGGAGAATTTCGGCCCCATCTCCGCCTTCACCCCCATGCCGCGCCGATCGGCTGCGCCCGTGCTGATCCGAAGACTCGACCACAGGTCAACTACCTCCGGAAGAGCAGTCCACCCGGAACCCTCGTGCTGCGGCCAAGCCCTTCCGTACAACAGCCACGAAAACCCGACCCCCGTTGTAATAGGTCAGCTACTGGCGGGCAGCTTTGTTCGGCGGCGCATCTACAGCTCGTTCCCGTGTAAGACGGACCGGCGGACCGGTAGCCACCAGACATGCATCCAATCGAGTCGGCATCCCGCCGAGTCGCTTCGGAGGTAACACAAAGCCAACCCATCGGATCTGGCTCGCCGTCCCTCGCGCACCGGCGCGCCGACTCCGCCCGCGCCAACCGACCGCCAGATGACCTTCGCCAACAGTTCCCGCCGACTAACTCTGTTGGGCCGGCTCCGCGGGCATCGCCACCGCGGGCATCGCCACCGTGAACGTCGCTCCCATGGGCTGCACCTCCATGGGCGGCACCTCCCCGAGGTCGTCGGTGGGCGGCATCTCCCTAACGTCGTCTCAGTCGGCGGCACCTCGCTGAGGTGATCTCGGCGGGGTTGTTCCCGTTGGCTTGTCTTCGTCAACTGGTTGTCCCACAGCCCGTTCCCAGCGCGCTAGACGGATCTCCGGATAGCCCGTCCGTCAGTTGATGTGCGTCTAGCCAACCCACCCATCAACCCACCTCGGGCTGCACCGGGCCGGGCCGTGATCGGCGCCCAGCCGCCATGTAGCCCCATCCTCAGATCAGGCGTCGCGGCCGGAGTCTCTGCCAGCCGCACCGCGCACAGTCAGAATCTCCGAACTTCGCCCACGGTTTGCGCGACACGGTCCAGCCGGCCTCGTCCGAACTCATGCCCGCTCGTGTCTCGCCCGACACGGAGCACATCTAGGCCAGTCCTTCGCCCGCCCTTCCGGCTGGGTAGAGGCACAGAGAACAGACATCATGCCGACCAATTGGCTCGTGGATCAGTAGTAACGGCTAGGCCGTCACGAACCGACCAGGTTGCGGCCGTCCAGACATTCCACGCAGCGGGCCCTGCACGGCCGAGTGGTCGCCGTTTCACGTGAAACGGCGTAGCGACCCAGAACAAAACGCTTCCTCGGAACGCGCCGAGCACGCCCGTGCAAGGTAGATCTCCGCTCTAAGGCGAACCCATCGGCGAAGGCTTGCAAATCCGGCGCATCCCGGGCAGCCACCGCCTTGCACGGACAATGGCAAGCCACCGCTGGAGCACAGACGCGCGACAGCGCGGCCCCAGCACAGCAAGGCACGACAATGGGGCAGGTACGACATCGGCACGCAGAACAGCACCGGGGCACGCAGGACAGCGGGCCAGGCACAAACACGGGCACGCAAGACAGCATCGGGGCACGGACGACAGCCGGGCACGCACGGCACACCGGGCACCGGGCACCGGGCACCGGGCACCGGGCACCGGGCACCGGGCACCGGGCACCGGGCACCGGGCACCGGAGGAGTATGAGGCACGATGCCGCACCGCGCGGCATGCATGAAGGCCGGGGACGCACGACGAGGCGGCACGCAAGCGGACGCGGCGCGCACGACAGCGCGTACTGGACCACTAGATGCACACAACAGGGGATGACAGCACGGCGCCCACGACCGCGCAGCAGGGTGCGGAAGAACGGCACTGCCGGTGCTACGGCAACGGGGCAGCCTTGCAACAACGGTGCGGCCAGCGCGACCGACGCCCGCGCACGAGGAACTGGAGGCACGCCCCCATGCTCCGGTCCCGCCTTCGTACTATGCCGCCACATGCCGGACACCGCTGGACGCTCTTCGCCGAGTCGGTGGGTCGAGCAGAATGACCTGCAGCCCTGGCAAACGTCCGCGTGAGGGCGGCGGCAATTCAACGAATCTGTCGGCGATTCAGCCTTGTTAGGGCCTACCAGACGGGAGCAGGCGAGCTGACGCAGCCGGCCCCCAGGCTAACGAGTTGGCTGCTGTGTCGCCAAGTGACCCTCTCGGCGCTGAACCCTCCCGTCGCTCAGACACAGCACACGTCGTTTCACGTGAAACGACCCGGCTGAATGATCTCTTTCGGAGCATTAGGGAGCCATACGCAGTACTAGCCTGTCGCTCGTCTCCTGCATCGAAGGGTCGGCCCTGGCCCGGCCTCGGGCACCTCAACCTGTAACCCGCCATCGTCAGCAGGCCCACCGGATGCGTTCAACCCGGCTTCCCAGACGCCAGAACTGAGCCGACGGATTGGGGCTGGGACCGCAGGCACAGTTCCTCGCCGCCATCGCCTTGAAGGCAGCAGCGCTCCGTCGACGCTCTCGCTGCATAGCAACACGGCTGATGGTTTCACGTGAAACATCGTGAAGGCGGCTCCAAGCACGGCGCCGTCTGGCAGAAGGAGACCCGCGCCAGGCCGGCACATCTCTCTAGGCAGGCCATCCACACGAACGCCAGAGGAACAAGGTTGCGCACCACGGCTCGATCTCGGCCCGTCGAGCCGACGTCACACCCGGGCCAGCGAACCATATAGAGGCAGCAGCCCGGGATGAGCTAGCGCCTAGGTGCCGACCCGCTGGAGCGGAGAGTCGGAAGCGCCGGAAGCCGAGGGGCTGGCTGGCAGCCCGCCGACTTCCGACGACTGAACGCGGGTGGACTTCGTCCGGACGGCCAGAGACTCAGAGGCTAAAGCCCTGATCAGTGCGACGCCGGCCAGTGCGGTGGTGCGGTGAGGCGGCGAAGCGGGATTCGGTCCGCAGCCTCATGAGCGGGCAAGGGCGGGAGATCAGACGAGGGCAGGAACTGCGGCTCCGGTCTGTTTGTGAGCGGCGATGTACCGGGCGTTCCAGGCGATCAGCAGGGTGAAGGTCAGAACGGTCAGGACCGTGGAAAGGCCAACCATCACCTGTACCGGAAGGAGGTAGACCAGGACGACTCGGAGGGCTGCTTCGGCGAGAAGGCCGGAACCCCAGACGGCAGAAGCGACTCGGTGGCCGCGTCGGACTTCGGGATTGGCCGCGTATTCGGCGGCCAGGTCGTTGGCCTTTGCCGGCATGAAGCTCTGCTGGGCGGAGAGGGTGAGCGGCTTGGTGCCCCGCCAGGCGGTGGCCAGGAAGAGCGAGCCGATGACGGCGGACATCACCGAATGTTTGATCAGCAAGAATCGCGGGTCGCCGGTCAGCAGGGTGAAGAGCAGCCCCACGCCGAAGACCGCACCCATCACGATCGAGAAGTGGCTGACAGATCGGCTGCGAACGGCGACCCAGACCAAACGTGCACCGGCGGCCAGGGTGCCGGCCAACAGGGCGGTGGTGTCGCCCGCCCCCAGGGCGTGCAGTCCGTAGTAGGTGAGCACGGGCAGTCCAAGGTCTGCGGCCATCGAGCGGATCATGGCGGTCATGCCGGAGTCGAGTCGCATGTCGAATCTCCCTCTGGATGGCCGCTCCTCGGTGGCGGCGATGGATAAATCTTCGCCGCCGAGGCACCTTCCACGGGACGACCGAGCCACTGAGACCGGCTGTCAACCACTCGGTGGACACACGCCAATCCGGGTAGCCGTGCCGAATGACCCCTGCGCAGCCGCCCGACCGTCCCGGACTTCAGCGGCAAACTCGGGGGCACACGACCACGAACAGAATGAAGCCCGCAAGGAGACGAGATCCGAAGCTGCACTAGCGGGTTGAGGGCCCTACCTACATCAGGACGGGTTTATTTTCGCCTCTCGCTGACCGCAGCTGTCGTCCTAAATCGACGCTCCGATGGGCCGTTATGGGGGCCACGGCGGAAGAAAAGTGCAGTCGCCGATCGGCACTCCGAGTCGACGGATCGGCAATTCGGCCGTCGACGGGTAGGCGGGGTTAGTAGTCCGCAGCGCAGCCGACGGCACCCGACCGAAAGGCAACCGCCGACAGGTTGTGGGCCGGCGTCCAAGTTGGCCGACCGATAGCCTGGCGGGCCGGTCGCCCGTGAGTCGGAGGTCGCCAGTCAGACCGGCCAGTCAGCGGGTCGGCGGCTCGGCGGGCGGCCCGCTGACGGTCAAACCCTGACAGTCAGCCGCGGACCGATAGGGATTGCGACGGCAGTGGAGTTACGGCGGAGACGGATGTCGGTATCGACGCGACGGTTGGGCGGTCGCCACCAGGAGGAAGGCTGAATCGGCCCCAGCGACCAAGCCAGACCCCAAAAGGGCCAAAACGCCCGTCAGAAAGCTCCCGAACCCGATCCCCGGAGAGGAAAGAAATCCCAGGAGAATGGCTCTGACAGAACCCGAAAACGAAGAAGGCACGCGTTGAACCGCGTGCCTTCCATCAGAAACTCAAACCGCCAGCAAGGAGCTCACTCCTCCGCCTCAGCCCGAGCCCCTTCTTCCTCGATCCCGATCATCCCGACTATCCGTTCCAGGTCATCCACCGTCGCGAACTCGATCGTGATCTTGCCTTTGTTCCGTCCGATGTCGACCTTCACCCGGGTGTCGAATCGATCCGACAACCGGTCCGCCAGATCGTTCAGAGCCGGCGCATGCACCTTGGCCCGCCGAGCCGGCGCCGCCTTCTTAGCCGGCGCATCATGCTGAGCAAGCTGAACGATCTCCTCGGTCGACCGAACCGAGAGCCCTTCCTTCACGATCCGCTCAGCCAGCTGCTCCTGAGCCTCACTGTTGCTCAGCCCCAGCAGCGCCCGAGCATGCCCGGCCGACAACACGCCAGCCGCCACCCGCCGCTGCACCTGAGCCGGCAGATTCATCAGCCGGATCGTGTTCGAGATCTGCGGCCGGCTACGCCCGATCCGCCGAGCCAACTCCTCGTGCGAGACCCCGAACTCCTCCAGCAGCTGCGAATAAGCGGCCGCCTCTTCCAGAGGGTTCAGGTTCGCCCGGTGGATGTTCTCCAGCAGCGCGTCCCGCAGCATGGCGTCATCCGGCGTGTCCCGGACGATCGCCGGGATCGTCTCCTTGCCCACCGCCTGGGCCGCCCGCCACCGGCGCTCACCCATGACGAGCTCATACCGACCATCGCCCAGATCCCGGACCACGATCGGCTGCAAGAAGCCGATCTCCTGGATCGAGGTCTTGAGCTCCTCGAGCGCCTCCTCGTCGAAGACGTGCCGGGGCTGCTTGGCGTTCGGCTCGATGGAGGACACCGGCAACTCGGCGAACCGAGCACCGGGAACCGGCGCAAGATCCTCCTGCCCCTGACCGATCGGCTCGGGCACCGGCACCGGCTGCGGCGGCGCCAAGGTGGCGGTCGACGGCAGGCCATCCGACGACACCGCAACCGCGGAAGCCGGAGCGGCCGACACGGGCGCCACCTCAACGCCGTTGTCAGAGGAGGACGAACCGGGAGCCGGCGCCGTGGGGATCAACGCGCCCAGGCCACGGCCCAAGCCACCCCGCGGACGGTTCTTCATGCCGTTCCTCCCGTGTTGACCCCGCGCACCGCGATCTCCAGAGCCGCTTCGAAGTAACTGGTTGCGCCCCTTGATCCCGGATCGTAGGTCATCACCGACTGGCCGTAGCTCGGAGCCTCCGACACCCGCACGTTCCGGGGGATCACCGCGTTCAGAACCTTGGCTCCGAAGTGGTTCCGCACGTCCTGCTCCACGGCATCGGCCAGGCGAGTACGCCGGTCGTACATGGTCAGCAGGATGGTGGAGACGTCCAGCGTCGGGTTCAGGTGCTGGCGCACCAGGTTGATGTTGTTGATCAGCTGGTTCAGCCCCTCCAGCGCGTAGTACTCGCACTGGATCGGGATCAGAACCTCCTGCGCCGCACAGAGCGCGTTGACGGTCAGCAGACCGAGCGATGGCGGGCAGTCGATGAAGACGTAGTCGAACTTCTCCGGATGTCCGTTGATCGCGCGCTGCAACCGCGACTCACGGGCCACCACCGACACCAGCTCGATCTCGGCGCCGGCCAGGTCGATCGTGGCCGGGACACAGAACAGGTTCGGGATACCCTCGACCGCCTGAGCAACCTCGGCCAGCGGCACGTTGTCGATCAGGCAGTCGTAGACGTCCGGCACACCGGCGTGGTGCGGCACGTTGAGACCGGTGGAGGCATTGCCCTGCGGGTCCAGGTCGACCACCAGCACCCGGTTGCCGTGCAGCGCGAGCGCCACCGCCAAGTTCACCGTGGTGGTCGTCTTCCCGACGCCGCCCTTCTGATTGGCGACGCAAATCACCCGTGGGTGGTCCGGGCGCGGCATGATGATCTCGCCGCTCGGGTTGAGGATCTGCACAGCTCGCAACGCTTCCATGGCCAGGGGCGGATCGTCCTCATCCACGCTCGGCGTTTCACGTGAAACATGCTCGTCGGGCTGAACAGATGCACCAGAAACGGGGACACTCGCGGCGGGCGCCGCCGAAATCGGCGAGACGGACACCTGTCCGACCGCTGGGGGACCGGACCGAGGCGCCGGCGCGGGTCCACGGAAGTCGTCCGGGTGATGTGGCGCGGGCGCGCCGTAGCCGTGGGAGGCCGCAGGACCGTACCCACCTGGGCGGGGCTGAGGAACGCCCTGCTCACCGGCGCGCAGTCCGCCTGCATTCACTCCCGACGACCGGTCGAGAGGCGACTCGGTTTCACGTGAAACACCGTACTCATGCACCGCTTTATCCCTGTTGGCTAGGAATGGGTCGGCCAGTTGATCGTGAAGGCCGGCGGGAGAGATCCGGTCCACACTATCGACGCCTGGCCAGCCTACGGCCGGCGGGCGACCGTTGCCATCTCCGTGCACAGGATGAGTCGAGCGCAACGCCGCCTCGTCACCCTCCGCGGCACCGACAAACACCATCACGCCCGACACAAGCCGCAAAGTGCCGCCATACCCATCAACCCCGCCGGTGTCCGGGCCGTCCGTTCCTGACAGGTCCGCTTCCACGCCGACCGCGTCCACAACGCCCTTTTCCGTACGCCCAGAGCCCGCACCCCGCCGTCCAACTCCCGATCCCGTCCCCCACGTTTCCCGTGAAACATCGCCATCCGCGGTCCCCGAAGAACCCCAGCCGAAACGCGACCGCCGTCCGCCCTCATCGGCAGCCGGCCCAGAATGGCGAGCGTTCCGGGAACGCCCCTCCGTGGAGCCCGGCTGCCTCCGGTTCCGCGACGCCCCCGCCTCTACGCCCGACACCCGCGCCTGGTTCCCTCGTCCTCCCCGCGGACGCGACTCAGCCTCGTCAGAAACGACGCCATCAGGCCCACGCACGCCCGGACCGGAGGACTGCGGGCAGTCGCCGGCTTCAGAGGATGAGCCAGCCACCGCGGGAGCACCGGGGGCAGCCGACGCCAACAGCCCAGACGAGCCGGCCGACGCGGGACCAGCCGAGCCCGTCGACGCGAGCTGTGCAGTCGAGGCAGCCGACGCGGAAGCACCGGGGAGAACCGACGCCACCGGCCCAGACGAGGCCCCCAGCGCGGAGGCCGAAGAGGCGTCGTCCGGGACAGCGCTACGAGGCGACGCCACGTCACGCTGCTCTGGGCGTACCTCAAATGCCTGATCGGGGCGCGCCTTGCGCGCATGCCGCTTCTTCGCACCCCGCCTGGACATCTAACCCCTCCGGTTGTTCCCCCGCCCGCCACCGCGGCCCTGATCCGATCCCCGGGCGCCCCCGGACCGGCGACCACCCGAACCCTTACCCGCACCCCGAACCGGCCCGCCCGAGCCCACACCGGAACCCGAGCCCGACCGCGCACCCGAGCCCCCCACGGCCCGCTCCTTGACGACCTCCACGACCGTCGCCGGCGGATCGATCAACCCGACCCCGCAGAGCCGGATCACCGGCTCGCCACCACCGATCCGCGCGATCGCGGCCCGGTGCTCGTCGATCTCCTCCTCCGCCGACGACCCCTTGAGCGCCAGCAACCTGCCCCCGACCCGAGCCAGCGGCAGGCACCACCCGGCAAGCTTGTCCAGCGCCGCCACCGCCCGAGCGGTGACCACGTCCGCCTCACCGACCTGCCCGACGACCTCCTCGGCCCGCCCGCGGACGACCGTGACGTTGTCCAGGCCCAGCTCGTCGACCACCTCGGTCAGGAAAGCGGTACGCCGAGCCAGCGGCTCGACCAGCGTGATGCCAAGATCCGGTCGAGCCACTGCGAGCACGATACCGGGCAAACCGGCCCCGGAGCCCACGTCTACGACAGAAGCGCCGATAGGGAATAAATGGGTGATAACCCCACAGTTGACCAGGTGACGTTCCCAGATGCGCGGCGTCTCGCGCGGGCCGATCAGCCCGCGCACCACACCCTCGGTCGCCAGCAGCTGCGCGAACTCCCCTGCCAGCGCCAGCCGATCGCCGAACACCTCCCGAGCCACGGCCGGCGGCTGCGACACGTCCACCGCGGAGACGTCACGAGAGACCTCGGCCGACGAGGACGGCGCGTTCTGCGCCAGCCCGGGACGCGCCGCATAGGACGAGGAAGAGGCGGGGACAGACGACGGCCCGGGCGTCGTGACACCCGGGCCGTCGTCACCCGCGCCGAAGCGTGGGTCGGTCATCTCACTCCGCCGCACGAACCACGATGCGACGGTTCGGCTCGACGCCCTCGGACTCGCTCTGCACCCCGGCGATCGCGTTGACGACGTCGTGCACGCACTTGCGCTCGAAGGCCGACATCGGCTCCAGGCGGACCGCCTCGCCGTGCTCCTTGACCTTCTCGACGGCGTTGCGGGCCACCGCGGCGAGCTCCTTGCGCCGAGACGCGCGGTACCCACCGATGTCCAGCAGCAGCCGGCTCGGCGAGCCGGTGGCCCGGAAGACGGCCAGACGGGTCAGCTCCTGGAGCGCCTCGAGCGTGGCGCCCCGCTGGCCGACCAGCGGCTGGAGCCGCCCACCGACCACCTCGACCATCGGACGGCCGGCCGAGACCAGCTCGTCGATGTCGCCGTCGTAGTCGAGGATGTCCAGCAGACCCTCGACGTAGTCCGCCGCGATCTCGCTCTGCCGGAACAGGTCACTGTCCGACGTGACGGTCTCCGACTTCTTCGCCTCCGCGGAGGTCTCCTCCGACGATGCGGCCGAGTCGGCCGATGCGGCCGTTTCCGCGGCCGGGGCGGCCGCGGCGGTCGACTCGGAAGCGGGGGGAGTACTGGTGTCGGTCACGGTCTCATCTCCGTTGTCACTCGGGCCGGACCGCGAGCGGTCCGCTGTTTCCCGCGCCGCCGCCATGGGGACGTGTCGCGGGGAGGTCGGTAGCAAGGGGAGCGCGCGAGGCCCGGTGAGCCGGGCCTCGCGCCGCGATCATCCCTTGGGTTTGTTCGCTGGCCGGGCGCCCTTCTTCGGATTCACCGGTTTGGCGCCGGGCTTGGGCGCGAGCGCCTTGGTGTCGACGACCGGGACGGCCGGCTCCTCGGCGTCCTTCTTCCGGCTGAACAGGCCACCGCTGCGGCCCGGCTGCACCGGGTTCTTCGCCTTCATGTCGCTGGCGGTCGCGTTCGCCGGGCGGGCGGTCGAACCGGCCTTGCCGGCCATCTGCGGCGGCGGGAACTTCCGCAGCACCCACTGCTGCTGGGCCAGGGTGAACAGGTTGTTCGTCACCCAGTAGATGACCACACCGATCGGGAACAGCGAGCCGGAGATCAGCAGCGAGAACGGGATGCCGTAGAGCATCAGCCGCTGGATCATCTTCTGCTGCGGGTCCTCGGCCCAGCCGGTCTTGAGGATCATCTGCCGGCTGGTGAGGAACGTGGTGGTCATCATCAGCAGGATCAGGATGGCGGCCAGGATCTTGACCGTGGTGCCGTTCGCGCCGAGCGCGGCGAGCTCCTCCGGGGTCGACCCGAACTTGGCGCTGATCGGGGCGTTGAACAGGTGCGCCGCCGACGCGCTGTTGAACTGCTCCAGCGACCAGCCGTAGATCGTCTTCAGATTCTCCGGGAGCGCCGGGTTCAGGTGGCGCAGCACGTGGAAGAGACCGAGGAAGACCGGGATCTGCAGGACCATCGGAAGGCAGCCCATCAGCGGGTTCGCCTTCTCGGTCCGGTACAGCTCCATCATTTCCTTCTGGAGCGTCTCCCGGTCACCCTTGTGCTTCTCCTGCAGCGCCTTCACCTTGGGCTGCAACGCCTGCATGGCCCGCTGGCTCTTGATCTGCTTGACGAAGACCGGGAAGAGGATGACGCGCAGCGTCACCACCAGGAAGAAGATCGAGAGGACCCAGGCCCAGTTGGTACCGAGCACGCGGTCGTCCGGAATGCCGATCGCGTCCCACAGGGCATGCCAGCGAAGGAGGATCCACGAAATGGCGTAGTAGATCCAGTCGAGACTCAATCTAAGCTCCAGTCACATCGGCAGGACGGTGACGGCTTGGGTCAGGCACCGGGTCGAACCCGCCAGGGTGGAAGGGATGACAACGCAGGAGCCGCCAGATCGTCAGGCCTGTCCCTCGCAGAGCACCGTGCCGCGCCAGTGCCTCCTGGGCGTACGCACTGCACGAGGGGTAGAACCGACAACGGGCCGGCAGCACCGGACTCAAGTATCGACGGTACGCGACGACGCACGCGCTCAGGAGCCGGGCAGCCAGGCTCATCGCGGCCGCCGGGGTCGACGGGCGGACGCCAGCGCGCCCTCCAGATCGGTGGCGAGGTCGGCGAACCCGGCCTGGGCGGCGGGCGGCAGTGCACGCACGACCAGTGAGGCTCCGGGCGGAAGCTCGGCGAGCAGCGGCCGGACCAGGTGGCGCAGCCGGCGCCGAACCTTGTTGCGGACCACCGCGTTGCCCACGGCTTTGGATACGACGAAGCCGGCGCGCGCCGTGGTGGCGTGCGCCGGCTCGTCGATAAGCAGGTGGACGACCAGGGTCCCGCGGCCGGCCCGACGGCCACCGCGGATCGCTGCGGCGAAGTCCGCGCTACGCCGCAGTCGCTGCGTCGCGGCCAGCACGACTACCTGGGCATTCCGGCCCGACTAACCGCCGACTCAGGCCGACAGCTTGTCGCGGCCCTTGCCACGGCGGGCGGAAAGGATGGCACGGCCGGCACGGGTGCGCATGCGCAGCCGGAAGCCGTGGGTCTTGGCGCGCCGGCGGTTGTTCGGCTGGTAGGTGCGCTTGCTCACGTCAGAACTCCGTCTTCAACTACGTCAGGGGGCATCCGCTGCAAGACGCCACTTTATCAGAGCGCGGCGGAGCAACCGCTCAACCCTACGCAGGGCGGTTGCAGCGGTCAACCATATCCTGGATCGGCACGCCGACACCGGCGATTCATCAAGCCCCGACCTGCGCACGCGTCCGGGACGGGCGGGACAGCAGTTGTAGTCCCCCCACAAGCGCTGTTAGCGTGCGCGGTTGCTGGTCTTACCCGGCCGTTCGCATACCGCGTGGCGGCGGCCAAAACCGGACAAGCAGGTGGATCGTTCGCCACGGTGAGCCTGTTTCAAGCCCGCGCCGCTACAGGCTCCGGTGATTCTGCCGACCATCCGGCCGGGAGCGCCATCGGCATCGCCACGGGTTGTGGATAACCTGTGGATAGCCGGTGGCGCCGTGCGTGTTCAGCGCGTTGACTGTGCTGGGGTTGGGGAGCCGATCGGTTTGCCTGCACGGGCGCCGACAGGCACAGCGGAAGGCCGGACACAAGGTCCACCGGGGGTCGGTGGCGATGGGGGTGGCGCGGCGGTGGCCGATCAGGTCGACCTGGGCAAGCTGTGGCAGGACACGCTCAGCGAATTGTCCGAGGAGATCGCTTCGCGGCAGCAGCGTGCCTATCTCCGGTTCACCCGGTTGCGGGCGATCGTCGAGGACACCGCGCTGCTGTCGGTTCCGGACGCGTACACCCGCGACGTGATCGAGCTGCGCCTGCGCCCGGCGATCACCGAGGCGCTCACCCGCCGGCTGAACCGTCCGATCCAGGTGGCCGTCACGGTTCGCCCGCCGGAGGACGGCAGCGGCATCCCGGGCACGGTCTACGGCACCCCGGTCCAGCCGGAGCCGCAGGTCCGCCCCGAGCCGCAGCCGATGCACTACTCGGACGCGCCGCGCCCCGCCGACCCCAGGCCGTATCAGCCGGAGCTGCCGACATACCCGGCGGAGCCGCCCTACCAGCCGCCCACCTTCGGACCGCCGGAGCACGCACCGGAGCAGTACCCGACCGGATCCGCGCAGCACTCCGCCCCGCCGCCGGCGCCCTTCGTGCGCAACGACGGGCAGGAGGCGCTCTTCGCCGACCCGATGCCGGCCATGCCGCCCGCGCACACGCCGCCGCCGGTCAACCGGTCGACGCCGCCGCGCACCCCGGAGAAGAACGAGCTGCCCAACGAGCTCGGTCCGGCCCCGATGCAGAACAACCGCCGGGACGACCCGATGCCGAGCCGGGCCGGCGACAACGGGCCCGGCCGCCCGCCGGTCGACCTGCGCGGTCCCGGCGCCTCGCCGCGTCCCGGCGGGCAGGACGGCAACCGGCTCAACCCGAAGTACATGTTCGAGACGTTCGTCATCGGCTCGTCCAACCGGTTCGCGCACGCCGCCGCGGTCGCGGTGGCCGAGTCGCCGGCGAAGGCGTACAACCCGCTCTTCATCTACGGCAGCTCCGGGCTGGGGAAAACGCACCTCCTGCACGCCATCGGTCACTACGCCACCACCCTGGGCCACGCGCGCTCGGTGCGCTACGTCTCGACCGAGGAGTTCACCAACGATTTCATCAACAGCCTGCGGGACGACAAGACGCAGGCGTTCCAGCGCCGATACCGCGACGTCGACATCCTGTTGATCGACGACATCCAGTTCCTGGAGAACCGCGAGCGGACGCAGGAGGAGTTCTTCCACACGTTCAACACGCTGCACAACGCGAACAAGCAGATCGTCATCAGCTCCGACCGGTCGCCGCGCCAGCTCGCGACGCTGGAGGACCGGATGCGCACCCGCTTCGAGTGGGGCCTGCTCGCCGACATCCAGCCGCCCGACCTCGAGACGCGTATCGCGATCCTCCAGAAGAAGGCCGCCCAGGAGCGGATGTACGCACCGGACGACGTGCTGGAGTTCATCGCGTCCCGGGTCTCCAACTCGATCCGCGAGCTCGAGGGCGCCCTGATCCGGGTAACCGCGTTCGCCAGCCTCACCCGCTCCCCGGTGCAGCTCTCGCTGGCCGAGGAGGTGCTGCGCGACTTCATGCCGGACGGCGCCGGCCCGGAGATCACCGCTGACCAGATCATGGTCTCCACCGCCGACTACTTCGGCGTCTCCCTGGAGGACCTGCGCGGACACTCCCGCAGCCGGGTCCTGGTCAACGCCCGCCAGGTCGCCATGTACCTCTGCCGCGAGCTGACCGACCTCTCCCTGCCCCGCATCGGACAGGCCTTCGGCGGCCGCGACCACACCACGGTCATGCACGCCGACCGCAAGATCCGTCAGCACATGGCCGAGCGCCGCTCGCTCTACAACCAGATCGCCGAGCTGACCAACCGGATCAAACAGCAAAACACCTGATTTCCGTACGCCCTGGGCCCGCCCCACCCGCAGCGTCCACGTCCCGCCGAGCCACCCCGGCCCGGCGGCCCCCGGATCGCTTCCGGCCGCCGGGCTGAATCCCCACCCCCGGTCGCTCCGGTCCCGCCCTCGCACGCCCCGTCGACGGACGATCCCCGCCCCGCCCCCGGAGTCACCGTCCACAGCCACGCGAGCCGCCGCCCTCGCCGGCACCGGCACGTCCGTTCTCCACAGCCGCCGCGCCGCTCCACAAAGATCATTCGCCGCCGAACCGGCCGCCGCGCCCGTCACCCGTTCGGATCGAGTTACCCACAGGCACCTGTCAACGGCATTGAGCTGGGAAAACGCACTTTACACACCGGTTATCCACTGTTTTACCCCGGCTTTTCCACAGAACCGTCCCCAGTTTCGCGCCCGAGCTGGGGATATTGCCGTTCCTCAATGCCAACTTTCTAGGGCGCAAAACTCGAAGTTGTCAACGGTAGAACGGACCCGTTTCGTGCCAACGTTATCCACACTAATCCACAGGCATCCACAGGCGTTCTCCCCAGACAGTGGACAACGCCTCGCCCGTACCCCACAGATGTGGAGAACTTCTGGGGATATCGATGTGGATAAACCCAGACGGGTGACTCGTTAGTCAGCTGCCTGTGGAGGAGTGTGGATTACCTGTTGAAGGTTCTGGGGACAACGGACCGCCGACCCCGCCGCGCTGTCCACAGGTCGGGGGATAAAACCGGTGGATTACCGGTGGATAGCCTGTGGACAACGGTGGATAACCCTGTGCGCGGCACGTGACTGTGGATGCGCACCCGGGTTTGTACCCCGGTTTCCCACATGTGAATCACCGGTGGATAACCCCGTCACCAGCGAAAACGCTGGTTTTCCACACTATGCACAGGACCTATGAAGACGACTAGTTATTTCTCTAAGAGGACTAAAAAGCAATCATCAGCGTGTGGAAGGTCTGCTGGCTGCCTTCCGGCTCGCTGAGGTCAGGGACAGAGCAGCACCAGAAGCAAGGGCTGATCGAGCTGTCGCCTCGCAGCGAGAGCACCAGACCGCTCCGTCCTTCGCGGACGGCCTCGCCCTGGAGCGCGGAGCGCCCGGTACCCGGGAGGGCAGGACGGGAAACCGGCCTGTCGCCGACCGGACCGCCGCTTGCCGAAGATGTGACTACCGGCTACGCCTGAATACCGGGAAGCTATGTCTCGATCCGCTCACCACCGCGGCCGGGATCGCACCGAAGACCCCGCCTCCCTCGTTCCGGCGATGGGATCCCTCTCCGGTGGCGGGATCCGCCTCGTTCCGGCGATGCGGTTCGCCTTCGGCCGCCGGGGCCGGTTCGCTTCGACGAGACGGGGTCGGGCACACGTGAACACCGTCAGCGCCATAGAGTTTCAGTGGGGTCGACACCCCTAGAGGAAGCATCGCGGAGGACAGCATGAAGTTCCGGGTGGAGCGAGACGCGCTCGCCGACGCCGTGGCCTGGACAGCCAAGAGCCTGCCCAGCCGGCCGTCAGTGCCGGTTCTCGCCGGTGTCCTGCTGCGAGTCACCGACGGCCGCCTGCAGGTCTCCGGCTTCGACTACGAGGTCTCCAGCCAGGTCTCCGTCGAGGTCCAGGCGGACGCGGACGGCGCCGCGCTGGTCTCCGGCCGCCTGCTCGCCGAGATCACCAAGGCGCTGCCCGGCAAGCCGGTCGACATCGCCGCCGTCGGCGCGCACCTCGAGCTCGTCTGCGGCAGTGCGCGTTTCACCCTCCCCACGATGCCGGTGGAGGACTATCCGACCCTGCCGGACATGCCGTCCAGCGCGGGCACCGTCGACGCCGCTACGTTCGCCTCAGCGGTTTCCCAGGTCGCCATCGCGGCCGGCCGGGACGAGACGCTGCCGATGATGACCGGCGTCCGGATCGAGCTGAACGGCTCGACCATGGCGATGCTGGCCACCGACCGCTACCGGCTGGCCATGCGCGAGATCGAGTGGACCCCGGACGACCCGGAGATCAGCCTGAACGCGCTGGTCCCGGCGAAAACCCTGAACGACACGGCCAAGGCGCTCGGCCCGCTCGGCGGCTCGGTGACGCTGGCACTGGCGCAGGGCAACGCCGGCGAGGGCATGATCGGTTTCGCCGGTGGCACCCGGCGCACCACCAGCCGCCTGCTCGACGGGGCGAATTACCCGCCGGTCCGCTCGCTCTTCCCGACCTCGCACAACGCCGAGGCCCGGATCGGGGTCTCCGCCCTGGTCGAGGTGGTCCGGCGGGTCGCCCTGGTGGCCGAGCGCACCACCCCCGTGCTGCTCAGCTTCAGCGAGGACGGCCTGGTGGTCGAGGCCGGCACCACCGAGGAGGCGCGCGCCAGCGAGGCGATGGAGGCCGAGTTCACCGGCGAGGCGCTGACCATCGGCTTCAACCCGCAGTACCTGATCGACGGCTTGCAGAACCTCGGCGCTCCCACCGCGGTCTTCTCGTTCGTCGACGCGTTCAAGCCCGCTGTGATCTCCCCCGCTGGCGAATCCGGCGAAATCATCCCGGGATACCGCTATCTGATCATGCCGATCCGGGTAACGCGCTGATACTGAGCGAGGAACATTCGCACTTCTAGGGGGAAGACCATGCAACTCGGCCTGATCGGTCTCGGCCGGATGGGTGGCAACATGCGGGAACGACTTCGTGCTGCCGGGCACGAAGTCGTCGGATTCGACCAGAACCTGGATGTAAGCGACGCCACCAGCCTGGCCGATCTGGCCGAGAAGCTGGCCGCGCCGCGGGTGGTCTGGACCATGGTGCCCTCCGGCAAGATCACTGAGGAGACCATCGACGCGCTCGCCGAGGTGTTGTCCCCCGGCGACATCATCATCGACGGCGGTAACTCGAAGTTCACCGACGACGCCCCGCGGGCCGAGCGGCTCGCCAAGAAGGGCATCAAGTACATGGACGTCGGTGTCTCCGGCGGCGTCTGGGGCAAGACCAACGGGTACGCCCTGATGGTCGGCGGCGACAAGGAGACGGTGGCGCACTGCATGCCGATCTTCGAGGCGCTCAAGCCGGCCGGCGAGTTCGGCTTCGCCCACGCGGGCGGTCCGGGCGCCGGTCACTACGCCAAGATGGTGCACAACGGCATCGAGTACGGCCTGATGCACGCGTACGCCGAGGGCTTCGAGATCCTCGAGGCCTCCGAGCACGTGGACAACGTGCCGGCGATCATCAAGAGCTGGCGCGAGGGCAGCGTCGTCAAGTCGTGGCTGCTCGACCTGCTGGACCGGGCCCTCGACGAGGACCCGAAACTGGCCGGCATCAAGGGCTACGCGGACGACACCGGCGAGGGCCGGTGGACGGTCGACGAGGCGGTTCGTCTCGCCGTGCCGGCGCACGTCATCTCGGCGTCGCTGTTCGCCCGGTTCGCCTCGCGGCAGGACGACTCGCCCGCGATGAAGGCGGTGGCCGCGCTGCGCAATCAGTTCGGCGGCCACGCCGTCAAGCGCTGACCCATGCACGTACGCCGGGTCGAGCTCGTCGACTTCCGTTCCTACGAGCGGGTGGCCGTCGACCTCGATCCCGGCGTGTCCGTGCTGGTCGGGCAGAACGGCATGGGTAAGACGAACCTCATCGAGGCGCTCGGCTACGTGGCCACTCTGGACAGTCACCGGGTGGCCACCGACGCTCCGCTGGTGCGGTTCGGCGCGACCTCGGCGGTGATCCGCTGCGCGATCGTCCACGACGGACGCGAGCTGCTGGTCGAGCTGGAGATCGTCCCGGGCCGGGCGAACCGTGCCCGGCTCAACCGGTCGCCGGTACGCCGCCCGCGTGAGGTGCTCGGCGCGCTGCGGATGGTGTTGTTCGCCCCGGAGGATCTGGAACTCGTCCGCGGCGATCCGTCCGAGCGCCGCCGGTACCTCGACGACCTGCTCGTCGCCCGGCAGCCCCGTTACGCGGGGGTGCGGGCCGACTACGACCGGGTGGTCAAACAACGGAACGCCCTTTTGCGTACGGCGTACCTGACCCGCAAGGTGGGCGGCAACCGTGGCCAGGACCTCTCCACGCTGACCGTTTGGGATCACCATCTGGCTCAGTACGGGGCGGAGCTGCTGGCCGGCCGCCTGGAACTCGCCGCGGCGCTGGGCCCGCACCTGACCAAGGCGTACGACGCGGTGGCGGCCGGCAAGTCGGCGGCCTCGATCGCCTACGCGTCGCGGCTCGGCGACGACCTGACCACCGATCGTGCGGCGCTGGAGGCGGCGCTGCTCGCGAAGATGCAGGAGCGCCGGACGGCCGAGGTGGAGCGCGGCACCACGCTGGTCGGCCCGCACCGTGACGATTTGCTGCTGTCGCTCGGTGAGTTGCCCGCCAAGGGGTATGCGAGCCACGGGGAGTCCTGGTCGTTCGCGCTGGCTCTGCGCCTCGCGGCCTACGACCTGCTGCGCTCGGACGGGATCGAGCCGGTGCTGGTGCTCGACGACGTCTTTGCCGAGCTGGATGCGGGGCGGCGGGATCGGCTGGCCGCGCTGGTGTCCGATGCGGCTCAGCTGCTGGTGACATGCGCGGTGGCCGAGGACGTGCCGGCGGCGCTGCGCGGGGCGCGTTTCGACGTGACCACCGGGACGGTGAGCCGTGCCTCCTGAAACGCTTGTTGCTGCCGAGCCGGTTGCCGCCGTGCGTTCTGAGACCTCTGTGAACAGCCTGTGGACAACTGTGTGGGCGGTTTGCGGGGAACCGCAATCCTTTGCGGAGAATGCGGCGCGGGTTGGCGTGGGCGTAGGCTTCCGGCGGAGATCTAGTTGCCGTTTCGAGGGTCTCAGCGGGCCGCTGGGCGCGGTGACGGGCGACGAGGTGGGTCGGCCAGGGGCGAGCGACTCCGGCGGGGCTGGTGCGCCTGTTGACGGGCTGGCGGCCGACGGCGGAGATCGTGGTTATCCACAGGGGGTGGCGTGATGCCGGGGGATACGCACGGCAAGCCCGCAGCCGACAGCGGATCACCCACCGGGCCGGGAGCCGGGCCCGGGGCTGGACCGGCAGGCGCGAGCCGGGCCGGTGCTGGATCAGGAGCCGCGAGCCGGAGCGGTGCTGGATCAGGAGCCCGGCCGGGGCCAAGGCTGTACCGGGAGTTGCAAGCCGGGCTGAGGCTGTGCCGGGAGCTGGGTCCGGGGCGGGAGCGGGTGCGGACGGCGGGGCGCCGGGGCTGGAAGCGGGGAAGGCCGGGCCGGAGTTGGCTCGGGCGGTGCTCGATGCGGCTCTGGCGCGACGGCGGGAGGCTGCCCGGCAGCCGCGTAAGCGGACCGGGGGCGGCGGTGGTGAGCGGCGGCTGCGGGGTTACTCCGGGCCGGGGCCGGATCCGCGGGACCCGCAGCTGTTCGGGGCGGTGCTCCAGCGCCTGATGAAGACCCGTGGGTGGGAGAGGCCGCGCGCCGAGGCCACCGTCTTCGGTTCTTGGGAGAAGGTGGTCGGGCCGGACATCGCGGCACACAGCCGCCCGGTGCGACTCGACGCCGGGGTGCTGACCGTGGAGGCGGAGTCGACGGCCTGGGCCACCCAGTTGCGGATGCTGACCGGCAAGCTGCTCCAGCAGATCGCCGGCGAGGTGGGACACAACGTGGTCACCCGGCTGAACATCCACGGTCCGGCGGCGCCGTCCTGGAGCCGGGGTCCTCGCCGGGTCCAGGGCCGTGGGCCCCGAGACACCTACGGCTGACCGGCCCCTGGCGCGTTCACGGTTACACGCTGTGTGCCGATCCCCGCACAGTTGGCCACGATTATTGTGTTTTCGGCGAACTTCATGAGGAAGTTTTCGCTGGTGTGAAACCAGAAGTGAGTGGGATGCGTCGTAACAGACATGGGGATACGACGGCTGCTGGTGCTGCTACTCCTCGTGCTGGGCGCGGTGCCGGTGGCGTCGAGTCCGGCCTGGGCGTGTTCGTGCGGGGTGTCCGGAGGGCTGGACGGCGCTGACCTGGCTTTCGTCGGCGTGGTGCGTTCGGTGCAGGCGGCCGGTCGCGGGGAGCGGGTCGAGTTCGCCGTGGAGTCGGTGCTCAAGGGCTCGGCGGGCGACGTCGCGACGGTCCGGACCGCGGAGACCGAGTCGGCGGCGTGTGGGGTCCAATTCGCCCAGGGCGGCCGTTATGAGGTGTTCTCCGAGGCCGGCCGGACCAACCTGTGCAGCGGAAATCAGATGGTCAGCACCGGTTTCCACAGCGGCGACCGGCCATCGGCCCGCAGCGCGATGCGGTGGCCGATCATCCTGGCGCTCGGCGCCGGCGTCCTGCTCCTCGTGATCGGCGGCGAGCTGTGGTGGCTCTCCCGCCAGCCCCAGGTTCTCGCCGAACCAGGTCGTCGAGCCTCCAGCCCGGCCTGACGAGCTCTGCCGCCGGCACGACCGTTGCGCGGCCGCCGGCACGACCGTTTGCGCGGCTGACCGCACGACCGTTTGCGCGGCTGGTGGAGCGGGTCGTTGCGCGGCCGGTGAGAGGGAGAAGCGCGGCCGGTGAGAGGAGTAGCGCGGCCGCGGTGGCAGTTGCGGCAGAGCGACCGTTGCGTCCGGTCGCAGCCGGAGCGGGAATTACAGGCGGCCGTGCGCGGAGCGATGATTGTGGCCGATCGCAAGGCGCAGCAGGCGTCGTGATCGGCTGCAGAGGATTCGACCGCTGCGGTCGATCGTGGGGCGGCCGGATCGCAGCCGGTCACCGACCGGGCGACCGTTGCGGCGAATCGCAGGCGGAGCGGAGATTGCAGCTGGCCACTGTTGAAGCGATCGTTGCGGCGGGCCGCAGGCGGAGCGGGAATTGCGGCTCGTCACGGTGGGCGTGGCCCTTGCGGCGGGTCGTGGGCCGAGCGGAATTGTGGCTGGTCACGGTCGGCGAGGCCGTCGCGGCGGGGATGCAGGCGGAGCGGGGACTGTGGCTGGTCGCGGTGGGCGAGGCCGTCGCGGCCGACCGTGGGCCGAGCGGGAATTGCGGCTGATCGCGGTCGGCGAGGCCGTCGCGGCGGGGATGCAGGCGGAGCGGGGACTGCGGCTGGTCACGGTCGGCGAGGC
Organism: Actinoplanes ianthinogenes; assembly: GCF_018324205.1. Taxonomy (NCBI): domain Bacteria; kingdom Bacillati; phylum Actinomycetota; class Actinomycetes; order Micromonosporales; family Micromonosporaceae; genus Actinoplanes; species Actinoplanes ianthinogenes. The sequence goes on from NZ_AP023356.1 coordinate 4,716,835, forward strand.
CGTCGCGGCCGGCCGTGGGCGGAACGAGAGCTTGGGCTGGCAGGGCACGGGGGTTCGGTGACCACCCGCGGACAATGAAGGGTGCGGAGATCGCCCTGGACGCGCCAGCGGCCAGATCTCCGTGCCCGGCCCGCGCGGGAGCATGCGATCCGCACCCGAGCGGACCCGCGTAAAAGAGGATCTTGAAGTTGATCTTCCGTTTTTAATAGTCAGCGAAGACGGCGAAACCGCGTTCGGCGCAGCGGCGATAGAAACCGGCCAGGATCGCCAGCTCGGTGCGGGCGAAGCTCCAGTGTGGGGCGTTGCCGGCGTCGTCGCGCAGGGCGGCCAGGCGGTGGTCGAGCCAGCGCAGCTGCTGCTCGGGGAGCCGGCCGCCGGCGATCGCGGTGCGCATCACCGCGGCGACCGTGTCGAAGGTGACCAGGTCGCCGAATTGCTCGTGGCCCTCGACGAAGCGCTCCAGGCCGCCGGCGATCCAGGCGCAGCCGTCCGGGTCGATCACCGGGTCCTCGTCCTCGGCGGCCGCGTCGGTGGCGTAGAGCACGCCCTCCAGGCCGAGCAGCAGGTCGACCAGTTCGGTGTAGGCGGTCGCGCGCACCGTGCCGGTCTTGGCGATGTGCAGCGCGAGCGCGCCGGTCGGCGCGGCGATCTCGGAGGCGTCGGCGATCGCGCCGAAGTCGACGAACTCGGCGGGAGCCACCGGGTCGTAGTACTGACCCGTGCGCGGCCAGTGCACCGCGACGTTGTCCAGGCCCTTGTCGTGCGCCATCGGGCAACCCTTCCTCGACCTGACCAAGCGATCTGTTCGGCCGTGCACGGCCCGCGCGGGCGAGGTTACGACACCGTCGCCTGCCGCTGACAGGCAGTGTGGCAGTGAGTTCGCGCCTCGCCCGGCAGGCGCGCCCGGCCCGCAGCGTTGCCATTGTGCGGAGGGGCTGTTCCGTGTAGGGGGAGACGTGGGAGGCAGGCTCAATCGCGCTACGGGACTCTCAGGCACCCGGAAGGGGTGCCGGACCCTCGCCAACTCGCTTCGGCGGAGTAGAATCGACAGCGACCGGGAAAACTGTGCTTGACGGTGCCGGGGCTGTCACACGCAGCCACGTTCGTCACGCTACGCGGTTTTTCCAGCCGATCACGATCCGCGGGCTGTCCGCGGCGACCGGCGTGCACGGTTCCACCGGTGGTCCGCTCTTCCCGCGGTGTCATCTCCGGTGCGTCGTGCGCGCTGATCGCCGCTGGTCGCCTGCCAACCCCGTGCGGGGCCCGTTGGGTCCGGTGCGAGAAAGCGGCCGAGGGTGGCAGAGAACAATCAGGAGTACGGTGCCGATTCCATCACCGTTCTCGAAGGCCTTGAAGCGGTTCGCAAACGTCCCGGCATGTACATCGGCTCCACCGGCGAGCGGGGTCTGCACCACCTGATCTGGGAGGTCGTGGACAACGCCGTCGACGAGGCGCTCGCCGGCTTCTGCGACACGATCGACGTGGTCCTGCTGGCCGACGGCGGTGTCTCGGTCACCGACAACGGCCGGGGTTTCCCGGTCGACCTGCACCCGAAGCTGAAGAAGCCGGGTGTCGAGGTGGCGCTGACCGTGCTGCACGCGGGTGGCAAGTTCGACAACCAGGCCTACAAGGTCTCCGGCGGTCTGCACGGCGTGGGCGTGTCCGTGGTGAACGCGCTCTCCACCAAGATGGCCGTGGAGATCCACAAGAACGGATTCGTCTGGCGGCAGAAGTACACCGCCTCGGTCCCCGACGAGCTGGTCAAGGGCGAGCCCACCGAGACCACCGGGTCGACCGTCCAGTTCTGGCCGGACCCGGACATCTTCGAGACCGTCGAGTTCGACTTCCAGACGATCTACCGCCGGCTCCAGGAGATGGCGTTCCTGAACCGCGCCCTCACCATCAACTTCACCGACAGCCGCCCGGCTTACGCGGACGAGAACGGTGAGCCCCGCAAGGTCACCTTCATGTACGCGGGCGGCATCTCGGACTTCGTCCGGCACCTGAACGCCACCAAGAGCGCGATCCACAAGACGGTGATCGAGTTCGGCGCCGAGGACAACGAGGCCGGCATGGGCGTCGAGATCGCCATGCAGTGGAACGAGTCGTACGGCGAGTCGGTCTACACCTTCGCGAACCGGATCAACACGCACGAGGGCGGCACGCACGAGGAGGGCTTCCGGTCCGCGCTGACGACCATCGTCAACAAGTACGGCATCGAGAAGAAGTTCCTCAAGGGCGACCAGAAGCTGTCCGGTGAGGACATTCGTGAGGGTCTCGCCGCGATCATCTCGGTGACCCTGCGTGAGCCGCAGTTCGAGGGTCAGACCAAGACGAAGCTCGGCAACACCGACATGAAGAGCTTCGTGCAGAAGGTGGCGAACGAGCAGCTCGCCGACTGGTTCGACCGCAACCCGGCGGACGCCAAGCTGATCATCACGAAGGCCGACCAGGCGGCCCGCGCCCGGATCGCCGCGCAGCAGGCCCGCAAGCTGGCCCGGCGCAAGTCGCTGCTGGAGTCCGGCTCGATGCCGGGCAAGCTGGCTGACTGCCAGTCCACCGACCCGCGTGAGACCGAGCTGTTCATCGTCGAGGGCGACTCGGCCGGCGGCTCGGCCAAGCAGGGCCGGTCCAGCAAGTACCAGGCCATCCTGCCGATCCGCGGCAAGATCCTGAATGTGGAGAAGGCCCGGATCGACCGGGTGCTGAAGAACAACGAGGTCCAGTCGCTGATCACCGCGATGGGCACCGGCATCCACGACGAGTTCGACATCGGCAAGCTGCGGTACCACAAGATCATCCTGATGGCCGACGCCGACGTCGACGGCCAGCACATCCAGACGCTGCTGCTGACCCTGCTGTTCCGCTTCATGCGGCCGCTGGTCGAGCAGGGGCATGTCTACCTGGCCGCCCCGCCGCTCTACAAAATCAAGTGGAACAAGCGGGGCGACGACGCGCAGTACGCCTACTCCGACCGGGAGCGGGACGGGCTGATCGCGCTGCGGCAGCAGAAGAAGCCGAACGCCAAGCCGGATGACATCCAGCGGTTCAAGGGTCTCGGCGAGATGAACTTCCACGAGCTGTGGGACACCACGATGGACCCGGAGACGCGGACGCTGCGCCAGGTGACCCTGGACGACGCCGCGGTGGCCGACGAGCTGTTCAGCGTGCTGATGGGTGAGGACGTCGAGGCCCGGCGGTCCTTCATCCAGCGCAACGCGAAAGACGTCAGGTTCCTCGACATCTGATCGTGCGGTGGTCCTGACGCGATGGTCACGTGTCCACAGATGAGGGCACCTTTCCACAGTGTTATCCACAGCAATTCGCGGGTCTTTGGCCGAATTTGTCTGGCTTCACCTTGAGTAAGGGTTAACAGTGACTGACATTCCCGAACCCCCTGACGGCGACGCTTCCCCGGAGGAGACCGGCGGCGGTGTGACCCAGCGCGTCGAGCCGGTGGGTCTCGAGGTCGAGATGCAGCGGTCGTACCTCGACTACGCGATGAGCGTCATCGTCGGGCGGGCCCTGCCGGACGTCCGGGACGGCCTGAAGCCGGTGCACCGCAAGATCCTCTATGCGATGTACGACGCCGGCTTCCGGCCCGACCGTGGGTACGTGAAGTGCGCCCGCGTCGTCGGCGACGTGATGGGCAACTACCACCCGCACGGTGACTCGTCGATCTACGACGCCCTGGTCCGGATGGGTCAGCCCTGGTCGCTGCGGTACCCGCTGATCGACGGCAACGGCAACTTCGGCTCGCCGGGCAACGACCCGCCGGCGGCCATGCGTTACACCGAGTCGAAGCTGTCCCCGCTGGCGATGGAGATGCTGCGGGACATCGACGAGGACACCGTCGACATGCAGGACAACTACGACGGGCGGACCAAGGAGCCGACGATCCTGCCGGCTCGCTTCCCGAACCTGCTGGTCAACGGCTCCGAGGGCATCGCGGTCGGGATGGCGACCAAGATCCCGCCGCACAACCTGCGGGAGATCGCGGCCGCCGTCCAGTGGTGCCTGGACAACATCGACGCGGACGAGGCCACCACCCTCGACGCGCTCCTCGAGATCGTCAAGGGCCCGGACTTCCCGACCTACGGCCTGATCGTGGGCCAGCAGGCCATCCAGGACGCGTACCGGACCGGCCGCGGCTCGATCCGGATGCGCGCGGTGGTCGAGGTCGAGGAGGACCAGCGGGGCCGGCCGTGTCTCGTGGTGACCGAGCTGCCGTACCAGGTGAACCCGGACAACCTCGCCGAGCGGGTGGCCGAGCTGGTCAAGGAGGGCAAGCTCACCGGCATCGCGGACATCCGGGACGAGTCGTCCGGGCGTACCGGTATGCGGCTCATCCTGGTGCTCAAGCGTGACGCGGTCGCCAAGGTGGTGCTGAACAACCTCTACAAGCACACCCAGCTCCAGGAGACGTTCGGCGCCAACATGCTGGCACTGGTCGACGGGGTGCCGCGGACGCTGAACCTGGCGCAGTTCATCCGGTACTACGTCGAGCACCAGATCGAGGTCATCCGACGGCGGACGGCGTACCGGCTGCGCAAGGCCGAGGAGCGCGCGCACATCCTGCGCGGTCTGGCCAAGGCGCTGGACATGCTCGACGAGGTCATCGCCCTCATCCGGCGCTCGCCGACGGTGGAGGACTCCCGCCAGGGCCTGATGACGCTGCTCGACGTCGACGAGATCCAGGCCACCGCGATCCTCGACATGCAGCTGCGCCGGCTGGCCGCCCTGGAGCGGCAGCGGATCATCGACGAGCTGGCGAAAATCGAGCTGGAGATCGCCGACTTCAAGGACATCCTGGCGAAACCCGAGCGGCAGCGGGCGATCATCTCCGAGGAGCTCGGCGAGATCGTGCAGAAGTTCGGGGACGAGCGGCGTACCCAGATCATCCCGTTCGACGGCGAGGTCTCCATGGAGGACCTCATCGCGCGCGAGGACGTTGTGGTGACCATCACACGTACGGGTTATGCCAAGCGCACCAAGGTCGACATGTATCGATCGCAGAAGCGCGGCGGCAAGGGCGTGAGCGGCGCGACCCTGCGTCAGGACGACATCGTCTCGCACTTCTACGTCATCTCGACGCACGACTGGATGCTGTTCTTCACGAACAAGGGCCGGGTGTATCGGGCGAAGGCGTACGAACTGCCCGAGGCGAACCGGACGGCCAAGGGCCAGCACGTCGCGAACCTGCTGGCCTTCCAGCCGGACGAGCACATCGCCCAGGTCATCCAGATCCCGAATTACCAGGTCGCGCCATACCTTGTGCTCGCCACTAAGAATGGTCTGGTGAAGAAGACCCGCCTCGACGAGTTTGACTCCAACCGCAGCGGTGGCATCATCGCCATCAACCTGCGGGAGGATGACGAGTTGGTGGGCGCGGCGCTGGTGGCACCCGAGGAGGATCTCCTCCTCGTGTCCAAGCACGCCCAGGCGATCCGCTTCAACGCGACCGACGAGGCGCTGCGGCCGATGGGACGGGCGACGTCCGGTGTGATCGGCATGCGGTTCGGCGACAACGACGAGCTTCTCGCCATGGAGGTCGTCCGCGAGGGCCTCGATGTGTTGGTTGCCACCAACGGTGGGTATGCCAAACGCACGCCGATCGAGGAGTATCCGGTACAGGGGCGCGGCGGCAAGGGGGTGCTCACCGCGAAGATCACGGAACGTCGTGGTGGACTTGTCGGCGCTCTGGTGATCAGCCCGGAGGATGAACTGTTTGCCATCACCAGCAATGGTGGTGTCATCCGGACTCCCGTGAAGCCTGTACGGCGCACACGGGATCGGAACACAATGGGGGTCAAGCTGATGGACCTCCCTGAAGGTGTAACCATCGTGGCGCTTGCTCGCAATGCCGACGAGCCTGACGAACAGGACTAGTTGATGCCGGAGACACAGGCGAAGTCGGGGGGCCAGGGAACCTCAGCGACTCCGGACGATGCGGCGAAGAAGGACGGTGCCGCATCGAACGGACGCGAGACCGCTGGGCGCGCCGCTGTCCCCGCCGATGCCCCGTCCCCGCCGAAGTTCACCAGGGCGCCGGGCATGGCCCCGCCGCCCGGTGAGCCATCCGCTACCGCATCGGACGCCGAGGCCAAGCGGCCCGGCGGTCCGGCCGTGGCCAAGGCCTCGGCGGCGGTTCCGATCGTGACGAAAGGCAAGGGCGCCGCGCCCGGGGCCGCCTCGGCGCGTCCCGCGGCGGCGCCGGGCACCGTCTCCGGCGCCGCTGCGCGTCCGGCGGGCAGTGCCCCCACGGTGACCCCGCCCGGGGCCGCCAAGCAGCGCACCGCGCCCGCCGGTGGGCCGGCCGCGGCCTCGTCCGGTCCGGGTGGAACGTCGGCGGTGGGGGCCGCCCGGGTCTCCGAAGCGGTCCGCTCGGCCCGCTCCACGGTCTCCTCGGCCGCGGCGCGCGGCCCGCGCCGGGCCCGGCTGAACCTCAAGCGGATCGATCCGTGGTCCGTGATGAAGTTCTCGTTCGCGGTCTCGATCGTGCTCTTCATCGTGGTGGTCGTCGCGACCTCGGTGCTCTACCTGGCACTGGACACGATGGGCGTCTGGACCTCGGTCAACGACAGCCTGAAGGACCTGGTGAACGCCAGCGGCGGCTCCGAGGCCGCCACCGCGAACACCTTCCGGATCACCGCCTGGGGCGTGATCGGGACGTCGATGCTGATCGGCGCGGTCAACGTGGTGCTGTTCACCGCGCTGGCGACGCTCGGGGCGTTCATCTACAACGTCTGCGCCGACCTGGTCGGCGGCATCGAGCTGACGCTCGCGGAACGGGACTGACGATGTGATCGGGTTGTGGGCCACCCCCGCTTTGGTGGCTCGCAACCCGGTGCGGTAATGTTCTGTCCGCAGGTGAGGGGCTATAGCTCAGTCGGTTAGAGCGCAGAGCTGATAACTCTGAGGTCGATGGTTCGATTCCATCTAGCCCCACGGACGATCGGGCGATCCCTGTTCGCGGAAAGCGCGAACCATGGATCGCCCGTCTTGTCTGCTCCGGGGGCCGAGCCCCCGGAAACCCCGCGTTACGGTGGTTGCGGTGAGCAGTCCTCTTCCGGTTACTGCTTTGACGGTACGGTGTGCGGGGCTCTCGCAGTTGCTGCTTTGACGGTACGGTTGGTGCGTCTGCGGTCCCGGACTTGGGGGTAGTCGATGCTGAAGAAGCTTTTGATTGTTGCGGCCGTCGTCGGTGCTGCCGCGCTGGTGGTCAAGAAGGTTAAGGCCTCCAGTGACGAGCGGGCCCTGTGGCACGAGGCGACCACGGCTCCTGACCTGCGCTGAGGCGCGAGCCGGGGCCCTAGCTCAACTGGCAGAGCACCGCCTTTGCAAGGCGGGGGTTAGGGGTTCAAGTCCCCTGGGCTCCACGTGAGAAGCGGCCCTCACCCGATGGGTGGGGGCCGCTTCGTCGTTGCCGCGGGTTACTGGGTGATCCGGTCCTTGCCGGGGCCACCCACGAGCTTGTCTTTACCGGCCTGGCCGATCAGGATGTCGTCGCCGGTGCCGCCGTAGATGGTGTCGGCGCTGTCCGGGACGTCGCCGTCCACCTCACCGCCGACCAGCGTGTCGTTCCCGGCGTCGCCGTAAAGCCGGTCGCGGCCCGATCCGCCGGCGATCGCGTCACGGCCCTCGTCGCCATGGATCTCGTCGTTGCCCGAGCCGCCGTGCAGCTCGTCGTCGCCGTAGCCGCCCCAGATCTCGTCGTCGCCGGATCCGCCGAGGACGGTGTCGTCGCCGAAGCTGCCACTGATCCAGTCGTTGCCGGATTGACCGTGGAGGACGTCGTTGCCCTGCTCGCCGTCGAGCGTGTCCCGGCCCGGTCCGCCGACGAGAGTGTCGTCGCCGGTGCCGCCGAACAGCCGATCCCCGGTCGAGCCGCCGCTGAGCAGGTCCTTGCCGGCCCCGCCTTCGGCGATCATGTGGCTCGAGGTCTTGTTGTAGACCTTGTCGTTCTTGTCGCCGAGCTGGACGGCGAGCTCGGTCGGCTTCCGGGAGGTGTGGCAGCGCACCTTGGTCCGGTCGCCCTTGACCGCCTTGCAGCCCTTGCCGGCCTTGATGGCGACCCGGTCGTTGAGCGTGACCGTGTTCCCGGAGATCGTGATGACCAGGTTGTTCCGCTGGCCCGGTGCCGCGACGAACTTCACGATGCTGTTGTGCGAGCCCAGAACCTCGGCCTTGGCCGTGGTGGCGGCGGCCTGGGCCGGGGCGGCGAACAGGGCGGTGGCGGCGACAGCGGCGGCGGCCGCCCCGATGGCGGCGAGCGCCTTGCGGTTGACCAGGAACATCAGACTTCCCCCGTGGTTGCTTCGATCGAGCAGCATCGTTTGCCGTCGTGCCAAGATCCTATGAAGACGGACGGGTGAGGTAACTCCCGGTTTCGTGTCACGTCACGCAGCGTTGAGGACGTGATGTGCCGCACGATGGCGGGTCACGGTGTTCCCGCTGGTCACCGTACCTGCGCATTTGCCCGTTCTGTGGTCTGTCAGTTATCCACAAAGGAATGAGGGGATCCTGCGCGCGGACTTCCCGACCGTTAGCCTGCGACCGTGAGCGAACGAAGACGCGCCGCCGCCGTGATCGTGCGTGACGGCCGGGTGCTGATGGTGCACGAGCGCAGCCGGCGATCCGGTGGCGGCGAGTGGTGGACCCTGCCCGGCGGTGGGCTGCAACCCGGCGAGACGGCCGAGGAGGCGGTGCGGCGCGAGGTCTTCGAGGAGACCGGGCTGGTGGTCAGCGACCTGCGCTACGTGCTGGAGATGCCGTATCCGTCGGGTATGACGTCGGTCTTCACGGTCGCGGTGGCCGACGGTGAGCCACGAGTGGGGCGCGACGACGGCAGCGGACCGGAGCCGCTCGGCCTGGACTGGCTGCCGATGCCGGAGCTGCCCATCGAGACCGGCGGTGTGCCGGTCCCGCCGCTGATGGTGGTGTTGCCGGCGATGCCACCCGGCGAGCGTCAGACCGGCGAGGACTCCGACACCGATGAGGTGGCCGACGAGGCCGGGGCCACGATCGCCCGGCGGCGCTCCGCGACGAAGTAGACGCAGGCCGCGGTGTAACTGAAGGTCAGCAGCAGGCCCATGATCCGCACCGGTCCGGAGGGGTAGGGCAGGGCCGCGACGGTCAGCGCGCCGACGGCCCATCCGGCGAGCAGCACGGTGTTGACCACGTCATGCCGGCCCCAGCGGCCGGCCCGGCGATGGGCCTGCCGCTGGATCTCCACGGTGAAGGCGTGCGCCATGCCAAGAGCCAGCAGGGCGAGCAGGATCGTCGCGAACACGGAGTGATGCCCGCCCGCCACCGCGGTCATCGCGGTGGCGCCGGTCATCAGCGCAAGCCCGCTGACCGTGCCGACGCGGGGCTTGCGGCGCTCCTGCGCGAACCCTTCCTCCACAGTTTCAGAAATTCGGCATGATTCGCCGAAATCTGAGCGCGTCCGGTCGCGGCGGATGCATCCCGGGACCGAGCGGCTGGCGACCGTCACCACCAGGAACGGCCGGCGGCCGAGCGGGAAGCTCGGTCGCCGGCCGTCATGCGTGCCGGGGTGCCGTCAGACCTGCGCCGGCTCCGCCTCGCGCTCGCGGGGGCGGGGCGGCAGCGCGCTGTCGCCGGCCGCGTCGCGCGGGGTGCGCCACGACTTCGGCATGTGCGTACGCCACCACCGCTCGGCCGGTTCCTCGACGTAGGTGAACAGCGCCCAGGAGAGGATGTTGATCACCAGGGCCATGCCGAGCAGGGTGAACAGGACCGCGTTGTTGTCCGGCATCCGGCCCCACTCATAGGTCGACAGCCGGCTGACCGCGTGGTGGATCAGGTAGAAGCTGTACGACCAGAGACCGAGATTGATCAGCAGCGTCTTGTTCAGGATGCCGCGCCGGCCGACGATCTCCCGCTGCACGAAGGACAGGATGATCAGCGCGGCCAGCAGCGCGATGGTCGGCCGCAGCGTGTAGTCCAGCTGCTCGCGCAGCACGCCCTTGGGCACCCGCAGGGTGACCTGGTAGTAGCCGTAGGTGTAGAGCGCCAGCGCGCCGATCGGGACGATCGGGTGCAGCGGCACCCGCCGGCCGCGCTGGATCGCCAGGGCCAGCGTCATGCCGAGCAGGAAGACCGGCAGGTACAGCACCGGGTGGCGCATCACCCAGCTGGCCGTCGCCGGGGTGAAGTTCTCGACGGAGTACCAGTTGATCGCCCACATGGCGGCCAGGCCGGCGAGCGACGCGCAGGCCAGCCAGCGGGTCCGGATCCGGACGACGATCGGGGCGATCAGCGGGAACAGCGCGTAGAAGAGCAGCTCCACGCTGAGCGTCCAGGTGACCGGGTTGCCGGGCAGGGTCGGGGTGATGCCCGGGAACCAGCCCTGCACCAGGAAGACCGCGGAGAGCAGGCTGCCCCAGTGGATGTCGGCGTGCGCGGCGATGTAGAAGGCGTAGATGGCGAGCGGCAGGGTCACCAGGTGCACCGGGAAGATCCGGCCGACCCGCCGCCACCAGAAGGAGACGGCCTTCTCCTGGGGCTTGAAGACCCAGATCATCAGGAACCCGGAGAGCACGAAGAAGAACGTGACGCCGTGCGCGCCCATCTGCGAATACGGGAAGATCCACGGCGAACGCCCAAAGCCGGTCTTTCCACCGAGTCCGGTGAAGTGGTGGGCGAAAACCGCGAGAGCGGCGAAGAACCGCAAACTTGTCAGCGCGTCCAGGCGTTTGGGCAGTACGGCCGTGGTGTCGGCCTGTCGTATCAACATAGTTGGGGGTTCAGCCTCTACTAGTTTTGTTTAGCGGCAGGGCTGAGCACGCTAGTACAAAGATCGACTCTTCGGAAACCGGCGCGAGTCGGTGGCCGCCGGACGGGTTCCGGAGCAATGATGGCGGGCGTGATGGGAAGCCTTCAGACCGAACCTGCTCAGTCGCGAACCGATCTGCTCGCCGCTCCGGTGGCCAAGGCACTGGCGGTCTGGCCGGAGGACGCGCCGGTCGACGGAGATCAGGTGCTGGTGGCGCCGATCGACGCGAGCCTGGCGGACACCGCGGCGTTCTGCGAGGCGTACGGGGTCACGCCTGCCGAGTCGGCCAACTGTGTGATCGTGGCCGGGCGCCGGGGCGAGGTGACGAAGTACGCGGCCTGCGTGGTGCTCGCCACCACCCGGGCCGATGTGAACGGCGTGGTCCGGCGGCTTCTCGACGTCCGCAAATGCAGCTTCGCGCCGATGGACGAGGCGGTGTCGCTGACCGGGATGGAGTACGGCGGGATCACGCCGATCGGCCTGCCCGCCGACTGGCCGATCCTGGTCGACTCCCGGGTGGTCGCCACCCCGCACGTGATCGTCGGTTCCGGCGTCCGGCACAGCAAGATCGCGGTGGCCGGGCCGGCCCTGGGTGCCCTCCCGGGCGCCCAGGTGATCGAGGGGCTGGCCAAAGAGATCGGCTGAGGTCCACGTGGACCGGTATCAATACCGTTCCACGTGAAACGTCATAGACCGGCGTCGACGGCCTCGCGGCGGGCGATCTCCTCGAAGGCGGCGATCAGGGCAGCCGGCTCCTGGGCGCCCTGCACGGCGTACTTCCCGTCGATGACGAAGGTGGGGACGCTGGTGATGCCCAGCTCCCGCGCCTCGGTCAGATCGACCTGGACGGCGCTGGTGCCGGCCTCCGACTCCAGGTAGGCGAGCGCGGCCGCGGGGTCCAGTCCGATCGAGGCGGCCACCTCGGCGAGCGCCGGCAGCGAGCCGATGTCCACCCCGTCGGTGAAGTGCGCCCGCTGGAGGGCGTCCAGCATGTCGGCCTGCCGGTCCTGCCCGGCGGCCCAGGCGATCAGGCGGTGCGCCGCGAACGTGTTGGCCGCGATCGCCCGGTCGAAGTCGAGCGTCAGCCCGACATTCGCGCCGACCCCGGCGACGTGCGCGAACATCTGCTCGGCCCGCTCCGGCCCGCCGAACTTCTCGGCCATCACCTTCTTGATCGGCAACGGCTGCGGCACCGGGGAGGCGTCCAGCTGGTACGCCCGGTAGGTGACGGTGACGTCCCCGCCGAACTCGGCCAGCGCCTCCTCGAGGCGCCGCTTGCCGATGTAGCACCACGGGCAGATGACATCGGACCAGACTTGGATATCCACGCTTCTCCGTTCAGGGTGGTTCTGAGCTTCGGGGGCGATGCGACAGGCCGAGGCCTAGTTCACCTGGTCCGCGATCTGGCGCTTGAGCCGCGCCAGGATCGCCGTGCCGCCGCGGACGCGCAGCGGACTGATCGCCTGGGCCAGCCCCATCCGCGCGTAGAGATCGTCGGGCACGGCCAGGATCTCGGTCGCCGACGCCCCGGCCAGCCCCTCGGCGAGGATGCCGGCGAAAGCCCGGGTGGTGGGCGCCTCCGGCGGGCAGTCGAACCAGGTGGTCACCGTGGCGTCCGGTCGCACCTCGGCGCGGAGGAAGAACGCGGTCTGACACTCCGGCACCTGCTCCATGCCGTCGTGCCCGGCCAGCTCGGCGGGCAGCGGTGGCACCGCGTCGGAGAACTCCAGCAGCATCTCCAGGACCACCTCACGGGGTGCGGAGGCGAAATCCTCGACGATCTCGGCCAGCTTCGGCGGCATGTCGGTCACGAAGACCAACTTAGCGCCGTCACCGGGCGGACCGGGTCAGGCGGCGGCCGAGCTGGTGACGAGGGCCACGTCACTGAGGCTGATCAGGCCGACCACCTGGCGGTCGGCGTCGCAGACGAGGAGGCGGCGGACCGAGCGGGAGCGCATGGCCTGGACCGCCTCCTCCACGGTGGCGCTCTGCTCGATCATGATCAGCTCACGGGTGGCGATCGCCCCGAGCGTGGTGCCGGCCGGCGGGAGGCCCTCGGCGATCGCCCGCACCACGATGTCCCGGTCGGTGACGATGCCGGCCATGGTCGGGCCGTGCGTCACCACCACGTCGCCGATGCCCTGGTCGCGCATCGCCTGCGCGGCCTCGTCGAGAGCCGTGTCCTCGGGCAGGTAGACCACCCGCCGGGTCATCGCGTCCGCCACCAGCCTGGCCATGCCATCGCCTCCCGCCGTCGATCCGTCCCTATCCCAGTGTTGCCGCGATGACCCCCGGGACGTCCACAAGGGGCACGTCCTGTCGCTCGCCGGTGCGGCGATCCCGCACCTCGGCGAAACCCTCGGCCAGGCGACGGCCGACCACCACGGCCCGTGGGATGCCGATCAGCTCGGCGTCGGTGAACTTCACCCCGGCCGACACGTTCGGCCGGTCGTCGACCAGCACGCGGAGCCCGGCCCGGGACAGGGTCTCGCCCAGGGCCAGCGCCGCCTCCACCTGACCGTCCCGGCCGGCCGCCACGAGGTGCACGTCGGCCGGGGCGACCGCGTCCGGCCAGCACAGTCCCCGCTCGTCATGGTGCTGCTCGGCGATCGCGGCGACCGCCCGGGACACGCCGATGCCGTAGCAGCCCATCGTCGGCCGGACCGGCTTGCCGTCGGCGCCCAGCACGTCCACCTTGAACGCGTCGGTGTAGCGCCGGCCGAGCTGGAAGATGTGCCCGATCTCGATGCCCCGCCGCATGGTCAGCGAGCCGTCGGCGCAGGACGGGCACGGGTCGCCGGCCCGGACCTCGGCCGCCTCGATCGTGCCGTCCGGCGTGAAGTCCCGGCCGGCCACCACGTCGGTGGCGTGCTTGCCGGCCTCGTTGGCGCCGGTCAGCCAGGCGGTGCCGGACACGACCCGCGGGTCGACCAGGTAGCGCACCGCGATGCCCTGCGGGCCGAGATAACCCTTCACCAGGTCGGGACGGGACGCGAAGTCGTCGAAGAGGGTGGCGGTGGCCGGGGCGAGCACCCCGTTCAGCCGTTTCAGGTCGACCTCACGGTCGCCGGGCAGGCCGATCGCCACCACCTCGTCCCCGCGGCCCGGGTGGTGCACGGTGACCACCACGTTCTTCAGGGTGTCGGCGGCGGTCCAGTCGGATCGGTCGCCGAGCCGGCGCTCGTTGGCCAGCTCGACCAGGGCGGCGATGGTCGGGGTGTCCGGGGTGTCGTGCACGGCGAGCGGGGGTGCGGTGACCTCCCGGATGGGCGGCGCCGGGGTCACCACGGCCTCCGTGTTCGCCGCGTAGTCGCAACCGGTGCAGCCGACGAAGGTGTCCTCGCCGACCTCGGCCGTGGCCAGGAACTCCTCGGACGCCGAGCCGCCCATCGCACCGGAGACCGCCGAGACGACGGTGTGCCGCAGGCCGAGGCGCTCGAAGACGCGTTGATAGGTGGCGCGCATCACGCCGTACGAAAATTGCAGGCCCTCGTCGTCCAGGTCGAAGGAGTAAGCGTCCTTCATCAGGAACTCGCGGCCGCGGAGCAGGCCGCCGCGCGGCCGGGCCTCGTCGCGGAACTTGGTCTGGATCTGGAAGAGCAGCACCGGGAAGTCCCGATAGGAGCTGGTCATGTCCTGCACGAGCAGGGTGAACATCTCCTCGTGGGTGGGCGCGAGCAGGTGCTCGGCGTCGCGGCGGTCGCGCAGGGTGAAGATGTCGTCGCCATACTCCGTCCAGCGGCCGCTCACCTCGTAGGGCTCGCGCGGGAGCAGGGACGGGAAGGCGACCTCCTGGCCGCCGGCGGCGATCACCTCCGCCCGGACGATCGCGGCGACCCGGTCCAGCACCAGCTTGCCGAGCGGGAGCCAGGTGTAGCCGCCCGGGGCGGCGCGGCGGACGAATCCGGCGCGCACCAGGAGCCGATGACTCGGCACCTCCGCGTCCGCCGGCTCCTCACGCAAGGTCTTGAGCAGCAGGGTGGACATCCGAAGCAGCATGACCCCCGAGCCTAGAGAACGGGTGTGACTGAATCACCTGCTTATCTAGGTGTCGCCAGCGTCACGTTCCGTTCGCTCGCTGTCCGGTGGAGACTGATCCGGCACCAAAGCTGAACAGACGTTAGGGGGCGGAATGGCCTGGCGTGGCTTCGTAGCGATGGGTGACAGCTTCACCGAGGGCATGTGCGACGAGTATCCGGACGGGACCTATCGCGGGTGGGCCGACCTGGTCGCCACCAGGCTCGCGGTCGATTCCGGCCCCGAGTTCGGATATGCGAATCTGGCGATCCGCGGCCGGCTCCTGGACCAGGTGATCGCCGAGCAGCTCGAGCCGACCCTGGCCATGCGGCCCGACCTGGTGAGTTTCGCGGCGGGGGGCAACGACATCCTCCGGCCCCGGGTCGACCCCCACACGCTGGTCGAGAAGATCGACCCGGTGATCGCCCGGATCCGGGCGACCGGCGCCGACGTGATCATGTTCCGGTTCGCCGACGTCGCCGTGCACATCCCCGGCGGCCAGCGGATGATCGGCGCCCGCGCGGCGGTGCTCAACGACGGGTTCCAGGAGATCGCCGAGCGGCACGGCGCGTATTTGATCGACCTCTTCGCCGACCATGCCTACCTGCATCGCGACATGTGGAGCGACGACCGGCTGCACCTGTCCGAGGCCGGGCACCGGCGGGTCGCCGGGCACGTGCTGACCGCGCTCGGCGTCGGCGTCGAGGAGGACTGGATGCTGGTCCCGCCCGCGCCGCAGCCCACCCCGTGGCGGCTGGCGGTCAGCGCGGATCTGCGCTGGGCCCGCGAGCACCTGGCGCCCTGGGTGAGCCGGCACCTGCGCGGCCGCTCCTCCGGTGACCTGATCACGGCGAAGCGCCCGGTGCTGGCCCCGGTGACCGACTAGGGAGGGCTAGCGTGACAGGCATGTCCGTATCGAACGATCCGGCGCAGGCGCTTCAGGCGTACGCGCACCCCGACAAACTGGTCACCACCGAGTGGCTCGCCGCGAACCTGGACACTCCCGGCCTGGTGGTCGTCGAGTCGGACGAGGACGTGCTGCTCTACGACACCGGGCACATCCCGGGAGCGGTCAAGGTGGACTGGCACCTGGAACTGAACGACCAGGTCACCCGGGACTACCTGGACCCGGCCGCGTTCGCCGCGATGTGTGCGGCCAAGGGCATCGGCCGTGACGACACGATCGTGTTCTACGGCGACAATTTCAACTGGTGGGCGGCGTACGCCCTGTGGGTCTTCAGTCTTTTCGGGCATCGCGACGTGCGGCTGCTCGACGGCGGCCGGCAGAAGTGGGTGGCCGAGGGGCGCCCGGTCACCCGGGACAAGACCACCCGCGCCACCGCGGAGTACCCGGTGCCGGTCCGCAACGACGCGGAGATCCGGGCGTTCCGCGACCAGGTGATGGGACACATCGCCAGCGGCCGGTCGCTGGTCGACGTGCGCTCGCCGCAGGAGTACACCGGCGAGCTCACGCACATGGAGGCGTACCCGCAGGAGGGCGCGCTGCGCGGCGGGCACATCCCGGGAGCGGTCAGCAAGCCGTGGAAGTCGGCGGCGAACGACGACGGCACGTTCAAGGCGCACGACGAACTGATCAAGATCTACCGCGACGAGCTAGGCCTGGAGACGGCGGACGACATCATCGCGTACTGCCGGATCGGCGAGCGGTCCAGCCACACCTGGTTCGTCCTGCACCACCTGCTGGGCTACCCGCAGGTCCGTAACTACGACGGCTCGTGGACGGAGTGGGGCAACCTGGTCCGGGCGCCGATCGTCAAGGGCGGGGAGCCGGGCGGCCTGCACTGATTTTTCGGGGCGGCTCGCAAAGCCGCCCCGAAAGTCTCCCGTTTTTGTCGGACGGACCCGGTACCGTGCGACGCCGTGAGCAACACGTTCCAGGTCGATCTACGGGGCATCGTCGACCTGCTCAGTCACCACCTCTACGCGAGCCCCCGCGTGTATGTCCGCGAGCTGCTCCAGAACGCGGTGGACGCGATCACCGCGGTCGGGCCGGACCACGCCGGCCGGGTCGAGATCACCACCGGCGCCACGCTGCGGATCACCGACAACGGCATCGGGCTCACCGAGGCGCAGGTGCACGAGTTGCTCGCCACCATCGGCCGCAGTTCGAAACGTGACGAGCTGGGTTTCGCCCGGCACGAGTTCCTCGGCCAGTTCGGCATCGGCCTGCTCTCCTGCTTCCTGGTCGCCGACGAGATCCGGGTGCACACCCGGCGCGCCGGCGCCGACCCGGTCCTGTGGACCGGCTACTCCGACGGGCGTTATGCGGTGGGCCCCGGCGACGAGCGCGAGCCGGGGACCACGGTCACCCTGCTGCCCCGCCGCGGCGCCGAGCACTACCTGACCGGCGCGACCGTGACCGAGCTGGCCGAGCTCTACGGCTCGCTGCTGCCGGTCGAGGTGAGCGTCGACGGCCGCCGGGTCACCACCGGGACGGTGCCCTGGGCGCTCCCGGCCGCCGAGCGGATGGCGTACGCGGAATCGGTGCTGGGCTTCCGTCCCTTCGACGTGATCGAGCTGAACGTGCCCGGCGCCGGTCTGTCCGGCGCCGCCTTCGTGCTGCCCACCCCGGTCAACCCGGCCAGCCGCGGTGGCCACCGGGTCTACCTCAAGCGGATGCTGCTCTCCGAGAGCGTCGAGGGCCTGCTGCCGGACTGGGCGTTCTTCGCCCGCTGCGTGGTCGACAGCACCGAGCTGCGCCCGACCGCGAGCCGCGAGGCGCTCTACGACGACGGCATGCTCGCCGAGACCCGCGAGGCGATCGCCGACCAGCTGCGCGGCTGGCTGGTCCGGCTCTCCACCACCGACCCGCGCCGGCTCGCCCAGTTCCTCCAGATCCACCACCTGGGTGTGAAGGCGCTGGCCCTGCACGACGCCGAGATGCTGCGCCTGGTCGAGCAGTGGTACCCGATGCAGACCAACGTGGGCGAGCTGACCCTGGCCGAGTTCCGGGCCCGCTTCGGCGTGCTGCGGTACGCCGCGACCGCCGACGAGTTCCGCCAGCTCGCCGCGGTCGCCGCCGCGCAGGACGTGGGCCTGATCAACGGGGGTTACGTCTACGACGCCGACCTGATCGAGCGGCTGGCCGCCACCGACCCCGAGGTGCGTGCCGAGCGCCTCGACCCGACCGACCTGACCACCCGGTTCACCGCCGTCGACGCCGAGGCCGAGCTGCGGCTGCGCCCGTTCCTCTCGGCCGCCCAGCGCCGCCTGGACAAACTCGGCTGCGAGGTGGTGGTCCGCGCCTTCGACCCGGTCACCCTGCCCGCGCTCTACCTGGTGAGCCGCTCGGCCGCCTTCCACGAGGAGTTCACCGCCAGCCGCGACCAGGCCGACGACCTGTGGGGCGGGGTGCTCGACGCCCTCTCCTCGACGGTGCCGAACGACCGTCCCCAGCTGGTGCTCAATCATCGCAATCCGCTGATCCGCCGGGTGGCCGCGCTCGGTGACGCCGAACTCGCCGCCCTCGCCGTCGAGTCGCTGTACGGGCAGGCGCTGCTGCTCGGCCACCACCCGATCCGGCCGGCCGACGCCGCCCTGCTCACCACGTCGTTCCTGGGCCTGCTGGACCGGGCCGTCCCCGAGGAGGAGACCCGATGAAGACGGCCGAGGAGCTCTGGGGCGTCCTGGACGAGGCCCACCACCTGCCGTACGGCTCGGCCCAGATCGCCCTGGTCGAGCAGGTGCTGCGGCACGCCGACGGGGCCGGTGACCCGGCGCTGGCGTTCTACACCCGGCTGTTCGCCACCACGGCGTACATCTACGGGGGCGAGTCGGTGAAGGCGTTCGCCACCTTCTCCTGGTGTGTGGCCGATTTCGATCGCAACCCGCAGCCGTACCACGAGCGCTGGACGCACAACCTGCTCTGGCTGTTCAAGACCATGGTCAACGCGCTCACCAAGTTCCCGGAGATTCCGCTCGCCCGGACCTACGCGGTGCTCGACGACATGGAGCGGCGTTACCGCGAGGGCGGCCACGGCATGCAGCCGGTGTACAAGCATCGGTATCTGGTCGCCCGGCACATCGGCGCCGACGCGGAGGCCGACGACTGGTTCGAGAAATGGCGCGCCGCGCCCCGCACGCCGCTCTCCGACTGCGCCGGCTGCGACCCGACCACCCTGGTCGTCCACCTGAACGAGCGGGGCCGGCACGCCGAGGCCGTCGAGCTGGCCGGCCCGGTGCTGGCCGGTGACCTGTCCTGCACCGAGCAGCCGCACACCATCCTCAGCGAGCTGATGGTGTCGTACCTGAAATCCGGCCTGCCCGCCGAGGCGGCCGACGCCCACCGCCGGTCGTACCTGGTCGAGCGGGGCAACCTGGCCGACCTGCCGGGGATCGGCGACCACATCCTGTTCTGCGCGCGCACCGGCAACGAGGCCCGCGGCCTGGAGATCGTGCAGCGGCACCTCGACTGGCTGGACCGGGCGCCGTCGCCGGCCGCCGGGATGACCTTCGCGGCCTCGTGCGTGGCGCTGCTGCGCCGGCTGGTGGCGCTGGGCCACGGCGACTCGCCGATCCGCCGCACCGGCCGGCCGGACGTCACCGCCGCCGCGCTCGCCAACGAGCTGGCCGGGTACGCGACCGAGCTGGCCGCCCGGTTCGACGCGCGCAACGGCACGGCGCACCAGAGCGAGCTGGTCGCCGAGACGATGGCCGCCGAGCCGTACGGGATCGATCTGCCCCTCGCCCCGACGGCCCGCCGTGCTCCGGCTCCGGCTCCGGCAGCGCCGTCCGTGACGGAGGCGGCCGAGATCCCGGACGGCCTCACGGAGACCGAGCTGCTCGATCTCGCCGAGAAACACCTCGACGAGGACGAGCACGACGCGTTCGGGGCGGTGCTGGCGGCGTACTCGGAGCGGTTCCCGGAGCCCGGCGACCCGCTGCTGGGCGGCCGGCTCTGGAGTTTCCGCGGCATCGTGCTCCCCGGCGACGACCACGACGGCACGATCGCCGCCTGGGAGCGGGCCGTGGTCGCGTTCGCCCAGGCCGGCGACGGTGGCAGGGTGAGCGCCCTGCGTGCCCGGATCGCAATGGAGCGGGCCCGGGCCGAGCGGGGCGACCCGGTCCAGGACGTGGCCCTGGTCCGCTCCGACGTCGCCTACCAGGAGGAGCACGGCACCGCACGGGACAAGGCGAACGCCTGGCTGCGACTGTCCACGATGTACTTCATGGCGGACCGCCTGGACGAGGCGAACGAGGCCGGCGACCGGGCCGACGAGTACGCCGCCGAGTGGGGGCAGCCGCGGCGGGTGGCGTACCACGCGCTGATGCGGTCGCGGAACCGCGGCGCCGCGCACCGGCACGACGAGGCGCGCGAGGCGGCCCGGGAGGCCTGGCAGTTCTACCGCGAGCACGGTCCGGCGCAGACCAGCGCCGAGGCGGCCACCATCCTCGGGCAGCTCGCCGAGGATCCGGCCGAGGTGGTCGCGACGATGACCGAGTCGCTGACCACCGGGGTGCCCGGGGCCGAGATGGCCGCGCACGCCCTGCGTGGCCGGGCGCTGATGGCCCTCGACCGTCCCGAGGAGGCGATCGAGGACTTCGTCGAGGCGGTCGCGATCTGCGCCGAGCAGGATGCCGAGCAGCCCGGAGTCTTCGCCCGGCAGGACCTGGCGCAGGCCTATCTCCAGGCCGACCGGCTGCCGGAGGCCGCCGAGGTGGCCGAGGAGGCGGCGCTCGGGTTCGAGAAACTGGGCTTCGACGAGCCGCTCAACGACACCCGGTACATGCTGGCCGGCATCTATCGTGATCTTGGTGACAGCAACCGGGCGCTGGAGCTGTACCGCGGGTTGATCGAGGCGTTGACCGACAACCCGCACGGCCGTGGCCGGGTCGGCGAGGACGCCGCGCAGCTGCTCTACAAAGTGGACCGGGACGCCGAGGCGGCGCTGACCTTCCAGGCCGCGGCCGAGGCGCTGCGCGAGGCCGGCGATCTCGGCGGCGAGCTGCGGGTGCTCCGCGGCCGGCTGATGGCGCTGAACTACGCCGACCAGGTCGACGAGGCCGAGCGGCTGATCCCGGAGGTCACCCGCAAATACGCTGAACTCCCCGCCGAACTGGCCGAAGATCCCGGTGTGCAGTGGGGGCGCGGGGTCTTCGCCTTCGAGGTCGGCAACCTGCTGATGCGCCGCGGCCGCTGGGCCGAGGCGTTGCCGCACCTGGACGGCGCCCCGGAACGGCTGCGGGCGATCGGGGCGACCGAGGACGCCGATCGGGTTACCAACATGCGCGCCGAGGCGCTGCTCAGGTCCGGCCGACCGGCCGAGGCGCTGGCGCTGCTGGACACGCTGGCGGCCGAGGCGCGGCACCCGGACGTGTACGCCGACACCCGGGAGGCCGTCGATCGGCTGAACGACCGTTAAGCAACCACTTGACGACGCGTTAAAGTGGCGAGGTGACGACGGTAGATCAGCGGCACCGGACCACCCCGCCGGCGCCTCGGCGGCGGTCGCGCCGCGATGAGATTCTCGAGATCGCCGTGGGCCTGTTCGCGGCCCGCGGCTATCACGGCGTGTCGATGGACGACATCGGCTCGGCGGCCGGCGTCACCGGCCCGGCGCTGTATCACCACTTCGCCGGCAAGGAGGCGATGCTGGTCGCCGCGCTGATCCCGGTGAGCGAGAGCCTGCTGGAGGGTGGCCGCGAGCGGGTCGCCCGGCACCCGGCCGAGGCCGAGGCGGCGCTCGCCGACCTGATCGACTTCCACGTCGACTTCGCGCTGGCCAACCCCGCGGTGATCGCGCTGCACCTGCACGAGCTGGACCGGCTGCCGGAGGAGCCGCGCCGGCAGATCCGCCGGTTGCAGCGGCTCTATGTGGAGGAGTGGGTCGGTGTGCTCACCCTGCTGCGTCCCGAGCTGGAGGCGGCCGAGGCCCGGGTGCTGGCGCACGCCGCGTTCGGCTTGATGAACTCGACGCCGTTCCTGGGCGGCGAGGTGGAGCGGCGCCGGCGGGCCGACCTGCTGCGCGAAGCCACCATGCATGCCCTCACTGGGCGATAGACTCTACAAATAGGACAAAAGGCCTCGCGGGAGCCCACCGGTTCCCGGTGGCCACGGAACACCGGCCGCCCCACCGGGCACGCCGGCATGCCGACATACAGGGAGCCTCATGATCGAGTCGCTGCTCGTCGCGAACCGGGGCGAGATCGCCCGCCGGATCATCCGTACCGCCAACCGCCTGGGGATCCGCACGATCGCGGTGTACTCCGAGGCGGACGCCGACCTGCCGTTCGTGGCGGAGGCCGACGAGGCCGTGTGCATCGGACCGGCCAATCCGGCGCAGAGTTACCGCAACGCCGACGCGATCCTCGCCGCCGCCAAGGAACGCAAGGCGCAGGCGATCCACCCGGGGTACGGCTTCCTGAGCGAGAACGCGACTTTCGCGCGTACCGTCGCTTCGAGCGGCCTGGTGTGGATCGGACCCGGCGCCGACGCGATCACCGCGATGGGCGACAAGATCAACGCGCGCAACCTGATGGCCGCGGCCGGCGTGCCGGTCGCGCCCGGCACCGCCGAGCCGGTCGCCGGCGTCGACGCCGCGATCGCGGCGGCCGAGACGATCGGCTATCCGGTGATGGTCAAGGCCGCGGCCGGTGGCGGCGGGATGGGCATGGGCGTCGCCGCCGACGAGGACGCGCTGCGTACCGAGCTCGGCAAGGTGCAGGCGTTCGCCGAGCGCATGTTCGGTGACGGATCGGTGCTGCTGGAGCGCTTCTTCCCCCGGGTGCGGCACGTCGAGGTGCAGATCCTCGGCCTGGCCGACGGGCGGGTGGTCGCGCTCTCCGAGCGGGAGTGCTCGGTGCAGCGGCGCAACCAGAAACTGGTCGAGGAGGCCCCGTCGCCGGCGGTCGGCCCGGAGCTGCGGGAGCGGATCCTGGCGGCGGCCGTCAAGGCCGGTGAGGCGGTCGGTTACCGCAACGCGGGCACCGTCGAGTGCCTGCTCGACCCGGCCACCGGCGAGTTCTTCTTCCTGGAGATGAACACCCGGCTCCAGGTCGAGCACCCGATCACCGAGCTGATCCACGGCATCGACCTGGTGGAGCTTCAGCTGCGCATCGCCAGCGGTGAGGACGTCACCCTGAAACCGGAAACGGCCGGGCATGCGATCGAGCTCCGCATCAACGCGGAAGACCCGAAGCGGTTCCTTCCCGGCCCCGGCAAGATCACGACCTGGGTCGAGCCGGAGGGTGCCCGGGTCGACTCCGGTTACACCGCGGGCAACACGGTCACTCCGTTCTACGACTCCCTGCTGGCCAAGCTGATCGTCTTCGGCGCCGACCGCCAGGACGCGCTGGCCAAGGCCCGCGCCGCGGTCGCCGGCTTCGCGATCGCCGGCCCCAAGAACAACCTGCCGTTCTTCGCCGAGCTGCTGGAGAACGAGGAGTTCCTCTCCGGCGACTACGACACCGCGATCGTCTCCCGGATGCGGAAAGGGGTGAAGTGATGAGCTTTGTCAGCATTCGCGAGGTGGCCCCCCGCGACGGCCTCCAGAACGAGGACCCGGTGCCCACCGACGGCAAGGTCGAGCTGATCGACGCGCTCAGCCGGACCGGGGTGCGCCGGATCGAGGCGGTCTCGTTCGTGCACCCCAAGGCCATCCCGCAGATGGCCGACGCCGACGAGGTCTGGTCGCGGATCACCCGCGACCCGGACGTGCGGTACTCCGCGCTGATCCCGAACACCCGCGGCGCACAGCGGGCGCTGGCCGCCGGCTTCCGGGAAATCGAGGTCGTGGTCTCGGCCAGCGACACCCACAACCGGCGCAACCTGAACCGCTCCACCGACGAGTCGCTCGACGACATCGCCGGGCTGATCCCGCTGGTGCACGAGGCCGGCGGCACGCTCGAGGTGATCGTGGCGACCAGCTTCGGCTGCCCGTACGAGGGCGACATCGCGCCGGAGCGGGTGGCGGGCATCGTGGCCCGGGTCCGCGCCGACGGCGCGGACCGCATCGCGTTCGGCGACACCACCGGGATGGCGACGCCGCGCCGGGTTCGCGACCTGCTCTCCGAGGTACGCCCGGACCTCCTGCACTTCCACAACACCCGGGGCACCGGACTGGCCAACATCGTCACCGCGCTGGAGCTCGGCGTGACCGAGTTCGACGCCAGCGCCGGCGGGCTGGGGGGTTGCCCGTACGCGCCCGGCGCCTCCGGCAACGTGGCCACCGAGGAGGTCGTGCACATGCTGCACGACATGGGCTTCGATACCGGAATCGATCTCGACCGGTTGATCGAGGCCGCCGAACTGGCCGAACGTCTGGTGAGCCGCTCCCTTCCGTCCGGTGTGCTGCGAGCCGGTCCGCGTACCCGCCTGGTGTGATTTTCCGATCCGATTCCCGCGATCATTTTTCTGATTTGTTCGCGTGACTTTCCGCTCGCTCACGTCGTTACCAATACCGAGTGGCCGATATCGCCTGATCTCACATAAAGAGGTCAAGAAGGCCATCAGGTCGACGACGAGGGGTGGATCCGATGCCGGGCTGGAGGGTCGAGCGCACGCCGCGCACGGCGTCCCGCTCCGTGCCGGTCACCCCCGGCGGCTCCCCGCTCATGCCGCCCCACAGCCAGGGGGCGGAGCGGCGGCCGGAGCGCCGCGCCGGACGTGCCGGTTCCCGGTGGGTCCTGCGTGCACTCGTCGTCGGCGGCCTGGCCGGAGCGGCCTGGCTGCTCACCGGCGCCGCCGCACACGCCGCCGGTCCCGGGCCCGAGCCGATCACCGGCTCCTGGTTCGGGGCCGTGACGGAGAACGTGGAGCGGGCGACCGGGCACGAATCCGTGGTTGGCGAACTCCTGAAGGCGGCCGTCCAGCCGCTGGAGTCCGTACCCGAGATCCCGCAGTACGACTCCTCGGCAGAGGAGCCCCTCGACGAGGTGCTGCCCGAGGCGGCCGCCCCGCTGCGTGCCAGCAGCGAGGACGCGGACGACGAGAAGCAGCCGGTCGCCGAGGCGGACAAGGCTGAATCCGTGGCCGAGCCGGCCCGGCCCGCCGTGACCCGGGTGGTCAAGGTGGGCAAGGTCAAGGCCGGTAAGGCCAAGGCGAGCCGAAGCACCCGGGCCACGTCGGCCCGGACCCGGTACATCCCGGTCCGGCGCCTCAAGGCCCACTCCCGATCGCATCTCCAACGGCATGCCCCGGCCGCCCGGCCGGTAGCGCCGGAGACGATCCGGGAGGACGTGCCCGGCGGTGACGGACCCGCGCCGGCGCGGACGAACCTCGGGGCAGTCAGCGGTATCCCGGCCGGTAGTGGGTCGGGAGGTTCTCCGGAGGGCGGCTCGTCGGCCGTTCCTCCGTCCGGGATCGTGAACGGCCCGGTGGCCTGCCACCGCTGCCCGGTCGCGCCCGATGTCGACGCCCGGCGCAACGACGCCGAGGCGCCGACCGTCTCACCTGACTGACGATGGTCCCGGCGGCGCGCATCTGGCCGCCGCCCGGTAACGGGCCGACGATTCCCGAACCGTTTGCGAACAAGCGGCGAATCGCACAGTGGCCCGGAAAACCATCACTGCACCGCTGCGGGCGCAACGTCGACGCGCGGAGTCAGGGCCGGAGAAAACGAGCCAGGGCACCGCTGCGCCCAAAAACGGAACCAGCCAATTGAATACGCGGAAATCCTTGCTGACCATTTTTGAAAGGCATCACTTTCCTCATGAAGAAGACGTGGGTTCGTAAGACGCTGAGCGTCGGGATCATGGCTGCCGGCGCCCTGCTCATGGCGCCCGTCGCGGCCCAGGCCGGGCAGGCCGGGTTCGCGCCGTCGGCCGGCCAGGACGGGGTCACGCAGGTCTCGTACACCAACCTCGGCGCCCTCAACGGCACCCAGTTCGCCGCCCCGGTCACCGCGCCGATCAACATGAACGGCAACGCCATCGCGCTCGGCGGCATCTCCCGGGCCACCGGCGCCGGGGTCAACCGGGTCGAGGGCGGGCACCGCTCGCGCGGCGGCAACGACATCACCCAGCGTTCGGCCGGCAACGTCGGCTTCCTGAACGGCACCCAGATCGCCGTGCCGATCACCATGCCGATCAACCAGAACGGCAACGCGGACAGCCTGTTCGGCATCAGCGACGCTCGTGGCACCGGCGTGAACCACGTCCAGGAGCACAGCCGGGTCTCCGGCGGCGGCTGGAACGACGGGATCAACCAGGCGACCGGTGGCAACGTCGGCTTCCTGAACGGCACCCAGATCGCCGTGCCGATCACCATCCCGATCAACCAGTGCGGCAACGCGGACTCGGTCTTCGGGGTCTCGCAGGCCCGGGCCACCTGTGCCAACTTCGTCGGTGGCAGCGGCCGTGGCTTCCAGGTCGAGGGCCAGCGCCGGATCGTCCGCGGCGACGGTGGCTGGGACAACGGCGTGAACCAGAGCAGCTTCGGCAACATCGGGTTCCTCAACGGCTCCCAGTTCGCCGCGCCGGTCATCGCCCCGATCAACGCCTGCGGCAACTCGCTGGGCGGCCTGCTCGGCGCGTCCAGCGCCCAGGCGTTCTGCGTGAACCGGATCGGCGGCGGCGACGACCGCATCTGGGTCAAGAAGCCGCACCACCACAAGGGTGACCAGGGCGGCGACGTCCAGGGCGACAACGGCTACGACGGCGACGACTGCACCAAGAAGTGCGACGACGACAACACCGGTGACGTCCGCGGCGACCACGGCTACAACGGCGAGGCGCCGGCCGTGAACGACGACAAGGGCTACGGCGACGTCAAGGGCGACGACAACGGCTACGGCGACGAGGCCCCGGCCGTGAACGACGACAAGGGCTACGGCGACGTCAGCCCGGACAAGTACGGCGACAAGACCGGCGGCCGCAAGTCGACCGAGAGCACCGCGGTCGGCAGCCTGACCGGCAGCCTGGGTGGCCTGGACCTGCTCGACAGCCTGAGCTGATCTCCGCCCGGCACGACCACGACGGGAGCCCTCGCGCATCGCGGGGGCTCCCGTTGCCGTCCGTCCACTCTTTGGGATAACCTAACGATCGTTAAAGTTGGGGCCCGAGCGGGGGAGAGTCGATGGACGGGGACGCGCTGGCGCAGGTCCGCAAGCGTGTGCTGGCCGGTGGCGCCGAGCGGTACCACGCGGCGAATGCGGCGAAGGGCAAGCTCTTCGCCCGGGAACGGATCGCGCTCCTGACCGACGAGGGCTCGTTCGTCGAGGACGGGCTCTATGCCAACAGTCTGGCTGATGGACTGCCCGCCGATGGGGTGATCACCGGAGCTGCCCGGATCGACGGCCGCGACGTCTGCGTGATGGCCAACGACTCCACGGTCAAGGCCGGTTCCTGGGGCGCGCGCACGGTGGAGAAAATCGTCCGCGTCATCGAGCGGGCCTACCAGACCGGCGTCCCGATGATCTACCTGGTCGACTCGGCCGGCGCCCGGATCACCGACCAGGTCGACCTCTTCCCCGGCCGCCGCGGTGCCGGCAAGATCTTCCACACCCAGGTCCGGGCCTCCGGCTCGATCCCGCAGATCTGCGCGCTGTTCGGCCCGTCCGCGGCCGGCGGTGCCTACATCCCGGCGTTCTGCGACGTGGTCGCCATGGTCGAGGGCAACGCCAGCATGTATCTCGGCTCCGACCGCATGGTCGAGATGGTGACCGGGGAAAAGACCACGCTCGAGGCGATGGGCGGCGCCCGGGTGCACTGCGCCGAGTCCGGCGTCGGGCACTTCCTCTGCAAGACCGAGCAGGACGCGCTCGACGTCGTCCGGACCTATCTGTCCTATGTGCCGCAGAACTGGACGCACCGTCCCCCGTCGCAGCCCGCGTCCGCTTCGTCCGGTGCCGACCTCGGCGCGCTCGTCCCGGCCAGCGAGCGGCAGGCCTTCGACATGCGCAAGTACATCAAGGGCCTGGTCGACGAGGGGTCGTTCTTCGAGATCCAGGCGCTCTGGGCGCGCGAGCTGACGGTCGGTTTCGCCCGGCTCGACGGCGAGGTGGTCGGCGTCCTCGGCAACAACTCGATGTTCAAGGGCGGCGTGCTCTTCGTCGACTCGGCCGACAAGGCGAGCCGGTTCGTGCAGCTCTGCGACGCCTTCAACATCCCGCTGCTGTTCCTCACCGACGTGCCCGGTTTCATGGTCGGCTCCGCGGTGGAGAAACAGGGCATCATCCGGCACGGGGCCAAGATGATCACCGCGATCTCCGAGGCCACGGTGCCGAAGATCTGTGTGGTGGTGCGCAAGGCCTACGGCGCCGGGCTCTATGCGATGGCCGGTCCCGGATTCGAGCCGGACGCCACCATCGCGCTGCCCTCCGCGAAGATCGCGGTGATGGGCGCCGAGGCCGCGGTCAACGCGGTGTACGCCAACAAGATCGCGGCGATCGAGGATCCGGACGAGCGCGCCGCCTTCGTCGCCGAGCGCCGCGCGGAGTATGAGCGCGACATCGACATCATGCGCCTGGCCAGCGAACTCGTCGTGGACGCCGTGGTCGAGCCCGGCGATCTGCGCGGCGAGCTGATCCGGCGTCTCGCCGCCGCGCGGAACAAGGACCGCGCGTTCTCCCGCCGTCGGCACGGCGTCACTCCGGTCTAGAGACAGGGGAAGAGGCAGTGGTGGATTTCCGGCTCGATGCCGACTTGGCAGAGCTGCGGGACAACGTCCGGCGCTTCGCCCAGGAGCAGATGGCTCCGGTCATCGCCGAGCATTATGAGAACAAGACTTTTCCGTACGATCTGATTCGCCAGATGGGCGCCATGGGTCTGTTCGGCCTGCCCTTCCCGGAACAGTACGGCGGCATGGGCGGTGACTACTTCGCCCTCTGCATCGCCCTCGAGGAACTGGCCAGAGTGGACAGCTCGGTGGCCATCACCCTGGAGGCCGCGGTCTCGCTCGGCGCCATGCCGATCTTCCGGTTCGGCACCGACGCCCAGCGCAAGCAGTGGCTGCCCCAGCTGACGAGCGGCGAGGCCCTGGGCGCGTTCGGTCTCACCGAGCCGGGCTCCGGGTCGGACGCGGCCGGCATCAAGACCCGCGCGGTGCTCGACGAGTCGACCAACGAGTGGGTGATCAACGGGAGCAAGGCGTTCATCACCAACTCCGGCACCGACATCACGGTGCTGGTCACGGTGATGGCGGTGACCGGGACGAACCCGGACGGCAGCCGCGAGCTCTCCACGATCATCGTCCCGTCCGGCACGCCCGGCTTCACCGTCGCACCCGGGTACTCCAAGGTCGGCTGGTGCGCCTCGGACACCCACGAGCTCTCCTTCGACGACGTCCGGGTGCCGGCCGACAACCTGGTCGGCGAGCGGGGCCGCGGGTTCGCCCAGTTCCTGCGGATCCTCGACGAGGGCCGGATCGCGATCGCCGCCCTCTCCGTCGGGCTGGCCCAGGGCTGCGTCGACGAGTCGGTGGCGTACGCGAAACAGCGCACCGCCTTCGGCCGCCCGATCGGCGACAACCAGGCCGTCCAGTTCCTCATCGCGGACATGGACCTGCGCGCCCACGTGGCCCGGCTGGGCTACTACGACGCCGCCGCCCGGATGCTGGCCGGCGAGGACTTCAAGCGGTTCGCCGCGATCGCCAAGCTGAACGCCAGCAACGCCGCCATGGAGAACAGCCGGTACGCCACCCAGGTGCACGGCGGATACGGCTTCATGAACGAGTCGGCGGTCGGCCGGTTCTACCGGGACGCCAAGATCCTGGAGGTCGGCGAGGGCACCTCGGAGGTGCAGCGCATGCTGATCGCCCGCGGTCTCGGCCTCTGACGCAGCCCAAACCTCGAAGTCCACTTCCCGACAAACCGGGCTCTCGGGTACACCCCGATCGATCGTGATGCTTATTTTCGCAGCATGGCGTCCGATCAGCGTCCCGAGTTCGGGGCCGTGCTGCGTGCCCATCGGCGGCGGGCCGGCCTGACTCAGGAGGAGCTGGCCGCGCACGCCGCCATCGGCGTGCGCACGGTCCGCGACCTGGAGCGCGGCCGTTCCTCCCGGCCGCAGCGGACGACCGTCGAGCTGCTCGCCCGCGCGCTGCGGCTGACCGGTTCTGATCGCGACGCGTTCCTGGCGGCGGCGCGCGGCCGGCCCACCGTCGTCCTCCCACCGGCGCCGCTCGACGAGCTGATCGGCCGGGACACCGACATCGCCGAGCTGGTGGCCCGGCTGGCCGCCACCGACGGGCCGCGCGGGGTGACCCTGGTCGGTGTGGCCGGGGTGGGCAAGACCAGCCTCGCCGTGGTGGTCGCGCACCGGCTGACCGGGGTGTATCCGGGCGGAGTGGCCGGCGTCGCGGTGGCCGACGAGATCGCCGCCGGGGAGTTGCTGAGCAGCGTGGCCGCCGGATTCGGGGTGGCCGGGCCGCGGGAACTGCCCGGGCACCTGGACGGGCGGCCGGCGCTGATCTTCGTGGACGCCGTGGACCGCGCGCCACAGGCGGTCGGCGAGGCACTGGCCGGGCTGCTGGAGCAGGTGCCCCGGCTGCGGTTCCTGGCCACCGGGCGGCAGCCGGCCGGGTTGGCCGAGGAGCGCGTGTGGCCGGTGGTGCCGCTGGCCACGCCGCCGGTGAACCTGTCGGTGGACACGGTCGGGGAGCTGATGGCGTACCCCGCAGTCGGTCTCTTCCTGGAACGGCTGGGCCGGGTGCGGCGCACCCGCCTTGCGCCGCACGAGATCGCGCCGCTTGCGGCGCTGGTCCGCCGGCTCGGCGGCCTGCCGCTGGCGATCGAGCTGGCCGCCGCCCGCGGCCGGGTGCTCACCGTCCCGGAGATCCTGGACCGGTACGCCGGCCCGGCCGCGCCCAAGGAGCCGGCCGAGCCGCCGGCCGTGGTCTCGTTGCGGGCGGTCGTGGCCGAGACCTATCGGGTGCTGGCGCCCGCCGAGCAGCGGGCGTTGCGGCTGCTCGCGGTCTTCCGGCACCGCTGGTCGCGGGATCTGGCCGAGGTTCTGCTGGACACATCGGACGGTGTCGACGCGGACGTGGTGCATCTGCTGGATCGGCTGGTGGCGCTCGGTCTGCTCAGCGTGAGCGGCGACCACGCGGTGCATTTCCGGCTGCCGTCCGCGGTCCGCGATTTCGCCACCGAGCGGGCCGCCGCCGAGGGCGAGCTGGAGGACGCCCGGAAACGCCATGCCCGCCTGCTGGCCGACCGCGCCGTCCCGGGACCCGAAGCGGTGTTCTGACGTGGGTCAGGAGGCCGGGACAGAGGGCAGGGCGCGACGTGCGCTAACCGGCGTGAATCGTGCCCCCCACGTAACGCCGATCGCTGCTGACGCCGCGCCCATACGCGGCGAGAACGAGACTCCCCCATAAGCCCCGCATGTCGCCTCGATCGCGCCGCATCCCCCTGGGCCGCCACAGTATCCGGGGCGCGCACACGACCGAAAAGATTCGTACCTTCTGCCGGTTGTTCTGCCGGTCAGTCCGGTTCAGGTCAGGCCTGAGTGACCGTTTCTGCACTCCCCGCAGTGGCGCACGGGTTGACCGCGTCCCGGATCGTCCGGAGCGAGTCGAGCAGCTGGTCGAAGCGGTCCTGCGGGAGCAGCCCCGCATACCACCTCTGCACCAGCTCCAGGTGCCCCGGCAGGACCTGCGCGAGCCGCTCCTGCCCGACCTCGGTGATCACCGCGTAGGAGCTGCGCCGATCGCTCGGGCAGGCCTCGCGGCGGACCAGGCCGTCGCGCTCCATCCGGTCCACGACCCGGGTGACCCCGCTGGTGGAGAGGGTGGTCTGGCCGGCCAGATCGGTCATCCGCAGCCGGTGGCCGGGTGAGCGGGCGAGGCGCATCAGCACCTCGAACTCGACGGTGGAGAGGCGGTGCTCCTCGAACTGTGCGGCGAGGCGGTTCATCAGACCCGTGTACGCCTCGGCCAGCAGGCCGACCGCGGTGAGACGAGGGTCGTCCAGATCGGTGTTCACGTCGTCAACTCTAACAGGCACTTGACAGGAGGAATATTGCCAAGCATATAGTTGTTCCGTCAGACAAGCATCCCGCAGAGCCAACGCCTCGGAGAGAAGGAATCAGTCATGACCGTCAGCACTCGTGAGTTCGAGGGCCTCCAGTTCCCGGCGGCCGGCACCTACGAGCTGGACGCGGCACACAAGCGGGTCGGCTTCGTCGCCAAGCACCTCATGGTCAGCAAGGTCCGCGGTCAGTTCGCCGAGGCCAGTGCCACCATCACCGTGGCGGAGAACCCGCTGGAGTCCTCGGTCGTCGCCTCGATCAAGACCGCCAGCGTGGAGACCGGCCAGGTCGACCGGGACAACCACCTGCGCACCGGTGACTTCTTCGAGGCCGAGAAGTACCCGACGATCGAGTACCGGAGCACCGGGATCAAGTCGCACGCCGGCGCCGAGTTCGTCCTCGACGGCGAGCTCACCATCAAGGGTGTGACCAAGCCGGTCGAGCTGGTCGTCGAGTTCGAGGGCGCCGCCACCAGCCCCTACGGGCAGCACGTCTTCGGCTTCACCGCGCACACCGAGATCGACCGCGAGGACTGGGGCCTGACCTGGAACGTCGCGCTCGAGGGCGGTGGCGTCCTGGTCGGCAAGAAGATCAAGATCGAGATCGAGGGCGAGGCCGTCCTCCAGCAGGGCTGATCCCCGCACCGTCCACAGTCGAGGCGCCGTCCGGTTCTCCGGGCGGCGCCTCGACTCGTCTGGCGGTAGCCGCCCCGGGATGGGAAGGTGGACCGAACGTATCCGCTCGTTCACAGCGTGGTGATCGGCGTCCGTTTCGTCCCCGACCGTCACGGGAGGGCACATGGGCAAAGGTCTGGCACACGCGGTCTTCTCGCCCGAGGATCGGATCCGCTACCGGCACAAGGTGCGCCGCTGCCTGGACGTGCTCGGCGGGCTGCTGGACACCGACGTGTTCGATCCCGGGACCGGCATGACCGGACTGGAGATCGAGATCAACCTGGTCGACGCGGACGCCGGCCCGGTGATGCGCAACGCCGAGGTGCTCGCCGACCTGGGCGACCCCCGGTTCCAGGCCGAGCTCGGACGGTTCAACATCGAGTTCAACGTCCCCCCGCGGCAGATCGCCCCGGACGGTTTCGGCGCTTTCGAAAAAGACATTTCAGAGGCTTTGCGTACGGCGGGGGAGCGCGCCGGCAAGGCAGACAGTCGCCTCGCCCTGATCGGCATGCTGCCCACGCTCACCCCGGAGCACCTCACCCTGGCGAACCTCTCCGACAACGAACGGTTCCGCGCGCTCAACGACGAGATCGTCGCCGCCCGCGGCGAGCAGTTCCCGGTCGACATCCGCGGGGTGGAACGGCTGCGCAGCGTCAGCGGCACGATCGTGCCGGAGGCCGCCTGCACCAGCACACAGTTCCATCTCCAGGTCGCCCCGGAGTGGTTCGCCCGCTACTGGAACGCGTCCCAGGCGGTGGCGGCGGCACAGGTCGCGCTCGGCGCCAACTCGCCGTTCCTGCACGGCCGCCGGCTCTGGGCGGAGACCCGGATCGCGCTGTTCGAGCAGGCCACCGACACCCGCCCGGACGAGCTGAAAGCGCAGGGCGTGCGGCCCCGGGTCTGGTTCGGCGAGCGCTGGATCACCTCGGTGTTCGACCTCTACGAGGAGAACGTCCGGTTCTTCCCGCCGCTGCTGCCGCTGCTCAGCGACGAGGACCCGGACCAGGTCCGGACATCCGGCGCGGTGCCCCGGCTGGGCGAGCTCTGCCTGCACAACGGGACGGTCTACCGGTGGAACCGGCCGGTCTACGACGTCATGGACGGCCGGCCACACCTGCGGATCGAGAACCGGGTGCTGCCGTCCGGCCCGACCGTGGTCGACCTGCTGGCCAACGCCGCTTTCTACTTCGGGGTGGTCCGCCGGCTCGCCGAGGCCGAGCGGCCGGTCTGGTCCCAGCTCGACTTCGGCACGGCGGGAGCCAACTTCCGGGCCGGCGCCCGGGACGGACTCGACGCCATGGTCTGCTGGCCCGGGCTCGGCGAGGTCCCCATCGCCGAACTGGTGCTGGAGACCCTGCTGCCGATGGCCTACGAGGGGCTGGACCGGTTCGGCGTGGACGCGGGCGACCGGGACCGGTTGCTCGGGATCATCGAGGGCCGCTGCCGGACCGGGCGCAACGGCGCGACCTGGCAGACGGCGGCGGTCTGCGCGGCGGAGCACCGGGGGCTGTCCCGGCCCGCCGCCCTGCGCGAGATGACTCGGCTCTACCTCGACCTGCACGTGCTCAACGAGCCGGTGCACACCTGGCCGCGGTGAGCCCGGTCAGTCCTTGGGGTTGATCCGGGCGACCGGCGGGTTGTCCGGCGGAGGCGTGATGGTGGGGCGAGCCGCCGCTTCCTTGCGGGCGGTGGCGCGCTTCGCCGGAGACTTGCTGGGCCGGGCCGCGGCGGCGAGTTCTTCGTCGAAAGAGTCGCCGGGCGCCGGAGCGGGCCGGGCCTTACGCGGCCGGGGTGGCGGCGTCGGCTCCGGCACGGACTCCGCGATGCTCTCGACGGCACGCCGTTTTCCGAACAGCACCCAGTTGCGACGGCCGAGCTGGTCGGAGGGCTCCTCCGAGGGCTCGGGTCTCGGAGCGGGCTTCGGACTCGGCGAGGCCGGGGTCGGTGCCGGGGCCGGGGCCGGGGTTGCAGCCGGGGCCGGCTTGGGGATGACCCGCCCGGTGGGCTTGGCCACGCCGACCGCGGCACCCGACTCGTCCGGCGTCGCACCCGGTGCGGGCCCCAGCTCCCGCGGACCGGTCGGCGACGCGGCTCCGGCCCGGTTCTGCCGAGCCTGCCCGAGCGCCACGATCAACGCGGACCCGCCCAGCCCGGCCAGCACCGCGTACGGCGCGATCAGATAGGCCGACTGAAGCGGCCCGGTCGCCTTCGTCAGCAGCGGCGCCAGCGCGAGGAAGGCCAGCGCCACCAGCAGCGGGCCGACCGCCCCCGAGGTCGCGGTCCCCACACCCAGGTCACCGCGGCGCGTCGCGGGCCAGGCCGCGACCAGCCCGATCAGGAACGCGGCCGCCAGCGTCAGCAGGGCGCTCGGCCAGTAGACGCCGCCGTACTGGGTGGGCGCACCGGACTCGGTGAACTGCCAGCTGGTCAGGTAGGTGTCCAGGTCGCGGTGGGTGATCAGCTCGGCCACCACCCCGGCGATGGCCAGCGCCCAGAGCCAGGCCGCGGTGCCCAGCAGGTTCGCGGCGACCGGCGCCGACGAGACCGCCCAGAACGCCACGACCATGCCGGTGAACAGGCCGATCAGTGAATAGCCGACGGCCACCAGCTGGGGCGAGTGGGAGAACAGGTTGTGCGCCGGGGCGGCGGACCGGGCCGGCAGGGCGACCAGGGCCACCGAGACCAGGGCGCCCAGGCCGGCCGACGCGGCCAGCGCGAGTCGCCAGAGCACGCGCCAGCGACCCCGGCCCGCGCGATCCGGGCGGAGCCGGCCGGCGATCACCGCGCCGAGCACGGTGGCACTCGCGGTGATCCAGGTGGCCCAGCCGAGGCTGTTGAGCCAGGTGCTGTCGGCAGCCGCGATCGTGGTCGGCCATTCGATGACGCCCAGGCCGTAGCCGAGACCCAGTTGTGCGGCGCCGGCGCCGGCGGCTGTCCCGGCCGCGGCGGCGGTCTGTGCTGTCCAGCCCTTCTCGGCCATGCGCGCACTGTACTGGCCGATGCCGATGTCCGCGAACTGCTCATCCTGGTCAGCGCGAGGGTGGCGTTGCGTGTGCGTCTCCCCCGGGTACACCAAGATTCGATACCTTGACGCTGCGACGAGTGTGGGTGTACGGAGCGGAGGGAGTGGCGATGCCGGACGAGCGCGAGCCCCGGCCGGACGAGACCCGTCCGATGCCGGCTGCGGACGAGACCGTCGCCGACACCCCCCGGGTCGAGGCGGGCCCGGCGGCCGATGCCACCCGATCGGGGGAAGCCGCGGCGGCCTCGACCACGCCGATGCCGCCGGTGGGCGACTGGGATCCGGACCCGCGCGCCGCGGACGACGGCGCCTGGACCGGCCGCGCCGCGGTACGCCCGCCCCGCCCGGACGAGAACGGTTACCCCGGCGAGGACTGGAGCGTCATCGCGCCGGAGGAGGAGCCGGCCGGCCGCTGGTGGATGCCGATCGTGGTGGGCGTCGTCGGGCTGATCCTGCTCGCGCTGCTCGGGTTCGGCATCTACCTGATCGTGCGGAACTCCGCCGCCGACGTGGAGACGCCGCAGCCCACTCCGACACGGACCCAGCCGGTGACCACCGCGCCGACGACCGAGCCCACCAGCGCCGCGACCACGACCACGACCACGGTCAGCACCGTCGCGACGACCGAGCCGGCCGCCACCGAGGCGACCGTGCCGGCGCTGCGCGGCATGCCGGTGGACGACGCGAAGGCGGCGCTGGCCCGCTCCGGACTGGGTTACCGGGTGATCTTCCGGCCCAGCGACGCGGAGCCGGGCACGGTGATCGACAGTGATCCGCCCGAGGGCCAGGTGGTCCCGCCGGACACCCGGATCACCCTCGTCGTCGCGGCCGAGCGGACGGACAGCCCGACCACGGCGACGACGGCGCCGAACGGAGACGCCACCGCCGGGCCCGGCGAGGACTAAGGTCGCTCGTCGTCGGGTCGGCTCAGCGGTGTGCCCGGACCGATCGGGTCGGAGCCGCATTGGTACGCGCGGCGGGCTGACGGGCGTTGCGGGCCCGGGGATCCGGGGCCTTGCCGACCGGTCGCAGGCCGTTGACCTGCACAAAGATGGAGCGGCGTTCCACGGCGTCCCCCGCCGCATTGAGCTCGTAGCCGTCGAGCCAGACCCAACCCTCGTACGTCGGCCAGTCGTGTACCCGGATGACCCGGAACAGCATCGGTGAGACGAATTGGACGCTCGCCGCCTTCGTCACGTGAATGACATCACCGGACCGAGGAAGTAGCACGTCATCTCCTGCCCTGAGAATCTTTGCCTGATGGTCTGAGGTCTGCCCGGCAGACCCCAGCGGGATGGACTTGTGACACAGATGCACCAGTCTGCCCGGCTCATGCACCTTTGCAAGCCTTCAACGGTGCCAACCATCGAAGGGAGTTGCGGAACGTCACCATCGCCGATCCCGCCACCCTGTCTCGGGGGAAGTCCACGTGAGACCTCCGGTGGCTCGGCGCCCCATGTTGGACGTCGCTTTGGTGTGTTTCGTCGGACTTGGCCGCCTCACGCAAGAACGTTGCGTGATGCAAGCCGTACGGAAAGATTGCACCACCAGTGTCGTCGATGCAAGTTGCATGTCCCACTTTGGTGATCGTCCGTGATCATGGCATCTCGCTGGGTGATCTAGGAGCTTCCGCTGGTGGCGCCGATGTGTACAGTTTTGGCCGCATGATCCACATTGCTCGGAGCATTTCGGACAATAACCGTCAAACGCTGACAATCACTGTCCAAACGCGGCTGAGCTGCCAGGATCCAACTTGTCCGATGGGTTTACCCCGTTCGGAGAACCTCAACCCTCCGGCGCGTCTCGGCGTACCCCCGTTCGTTACGCCATTCAGAACGGTCCCATCGATCTTTTGGTGGGACTCGATGGAGGCGGATCGGACGACTCCGTATCCCGCCGAGATCGGTACCCACCCCCGACATGAGGAGCCATCGTGGAATTCGAGGTCAAAGGGCTGCGGATCGACCTGAGCCGGGCGGAGTGGTTCAAGAGCACCCGCAGCGGGGCGGACAGCGACAACTGTGTCGAGGTGGCGTTCGTCGACGACGCCATCGCGGTGCGAGACTCCAAAAACCCGGCCGGTCCTGCGCTGATCTTCACGCAGGCCGAGTGGGACGCCTTCGTCGGCGGCGCCAAAGACGGCGAATTCGACCTCTGAACCGCCGGACCTGTCTGGTTCGATCTTTTCGAAGCCTTCCGCGTCGGCGCGTTGACCTGCGCCGACGCGTCGGGTGGGGCTATTTGCCCGATTTTCCCG
This sequence comes from Actinoplanes ianthinogenes, assembly GCF_018324205.1. Lineage (NCBI taxonomy): Bacteria > Bacillati > Actinomycetota > Actinomycetes > Micromonosporales > Micromonosporaceae > Actinoplanes > Actinoplanes ianthinogenes. Next base: position 4,754,532 of record NZ_AP023356.1, read on the forward strand.
TCGCCCTGAGCGGCGCGCCTCGTTGAATGTTCCAAGCGCGGACCGGACCGCGCTGACGGCCGGGACAGATCCTCCACGAGGCAAGGCAGACAGATGACGATTGGTTCGGAGAACCTCAGCAACGGCTCGTCGACGGCGCAGGACCGATTCAGCGGGGGCGTCAGTGCGTACCGGCAGGGCCGGCGCGAAGCGCTGAACGGCGATCACGGGGACGGCGAGCTTCTCTCGCGCGGCAGCTCGGGCCTGCCGACCCGGTCGCCCGGGCGATCACACAGCATCGAGCCGACCAGCGCCCTCGACCGGGCGGCCAAGCTGCCCTCCCTCGACCTCCAGGGTCTGACCGAACCGGTCTTCGCTTCGGCGAGCTGGGGCGACAGCTCGCCGAACAGCTCGATGGCCGACCACCCGCTGCTCCGCGGCCTGCTCCTGGAGTTGCCGGCGCGCGGCACGCTGCCGCAGTCGGACTGGCTGGACCGCTGGTTCGAGGCGGCGCGGTCCATCCTGGAGCTCCTCTATGTCCAAGAGGCCAAGAAGCAGCACTGACCGCGCCGGTCAAAGATTCAAGATCAAGGACATGCTGACTCGGATCCGCGCTGATCACTGATCGTCGCTCCCGCCGCAAAACGCCGCCGGTGAGGAGGCAAGTGAGTTTGCGACGCCGGCGGGGTGTGCCGGTGGCGGAAACTTGCCTGCCTCCTCACCGGTTACTAGGCGTTTTGCCGCGGAGCGAAGCGGAGCCAGTAGGCACAGACCCTTCCGGGCCGGGCTGGCCGCTGGCGCGTCCAGGACGCCCGACCCGAAAGGGCGACGTCCGCGGGTGGTCACGATCCGCCAAAACCAAACCCCGCGCGTCAGCAAGCGTCGACGCGAACGCGTTCGATCAGGGCCGGCACCAGCGGCGAGTCCGTCAGAAGGCGCCGGCTCGCACGCGTTCGCGGGCTCGGTCGATCGGGGCGAGCACCAGCGGGGCGAGGCGGCTGTGGCGCAGGACGGCACGGACGCCGATCGTGACGACCGCGGCGGCGACCAGCGTGATGGCGACGCCGGCGAAGCCGGTGAACCCGGTGGTGGCCGGGACGCCGTCGCCGGGCAGGTGGACCAGGCCGGCCGCGAGCGGCAGACCGACCACCGCGGCCAGGCCGGCGACCTGCAGCGGGGCGGCGATCAGCGGGTGCGCCGCGGCGGCCCGCAGGCCCGGCGGCACCGGCGCCAGCGGCGCGGTCGCGAAGGCGCCCGCCCCGCGGCGCACCCGGCTCAGCCGGCGCAGTCCGGCGGTCAGCACGATCAGCGCGGGCACGGCCGGGAGCAGTGCCGCCGTGGGCGCCGCGGAGACCCCCGGAGTCAGCGCGGTGACCACCGGCACCGCGACGAAGACCGCCGCGCCCGCGGCGATCAGGCCGGTGAGCAGCCGGGCCCGGCGACGCATGTGCAGCGCGGTGCCGGCCGTCGAGAGCCCGTCGGCCAGCAGTCCGGCGGTAAGCCAGACGACGGCGAGAGTGCCGATCAGAGTCACGTCCACAGCGGTGTCCACATCGACAGCGTTCACCCGGCGGGCCCGCGGCGAAACCGGGATATGCCCCCAGCACCTACCCGTAGGGGTTACGTGCTGCGGACAGTAAGCATCCGAGCACTCGGCGCCACCGTCCGAACGGCCTTTGTGGACGAACCGGCAACCGGGGGTGTGATCAGCGCCCCAGTGTCGGTTCCCGGACGATTCTGATCAGACGGCGAAGCCGTGGACCTGCTCGCCGCTCGGCGCGGCCGGGGTCGCCTTCCACAGGCCGGTCTTCTGCGCGGCCAGCCGGGAGAGATAGGCCGGGTTCAGCAGCACGTATCGCTTCCACAGGCGCTTCGGCTCCAGGCCGAGCCGCCACAGCCACTCCAGGGCGTACTTCTGCATCCACGCGGGCGGGTTCTTCAGCAGCCCGGCGTGGTAGTCGAACGCGGCGCCGACGGCGAGCAGCGGCATGTCCAGCAGCGGCCGCATCGCGTAGGTGAAGACCTCCTGCCGCGGGCAGCCGAGCCCGACCAGCACGACCCGCGCGCCGGACGCCTTGATCCGCTCGGCGATCTCGACCTCCTCACCCGGCTGGGCGCCCCGGAACTTGGACGCCTCCACCCCGGCGATCTTCAGTGCCGGGAACATCCCGAGCAGCGCCGGCACCAGGCGGTCCAGGGTCGGCTGGGTCGAGCCGTACAGATAGATGGGCAGCCCCTCGGCCGCCGCCTGCTCGACCACCTTGAGGGTCAGGGTGGGCCCGTAGACCCGGTCGGTCAGCCCGGCCCCGTGCAGCAGGTTCAGCGCCCAGCGCACCGGCTGCCCGTCCGGCGTCACCAGGTCGAACGAATTCAGCCGGGCCTCGTGGGCCGGATCCTGCACCCCGGTCATCACCCCGTGCACGGCCAGCGCGGTGACCGCGTACGGCCGCCCCTCGCGGGCCGCCGCGATGATCCGCTCGGTGGCCGACGCATAGTCCGTCGCATCCACCAGCACCCCAAGGACGTTGCGCTTCCCCTGGTCAACTCCAGCAGGCACAGCGGACACGACCACACCCCACGCTCGAACGGAACTTCCCGACAGGCGGGCGAGCATACCGCCGCCCACAACTTCACCCCATCGTTGACGCCCCACCAAAGGACGACCTCACGAAAGAGAGCCAGAAACGTGCGCCCAGGCCGTACGGAAACCGGATCTTGATCGAAGATTTCGATGTCCGAAGGACGAGCCCCCACCGAAGCGGACCGTGACGATCGCCACCCGCCGCGCCCACCGTGACGCGGGGTCTCCGGGGGCTCGGCCCCCGGAGCAGATATGACGAGAGGCCCCCGGTCCGCGCTGTTCGCGGACAGAGGGCCCCCGGCCTTCTCGTGGGGATGGGGGGAGTTGAACCCCCACGTCCTTTCGGACACACGGACCTGAACCGTGCGCGTCTGCCATTCCGCCACATCCCCATGTGACTTGGTCGCCTAAGATCATATAGCTGGTCTCGGTGACCTTTGAAACCGCCCCCTGCGGGGCTGTTTCTGGTTACTGCCTGCGACAGACTACGCTGTCGCACGTCACTAAGCGAGTTGAGTACCAAGCGAGTTGATATCGCCCCGCGACGGAGGAAACACTAGCACGACGCTGTGGGGCGTCATACGAGGGTCAGAAGTGCCGGCTGCTCTTGGGCTACAGATGCGCAAGCGGTCGCCGGATACCATCATGTCCTCGGAACCCGAGGAGGAGCCGGTGAGCGTGCTGCAGCGCTTTGAGAAGCGATTGGAAGGCCTGGTCGAGGGGGCCTTCGCCAAGGTGTTCAAGGGTGTCGTGCACCCTGTGGAGATCCTGAATGCCATGCAGCGGGAGGCCGAGGCACACAAGGCCATCCTCGCCGGTGGCCGCACCCTCGTGCCCAACCGCTACGTGATCGATCTGTCGCCTTACGACCACGGTCGTCTGGCGCCCTACGCGGCTGCCCTGGCGCAGGAGCTGGCGCAGTCGCAGGCCGAGTTCATCGGCGAGCAGGCCTGGACGGTCTACGGCGACGTGATCGTCGAGATCGAGCGCGGTGACGGCCTGGACACCGGCATGTTCCGGGTGACCGCGGAGGTCTACACCGGTGGCGAGGTCGCCCCGGTGCAGCAGCCGGCCTACGACGCCGGCCCGCAGTACTCGCCTTATGACCAGCACGGCGGTCACGGTGGTTACCCGCCGCCGCACGGTGGTCACGGCGGCCCGCGCAGCGTCGGCCTGGTCTCCGGCGACGGCCGGACCTACCCGCTCCAGATGGGCTCGACCGTGATCGGCCGAGGCGACCAGGCGAACCTGCGCCTGCCGGACGTCGGCATCTCGCGTCGTCACGCCCGACTGGACTACGACGGCAACCAGGTCGTGCTGACCGACCTCGGCTCCACGAACGGGACGATGGTCAACGGCCAGCGCGTCTCCGCCGTGGCGCTGAACCCGGGCGACATGATCCAGCTCGGCACGACCACGCTGACCTTCCGAGTGGACGGCTAGCGGTCTTGCCCGAATTCGTCCTCACCGTCGCCCGGTTCGGCTTCCTGATCCTGCTGTGGATCTTCGTGTTCACAGTGGTCGGGGTGATCCGGCGGGACCTCTTCGCGGGGGCCCGGTCGAAGAGCATCGTCGCCAGCCCTCGGGGGGTGGGTGGCGCGATCCTCCAGGGCCGGCCGGCGAAGGCCAAGCGCGGTAAGGCGGCACGGCAACTGGTGGTGACCGCCGGCCAGCTGGCCGGCACGCGGATCACCCTCGGCGAGGCCCCGATCACTATCGGTCGCGCCGAGGATTCGACCCTGGTCATCACCGACGATTTCGCGTCGGCCCGGCATGCCCGGCTGGTGCCTCGGGACGGTCAGTGGTTCGTCGAGGACCTCGGCTCGACCAACGGCACCTACCTCGATCGCGGTAAGGTCTCCGGACCCACCCCAGTCCCCCTTGGCGTCCCGATCCGGATCGGACGCACGTCTCTCGAGTTACGGCCATGACCCTGACCCTGCGCTATGCCGCTCAGAGCGACCGCGGTCTGATCCGAGACCTGAACCAGGACTCCGTCTACGCCGGGCCGCGGCTGCTTGCTGTCGCGGACGGCATGGGCGGCATGGCCGCCGGTGATGTCGCTTCCAACATCGTCATCGCCGCGATGGCGCCACTCGACGACGACGTCCCCGGGGACGCGCTGGTCGACGCGCTGCGGCACGCCGTCGGCACCGCGAACCAGCAGTTGCGGGACACCGTCGACGCCAACCCTCAGCTGGAGGGGATGGGCACCACGCTGACCGCGGTGCTCTTCACCGGCAGCAAGTTCGGCATGGTGCACATCGGCGACTCGCGGGCCTACCTGCTCCGCAAGGGTGAGTTCGCGCAGATCACCAAGGACGACACGTACGTTCAGATGCTGGTCGACGAGGGCCGGGTCAGTCCCGAGGAGGCGAGCAGCCACCCGCAGCGGTCGCTGCTCACCCGGGCGCTGGACGGCCGCGACATCGACCCGGAGTACTCGGTGCGCCAGGTGCTCAAGGGCGATCGGTACCTGATCTGCAGCGACGGCCTGTCCGGCGTGGTCAGCGGCGAGACCATCGGCCAGACGATGCGGGAGATCGCCGACCCGAAAGCGTGCGTCGAGCGGCTGGTGCAGCTCGCCCTGCGCGGCGGCGGCCCGGACAACATCACCGTGGTGATCGCCGACGCGACCGACGCGGACATCGTCGAGCAGGCGCCGATCGTCGGCGGTGCGGCCTCCCTCGACCGGGGCAACACCACCGTGGCGGACGCCTCCACCCCGGCATCCCGGGCGGCCGCGCTGAAACAGCCGCCGCCGCGCCCGGCCCAGCCGGAGACCGAGACCTTCGACCGTGATCCGGAGCCGGCCGGTCATCCGGTCCGGACCACCCTGCTGGTCCTGGTGCTGCTCGGTGTGCTGGGCGGTGGCCTCTGGGCCGGCTGGCAGTACACCCAGGATCAGTATTACGTCGGCGCGACCGAGGGCGGCCAGCTGGCCATCTTCCGCGGCGTGCCGGGACAGATCGCCGGACTCGACCTCTCCACGGTGAGCGAGACCAGCACCGTCCGCCTCGACGACCTGACCACGGTCGCCCAGGAGCGGGTCAAGGAGGGTATTCACGCCGGCAGCCAGGTCGAGGCGCGCAACACGCTCACCGACCTGACGAACGACGAGCCGTCCAATCCGAACCTGAAGCCGGTCTGTGCGGTGGCCGGTGCCACGCCGACCGCGTCGACCCCGGTGCGGCCGGCCGTGACCACCGCCACGTCAGCTCCGGGAACCGCGCCGAGCGTTCAACCGTCCGAGAGCGGGTCGACGGCTGCCGACAACGGCTGCCGGACCGCTGACTGAGCACGGCCTACAACGTCTGGGGATTTTCTTGACAGCGCCCGCCGTACCGGCTCCTTCACCCGCCTCCACGGGTGAGATGTCGCGTATCCCGGGGTTGAAGACTCGCCGTAATGCCGAGCTCGGGCTGCTGGCCTTGGCCATGCTGCTCGTCGCCGCGTTCGGCGCGACCGTGGAAGCGAACAAGTACGACAAGCTCCAGCCGAACTTCTGGGTCCCGGCCGCACTGCTGAGCATCCTCTTCCTCGGCCTGCACCTGGTGGTGCGCTACGTCGCGCCCTACGCGGACCCGGTACTCCTCCCGATGGTCGCCCTGATCAACGGCATCGGTGTGGCGTTCCTGCGGCGCATCGACATCGCCAACGCGATCAACGACAAGGAGGGCCCGCCGGGGATCTTCTCCGGGATCGGCGGTCGCCAGCTCGCCTGGACCCTGATCGCGCTGATCCTGGCCGCGGCGCTGCTCCTGCTGATCCGCGACCACCGCAACGTGTCGAAGTACGCGTACACGCTCGGTCTCACCGGCATCGTGCTGATGATGATCCCGGCCGTGCTGCCCGGCAGCCTCTCCGAGGTGAACGGCGCCAAGCTGTGGATCAAGCTGGGCGCCTTCTCGATCCAGCCCGGCGAGTTCGCCAAGCTGATGCTGGTCACCTTCTTCGCGTACTACCTGGTCCGCAAGCGCGAGGTGCTCTCGCTGGCCAGCAAGCGCTTCCTCGGCATCGACTTCCCGCGCGGCCGTGACCTCGGCCCGGTCGTCACGGTGTGGCTGTTCAGCCTCCTGGTCCTGGTCTTCGAGAAAGACCTCGGCACCGCGCTGCTCTACTTCGGCCTGTTCGTGGTGACGCTCTACGTCGCCACCGAGCGGTCCAGCTGGCTGATCATCGGCCTGCTGCTGTTCTTCGGCGGCGTCTACCTGGCATATCTTCTGGGTGCCTCGGTCGGCGGCCCGTTCGCGAACTTCTACGACCGCGCCCAGATCTGGCTGGACCCGTTCTCGCAGGCCAACTACGAGCGGGTCAGCGGCAACAGCTATCAGCTGGTCCAGGGCCTGCTCGGGCTGGGCACCGGCGGCCTGTTCGGCACCGGACCGGGCGCGGGCTCGCCGCTGTCCGTGCCCGAGGTGCAGAACGACTTCATCTTCGCCGGCCTGGGCGAGGAGATCGGCCTCTTCGGCCTCTCCGCCCTGCTGGTCTGCTACATGCTGATCGCGATCCGCGGCCTGCGCGCCGCGATCGGGGTGCGTGACTCGTTCGGCAAGCTGGTCGCGGGCGGTCTCTCGTTCACCCTCGGCCTCCAGGTCTTCGTGATCCTCGGCGGCATCACCGGGCTGATCCCGCTGACCGGTCAGACCACGCCGTTCCTCTCCTCCGGCGGTTCCTCGCTGATGGCGAACTGGCTGCTGATCGCGATGCTGCTGCGCATCTCGAACGCGGCCCGGGGCCCGGCGACCGGCGGCGGTGGCCCGGCCCGGCCGGGTCCGAAGAAAGCACCCACCCAGTTGCACGGCGCCATGACGGAGGTGATCAAGCCGTGAATGCCCCCCTGCGCAAGTCCGGCGTGGTCCTCTTCGTCCTGTTCGGCCTGATCTTTGCGAACCTGAACTGGATCCAGGGCTACAAGGCCGACGAGTACCGCACCCACCCGTGGAACGGACGGGTGAAGGTCGCTGAGTACGAACGCCCCCGCGGCGTCATCGAGGCCGGCGGCAATGCCCTTGCCCAGAGCAAGGAGACCGACGACACCCTGAAGTACCTCCGGGTGTACCCGAAGAAGGAGATCTACGCTCCGGTCCTCGGCTACAAGCCGGTCAACCTCGGTGCGGTCGGCATCGAGGAGACCGAGAACGACTTCCTCTCCGGGGAGAGCGACAAGCTGATCGGTGACCGGATCACCGACATGTTCACCGGGGAGAAGACCGGTGGCGGCAACGTGCTGCTCTCGCTGAACACCGACGCTCAAGAGGTCGCCTGGAAACAGATGATCAATAACGAGCGCGGGGCGAAAAAGGGTGCGGCGGTCGCCCTCGACCCGCGGACCGGTGCGATCCAGGCGCTGGTCTCGATGCCCAGTTACGACCCGAACCAGCTGGTCACCCACGACAAGAACGCGGCCGCGAAGGCGTACAAGGAGCTGAACGCGGACAAGGATCAGCCGATGCTGAACCGGGCGCTGTCGCAGACCCTGCCGCCCGGTTCGACGTTCAAGGTGGTCGTCTCGGCGGCCGCCCTGGAGAGCGGGTACGGCGTCGACACCGAGATCCCGGCCGGCGGCGTCTACAAAGAGGGCGGCGCGGTCATCCGCAACGCCGAGGACGAGGTCTGCCCGGGCGGCGAGGTCACCCTCAAGGAGGCGCTGACCGAGAGCTGCAACACCGGGTACGCCAAGCTCGGCGTGAAGCTCGGCGCCGCGAAGGTCAAGCAGAAGGCGAAAGACTTCGGCTTCGAAGAGAGCGACCTGCGGATCGGCAACCTGGAGAGCAAGGACGGCCTGTCGGTGGCGGCCAGCCACACCGGCGACATCGCGAACCCGGACGGCAGCACCGACAAGTCGGCGCTGGCGCAGTCCTCGATCGGGCAGCGGGACGTGCGGATGACCCCGTTGCAGGGCGCGCTGATCGCCGCCACGGTGGCCAACGGCGGTGATCAGATGCGGCCGTACCTGGTGCAGAAACTGCTCAGCTCGGAACGCCGGACGATCTACACCGCCTCGCCGCAGAAGAAGAGCAGCCCGATCGACAGCAAGGTCGCCGGCCAGCTCAAAGAGATGATGGTCAGCGTCGTCGAGAACGGCACCGGCAAGAAGGCGCAGGTCGACGGTCTCACCATCGGTGGCAAGACCGGGACCGCGCAGAACGCCGAGGGTGCCGACCCGCACGGGTGGTTCATCGGCTTCGCGTTCAACGACAAGGGTGAAGCGGTCTCCGCGGTCTGCGTCATGCTGGAGAACGTCTCCGGTGGCCACGCCAGCGCCGAAGCGGCCCGCATCGCCGGACTCATCATGAAGGCCGCTGCCGGCGGGGGAGGAAAGTGACATGATCCGCCCGGGGGTCACGCTCGGTGGGCGCTACCGCTTGGAGGAGCGGATCGCCGGCGGCGGTATGGGTGATGTCTGGCGCGGCACGGACGACGTGCTGGGCCGGACCGTCGCGGTCAAGATTCTGCTGCCCGCGCTGCTGGACGAGCCCGGCTTCGCCGAGCGCTTCCGCGGCGAGGCACGCACCATGGCGACGATCAACCACCCCGGTGTGGTCGACGTCTACGACTACGGCAGCGACCAGCAGATCGCGTTCCTGGTGATGGAGTACGTCGAGGGCGACGCGCTGTCCCGGACGCTGAGCCGGGTCGGCCGGCTCACCCCGGCCCGGACGATGGCGCTGGTGGCCCAGGCCGCCGACGCGCTCCAGGCCGCGCACGCCAACGGGATCGTGCACCGCGACGTGAAACCCGGCAACCTGCTGGTCCGGCCGAACGGCACGCTGGTCCTGACCGATTTCGGCATCGCCCGGTCCGCGCTGGTCGGGCAGCTGACGGTGGCCGGGGCGGTGCTCGGCACGGCGTCGTACATCTCGCCCGAGCAGGCGGCCGGCGACGTGGCCACGGCGGCCTCCGACGTGTACGCCCTCGGCGTGGTCGCCTACCAGTGCCTCTCCGGGCACCGGCCGTTCGACGGCGCCACCCCGATCGAGATCGCCATGAAGCACGTGCGGGAGACGCCCCGCCCGCTGCCCGGCGACATCCCGCCCGCGGTCCGCGCCATCGTGGAGCGTGCCCTGGCCAAGGACCCGAACGCCCGCTGGCCCAGCGCCGCGGCGATGGCGGCGGTGGCCCGGCAGGCCGCGTCGTCGCTGACCACCACGGCCCAGCCGCCGGTGAGCCACCAGCCGGTCCGGGCCACCCCGACCAGCCCGGCCCCGTCGCAGCAGGCCCGCGCCTCGGTGCCCCGGCCGACGTCGGGTGCCCGCGGCGCCGCCTCGGTGCCGTCGGTCCCACCGGTGCCCTCGGTGCCGCCGGCGCAGTCGTCGGCCCCGCCGGTGGCCGCGCCGATGCCGCCGCACTACCGTCCGCAGTCCGGTCCGCCGATGAACAGCGGGTACCCGCATCAGATGCCGTCGGCCAAGCCGGAGGGTTCGTTCGGCCGTCAGGTGCTGATCGTGCTCGCCGTGGTCCTGGCTCTTCTGGTCCTGCTCTGTGCCGGGGTCATCTCGTTCCTGTATCGACATGGCAACGCGACTGCCGCCGCCGAAAACGCGCTGGGTGATCAGAGCAGCTCGGCGGCTATCCTCCGCATGGGCGTGGCCGCCGACCGGGTGTCGGTGGCGTCGTACCGTCTTATGCGGGCCGATCCCCAGCTCGGCCCGATCCGACCTAACGAAGGACGACAGACGCTATGACGGCGCAGGCCCGACTGCTCGGTGGCAGGTACCAGGTCGGCGAGCTGCTCGGCTACGGCGGCATGGCAGAGGTGCACCGGGGACGCGACCTCCGCCTCGGCCGGGACGTTGCGATCAAGATGCTGCGTACCGACCTGGCCCGGGACGCCACCTTCCAGGAGCGGTTCCGGCGTGAGGCGCAGAACTCGGCGGCACTGAACCACCCCGCCATCGTGGCGGTCTACGACACCGGCGAGGAGACCTCGGCCACCGGTGAGAGGCTGCCCTTCATCGTCATGGAGTTCGTCAACGGGCGGACTCTCAAGGAGGTCCTGGCGCAGGAGCAGCGGCTCCAGCCACGCCGGGCCCTGGAGATCATCGCCGACATCTGCGCCGCGCTGGAGTTCAGCCACCGGCACGGGATCATCCACCGGGACATCAAGCCCGGCAACGTGATGATCACGCAGAACGGTCAGGTCAAGGTCATGGACTTCGGCATCGCCCGGGCCCTGGCCAGCGGTGCCACCACGATGACACAGACCAGCGCGGTGATCGGCACGGCGCAGTATCTCTCGCCCGAGCAGGCCCGCGGCGAGGCCGTCGACGCGCGCTCCGATGTGTACGCGGCCGGCTGTGTCCTCTTCGAACTGCTCGTCGGGCACCCCCCGTTCGTCGGCGACAGCCCGGTCAGTGTGGCGTACCAGCACGTCCGGGAGGACCCGCGGGCGCCGAGCTCGATCGTCCGTGACGTCCCGGCGGACCTCGACGCGATCGTGCTCAAGGCCCTCGCCAAGAACCCGCTGAACCGTTACCAGTCCGCCCAGGAGATGCGCGCCGACGCGCTGCGCGCCGTCTCCGGCCGTCCGGTCATGGCCACCCCGGTGATGAACCAGGCCGAGACCGTCGCGATGAACGGGCCGAACCAGTGGCAGCCGCAGGCCGCCACCACCATCCAGCGGCCGGTCGCCACCACCATGGGCGGCGGCGGGCGGCAGAACGACAACAAGCAGTCCTGGGTGTGGGCCGCGCTGGCCGGCCTGGGCGTGCTGGTGGTGATCGTGCTCGGGGTGGCGCTGGCGCTGAACAAGAACAACGACAGCGGCAACAACGCCCAGCCCAAGACGGCCGCTATGCCGGATCTGAAGGGCTTCAGCGAGCCGGACGCCCGCAACGCGCTGAACGTCGCCGGGTTCACCAACGTCGCGGAGCCGCAGACCGAGACCGGCAAGGAGTGCGAGGGCAAGGTCTCCAAGCAGAGCCCGAGCGCGAACACGGTAGTCCCGACCACCACGCAGGTCGGCTTCACCATCTGCAACGCCCCGGACAAGGTCACCGTGCCGACCGGCCTGGTCGGCAGCACCAAGGAGGCGGCTGAGGCGGCCCTGAAGGAGCGCGGCCTCGAGGCGGACTTCAAACCGGTCGACAGCGCGTCCCCGAAGGACCAGGTCGTCGGCGTGGAAAACGAGGGTGAGCAGGTCGACCCCGGATCCAAGGTGACCGTCAGGATCTCGAACAACAACCTGGTCATCGTGCCGAACGTGGTCGGCAAGTCCGAGGAAACCGCGATCGAACTGCTTCAGAATGCCGGCCTGAACGTCAACCCTGTGGAGTACGTCCAGGGCGGCGGGGAACCCGGCAAGGTCATCAAGCAGAGCAAGAAGGCAAAGAGCAAGGTCGAATCGGGAACGAACATCACGATCACCGTGGTGGCCCCCGAGCCGACGACCGACCCGAGCGCGTCGGTCTCGCCGACCCCGACCGACGGTACCGGCACGGGCGGCGGCACCGGAACGGACTAGTAGCCGAGCAGCGAACGAAGAAGCCGGCGGCCCTTGCGGCCGCCGGCTTCGTCGTTGTCTGGAACTGATCAGGCGGTGGCGAAGGCGGAGCGGCGGCGGGTCTCCACCTCGGCGGCGAGCTCCGGGGCGCGCTCCAGGGCGGTGGGCAGGCCACAGGTGTCCAGCCAGTTGGCCAGCATGGTGTGGCCGCCCTCGGTGAGGACCGACTCCGGGTGGAACTGGACACCCTCGATCGGCAGGGTGCGGTGGCGCATCGCCATCACGACGCCCGAGTCGGTGCGGCCGGTCACCTCGATCTCGTCCGGGAGGGTCTCCTCCAGCACGGCGAGCGAGTGGTAGCGGGTCGCGGTGAACGGGTCGGGGAGGCCCGCCAGCACGCCCTCGCCCTTGTGGTGGACCAGCGAGGTCTTGCCGTGCAGCAACTCCGGGGCGCGGGTGACGGTCGCCCCGAAGGCCGCGCCGATCGCCTGGTGGCCCAGGCAGACGCCGAACAGCGGGAGCTTTCCGGCGTACTCCCTGATCACGTCGAGCATGATGCCGGCGCGGGTCGGCTCGCCGGGGCCGGGCGAGAGCAGGATGCCGTCGGCGCCCAGGGTGCCCGCCTCGGCGACGGTGATCTCGTCGTTGCGGCGGACCTCGCAGTCGGCGCCGAGCTGGCCGAGATATTGCACCAGGTTGAAGACGAACGAGTCGTAGTTGTCAATGACGAGGATGCGCACGTCAGTCACCTGCTAGGCCGCCGGGGTCCGGATGGTTGGAGGTCGTGCTGTAGGGAATCACGTCGGGCGCGGACTCGTCCGGGTCGGGCGAGGCGCCGGTCGGCGCGTCCTGATCGACCGAGTTTGGGTCGATCTGCGAGGTGTCGCCGACCTGCACGTCGTCGAAGGGCAGCAGCGGGGTTGCCCACGGGAAGACCACGTACCACAGGAGCGATCCGATCGTCGCGACCAGCACGATCGAGATGCTCAACTTGCTCCAGAGCGCACCCGGGAGCTTGCGCCAGATCCAGGCGTACATCCGCTAGGCCTTCGTCTTCATCTCGGCCGGCATGCCGGCGTCCGCCTTGGTCTGATCCCGCGGCACCGTCTTCACGAGCTCCGCGTGCACGACCAGCCGCTGGTAGTTGTTGAACTTCGGGTTGCAGGTGGTCAGCGTGAGCAGCGCCTTGGTCGGGGTCTCACCCGGCTTGTTGGGCACCGGGGCGACCACCTCGACCTGGTTGGGCGTGACGACCTGGTGGCCGGTGACCTGGTAGACGTACCAGCTGTCGCGGGTCTCCACACCGATCACGTCGCCGGGCTTCAGCTCGTCCAGCCGCCAGAAGATCTTCTTGATCCGGTGGCCGGCCACCGAGAAGTTGCCGATCTGGCCGGGTTTGGCGGTCTCCGGGTAGTGGCCCGGGGCGTACTTGATGTCCTGCGGGCGGACACCGTTGACGACCACCCACTCCTTGTCCAGTTTCGGGATGTAGAGCCGGCCGACCAGGGCCTCGCCGGGCGCGGCCGGGCCCTTCACCGTCGACGTCGGCGCGACGGTCGGGTCGGCCCAGGCCTGGTCCAGCTCCTGAGCCAGGTGGTCCTGTTCGGCCTGCACCTCGGCGGAGTTGCCGAAGACCTCGTAGCCCGCGAAGAGCAGCACGATCAGACCGAAAGTGATCATCAGCTCGCCGGCGCCGCGGATGCCGCTGCGCAGCCGGGAGGGCCGGGTCAGCTCGGAGTAGACGCTCTTGTAGCCCTCGCCGGTCTGCTCCGGGCGGAGCTTGACCACCTTCTCCCCGCGTTTCGGCGGCTCGGCGGGCGTGATCTCGCCGGTCTCGTCCGGGGTCGCCGGGACGTCCGTGAGCGAGGCGGCGCCGACCACGACGTCCGGGCCGGCGGCCTCGCGGGCGGCCTGGGCCGCGCCACCGGGCGGCAGGGCGGCCAGCTTGCCGGGTAGTGGCGCGCCCGGCGGCAGCGTGGGGAGCACCCCGGTGGGTGCGTCGATCGTCCGGATGACCTGGGTCTCGGAGGCGATCGCGGCGATCTCCTCGAGCGGCTCGTTGCTGGCCCAGCGGGTGTTCTTCGAACCCATCGGCGGGCCGCTCGCAGCGGGCAGGGGGCGGGTCGAGGCGCCGGAGGGCTCCCAGGATGCCGGAACGGGCTTTTCGGCCGTCTCCGGGGATTTCCGGGGCGTTTCCGGGGTGCTCGCGGTCGCTTGGCCGGGGATGGGTGCGCTCGGATGCGTCGGCCAGGTGCCCGCCGGAGTAGCGGCCGGCGACGTAGGCGGCACAGCGGCGGCCGACGCGGGCGGCACCGCCGCAGGCGACGTAGCGGCCGACAGGCCGGTGGAGGGCGCGCCGGCGGCTGGTGGCCCAGGGTTGCCCGGCGCCGCGGGGCTGCCGAGTGCTCCGCGGCTACCGAGTGCTGTGGGGCTGCCGAGTGCTGTGGGGCTGTCGAGTGCTCCGCGGCTCCCGAGTGATGTGGGGCTGGCCGGTGATCCGGGGCTGGTGAGTGGCGCTGGGGTCCCGGGCTGCACCGGGTTGCCCAGTGGGGCGCCGGTGCCGAGGAACGCGGGGGCACTCCGCGGAGCCGCTGGTGACGAAGCGGCGGCGCTCACCTGCGCCGGCCAGGCGGTCGTGGACGCGGCCGGTGATCCAGGTGCCGGAGTGCTCGCGGCGCCGCTGGTCTCGATGCGACCGGTCGCGTCCGGATCCCAGGCGGGTGCGGCTGGACCGGCCGGCTCGGCCGCGGGGCGCCGCCCGGAAACCGGGGCGGTCTGCCGAGTGGGCTCGGCAGACCAGTCACTCGCCGCCGGGCTGCCGGGCTTCGCCGTCTCCGCGGACCAGGCGGCGGCAGGGCTGCTGGGCTTCGTCGCCGCGGACCTGCCGGTCGCGGGGCTGCTGGGCTTCGCCTCTCCGGACCAGCCGGTGCCGGGCTTTATGTCTCCGGGCCACCCGGTGGCGGCGCTCGGAGTGACGGGCTCCGCCACCCGGCCGCTTGATGACGCGGTCCCGGCGGACCAGCCGGCGGCGGGGCTGCCCGGCGTGGCGGCCTCCGGAGCGCGGCTGTTGGGTGTGGCGGTGCTGGCGGACCAGTCGGCGGTGGGGCTGCCCGGCAAGGTGGGCTCGGAGTGTGCGCTGGTGGCGGGGCTGCTCGGTGTGGCGGCCGCGGTGGACCAGCCGGCAGCACTGCTGTTCGGCGTGGCGGTGCCGGTCGACCAGTCAGCGGTGGGGCTGCCCAGGCTGGGCTCGGAGTGTGCGCTGGTGGCAGCACTGCCCGGCGTGGTGGTCCCGGCGGACCAGGCGGCAGCGGGACTGGTCGGTGTGCCGGTCCCGGCGGGCCAACTGGCGGCGGGACTGGTCGAGGTGACTGTCCCCGGCGACCAGGCAGGACTGCTCGGCGAGCTGGGACCGCCCGCGGTGGCAGGGCTGCTGGGTGCGGCGGACCAGCCGGTGGCGGCGGGGCTGCTCGGGGTGGATGGCTGCGCGGACCAGGCGCCCGGGGCCGGGCTCTGCGGCCGGGTCGGCTCGGTGTTCCAGCTCGGCCCGGCCGACGATCCGGCGAGGGGCGCAGCCGAGGAACCGGCGAGGGGCGCGGCCGAGGGACCGGTGTGCGATCCGCCGATCGGCGCGGCCGATGATCCGGCGAGCGGTCCGGACGGCGATCCGGCGTGAGGCGCGGCCGAGGATCCGGCCGTGGAACCGGTGGGTGATCCGGCGAGCGGCGCCGCTGATCCGGCCGGGGGGACCGGCGCGGCGGGATCTGCCGGACGCACGGGCGGCTCGCCGGCCCGTGCGGCGGTCAGCCCGCCGACCGGGATCTGCTGGGTGTCGCCGGCGGGCGCGTGGGACGGCTCCGGGCGTACCGAAAGCGGGTCTTGATCGTCGCCCTTGGCGAAGAAATCGAAACTCTCCGGCGTGGCCGGGGCCGACGGCATCGCGCGGCGGCGGGCCGCCGCGGCGGCCGCGCTGACCTCGTCGACACCCTTTTCGGTACGCCCGCTGTCCGGCACCGGGCGCGACGGCGCGGCCGGGCTCACGTTCGCACCCAGGCCCACCGGTGGGATCAGCGGCCCACCGGGCACCCCGTCCGGCGACGTGTCGCTGACCCGCGGGATGTACGCGGTCTGCGCCTCGGAGTCGGGAGCACGGTGCCGTCCCCTGCTGCTCGGGCTGCTGCCCGGGTATTCCGCGGGCGTGCTCGTCACTGGGCAGCCTGTGCGGATCGGAGGTCGGTCGACCCGTCGTACGCCGGCACTGTCACGTCCTTTTCGTTCCTTTCCGCATAACCGAGCCCGAAGTCGGCGACGGCCTCACGGAACTGTCTGACTCCTTCTGCGGACTCCAACGCACGATGCAGCGCTGTGGGTTCGCCGATTGCCGTGATCTTGAAGGGCGGGGAGAAAACCTGGTTGTGAAGGAGCAGCGTGTTGCCGACACAGCGTACCGCGCTGGTGCTGATCACCCGCACATTCATGATCGTCATGGCCTCGGCGCCGCCGGCCCACATCGCGTTCACGACGGCCTGGACATCGCCCTGGTGAACGACCAGATCGTCGTTGTCCGGAGCGTTGTCGCCGAAGTCGGATCCGCGCCGCGGTGAGTCGTTCAGCGTGACCGTGAGGCCGGGGCCGTGCAGGGCGGTGAACCCGGCCGGCTCGCGGATCGCGTCGGCGCGCTGGCGGGCGTCCTTGACCGGGGTGTCCACCTCGGCGAGCCGGGCCGCCTCGGCGTCGACCTCGGCCCGGAGCGCGGCCGCGCGTTTTTCGCTGTCGGCGAGGCGGTCCCGCTTGTCGGCGATCAACTGGGCCAGTTGCGGCCGCCGGTCGTCGCGCAGCGCCGTGCCGTCGGCGGTCGTCGCGGACGTGGTGAAGAGCAGGCCCGCGGCCAGCGCGATCAGCGGTACCCCGACGGACCAGATGGTCCGCCGGCCACCGCGGCGTGGACTCAGCCCGCGGGCCGCGCGCCGCAGCGCGAGCTGCCAGGAGGCGCCGTCGCGTCCACCTTGAAAAGCCACCCGGCCTCCCGCGAGAAGTAGACGCCGGGTATTTTCTCGCCCCGGCGGGTGCCTGTCCGCACGCTGTCTTGATTACGCTAGCTGGCGAACAGTATTCGCCACGGGCAGCATTCGGAGTCCCCGGAGCCGCTCACCGGTGGTTGTTCACCACTTGTTGCCCTCAGGAGAGTTCCGTGCCCAAGTCGCAGGTTCGTAAGAAGAAGGTCTACACGCCGCCCTCGGACATCCGTCCCGCGGTCGCGGCGGCGTCCAAGAAGCCGAGCCCGGTCTGGCTGCCCGCCACCGCGGTGACCCTCATCGTGGTCGGCATCGCCTGGCTGGTCATCTACTACCTGTCCTCCCAGGAGTACCCGGTGGAGAGCTGGCGGTATTGGAACCTGGCGGTCGGTTTCGGCTGCATGGTGGCCTCGCTGGGCATTCTCTCCCGCTGGCGCTGAGCCGGGAAGTAGATTCGTCTGCACCAAGCGCACCCCCGCCCGGCGTGGGGTGCGCTTTTGGTGAAGTGCCGTAGGTCCTTGACCGGCGGCCCGCACCAGCCTATTACTCATGGGTAACATAGGCTGGCGCCCAGCCGACTGAGGAGGCACAACACACATGGGCTACGCGCAGATCATCGCCACCGTGCTGTCGGTGGCGGTCACGGTGGTGGCCGTCGCCCTCGCGGTGCGTGCCGTTCTCACGATCACCAAGGTGATCCGGTCCGGCCAGCCCGCGCCGGAGCGGTTCACCGACAAGGGCACCCGGACCAAGACCCTGCTCAAGGAGTCGGTCGGGCACACCCGGATGCTGAAGTGGTCCGCCATCGGCGCGGCCCACTGGTTCGTGATGTTCTCCTTCATCATCCTGTCGTCGCTGGTCCTCGAGGCGTATTTCGAGGCCGTGACGCCGGACGGTGAGCTGCCGATCATCGGCCACTGGGCGATCTTCGGGTTCGTCACCGAGTGGTTCGGGATCCTCGGCACGATCGGCATCCTCTACCTGATCTTCGTACGCCAGCGGCAGAAGCCGGGCGCGGTCAAGCGCAGCCGGTTCCTCGGCTCGACCATGTGGCAGGCGTACTTCGTCGAGTCGATCATCGTCGGCGTGCTGGTCTGCGGCTTCCTGATCCGCGGGCTCAAGGTCGCCAACGACACGTTCCCGTACCCGGTGTGGGCCGCCCCGCTGTCGCACGCGATCGGCAGCGTCATGCCCGCCTGGGAGGACGGCCCCACCTGGGTCGCGCTGGTGAAACTGCTCATCTCGATGGGCTGGCTGATCACCATCTCGCTGAACCCGACGATGGGCGTGGCCTGGCACCGCTTCCTGGCGTTCTTCAACATCTTCTTCAAGCGCAGCCCGGAGAAGCCGGCCGGTTCCGGCCTCGGCGCGCTGAAGCCGATGATGAGCGAGGGCAAGCCGCTCGACTTCGAGGAGGCCGACCCGGAGAAGGACCTGTTCGGTGTCGCCCAGGTCGAGCAGTTCACCTGGAAGGGCCTGCTCGACTTCTCCACCTGCACCGAGTGCGGCCGCTGCCAGTCGCAGTGCCCGGCGTGGAACACCGCCAAGCCGCTCTCGCCGAAACTGCTGGTGCTGTCGTTGCGCGACCACGCGTACGCAAAAGCCCCTTATCTTCTCGCCGGCGGCGGCAAGGACCTGACCGGCGAGGAGAAGGCCACCGAGGCCCAGCTCGCGCACATGGACGTGCTGGCGCTCGCCGAGGGCAACCGCCCGCTGATCGGCGGCGTCGACGAGAACGGCGTGATCGACCCGGACGTGCTCTGGTCCTGCACCACCTGCGGCGCCTGCGTCGAGCAGTGCCCGGTCGACATCGAGCACATCGACCACATCGTCGACATGCGGCGTTACCAGGTGCTGATCGAGTCGTCGTTCCCCAGCGAGGCCGGCGTCATGCTGCGCAACCTGGAGAACAAGGGCAACCCGTGGGGCGCCCCGCAGAACACCCGCGAGGACTGGACCAAGGGCCTGGACTTCGAGGTGCCGCGGGTCGGCGAGGTCGAGGACTTCGACTACCTGTTCTGGGTCGGCTGCGCCGGCGCGTTCGAGGACCGGGCCAAGAAGACCACTCGCGCGGTGGCCACGCTGCTGCACGAGGCCGGGGTCAACTACGCGATCCTGGGCGAGGGCGAGACCTGCACCGGCGACCCGGCGCGGCGGATCGGCAACGAGTTCATCTTCCAGATGCTCGCCCAGCAGAACGTCGAGACCCTCAACGAGGCGTTCGGCGACCAGAAGGTCAAGCGGATCGTCGCGACCTGCCCGCACTGCTTCAACACGCTCGGCAACGAGTACGAGCAGCTCGGCCTGAAGGTCGAGGTCGTGCACCACACGCAGCTGCTGGCCCACCTGGTCAAGGAGGGCAAGCTCACCCCGGTCCAGCCGATCGAGGGCGACATCACCTATCACGACCCGTGCTACCTCGGCCGGCACAACCGGGTCTTCGACGCGCCCCGCGAGGTCCTCGGCGAGACCGGCAACCTCATCGAGATGCCGCGTAACTCCGAGCGCTCCTTCTGCTGCGGCGCCGGCGGCGCCCGGATGTGGATGGAGGAGCGGATCGGCAAGCGGATCAACGTCGAGCGGACCGAGGAAGCCCTCGCGACCGGCGCGAAGACGATCGCGGTGGGCTGCCCGTTCTGCTACACGATGATCGGCGACGGCGTGACCGGCAAGGGCAAGCAGGAAGAGGTCGAGGTGGTCGACGTGGCCACCGTGCTGCTCCGCTCGCTCAAGCAGGAAGCCTGACGGTTTCTCGCGCGGCGGCCGGCTCTCAGGAGCCGGCCGCCGCTGCCGTGGTGGCGGCGATCGCGCCCGCCATGATCGCGGCCTGCACCTCCTGGATCGACTTGCGCACCGCGGCCGACGCCCAGTCGCCCTCGCCGATCTGCTTCAACCGGGCCCGGACCCGCTTGCGGTCCAGGTCCGCGAAGACCTTGCGGTCCAGCTCGGTCGCGGCGACCAGAGAGCACAGAGCTGACGTACGCGCATCCACCGCCCCGTCGCTCAGCACCGCCGCCCGCATCCGCTGCCGCGCGTCGGTCTCGGCCACCGGCTCCGTCCCGTACGCCGCGGGATACGTCGTCCGGGGGAAGATCCAGAGCACCGTTCCGTGCTCGACCCGCAGAATCTCGGCAGAAACCAGGTGATCCAAGACACGTTGCCGCGTCCCCTTTGCGAACTTCGTCACCCAGTGACCGGGCTTGCGGGAGCGGCCGTCGTCGCGGATCCGCGCCAGCGCCTCGTCCACGAACGGGTCTCCGGTCGGGCTCGCGTCGGCGACCACGACCTTCTTGTCCGCCACGTCGATCCGGCCGGACAGGGCCAGTTCCAGCAACAACGCGCCGCCGAGGCCGTAGTCCAGGCGGGTGCTGTCGTGGATCTTGCGACCCTCGTCGTCGTACGCCAGCAGCAACAGCTCCCCGAGAAGGTTCATGCCAAGACGTTAGATCGGGCTGTCATCCACAGGGTTAGTACCGGAAGGTCCGAGTCCGGCAGAATGAGGGCCGAGGTGAAGCGATCATGGACGGCCTGCTCCTGACCGCGGTGCTCCCGCTGGCGGCTTTCGCGCTGCTGACGGTGGGCAACGCGTTTTTTGTGGCCGCCGAGTTCGGGTTGGTCACCGTCGACCGGGCGGAGATCGATCAGCGCGCCGCGGCGGGTGACCGCCGCGCCGGGACGGTCCGCACCGCGCTGCACGAGCTCTCCTTCCAGCTCTCCGGCGCCCAGCTCGGCATCACGCTGACGGCACTGCTCACCGGCTACCTGGCCGAGCCGGCCCTGTCCCGGCTGATCACGCCGGTGGTCGAGCCGATCGCCGGCTCCGCCACCGAGACGGTCACCCACGTTCTCGCCCTGGTCGTCGCCACCCTGCTGTCGATGCTCTTCGGCGAGCTGGTGCCGAAAAACGCGGCGCTGGCCCGGCCGATGGGCCTGGCGCTGGCCACCGCCGCCCCGCTGCGCGGCTTCTCCCGGCTCTTCAAGCCGATGATCACCGCGCTGAACGGGACGGCCAACTGGCTGGTCCGCCGGATCGGCATCGAGCCGCAGGAGGAGCTGGCCAGCGCCCGCTCGCCGGAGGAGCTGGGCCTGCTCGCCGCGATCAGCGCCCGGGCCGGCGCGCTGCCGACGGACACCGCGACGCTGATGCGCCGGACCATCCGGTTCGGTGAGAAACGCGCGGCGAAAGCGATGACCCCGCGCGTCGACGTCGTCGGGCTGAAGACGACGGCCAGCGCCGCCGACCTGATCACGGTGGCCCGGCAGACCGGGCACACCCGCTTCCCGGTGTACGAGAACACCCTCGACGTGGTGACCGGCGTGGCCGGGGTCAACGACGCGCTCGGGGTGCCGCCCGAGCGCCGGGCCGCCACCAAGGTGTCGGCGCTGGCCCGCGAGCCGGTGTACGTGCCGGAGAGCCTGAGCCTGGACAAGGTGCTGGCCGCGCTCCGGGCCGCCGACGCGGACCTGGCGATCGTGGTCGATGAGTACGGCGGCACCGACGGCGTGGTCACCGTCGAGGACCTGATCGAGGAGCTGGTCGGTGAGATCGCCGACGAGTACGACACCGAGATCGGCGAGGCCGGCGCCGCGGAGCTGACCGCACCGGGCGGGGAGAAGACGTTCCTGGTCGACGGCCTCCTGCGGGAGGACGAGGTGCTGGAGCAGACCGGCTTCGCGCTGCCCGAGGGGCCTTACGAGACGCTCGCCGGCTTCCTGCTGGCCCGGCTCGGCCACATCCCGGTGGTCGGCGAGTCCCTGGAGGAGCACGGGTGGGAGTTCACCGTGATGGAGGTGGACCGGCACCGGATCGAGCAGGTCCGGGTGGTCGCCCCGCCCGAGGAGCCGGCCGATGACTAACCTGATCATCACCGCGGTGCTGCTGCTGGGGAACGGGCTCTTCGTCGGCGGGGAGTTCGCGCTGATCGCGTCCCGCCGGACGGCGCTGGAGCCGCTGGCCGCCACCTCCAAGGCGGCCCGCTGGGCGCTGTCCGCGATGAACCAGATCCCGCTGATGATCGCCGGCGCCCAGCTCGGCATCACCATCTGCTCGCTGGCGCTCGGCGCGATCGCCGAGCCGGCCCTGGCCCACCTGCTGGAGGAGCCGTTCCACGCGGCCGGCCTGCCGGAGCGGGCGGTGCACCCGGTCGCCTTCGTGCTGGCCCTGATCGTCGTGGTCTTCCTGCACACGGTGGTCGGCGAGATGGTGCCGAAAAACATCACACTGGCCGGGCCGGAGCGGTCCGCGCTGATCCTGGGCCCGTTCATGCTCGCCTTCTGCACCGCCACCAAGCCACTGCTGGTGGCGATGCGCTGGGCGTCCCGGACGGTGCTGAAACTCTGGAAGATCGAGGCGACCGACGCGGTCAAGACCGTCTTCACCGCCGAGGAGCTGGCCGGCATGGTCACCCAGGCGCGCAGCGAGGGCCTGCTCGGCTCGGAGCAGTACGCCCGGATCCACGCCGCTCTCGGGCTGAACAGCCGGACCGCGGCCGACACCCTGCTGCCCTGGTCCCGGGTGACCACGGTGGCCGCCGACGTCTCACCGGCGACGCTGGAGGCGGTGGCCACCCGCAGCGGCCGGTCCCGCTTCCCGGTGGTGCAGCGCGACACCCGGCGGGTGCTCGGGTTCGTGCACGTCAAGGACGTCCTCGGCTACTCCGGGGCACAGCGGCGGCTGCCGATCCCGGCCGAGGTGATCCGGCCGCTCGCCGTGGTGTCGCCGGAGCGCACGCTGGCCGACCTGCTGCTCACCATGCGACGGGACCGGCTGCACATCGTGCTGGTCAGCGACGGGCGGCGGCCGCTCGGCGTGATCACCCTGGACGACGTGCTGCACGCGGTGGTCGGGGAGCCGGCCGGGGCGGGGCATCCGGCGGGACGGCGCTGATCCGAGCGGTTACGGCTTGGCCATTCAGGTTCGGTGGTTCGGGCTAACGCGTACGGGTGGTCTGTTCCGTGTCCGGAGTTTCGACACGAGGGCTAAGTGACAATGCGGACAATAGCCCCATGCGTCCCTCTCGACGGCGTGCCGTTCCGCTCGGCGTCCTGTCCGCAACCCTCGTTCTGGCCGGCGTCTTCACCCTGACCCCCCGGTCCCTGGGCACACCCGCGCGTGCCCTGCCCGCCGACCGCCTGCTGCCCTCGCCGGCGGCCGGCGTGCTGATCAACACCACCCCGTTCCCGGCTCCCGCGGACCTGGGCCGGGTGCGGATGGCCACCACGCCGGTGTCGCTGCGCTACGACTTCGACCGCGGTGTCACCGAGCCGATCGTGGACACCGGCGGGCGGCACGAGCTGCGGCCGCTCGGGCAGAACGGGGGGACGCTGCGTCTCGTACCGGAAGGGACGGGCCTGGCGGTCGCCTACCCGGACCGATGCACGCTTCCCCGGGAACGGGATTGCCCTCGGGCAATCCTCGAAGGGCAGCGTGACGACAGCCTGAACCCGGGCCGCCGCCCGCTGCGCTACGGCGCGTCGGTGCTGATGACCCACGCCGACCTCGCCGACGGGGCGAACGTGGTGCAGAAGGGCTACTCGGTCGGCGGCGGCAGCCAGTTCAAGCTCCAGGTGGACCACCGGCAGGGGCACCCGAGCTGCGTGTTGGCCGGCGAGCGGAGGCGCATCTACCGCGCCGAGCCGCGGATCGACGTGGCCGACGGGCGCTGGCACGACCTGGAGTGCAATCGGATCGAGAACAGGCTGACGATGCTGGTGGACGGCGTGCCCCACGCCTCGGTGCCGGTGCCGCCGACGCTCTCGGTGGCGAACGCGGAGCCGCTGCGGGTCGGTGGCAAGGGGCCTGCTCGCGGCAACGACCAGTTCGCCGGCGAGATCGACAACGTCTTCCTGGACATCGGGGCATAGGTAGCTGGACTACATATGTAGTCGGTTTACGTATAGGCTGCCGGGCATGACGAATCCCATGCGGGAGCCGACGTACTTCATCCTGGCCGCGTTGCAGCAGGAGCCGCTGCACGGCTACGCGATCATCAAGCGGGCCGCCGAGCTGTCGCAGGGGCGGGTCAAGCCGGCCACCGGCACGCTCTACACCGCCCTCGACCGGCTCACCGGTGAGGGCTACGTGCGGGTGGTCCGGGAGGAGACGGTCAACGGCCGGGTCCGGCGCTACTACGCGCTGACCCCGGACGGGCTGGCCGCGCTCCGATTCGAGGCGGCCCGCCTGGCCGAGGCCGCCAGCGTGGTGATCCCGCACGCCGCCATGGGGTGGGCATGACCGCGCCGCTCGACGTGACCTATGGCCGCCTGCTGCGGCTCTACCCGGCGGATTTCCGCCGCGAGCGCGGCGCGGAGATGCTGGACACCCTGCTGGAGATGGCCGAGGACGACGGCCGCAGCCGGCCCGCGCCGCGCGAGACGATCGCGCTGGTGCTCACCGCGCTGCGGATGCGGGCCGGCCGGGAGTCGCCGACGCCGTGGGAGAGCTGGCTGACCGCGATCCGGACCGGCGCCCTGATGCTGATCGTCCATGCCGTGGCCTACCCGCTCGCGCTGATGACCAACGCCGCGCTGCACCGGGTTCCGGCCTTCTGGGAGATGTCCGGTCCGCCGGAGCGCACCCTGATCCCGCTGGCCCTCGCCCTGATCGCGCTGACCCTGGCTCTCTTGCGGCAGTATCTGGTGGCCGCGGTCGTGCTGGTGCCCGCCGGCTTCGCCGGTTACTGGCACCTCCTCGCGGCGTCCGCTCTGCTCGCGGTCCTGGTGCGACGCCGGCCGCTGCCACCATCGGGACTGCTTCGGTACGCCGCCCTGGCCCCGTTGCTGGTCGCGTTCCTCGGCGAGGCCGGCGGCCAACTCTTCCCGCAGATCTCCGGCATCATCGGGTTCGGCCTGCTGATGGCCCTGCCCGTCGCCGGCCTGCTGTGGCTGGCCGTCGACGAGCGGGTCGCGATGGCGCTGGGCCTGCTCTACCTGGCGGGTCTGCTCATCGGGGTGGGCCAGGTGCTGATCGACGACGTGTACAGCTGGGCCTGGACCGGCCTGAGCCTGGCGATCGCCGCCCTGCCGCCGGCGCTGCTGCTCGGCCTGGCCACGGAAACCGCCCGCCGCCAGGCCAAGCTCTGAGCCGTCCTAGCGCTTGACGGTGACCGTCTTGCTGGTCGACCGGCCGTCCAGGTAACCGGTCTTGCGGGCGATCACCGTCACGGTGAGCTTTTTGCCACGCATCGACCTGGTCAGCTTCAGGGTCTTGCCGGTGCCGACCAGCTTGCCGCCGACCCGCCACTCGTACCGGTAGGAGTCCGCCCTCGGCGACCAGGCGCCGACCGAGACCTTGACCTTGCGGCCGACCTTCGCGGTGCCGCTCACCTTCGGCCGGGTGGTGGCCCGCGGCGCCTTGCCCTTGGCGACCGCGCCGGTGGCGGCCGAGGTCGCCGTCCCGGACGGGTGTCCGGCCCGGCTCGCGGTCACCGTCACGCTCAGGCGCTTGCCCACCAGGGACGCGGTGACCGGCAGGTAAGCGCTGGTCGCCCCCTTGATCGCGACGCCGTTCGCGGTCCAGCGGTAGGTGTATCCGGTCGGCGCCGGGGTCCACGTGCCGACCGCGGCGCGCAGCGTGTTGCCGACCGCGACGGTGCCGCTGATCGCAGGCGCCCTGGTTGCCCGGAGAGCCGGGTTGGCCGGCGCCGGCGTGCCGCCCGAGAGGGTCAGGGCCGTGCCCTCCCCGTCGGCCGGCTGCGCGGTCAGCGTCCAGCCGGCCACCCCGGCGTCGGCCCAGCTCGCGGTGATCAGGCCACGGGCCTCGGAGCCGGTCAGGGTGCGGACGGTGGCGCCGGCCGAGGTGCGCAGCGTCAGCGTCCAGGAGGCGGCCGGCTTGGACAGCCACCAGGTGGCCCGGCCCGCGGTCACCACCGAGTCGATCGTGGTCAGCGCGCTCGCCGGGATGCCGGTGTTCAGCACGTGCACCCGCTCACCGGCGTCGGCGTACGCGACCCCGCCGCCGAACCGGTCCACGGTCCAGTCGTATCCGGCCCGGGCGAACATCGGCAGTTCGGAGGCCGGTACCAGGACCCGGTTCGTCTTGCCGACCAGGTCGAACAGCTGAAGCCCGTCGGCCTGGGTGGCCTGCACCAGGTAGCCGTCGCCGAGCAGCACCTCGCCGGTCGGCGCGGGGCTGACGCCCTTGGTGATCCGGTCGTAGACGCCGGCGCCGTAGTCGCAGGCGTAGTAGACGAACCGCCCGACCGCCTGCACCGCCGACGGAGCGCAGTCGTTCGTCGTGCTGAAGCCCTCGCCGTTGCCGGCCTGCACCGTGCCGTTCGCGGTGCCGTTCCAGACCAGCGAGCCCCAGACGGCGGTCGCGGTCGCGTTCTGCTTCGTCGACTTGGCGGTCGACACCCCGGGGAACTCGACGAGGTAGGGCTCGCCGCCGACACCCGAGCGGACCACGCCCCAGCGGCCGGAGAGGTCAGTGAGCCGCGGGCTGGACAGCCTGGTGTCGACGCTCGGACCGGCAGCGGCGGTGCTTCCGTTCGCCAGCAGCGTGGTGAGGTGGTCGTAGGTGCCGGCCTCCCGCCCGTGCAAGCCGGTGCCGTCCGCGACCATCCGCACGCACCGCGGCCCGTCGGTGGAGCAGTCGCCGTCCCGTCCGGCGACATAGCCGTCCACGCTGGACTTGACGATGTCCCGGTTGCCGCCGGTGCCCAGCCAGCTGCTCTGGTAGGTGCCGAGCTGGTCACCGGGGTGGTAATACGACCCGCTGGTGGCCCGGGTGAGGATGCCGCTGCCCAGCGACAGGCCGTAGACCCGGGCCGGAGCCGCCGCGATCCCGGCGACCCGGGTGCGGGTCAGGGTGCCGTCGGCCGCCTGGGCGACGCGGTAGAAGCCCCAGTCGAGGTCACCCTCACCGAGGTATTTCTCGGCGCCGGCCACCAGCACCGAGCCGTCCGGCAGCTGGGTCATCTCGCCGGCGGCCGGGTTCATCACCACGCTCATCGAGGCGTCCGTGCCGGCGACCGCGCGGGCCCACAGCTCCCGGCCTCGGTGGTCGCCCGAGCTGGCGCTGACCGGCTCGACGGCGAGCAGCGTGGAACCGGTGACGCCGAACACGTTGGAGTAGTACGCCAGCGAGCTGTCCACGGTCCGGGGCGCGGCGGTCAGGTCCGCGCGGTCGTAGACGTCGAGGGCGCCCCGGCCGGTGCGCAGGCGGATCAGCGCGTGCGGGGTCAGCCGGAAGGCGGACACCTCCCAGTCCTCGGCCGAGCCGTCGTAGCGGTCCGGCAGCGGGGTCGCCGCGGCGGTGGCGACCTTGACGATGCTGAAGTGGGTCTCGCCACCGGACCTGTAGCGCAGGATGAAGTCGGAGGCGTCCGCGGTCTCGACGGAGAACTCGGCGGCGTCCGCGGGCAGGCCGGTCACCGGGGTGTCCGTGCCGTCCTTGAGCAGGTGCCAGGTCCCGCTCGCGTCGGTGGTCACCACCGTCTCGCCGGACACCCGCTGATACTGCTGCCCGGCTGGGATGTCGACGGTCGTGGTCTGGCCACCCCTGGTCAGCGTGACGTGCGGCGCCGGGGTGGCGTAGTGGAGCGCGAGGGTGTCGGTGTGGGTGTCCGCCACCCGGAACGACTGGAACGACTGCTCGAGGAACGAGAAGTATCCGTTGTCGATGTCGTACTTCACCGGCGCGGACAGGCGCTGCGCGAGGGTGGTGGTGACGCCGGTCGCGTACTCCGTCCACAGCAGGTGGTCGTCGCCCTCCTGGATCCAGAGGAAACCGGTCTCACCCGCGTTCAGCACCTGAGTGGCTCGCGGCACCGCCCGAGCCGCGGCCGGGACCACGGTCTCGCTGCCCGCCGCGCTGCCGGCCGCCAGCGCCGCACTCCCCAGCGGCCCCACGCCGAGCGTGGCCACCAGCCCGAACGCTCCCGCTGCCGCCACCGCGGCCCGAAGCGCACGCCGATCCCGACCGTTCCTACCCACCGCGGACCTCCCCGGAGAGACAGCCGGCGACGCTCACGACGCTACTGTCCCGTTCCCACGTAAACTTCCGTGAATCGTATCAGCAGATCGATCATGATTACGCCCCTGTTTCAACGCCTTGGCTCGTCCCCGGCCGCGTTGCTCCGGTCCTGCCCCAACAGCCGCCCCGCCTGGCTCTTCTCGGCCTACGTGGTTCAGGCCGTGCAGGCTGGCGCGGCAGGTCGAGGCGGGCAAGCCGAGTCACCAGCCGATCCGGATCGGACAGAGTCGCTCGCCCCGACGCAGGTTCGCACCTGGCGTCCGACCGCGGGCACTGCTGTGTGGCCTGCTCGACCGACCAGGGCATGCCCGCAGCGCAGTCGTCTCGGCACGGTCAGCCGAGCGTTCCGCCATCGTGGGGCCCGGCGCCGCGAACGTCCGAGGACAGAACACCCACGTCCGCGCAGTCCGCGAATTACGGGCCGCGGCCGCCCGGCATATGTAAGCGGCCACCCAGTCATCGTGGTGCGAGCCGAAGGCGATGCACCGAAACCGCCCCGGCCGAGCAAGCCGAAGGCGATGCGCCCCAAACGACCCGACGACACCGCGGCCACGGGAACGCGGAGTCTGGGGGCTCGGCCCCCAGGCAGAAATGCGAGGAGGGCCCCGGTCCGCGCATTCCGCGGACACAGGGCCCTCACCACTCCGAGCGGGTGACGGGAATCGAACCCGCACTGTCAGCTTGGGAAGCTGATGTTCTGCCATTGAACTACACCCGCAAGCGGCATCACTGTACCCGATTATCCGGCTTGGTGTCGGGACCACCCCGCAGTGTGGTCATCCGTCATACCGCTGGGGCGCCACCGACGCCCCGTTCAACTCGAACATGCCGGCGGCTGGGGCGGTCGCTACTTGCCGCAGCGGTTTCGGCCCGGCCTGAATGCGCTGGTGCCGAGGGCGGTCGTTACTCGTCGCAGTGACCCTGCCCGTCGTGGCCCGCCAGGGCGCAAACATACGAAGGCGGCGCAGGCAGGGCTGGGCGGCGCGGGCAGGGCTGGGCGGCGCGGGCAGGGCTGGGCGGCGCGGGCAGGGCAAGGCGGCGCGGGCAGGGCAAGGCGGCGCGGGCAGGGCTGGGCGGCGCGGGCAGGGCAAGGCGGCGCAGGCAGGGCGGCGCAGGGCAGGACAGCGGAAGCGGCAGGGCGGGGCGGCGCAGGGCAGGGCGGCGCGGGCAGGGCGACGGGAGCGGGCATGGCGACGGGAGCGGGCATGGCGGCGGAAGCGGCAGGGCGGGGCGGCGCAGGGCAGGGCGGCGCGGGCAGGGCGACGGGAGCGGGCATGGCGGCGGAAGCGGCACTGTGGGGCGGCGTGGGCGCGGCAGCGCGAGCGGGCATGGCGGCGGAAGCGGCAGGGCGCGGCGGCGCAAGCGGGCATGAGCGGGTGCAGGTGCGGCGGCAGGGCAGGCAGACGCGGCGGCAGGGCGGGCAGCGTGGACTGGGTGGGCGCTGCGATGGCTTCCGCAGTGGTCTCGGGCGGGTGGAATCAGCCGGCCATGGCCAGCTTGCGAGGTAACTTCCGCGGGGCCCGCCATGACTGTGCGATCGGGATCGGGAGTGGGGCGGCCGCCAGGGGCACCGCGCCGGACGGGCCGTGGTGGCGCAGGGTCGCGGACTCGATGCTGAGCTCGAAGAGGCGCCAGTCGACGTCGGGCGAGGCGCGCAGCGCGCCGGCGATGGCGGTGATCGTGCGCGGGTCGCGGACCGGGAGGGCCTGGCCGGTCAGATAGGCCTCGTCGTCGCTCTCCTCGGGGGGATAGGAGTGCAGCGCGTAGCGTGGGTCGCGCTCCAGGTCGCGGCGTTTCGGCGAGTTGACCAGGAAGCAATACAGCCCCGCGCCGGCGAAGACCGGCGAGATCGGGTGCACCCGCGGGCCGCCGTCGGGACGGACGGTGGCGAGATAGCCCATGCCGGGGCCGTACTGCTGGAGGAGCGCACGGATGCCGGCGGCGAGCGACGGCTCGGCGGCGGCGAATTCGGACCAGGAAGCCATGCGGCCATTCTATCGAACATACGTTCGATCCGACCACCGAACGCGCCGATCGGGGGACAACCACCGCAACAGCGACGAAGCCCAGGTCGGTATGGTGTTGCGATGCTGCTCTCCGACCGTGACCTGGTGGCCGAGATCAAGGCCGGCGACCTCTCGCTCGAGCCCTTCGAGCCGTCGCTCATGCAGCCGTCCAGCATCGACGTGCGGTTGGACCGCTTCTTCCGGGTCTTCAACAACCACCTCTACACCCACATCGACCCGGCCGAGCAGCAGGACGAGCTCACCGCCGAGGTCGAGGTCGAGGACGGGCAGCCGTTCGTGCTGCACCCCGGCGAGTTCGTGCTGGCGTCCACGCTCGAGGTGATCACCCTCGGTCAGCAGCTCGCCGCGCGCCTGGAGGGCAAGAGCAGCCTGGGCCGCCTGGGCCTGCTCACCCACTCCACGGCCGGCTTCATCGACCCGGGCTTCTCCGGCCACGTCACGCTGGAGCTGTCCAACGTGGCGAACCTGCCGATCAAGCTCTGGCCGGGGATGAAAATCGGTCAGCTGTGCATCTTCCGGCTGTCCAGCCCGGCCGACCACCCCTATGGGTCGGCCGTTTACGGCTCGCGTTACCAGGGCCAGCGCGGCCCGACCGCGAGCCGCTCGGCGCTGAACTTCCGCACCTGGCCGACCCGCTGACCGGAACCCGTCCTCCGGACGGATGACCTCAAACCCACTGAAACCAGATCCTTACCGTACGACCTGAGCCCGCCCGCCAAGCGAACCACGGTCGACCCGGAGCCCCTGCGCGGCGGCGGCGCCGAGCACCTCCTCGACCTGGGCCGGGCTCAACCCGGTCGTCGGCACCCGCATCCACCGCCCGCCGCGCAGCCCGAACATCAGCTGCCCGGACAGCGTCTCCACGCTCCGGAACGCCCGCCACGCGTAGGCGTGCCGCCCCACCTCGTCCGAGCGGGCCACCCCGCCGTCGCTGATCTCGTAGGTGGTCAGCCGCCCGCGCCGCAGCGACCGCCGCGCCGTGCCGTTCAGCAACGTCATCGGCACCAGCACCGCGAGCGCCACCCCGCCGGCCAGCAGCCCCGGCTCCAGCACCCCGGTGGCGAGCTGCACGAGCACGGTCACCGCCAGCAGGGCCCACCCGGCGCAGCGCGCCACCAGCACCGGAGTCCGCAGCCGGCGCCGGGTGGCCGCCGCCACGAGCCCCGCGTCCGGCGCCGCAATGATCTGGATCTGCACGCCTGAAAAAGTAGCCCCAGCCCCTACAAATCATCACCATCCGGATGGCCACCGTCACCCGCCGCTCGGGTCTCGACGAGCTGCCATGTGATGGCGGCGGCACGGTGCCGGAACGCCCGAGCTCTCGACACCGGTCTGCGGGTGAGCTTTCTGCCAGCGGGTGAGGTGGCGTGCCGGGAGATCTACGATGACGCGGTGTATCTGATGATTTCGACGTACCAGAAGCCGCTCGCCGAGGTTGACCAGGCCCGGGACGCGCACCTCGCGTTCGTGGCGGGGCTGGAGGAGCGGGGGCTGTGTGTCACCGCGGGGCGGCAGGATCCGCCGGTGGGCGGCATCCTCCTGCTGGACGTGGACACCGAGGCCGAGGCGCAGGAGCTGATCGCCCAGGACCCGTACGTGGTGCGGGGCCTGGCCACCTACGCCGTGATCGGCTGGCAGATCAGCCGGGGCGCGCTCGCCGATTACCAGCGCAAGTACTGAGAGCCGCCCGGCGCCGTCCAGGGTGGATCACCCCGGGCGGCGGGCGGGTGCTCAGGGCGTACGCAAACGGGGTCTTGACGGCCTGAGGTGTCGCGGACCGGGAGCGGTCAGGGGTCCAGGTCGGCGCCGGTGAGCAGAGCGCGGATGGTGAGCTCGGCGGTCACCGGCGGCGGGCACTCGTCGACGATCGCGGCGGTGCCGAGGTATCGGGCGCCGAGCAGGGTGCGCAGGCCGCGCGCCTGTGCGCCGGTGGAGGCCCAGTCGTCGACCACCAGCACGCGGTCGTCCTCAGCCAGCAGGCGGCGGCGGACGCCGAGATGCTGGACGTCGCCGCGGTGGTCGGCCGGGACCTCGGCCCAGATCATCTCCTCGGCGATGGCCCGGCGCGCGCCGGCTCGGTACGCCTCGACGAACCCCACCCGGAGAGCCCGCGCCACGAGCGGGCCGAGCAGAAATCCGGTCACCTCCGGCGAGACCACGACGGTGGGCCGGTCGGACCGGAAGAGATCGGCGAGAGCCGGGCCCAGCGCGTCCAGGATCACCGGATCGCGCCACCAGCCGGACCGGTCGCTGACCAGATAATCGCTGGGTGGGCCGGGGTCGGTCCAGCGGAACGCGCGGCGCAGCCGGTCGCGGAGATCGTCGGTCACCGGGCCATCGTGTCATCGCCGCGCCGCCCCTCGTGGACCGACCGAATGACCCCGCAACTGACAGGTGGTCAGAACCTGATCGGACAAGGGGTCAAGTTGATGCCCGATGTGACGTGGATCGGGCATGCTGTTCGGCGGAACCATGCCTACCAACCCGCCGGGCCGCCACCCGATGAGTTCAGCGAACCGCACCGGTCTCGGTGCGGCCCTCGTGCTGCTCGCGATCGTGTCCGCCGTGGAGTCCGCGGACCGCACCTCGATCGGTTACGCCGGCCTGCTCGCCCTCGCCCCGGTCCTCGCCGCCCTCTTCGCGGTCTGGCAGTACGTGCTGGGCGTGGGTGTGGTCGCCACCCTGGTCAGCGCGGTCTTCGTGGGCCAGTCCGGCACCGCGAGCTCGGCCGGGATGGTCTACCTCCTCGGGATCATGCTGGCCACCGGCATCGCGGTGGCCGGCGCGGTGAAGCGGCAGCAGCAGGCCGATCGGATCACCGAGCTGCGCCAGCTCGCCTCGGTGGCCCAGCAGGCGGTGCTGCGCCCGATCGGGCCGCAGGTCGGCGCGCTGGCGGTGGCCGGGCGCTACATCTCGGCGACCGCGGCCGCGGACATCGGCGGTGACCTCTACGAGGCGCTGAACACGCCGTACGGTGTCCGGATCATCATCGGTGACGTGCGGGGCAAGGGGCTGGACGCGGTCCGGCTGGCCAGCATCGTCCTGGGCTCCTACCGGCACGTCGCCTACGAGCGGGCCGACCTGAAATCGATCGTGGCGGACCTGGACCGGGCGGTGGCCCGCAGCGTGGGCGACGAGGACTTCGTGACCGCGGCTCTGGTCGAGGAGCGGGGCGGCACGCTGACCATCGTCAACTGTGGACATCCGGCGCCGCTGCTGCTGCGTCGCGGGCTGGTCATTCCGCTGGAGCCGCCGGCCCCCGCGCCCCCGCTCGGGTTCATGCCCGAGGTGAAGGCGCGGGTCGAGCGGCTGGAGCCGGGTGACCGGCTGCTGCTCTTCACCGACGGCCTGGGTGAGGCCCGCCGGGACGGCGAGTTCTTCCCGACCGCCGACCGTGCCTGGCGCCTGCTGGGACACGGCACGGTCGGCGACGGGCTGGCGTCCCTGGAGACCGCGCTGGTCGACTGGGTGCACGGCCGCCTGGAGGACGACATCGCTCTGGTCCTGCTGGAGTACGCCGGTCCGGACGCCGGTGCGTCCGTCCCGGTGCCCAGCTGGGAAGTCGGTGCCGCCGGGAGTTAGGCGGCGTTGTCCTCGGGCTCGCCCGGGGCCGGCGAGGTCGGCGCGGGCAGCGGCGGGACCGGCTCGGGCAGACGGTGCCGGCCGATGTAATGGCGCGGCTGACCTGCCTGGCGTGGCTCGGGAATCAGGCTCTTGATCGTGGCGAACATGGCAAACGCCCCCCTCGACGCGTGCGGTGAAATGTTCTCCGCTGTCTATCCGGAGCAACGAGCCTCATCGGTGGGCGATACGTGGTTCCCGTGTCGAAGTAGGCAAATGGCCGAACGGCTGTACTGGTGACCACCTGATCGGAGACGTTTGGCCCTCGATCCGACGGACAACGTCCTCTGGCAGGTGAGTTCGACACAAAAGGCTGCCCGGGTTGTCGGTGGCTACCGATCAGTAATACAGTGCTAGTTACTGACGGGTAACTCGCGTTCGGAGAGCGGGCCAGACACCATGACTCACTACCAGAGCAACCTTCGGGACCTCCAGTTCAACCTGTTCGAGGTCTTCGGAGCGGACAAGGCGTTCGGTCAGGCGCCGTTCGACGAGATCGACGCGGAGACTGCCCGCGACGTCCTCGCCGAGGTGAACCGGCTGGCCCGCGAGGACCTCGCGGCCAGCTACACCGACGCCGACCGCAACCCTCCGGTCTTCGACCCGGCGACGCACACCGCGCCGCTGCCGGAGTCGTTCAAGAAGTCGTACGAGACCTTCATGGCCTCCGAGTTCTGGCGGCTGGACCTGCCCGGCTCGCTGGGCGGCACGTTCGCCCCGCGCACCCTGTGGTGGGCGATCGCCGAGCAGATCCTCGGCTCGAACGCGCCGATCTGGATGTACGCGTCCGGTCCGTCGTTCGCCCACGTGGCGCACACCGAGGGCACGCCGGAGCAGAAGGAGTGGGCCAAGCTCTTCGTCGAGAAGCAGTGGGGCTCCACCATGGTGCTGACCGAGCCGGACGCCGGTTCGGACGTCGGCGCCGGCCGCACCCGGGCCATCCCGCAGCCGGACGGCTCGTGGCACATCGAGGGTGTGAAGCGCTTCATCACCTCGGGTGAGCACGACCTGACCGACAACATCATCCACTACGTGCTCGCCCGCCCGGTGGGCGTCGAGGGCGTCGGCGGCCCGGGCACCAAGGGCCTGTCGCTGTTCATCGTGCCGAAGTACCACTTCGACCCGCAGACCGGCGAGCTGGGCGAGCGCAACGGCGTCTACGCCACCAACGTCGAGCACAAGATGGGCCTCAAGGTCTCCAACACCTGTGAGATGACCTTCGGCGAGCACGGCACCCCGGCCAAGGGCTGGCTGCTGGGCGACAAGCACGACGGCATCCGCCAGATGTTCATGATCATCGAGTACGCCCGGATGATGGTCGGCACCAAGGCGATCGCCACCCTCTCCACCGGCTACCTGAACGCGCTGGAGTACGCGAAGAACCGCGTCCAGGGCGCCGACCTGGTCAGCACCGACAAGGCCGCGCCGCGGGTGACCATCACCCACCACCCGGACGTACGCCGTTCGCTGATGCTCCAGAAGTCGTACTCCGAGGCGCTGCGCGCCCTGGTGATCTACACCGCGTCGTGGCAGGACAAGGTCGCGATCGCGGAGGCGGCCGGCGACGAGAAGGCCGCCAAGATCGCCAGCAAGGTGAACGACTTCCTGCTGCCGCTGGTCAAGGGCGTCGGCTCGGAGCGGGCGTACGAGCTGCTCGGCCACGAGTCGCTGCAGACCTTCGGTGGCTCCGGCTTCCTCCAGGACTACCCGCTGGAGCAGTACGTCCGGGACGCGAAGATCGACACCCTGTACGAGGGCACCACCGCGATCCAGAGCCTCGACCTGATCTTCCGCAAGATCGTCAAGGACAGCGGCCGGGCGCTCGGCACGGTGGCCGCCGAGATCCAGGGCTTCGTCGAGAGCGAGGCCGGCAACGGTCAGCTCAAGGACGAGCGGCTGGCGCTGGGCAAGGCGCTCGGCGAGATGCAGCAGATCCTCGGCGTGGCGATGGGCTGGCTGGCCGCGGTGCAGGGCGGTGAGGCCCGCGAGCTGTACAAGATCGGTCTGACCTCGCGCCGGATCCTGCTCGCCCTGGGTGACGTGGTCCTCGCGTGGCTGCTGCTGCGCCAGGCCGACGTCGCGCTGAAGGCGCTGAACGGCGAGCTCTCCGAGGCCGACAAGAACTTCTACACCGGCAAGGTGGCGGCGGCCCGCTTCTTCGCCCGCGAGATCCTGCCGCGGATCGGCTCCGACCGCCGGATCATCGAGAACACCAACCTGGACCTGATGGACCTGTCCGAGGACGTGTTCTGACCTAGAGCTTTTCCCACTCTCCTGAAAAAGACGTAGGCCGGCGGACAAGGGCGTCCGCCGGCCTTCGTCGTTCCCGGATCTTGACCAAATCGGAGGACGCTGCCGTATCGGCGGGGCACCAACGACTGGGCCGGCACTGCCATCCCGTCGCGCTCCGGCCACATGCAAATCGACCTGCACGGGATCAACGGCATCATGGGCACGCTCATCGGGTGGGTAGTGAGCGATGATGCCGGGCCGGGTGGTCACCTCGATCAGCCCGACCACGAACCGGGCGCGAGCCACTTTCACCAGCACGCTGGACGGCGTCTACGACCAGTCGGAGCTGCCTCGACCGCGAAGCTGACCTGGGAGGTCAGCGACGTGCTGGGCAAGGCCAGCACCTACGACCAGGTGGTCACCATCGACGAGGCCGGTCCGACCGCGACCGTGACGACTCCGGCCCACCACACGCGCCTACGTGGCACCTTCATCAGCGGAATCGGCGGACGATGCGGGTGCAGGTGCGGGCGTACGACAAGCTCGGCAACGTGAAGTACACGACCATCCGCACCTGGCGCCGCTAAGGCTCAGCCTCGGGCGGTGTGCCGGCGGGACAGGCGCATCCCCTTCGGCTGGGCATCGGACCACGGGGCCTCGCTGGTGTGCACGGCGAGGCCCGACGTCTTCAGCTCGACCGCGAGTCCGTCCCACTGCTCGTCCGGGATCAGGAGAGCGGACACTTCGGACATCGTCGGGTTGTGACCGACCACCAGGATCGTGCGGACCGTGTCCGGCACCGCGCGCAGCAGGTCGAACACCTCGGTCCGGCCACCGTAATAGAGCTGGTCCTCGTAATGCACCTCGGGAGCGCCGTGCGCCCGGTCGCCCTGGGCCAGCGCCATCGACGCGGCCTGCCAGGTCTGCCGGGTGCGTTTGGCCGGCGAGCAGAGCACCAGATCGGGGTGCAGGCGTTCGTCGACCAGCCAGGCGCCGGCCGCGTCCGCGTCGGACGTGCCCCGCTCGGTCAGGCCTCGGTCGAAATCGGGGAGTTCGCCGGGAGTCTCCGCTTTGGCGTGGCGTAGCAGGATCAGCGTCCGCAAGGTCATGTGGACAGCTTGCCTGATTGGGAACTCACCCGTACGGGTATGGCTCGATCGACGTATTCAAAGCGGTCGTGACAAAGCGGCACCAACCGAGGAGGGCCCGATGGGCATCGGTGCAAGCATCTTCCTGCTCGCTCTGGGGGCGATCCTGGCGTTCGCCGTCAACGCGGACATCAGCGGCCTCGACATCAGCGTGATCGGCTGGATCCTGATGGCGGCCGGGCTGATCGGGCTGGTCACCACGTTGTGGTTCTGGAACAGCCGCCGCCGTACGGTGGTCACCCGGACGACCGGTGGCGCGCCGGTGGCCGGATCGACCTACGCCAGTGAGTACCGCGAGGTGCGCCAGGACGACGTTCCGCCGCCTCCGCCGCCCGCGTACCGCTGATCGCGTACGCAAAAAGTGCGAAAACGGCCCGGCGGTCTCGCCGGGCCGTTCGTCATGGCGGACCTCAGGCGTAGAGCGCGAAGTAGATCGCGATGTGGTGGCAGATCGCGGCGACCAGCGTGCAGGCGTGGAAGAACTCGTGGTGTCCGAAAACGGTCGGCCACGGGTTGGGGCGGCGGAGCGCGTAGAACACCGCGCCGATGGTGTAGATGGCGCCGCCGACCAGCATCAGGACCAGGCAGGTGACGCCGCCGACGTGCAGCACGTCGGGGATGATCGCGACGGCCACCCAGCCCAGCGCCACATAGAGCGGCGCACCTGCCCATCGGGGCAGGTGCGGCCAGATCACCTTGAGCGCCACCCCGCCGACGGCGCCACCCCAGACCAGCCCCAGCATCCACTTGGCCGTGCCGGTGTCCAGCAGGGAGACGCAGAACGGGGTGTACGTGCCGGCGATGAAGATGAAGATCATCGAGTGATCCATCCGGCGCATGATCTGGTAGCCGCGCTCGCTCCAGACGCGGCGGTGGTAGAGCGCGCTGGTGCCGAAGAGGCCGCAGACCGTGATGCTGTAGATCAGGCAGCTCACGAACGGGGCGATGCCCGGGCGACTGAGCGCGATCGAGCAGAGCACGATGCCGCAGACCGCGGCGACGAAGAACGCGTACTGATGCAACCGGCCGCGTAGTCGCGGCTTGCCGAGATCGGTCGGCTTCATCCGGAACGGGGTCGAGGTCGTCACGCGTTCCAGGTTACGACACCGTAGGTTACCGGCGGGTAGTGATGCCGGATACGGTTCACCAAGCACGATGATTTCTCAGTGAACCGCGGTTGGCCAGGGACTGTCGGCCTATTGGCAGATGTCGGCAAACCGGATCGAGGGGCTGGGCGGTACCGGTCAGCGACCCGGGGACTACGGTGAGGTGCCATGAGTTCGATTGATCTCAACGCCGACCTGGGCGAGGGCTTCGGCGCCTGGCGGCTGGGCGACGACGAGGCCCTGCTCGACATCGTGACCTCGGCGAACGTGGCGTGCGGGTTCCACGCCGGCGACCCGTCCACGATGCACCGGATCTGCCGGGCGGCGATCGAGCGGGACGTCGCGATCGGCGCCCAGGTCGGTTACCGGGATCTCGCCGGGTTCGGCCGGCGGCGGATCGACTACGAGTTCGGCGAGCTCCGCGACGACGTGCTCTACCAGATCGGCGCTCTGGAGGGGTTCTGCAAGGCGGCCGGCGGCAGGGTGCGCTATGTGAAACCGCACGGGGCGCTCTACAACACCGCGGCGGTCGACGAGCGGCAGGCGGACGCGGTGGTGGCCGCCGTCCGCGCCTACGACCCGGCGCTGCCGGTGCTCTGCCAGCCCGGGTCGGTGCTGCACCGGCAGGCCGAGGCGGCCGGGCTGACCGCGGTCGGTGAGGGGTTCGCCGACCGGGGATATCTGCCGGACGGGCGGTTGGTGCCCCGGTCGCGGCCGGACGCGCTGGTGCACGACCCGGCCGCGGTGGTGGAGCGGGCCGTCCGGATGGCCGTCGACGGCGAGGTGGTCGCCGCCGACGGCTCGGTCGTGGCCTGCCGGGTGCGGTCGATCTGCGTGCACGGGGACACGCCCGGAGCGGTGGAGCTGGCCCGGGCGGTCCGGGCCGGGCTCGGGGAGCGGCTGACGGTCGGCGCGTTCGCCCAGGGCGGGTGACGTCTGTTATCGGTCACCCGCGGGGAAAGGGGTCACGCGTCCATCCCCCTCAAGATCAACGGCAGCCGATCCGGGGCGGCGGTGTCGAGCACGATCGGCACACCCCAGTCCTGCCTGGTCAGGTGGCAGGCGCCGAACTCCGCGTCGACGTCACACGTCGCGGCTTGCGCCACAACCTGCAAGACCCCTTTCGGTACGGCGGGGTTGAGCACGAGTTTGCGGGACAGCTCGGTGGTGGTGCCCTCGCCGTCGAGCAGCAACTCGGCCGGCGAGGCGGAGACGGTCAGCCGCAGCGGCGAGCCGAACTGGCTGTCCAGTTTCTGCCCGGGCGCCGGAGTGAAGATCACGTCGAGCGTCACCTCGCCCGGAGCCAGGTGCGACGGCGGCCGCTCGGTCTTGTGCCGCTCTCCGGCGACGGTCTTGACCACGCCGGGGGCGAGCCGGGTCAGCCGATGCGCGGCCGACTCGACGACCAGGACCTCGCCCGCCGCGGTGACCAGGATGTCGCTCGGCTCGGCGAGACCGGAGTCCACCGTGGAGACCTGGGCCGCGGCCGGGTCGAAACGCCGGACCGCGCCGTTGTACGTGTCCGCGACCAGCACCGAACCGTCCGGCAGGCCCGCGACACCGAGCGGGTGCTGGAACAGCGCCTGATCGGCCGGGCCGTCGACGTGACCGAAATCGAACAGTCCCTGGCCGACCGCGGTGTGCAGCACGCCACCCTCGACGTACCGCAGCGCGGAGGTCTCGCTGTCGGCGATCCACAGGCGGTCACCCTGGACGGCGAGGCCGCTCGGCTGGGCCATCCAGACGTCCGGGAGCGGGCCGTCGCGCAGCGCCTCGACGGTGGTGCCGGCGTAGACGCCGACGGTGCGCTGGATCGGGTCGAACCACCACAGCTGGTGAATGCCGGCCATGGCGATGATGACCTTGCCGTCGAACCAGGCGAGGTCCCAGGGTGAGGAGAGGTCGGCGGCGAGAGCGTCGTGAGCGTGGTCGTCCACCGTGGAGCGCCACGGGCGGCCCGAGCCGGCCACCAGGGTGATCTCGCCGGTGGTGAGGCTCAGGCCGCGCAGCCGGTGGTTGACCGTGTCGGCGATGACCACGTCGTAACCCGCGATGCTGCTCACCTCGGAGGGCAGCAGGAGCAGTCCCTGCGGCTCGCTGAAGGGCTCGTTCCGGACACCTCCGAAACGCCGGACGAGGGTCTCGGCGTCCGGGGACAGCTCGACGATCGAGTGCCGGGCCGAGTCGGAGACCAGCAGGTTGCCGCTGGGCAGCTCGATCGCCTTGCCCGGGAAGTGGAGCAGGCCGGCCGGGGCGGGCGGCGGCACGTACGGCCCGTCGCCGCGGTGCAGGGTGCCGTCCGCCTCGTGCTTGGCGACCAGCTCGTCGATCAGGCGGGACAGGCCCTCGGCATGCCCCTCGCCGGCCATCGAGGCGACCAGGTAGCCGGTCGGGTCGACGACGGCCAGGGTGGGCCAGGCCTTCGCGGCGTACTGCTGCCAGATGTGCATGTCGCCGTCGTCGACGACCGGGTGGTGGACGCCGTAGCGCTCGACGGCGGCGGCCAGGGCCTGCGGATCGCGCTCGTGCTCGAATTTCGGGGAGTGGACGCCGATCACGACGAGGGCGTCGCCGTACTTCTCCTCCAGCGGACGCAGCTCATCGAGGACGTGCAGACAGTTGATGCAGCAGAACGTCCAGAAGTCCAGGAGGAGGATTTTGCCCCGAAGGTCGGCCAGGGTGAGGGCCTTCCCACCGGTGTTGAGCCAGCCGCGGCCCTTGAGTTCGGGCGCACGCACGCGAGAAGTCATTCGACCATGGTGCCTCAGCGCGCGGACCAGCCCTCAGGCCGGTCCGCGCGGGGCTCAGTTGGCGGTCGGCTTGGCCAGGCAGTAGACCTTCTTGCCGGCCACGATCACCGGCTGCGCCTTGTCGGCGCACTGGTCCTTCGAGTCGGCGATCTGGATGACCTGGTAGGCGCCCTGCTCGGTGCAGGCCACCTTGACCACCTTGTCGCCGTTCTTCACACACTCGCCCTGGCCGAGCTGGAAGTCGTTGTCGTCGCCACCGGAGGAGATCAGCCAGGTGAGGCCGAACACCAGGGCCAGCAGCAGCGCGGCGCCGAGCACCACGAAGATCGCCACCGGGCCGGTCTTGACCTTCGGTTTCGCCGGCGCGGGCGGCTCCTCGGCCTTGAACTGGTCGAACTTGCCCTGGTCGGCCGGACCGGGCCAGCTCGTGGTGTCCTCCGGGCTGGGCGGGGTCACCGTGGCCTGTCCCGGAGCGCCGGCACCGAACGGGTCGGAACCCGGCATCGGGGAGCCGGGCATCGGCGGCAGGGCCGGCGCCGGGACGAACGGGGAGTTGCCGCGGCCGGAGACATCCGTGGTGTGCTCGTTGAAGTGGTCGGCGCCGGGGGGCGCGGCCGGAGCGCCGGTGAAGTCACCCCAGGCCGGAGCGCCCTGCGGCGCGCCGAACGGGTTCGGTGCTCCGGGGCCGCCCGAGCCCGGTCCGCCCGGTCCGCCCGGTCCGCCCGGTCCGCCCGGGAAGGACGACGACGGCGGCGGGTAGGTCGGCTCGTCCGCGCCGAACGCCGGTGCCGGCGGCGGGAAGGACTGGGCGGGCGGCGGGAACGACGGGCCGTTGCCGGGGACCGGCGGGGCGAACGGGTTGGCGCCGTCCGGCGGGGCGACCCGGGCGCTGCCGGAGGTCGGACTGGTCGGGTTCGCCGGGTTGTGCGGAGCGCCGGGCGTCATCGGTTCCGGCGGGGAGACGCGGGCGCTGGCCGAGGCGCGGGCGGTGGCCCGGGCCGGCGACTGCGGGGCGGACCCGGGGGCCTCCCCGTGCGGCGGCGGGAAGCCGCTCCCGTCGCCGCGCTGCGCGAAGCCGTTCTCGTCACCGCGCTGCGCGAAGCCGTTCTCGTCGCCACGCTGCGGGAAGCCGTTCTCGTTACCACGCTGCGCGAAGCTGTTCTCGTCGCCGCGCTGCGGCGGCGGGAAGGCGCCGAACCCACCCGAGTTCTCCTCAGGCTGCGAGAAAGCACCGAAGCCGCCGGAATGCTCCTCGCCACGCTGCGACGCCGGCGGCGGGAAACCAGCAAAACCGCCTGAATTCTCGCCGGGCTCGGAGGCAGGCGGCGGGAAGGCGCCGAAACCGCCCGAATTCTCCTCGCCACGCTGCGGCGGCGCGAACGAACCGAACCCCTCCGAG
Source organism: Actinoplanes ianthinogenes (assembly GCF_018324205.1). Lineage (NCBI taxonomy): Bacteria > Bacillati > Actinomycetota > Actinomycetes > Micromonosporales > Micromonosporaceae > Actinoplanes > Actinoplanes ianthinogenes. The sequence goes on from NZ_AP023356.1 coordinate 4,796,807, forward strand.
CGGGAGGTGGGCGGCGGGAAGCCTCGCTCGTCGCTCTCCGGCAGGCGAGCACCGGGGAACGGCGGATTCTCACCGGCCGGCGTCGGGAACGCCGGGGCCTCGGGTGCCTCCGGAGTCTCGTCAGCGGTGGGCGTGGGACGCCCATAGACCCTGGCCTGCGGTGCGGCGCTGGCCGGTGGGACCTCGGCGCTGTCGACGGGCGGGGTCACCCGGCCCGGCACCGAGACGCTCGCGCTGACCGGACGGGCCGAGCCGGTCGCGGGGCGTCCCGCGGCGGCGTCCCGCGGCTGCGGGACCGAGCCGGAGACCGGCACGGACGCCGAGCCGGCCGGCGACACGGAAGCGGAGGCCGACGGCACCGAGGCGGAACCCGGCGGCACGGAGGCGGAGCCCGACGAGACAGGGGCCGCCGGCGGCACCGAAGCCGGGGCCGGACCCGGGAAGCTGGGGCCGCTCGGCGGCGGGAAGCCGGGAGCCGCGAACTCGGAGCCGGCAGGCGGGAACTCCTGGCCGCCGGGCGGGAACTCCTGCCCAGCGGGCGGGAACGAGGAACTGGCCGGCGGCGGGAAACCCGGAGCCGGGGGCGGCGCGAACTCGGAGCCGGCCGGCGAAAACTCCTGCCCAGCGGGCGGGAACGAGGAACTCGCCGGCGGCGGGAAGCCCTGCCCGGAGGGCGGGAACGTCGAGCTAGTCGGCGGCGGGAAGCCAGGAGCCGGAGGCGGCGCGAACTCGGACCCGCCGGGCGGGAACGAAGAGGCCGCGGGCGGGAACGAAGGGGCCGCGGGCGGAACCGACCCGGAGGTGGGCGCGGTGGACGGCAACGCCCCACCGGTGCCGAGCGCTGCCCCGGGCACCCGCTGCGGGAACCCGGACGAGTCCCCCTGCGACTGCTCCGGAACACCGGCGCCGAACGAGGGCGCGGCAGGGTCCGAAGGCGAGCCCGTACCGAAAGAGGGTCCGAAGGACGGCAGCGGACTCGCGTTCCCGGATGCGGGCGGCGCCGCATAGCCCCCGGAATTACGGATCGGAAGGTCCAGGCTGGGCGCCGCGCCGCTCGGCTCCTCGGACGCGGCCGGTCCGGCCGGCGCCCGCAGCGGGAACCCACCGCTGTCGCCCTGCCGGGTCGGGAACGTGGTCGACGGCGGCCCGCTCGGCGCCTCGCCACCCGGCCGGGCGGCGTTGCCGAGCCAGCTGTTCTCGGCCGGCCCGGTCAGACCGGAACGCCCGGGAGCGTCCGGAAGGTCGGTGAGGGTGGCGCCGGGCACGCGAGCTTTCTGATCGCCGAAGGCGGAGAAGGTCGACTGGTCGGCCGCGGCCGCCGAGGCGCCCGGAGTCCGGGTCGGCAGCCCGCTGCTGGTGGTCGGCGGGGGGAAAGCGGCCGGGGCGGCGGCCGGAGCCGGCGGCGGGAAGGCCGAGGACTCGGACGGCTGCGGCACCGCGGCGGAGGCCCGTCCGGGCGGCGCGAACCCGGCCGGTCCGAACGGTGAATCACCCGGCGGGGGGCCCGGCTCGGCGGGAGCGGGCGGCGCCCAGGCCGACGGCGGCGCGCTCTCGGCAGGCTGCTGACCATAGGTGGATCCCGGCCCGTACGGCGAAGCCGTCCCGGGCGACACCGAACCGTAGGGCGAAGCCTCCTCGGTCTGCGGCACGCGAGCCGACCCGTACGGAGTCCCGGACGGGTTGGAACCCGAACCGAAGGTGGAGACGGCCGGCACCACGAAGGGCGACCCGCCACCCGGCGTGGTCTGCGGCGGCGGCCCGTACGACGTGGGAACGCCCTCAGCCGGCGGTACTGATGCCGAGGCCCGGCCCGACACTCGCTGTCCGTCGGGATCGGGTCCGCCCGACGCGGCCTCTGCCGGCTGCCCGGCGTAGTGCCCCTCGGACGTCATACGCGCCTCCTCATCGATGCGGCCGTGCCAGCTTCGCACGGACGCGACCCCATCGGCGAGCTTCCGCCAGGAGCCGTGCCAGCTTTTCAGGCCTGGCCGTGCGGGGGCGCATCGGCGACGCTGCCGTCGAGAGCCCCGGTCACCGCCCCGACCGGCCGTGCCGGGTTGGGGACCAGTGCCCCACCGTACCGGGCGTTCCCGGCGGAGAAAATCCCGGTGTACGCGACGGAGGGAAAGCCACGCGGGGTGTCGGCACGGTCGCCGATACGAAACAGCCCGCCCGGGTGATGCGGGCGGGCCGAATGGTGAGTGCTCTGCTTACAGCGGCTGACGGCGCTGGGCGAACAGGTTGATCTCGTCGCGCATGGCCTGGCTGGGGGCCGCCTGCCAGGCGCGGTCGATGGCGCGGTTCTGGCGGTTGATCATGCGGCGCTGGCGGAGGCGGTCGATCATGCTCACGGCACTTGCTCTTTTCCCCGGGTCGGTGGCCGGTGTTACGACGTGCGACCAGCGGGCCCACTTGTGGCGGACACCGTCGGCGCACCTCTCTGGTGTGCCTCAAGTGTCCGCCGCAGCGGTGGATCGTGCCAACTATTTAGAGGGTGATCCCGGTCATCTGCCTAACAATCAAAGGCCATCCGGCCGATGGACCGAAAGTCCTCAGGTCCAGGCCAGGATCGCGGCCTCCGGGTCGGTGAGGAAGGCGCCGATGTCCCGGAGGAACTTCGAGCCCAGCTCGCCATCGATGATCCGGTGGTCGAACGAGAGCCCGAGCGTGGTGACCTGACGCACCTTGATCTTGCCCTTGTGCACCCACGGCGTCGGCCGGATGGCGCCGAAGGCCAGGATCGCCGACTCGCCCGGCGGCAGGATCGGGGTACCGGTGTCCACGCCGAACACCCCGACGTTGGTGATCGACAGGGTGCCGTGCGTCATGTCGGCCGGCGGCGTCTTGCCCGACTTGGCCGTCCGGACCAGCGCGTTCAGCGCCTCGGCCAGCTCCACCAGGCTGAGCCGCCCGGCGTCCTTGACGTTCGGCACGATCAGGCCGCGCTCGGTCGCCGCGGCGATCCCGAGGTTCACGTACTCCTTGACCACGATCTCGTTCGTCGCGGCGGACCAGGAGGAGTTGACCATCGGGTGCCGCTTGACCGCGAGCAGCACGGCTTTCGCCACCAGCAGCAGCGGCGAGATCCGCAGCTCGGCGAACTCCGGCCGGGCCTTCAGCTTGTCCAGCGCCTTCATCGACCGGGTGACGTCGACGGTGAGGAACTCGGTGACGTGCGGCGCGGTGAACGCCGAGGTCACCATGTTCTCCGCGGTCAGTTTCCGCACGCCCTTGACCGGGATGCGCTGCTCGCGGGACGCGTCGAAGACCGCGACGGGTCCGGGTGCGGCCTTCGCCACCGGTTGCGCCGCGCCTTCGGCGGCTTTGTGTACGTCCTCCCGCGTCACCGACCCCAGCGGCCCCGTCCCCGCGATCGTGGCGAGGTCGACCCCGAGGTCCCGGGCGAGTTTCCGGACCGGCGGCTTGGCCAGCACCGGCCCACTCCTGACCGGAGCCGCCGGGGGGACGGCCGGGGCAGGGGCGGACACCGCTGCGGCACTCACCCGGGGACGCCGTTTCGCGCTCGCCTCCCGGACCCCGTAACCGACCAGCACCGGAGTACGCCCGACACCCGGTGCCGAGGGCGCGGGACTCCCGATCATCCCGGGCTCGATCGCACCCTCGCTGGGCGCGACCTCGACCGCGGCCAGCGACTCGGCGGACGGCTCCGGCAGGTCGCCGGCCCCGGGGTCGGTGTCGATCGAGATGATCGGCTGGCCGACCTCGACCGTGACCCCGGCCTCGTGGAAGATCTTGGTGACCACGCCGGCCCACTTCGCCGGGATCTCGACGGCGGCTTTCGCCGTCTCCACCTCGACGATCGGCTGGTTCAGCTCGATCGTGTCGCCGACCTTGACCAGCCAGGCGAGGATCTCGCCCTCGGTCAGGCCCTCGCCCAGGTCGGGCAGGTTGAACTCCTTGATCCGCGACATCGGCGTCACCAGCCGAACGAGCGGTCGACGGCGTCCAGCAGCCGGTCCAGGTCGGGGAGGTAGTCCTCCTCGACGCGGGCCGCCGGGTACGGAATGTCGTAACCGGTCACCCGCAGCACCGGGGCCTCGAGCGAGTAGAAGCACTCCTCGGTGATCCGGGCGGCCAGCTCGGCGCCCAGGCCCAGGTTGCCCGGGGCCTCGTGCACCACGACCGCGCGGCCGGTCCGCTTGACCGACTCGAAGATCACCGGGTAGTCCATCGGGGAGAGCGTGCGCAGGTCGACGACCTCCAGGTTGCGCCCGTCCTCGGCGGCCGCCGCCGCGGCGTCGAGGGCGACACGCACCATCGGGCCGTACGCGAGCAGGGTCGCGTCGGTCCCGGGCCGCGCCACCCGCGCCGCGTGCAGCGGGTAGGCGCCGCTCAGCGGCGCGTCCAGGTCGACGTCGCCCTTCTCCCAGTACCGGCGCTTCGGCTCGAAGAACACCACCGGGTCGTCGGAGGCGATCGCCTGCTGGATCATCGTGTACGCGTCGGCCGGGTTCGAGCAGGTCACCACCTTGAGGCCGGGGGTGTGCGCGAAGTACGCCTCGGGCGACTCGGAGTGGTGCTCGACCGCGCCGATGCCACCGCCGAACGGGATCCGGATGACCATCGGCACCCGGACCTTCCCCTTGGAGCGGTAGAACATCTTCGCCACCTGGGCGACGATCTGGTTGTACGCCGGGAAGACGAACCCGTCGAACTGGATCTCGCAGACCGGCCGGTATCCCCGGATGGCCAGGCCGACCGCGGTGCCGACGATGCCGGCCTCGGCCAGCGGGGTGTCGATGACCCGGTCCTCGCCGAAGTCCTTCTGCAGGCCGTCGGTGATCCGGAAGACGCCGCCCAGCTTGCCGACGTCCTCACCCATGATGACGACCTTCGGGTCGTTCTCCAGGGCGCGGCGCAGGCCGTGGTTGAGGGCCTTGCCCAGGGTGATCTTCTCAGCCATCAGTGCCCACTCCCCTCGAACGACGCGTGGTACTCGGTGAACGCGGTGCGCTGCTCGTCGAGCTCCGGCGATCCGTGGGGATAGACGTGGTCGAACATGGTGACCGGCTGCGGATCGGGCATCGCCAGCACCCGCTCGCGCAGGTCCAGGGCGAGCGTCTTGGCGGCCTCGTCGACCTCGGCGAAGAAGTCCTCGCCGGCCACCTTCTGCTTGGCCAGGAAGGCCCGCATCCGGGCGATCGGGTCCTTCGCCTTCCACGACTCGACCTCGGAGGCGATCCGGTACCGGGTCGGGTCGTCGGAGCTGGTGTGCGCGCCCATCCGGTACGTGTACGCCTCGATCAGCGTCGGGCCCTGGCCGTTGCGCGCGTTGTCCAACGCCGCCCGGGTCACCGCGTAGCTGGCCAGCACGTCGTTGCCGTCGATCCGGATGCCCGGGAAGCCGTATCCGGCCGCGCGGTTGTACAGCGGGATGCGGGTCTGCCGCTCCAGCGGCTCGGAGATCGCGTACTGGTTGTTCTGGCAGAAGAAGACGATCGGGGCGTTGAACACCCCGGACCAGACGAACGACTCGTTGACCTCGCCCTGGCTGGTCGCGCCGTCGCCGAAGTAGGCGATCACCGCCTCGCCGTCCGGGCTGCCGGTCTTGCCGTCCATGGTGACGCCCATGGCGTAGCCGGTCGCGTGCAGCGTCTGCGAGCCGATCACGATGGTGTAGCTGTTGAACTTGTGCTCGTTCGCATCCCACCCGCCCTGGTCGACGCCGCGGAACAGGCCGAACGGCATGATCGGGTCGATGCCGCGGCAGTACAGCACGCCGTGCTCGCGGTAGGTGGGGAAAGCCATGTCCTGCGGGCGCAGCGCCCGGCCGGAACCGACCTGAGCCGCCTCCTGCCCCAGCAGGCTCGCCCAGAGCCCCAGCTCACCCTGCCGTTGCAGGGCGGTCGCCTCGGCGTCCAGCCGGCGCACGGTCACCAGGTCACGGTAGAGCCCGCGGTACTCCTCGTCGGTGAAGTCGACCGAGTACGTGGTTCCGTCCGCCGTGGTGACGCTGCCCAGGTGCTCGCCGTCGGGCGTGAGCAGTTGGACGAATCCGCCTGCCGGCGCATCGGCGCCGCCTCCCGAAGGGGGCACCGCCCCGGCTTTGCGTTCGCCTTTCGCCATCCGTGTCTCCCTGTATCTCCTCTGCGCCCGCGGCGGGTGTCGCCCGGCCACGCGGCGGAACCACTGGTAGCCGCGCATGTGCCGGGTGAGGCTGCCGCGCGACGTTCCGGCCGGGACTGCGCCCCTGCCGGGACGGCCCGACGTCGCCCCGCTGGTCGGCGGGAGGCGACGGCGGCGGTGCCGTCGCCACCATCCTGACAGAGGGAGTGAGGGGCGTTACATAGTGCGTGGATCACGAATAGAGATTTTCTGCTGACGTATCGTTAAGGGTATTTGTCCGATTTAGTGGCTTTTGTTCGATCACTACGGTACGAATAGGCCGAGTTCACCGCTGCCGAACAGCCGATGCGTCGTTCACCTCTGTGACCGAGACGGATCCAGGTTGATCTTTTGGTTCGGAGGAGCCCGGCGTGCCGCACCTGCCCGACGACGACGGCTACGCGCCGCCCCTGAAGGTGCTCAGGAAGCGGCTCAACGGCGTGTATCGCGAGGACTACGGCCTGTCCGGCCCGACCCGCCGGTACATCCTGATGGTCGCCCTGCTCGTCGGCCTCGCCTCCATCCCGACCCTCGCCGTGATCACCGCCGGGACCAGCGAGATCGCCGGGAACAAACGAAACGGCGCGATGGACGCGCCGTTCCTGCCGCCACCGGCGACCGGTCCGGTCCGTCCCTCACCGACTCCGAAAAACCATTTGGGGTACGACGATCCGCGCCGGTCACCGACGCTTTCCGGTACGCCCTCGCCGACGCACCCGGGCGTGTCGCCGAGCGACCGTACGGGTGACTCGCTGCCCGCGGTCCCCGGCCTGCCCCCGGTGCCGGCCGATCCGCCGCCGAGCCCTTCCGATGTGGACGCTCCCGCCGACCCGGATCGCGACGCGGTGTCCCGCCCGGCCGCGCCGTTCCCGACGGTGCCCGGGCTGCCCGAGGTGCCGGACGAGGACTGGGACGCCCCGCTGGCGCGACGGGCGCCGGCCGCGCCGGCCGACGACCTGTGGAACGCGCCGGAGTTCCCGCGGATCCCCGACACCCCGGAACCGGCCGGCTCCGCGGAGCCCGGCCACCCCTCGGACGAGGCGGAGCCGACCGATGCCGAGGACGACGAGCCGTCCGGCAGCGACCGATCCTCTTCGGACAATCCGGATTCTTCAGATGACGCCGATTCTTCTGACGGCTCGTGGGACGCCGACCCGCCCGGCGACGAGCCCGACCAGAACTCGTCGTACCACGACTCCTCGAGCCACGACTCCTCACACCACGAGTGCGAGGCCGTTCTCCGTTCCACCGTCATCGACCGGCGACGAAGCCGGTCCCGCTCCAGCCGGAGGTCAGCAGTGACCGAACGCCCGCACGTCAACGCCGCCCGGGTCGTCGCGTACAACTACGGCGACAGCCGCAACGTCCGCCGCTCGATGACCCAGCCCCGCTCGGACGAGAACCGCATCACCAACCGTCCGTACCGCGGCCACCACCGGGCCGAGCACACCCGTCACGACGAGAACACCCCGGCCCGCCAGCGCAGCTCCCGCGTCGGCCGGCACCACGCCGACTCCGCCGGCGAGCACCGCCTCAACCACCGCTGATCAGTCGTCGGTGAGGCGGTCCCGGTTGGCCTGCAGCCAGGCGTCGATCGCGTCCGGATCGTTCGGGTCGACACCCTCGGCGATCAGCTGGGCGACGGCCGCGGTGGCCGGGCTGCGCCGTTCGCCGGTGGAGTAGAGGCGGACGAACTCCGGCACGAGTTTCTCCACCTCGGCCGCGGTCTCGGCGATCGCGGCCGGTGGCAGGCCACGCCGCCAGGTCGCGTACTCCGACCAGGCGCGGACGACCCGGGGCAGCATCGCGGCGTCGTCCATGTCCAGGACCGCGCGGCGGTGCACCCAGTCGAGCAGGAACAGGCCGGCCACCGCCGGGCTCCAGCGCAGCGGGTCGGCGCCGGGCAGGGTGGACGCGTGGTCCATCAGCAGGCCGAGGCAGAACTGCAGGGACGGCTGGTCGGCATCCGGCGCGGCGAGCCCGGCCCGGGCCGCCTCGGGCGAGGCCAGGAAGTTGCGGATCAGCTCCGGCACGTTCCGCCCGGCCGGCTCGCTCAGCGGCGGGGTGGTCGGCGCCGGGAGCAACGCCAGCCGGGCCGCGGCCAGCGCCCGGTCGGTGGCCAGCGAACCGTCCGCCGGCAGGTCGCCGAGCTCGTCGGTGACCCGCAGGTGCCGGTCCACCTCGTCACGCAGCAGGCCGGGGTCCTCGTCCCGGAACCAGGTCAGGTCGTCGTGCTCGCACAGCGCCCGGACCTGGGTCAGGATCCGCTCGGCCGACTCGGCGACGAACACGTCCCGGACGATGCCGATGTTGTGGTCGACCAGGGTCACCACGGCGTGTTCCGGGCCGCCCTCGTCCTCCTCCTCGTACGCGAAAGTCACCAGGTACGAGGTCTGGTCGCCGTACACATCGCCGTAGGCATGGCACCCGGTGGCCCGGACCCGCCCCAGCTGCCCGGCCCACGACGGACCCTGCGGATCGTGCCGGACCTCGGCGGCGCCGGCGGCATCCGGCACCAGGGCGGCGAAAACCTCGCGGAGGATCGTGGCGGCTGGCTCCGGCCGCTGCCCGGTGGCGGTCAGGAACTCGCCGACGAACTCGCGGACGGCGGCCGCGCGATCGCCGTCGGCCACCGCGTAGACACTGCCGAGCAGCGCGGTGCCGAGCATCTCGGCCTCCAGCGCGCAGCTCAGCCTGGGAACATCGCGGGCCGCGTGCAGCACCGCCTCGAACGCGTTCTGGGGTGCCGGCATGCCGCGAGCCTACCGCTCGCGGCATGCGGGGGAACTACTCCGAACGCACCACGCCGAGCGCTTCCCGCGCCTGGGCGTACGCGTTGAGCACCTCCCGCACCGGCGCCACCACGAATCCCCGGCCGACCTCGGTGACCGACGCCCGCAATCGCTGCTCGGCCCGGCGCCGGGCACGTCGCCCGCCCGCCTCGACGAGCGGTTTCAGCAGCAGCCACAGCAGCAGCCCGGCGAACAAGCCACCGAGCAGCAGCACGGTCGGCAGCGGCACCGTGCCGATCTCCGGCTCGGCGAGATCGGGCAGGCCGAGCGCGCTCATCGCGTACCCCGCCACCAGCCAGACCAGGCCGGTCACGGCCGCCGCGAACAGCAGCCATTGCAGGATCCCGACCACCTGCCACCAGACCGGTTTGCGGTCGGCGCCCAGGTCGGTCTTGGCGATCGCGCGGTCCAGCGCGTCCGGCAGGTCACCGGCCTTCGACCGGGCGGCGGTGGTCAGGGCCGGCGCCCACACCACCGGCAGCGGCGCCGCGGCCCGGGCGGCGACCGCCCGCACCGACAGGCCGACCGCCGACTTCTGCGCGGCGTCCGCCGCGGGCAGGGAGGTCCTCGGCACGACGTCGGTGGAGACCGCGTCGGTCTTGACCGGCTCGCCCAGGTGCAGTTTGCGCAGCGGGTCGGGACGCAACCGGCGCAGTCCGCGCACCAGCGGCCAGCCGGTCGCCGCGGCGGCCCGGTGGCGGTAGGCGGCAGCGGTGGCGTCGGCGACCGCGGGCACCCCGGCCGAGGCGGCGAGCGCGTCGGTCAGCTGCCGTACGGTCGTCCGGTCCACCTCGTCCTCGGCGGCCGGCGGCCCGATCATCTCGGCCAGCTCCTCGCCGACCGCGTCCAGGTCGGCGGCGAGCCGGCGCAGCGCGGCCTGCCGGTCGGCGACCGTGGTCTCCAGCGCCTCGCGCAGGTCGGCCAGCATGCCGGGCTGTTTCGCCGAGGTGGCCAGCACCGGCGCGCCGGTCAGCCCGTCCTCGTCGAGCAACCGGCGCAGGTCGGTGAGGACCGCGTCGGTGTCGGTGGTGCTGAGCCGGTCGGCCTGGTTCAGCACGACGATGGTGACCCCGGCGTGCGTGGCGAACTGGGAGAGGTAGGCGCGGTGCAGGATCCGGTCGCCGTACTTCTGCGGGTCGACCACCCAGACGATCTGGTCGACCAGCCCGAGCAGCCGGTCCACCTCCAGCTGGTGGGCGCGCTCCACCGAGTCGAAGTCGGGCAGGTCGAGCAGCACCAGGCCACGCAGCGAGGCCTCGTCGTCGCCGTCCAGCGCGCTCTCCCGGACGAACCGCTGCCGGGGCAGCACGCCGATCCAGTCGAGCAGCCGGCTGGCCGGCTCCAGCGGACCCCAGACCACCGCGTGCGCGGTGCCGGTGGTCGGCCGGCGCACCCCGACCGGCGACAGCTTGAACCGGGCCAGCGCGTTGAACAGGCTGGACTTGCCGCTGCCGGTGCTGCCGGCGAGCGCCACCACGGTGTGGTCCAGCGACAGGGTGAGCCGGCCGCTGGCCCGTTCCACAATGGTGTGCGCGCTGACCAGCTCGCTGTCCGGCAGGTACGCATCGACCAGCCGGAGGAACCGGGACAGTGCCTCCAACCGCCGGGTCAGCCCCTCGGCGTCCACCCGATCGTCCTCGGGCAGGGCATCCCGCGCTTTGTCCACCAGACTCATGACCCCGATCCGGTCAACGCGATGTCCTTCCTGGCGCTCTCCACCTCGGCGGCGGCTCGGCGCAACAGTGTGCCGGGTTCTGCCTCGCGGCGCACGGCGGCGGTCCGCTCGGTGAAGCGAGCGGCCTCGGTGTCCAGCAACTCGTCGAACTGGGCGATCAGCTCGGTGCGGGCCCGGGTGGCGAGGGTGCGGATGGCCTGGTCACCGAAGACGGCCTCGAGCACCTTCTGGGCGGCGACCGTGGTGCCGGCGGCGGCCGCCACCTCCAGCCCGGTCGGGATGAAGGCGGTCGCGGTGAACACCGCGATCATCACGGCCAGGCCGGCGCCGTTCACCGCGAACGCGGTGCCGCGGGCCACCGAGCGCTTGTCGCCACCCTCACGCCGGACCAGGTCCAGCACCCACAGCTGCCAGTCGCGGACCAGCCGGTCGGCGCGCTCCGGCAGGCCGGCCGAGGCGGTTTTCAGGTCGTCCCGCAGCAGCGCCTCGCCGGCCGGGTGCGCCTGCCACGAGGCATAGGCCTGCTCGGCGGCGTCGGTCGCCACCCCGCGCAGCAGCGTGACCAGCTGCGACTCCAGCGCGACCTGGAGGCTGCGGCTGTGGCCGGGACGGCCGGTGACCGCCGCGACGAACTTGTCGCGCAGCTGCCCGACCCGCGACTCCAGGCTGCGGGCGAAGTCGCCGGTCCCGACGAACTCCTGCCAGCGGGCCAGCACCTCGCCGCGGAGCAGCCGCCCGTCCTGGAGTCCGTCGCGCACCGTCCGCTTGGCCGTCTGATAGGCCGTGCTGACCCGCTCGTCCAGGGCCTGCGCGGTCCGGGTCTGCTCCTCGGCCGCCTCGGCCAGGCCGTCGACGGCCGGCGCGAGGGCGGCGAGCGCGCCGTCGAGGGTCTGCCGGACCACCGTGTCACGGGCCGCCGGGTCGGCCGAGAGCTGGGCGAACCACTGCTGCATCGGCTGGATCACCTCGGCCGGGAGCATGCCGCGGGTGTCCAGCTCGGACTCCGGCAGCACGAACAGCGGGGCGTTGCCCAGGTCGTTCTCGGTGAGCATCTCGCCCAGGTGGGCGGCGATCTCGGCGGCCGCGTCGAGCGGCACCCGGTCGAGCACCAGGGCGATCACCGTGCCGCGCAGCCGGGCCGTCTTGAGCAGCTCCCAGGGCACGGCGTCGGCGTACCGGGCGGCGGTGGTGACGAACAGCCAGAGGTCGGCGGCGGCCAGCAACTGGGCGGCGAGCTTGCGGTTGTGGTCGACCACCGAGTCGACGTCCGGCGCGTCCAGCAGGGCCAGGCCGGGGCCGATGCCGCGGGCGCCGACGACCTGGAGGGAGTTCGGGTCGTTGCTGGTCTTCACCGTGCGGATCAGGCCGGGCAGCAGGTGCGGCTGCTCGAACCAGCCGAGATTCTCCGGGTGGGACACCAGGACCGGTGAGCGGGTGGTCGGGCGCAGCACCCCGGAGCTGGTCACCGGCTCCTGGACCAGGCTGTTGACCAGCGTCGACTTGCCGGCGCCGGTGGATCCGCCGACGACCACGAGCATCGGCGCGTCCAGCCGGGCCAGCCGGGGGATCAGGTAGTCGTCCAGCTGCGCGAGCAGTGCGGAACCGACCCGCTCGGCCTCCTCGGCGGAAGGCAGCACCAGCGGGTACGAAACCATGCCGAGCGCCGCCCGCAGACGGCTCAGTGCCGCCGCGAGCCTGCCCACGGCCGGGGGTTCGACCGGTGCGGTGATGGCGTTCTCCTTGTTCGCCAGACGGGCCGGGCCGTTCCCCGTACCATCGGAAAGGTCTGCGCGCGCCGGGCTGACCTGGGCTTTCTTGTTCGATACGGCGGGGACGGCGGATAGGGCCGACGGACCGACCGCGTCTCCGTGCGTCGTCACGCAAACAGCGTGCACGATCTATCCAGGCCCGGCAACGGGTACCGGTATGCCGTGACCTGACAGGTATGTAGGTGATTTGGCGCGCGGCCTGGACTTGCGTCGCTCCGGCTCAACTTCGATTTGACGGTTAGCGGACCCGTGGCATCATTGAGTCGGTTCCACTCAACCCTGTTCGAACCAGCCGGTAACGAAGCGAGGAACACCATGGCACGTGCGGTCGGCATCGACCTCGGCACCACGAACTCCTGCGTCAGCGTTCTGGAAGGAGGCGAGCCCACCGTCGTCGCCAACGCGGAGGGCTCGCGGACGACGCCGTCGATCGTCGCCTTCGCCCGCAACGGCGAGGTGCTCGTCGGCGAGGTCGCCAAGCGTCAGGCGGTGACCAACCCGGACCGGACGATCCGCTCGGTCAAGCGGGAGATCGGCACCAACTGGTCGATTGACATCGATGGCAAGAAGTACACCCCGCAGGAGATCTCCGCGCGGGTGCTGATGAAGCTCAAGCGCGACTCCGAGGCGTACCTGGGTGAGACGATCACCGACGCGGTGATCACCGTCCCGGCGTACTTCAACGACGCGCAGCGCCAGGCCACCAAGGAGGCCGGCGAGATCGCCGGTCTCAACGTCCTGCGGATCGTGAACGAGCCGACCGCGGCCGCCCTGGCCTACGGGCTGGACAAGGGCTCCAAGGAGCAGACCGTCCTGGTCTTCGACCTGGGTGGCGGCACCTTCGACGTGTCGCTGCTGGAGCTCGGCGACGGCGTCATCGAGGTCAAGTCCACCTCCGGTGACAACCACCTCGGTGGTGACGACTGGGACCAGCGGATCATCGACCACCTGGTCAAGACGTTCCGCGGCGAGCACGGCATCGACCTGTCCCAGGACAAGATGGCCCTCCAGCGTCTGCGCGAGGCCGCGGAGAAGGCCAAGATCGAGCTCTCCGCCGCCACCACCACGAGCATCAACCTGCCCTACATCACCGCCGGGGCGAACGGCCCGCTGCACCTGGACACCTCGCTGTCCCGGGCCGAGTTCCAGCGGATGACGCAGGACCTGCTGGACCGCTGCAAGGGCCCGTTCGAGTCCGCGATCAAGGACGCCGACGTCAAGCTCTCCGACGTCGACCACGTCATCCTGGTCGGTGGCTCGACCCGCATGCCGGCCGTGACCGAGCTGGTCAAGAGCCTGACCGGCAAGGAGCCCAACAAGGGCGTCAACCCGGACGAGGTCGTCGCCGTCGGCGCCGCGCTCCAGGCCGGTGTGCTCAAGGGCGAGGTCAAGGACGTCCTGCTGCTCGATGTCACCCCGCTGTCGCTGGGCATCGAGACCAAGGGCGGCATCATGCACAAGCTGGTGGAGCGCAACACCACCATCCCGGCGCACCGCTCCGAGGTCTACACCACGGCGGACGACAACCAGCCCTCCGTGCTGATCCAGGTCTACCAGGGTGAGCGCGAGATGGCGGCGTACAACAAGAAGCTCGGCACCTTCGAGCTCTCCGGCATCGCGCCCGCCCCGCGCGGCGTGCCGCAGATCGAGGTCTCCTTCGACATCGACGCGAACGGCATCGTGCACGTGTCCGCCAAGGACCTGGGCACGGGCAAGGAGCAGAAGATGACGATCACCGGCGGCTCCGCGCTGCCGAAGGAAGACATCGAGCGGATGATGCGCGACGCCGAGTCGCACGCCGACGACGACAAGAAGCGCCGCGAGGACGCCGAGGCCCGCAACCTGGCCGAGCAGCTCCAGTGGCAGACCGAGAAGTTCCTGGCGGAGAGCGGCGACAAGCTCCCCGAGGACAGCAAGAACAAGATCAGCGAGGCGCTCGGCGAGCTGCGCGGCGCGCTCGGCGGCACCGACATCGAGAAGATCAAGTCGGCGCACGAGCGGCTCTCGCAGGTCTCCCAGGAGGCCGGCTCGCTGCTCTACTCGCAGGGTGAGGCCCCGCAGGCCGGTCCCGAGGGCGCCGGCGCCCCGGGTGGCGCGACCGGCGCCGGCCCGGCTGCGGGCGGCGACGACGTGGTCGACGCCGAGATCGTGGAGGACGACAAGAAGTGAGCGCCAAGGACGACGAGAACGACGGTCCGGTGACCGAGCGGGAAGTCATCCAGGGCGAGAGCGACTCGACGGCCGAGACGACTCCCGAGCAGCAATCGGGCAAGAAGCCGGTCGGCGCGCATCGCGCCCCGGAGGAGGAGGAAGTGGCCGCGGTGGCCGAGGACGCCAAGCCCGGGTTGGGTGCCGAGCTGGACGCAGTGCGTGGCGAGCTCCAGGAGCGCACCCACGACCTGCAGCGGGTGACCGCGGAGTACGCCAACTACCGCAAGCGGGTGGACCGCGACCGGGGTGCGGCGGCGGAGCAGACCACCGGCGCGGTGCTCACCGCGCTGCTGCCGGTGCTGGACGACATCGACCGCGCCCGCGAGCACGGTGACCTGGTCGGGCCGTTCGCCTCGGTGGCGGAGCAGCTCACCGCGGCGACCGGCAAGCTCGGCCTGGTCGCGTTCGGCGAGAAGGGTGACCCCTTCGACCCGAACCGGCACGAGGCGGTCGCGCACCAGACGTCCGCGGACGTCACGGAGCCGACCTGCGTCGAGGTGATGCGCCGTGGCTACACCCTGGGCGAGCGGCTGCTGCGCCCGGCGATGGTTGCCGTCGCCGATCCCGAGTGAGTTTCCGATGCTGTCCCGCCCGCCGGCTCACCGGCGGGCGGGACGGTGCCGATCAGCGGGAAGCCCATCAGCGGGAGACCCACCATGAGTCGAGGAGGTGGACCAACTGAGCTCTAAGGACTGGCTCGAGAAGGACTTCTACGCCGTTCTTGGCGTGAACAAGTCCGCCTCAACCGATGAGATCAAGAAGGCGTACCGGAAACTCGCCCGCGACCTGCACCCCGACCGCAATCCGGGCAACAAGGAGGCGGAGGAGAAGTTCAAGGCCGCGTCCGAGGCCTACGACGTGCTGTCCGACGACAAGAAGCGCAAAGAGTACGACGAGATGCGCTCCCTGTTCGGCTCCGGCGCGTTCCGTCGTGGTGCCGGCCGGCCCGGTGGTGGCGCCCAGTTCGACCCGTCCGACCTGTTCGGTGGCTTCACCGGAGCGGGCGCGGCGGGGGGTGGCGGGGCCGACCGCCGGTTCGGCGGCACCGGCTTCTCCGACATCTTCAGCTCGATCTTCTCCGGTGGCGGCGGTGGCGCCGGCCCGGCCGGGCGGCGTGGCCCGCAGCGCGGCCGCGACGTGGAGACCGAGGTGACGCTGGACTTCGCACAGGCCGTGCGGGGCACGACGCTGCCGCTGACGCTGCGCACCCCGGGCGCCTGCGACACCTGTCACGGCTCCGGGGCCAAGCCCGGCACCACCCCGCGTGCCTGCGCGAAATGCCACGGCACCGGCCTGGTCTCCAGCAACCAGGGCTCGTTCAGCTTCTCCGAGCCGTGCCGGGAGTGCCAGGGCTCGGGCAGCATCGTCGACGAGAAGTGCCCGGAGTGCCGGGGCACCGGCGGGGTCACCAAGACCCGGACGATCAACGTGCGCTTCCCGGCCGGCGTCGCCGACGGGCAGCGGATCCGGCTCAGCGGCCGGGGCGAGCCGGGCGACCGCAACGGCCCGGCCGGCGACCTGTATGTGCAGGTCAAGGTGCGTCCCGACGAGCTGTTCGGGCGCAGCGGGGACGACCTCACGCTGACCGTCCCGATCAGCGTGGCCGAGGCCGTGCTCGGCACCGACCTGCGGGTGCCCACCCTGGACGGCCCGGTGACCCTGCGGGTGCCGGCCGGCACCCCGAGCGGCCGCAAGCTGCGGGCCCGGGGCAAGGGCGTGCTCCGCAAGGAGGGCCAGGCGGGTGACCTGATCGTCACGGTCGAGGTGCAGATCCCGTCCGGGGTGACCGGCGAGGCCCGGGACGCGCTCGAGAAATTCGCGAAACTCACCCCGCCCGCGGGGCGGGAACGGCTCGAGGCGCGCGTGCGCAAGGCCGGTTAGGGACCCTCCGGAGGTGGCACATGTATGAAGAGATCCACATCTCGGTCGAGCAGGCCTCCGACGCGAAGGTCCTGATCATCTCGGTGGCCGCCCGACTGGCCGGGATGCACCCGCAGACGCTGCGCCAGTACGACCGGCTCGGCCTGGTGCAGCCCGGTCGCGCCGGTGGCGGCGGCCGGCGGTACAGCGAACGGGACGTGGCGCTGCTCCGCGAGGTGCAGCGGCTGAGCCAGGAGGACGGCGTCAACCTGGCCGGCATCAAGCGGATCATCGCCCTCGAGCAGATGGCCGGCGACCTCCAGCAACGGGTCGCCGAGCTGGAGGAGCAGCTGGCCGACGCGTACGCGCGGATCGCCCAGCTGGAGGCGATGAACCCGTACGCGGGCCGGGGTGACCTGGTCCGCCAGGAGAGGCACTCCACGGCGCTGGTGGTCTGGCGTCCGCGCCGATCTGCGGACAAATAGCAACGGCGGCCCTGATGAGGGGCCGCCGTTACTACGCGTAGTTACCGGTTGACTACCGACGGTTGAACAGGCCGAGCCGGCGCGGGTTGCGCACCAGGCCGCCCTCCATCCAGTCGTGGTGGTCGAACAGCTCCGGGCGGGTCAGCAGGACCCGCGTGTTGTGCGCCCAGATCTGCATCGGCTCGTCGCCGACCTCCTCAGCGCGCTCGACCCACTTCTTGAGCCGCCGTTTGCGCTGGTTGCTCGCATTCTGCCGGACGCCGTCCGCCGCGTAGATGTACATGCAGTGCTGCGCGAACCGCCGGGCCGGGCACTGCCGGTCCATGGCCAGCTCGAACAGCGTGGGGCCGAGCACGTCGCCGGAGATCAGCAGATCCCAGTCCCGTGGCATCGTGCTCAGCGGTACCGACTCGGGGTGGTAGGCCCATGCCTCGATCTCACCCGGCCGGGGATCGACGGGGTTCTGAAACCCCAGGAAGGTCGCCTCTCGCACGCTCAACGCCGCCGCCTTATTCACCCGTTCGCCGCGCGATCCGGATCACACTTTCCGTCGCGCTGATCGAACGTCCCAATACAGAGAGTTGTCGCGGCGCAACGGTAGCGCGATCAACGAGTGAACGGAAGTGTCAAGACTTCACATTCAGATACTGGACGGTAACTTTTTGATGACGGCGCTTGTGACCGGGTTCACTCGACGCTGGGCAGGGGTTTTCCGGTCGTACGTTGAGCGGCCATCCGCCGGCGCACCAGGTTCTTGAACCAGGCGTAGTCCGGGAGACGGGCCAGCATCGGGCCCGAGACGACCGTGATCAACACGTACGCCGTGGCGAGCGGAGCGAGCTTCGGCTGCACCCCGGAGGCGACCGCGAGTCCGGCGATCACCACCGAGAACTCGCCGCGCGGGGTGAGCGCCAGCCCGGCCCGCAGCCGGCCCGGCAACGCGATGCCCACCCGCCGGGCCGCCAGATACCCGGTGGCCACCTTGGTCAGCATGGTCAGCACCGCCAGGCCCAGCGCCGGGAGCAGCACCGGCGGCATGTCGGCCGGGTCGGTGGAGAGCCCGAAGAAGACGAAGAACACCGCGGCGAACAGGTCCCGCAGCGGCGACAGCATCTCGGTGGCGTGGTGCGCGACCGGTCCGGAGAGGGCGATGCCGACCAGGAACGCGCCGACCGCCTCGGAGACCTTGAGCTCGGCGGCCACCCCGGAGACGAACAGGGTCAGCCCCAGGACGCTGAGCAGCAGCGCCTCCGGATCCTTCACCGACATGAACCGGCTGATCGGGCCGCCGTACCGGATCGCCACCACCAGCACCGCGACCACCGTGACCACCGCGACGCCCAGCGTGCTGAGGCCGCCCAGCAGACCCACCCCGGCCAGCACCGCGGTCGCGATCGGGAGGTAGAAGGCCATCGCCAGGTCCTCGATGACCAGCACCGACAGGATCACCGGCGTCTCCCGGTTACCGAGCCGGCCCAGGTCGCCGAGGACCTTGGCGATCACCCCGGAGGACGAGACCCAGGTGATCCCGGCCAGCACCAGCGCCGCCTTCAGGTCCCAGCCCAGCAGGATCGCGAACAGGGCACCGGGCAGCGCGTTGAGCAGCATGTCGAGCACACCGGCCGGCGCCGCCGAGCGGAGGTTGCCGACCAGCTCGTCCGCCGAGTACTCCAGGCCCAGCATGACCAGGAGCAGGATCACCCCGATCTGCGCGCCGATCGCGATGAAGTCCTCGCTGGCCGAGAGCGGGACCAGCCCGCCGTGCCCGAAGAACAGCCCGGCCAGCAGGTAGAGCGGGATCGGCGAGAGCCCGAAGCGGCGACCCACCCGGCCCAGCATGCCGAGACCGAACAGCAGCGCCCCGATCTCGATGAGCAGGACGGTGGAGGCATGCACGGCAACTCAACCGTCGGTGTCGCCGGCCAGGATGGCGGTGACGCCGTCCAGGCCGTCACGGGTGCCGACGGCGACGACCACGTCGTTCGCCTCGAACTGGAAGGTGGGGCCGGGGGACGGGATGACCTCGCGGTCGCGCAGCACCGCCACGATCGACGCGCTGGTGCGGGTGCGGGCCCGGGTGTCACCCAGGCGCCGCCCGACGAACGGCGAGCCGGCCGGCAGCGCGATCTGCTCGGTGAGCAGCCCGGCGGCCTGCTGGCGCAGCCCGGCCAGCTGCCCGAGCATCAGCGAGGCGCCGAGGACGTCGGCCAGAGCCTCCGCCTCGTCGTCGGTCAGCGGGATCGAGGCCAGGCAGGAATCCGGGTCGTCCACGTCGTAGAGGACCAGGTCGCGACGCCCGTTGCGGTGCGAGACCACCCCGACGGTACGCCCGGAGGTCGTCACGAGGTCGTGTCGGACGCCGATTCCCGGCAGCGGAGTCTGTTCCACCCGTACGCGCACGATCACCACGGTATCCCGCGGCGAGTGAGTTTCGTCTCAGACGGTCAGTCTCGTTCGGCTTCGAGCTCCGCGACCGGCACGCCCGCCGGGCGGGCCGGTGGCTTCGCCACCAGCAGCAGGAGCAGACCGAGGGCGGCCAGGACCAGATTCATTCCGTACGCGAGGCGGTAGCCGTTCTGCTGCGCGATGCCGAACAGCGGCGCCGCGAGGATGTTCCCGAGCGGGAAGGTGTTGGTGAACATCGTGGTCACCCGGCCCGGGTGCTGCGGCATCATGTCCTGCACGTAGGCGATGCCCATGCCGGACGTGGCGGCGATGAACAGCGCGTTCAGCACCTGGGCGGCGCTCAGCGCCCAGATCGACTGCGCGGACGCCGCCACCGCCTGATAGGCCACCGCGCAGACGGCGCCGGTCAGGATCAGCCGGCGCAGCGGGATCCGGGTGCTCAGTGCGCCGAAGCCGA
This sequence comes from Actinoplanes ianthinogenes, assembly GCF_018324205.1. Taxonomy (NCBI): domain Bacteria; kingdom Bacillati; phylum Actinomycetota; class Actinomycetes; order Micromonosporales; family Micromonosporaceae; genus Actinoplanes; species Actinoplanes ianthinogenes. The sequence goes on from NZ_AP023356.1 coordinate 4,816,588, forward strand.
GCATCAGCGGGATCTCCAGGGCCGCGCAGAGCCCGAGGATCAGGCCGGCGTCGCCGACCGAGCCGTGCAGGTCGGTGCTCACATACAACGACATGGCCTGCACGCCGAGCACCATCGTGGTGGTGAGCAGGACGAAGCCGCCGATGATCGGGTAGATCGCGCGCGGTGGCCGGACGCGGACGCCGTCCTGCGACCCGGTGGCGGCGGGTGCCCCGATCTCGGGCAGCCAGCGCACGGCGATCAGGGCGGCGATGAGGTAAAGGACGGCGGCGGTGCCATAGACGTACCGAAAATCGGTTTTGTCCAAAAGGATCGCGGCGAGCGGTGGGCCGCCGACCCAGGCGATCGAGAAGACCGTGCGCAGGGCGCTGATCCCCATCGCGGCGTGGTCCGGGTCGTCGCTGGCCAGCACCTGCCGGGCATAGGCGAAGGACTGCGGGTAGAACGAGCCGGCGAACGCGGTCGCGGTGACGGTCAGGGCCAGCAGGACCCAGTAGTCCCGGATCATCGAGGTGAGTCCGGTGGCGGCGCAACCGGCCAGGGCGGCCGCGATCAGCAGCATCCGGCGGATCGGGCGCCGGTCCGAGATCCGGCCGATCACCTGCGACATCGCCACGCCGGAGAGCGACGCGACGATCAGGAAGGCGGAGACCTGGAACGGACTCGCGTGCACCTCGGTGCTGAGAAAGAGACCCAGGAACGGGCCGACCACCGCGGTTGCCACCCCGGAGGCGAGAAAGATGAAGCCGAGCGGGAGCAGCCGCCGCGACAGGAGGCGCGTCACCAGCCAAACGTTACGGCTGATCAGGAGAGAGCGCTTTCCGAGGTGGTGACCGTCACGCGGGGTTGCCTCGTGCGAGTTAAAGTTGAGTGGAATACGCTCAAGTCTGTGGGGTTACACCCGGTGGAAGCCGATCAGGGGAGCTCATGAACGCCGAACGCCTGACCACCAAGAGCCGCGACGTGATCACCGGCGCGGTGGCGAATGCGGCCCGCAACGGGCACGCCACCGTCGAGCCGTGGCACATGCTGTTGTCGCTGCTGGACACCGCGGGGTCGACCGCGCCCGCCCTGCTGCGAGCGGTCGGCGCCAATCCCGCGGACATCCGGCGGGCCGCCGCCCGCGCCATCGAGCAACTACCCAGTGCCCGGGGCGCCAGCACCGCCGAGCCCAGTCTCGCCCGCGAGTTCGTCAACGCGATCGGCGAGGCCGAGCTGATCGCCAAGCCGCTCGGCGACGAGTACATCTCCACCGAGCACCTGCTGGCCGGCCTGGCCCGCACCGGCGGCGCGGTGAGCCGGGTGCTCAAGGACGCCGGTGCCGGCGAGGAGACGCTGGTCACCGCGTTTCCGCAGGTCCGTGGCGGGGATCGGAAGGTGACCAACGCGGACCCCGAGCAGACCTACAAGTCGCTGGAGAAGTACAGCGTCGACCTGACCGCCCTGGCGCGCGAGGGCAAGATCGACCCGGTGATCGGGCGGGACGCCGAGATCCGCCGGGTGGTGCAGGTGCTGTCCCGGCGGACGAAGAACAACCCGGTTCTGATCGGCGAGCCCGGCGTCGGCAAGACCGCGATCGTCGAGGGCCTGGCCCAGCGGATCGTGGCCGGCGACGTGCCGGAGACCCTGCGCGACAAGAAACTGGTGTCCTTGGACCTCGGCGCGATGGTCGCCGGCGCGCAGTACCGGGGCCAGTTCGAGGAGCGGCTCAAGAGCGTGCTGGAGGAGATCCGCAGCTCGAACGGGCAGGTCGTGACGTTCCTCGACGAGCTGCACACGGTCGTCGGCGCGGGCAAGGGCGAGGGCTCGATGGACGCCGGCAACATGCTCAAGCCGATGCTGGCCCGTGGTGAGCTGCGGATGGTCGGCGCCACCACGCTGGACGAGTACCGCGAGCACATCGAGAAGGACCCGGCCCTGGAGCGCCGCTTCCAGCCGGTCGTGGTCGGCGAGCCGACCGTCGAGGACACCATCGGCATCCTGCGCGGGCTCAAGGGGCGTTACGAAGCGCACCACCGGGTGCAGATCACCGACGCCGCGCTGGTGGCCGCGGCCAGCCTGTCCGACCGTTACATCAGCGACCGGTTCCTGCCGGACAAGGCGATCGACCTGATCGACGAGGCCGCCTCCCGGCTGCGCATGGAGATCGACTCCCGGCCTGTCGAGCTCGACCAGCTCCAGCGGCAGGTCGACCGGATGCGGGTGGAGAAACTCGCGCTCGGCAAGGAGACCGACCCGGCGTCGATGGCCCGGCTGGAGCGGCTCGAGCGGGACCTGGCCGACCGCGAGGAGGAGTTGACCGCGCTGAACGCCCGCTGGGAGCGCGAGCGCGGCGGGCTGAACCGGGTCGGTGAGCTGAAGAAGCAGCTCGACGAGGTGAAGGCGGCCCAGGAGCGGGCCCAGCGTGACGGCGACCTGCTCGAGGCCTCCCGTCTGCTCTACGAGATCATCCCCGGCCTGGAGAAGGAGATCGGGGCCGCCGCCGAGTCGGAGGAGGAGAACACCGAGCCGCCGATGGTCAAGGAGGAGGTCGGCGCCGACGACATCGCCGAGGTGATCTCCTCGTGGACCGGCATCCCGGCCGGCCGGATGATGGAGGGCGAGACCGCCAAGCTGCTCCGCATGGAGGAGTCGCTCCAGGCCAAGGTGGTCGGGCAGAGCGAGGCGGTGGCCGCGGTGGCCAGCGCCGTCCGGCGCGCCCGGGCCGGCATCGCCGACCCGGACCGGCCCACCGGCAGCTTCCTGTTCCTCGGCCCGACCGGCGTCGGCAAGACCGAGCTGGCCAAGGCCCTGGCCGGTTTCCTCTTCGACGACGAGCGGGCGATGGTCCGGATCGACATGAGCGAGTACGGGGAGAAGCACTCGGTCGCCCGGCTGGTCGGCGCCCCGCCCGGATACGTCGGTTACGAGGAGGGCGGCCAGCTGACCGAGGCGGTGCGGCGCCGGCCGTACAGCGTGGTGCTGCTCGACGAGGTGGAGAAAGCTCACCCGGACGTGTTCGACGTGCTGCTCCAGGTGCTCGACGACGGGCGGCTCACCGACGGGCAGGGGCGGACCGTCGACTTCCGCAACGCCATCCTGGTGCTGACCTCGAACCTCGGCTCGTCCACCGCCGACTTCACGATGAGCGACGAGGAGCGTAAGGACGAGGTGCTGGCCGTGGTCCGGGCGCACTTCAAGCCCGAGTTCCTGAACCGGCTGGACGACATCGTGGTGTTCCACGCCCTGACCAAGGACGACCTGACCCAGATCGTCGACATCCAGCTCGGCCGGCTGCGGTCGCGGCTCGCCGAGCGGCGGCTCACCCTGTTCGTGACCGACCAGGCGGTGGAGTGGCTGGGCGAGCACGGTTACGACCCGATCTATGGGGCGCGGCCGCTGCGGCGGCTGGTGCAGGCCACCATCGGCGACCTGCTGGCGCGGGCGCTGCTGGCCGGGGAGATCCAGGACGGGGACACCGTGGTGGTCTCGCTCAACGACACGTTCGACGGGCTGGCCGTCCGGCGCGGCTGACTCCCCTCACACGCGGAAGGCCCCGGATCTCTCCGGGGCCTTCTCGTCATGAGGCGGCTTCGCGATGCCGATACGCGTGGGTCATCAGAACGTCCGTGATGGCGTGCTCGCCGTCGGCGGACCAGATTCTGATCCCGTCGCGGTGCAACTGATATCGAACGTCTTTGAAGCGGGTCCGTGTGTCGTCATGGTGAACGACGGTCAGGGTGTCGGCGTGGGGCATGGGACTCACCGGTCCTTGTCAGGTCTGGGGCAGCCGCGGTGTGGTCACGCGGCCGGCGCAATCGGAAAGGCGCCCGGAAACGGTCTGCCTCGGCCCCAGCGATGAGTGAGCGGGGCGGGCGACTCGTGCGGGCAGCGGGCGTCGCTGGAGGTCTCAGGTGCCTGCCGGACGCCACGCCATCGAAGTGTAGGTCGTGGCGTCCAACGCTGCCGCCCCTCGAACGAGCGACCCTCTGCGAACCTGCGCGAGTCATCGTCGCCCGATGTTGCCACAGCGTTGCGCAGCGTGTACGCCGGTCGCGGGACGTGGCCTCCGGCCGATACCGTGAACGGATCTAGAGGAGGACTCTGTGACCGTTCCCACGTACCCGCCGCCGTACCTCGGGGCGCCGCCGCCACCCGGTCGACCGGCCACCGTGACGATCTCATCCGTGCTGCTCTTCCTGATCGCGGCGGCTCAGCTGGGGTACGCGATCGTCACCTTCTCCGCCCTCAGCGGCGCGGGTGACGTCTACGCGGACGAGTACAGCGGTACCGAGTTCGAGAGCTTCGGCAGCGGGCTGACATCACTCTCAGTGATGAACATCGTGATCTACCTGATCATCGCGGTGGGGCTGACCCTGCTCGGGATCTTCAACCTGCGGGGCAAGCAGCCCTCCCGGGTGATCACCTGGGTCGTCGGCGGGCTACTGATGTGCTGCGCGGTGGTGGTGCCGTACACCGCGATCGTGCTGGTCACCCAGTTCGCCACGGTGGCCGGGGAGAGCGCGACGGGGGTGGATCGGCTGCCCAGCCAGCGGGAGCTGGACGCGCGGCTCGCGGACGTGGTGCCCGACTGGTTCGCGTCGGTCGGGGTGGTGTTCACGCTGTTCACGCTCGGGGCGTTGATCGCGGTGATCATTCTGCTGGCGGTGCCGCCGTCGAACCGGTTCTTCAAGCGGCCGGCGGCGGGGTGGGGGCCGTATCAGCCGGTGTACGGGCCGGGGTATCCGGCGGGCTATGCGCAGCCGGCGGGCGGGCAGCCGGGGTTCGGGCAGCCGGGACAGCCGGCGCCGGGGTTGCCGCCGTATCCGGGGCAGCCCGGGGGCGGAGCGCAGCCCTATCCGGGTCAGCCGGCGGGCGGGGCCTATCCGGGTCCGCCGGCGGGTGGGGCTTACCCAGACCCAGGTCAGCCGACGGGCAGGGCTTACCCGGGTCAGCCGACGGGTGGGGCTTACCCGGGTCAGGCGGCGGGCGGGGCTTACCCGGGTCAGCCGGCGGGTGGGGCTTATCCGGGGCAACCGGCAAGTGGGGCGCCTGCTTATCCGGGGCAGCCGGCTAGTGGGGCGCCTGCTTATCCGGGGCAGCCTGCGAGCGGGGCGCCCGCTTATCCCGGGCAGCCGGCGGGTGAGGCGACGCCGTATCCGGGGCAATCGTCGGCCTATCCGGGTTACCCGGGGCAGCCGGGATACCCGGGCGGATACTCGCAGCCCACTCCGCCGAGCAATCCGTGGCAGCCGACTCCGGCCGAGCTGGGGCCGCCCAGCGATCCGTGGCAGGTGCCACCTGCTCCTGCTTCCGCGGCCTCGCCGACCGCTCCGGAAGCCCCTTCGGCCGCCTGGGAGACCCCGCGGCCGGCCTCGGGCGCGTCCGAGCCGGAACCCGCCGCCCCTGTTCCGCCTTCGCACGAATCTCGGCCGGAACCGGCCGCTTGGGGCCACGCAGGCCAGGAACCTGGCGCTGCCTCGGACCAGGCAGGCCAGGAACCTGGCGCTGCCTCGGACCAGGCAGGCCGGGAGCCCGCGCCGCCAGCCGCCCCGGAGCAGGCGCCGCCCGCTCCGGCAGCCGAGGAACAGCGACCTCCGCGGGACCCCGCCTGACCCGTCCCGCTGCTGATTTCCGGACCGGCCCGGCTGCCCGCAGCCGGGCCGGTCCGTGGTGGGCATGCGCCCGGTGCGGGGACCTGGGGTGACCTGACCGTCCGGGTCTCTGACGGTCCGCCCACGTCAGGGCGGGGCACGCGGTAGGTTCGTGCGCAGCCGAACACCGCGGGAGCCATCGATGTCCTACGCCGCCCTGCCGTCCGTCTCCGTGCCGTCGCCGCCTGCCGGGGAACGGCCGGCGGCTGTCACGACCGCTTCCGCCATGCTCTGGCTGATGGGCGCGGCCGGGCTCGTCTACGCGATCGCCACGGTCGCGGTCGCACCCGGCACGGTCAGCCGCTTCCGCGACGCGGCGGGCGGCGACGCGGCGGAGAACTTCGCCTCGGTGGTGTGGCTGGACGCCGCGCTCGCTGCCGTGCTGTCGATCCTCGCCTTCGCGCTCTTCGTGGTGCTGGGTCTGGCGTTGCGCCGGGGCAGCCGGGTGGCCCGGATCGCCGCGCTGGTGGTCAGCGCGCTCGGCGTGCTGGGTGGGCTCGGGTCGTTCGTCACGGTGGTGGCGCAGCGCTCCGGCGATCCGGTGCCGGGCTCGCTCGGTGACGCGCTCGGCTCGGCCTATCCGGAGGGCTGGCTCGGCCTGAACGTGGTGGTCTGCGCCCTTCAGGTGCTCGCCTACCTGGCAGTCGGCGCGATGCTGCTGGCCGCCCCGCGGACCTACTTCGGCTACCCGCCCAAACCCGCCACCGCTGCGCACCCGGTCGCCCCCGGGATGCCTGGCCCTTACGGTGCGCCCGCGACCGCCGCGCACCCGGCTGGGATGCCCGGTCCCTACGGTGCGCCCGCGACCGCCGCGCACCCGGCTGGGATGCCCGGTCCCTACGGCGCGCCCGCGACCGCCCCGCACCCCGCCCCGTTCGGCTCCCCGGTCGCCCCTGGAACGCCCGGCCCCTATGGCGCGCCCGCAAGCGGTCCCTACGGGACGCCCTATCCGGGTCCCGGGGGCTATCCCACCCCGCCCGTCGACCCGTCCGCCTATATGCCGCCCACCACCGCAACCGGCTACCCACCGGCTTACCCGCCCGTCGGCGCCTCCCCGGCCACCCCCGGATCCGTCGGGTTGCCGACTGAAGCCGCCGTCGATGGATCTCCCGCCCCGTCGCCGAGTGTCCCAGAAGGATCACCCGCCCGGGATGATCGATCCTCGGTCGCCATGACGCAGGGTTCAGGACATGAATGGGGATCGCAGTCGACTACGGAGAGTGCCCAAGGCCACAGTGGGCCCGTGCCGCCTTCGGGTGATCCGGCGGTGAACCGGCCCGCGCCTGGATCCGATGACGAATACTGGCGCCGGCCGTCCCAGTGACCTTGTCGATGCGCGCCTAGATCCGGTTCCGTATCGACGACTGTGGGTCACTCGAACGGGTACAGACTGTTTCCTTCACTGTCACCCGATCGGCTGTCCGGATAGCAGGAGATCGGCCGTCCGGTGGGTGTTTTCGCCTAGATGGACAAACGTGTTTTCCGGGGTTCACAGGACTCTCACAGCGCGGCTACCAGGTCATCTTGAGGGGTGTCTGGGTACCGTGGCGGTGTTAGGTGCTTTGAGCTGCATCTATGGTCGCCGGAAAGGTCGAGATCCGTTGTCCGATCGGTAAACCTTGTTTACAGAGACATGTAGAGCCCTGGGTCAATAGTTCCGTTCCGCCCCGGCGGGGCGAAAGATTCCGGTTTCCTTCAAGCCAGTACGCTCGATGTCATGGAAGCACGGCAAGACCTGGGTAAATTCATCACTGAATTGCCCGTCGCACAGCGTGGCGTCGTGCTTTCATCGGGTCGTGAGGCGCGTAGCGACCCGTTGATCGCGCAGCGTGGCGTGATGAGTTCGACGCGTTCCGTGTCGAGTCATCGGTTTGGGTCGGTGAGCCGAAACAATCGATGAATTGACAATGTGGGTTGGCTCACTCCCGAGAAGGGGATCGAGAGCTCGACACGGATGGGTAGCGACCAGATGGCGGCTGAGGCGTTGCAGGAGGCAGAGACCGAAGTCGGTGTCGGCGGAAAGGTTGATCGGATGAGTGGTGCGGTTCGGGGCTCCGGCCCGCGCCGGCGGTTGACCGACACGGCGATCGACGTCGGCCTTACGGCCTGAAAGTTAGCCGGTTCGTTCCTGCTCGCATGCAGGAGAATCGATGCAGTTGGTGGAAGGATGGAGATCGTGGGAACTGCGTTGGCGGAAATGACTATGCCTCAGATCTCGCCGCTTGCCGGTGAGCCGATTGAACGCGCCGACGCCGAGCGCCTGGCGGGAGTGCTCAAGGCGCTCGCCGACCCGGCTCGGCTGCGGCTGCTGAGCCTTATCCAGTCCGCGACGGACGGTGAGGCGTGCGTCTGCGACCTGACGGCCCCCCTGGGCCTCTCGCAGCCGACCGTGAGTCACCACCTGCGGATCCTGACCGAGGCGGGTCTGCTGGAGCGGGAGAAGCGGGGAGTCTGGGCGTACTACCGCCTGGTGCCGACCGCCATCGCGACCATCGCCGACCTGCTGACGCCGCCCCGCAAGCGGGCGACGAAGAAGGCTCGCTGAGCGATGGGCACCGCCTGGCGTCACTGGAACATGGGGGCGTGACGCCAGGCCGAGGACCTCTTCCCTGGCCACCCCTGGCGATTCGAGGAGGATCGGGTGAACTACGTCCCTGGTGACCTGCGTGACCAGCTCGCGCACGTGGGTTACGACGTGGTCCAGGCCGGCCTCGTGTGCGGTTCGGGCGGCAATCTGTCCGCTCGGATCCCGGACGAGGACGCGATCTGGGTCACGGCGAGCGGCGCCTGGCTCGACCGGCTCAGCCGGCCCAGTTTCGCGCCGGTGCGCATCACGGACGGTGAGCCCGCGACGGTCGGCACCCTGCCGCCGCCGCGTATCGAACCGACCAGCGAGCTGGCGTTGCATCTCGCGCTCTACCGCGCCCGGCCGGATGTCAACGCCGTGGTGCACCTGCACCCGCAGACCGCGTTGCTGCTCGACGCGCTCGGCGAGCACATCCGGATCGTCACCACCGACCACGCGTTCTACCTGCGCCGGGTGTCGACCGTGCCGTTCCGGCTGCCGGGCACGACCGAGCTGGCCGCGCTGACCGCGGCGATGGCCTCGGACGGCACCGACTGCCTGGTGCTCAGCCAGCACGGCTGCGTGGTGATGGGCGACTCGGTGGAGCTGGCGCACAAACGCGCCCGCAACCTCGAGGAGGCGGCGGCGCTGACCTACAAGGCGCTGGCCGCCGGCCGGTTGGAAAACCTGCGGGACTGTCCCGAGGAGTTCCTGGACCGGCTCTCCGGTTCCGCCGTGGTCACGGTCTAGGCGGACCACACAGACGCTCCCAGCCGGCCGTCCCTAGGGCCGGCTGGATGGCGTCGGCCTCAGGATCACACCCCAGGCTTTACGGTACGACCAGGGCTGCGTCCCCGCCCCGGTCGGCAGCGCCGTGCTCGGGGCGTACCCAAATCCGATTTTGATCGTGAAACACAGCGGCCGACCCTGGGAGCCAGGGCCGGCCGGGTGGTGGACTTGATCAGGCGCGGTGCGAGCGCGGGCGACGGTTCCGCTCGTCGTCGTCCTCGTCGTGGGCCGCCGCCTCGGCGAGCCCGGCGATGCTGGCCGCGGCCACCACGCCGACGGCGGTCGAGGGCAGCGGGCCCTTGAGCTTGCCGAGCCTTTTCGCCTTCCGCTCCCGGATGATCTCGATGAAGATCGGCAGCGCCGAGATCAGCACGATGAGCACGACCACCGGCAGGATGTAGCGGTCGATGTGCTCGCCGATCGTGTCGTAGATCTGCTTGGCGAGGGCGTAACCGATCAGCAGCACACCGTCGGTCCAGATGACCGCGCCGACCACGTTCCAGATGAAGAACTGGCGGGCCGGCATGCCGAGGGTGCCGGCGACCGGGTTGAGGAACGTCCGGACGATCGGGATGAACCGGGCGAGCACCACGGCCTTGGCCGGGCCGAACTTCTGGAAGTAGTGCTCTGCTTTCTCCACGTACTCCCGCTTGAACAGCTTGGAGTCGGGGCGGTCGAACATCTGCCGTCCGTATCGGGCACCGAGCCAGTGCCCGAACTGGGCGCCGACGATCGCGCAGATCGGGGCGCCGATCAGCAGGCCGGCCAGCGAGATCTGGCTGCCCTCGCCGAAGATGGCGTCGGCCACCGGTGAGGCCGCGATGCCCGCCAGGAACAGCAGCGAGTCGCCGGGGAAGAAGAAGCCGACCAGCAAGCCGGTCTCCGCGAAGAGGATCGCCCACACGCCGTAGAGGCCGAACGTGTGCAGCAGATCCGACGCATTCAGCGGGTTGAGGGCGAGCTGCTCGGTGAGCGCACGGATGTCCACGACATGCAGGGTACCGGCCCTGCCACCGGCCAAACCTGTACGACTGCTGTGGATACCTTGTGGTCACCGGCCGGAAACGGGGGCGCCGGCCCGAAGTGGGTCCGGTGCCCCCGAAAGGGCTCAAAGCCGCGGATCGACCGGTTCCGACTCCGCTGCCAGGATCGCGAAGACCAGCTCGTGCACCCGCCAGGACGGCGCGCCCTCGGCCAGCCGGTCCAGCGCCGCCAGGCCCAGCCCGTGCTCGCGCAGCGCCAGGTTGCGCTTGCGGCCCAGGTTGCGCTGCCGCAGCCGGTGCAGCTGCTCCGGCCGGGTGTACTCCGGGCCGTAGATGATCCGCAGGTACTCCCGGCCCCGGCACTTCACGCCCGGCTGCACCAGGCGGCCCTTGCCGTCCACCGCGGCGAGCCCGGAATACGGCTTCACCACCATGCCCTCGCCGCCGGCCCCGGTCAGGGTCAGCCACCAGTCGACGGCCTCCGCCTCGGCGGCCGGGTCGGCCAGGTCGAGCACCAGCCGCCGGGTCGGCGTGAACAGCTCCGGGTCGGCGGCGACCAGCCGGTCCGCGATCGCCAGGTGCCAGCCGTGGTCCTTGCCCGCGTACGTCACCCCGGCGCCGGCCAGCACCGCGAACGGCGCGAGCGTGACGCCGGTCAGGCCGTCGGTCGGTTTCACGTACGCCCGGTACGCCGCCGAGTACCCCTCGATCTCCGCCGAGCGCAGGTCGATCCGGTCCCGCAGCGCGGCGACGTCCAGTCCCCGGGCGGCCACCCGGTCCAGCACCTCCCGGGCGGCCGGCAGCGCGGCCCGGCCGGCCGCGCCCACTCCGGCGTAGTGGTCGCGGATCAGCGAGCCGGCCTTCGCCGACCAGGGCAGCAGCTCGGTGTCGAGCAGCAGCCACTCGGTCGAGAGCTCCGCGAGGATCGGCTCGGCGGCGGCGCGGACCCGGGCCAGCAGCGGCTCGGTCAGCTCCGGGGAGAAGAACGGGCGGCCGGTCCGGGTCCAGATCGCGTCGCCCTCGCCGGACGCCGAGACCCGGACCACGGCCCGCGAGCCCATGTGCTTCTCCTCGCAGACCACCCGGTCGACGCCGGCCGCGCGCAGGTCGGCGAAGGCGGACGTCGGGTGCTCCAGGAAGCCGTCGACGGTGGAGCTGGAGCAGGGCGCCATGGTCGGGGGCAGCCAGATCAGGGTCTCCGGGTCGACGGCGAAGCGGCCCATCACCTCCAGGGCGGCCGCGGCGTTCTCGGCGGGGACGGTGGTCCGGCCGTACCCGTAATCCAGGTGCTTGCGGCCGGTGACGTCGGCGATGTCCAGCCCGCGGTCCGGCTCGGCCGCGGCGGTGAACAGCGGCCGGACCGGGGCGTAGTACTCCTTCGCCGCCGGCGTGCCGACCAGCTCCCGCTCCGGCCAGCGCAGCGCGGTCAGGGCGCCGCCGAAGACGCAACCGGTGTCCAGGCAGATGGTGTTGTTCAGCCACTCGGCGCGCGGGGTCGGCACGTGGCCGTAGACGACGGCGGCGGAACCGCGGTACTCCTGGGCCCACGGGTAGCGGACCGGCAGGCCGTACTCGTCGGTCTCGCCGGTCGTCTCGCCGTACAGCGCGAAGCTGCGCACCCGGCCGGAGGCCCGCCCGTGGTACGCCTCCTTCAGCCCGGCGTGCGCGACCACCAGCTTGCCGTCGTCCAGCACGTAGTGGCTGACCAGGCCCTCGATGAAGGAGCGCACCTCGGTGACGAACTCGTCCGGCTCGGCGGCCAGCTGCTCCAGCGTCTCCGGCAGGCCGTGGGTGAGCTGCACGTTGCGCCCGTTCAGCTTGCGGGCCAGCTTCTGCTCGTGGTTGCCCGGCACGCAGATCGCGTGGCCGGCCGCGACCATGCCCATCACCAGGCGCAGCACGCCCGGCGAGTCCGGGCCACGGTCGACCAGGTCACCGACGAAGACCGCCGTGCGGCCCTCCGGGTGCACGGCGTCGACCGGGCGGCCCGCGGCATCCCGGACCAGCTCCCAGCCCAGCGTGGCGAGCAGCGTCTCCAGCTCGGCCCGGCAGCCGTGCACGTCACCGACGATGTCGAACGGGCCGTGCTCGTCCCGCTTGTCGTTGAACAGCTTCTCGTAGCGGATCTCCGCGCCGGCGATCTCGTCCGGGCCGCGCAGCACATGCACCTTGCGGAAGCCCTCGCGGGACAGCTGGCCGAGCGAGCGCCGCAGGTCACGGCTCATCCGGCCGAGGACCTGGCGGCCGAACGTCCGGTCCGGACGGGCCTGCGTGCGCTCCCAGGCCACCGCCTCCGGCACGTCCAGGACGATGGCGACCGGCAGCACGTCGTGCGCGCGGGCCAGCTTGATCAGCTCGGCGCGGCCGTGCGACTGCAGGTTGGTGGCGTCGACCACGGTGAGCCGGCCGGCGGCCAGCCGCTTGCCGGCGATGTAGTGCAGCGCGTCGAAGGCCTCGGACGACGCGGACTGGTCGTTCTCGTCGTCGGCGATCAGGCCGCGGAAGAAGTCCGAGGAGAGCACCTGGGTGGGCGCGAAATGGGTTCGCGCGAAGGTGGACTTGCCGGATCCGGAGATGCCGACCAGCGCGACCAGGCTGAGCTCAGGGATGTCGATCATGCCGTCACCTCCGCTTTCTTGATGAAGAGGGCCAACTGCGTGGGTGCTCCGGTCGTCTCGTCCGGGTCGCCGACACCGCGAATGGACACTGTGTAGCCGTGGCGTTCGGCGACACCGCCGGCCCAGGCCGCGAACTCGGCGCGGGTCCACTCGAAGCGGTGGTCCGAGTGCCGCATCCCGGTCAGCCCCTCGTAGTGCACGTTGTACTCCACGTTCGGCGTGGTCACCACGACGGCGCCGGGCCGGGCGCGGCCGAACACGCTGGCCTCCAGGGCCGGGAGCCGGGGCAGGTCGACGTGCTCGATCACCTCCATCAGCACGGCCGCGTCGTACCCGGTGAGCCGGTCGTCGTGGTACGTCAACGCGGTCTGGATCAGCTTGATCCGGTCACGCTGCCGCTGCGGCATCCGATCCAGCCGCAGCCGGCGGGCCGCCTGATCGAGCGCCCGGGACGAGACGTCGGCCCCGACGATCTCGGTGAACCGGGACTCCTTGAGCAGGGCGGCGAGCAGCGCGCCCGGGCCGCAGCCCAGGTCGAGCACCCGGGTGGCGCCGGCCTCGGCCAGGGCGGCCAGCACCGCGTCCCGGCGCTGGGCGGCCAGCGGCGCCTTGCGGGCCACCGGCAGCTCGGCCTCCTCCTCGGTGGCCGGCTGGTCGGCGTCGAGCAACTCCAGCGCGGTGGTCGCCAGCGACTTGCGGTGCGCCAGGTAGCGGCGGGCGATCAGCACCTTCTCCGGGTGGCCGGCCAGCCAGCCGGCACCGGACCGGAGCAGCTTCTCGATCTCGTCCGGGGCGACCCAGTAGTGCTTGCCGTCGTCCAGCACCGGGAGCAGCACGTACAGATGGTTGATCGCGTCGGCCAGGCGGAGCGTGCCGGTCAGGCACAGGTCGACGTATTTGCTGTCGCCGCCGATCTCCGGCTCCAGCGCGATCGGGGTGGCGGTCACCGCCCACCCCAGCGGGGCGAACAGGCGGGTGACCAGATCGGTGGTGCCGCGCAGCACCGGCACCCGGATCTCCAGCGGGATGGCCTGTCCGGTCAGCTCGGGGCGATCCTTCGAGGTGCCGCGCTGGGCGCTGCGGAAGACCTTGGAGAGAGCGCTGGCCAGCAGGCTGGACGCGGCGTAGGGCCGGTCGTTCACGTACTGGCTGAGCTCGAAGGCGTCGGCGCGGGCGCGCAGCTTCTGCGGATCGACGTCGAGCAGCAGGGCCGCGGTGCAGCGCTCCTCGGTGGCCTCGGGGAACATGACGTACGCCGTACCGGTGGGCATGTCGAACTGCTGGACCCTGTCGGGGTGTTTGACCAACAGGTATCCGAGGTCGGTTGCGGGCCGGTGCGTCGTCGTCACAGTTAGCAGCACGCCGTAGATGGTGACAGCGCCGGGAAGCAGGAGCGATCGATTTGCCGGCGGGCGCAATGATTCCGGTGCCCGATCCCGTCGTAGGAGCGGAGGTGCCCGTGACCTACGAGGAATTCGCCGACAGCCGGCTCAGCGCGTTGCTGCGCTATGCCGTGATGCTGACCGGCGATCCGAACACCGCGCAGGATCTGGTCCAGGAGACCATGCTCCGGGTCCAGCTGCACTGGCGCCGGGTGGCCCGCAGCGACTCGCCCGACGGTTACGTCCGCCGCATCATGACCAACCAGTTCATCGAGTCGCGCCGCACCTCCTGGTGGCGCCGGGTGCTGTTGCGGGCCGATCCCGACCCGGTCACCGCCGCGCCCACCGACCACGCCGCGGAGAACGCGGAGCGCGACCGGGTCTGGACGCTGCTGGCCGGCCTGCCCCGCCGCCAGCGCGCCGCCCTGGTCTTGCGGTATTACGAGGACCTGCCCGACCAGGAGATCGCCGACATCCTCGGCTGTGCCGTCGGGACGGTGCGATCGTCCATCTCACGAGGGCTCGACGCGCTTCGTGCCGAGTTGGTGGAGACCCCATGAGCGAGCGTATGAGCAGGGTTGAGGAAGAGTTGCGGGCCGCTTTCGAGCGGCACGAGGTGATGGTTCCGGCCGCGGCGCCGGTGCGGGACCGCATCGACATTGCTTGGGTACGCGTGAAGCGCCGTCGCGCCAAGCGCCGGGTGATCGGGGCCGCCGCCGCGGTGCTGCTCGCCGGTGCCGCCCTGCCGGTCGTGTCCAGTGGCTGGGGACACGGGGGACCGCCGGCGGGCGAGGTGGCGTCGCTGGTGGGCGACCCGCCCGCGCCGATCACCGGCCCGGTCGACGTCCTGCTGATCGGCACGGACAGCCCGGTCACCGAGAAGCTCGCGCGGGCCGACACGGTGATGCTGCTGCACGTGCCGGCCGATCGCAGCGCCGCGTGGATGATCAGCTTCCCCCGCGACGGGGCGGTCGAGATCCCGGGCCACGGCCTGGAGAAACTCAACTCCGCGCTGTATTACGGCGGTCCCGAGTTGCTGCGCAAGACGGTGACGAAACTGACCGGTGTCGAGCCGGACGCCACCGTCACGGCGGACTTCAGCGCCCTGAGCGCGGTCACCGACGCGGTCGGCGGCGTGCGGATGTGCCTGAGCCAGGCGATCGAGCCGGTTGCCGGCCGCAAGGGGTTCGCCAAGGGCTGCCAGCAGATCGACGGCGACGAGATCACACCGCTGCTCCGGGGACGCCTCGGGCTGAAGAACGGCACCTACGACCGTGATCAGAATGCCCAGTCGTTCCTGCGGGCGCTGATGGCCAAGACGATCGGTGACAACGGGACCTCGGATCCGGCACGGCTGCTGCGATTGCTGGACGCGGCGAGCTCCGGCATGCGGGTCGACGGCGACGTGGCGGATCTGCTCCAGGTGGCCGGTGCCCTCGGCGTGCCGGAGTTGATCGGCGTCCGGGAGACGACGTTCCACCCCGCCCCCGGCGCGGAATTTCGCGAGCAGATCTATCCCACCGTCGGCAAGAGCCTCTACCAGGCGATTCGCGATGATCGGCTGGCCGAGTGGGCGGTGGCGAACCCTCGTTTGATCTCTCGTTAGGCGGTGGTTCAGCGGTATTCGTCGTCGAACTCGACGACGCGGTGCTGCTCCGCGGCGTCCCACTCGTTCGCCTCGGTGAACGTCGGCGGCTCGTCCGGCTCGTCGTCCTGCCAGGCCGGCACCGCGTTCACCGCCTGCTCGGCGGCGTCCACCTCGGGCGTCTCCAGGTCGGCTTCGTCAATCAGGCGTGTCATCCTCGGCTCCCCTCTCGTGTCGCCGGGCTCCTGTCCCATGGTGCGCGCTTGCCCGCCCGGATGCCGCACAAACCGACACCGATCGCCCGGTAGCCCGCCGAGCGGGCCGGATGTGATCTCGGTCGCCACGCCCCGAGTCGCCGAACGGTCCGAAGGGTGGGACGGGAGCGGCTCCCGGGCCCAGCGATCTCACTGAGAGTGTCGGGTATCGCTGTGGTCCGGGCGGCACGCTGCCTCCTTTTGTCCGCTACGCGAGATCCGGACGACGAATTTCGGGCCGATTTCCGTTACGCACCGCGACTGCGGAATACTGCCTGCTGGAGGACAGCGCGGTCCTGCCCTCTGCTGCCCGCATGCAAAAGCAAGGAGCGCACCGATGCCTATCGCTTCTCCCGAGGTCTACGCCGAAATGCTCGATCGCGCCAAGGCCGGCGCGTTCGCCTACCCGGCGATCAACGTGACGTCCTCGCAGACCCTCAACGCGGCCCTCCAGGGCTTCGCGGAGGCCGGCAGCGACGGCATCGTCCAGATCTCGACCGGTGGCGCCGAGTACGCGTCCGGCCCGACGATCAAGAACATGATCACCGGTGCGGTCGCGCTGGCCGAGTACGCCACCGAGGTCGCCAAGCACTACCCGGTCAACATCGCGCTGCACACCGACCACTGCCCCAAGGACAAGCTGGACAAGTACGTCCGTCCGCTGATCGCCATCTCCCAGGAGCGGGTGAACAAGGGCCTCGCCCCGCTGTTCCAGTCGCACATGTGGGACGGCTCGGCCGTGCCGCTGGACGAGAACCTGGCCATCGCCGAGGAGCTGCTGGCCGCCGCTGCCGCCGCCAACATCATCCTCGAGATCGAGGTCGGCGTCGTCGGTGGCGAGGAGGACGGCGTCTCCGCCGCGATCGACGACAAGCTGTACTCGACCGTCGAGGACGGCCTGGCCACCGCCGCCAAGCTGGGCCTGGGCGAGCGGGGCCGCTACCTCACCGCGCTGACCTTCGGCAACGTGCACGGCGTCTACAAGCCGGGCAACGTCAAGCTCCGCCCGGAGATCCTCAAGGAGATCCAGGACGCGATCGGCGCGAAGTACGGCAAGGAGAAGCCGCTCGACCTGGTCTTTCACGGTGGCTCGGGCTCGCTGCTCTCCGAGATCCACGGCGCCCTGGACTACGGCGTGGTGAAGATGAACATCGACACCGACACGCAGTACGCGTTCACCCGCCCGGTCGTCGACCACATCATGAAGAACTACGACGGTGTGCTGAAGATCGACGGCGAGGTCGGCAACAAGAAGGCGTACGACCCGCGCGCCTGGGGCAAGCTGGCCGAGAACGGTCTGGCCAAGCGCGTCGTCGAGGCGTGCGAGCACCTCCGCTCGACCGGAACCACTCTCTCGAAGTAATCAACCGACAGCGGCCGGTCCCCGTTGGCGGGGATCGGCCGCTGTTGTCTTGCGTGGTTACGCAACGACATGGGTACCATCGTCCAGTCTTGATCAAGGGACGGTGATCGTGCTCGCTATCGAGGGTTGGAAACCCGAGTGGCATCACGATGCCGAGGCCCTCGCCGCCACGCATCGACACATGTTCGTGCGGCTCATCGGCCGGAAACTGCGATCGAGCTGGCTGCTCTGGGACGTGGCTCAGCGTGGTTGGTTCGCTGACGGCCCGGTCATCCTCGACTTCGGACTCAGTCGCGTAGAGATTACTCACCGTAAATTCGATGAGTGCGCGATCACCTGGGACCAGATCGACATGTCGGTCCCGATCGACATGTACGAGCACTTCGACTGGCGGGCCGACCCGCACGCGGCGCTGCGCAACGCCCGTGGCCGCCCGCTGCGCGCCGTCAACGTGGTCGAGCGGACCACGACGGCCGACTGGCGGCCCCGGGTGCTGCACGCGATCGAGTTCCTGTTCGACGGCGCCCGTCTCGCGGTCTACAACGCGATGGACGAGAACGGGCTCACCGACGTGCCGGAGGCGGAACTCCCGGCGGCGCACTGGCGCCGCGTGCACATCGCCTGACCACCGGCCCGGTGCCGGTGGCTCAGCATCAGTCGCCCCCGGTGCCCCGGTGCAGCTCGGCCTGGTAACCGATCTCAGCCTCGTGCCCGGCGATGCCGCTGTTGCGGCGTCGCTTGTAGACGACGTAGCCGGCCAGAGCGATCAGCAGGCCGAGCGGGATCAGGATGTACGCGAGCATGTGGGCCTCCTGGGTCAGGTAGCCGCCACCGGCGTGAAGACGACTCATTCTCACCCCGTCCGCGGCCCACTGCCCATCCTCGGAACGGGTCAGCCGCCCAGCCCGGTGGTGTCCGGGTTGTGCCTGTTCACGCCGCTCTCGTAGCCGGTCTGCGCGGGACCGTGATAGCTCGGGTCCCCGCTGTTGCCCCGCCGCCGATAGGCGACCGCGGCACCGGCGCCGAGTGCCACACCCGCCACGATCAGGAAAAACGTCAGCATGTCTTGCTCCCCGTGTTAGTAACTACCGCTGCTGCCACTGTCGCCGCCACCGAACGAACCGCCTCCGCTGTCGCCGCCCCACGACGACGAGCCACCGTCACTCCACGAGGACGAGCCGCTGTCGCTCCAGGACGATCCGCTGTCGTGGTGATGTCCGTGGTGCTGGCTGCCGCTGCCGTCGTGGTGATGGTGCCCGTGCCCGTGCTGCCGGCTGTCGCTGTCGTCGGAGTAGATCGGTGAGGAATCGGTGTAGAAGGTCGGGTCGTCGGCGGACACGTCGGTGACGCCCTGGAACCCTGCCACGCCCGGATGTCCCCGGCGAGGCGGCGGAGGGCGGCGTCGCTGCTGCCGCCCGGTCACGAAGGTCATGAGTGCGATGGCCGCCACGGCCACCAGAACCAGGAGGATAATCGCCATGCCCGCAGTGTGGGGTATCCCGCCAACCCCCTCTGACCAGGGCTTATTTGACCAACGCTGCCATCGCCTCGTCAAGTGAGTCGGTGACCACGATCAGCCCGGACTGGTCGCCGTGCGGTGACCGGGCCAGCAGCGTACCCAGCAGGTCGACCACCGGCAGCTTGGTCCAGTGCTCGACGCCGAGGAAGACGAACGCCCCGGACGGCCCGTCGGTGCGGTAGAACGTCTTCGTCGCGGCCTGGAAGATCTCCTGCACGGTGCCGGCCCAGCCGGGCGCGAAGACGATCCCGCCCCGGGACAGCCGCAGGATCGAGTCCTCCCGGACCGCGTTGGAGAAGTACTTGCCGATCTGCCCGGCGAACAGGTTGGCCGGCTCGTGCCCGTACAGCCAGGTGGGCAGGGCCAGGCCGCCGTGCCGGAGCCGGTCGGCCAGGTCGACCGCGGGCAGCGGGTACGCCGCCCGGACCCGCAGCGCGGCCGCGGTGTACGGGTCGTGGTCCAGGAAGTCCGGCGCGGGCGCCAGCATGTCGATCGCGGCGGCCAGCTCCCGCTCGGTCCGGGAGGCGAAGAACGCACCCAGGTTCGCCGCCTCCATCACGCCCGGCCCGCCGCCGGTCACGATCAGCCGCCCGCTCCTGGCCAGCCGCCGGGCCAGCGTCGCGGCCATCCGGTACGGCTCCGAGCCGCGCGGCTCGGCGTGCCCACCCATGATCCCGACCGGTCCCGCGGTGCCGTGCTCACCCGCCCAGGCGGCCAGCGCCTTGCCCAGCGCGTTGTCGATCCCGGCGTCGTGCAGCCGCTGCGCGACCGCCTCGCGAACGTCCGGCACCGCACCGCCGTGGTCCAGGAAGTGCCGGTAGACGATCGTGTCGTACATGCCGGCGAAGCCCGCCTCGGCGAACCCGGCGGCCAGGTCCTCCGGGGTGTAGAGCAGCGCCGGATGGGTCGGGTAGGGGCAGGTGCGGAACGACGGGATCAGGTGCGCCCCGCGGCGGATCAGGTCGGTCTCCACCTCCGGCGACACGATGTGGCAGCCGACGAAGAGCGTGTCCCGGACGTCGACGGTGGACAGGTCGGGGGGATTACGGTCCAGCCGCAGACCGAGAACGATCAGTCCGGCGAGGGAGTTTTTGGCCAGGTGGGTGTCGAGCTCTTCGCGAGATTCGATCTCGAAGGCGGTGGCGTCGAACGGCGCGTCGCCGCCGAGCACCGGTTGCAGGGGATCGGGCATGGCGTCCATGGTGCGCCAGCCCGCGAGGTGACGGCGCACACCCTGGACGTTGACGGGAAACATAGAGTTGTCCCATGCGTGCTGCATCGGGATCGATGTTCGGTTTGGCCTACGGCGACGCGCTCGGCAAACCCACCGAGTTCATGGACTATCCGGCCATCGTGGCCCGCTACGGGCCGGCGGGCCCGCGGCAGCTCGACGGCGAGCCGGCGCTGGTCACCGACGACACCCAGATGGCGCTCGCGGTCGGCGAGGCGCTCCTGGAGGTGCCGGACCCGACGGCCGCGCGGCTCGAGCCGGTGCTGCGCCGGCGCTTCCTCGCCTGGGCGTACAGCCCGGAGAACGATCGGGCGCCCGGGATGACCTGCCTGCGGGCGATCGGTGAGCTGGCCAAGGACGGTCCGTGGATTGAGGCGACCCAGTCGGGTTCCAAGGGCTGTGGCGCCAACATGCGGGTGACCCCGGTCGGCCTGGTTCCCGGGCTGACCGACGACCAGCGTGCCGGGGTGGCGCAGTTCCAGGCCGCATTGACCCACGGGCACCCGACCGGTCTCGCGGCGAGCGAGCTCACGGCGTACGCCGTGTTCTGGCTCCGTGGCGGCCTCGCGCCGGCGGACCTCCTCGCCGCCCTCCGCGACCGCTGCGATGAGCAGCGGAAAAACTATCGAGGGGACTGGCTGGGCGAGCTCTGGCGACGACCGCTGGTCGACTCGCCGGAGGAATTCATCGCGCGCGGCTGGGACGAGTGCGCGGCCGCGCTGGACAAGGTCGCCGAGGGTTTGGCCGCCGGGCGGTTCGAGGGCGACCCCTGCCAGGTCACCGGCGCGGGCTGGATCGCCGAGGAGGCGCTGGCCACCGCGCTCTACTGCTACCTGATCTCGCCGGACCAGCCGGTCACGGTGCTCGGCCGGGCCGCCGCCTCGTCCGGCGACTCGGACTCGATCGCGTGCCTGGCCGGGGCTTTCGCGGGCGCGGCGCGCGGGCTGGGCGCCTGGCCGGCCGACTGGCAGACCCAGATCGAGTACTCGGACCGCCTGATGCGCCTGGGCACCGCCTGGGACTGAATCCCGCCCGTTCAAGATCAAAACCGCTTTCCGGTACGACGATCGCCGAGCGGCCGGAATGATCCTGGCGTGACCGGGTTGAATGAGGGCATGCAGAACCTCCTTCCCGAGCCGCCGGCCACCCGACTGCCGGCCGACGACGAAGCCGATCAGGCCCTGGCCGCCGCCACGACCGACGAGGCGTTCAAGGCGGTCGCGGCCAAGTTCCCGGCCTACAGCGCGGTGTGGGCGCCGCTGGCCACGAGCGCCCTCGCCGCCGGTGAGCCGGTGACCGCTTATGCCTATGCCCGCACCGGGTATCACCGCGGCCTGGACGCGCTGCGCCGCAACGGGTGGAAGGGCCACGGCCCGGTCCCCTGGTCGCATGAGGCGAACCGGGGCTTCCTCCGCTGCCTGCACGCGCTGTCTCAGGCTGCCGCCGCGATCGGCGAGGCGGACGAGGCGGCCCGCTGCGCCCAGTTCCTCCGGGACAGCGACCCGGCCGCCGCCGACGCCCTGTCCTGAACGACCCGGTCCGGCCCGGCCTCCCGGGCCGGACCGAAAGCCGTCAACCACGACCAATCTTGTGATCCTCGGCAACACGGCTCGCCTCACCCTGCTCCATCGTGGCTGGTCCCCGTCGCCCTATTCGGGCATGGGATCGGGCTTTGCATGCCAGCTCGGGGGTCGTGGCTGGTGCTGAGGGCCCTATTCGAGCAGGGGATAGGGCTTTGGGCGCCAGCTCGGGAGTTGCGGCTGGTGCTGAGGGCCCTATTCGGGGGCGGGATTGGGCTTTGGGTGCCAGCTCGGGGGTTGTGGCTGGTGCTGGGGGCCCTATTCGGGGGCGGGATTGGGCTGTGGGTGCCAGCTCGGGGGTTGTGGCTGGTGCTGGGGGCCCTATTCGAGCAGGGGATTGGGCTTTGGGCGCCAGCCCGGGTTCTGGCTTGCGCCGACGAGTCCGACCCGGGTGGGACAACGGCGGCGCGCACACCGGAAACACCGGGTTGCGGGCGGTGCCAGCACACGATCGGCGTACCGGGAACCGGCACCGCCCCGGGCATCCGCCAGCCGTAACCGGGATCGCGGACCGCACGCCATCGAAGATGCGGACCGTGGACGGGGGTGCGGCTGGACCCGCGGCCTGCGCGGACCGTACCGGCGCGGACGCGGGCGGCGGCCGCGACCCAAGGACCGCGACCGGCCCGCGGACAGCGGGCGGCGGGAGTGACGGTGACCGGCAGCTCAAGAAGGAACGGGACCGGCCGCTGGGGACAAGCCTCCGCTACGCGTAGACCGCCCAGGCCTGGCCCTCGGTCCACCACGACCGCTTCCGGCTCGTCGTCCCCGCCACTCCGTCGTCGAGGAACTGCAACTCGCCCTCGCGCGGCAGCACCGACACGGCGCGACCCCGGGCCCGGCGCACCTCCACGCGTACCCGAGTGCCTTTGAATCTCTGTTTGACCACGACCGGCACCGCCACCGCGACCTCGATCCGGCCGTCGGCCGGGTCGCCCTCGGGCAGCAGCCGCAACCCGTCGAACTCGGCGTAGCCGGCGCCGTTGCCGATCGCGCAGGCCAGGATCGGCTCCTCGCCCTCGCTCAGGACGCTGTCGTCGACCTCGACCCGGCCCCGCCACGGCACCGCCGCGCCGCTGTCGTCGGCGCCGCCGAGCAGCGCGCCGTCCAGCGTCACCGAGCCGCCGTCGTTGCGCAGCAGGTCGAGCCGGCGAACGTTTCCGGTCAGCACCGCTTTCGCCACCTCGGCCGGGGTGCGGGGCAGGCCGAGCTGGGCGGCCAGGTCGCCGGCGTGGGACGGGTCGAGCGGCAGGATCGCCACCGGCGGCAGGTCCGGCACGGTCCGGGTCGGCGCGAGATCGGTGGGTCGTTTGCTGGGCGGCGGGGCCCAGCGGCGGACCATCCGGCGCAGCACCGCGCGCAGCTGCCCGTCGGTGGCGCTGGCCACCACCAGGCGCTGCTCGCTGGCTGCGGAGGGCCAGGTCAGGCCGTCCGGCCGGGCCGGCCCGTCGAACCGGGCCAGCACCGCGTCGATCTCCTGGTCCGAGCCGGCCTGCACCGTCTCCACCCGGGCGCCGCCGTCGCGGAGCACGTCCGCGCAGGCCAGCACCGGGGTGCGCGGGGTGGCGCAGATCGCGTTGCAGCCGCCGCAGCCGGAGCCGGAGGAGCCGCAGGAGTCGCCCGACCCCTCGGCCAGGCTGAGAATGACCACGTCCACGGGATTACTCGCCGAGCACCGAGTGCCGCTCGATGACCGCCTCGCGGCCCGGGCCGACGCCGACGATCGAGATCCGGGCGCCGATCCGGGCCTCGACGAACTCGACGAAGTCCTGCGCCTCGCGCGGCAGGTCCTCGAACTTGCGGCAGCCGGAGA
The DNA here is from genome assembly GCF_018324205.1 of Actinoplanes ianthinogenes. NCBI lineage: Bacteria > Bacillati > Actinomycetota > Actinomycetes > Micromonosporales > Micromonosporaceae > Actinoplanes > Actinoplanes ianthinogenes. Next base: position 4,839,904 of record NZ_AP023356.1, read on the forward strand.
TGTCCTGCCGCCAGCCGGGCAGCGTCTCGTAGATCGGCTTGGCGTGGTGGAAATCGGTCTGGTTGATCGGCATCTCGTCGTGCCGGACGCCGTTCACGTCGTACGCCACGCAGACCGGGATCTCGTCCAGCCCGTCGTAGTTGTCCAGCTTGGTCATGGCGAAGTCGGTCACCCCGTTGATCCGCTGCGCGTAGCGGCCGATCACCAGGTCCAGCCAGCCGATCCGGCGCGGGCGGCCGGTGGTGGTGCCGTACTCGTGGCCGACCTCGCGCAGGTAGTCGCCCCACTTGTCGTGCAGCTCGGTGGGGAACGGGCCCTCGCCGACCCGGCTGGTGAACGCTTTCAGCACGGCGACCACCCGGTCGATCCGGGTGGGCGGGATGCCGGAGCCGGTGCAGGCGCCGCCGGCCGTCGCGTTCGAGCTGGTCACGAACGGGTAGGTGCCGTGGTCGACGTCGAGCAGGGTGGCCTGGCCGGCCTCGCAGAGCACGACCTTGTCGTTGTCGATCGCCTGGGACAGCTCCAGGGCGGTGTCCGCGACGTACGGCCGGAGCCGCTCGACGTAGGAGAGCAGCTCCTGGACGACGTCCTCGGCCTTGACCGCGCTGCGGTTGTAGATCTTCGACAGCACCTGGTTCTTGAAGGCCAGGGCGGCCGTGACCTTCTGCCGGAGGATCGACTCGTCGAACAGGTCCTGCACCCGGATGCCGACCCGGTTCATCTTGTCGGCATACGTCGGGCCGATGCCGCGGCCGGTGGTGCCGATCCGGCGGGCGCCCAGGAAGCGCTCCGAGACCTTGTCCATCGAGCGGTTGTACGACGCGATGACGTGCGCGTTCGCGCTGATCCGCAGCCGGGACGTGTCGATGCCGCGAGCCTCCAGGCCGTCGATCTCCTGGAACAGCACGTTCAGGTCGACGACGACGCCGTTGCCGATCACCGGTACGACGTTCGGGGAGAGGATCCCGCTCGGGAGCAGGTGGAGTGCGTACTTCTCGCCGTCGATGACGACAGTGTGGCCCGCGTTGTTGCCACCGTTGAACTTGACCACATAGTCGAGCCGGTCACCCAGCAGGTCCGTGGCTTTGCCCTTGCCCTCGTCGCCCCACTGGGCGCCGATCAACACGATCACCGGCACTGTGAACTATGCCTTTCCCCAAGGTCGTACCTGGAGGAGCCCGGGTACTGCCGAAGTTTACGCGACGTAGGATGGACCGTCGTGCGCGTACTTCTGATCGGCTCCGGTGGGCGCGAGCACGCGCTTGCCGTCGGGCTCGCCGCCGACCCGTCCGTCGAGTTCCTGGCCGCCGCGCCGGGCAACCCCGGGATCGCCCAGGTGGCGGAGCTGCACCCGGTGACCGCCACCGATCCGGCCGCGGTCGCGGCGCTCGCCGTCCAGCTGAGCGCCGACCTGGTCGTGATCGGCCCGGAGGCCCCGCTGGTTGCCGGCGTCGCCGACGCGGTCCGGGCCAAGGGCATCGCCTGCTTCGGCCCGTCCGCCGCCGCCGCGCGGCTGGAGGGTTCCAAGGCGTTCGCCAACGAGGTGATGGAGGCGGCCGGCGTGCCGACCGCGCGCTCGTTCGCGTGCACCACGGTCGACCAGGCGAAAGCGGCGCTCCACGAGTTCGGTGCGCCCTACGTCGTGAAGAACGACGGCCTGGCCGCGGGCAAGGGAGTCGTCGTCACCGACGATCTCGACAAGGCGGTGCGGCACGCCGAGGAGTGCGGCAAGGTCGTCATCGAGGAGTTCCTCCCCGGCCCCGAGGTCTCGCTCTTCGTGATCACCGACGGCACGGCGGTCGCCCCGCTGATGCCGGCCCAGGACTTCAAGCGGCTCCAGGACGACGACCAGGGGCCGAACACCGGCGGCATGGGCGCTTACGCCCCGCTCGACTGGGCGCCGGACGACCTGACCGAGCGGGTGCTGCGGGAGACCGTCGAGCCCACTCTCGCCGAGATGCGCAAGCGCGGCACCCCGTTCGCTGGCCTGCTCTACGTCGGCCTCGCGCTCACCCCGGACGGTCCCAAGGTCATCGAGTTCAACGCGCGGTTCGGCGACCCGGAGACACAGGTGGTGCTGTCGCTGCTGGCCACGCCGCTGGCCGGGCTGCTCAAGGCGGCCGCGACCGGCACGCTGGCCGAGCACCCGCCGCTGCGCTGGCACGACGGCGCGGCGATCACCGTCGTGGTGGCCGGCCACAACTACCCCGGGACCCCGCGCGTCGGGGACGTCATCGAGGGCGCCGAGGTGCCGGGTGTGATCCACGCCGGCACGGCTCGGGACGCGCAGGGACGGCTGGTCTCGGCCGGCGGGCGGGTGCTCAGCGTGACCGCCACCGGGTCCGACCTGGCCGCGGCGCGCGAGGCCGCCTACGCGCTGGTGGACGGCATTTCGCTGGCCGGCGCGCAGTTCCGCACCGACATCGCGCTCCGCGCGATCAGGGGCCAGATCACGATCTAGACCCGCTTTGCGTACGCCGTGGGCACGGTGCTCATGGCGTACGCAAAAAGGGTGTGCCGTCCGAGCGGACCGCACACCCTTTTCCTGTTTCTCAGGCCTTGGGGATGTCGAACAGCTTGGCGATGCTGGCGGCCAGGGCCAGGTCACCCTTCGCCTTGATCTTGCCGGTCATGAACAGCATCATCGGGTTGCCGTCGCCGGCGACGACCTTGAGGAACGTGACCGCGTCCATGGTCATGGCCAGCTTCGGGTCGCGGACCGGCTCGTTGGTGACGGTGCAGGCGCCGTTCTCGATCACGGTCTCGTAGGTGTTCGACGCGCCGTTCGGACCGGTGATGATCCAGTGGATGACGGCCTGGGCGTCGCCCGCCTTCTCCGCGCGGAACAGCGTGGGCATCCGGTTGAAGACCTCGTCGAGGATCTTGCCCCGCGAGTCCGACGCCATGATCTCGCCGATCTTGGAGTCCGGGGTGGACTTGACGAGCTGAGCGAACTCCTTCGGGCCGATCGAGGAGAGCGACTCAAGGTTGAATTCAGTCATCGGTGGACCTTTCGGATGAGCGTCGAACTTACTCGCCAGTAACCTTAGCGAGAATGCCGCCTTTTCGTGCAGTCTGCCACTCTCCAACAAGTGTTTGGCAGTCCTATACTCCCCAACATGCCTTTGGGGGATGCCTCGCTGCGGGCACTGGCCCATCCGGTCCGGCTGCGGATCATGTCGCTGCTCACCGGCGCCGAGCTGACCGCCGCCGACGTCGCGCGCGAGCTCGGCATCACCCACGCCAACGCCAGCTACCACCTGCGTAACCTGCTGGCCGGCGGCCTGATCGTGGTGGCCGGCGAGCAGAAGATCCGCGGCGGCCTGGCGAAGCGATACCGCTACGACCCGGCGCGGCGCTTCACGCCGGAGCAGGCCGGGCTCTTCTATCCGGCCGCCGCCGACGAGCTGACCCGGCGCGCGCACACCCGGCGCGGTGGCGGGGTCGGCGTGCTGGGCGACGCCGAGGTCTGGGTCGACCCGGCGGTCTGGCAGGACGTGCGCGACCGGATCGCCGCCGCGCTGCACGACCTGCATGCCGCCGCCCGCCCGCCGGGCAGCCCCGGCGCCATCCGGACCAGCACCACGGTGGCGCTCTTCGAGATGGACGACGAGCAGTGAGGGTCCCGGCGCCGCTGCGCCGCCCGGCCTTCCGGTGGCTCCTGGCCGGCCGGGCGGTGGACGCCTTCGGCAACGCGTTCGCGACCTTCGCGCTGACCTTCGCGGTCCTCGACCTGACCGGCCGGGCCGGTGACGCCGGTCTGGTGGTCGGCGTGCGCACCCTGCTCAACGTGGTGTTCCTGCTCTTCGGCGGGGTCCTCGCCGACCGCCTGCCGAAAAATCTGCTGATGGTCGGCGCGAACCTGATCGCGGCGCTCACCCAGGCCGCGGTCGCCGCGCTGGTGCTCACCGGATCGGCGACCGTCCCCCTGCTGGTCGTCCTCTCCGCGGTGAACGGCGCGGTGGCCGCGGTGGCGATGCCGGCCAGCTCGGCTCTGGTGCCGCGGACCGTGGCCGAGGACGAGCGGCAGCAGGCCAACGCGCTGAACCGGCTGTCGCTGAGCGGCGCGATGATCATCGGTGCTCCGCTGGGCGGCGTGCTGGTCGCGGTGGTCGGCCCGGGCTGGGCGATCGCGGTCGACGGCGGCACGTTCCTGATCTCCGCGCTCTGCTTCGCCCTGATCCGGCTGCCGGCTCCGCGCGACGACCAGCCGCCGCCGGACCGCGTCGGCGTGCTGCACGAGCTGCGCACCGGCTGGACCGAGTTCCGCTCGCACACCTGGCTCTGGGTGGTGGTCGCCGGCGCCTGCGTGATGAACATGGCCTGGTCGGGCGCCACTCACATCCTCGGTCCCGCGGTCGCCGCGCAGACCATCGGCCGCTCGGCCTGGGGCCTGGTGCTGGCCGCCCAGACCGCCGGGATGATCGCCGGGGGCCTGCTCGCGATGCGCCTGCGGCTGCGGCGCTTTCTCCGGTACGGCGTGATCTCCCTCGCCGTGATGGCGGGCCCGCTGATCGTTCTCGGACTGCATCCGCATCTCGTCGCGCTCGCCGGAGCGGGCTTCCTGGCCGGTGTCGCGCTGGAGATCTTCAGCGTCGGCTGGGAGACCACGATGCAGGAACACATCCCGGCCGACCGGCTGGCCCGCGTCTACTCCTACGACATGGTCGGCTCGTTCCTGGCGGTGCCGATCGGGGAGATGGCGGTCGGCCCGGTCGCCGACCGGTTCGGGGCGCAACCGACCCTGCTCGGCGCGGCCGCGGTGCTGCTGCTCGCCGTGGCCGGGATGCTGAGCAGCCGAGACGTCCGCACCCGGCGCCACCGGCTGCCGAGGGCGGAACCCGGGCACATGGAAGAATCGGTGCCGTGACCATCCCGAACGTGCTTGCCAGCCGCTATGCCTCCGCCGACCTCGTCACCCTCTGGTCGCCGGAGGAGAAGATCCGGATGGAGCGCCGGCTCTGGCTGGCCGTCCTGAAGGCCCAGCGTGACCTCGGTGTCGCGGTGCCCGAGGGCGCCGTCGAGGCGTACGAGTCCGTCCTCGACCAGGTCGACCTGGCGTCCATCGCGGCCCGCGAGCGGGTCACCCGGCACGACGTCAAGGCGCGCATCGAGGAGTTCTCGGAGCTGGCCGGCTTCGAGCAGATCCACAAGGGAATGACCTCGCGCGACCTCACCGAGAACGTGGAGCAGCTCCAGATCCGGGCGTCGCTGGAGCTGGTCCGGGACCGGGTGGTGGCCACCCTGGCCCGGCTCGCCGCGCTCGCCGTCGAGCACTCCGACCTGGTGCTGACCGGGCGCTCGCACAACGTGGCGGCGCAGGCCACCACGCTGGGCAAGCGGTTCGCGTCGTCGACCGAGGAGCTGCTGATCGCGTACGAGCGGCTGGAGGACCTGCTCGGGCGGTACCCGCTGCGCGGCATCAAGGGCCCGGTCGGCACCGCCGCCGACCAGCTCGACCTGCTCGACGGGTCGTATTCGTCGTTCGAGCAGCTCGAGGCCAAGGTCGCCGAGCACCTCGGTTTCACCCGGGTGCTGAGCAGCGTCGGCCAGGTCTACCCGCGCTCGCTCGACTTCGACGTGGTCTCCGCGCTGGCCCAGGTCGTCGCCGGGCCGTCCTCGCTGGCCACCACGATCCGCCTGATGGTCGGCCAGGAGCTGGTCACCGAGGGCTTCAAGCCGGGCCAGGTCGGCTCGTCGGCGATGCCGCACAAGATGAACACCCGCTCGTCGGAGCGGGTCAACGGCCTCGCCGTGATCGTCCGGGGTTACCTGTCGATGGTCGGCGAACTGGCCGGCGACCAGTGGAACGAGGGCGACGTCTCCTGCTCGGTGGTCCGCCGGGTGGCCCTGCCGGACGCGTTCTTCGCCACCGACGGGCTGTTCCAGACCTTCCTCACCGTGCTCGACGAGTTCGGGGCGTACCCCGCGGTGATCGCCCGCGAGCTGGACCGGTTCCTGCCGTTCCTGGCCACCACCAAGATTCTGGTGGCCGCGGTGCGCAAGGGCGTGGGCCGCGAGGTCGCGCACGAGGTGATCAAGGAGCACGCGGTTGCCGTGGCGCTCGCCATGCGGGAGAAGGGCGTGGCGGTCAACGACCTCTTCGACCGGCTCGCCGACGACGGCCGGCTCCAGCTGTCCCGGGCCGAGATCGACACGCTGGTCGCCGACCGGGCCGCGTTCGTCGGCGCCGCGCCGGCTCAGGTGCGCGCGGTCGCCGACCGGGTCGCCGCGATCGTGGAGCGGCACCCCGCGGCGGCCGGTTACTCCCCCGCGCCCATCCTTTGAACTGGTGGAACAGTTGACCAGGTAGGCTCCTTCGTGCTTACACCTATCAGTCAGGAGTGCCCGTGGCTCGCGTCGTGGTCGACGTCATGCTCAAGCCGGAGATCCTGGATCCGCAGGGTCAGGCGGTGGCCAATGCCCTGCCCCGGCTCGGCGTCACCGATGTCTCCTCTGTTCGCATCGGCCGTCGGATCGAGATCGAATTCGATGGCGAACCCGACCTGGATCGGGCTCGCGAGATCGCCGACAAGCTGCTCGCCAACCCGGTGATCGAGGACTACCAGGTCCGGGTCGAGGCTGCGGCGGAGGTCGCCTGACCATGCGGATCGGTGTGGTCACCTTCCCCGGATCACTGGACGACGGGGACGCCGCCCGCGCCGCCCGGCTTGCCGGCGCCGAGGCGGTTCGTCTCTGGCACGGCGACCCGGATCTGCACGGGGTGGACGCCGTGGTCCTGCCCGGCGGCTTCTCGTACGGCGACTATCTGCGCTGCGGCGCCATCGCGCGATTCGCTCCGGTGATGGAGACGATCGTCGACGCGGCCCGTGGCGGCCTGCCCGTGCTGGGCATCTGCAACGGTTTCCAGGTCCTCTGCGAGGCGCACCTGCTGCCCGGCGCGCTGACCCGGAACCAGCACCTGCACTTCCGTAACCGGGACCAGTGGCTCAAGGTCGAGGCGACGAACACCGCCTGGACCAACGGCTTCACGCCCGGCCAGGAGATTCTCATCCCGGTGAAGAACGGCGAGGGCTGCTTCGTCGCCGACCCGGCCACGCTGGACAAGCTCGAGGCCGAGGGCCGGGTGATCGCCCGGTACATCAACGGCAACCCGAACGGTTCGCAGCGCGACATCGCCGGGATCACCAACGAGGCCGGCAACGTCGTCGGCATCATGCCGCACCCGGAACACGCCGTGGAGGCGCTGACCGGACCGTCGCTCGACGGCCTCGGCTTCTTCACCTCCGTCCTGCGGTCCCTGGCGGGGTCGTCCGCGGGTGGTTCGCAAGCAGGGGGACAGCAGTGACGCAGCAGCAGACCGGGCCGGCCATCTCGGAGACCGCCTTCGCTGCGACCGACGTTCTGGCCGAGGGGTTCGCCGACGGGCCGGACACCGTGCAGAGGGCGCAGGAGTCCTCGGACGACCTGCAGCCCTACGCCGACCTGGGCCTCAAGGACGACGAGTACGCGAAGATCAAGGACATCCTCGGCCGCCGGCCGACCGCGTCCGAGCTCGCGATGTACTCGATCATGTGGAGTGAGCACTGCTCGTACAAGTCGAGCAAGGTGCACCTGCGCGAGTTCGTCGCCAAGGTTCCGAAAAACACCCGCATGCTGGCCGGCATCGGCGAGAACGCGGGTGTGGTCCAGGTCTCCGACGACCTGGCGGTCACCTTCAAGGTCGAGTCGCACAACCACCCCAGCTACGTCGAGCCCTACCAGGGCGCGGCCACCGGTGTCGGCGGCATCGTCCGGGACATCCTGGCGATGGGCGCCCGCCCGATCGCGGTGATGGACCCGCTGCGCTTCGGCGCGGCCGACCACCCGGACACCGCCCGGGTGCTGCCCGGCGTGGTCGCCGGCATCGGCGGCTACGGCAACTGCCTGGGCCTGCCGAACATCGGCGGCGAGATCGTCTTCGACCCGTGCTACCAGGGCAACCCGCTGGTCAACGCGCTGTCGATCGGCGTCCTGCCGGTCGAGCGGCTGCAAAAGAAGGAAGCCACCGGCACCGGCAACATCGTGGTGCTGCTCGGCGCCCGGACCGGCCGGGACGGCATCGGCGGGGTCTCGGTGCTGGCGTCCGCCACCTTCGACGAGGAGGCCGAGCAGCGCCGCCCGTCGGTGCAGGTCGGCGACCCGTTCATGGAGAAACTGCTGATCGAGAGCTGCCTCGAGCTCTACGACGCCGGCCTGGTCACCGGCATCCAGGACCTCGGCGGCGCCGGCCTCACCTGCGCGCTCACCGAGACCGCCGCGGCGGCCGGCACCGGCATGCGGGTCTGGCTGGAGCGGGTCCCGCTGCGCGAGGCCTCGATGTCGCCGACCGAGATCCTGGCCAGCGAGTCGCAGGAGCGCATGCTCCTGATCGTCACCCCGGAGAACCTCGACGCGGTCCTCAAGGTCGCGGAGAAGTGGGGCGTCTGGGCCACCGCGATCGGCGAGGTCACCCCGCGGGCCGAGGACGGCACCCCGGGCCGCCTGGTGATCACCTGGAACGACCACGTCGTGGTGGACGTGCCCCCGGGCTCGCTCGCCGACGACGGTCCGGTCTACGAGCGGCCGCTGCGTGAGCCGTCCGACCTGATCCTGCTCCAGGCCGACCGGGCCGAGACGCTGCCGCGTCCGTCGACCGGTGACGAGCTGCGCGAGACGGTGCTGCGGATGGCCGCCTCGCCGAACCTGTGCGACAAGACCTGGGTGACCGAGCAGTACGACCGGTACGTGCTCGGCAACACCGTGCTGGCCCAGCCGGAGGACTCCGGCGTGCTGCGGCTCGACGAGGAGACGAACCTCGGCGTGGCGCTGTCGGTGGACGGCAACGGGCGGTTCGCGCGGCTCGACCCCTACGAGGGGGCGAAACTGGCGCTGGCCGAGGCGTACCGGAACGTCGCCGTCACCGGCGCCGAGCCGATCGCCGTCACCGACTGCCTGAACTTCGGCTCGCCCGAGGACCCGGCCGTGATGTGGCAGTTCGCGCGGGCCGTGCAGGGTCTGGCGGACGGCTGCCAGCAGCTGGGCACCCCGGTGACCGGCGGCAACGTCAGCTTCTACAACCAGACCGGTGCCGCGGCGATCCACCCCACCCCGGTGGTCGGCGTGATGGGCCTGTTCGACGACGTCACCCGGCGCATCCCGATGGGCTTCAAGGCCGCCGGCGAACTGCTCTTCCTGCTCGGCGAGACCCGGGCCGAGCTGTCCGGCTCGGAGTGGGCCTGGGTGACCCACGGCCACCTCGGCGGCCGGCCGCCCAAGGTCGACCTGGCGGCCGAGCAGACCCTCGGCAAGCTGATGGCGCGGGTCTCGAAGACCGGGCTGGTCAGCGCGGCGCACGACCTCTCCGACGGTGGCCTGGCGCAGGTCCTGGTGGAGAGCTGCCTGCGCTACAACACCGGCGCGACGGTGACCGTCGAGTCGGCGTTCGTGGACCTGTTCAGCGAGTCGGCGGGGCGTGCCCTGGTGGCCGTGCCGCGGGGCCACGAGAAGGCGTTCGTGGCGCTCGCCGCCGAGCTGGGCGTCCCGTGCGCCAAGATCGGTGTCACCACCGACGCCGCGGCGCTGGAGGTGACCGGGCAGTTCTCGATCCCGCTGGACGAGCTGCGGACCGCGTTCTCCGGCACCCTGCCGAAACTGTTCGGTGAGCCGGCCCCGGCGGCGTCCGACGAGGTTCGCTCGGTGACGCTGGAGCTCGGACCGATCGAGTCCTGACAAGGCGGCAACGGAAAGGGCCCCGCGCGACGCGCGGGGCCCTTTCTTCGCTCTTACCTCAGGTCACTCGTCCCAGTCGCGGTTGCCGCGCCGGTTCGGGTCCTGACCGTACGACCCACCGCGCTGCTCGTAGCCGCCCTGGTTGCCGTAGCCACCCTGGCCCTGCGGCGGCTGGCCCTGCTGACCGTAGCCACCCTGGGCGCCGTACCCACCCTGGTCGTAGCCGCCCTGGCCCTGGTCGTAGCCACCGTGACCCTGGTCGTAACCACCCTGGCCGCCGTAGTTGCCGGCCTGGTCGTAGCCACCGCCGTAGGTGCCGGCCTGGTTGCCGTTGTCCCAGCCACCCTGCTCGCCGTAGCCACCACCGTAACCGTCGTCGTACCCGCCGTTGTTCGGCTGGTAGAGGTTGGTGTGCTCGTCGTAGCGCTGCGGGGACTGCTGCTCCGGCTGGTACATGCTGGTGTGCTCGTCGTAGCGCTGCTGGCCGTTGTCGTAACCGCCGGCCTGCGCGCCGTACTGGCCACCGCCGTACTCGCCGCCGTAACCGCCCTGGTTGTCGTCCCACTGGCTGTTGCCCGCGCCGCCGCCGACGAAGCCGCCCTGCGGAGGCATCGGAGCGCCGTACGGGTCGGGGAACTCGTCCTCGACCGGGGCCCGGTGGATCATCGTGGGGGCGTCGCTCAGGCCGCCGGCGCCCATCCCGGCGCCGGCCACCATGGTCGCGTCGTTGCCACGCGCGGCGCCGACCGGAGCGGCCACCCGGGTGGCGTCCGCGCCGTACCGGCCGGGGCCCACGGGGCTGCCGGTCGGACCGCCGCCGAAGCCGGCGCCGCCGTCCGCGTCGTCGTCGTTCCGCGCGTTCTTGCGGCGCATCATGACCAGCACCATCGCGCCGATGCCGGCGGCGACCAGCAGACCGCCGACGACGAGCAGCATCCAGGAGACGCCGCCGTCCTCGGAGGCGTTCGCGGTGTTCGCCGTGCCGGCGGCCGCCGCGTTGGCGTTCGGGTCGGTGGTGGGCACCTCGTCCTCGGTGGCCTCGTCGGCCGGCGTCGCGCTGGTCGAGGCGCTCGGTGACGCGCTCGCCGACGCCGACGCGCTGGCCGCCGGCTTCAGGGTGATGGTGGCCGTGACGCTCTTGTTGGCCTTGCCGTTGACCGTGGTCTGGGCGACCTTGTAACCGCCCAGGGACGCGCCCACGGTGATCGAGCCCGGCGAGATCGGCTGGGCGTCCGACGAGGTGAAGGCGAACTGGCCGTCCGCGTCCGAGGTCGCCTGGTAGGTGTGGCCCTGGCTGTCCTTCATCGCGACGGTGGCGCCGGGGAGCCGGGTGCCGTCGACGGCGCGGACCTTGCCGGACACCTGCCGGACGGTCTGCGGCGCCTCCGGTCCCTTGACCGTGATGGACACCGACTTCGAGGTCGGGTCGGAACCGGCGATCGCCGCGCTGACCTGAAGGCTGACCGACTTGGTCTGGCCCGCGTCCACGGTCGGCAGGGTGATGTGCACGGTGTGCGACGCCGTCTCGCCGGGCGCCAGCTGATCGTTCGAGATGCCGCAGTCGTTGCAGCCCGAGGCATTCGACGTGACGATCACGAGGGCTTTGCCCTGGTTCTCGTTGCCGCCGTTCGAGTCCCCAGGGTTACCAACCGTGTATTGCACGGTTACAGTAGCTCCGGAGTCACCGCTCAACGACCCGGGTAGGTCCACGGTGGGCGAGGCAGCCAACGCGGCTGTCTGCACACCGGCCACCAGGCCGACGACCAGCGCCAGGAACGCACCGGCCTGGACCGCTCGGTCTCGTAGGTGCGTCGTCACGTCCACCGCCTTCCGTGTCGCGCGGTCTCCGGCTTCCTGCCCGTCAGATCTCCCGCGACTCATACGCCGTCGGCAACTATGCCTTGTCGCACGGCTTTTGCGCGACCCAGGGGAGTGTGCCGTTGTCGGTGAACCGCGTCGTATCGTCCCGACATGTCGCCTGCGCACAATAATTCCGAGTCGGTGTCCGTGGCGTTGGACGCGCTGGACCGAGGTGATGAACCTGACCGTCCGACCCTGCGTGACGCGGTCCGTGCCCTGCTGACCGAGTTGTCCCGCCGCGCTCCTGGCCGTTCGGTGGAGGTGCGAATTCCGCCTTTCGGTGCGATTCAGTGCGTGCCCGGTCCGCGCCACACTCGCGGCACACCGCCCAATGTGGTGGAAACCGATCCGATGACCTGGCTGCTCCTGGCCACCGGACGCCTCGACTGGGCCGAGGCGCTCCGTGACGGTCGTCTCCGGGCCAGTGGGATTCGCACCGATCTCACCGAGTACCTGCCGCTCACCCCGGAATGAGCCCGGGCCGGGCGGCTCCGGGCTCGCGTACACTGGGCGGTCGGAGCGAGCGGAGTTCGGGCAGACCAGCGGTGGTCGCGCTTCGAGCAGTTCGTGCGAACCGACATGAGGGAGCGAGCAGGTGCCCCGAGGCGACGGCCGATTGACCGACGATCTCGACCCCCAGGAGCGCGGCCCCCAGGATGCCTGCGGCGTCTTCGGCGTCTGGGCCCCCGAGGAAGAGGTCGCCAAACTCACGTACTTCGGGCTCTACGCACTGCAACACCGCGGTCAGGAGGCCGCCGGCATCGCGGTGAGTGACGGCTCCGGTGTCGTGGTCTACAAGGACGTCGGCCTGGTCTCCCAGGTCTTCGACGAGCCGACCCTGGCCAGTCTGCGCGGCCATCTCGCCATCGGCCACGCACGTTACTCCACCACCGGCGGATCCAACTGGGAAAACGCGCAGCCCACCATCCGGGCCACCACGGCCGGCACCACGGTCGCGCTGGCGCACAACGGCAACCTGGTGAACACCGCCGAGCTGGCCAAGGAGGTCGCCGACCGCGGCCTCGAGGTGGGCGACGCCACCTCGGACACCGCTCTGGTCACCACCCTGCTCGCCGGCCGGCCGGACCTCTCGGTCGAGGCCGCCGCGATGGAGGTGCTGCCCACCCTGCGCGGCGCGTTCAGCTTCGTCTTCATGGACGAGCACACGCTTTACGCGGCGCGTGACCCGCAGGGCGTGCGCCCGCTGGTGCTCGGCCGGATGGAGCGCGGCTGGGTGGTCGCCAGCGAGACCGCCGCCCTGGACATCACCGGCGCCAGCTTCGTCCGCGAGGTCGAGCCCGGCGAGATCATCGCGATCGACGAGCGCGGCCTGCGCTCCTCGCGGTTCGCCGCCCCGGAGCCCAAGGGCTGCCTTTTCGAGTACGTGTACCTCGCCCGCCCGGACACCACCATCGCCGGCCGCAACATCTACGCCGCCCGCGTCGAGGTCGGCCGCAAGCTGGCCAAGGAGCACCCGGTCGAGGCCGACCTGGTGATCGGTGTCCCGGAGTCCGGCATCCCGGCCGCGATCGGTTACGCGGAGGCCTCCGGCATCCCGTACAGCGCCGGCTTCATGAAGAACGCGTATGTCGGCCGCACCTTCATCCAGCCCTCGCAGACCATCCGCCAGCTCGGCATCCGGCTCAAGCTGAACCCGCTGCGCGAGGTGGTCCGGGGCAAGCGGATCGTGGTGGTCGACGACTCGATCGTCCGGGGCAACACCCAGCGCGCCCAGATCCGGATGCTGCGCGAGGCCGGCGCACTCGAGGTGCACGTGCGGATCTCGTCCCCGCCGGTGAAGTGGCCGTGTTTCTACGGCATCGACTTCGCCACCCGGGCCGAGCTGATCGCCAACGGCCTGGAGCTCGACGGCATCCGCCGCTCGATCGGCGCGGACAGCCTGGGTTACGTCTCGCTGGACAACCTGGTCCAGGCGACCGAGCAGCCGAAAACCCGGCTCTGCATGGCCTGCTTCGACGGGGAGTACCCGATCGAGCTGCCGGCCGCCGACCTGATCGGCAAGCACGTGCTGGAGGGTGTCGGCCGTCGCGCCGAGCAGGCGACCGACGCCGCGGTCAGCGAGCTCGAGGCCGATTACGAGGCCCGTGAGCACGCCGACGACCACACGGCACCGGCGCCGCTGGTGGCCAGTCCGGGCGGCGCTTCGGCGCTGCACCATCCGTGACACGTTCTAATCAGCAAGTACCGCCTAGTCAGAAACCGCTAAGGGGAGAACCGTGACGCACGTGTCCGAGCGCAGTGCCGGATCGAACGGCGCTGAGGGCGGCGACAAACAGCCGTGGACGGCGGGCGCCGGCCGCGGGCCGCGCAAGCGCTCCGCGACGTATGCGGCGGCGGGTGTCTCGATCGACGCGGGTGACCGGGCCGTCGAGCTGCTCAAGGCCAAGGTCAAGAAGACCACCCGGCCCGAGGTGATGGGTGACCTCGGCGGCTTCTCCGGACTGTTCCGGCTGAACGCTGCGAAGTACAAGAGTCCAATCCTGGCCTCGTCCACCGACGGTGTGGGCACCAAGCTGGTCATCGCCCAGCAGCTCGACATCCACGACACGATCGGCATCGACCTGGTCGCCATGGTTGTCGACGACCTGGTGGCCTGCGGCGCCGAGCCGCTGTTCCTGCTCGACTACATCGCCTGCGGCGAGGTGGTGCCGGACAAGATCGCCGAGATCGGCGCCGGCATCGCGGACGGCTGCCGGTACGCGGGTTGTGCCCTGCTCGGCGGCGAGACCGCCGAGCACCCGGGCGTCCTGCGCCCGGACGAGTACGACGTTTCCGCCACTGGCGTCGGCGTCGTCGAGGAGAGCGAGATCCTCGGCCAGGACCGGGTCGAGGCCGGCGACGCGGTGATCGCGATGCGCTCCTCCGGCCTGCACTCCAACGGGTACTCCCTGGTCCGCCACGTCCTGCTGGGCGCCGGCCGGATGCGCCTGGACACCGTGGTCGACGACTTCGGCACCTCGCGCACCCTGGGCGAGGAGCTGCTCACCCCCACCAAGATCTACGCCAAGGACTGCCTGGGCCTGATCGAGGAGACCGACGTCCGGGCGTTCTCGCACATCACCGGCGGCGGCATCCCCGGCAACCTGAACCGGGTGCTGCCCGGCACGCTGGACGCCGTGGTCGACCGGTCCACCTGGCGCCCCCAGCCCATCTTCGACCTGATCCAGGCCAAGGGCCGGATCGAGGACTCGGAGATGGAGGCCACCTTCAACATGGGTGTCGGCATGTTCGCGATCGTCTCCTCCGACGACGCGGACCGCGCGATGGCCTACCTGGCCGGTCGCGGGGTCGAGGCGTGGCAGGTCGGCGAGGTCATCGAGGGCTCCGGACAGGTGCAGATGATGGGCTCCTACACCCGGGGCTGACCGTGAGTGACGGTGACCGCTCAGACGTGAGTCTGGTTCGCCATAGGTCCACCATGAAATGATCCGTGTGTGCCGATGTCCGGCACATACGGATCTTTCGCATGAGTTCTGGACCGCGAGGCCTAGCCTGGCCCTGTGTCATGGGTGCCGGACGGGAGGTACGCGATGGCGGACGCGTGGAACGGGATGCGGGGCATCTCGGCGGAACCCTCTTACGTAGTGATGCAGCCGACTACTCTGTGCAATCTGGCTTGCGGCTACTGTTACCTGCCGCTCCGGCGGGAGAACCGGAAGATGCCGGTGGCCGTCGCCGAGGCGGTGGCCGCCGAGGTCGCCGGGTTCGCCCGGTCGGGCCGGTTCTCCGTGGTGTGGCACGGCGGTGAGCCGCTCGCGGCCGGGCCGGCCCACCTGGCCGCGCTGTTCGCGCCGTTCGGCGCCGGCGTGGAGCATCACGTGCAGACCAACGCGACGCTGATCGACGACGCCTGGTGCGAGTTCTTCGTGGCGCACGACGTCCGGGTCAGCGTGAGCGTGGACGGCCCCCGGGCACACAACGGTGACCGGGTGGACAGGGCCGGCAAACCGGCCTACGACCTGATCGCCAAGGGGATCGCGGCGCTGCGCCGGCACCGGATCCCGTTCTCCACCCTGTGCGTGGTGGCCGATCCGCGTCCCGGCCTGGCCACCGAGCTCTACGACTACTTCCTCGGCCTGGGCTGCGAGGTGCTCGGGATCAACGTGGAGGAGCAGGAGGGGGTCAACCTCCGGCTGAACCGGCACGATCCGGCCGCGGTGAGCGCGTTCTGGGCCGAGCTGGTCGGCGCCTGGCGGGCGGCGCCCCGGATCCACCTGCGCGAGGTGGAGTGGTCGCTGCGCTACACCGCGGCGGTCCTCGACGGCACCGCCGACGACCTGCTGCCCCGGCAGCTGGATCCGATCCCCACGGTGGCGCACGACGGCTCGGTGGTGCTCCTCTCGCCCGAGCTGGCCGGCTTCCACGACCCGCGGTACGGCGACTTCACCAGCGGCAACGTGCTCACCACCCCGCTGCGCCAGATCCTGGCGAACGCGGCCGCCACACCCTGGATCGGCGAGTTCCTGGACGGGGTCGAGGCGTGCCGGCGGAGTTGTCCGTACTTCGGCTTCTGTGGCGGGGCTCACGCCGCCAACCGCTACTTCGAACACGGCAGGTTCGACGTCACCGAGACGAACCACTGCCGGAACAGCAAGATTCGCCTACTGGAGGGAGTGCTGGATCATGCCCGAGATCACGAGCCCACGGCTGTCTGACGGCGTGGAGACGGATCCGGTGACGGCACGGGTGCACGAGACCCGGGACGGGCTCGCCGCGCTCATCGCGGAGGCGGAGACGGCTCGCCGGCAACGCGCCGAGGAGGCAACGCCCGAGAGCGGCTCGGCGGTGTGCGCCTGGAACCACTTCGAGAACATTCCTACGTTCTACAACTGGAACAACCGGCCACGCTGAGCCGGCTCCGGCACGCGCCCACGCGAACGGAACACGTGGGTGACCGGCAGCTGGCGACGCTGGAGCGAGGTCGGGGGCCCATGCGAACGAGAACACGCGGTGGGCGGTTTCCGGCAACGCTGGAGCGAGGCTCGGTCGAAGCCCACGCGGACACAGCCCGCGTGGGCTTCAGTGCAACCGTAGGAGTTGGGTGACCGCGACACACGGAAGCACGCGGTCAGTCCGCGTGCTCTGTGCAATACGGGTCAAAGCCGCCTTGGCGGCGACCAGGAATCCTGGTCGTCGTCAGCGTCGTCCTCGTCATCGTCGACGAAATCTTCGTTGTCGTCGTCGAAATGACGGTCGGACTGGCGTGTTCCCGCCAGTTCGCGCTGCAAGGCGGTGAGGTCGGTGTTGGGGGAGTGATACTTCAACTCCCGCGCCACCTTCGTCTGCTTGGCCTTAGCACGGCCGCGCCCCATGGCTCGACCCCCTCGCACAGAATTCGGGGCAGCCCGAAGGCGGGCCCCGATGACGTCAGGCATCTCTCGTGGGTCTTACGGTACATGGACGATGCCGTCTTCGGCACCTCGGGTTGCGTGTGACACTGCCGCGCGTCGCGGTTCTCTTTTTCCGACGCCGCGCGGCAGGCCCTGAACCGGTCCAGCGGGGCGGCTACCGGAGGTAGATCGAACGCAGGCGACCGACCTCCGCCATGCGACGCTCGGCGAGCCGGTCGGCGGCCACCGCCGGCGGTACGCCCTCGACATCGGCGAGCTGAAGGATGCGCCGGGTGGTGTCGAAGATGGCGGTCGCCCGCAGTTTCGCCCGATCGAAGTTGAAGCCCTCGATCTCGTCGGCCACCTGGATCACGCCGCCGGCGTTCACCACGTAGTCCGGGGTGTAAAGGATCTTGCGGTCGTCGAGCAGCTTGCCGATGCCCGGGTGGGCGAGCTGGTTGTTGGCCGCGCCGGTGACGACCTTGGCCCGCAGCACCGGGACCGTGTCGTCGTTGAGCGCGCCGCCCAGGGCGCACGGCGCGTACACGTCGAGGTCGGCGGTGATCAGAGCCTGGTTGTCCGCCGCCAGCTCGATCTCCGGGTGGGTGGTCCGGGCCCACTCCAGGGCGGCCGGGTTCACGTCGGTGGCGACCACCGTGGCGCCGTCCTTGATCAGGTGGCCCACCAGGTACTTGCCGACCTTGCCCAGGCCGG
This sequence comes from Actinoplanes ianthinogenes, assembly GCF_018324205.1. Lineage (NCBI taxonomy): Bacteria > Bacillati > Actinomycetota > Actinomycetes > Micromonosporales > Micromonosporaceae > Actinoplanes > Actinoplanes ianthinogenes. The sequence continues at coordinate 4,857,540 of NZ_AP023356.1, forward strand.
AGACGCCCACCGTGCGACCGGCCAGCGTGGGGCTGCCCCAGGTGTGCTCGGCGGCCGCGCGCATGCCCTGGAAGACGCCCCAGGCGGTGAGCACGGAGGAGTCGCCGGCGCCGCCGTGCTCGACGCTGCGGCCGGTGACGTAACGGGTCTCGCGGGCGATCACGTCCATGTCCGGCACGTAGGTGCCGACGTCGCAGGCGGTGTAGTAGCGGCCCTTGAGCGACTCGACGAACCGCCCGTACGCCCGCAGCAGCGCCTCGGACTTCACGGTGGCCGGGTCACCCCAGATCACCGCCTTGCCGCCGCCCAGGTCCAGCCCGGCCAGCGCGTTCTTGTACGCCATCCCGCGGGACAGCTTGAGCACGTCGGCGAGCGCGTCCGCCTCGCTCGCGTACGGATAGAACCGGGTGCCGCCGAGGGCCGGCCCGAGGGCCGTCGAGTAGATCCCGATGATCGCTTTCAGGCCGGAGACCCGGTCCTGGCAGAAGACGACCTGTTCGTGCCCGGTGGCGTCGTTGCCGTCGGTGTCGAACACACCCATCTTTCGTTCTCCTGATTCTTCGTGTGGGCCTTCGTGGGGCCCCGGACCCGGCGGGGTAGGCCGGACAAGGCGAAGCGTAGTCGCGCGAATGGCATGGGTATTACGCCCGCGCGGGAAGTTCCCCCCGGCCGGATTCGTGAAAGGATCGCGCCGTGCCGTCACTGTTCGCGTCGTACCTACGGGTTTACGAGCCGCTGACCGCCTTCGACCGGGAGCGGCAGGTCTTCTGGCGCCGCTATGCCAAGGAGGGCCGCGACCTCGGTCCGGTCGAGGGCCCGGTCCGGCAGCGCACCGCCGTGCTCGAGGCGCTCGGGGCCGGCTGGACCAGGCTGCCCGACCTGCCCGACGAGGCGTACGTCCTGGAGTGGGAGAACTCGCTGCTGGTCTGCCCGTGGAACCTGCGTCTGCGGGTCGCCGAGGCGGCCCTGAACGCCCGGGACGGCGTGCCCGCGGTGCTGGCCGACGCCTTCGTCCCGCCGGTGCTGGCCGGGCAGGCCAAGGCCGTGGTGGAGGACTGGCGCAGCGGGGCACGGGTGCTGGAGCAGGGCGTGCCCCGGGTGCACGAGCAGATCGCCACCTGGGGAGTGCCGCTGCGCTGGTTCGCGTTCGTCGACCTGGACGAGCGGGAGATCTCGCTGACCGCCCGGCGGCGCACACTGCGTTACCGCACGGAGATCTCCAAGGCCCGCCGGCGGGCGCACCGGGCGGTCTCGGTGCTGCGCAAGTCCCTGGGCGACGCCCCGATCACCGAGGCGGTCGAGGAGGGCACCCGGTGGCTGGAGGAGTTCCATCCCCGGTCGGTCGTCGAGCTCGATTACGGCGGCCTGGTCAACCTCCTTCCGGAGGACAAGCTCCACGAGGACGATTCACCCGGACTGGTGGCTGCCGGGCTTTCGGCACTGTCCCGGGGTGAGGCCGACGCGGCCGGCGAGGCGTACGAAAAGCTGGTCGCTAGATGGCGAGTTGTCCAGCTTCTGGAGCGGTGTAACTGACCTGCAGAAATAGGACAGACTGGGAAGTTCTGCCGCTGCTGGAAGCGCTCCCGAAGCGAACACTCTTCGTAATCGCTGCCCGGCGAAGCGTGATAATCGGACTAAACGAGACACTATCTGGCGTAGAAAACACGCAAAAATCGGGCATGCTTCATCCGTCTATCTGGGGACGTTCGTCCGTTCGGCCCATGTCGGACATCGGGGACTAGCCGGACCATGAGAGACGCACCGGCCGGCGGGACCCCGGCCGATGTTTTTAGGTACCTGTGGAGGAGTGACCGATGGCATCGCGTACGCACGATCCTGAGCCGCTACTAACGCCGGCCGAGGTGGCGTCGATGTTCCGTGTCGACCCGAAGACCGTCACCCGGTGGGCGAAGGCGGGCAAGCTCAGCGCTATTCGCACGCTCGGCGGCCACCGTCGCTACCGGGAGTCGGAGGTTCGCGCCCTGCTGCAAGGGCAGATTCCCACGCAGCGTCAGGGTGACTGACCGGTTCGACCTAGATCGTTGTAAGGGGCGTGCGCTGGGGAAGGCGTATCGCCCCTTCTTCGTTTCCCCGGTTCGGCCCGTTTCCTAGATCAACGACCTGGCGCCGGTCAGGATACGAGCACCGCGACAGTTCCTTCGGCGCCGCGGCGGATCCGGCTGCCGAGCATGGTCAGGCGCCCGATCAGGCCGTACTTGCGCTTCAGGGTCGCGCTGACCCGGGCCAGGTCGGCGCTGTCACCGATCCGGGCGGTGGCCTCGATCGGCTCACCGGTGGGGTTGCCGCGCATGTCGCAGGCGGCCACGGTGACCCGCCCACTGTTCTTGATCCGCTTCAGCTTGCCGCTGCCGGCCACCGTCCAGAACGCCAGCCCACTGCCGTCCGGGACCACCCACAGCGGGGTCGGCACCGCCCGGCCGTCCTTGCGGAACGTCGTGAGCAGGACGTACTTCTCCGAGGCGAGTTGCTCCAAGGCGGTCACTCCTCAAGAGTAATGACCATGCAGCAGCCGACGATCGGCGACGCCTTCGGCGACATGATCAAAGACGCGTACGCGGTACGAACCGGCATCGGGCCCCGTCCGCTGGCCGGCGGGCGCCTGCCCCGGCCGGTGATCGAGGTGATCGAACGCGACGACGGGCTGATCAACGGCGCGCCCGCCGACCACTACCTGGACGAGCCGGAGGCCTGGCAGCCGCACGACCACCGGGCGCTGCGCAAGTGCCGCGGCCACGTGCTGGACATCGGCGTCGGCGCCGCCCGGATCGCACTCGAACTCCAGCGCCGCGGCATGGCGGTGACCGGCCTGGACACCTCGCCCGGCGCGATCGAGGTGGCCCGCAAGCGCGGCCTGCGCGACACCGTGCTGAGCACCGTGGACCGGTACGCGGCCGCGACCGCCCGGTACGACACCTTCCTGCTGCTCGGCAACAACCTGGGCCTGCTGGAGGGCCCGGAACGCGCGCCGGTCTTCCTGGAGGCGCTGGCCCGGCTGGCGAACCCGGGCGCCCGGATCATCGCGCAGGGCGCCGACCCGTACGGCACCAAGGACCCGGTGCACGTGAGCTATCACCAGCGGAACCGGGACCGCGGCCGGCTCGGCGGGCAGCTGCGGCTAAGGCTGCGCTACCGGCTGGTGGCCAGCGACTGGTTCGACTACCTCAACTGCTCGGTCGACGAGCTGGAGGAGCTGCTCGAGGGCACCGGGTGGCGGCTCAAATCGATCGACCGGAAGGACCACCCGTACTACCTTGCGGTCATGGAGCAAGACCATTGACCGAACTCTCCCGTGACCAGGTCCGCCTCAGCCGGCGGATGTCCCTGGTGCTGCGTCACCGGCCCGAGGTGGCCGGTCTGACGCTGGACGCGAACGGCTGGGTGCCGGTCGCCGATTTCCTCGCCGCCCTCCGGATCAGCCGTGCCGAGCTGGATCACGTGGTGGCCTTCAACGACAAGTCCCGCTTCGCGCTGGCCGTCGGCGACGACGGGGTGGAGCGGATCCGCGCCAGCCAGGGCCACTCCCGCCGGGTCGCGGTCGATCTGGACCTGCCGCCGGCCGAGCCGCCCGCGGTGCTCTACCACGGCACCCCGCGGGACAACCTCGACGCGATCCTGCGCGACGGCCTGCGCCCGCGCTCCCGGCACCACGTGCACCTGTCGGTGGACGTGCCGACCGCTCTCACCGTCGGCCGGCGCCGATCGGCCGACGTCGTGGTGTTCACCGTGGCGGCGGGTGCGATGGCCGTCGCCGGGCACGTGTTCCATCGCAGCGCCAACGGGGTCTGGTTGACCGCGATCGTCCCCCCTGCGCATCTTTCGGTAAAACGGACAAATCCGTAATCTGCCAGCTTGAGCGTCCGTCCACAGTAGTCATACGCGCAGATCACCGGACATCCCCGGGGTGGTCTCGTTAGCGTGGACGGATGGGGACGGTCACGCGGCGTCATCTCACCGATGTCCCCAGCGCACCCGGACTCCTCAGCGCCCTCGTTCTGGTCGCCCTCCTGGCGGCGCTCGCCCTCGGCCTGCCGGCGCTCGACCGCGCCGTCTCGGCGCAGCGGGCGGTGCCGGCCGGTCAGCCGTACCGGGTGGGTGCCGGGGTCACCGTGGTGCCGCCACCGGGCGCGACGCTCGACGTCACCGGGACCCGCCCGGGCGACGACCGCGGCACCGCACTGTTCCGGCTCGGCCGGGTCCGCTACGCGATCGCGGTCCAGCCCTTCTCCGGCGACCTGACCGCGGCGGCCGTCCGGCTCCGTCAGCGCATCACCGGCACCTCGGGATACCAGGTGACCGGCACCCAGCTCGCCGTCTCCACGGCCGGCGGCCTGGCCGGCCTGCAGGGCGGATACACCGCCGGCGACCGCGGTGGCCGCTACGCGGTCTTCGTCGCGCACGGACTCAGCGTCGAGGTCACGGTCAGCGGTGCCGACCTGGACCTGGACCACACCCTGCCGGCCATCGACGCCAGCACTCGCACCCTGCGCTACGAGGGTGGCTCGTGAGCGATCCGGTAGTCCCCGGCCCGGCACGGGCGGCCACCCTGAGGCTGCCCGCGTTCTGGGTCGTGATCACCCTGCTGGCCGCCGGCGCGGTCCGGATGTCGCAGATCCTGGCCCGCTTTCTGCACTCCTACCCGATCGCCACACTCGCCGCGCTGGCCCTGTTCGCCCTGCTCGCCGTCCCGTTCTGGCTGTTCGTCCAGGAGCTGGACTTCCTCGAACGGGAGCCGACCGGCCTGCTCGTGGTGGCGTTCGCCTGGGGCGGCCTGGTGGCCACCAGCGTCTCCATCCCGGGCAGCACCGCCCTGGAGAATTTGATCGCCAAGCTCGGCTCGCCCGGCCTGGCCGCGGACTGGGGCGCCGCGCTGGCCGGGCCCACGGTTGAGGAGATCGCCAAGACGCTCGGCGTGATCGCCATCGTGCTGATCGCCCGCTCCCAGGTGAACAGCGTGCTCGACGGCGTGGTCTACGGCGCGCTGGTCGGCCTGGGTTTCCAGATCGTCGAGGACGTGGTCTTCGCGATCGGCGCGGTCGCGCTGGCCGGGCAGGGCGACGCGGTCCAGCCGGTGATCACCACGTTCCTGATCCGCGGGTTCCTGGCCGGGGTGTGGAGCCACACCCTGTTCGGCGCGCTGGCCGGCGCCGGCATCGGTTACCTGGTGGTCGCCACCGACCGCGGCTGGCCGCGCCGGATCACGATGGCCGGGCTGGCGCTGTTCGGCGCCTGGGCCTCGCACGTGCTGTGGAACTCGCCGCTGTTCCGCGACGGCCTGGGCAACGGACCGGTGGCGCTGCTCGCCGTGCTGGTCCTCAAGGGCCTGCCGCCGCTGCTGCTGATCCTCTGGCTGGTCCGCCGCGCGCACGACCGGGAGGCCGAGTTCTACGTCGCGGGGCTGGCCCGCCTCGACGACCCCGAGGTGATCACCGAGGGCGAGTTGCGGGCACTCGGTTCGGGTTCGCGCCGGGCCGCGGCCCGCCGGCACGCCGCGGACCGCGCGGGCCACAAGGCAAGGGCTACGGTACGCCGTTTGCAGCGTGCCCAGGCCCGGCTGGCAGTGGAGCTCAGCCGGGCTCCGGAGCTCGCCGGCCAGCACCGGTCCGAGGTGCGTGCCCACCGGGCCGTCCTGGTCGAGCTGGGACACCCGGAAGCGGTCGAGGGCGTCCGCTCCTGGCGGCACACCGCCTCCACGGTCGGTACCGCCGTGGTGGCGATCGCCGTGCTCTGGGTGGCCCTGTCCGCCCTCGGCGGCGCGTGACCGTTCAGGCGACCGGCGGCACTCCGCCGTCGCCGTCGACGATCGTGTCCGGGGTGCCGTCCTCGTCCAGGTCCACCATCGTCACGTCGACCTTGCCGTCGCCGTCCGTGTCGAACTGGAACAGGTCCGGCTTGCCGTCGCCATCGGTGTCCGACACCCACACGTCGACCTTGCCGTCGCCGTTCGCGTCGCTGGTGATCAGGTCGACGCGGTCGTCGCCCCGGGTCTCGACGATCTCCTGCGGCTCACTCATGTCGTCTCCTTAGCTCGAGTTCCGCACGACTGTGCCGTGAAGTCCCGCCCGGCACAACAGCCACACCCATACCCGACACCCGCGAAGGCCAGTCCGGCCGCTGTGACGGGTATCGCTGGTACCGGCCACGGCCGGGGGTAACGTACGCCGTCGTGGATATCGCGGCGGACGGCATGCAGCACCTCTTCACCAGCAACGGGGGCGGTGCGCTCGCCGAGCGGATGGGCATCGTGATCACCGAGGCGACGGCCGAGCGGGTGGTCGGGACGATGCCGGTCGAGGGCAACACCCAGCCGTACGGTCTGCTGCACGGCGGGGCGTCCTGCGTGCTCGCGGAGACCCTCGGCTCGGTCGGCGCGGTGCTGCACGGGCAGACCGTGGACCGGCCGTTCGCGGTCGGGGTGGACATCAACGCCACCCACCACAAGGCCGCCCGCTCCGGGCTGGTGACCGGCATCGCGGTGCCGGTGCACCGGGGCCGCGCCGTCGCCACCTACGAGGTGGTCCTGGAGGACGAGGCCGGTGAGCGGGTCTGCACCGCCCGGATCACCTGCCTGCTGCGCGGTGCTTGATCAGTAAGGTTTCTGCACTGATCAACAGGCAGTCCTTGACGGTTCCGCGTACGGTTCTCAACGTGACCGAAGTACCACAGCATGCGTTCGACGACGCCACGCAGATCCTGACCTGCGCTCTCAGTGGTGACAGCGATGCTGTGGCCAGCACCTTCGACGCCGTCGTCTCGCGGGACGGCGTGGTCGGCGCCTGGGACGTCGCGTGGTGCCTCGCCGCGACCATGGTCGGCGACCTGCCCGGCGGTGGCGGCTGGACCCTGGAGTTCCCCGGCATCGACGACGCGCGCTATGACAAACGCTGGGTCGCCCGCTTCGTCAGTGCGTATGTGAACGGGGACTTCCCGACCGGCGAGGCCCTGTTCGGCGCCGCGATCGCCGACGGGCAGCTGCCGGACTGCCTGCTCGCCCTGGCCGGCTCCACGGTCGCCACCCTGCGTCACCGGGCGGCGTGACCTCGGCTCACCGAGCCTTGTGATACAGCGCTTTCGCGTACTGCGTCCCGGCGGCGGTGTTGTACATCGACGCGAGTGACATGAAGAACTGGTTGTCGGAGATCGCCCGGGATGCCTGGGCGGTCCCGGCGTACCGGATATCGGCCTCCGCCTCGGACAATCCGCGCGCCTTGAACTGACGGCGCATCGCCTGTTTGCCGCCACGGAAGGCGTCGGCGGCCTCCTCGGCCAGCTTCATGAAGGACATCGCCTTCTCACTCAGCGCCTCGGCCAGGTTGTAGGCAGTCTGTTCTTCCTCGTTGGCGAAGGTCTGCACGACGCTGTACCTCCTAGCAAACCGGGGTCCAGTGCGGACCGATCCCGATAACACTTTGATTGAGGCGGCCCGCGCCTTCAAGGGGTCAATGCGTGCGGTGGACAGCTAATCCACTCTGGATAGTGACGGCCATCACAGTATTTATGATCGCCAAATGGTCGAAACGGGGAGGTGCGCCGGAACGGTACCGTCCTACCATGTGTCGTCGCCGGTGATCGACACCGTCGAATCCGCTCCTCATCGGGGGAATGCCTTCATGTTCCTGACCAGTCGCAAGGCTCTCGCCACGATCGGCGCTACAGCTGTCGCGGTTGCCGCAGCCACCACTCTCTTCGCCGCCCCGGCGCAGGCCGCCACCGCTGGCCTGGCGCGGGTGTCCGGCACCACCGTCAAGTTCAACGCACTGATGACCAAGTCGAACTCGCTGGTCATCACGGTCTCCGGCCGCACGGTCACGCTCAACGACAAGGTCGCCATCAAGGCCGGCAAGGGCTGCAAGGCGGTCAAGGGCGACAAGACCAAGGTCAAGTGCACCACGTCGTCGAAGCCGAAGAAACTGGTCATCGCCCTCGGCGACAAGAACGACAAGGTCGTCAACAAGACCGGCATCTACATGCTGGCCGACGGCGGCTCCGGCAACGACACGCTGTACGGCGGCAGCGGCGCCGACCAGCTCCAGGGCGCCTCGGGCAACGACAAGCTCTACGGCCGGGGTGGCAACGACAACCTGTTCGGTCAGAGCGGCAACGACCTGCTGGTCGGTCTCACCGGCAACGACAAGCTCTACGGTGGCACCGGTAGCGACAAGATGTACGGCAACACCGGTACCGACCAGATCCTCGGCGACTCCGGCAACGACGTGGTCTACGGCGGCGCCGGCAACGACCTCATCTACGGCTACGCCGGCAACGACTGGCTGTACGGCGAGGACGGCGACGACGAGATCTACGGCGACGACTACCGGACCGGCACCGCCTTCGGCAACGACGTCATCGACGGTGGCAACGGCCGGGACGGTCTGATCGGCGGCTACGGCTACGACCGGGTCTACGGCGCCAACAGCGACGACATCCTCTACGGTTCGTACTTCGACCTGAGCACCTTCGCCCCGCTCGGCACGGCCGGCCCGGACTACCTCAGCGGCGGCGCCAACGACGCCGAGGGCGACTACTGCCTGAGCCTGGGCGGCGCCAGCTACAGCGAGTGCGAGTCCACCTGGAGCACCGCCTCGGTCTCCTCCGCCGAGGGCAAGTCGGTCCACCCGGAGATCCCGGCCGACGTGAAGAAGCGCCTGGCCGACTCGGTCCGCTGACGAAGTCAGCACAAAGCACCACAGCGGCGCCCGGCGGTCCTCCGCCGGGCGCCGCCCCTTTTCTCGCCCCAAGGCCCGCATCCAGCCGCCGGGTCCGCTCCATGCCCTTCCGGTACGACCAGGGCCCTCCCGCGAGCCCTCTCCCGCCGTGGTCGAGCCTGCCGAAGTGGTCGTGCTCTGATGTGATCCGCTTCCGCTGGCAGCGCGTGCCGGAAGCGGTCGTGCCCTGATGCGATCCGCTTCCGCTGGCAGCGCGTGCCCGAAGTGGTCGTGTCCTGATGTGATCCGCTTCCGCGAGCAGCGCATGCGCGGACTGGTCGTGCCTGAAGCGGGCCGCGTCCGTGCGCGGAGCGTCCCGCCCGCGCAAGCCAGCCATTTCGCGCTGTTGCCGCGTCCCTGGAGCGGTCTTGCTCGGACGGCAGTCCCATTTCGCTGTCGGGTGCGTGCCCCACAGCGGTCTTGACGCAACGCGCCCGTTGTCGGGCACGCGCCTGACAACGACTCCAGCCGACACAAGCCGGCGGCTTTCGTATCCGCGCCCGGAGCGGCTCCGCCTGACGCGAACCAGCCGACCCTGAGCCGGCTGGTAACGGCGACAGCGATTACCGGCCGCCGGAAATCGCATTCCGCGCGACTCTCACGCGCACGATGAAGGACGCCGACCCGCGTTCCTCTGCTCTCTGGTGACCAGAGGCAGGGTCGAACCGCGGCCTTCTCCCTCAGTCAGGAACATCGGAGAAGCTCAGAGCCGGCTGTCCGGGATGGCCGGATCAAGGGGTCCCGCCAGCTTTGCGCCGTCGCTCCTCGTCGGCGTCGGCGATGCCGTGGGCAACGGCCAGCCGGATCAGCCTGTACAGCACGGCGATACCGAGCAACCCGAACAACAACCAGACGAGCACGACTTGAGGCTAAAACATCCGTGGAGCAGGGTCAGACGGGTTGCGCGTGGAAAGCGGTGGTCATGCTCGCCCACAAGCGTGGGAGCCGTCGTCATTGCCGGCGGCGCGGTTGCGGTGACCGCAGGAGTGCGATCAAGCCGTGAAGCGAACGCGCAAACTCATCACGGCGATCATGGGAAATCGGCGGTCCGGCACAAGAGGCCGGAAAGCAAAACGTCCACCGTGCGTTTCCGCAGGTGGACGGTGCTCAGAGCCCGGCGAGAGGCCTGGTGGCCAGGGGCGGGGTCGAACCGCCGACCTTCCGATTTTCAGTCGGACGCTCGTACCAACTGAGCTACCTGGCCGTGCTTGGTGCTTGCGGTCCTGACGGGACTTGAACCCGCGACCTCCGCCTTGACAGGGCGGCGAGCACTCCAACTGCTCCACAGGACCTTGCTATTCACTTCTGTCTTGCTCTGGCCAGTTCGCGACCTGCGCCGTGAACCTTACCAGTACCCCCAACGGGATTCGAACCCGTGCTACCGCCTTGAAAGGGCGGCGTCCTAGGCCACTAGACGATGAGGGCAACTCCGCCATCATTGCACATCGAGCTGGCGACCCGATCTGCAACGCTTGGTGGCCTTCGCCCCAACCGCGCCCCGTTGAAGGCTTGCAAAGCATATGTGATCCACCGAGCGGTCTCCAAATCGGTATCCCCCTTTTCTGCAGCGACGCTGTGACCTGCGGAAACGAGGGGTTCAGATCGAAGCCAGCAAGTGGACGGCCTCGGCCAGGCCGGTCAGCCGGGTGATCCCGGGCGGGAGATCGCCGTCCGGCCAGCCCGGGCCGGCCGCCGCGATCACCACCGGCGGGGCCGGGGCGTCGCGGACCCGGATCAGCTGGTCGACCGCTCCGGTGCGGTCGCGCTGCGACCAGAGCACCACCGCGGCCGGGCCGGTCCGTCCGATCGCGTCCAGCAGCGCCGTCGAGGGCAGCCGGGCGCCGAAGAGCCGGCACGCCACGCCGGCCTCGCCGAGCGCGGCGGCGAGCGCCTCCAGGGCGAGGGTGTGCTGCTCCTCGTCGGCGCCGGCGAGGAGGATCCGCGGGACGTCGGCCACCCGCTGCGTCGTGGCCAGCACCTCGGTGACCGCCCGCGACAGCAGGTGTTCGACCTCCACGTAGCGCTGGGTGGTCTGGTAGCGGTCGCCGATCCCGATCAGCACCGGGGCGATCACCTCGGTCCAGGCGGCCACCACACCGCGCTGGGCGACCGTCGCGCAGAGGATGTCCCGCATGCCCAGCGCGTCCAGGCGCAGCGCGGCCCGGGCCAGCCCGCGGGCGGCCGCGTCGAGCCGGGCCGGCGCCGGATGCCGGGCCGGATCTCCCTGCGGTGCGTTCCGGGCCCAGGCGGCGGCCTCGGCGGGCGCCACGCCCTGCGCGGTGAGCCGTTGCATGACCTGCAACCGGCCCATGTCCTCGTCGGTGTAGCGCCGGTGGTGACCGGGCTCGTGCCGGCTGGGGCCCAACCCGTATCGCTGGTGCCAGGTGCGCAGGGTGGTGACCGCCACACCGAGGCGGCGTGCCGCGGCACCGGCGCTCAGCGCCTCATCGGCCACCCGGCCCCTCCGAGAAGAGGATGTTGTCGGGCAGGCTGGTGAACAGGACCTCGAGGACGCCGGACAGCCAGGGCGCGTAGTCCTCCGGTGAGGCCGCGATCTCGGCGTGCAGCGCCAGCGGCGAGACCCACCGCAGCTCGGCGACCTCGTCCGGGTCCGGCACCGGCACGACCCCGTCCGGCAGGTGTCCGACGAGCACGTGGTCGTACTCGAACTCGACCCGGCTGGTGACCATGTCGGCCGCCCAGTAGGTGTACGTGCCGAGCTCGGTCAGCGCGATGTCGCGTACCGAAAGCTCTTCGGAGAGACGGCGACCGGCCGCCTCCGTGACCGACTCGCCGGGCCCCGGGTGGCCGCAGCAGCTGTTCGCCCAGCGCAGCGGGAAGCGGGTCTTCACCGCGGCGCGCTGCTGGAGCAGCACGCGGCCCTGTGCGTCCTGGAGGAAGACGGAGAACGCCCGGTGCAGTTTTCCGGGTTCCTGGTGGGCGTCGGCGACGGTCATCGTGCCGACGGCCTGTCCGTCGTGGTCGACCACCTCGACCAGGTGCGTTTCCCGTTGGCTCATGACAATCCCCCTGTGATCCGGCTCGCGGCCAGCTTCCCGGAGATGAGCACCATCGGCACGCCGACACCGGGTTGTGTGCCCGAACCGGTGAAGACCACGTTCGGTAGTGCCGGGTGCAGGTTCGACGGACGGAACGGCCCGGTCTGGGAGAACGAGTGCGCGGCCGCGAACGGGGTGCCCGCGGCCATCCCGTCGTCCGCCCAGTCGGCCGGGGTGATGATCCGTTCGACCTCCACGCCGTCCCGGAAGCCGACGTATCCGCGCTGTTCCAGGGTTTGCAGCAGCTCGTCGGCATAGCGCTCGGCGAGGCCGCCGCGCCAGTTCATCGGGCCGCTCTCCAGGTTCGGCGTCGGCGCCAGCACGTAGTAGGTCTGCTTGCCGGGCGGGGCCGCGGCGGGATCGGTGTGGGTCGGGTTCGTGACCAGCAGTGACGGGTCGCTCATCAGCAGGCCGCGGTGGATCACCTCGTCGAAGGTGCGCTTCCAGCCCGTACCGAAATGGATGTTGTGGTGGGCGATCTTCGAGTACGCCTGCGAGGAGCCGATGTGCAGCACCACACAGGACGGTGAGTAGCGCAGGCGGCGGGTGCGGCGGGCCGGGAGCAGGTCCCGATAGGCGACCGGCAGATCGGGGTTGAGCACGACCGTGTCCGCCGGGATGAACTCGCCGGACGCGGTGACCACGCCGGTCGCCCGGCCGTTCTGGGTGACCACCCGGTCGACCGTGGTGTCGTACCGGAAGGTGACGCCGTGTTTCTCGGCGGCGCCGGCCAGTGCCCGGGGCACCGCGTGCATGCCGCCCTTGGGGTAATACACCCCGACCACCGAGTCGAGGTACGCGATCACCGCGTAGACGGCGAGCGCGTCGTGCGGCGCCATGCCGGCGTACATCGCCTGGAACGAGAAGATCCGCTGGGTACGCGGGTCGCGGAAGTAGTCGTTGATCTTCGGCTGGAGTTTGCGGAACGCGCCCATCCCGAGCAGCCGGAGCAGGTTCAGGTTGAGCAGATCGACCGGGCTGTCCAGGTTCCGGTCGATGAAGTGGTCGCGCTCCAGCTGCCACAACCGCCGGGTGAAATCGACGAACCGCAGATAGCCGTCGGCCTCCCGGGCCCCGCAGACCCGGGCGATCTCGGCGGCCATCCGGGTGGTGTCGGAGCGCACGTCCAGAGTGGAGCCGTCCGGGTAGTACGCCCGGTATGCCGGGTCGATCGGGGTCAGCTCCAGCCAGTCGGTGAGTTTCTCACCGACCGCGGCGAGCGGCTCGGCGATCAGCTCCGGCATGGTCAGCACGGTCGGGCCGGTGTCGAAGTCGAAGCCGCCGACCGAGAGCCGGCCGGCGCGACCGCCCGGCACGGTCTCGCGCTCGACGACGGTCACCTCGCGCCCGGCCGCGGCCAGGTGCAGGGCACAGGAGAGGCCGGCCAGGCCGGCCCCGACTATCAGCACGCGATCGGTTGGTCCGGTCACAGTACGCACGCGGTGGCTCCAGGGGGTGGGGGCTCTCATCATGCCGGTCGCTGGGTGGCCACGGTGGCCAGCTCGATGAGCATGGCCCGGGCCTCGGCGTCGATCGGCGCCGACGCGAGGGCGGTGAGCCCCTCGGTGACCCGGGTCCGGATCATCTCCTCGACCCGGACCGGTGCGCCGGTCTCCGTGACGATCCGTGCCTTGCGCTCGATGCCGGCCGTCTCCAGCTCGGCGAGCTGGGCCGGGGTGGCCATCCGCCGGGCGAGCATCAGCAGCGCGGTCGGCTTGCCGGTCCGCAGGTCGTCGCCGGCGGGCTTGCCGGTCACCGCCGGGTCGCCGTAAACCCCGAGCAGATCGTCGCGCAGCTGGAAGGCCTCGCCGACGGTCGTGCCGTAGATCCGGTACGCCTCGGCGACCTCCGCGTCGTCGACCCCGGCCAGCGCCAGCCCGTAGTCGAGCGGCCGGTGCACCGTGTAACTCGCCGTCTTGTGCCGGGCGACCAGCAGCGCCCGCTCCACCGACCAGGACTCCGGATCGGTCTCGCCGAGCACGTCCAGGTACTGCCCGGCGACCGCCTCGACGCGCATCCGGTCATATCGCGCACGCACCTCGAGCAGGGTCACCGGCGGCAGCGCGGTGCGGGCCAGCAACTGGTCGGCCCAGACCAGGCACAGGTCACCGACCAGAATCGCGGCCGAGTCGCCGAACCGGGCGCCGTGCCGGGCCGCGAAGATCCGGTGCGCGGTGGGCCGGCCGCGGCGGGTCGCCGAGCCGTCCATCAGGTCGTCGTGCACCAGGGCGAAGGTGTGCATCAGCTCCAGCGCGCCGAGCGCCGGCAACAGCGGCTCGGCCGAGGCGCCGGGACCGGCGACGCCGCGCCACCCCCAGTACGCGAACGTCGGTCGTAGTCGTTTGCCGCCGGCCATCACCAGGTCACGGGCGGTGCGGGCGAAGCCGCCGAGCGCCGGGTCGACGGTGTCCAGGGCGGCGATCTGTGAGGCGAGAAAGTCGGCGAGCGTCCCCTCGACGGCGCCGACGAGCCCGGTGGGGGAGAGCGGCTGCCGGGGTATCGCGCCTAGGCGATTTCCCTCGAGGGTGTCATTGGCCACGTCCAGTACCGTACCCTAACTTTCGAATGTTGCGTCGATTCGTGCGTCGATTTATCGGAGGACCGGGATGGATACCGATCTGGCGGCTGCCTACGAGCGCTGCCGTGAGCTGAACCGAGAGCACGGACGCACGTATTACCTGGCGACCCGGTTACTACCGGCCTGGAAGCGTCGGCACGTGCACGCTCTGTACGGATTCACCCGGTTCGCCGACGAGATCGTCGACCGGACCGAGTCCCTGCCGCCCGCTCAGCGCGCCGCCGAGCTCTCCGCCTGGTCCACCGGGTTCCTGGCCGGACTGCGCGGTGAGCCGGTCGACGACCCGCTGCTGCCCGCGGTGCTGCACACCATCGCGGTCTTCGACCTGGACCTCGACGACTTCGAGAAATTCCTGCGCAGCATGGCGATGGACCTGACCGTCACCGGCTATCGCACCTATGCCGACCTGCTCGACTACATGGAGGGGTCGGCCGCCGTGATCGGCACCATGATGCTGCCGATCCTCGGCTCCTCCGACCCGGTGGCCGCCCGCGAGCCGGCCCGCCAGCTCGGCTTCGCGTTCCAGCTCACGAACTTCATCCGGGACGTCGCCGAGGACCTCGCCCGCGGCCGGATCTACCTGCCCGAGGAGCACCTCGCCGAGTTCGGCGTCACGCGAGACGACCTGGCCGCCGGCGTCGCCACCCCACCGGTCCGCGCGCTGATCAAGGCCGAGGTGGCCCGGGCCCGGGAGCACTACGCGGCCGCCGCGCCCGGCATCCCGCTGCTCGAACCGGCCTCGCAGGCGTGCATGCGGACCGCCTTCCAGCTTTACGGCGGGATCCTCGACGAGGTCGAGGCGGCCGGTTACGACGTCTTCGCCCGGCGCGCCACGGTGCCGAACCGCCGCCGGGCCGCGGTCGCGGTCCGCAGCCTGCTCACCCGGCCCGGCACCCCGGTCCAGCTGGCGGCCTGAGATGGGCGCCCGGATCGCGCTACTCACCCGGGACCTGCGGATCCACGACAACCCGCTGCTCAGCGGCGACGGGGAGATCGTCCCGCTGTTCGTGCTCGACCCGCGGCTGGCCGGGCTCTCCGCCAACCGGCAGCGCTTCCTGCACCAGTGCCTCGCCGACCTGCGGAACACCCTCCGGGAGCGGGGCGGCGACCTGGTGATCCGGGAGGGCGACCCGGTGGCCGAGACCGTTCGGCTGGCCCGGGAGGTGGATGCCACCGAGGTGTGGGTCGCCGGCGACGTGACCGATTACGCCCAGCGGCGGGAGCGGCGGTTGCGGGAGGCGCGGCTCGACCTGACGGTGACGCCCGGGGTCACGGTGCTGCCGGCCGGGGCGGTGCGGCCGGGCGGAGGCGGGGACTCGTACCGCGTCTTCACGCCGTACTGGAAAGCCTGGGAGAAAACCCGGTGGCGCGTGCCTGCCGCGACCCCTCGCAAGATCGCGATGCCGGACAGCATCGCCGCGGGCACCCTTCCCGAGCTGCCCGCGGGCGACTCACCGGACGCGATCCCCGGCGGTGAGACCGAGGCTCGCCGCCGGCTTCGCTCCTGGATGCGGGAGATTTCCCGGTACGACGACGAGCACGACGACCTGGCAGCCGACAACACCAGCCGGCTCAGTGCCTATCTCCGGTTCGGCTGCCTCTCGCCGCTCGAGCTGGCGCTCGCCGCGAAGGCCGACGACTCCCCGGGAGCACAGGCCTACCTGCGGCAACTCGCCTGGCGCGACTTCTATTACCAGGTCACCGCGGCCTTTCCGAAGATCTCCACCGAGGCGATGCGGCCCAAGGCGGACACCGGCTGGCGCTACGACGAGGACGCTTTCCAGCACTGGCAGGACGGCCTGACCGGGGTGCCGGTCGTCGACGCCGGGATGCGCCAGCTGCGCGCCGAGGGCTGGATGCACAACCGGGCCCGGCTGATCACCGCGGCGTTCCTGACCAAGCACCTCGGCATCGACTGGCGACTCGGCCTGCAATGGTTCTTCCGCTGGCTGATCGACGGGGACGTGCCGAACAATTCCGGCAACTGGCAATGGACCGCCGGCACCGGCAACGACACCCGGCCCTATCGCAAGTTCAACCCGATCCGGCAGGCGCAGCGGTTCGACCCGCAGGGCGATTACGTCCGCCGGTATGTGCCGGAACTCAAAGGCGTCGACGGAGTGGCCGTCCACCAACCGTGGCGGTTGCCCGGCCTCGACTATCCCGGTCCGCTGGAGTCACACCGGGACGAGGCGGTCTGGCTGCGGGCCTGACGACCGAGCGGGCGGCCATGAGGATGGTGAGCGCCAGCCAACGCTCGCCATCGCCCCCTCATGACCGCCCTTTCCCGCTTCCGCGAGGGTCCAGAATCGGTTGTGCCCGGCGACACATGAGAAGTCGCCCCGCACATCTTTCGAGCGCTCCCCGGCACCCCGGTTTCTGCTTAGCTGGATCGCATGGCTGAAGCGCGGCAAGTGGACGTGGTGGTCGTCGGACTCGGTGTCGGCGGCGAGGAGGTCGCCGGCCGGCTGGCCGCGGCCGGACTGAACGTGCTCGGGGTCGAGCACCGCCTGGTCGGTGGCGAGTGTCCGTACTGGGGCTGCATCCCCACAAAAATCATGGTCCGCGCCGGGAACGCGCTCGCCGAGGCCCGCCGGATCCCCGGCCTCGCCGGCACGTCCACCGTGGAGCCCGACTGGGCGCCGGTCGCCCGTCGGATCCGGGACGAGGCCACCGACGACTGGAACGACAAGGTCGCCGTGGACCGCTTCACCGGCCAGGGCGGGACGTTCCTGCGGGGCACGGCATCGCTGACCGGTCCCGGCCGGGTGCGGGTCGGTGACCAGGAATTCGCCGCTTCGCGCGGCGTCGTCATCGCCACCGGCACGGTCGCGGTCATCCCACCCGTCGAAGGGCTTTCCGGTACGCCGTACTGGACGAACCGGGAAGCTGTGGAGGCGGCCACGCTGCCCTCGTCGATGCTGGTGCTCGGCGGTGGGGCCATCGGGTGTGAGCTCGCGCAGGCGTATGCGCGGTTCGGCGTCCAGGTGACCGTGATCGAGGGTTCGGCGCGGGTGCTCGCCATGGAGGAGCCGGAGTCGTCCCAGGTGGCACATGCCGCGCTGGAGGCCGACGGGGTGCGGGTCGTCTCCGGCGCCCGG